>NZ_VCHQ01000040.1 GCF_005860775.1 Klebsiella indica
CGGTTATGCCACGACGAACTGCGTCGGATGAAAATCAGTGCACTTATCCCTCCCCGGAAAGGCGCGGGTTACTGGCCGGGTGAATATGCGGACCGAAACCGTGCAGTGGCAAATCAACGGCTGAGCGGGAGCAATGCCCGGTGGAAATGGACGACAGATTATAATCGTCGCTCAATAGCCGAAACGGCAATGTACAGGGTAAAGCAGTTGTTAGGCGGTTCGCTGGCGCTACGGGACTACGACGGTCAGGTTGCAGAGGCTTTGGCGCTGGTGCGTGCACTGAACAAAATGACGAAGGCGGGTATGCCAGAAAGCGTGCGCATTGCCTGAACAGTGAGCTGTTACAGGAAGACTCGCCTCAAATCTGATTTATTCAACAAAGCCGCTGTTGATTTGACTGTATGTCTGATTTTTTCTATCTAATGAACGGAGGCCAGGCTAATGATGGAGTGTGGGGATTGAAAGAAAAATATTTATTCATCTGCAGTCAGGCGATAGGGGTAGAGTCATGGACAATCATTCTGGTCTCAGAAAAAATAGTCTTGGTTTAGGCGCGTTGATTTTTTTCGTCGTGGCGGCTGCGTCACCGCTGACCGGTGTCGTCGGCGGGTTGCCAGTGGCTATCTTTGCCGGAAACGGTGGCGGGATCCCGGTAATTTACATTCTGGCTGGCATCATTCTGATGATATTTTCGGTTGGATTTATCGCAATGAGCCGTTATGTGACTAATTCTGGTGCTTTTTACACATATATAAGCATGGGGTTAGGCAAAAATGCCGGTGCGTCCGCTTCATTGGTGGCGCTTATCGCCTATTTTGCAATTCAAATTGCGGTGATTGCGATGTTGGGGTTATTTGCCAGCTTGTTTGTCAGTGAACACTTTTCCGCGGAGATCCCATGGTGGATACTGAGTATTATATTCATTGTTGTCGGATGGGTATTGGGTATCCGACGTGTGGAATTTGGTAGTAAGATCCTTGGCGTTCTTATGCTCGCCGAAGTTGGCGTGATCCTGTGTCTTGATGTGGCAATTCTGATAAAACATAGTGGTTCACTTAGCTTTCAGTCATTTAATCCGGATGTTTTCCTGAATGGTAATATTGGGATTGCATTTATTTTTTCTATCGCTTCTTTTATCGGCTTCGAATCAACGGCTATTTATGGCGAAGAATGTCGTGATGCTGAAAAAACAGTCCCTCGGGCGACAATCTGTGCACTGTTGATTATCACAGTATTTTTTACTTTAACCAGTTGGTCGATTGTTCAATCCTATAATTTACAGGATATTGAAAAGGTTGCTGCGCAGGATCCAGGTAATTTTATCTTTAATATTTCCCGTGAGTATCTTGGGGCGTGGTCGGTTGATGTGATGTCGCTTTTACTGATTACCAGTTTATTCGCCGCCAGCCTGGCTTTTCATAATAATATTTCACGGTATATTTATAGCTCTAGTCGTGATGGCTTGTTTTTAAGTGTCCTGGGCAAAACCCATGCCGAACATGGCACACCGCATAATGCCAGCCATGTACAGAGTGTATTATTGATTGTTTTCTTTGCCATTTCAGGAGTGGCAGGACTTGATCCGGTGACTCAAATATTCTCCCAGGGCTCAGCATTAGCAACGTTGGCTATTCTGGTTCTACAAACGGGAGTTTCGGCAGCGGTAATCTTTTTCTTCCGGCGGCAGGAACAACATTCGGCTGCGATGTGGAAAGTTTTTTGGATGCCTTTGTTAGCATTCATTCTTATGCTGGTCACCATTGCGCTGGTTGTTAAAAATTTACATCAGTTGAGTGGTAGTCAGTCAATAGTGACTGATTTTCTTCCGCTGGCGATTATTGTATCTATGATCTTTGGTTATGGATTGTCGATTCGGCGTGGTCTGGTTAAGAAAAACACAGTTAATATCTGATAGTAAAAAACGCTTGAAACGGTCAGCGGTGATTTCGACGTTGATAGCGTGAATTGGATTTGATGGCTGATAAACTCCGGAAGATGTTTTTCTGGAGTTTGTTATTTGCATCGCTGGTTGTGATTTGCGCTGCTCTCTGTTGATTATTTCGATTGCCGATAGTGCTGATACTTTCATGTTTGGGATCTGTTTTGATATATTCAGGAATAACGCCCAATAGCTGTATAAATCCGAATTCTTTAAAAGTTTGCCACTGGTCAGCGACACACCAAATGGGGAATAATTTATCGAGAAAAATGTGTGCCCTAAAAAATCGCACTGATGAGGAAACAGAACAGGATGTTGTTGACGATGCCACCGTCTATCGGGCATATGGTCAGCATCGAATCAGTGCGTAAACAGGACGTGTTAGAGAACAACATCTGTTCTGCCGGAACGCCAGCGGGTTAACGCTGCATTCCCCAGCGTTTGACCGTGATCTTTTCCAGACTGGCGAATACGATGCCTTCCACCAGCAGGCCAATCGCGATGACCGTTAACAGCCCTGCAAATACCCGATCGGTGAACAGCTCATTGCGATTCTGGAAGATATACCAGCCCAGGCCTCCTTCGCCGCTGGATGCGCCAAATACCAGCTCGGCGGCAATCAGCGTGCGCCAGGCGAACGCCCAGCCGATCTTGAGCCCGGACAGGATAGCGGGCAACGAGGCCGGAATGAGAATCGTGATCACATAGCGTGGTCCGCTGAGGCCGTAGTTGCGTCCCGTCATGCGTAGCGTTTCCGGTACGCTGCTAAAGCCAGACCAGGTATTCAGCGCGATTGGCCACATCACTGAATGTATCAGCACAAATATCAGGCTGGCATTCCCCAGACCAAACCACAGCAAAGCCAGCGGCAGCAGCGCAATTGCCGGCAGCGGATTTAGCATCGCGGTTAATGTGCTGAGCAGATCGCGGCCAAACTGGGTGGTCACGGCCAGTGCGCTGGCAATCAGCGCCAGCGCACTGCCTGCCAGATACCCTTTCAGCAGAATACTGAGTGAAATGGCGATTTTTTGCGGCAGTTCGCCACTGCGCATGTCTTCGCAAAATGCCTGTAACGTCTGAAGTACCCCGGGCAACATCAAATCGTTTTGCTGTATTCGTGCGGCGATCTCCCATAGCGCCAGTACCAGGACGACAATCAGACACTTGCGCAGCCATGTCTGATTCAACAGACGTTGGCTTAAAGGCAGCGGCGTTTCCACCGACAGATTGCGTAGCGGCGGTAATTCGCGTTCGAATTCAGGACGAATGTACGGTGGCTGGGACATACTCTGGCTCCTCGCCGGATGAGTGAGACGGACTGTTCCCGATTGTCGGGAATAACAGATGGTGAATATGGCGCGCGGCGTGCTGAAACGCCTCGCTGCCAAAATCATTAAGCGTGAACTGATGACAGTTAAGCTCCGCCCTGACGCGACCTGGGTGCGGCGAAAGCACCAGAATACGGCTGCCCACCACCAGCGCCTCTTCAATCGAATGGGTGACGAACAGCAGGGTAAAGCGTTCTTCTTCCCAGAGCGCAAGCAGTTCCTCCTGCATTGTGCGTCGGGTCAGCGCATCCAGGGCGGCAAAAGGCTCATCCATCAGCAGGATGCGTGGCTTCATCGCCAGCGCTCGCGCGATGGCGACACGCTGCTTCATCCCGCCAGAGAGCATATGGGGCATGGCGTCAGCAAATTCCGCCAGCCCAACTTTATGGAGGAAATGTAACGCCGTCTCTTTTGCCTGTGAACGACTGGCTTTCCGGCTGGCCAGCAGAGGAAACATGACGTTTTCCAGCACCGTTTTCCAGGGCGGCAGTTGGTCGAACTCCTGGAATACCATCATGCGTTCTGGCCCGGGAGCGCTAATCGGCGTTCCCGCAAGCGAAATGTGGCCGCTGCGCGGGGCGAGAAAACCACCTGCGGCTTTCAACAGGCTCGATTTTCCACAGCCTGACGGCCCGAGCAAAATAAAGCGGTCGCCGGGCCAGACATCAAAACTGACATCATGCGTCGCGCGCACTTGCCGTTCGCGGGTACGATATTCAATATCGACATTATTGACCTGCAATAGCGGGCCGTCGATTTGTTGAGCGACCATCAGACCTCCGGTATCGCGGTTTAACTGCCTGGGTTTTCCCATGCTTCCTTAAAGAAATAGTCTTTCCAGGAATCAGCCTTATTTTTCAGTACGCCAAGCTCATGGAGTTTTTCGGCATATACGCCAGTACGCTCAGGAGAAATGGTGAAGCTGATTTCCGGGTCGTTAACAATTTTTTGTACCAGTGGCAAAGGAAGCCGTGATTTTTCAACGCGAATATAGGTTTCGGCAGCCGCATTTTTGTCACGGTTAATAATATCTGCGGCTTCACTGAGTGCGCGATAAAACGCTTTATAAGTTTTTGGATTTTCATCATGGAATTTCTGGGTGGTGTAGAGAACATTAAACGTTGCCTGCCCACCCAGCACATCATAGGAGCTGAGCACTTTATGCACGTTGTTGTGCTCCAGCGCCTGATACTGAAACGGCGGGCTGGAAAAATGCGCGGTAATTTCCGAGCTACCGGCAATTAATGCCATGCTGGCATCCGGATGCGGTAGGCTGACGGTAATTTTATCAAAGCGTTTAAAGTCTTTGTCGCCATATAGTTTCGCCGTTTCGATTTGTAATGTCCGGGACTGAAAACCGACTCCTGCCGCCGGGACGGCAATACGATCTTTCTCAGTCAGATCTTTAATGGTTTTTACCGCCGGATTATTGCTCAATAAATAGTTAGGCATCGATCCCAGAGAAGCTATTGCCTTCACATTTTGCTTACCTTTGGTGCGATCCCATAGGGTGAGCGCTGGAGGCACGCCCGCTGACGCAACGTCCAGAGCGCCTGAAATTAGCGCTTCATTCATCCCGGTTGCGCCTGAAATCGTGCGCCACTCTACCTTGATATTCAGCCCCTCTTTTTGTCCCTCTTTTTCGATAAGCTGCTGGTCTCGCACCACATCAAGAATTAAATAACCGATGCCAAACTGCTGCGCGATACTAATGCTCCCTTCCGCAAATGCCGACTGGCTGACTCCGCCAAGGGCGGAAAACGCCAGCGTCCAGGCAAATACCCTGTTTCTTTTATTCATATCTGTTCCCCAGAAAGGTGTTTCTCAGCAAAAAATCATGGGCAGAGGCGCGAGGGAAGGGAAATGATTTAAATGGCAATGAATATCAGGAAAATGGATAACGATATTCATGGCGTGTTAGTTAATAAGTGGGAAAGCTTAGTCATTATTCATGGTTATGTAACAAATACATCCTCGCTATAGTCGGACTCACCATTTTAATAGCCATTGCCGTCACAGGGGCAATGGTCGTGTGAGTCGAATCATGCCCTTATTTTCACATCATCACTTACGTTCGCTTTTACAACATCATCTGGTACGGGTTGGTACTGGCGCTGATATCGCGCAAAAGGTTGCGGATAATCTGGTTGAATCCTCATTAAAGGGCCACGACTCCCATGGCGTAACTCTGTTGCCGCGCTATATTCGGGCCATTCTGGCAGGAGATTTGAACCCTGGCGCCATGCTGACCACCTTGTCTGATGCCGGGCCGATTGTCTCTTTTGATGGGGGACATGGCTTCGGCCAGGCGTTGGGCGAACAGGCTATGAGCGAGGGGATTGCGCGCGTGCGTCAGTTTGGGGTGGCAATTATTGGCCTGTCGAATACTCATCATCTCGGGCGGATCGGCGCATGGGCAGAGCAGGTGGCGAGCGCCGGGCTGGTCTCGATCCATTTTGCCAACGTGGCGGCGCCGTCGGCCGTGTTGCCGTTCGATGGGCTGCGCGCCAGGCTTGGTACAAACCCCTTTTGCGTGGGCGTACCGCTACAGAACCGCCCTCCGGTTATCCTTGATTTCGCGACCAGCGCCATTGCGGGCAATAAAGCGCGCATCGCCTGGAATGAAGGGCGTGCCATCCCGGCAGGATGCGCGGTAGATGCGAACGGGCAACCCACGACCGACCCTGCCGTATTAATGACTGAGCCGCTCGGCGCTTTGCTGCCTTTTGGCGGCCATAAAGGCGCGGGATTGTCGCTAATATGTAGCTTACTCGGCGCTGCGCTGACCGGCGGCGAGACCGAAAGCCAGCAGATTCCGCCGCGTGCCGGAATCATCAACAATATGCTGTCGATTCTATTTGACCCCGCGCGGCTGGGCGCGGAGGAACGTTACTCACAGGCGCTGTTAGCGCAGGTTGACTGGGTTCGTAGCGGGCAGGAAGGGCGCGATGTGCAGATCCCCGGAGAACCGGAATTGCGCGCGTATGCCCGGCGCCAGGAAGAGGGCATCTGGATTGATGACGTCAGTTGGCAGGCGTTTGTCGCTCTGGAAGCATTAAATACCTGAGCGTGCCTGCGCACCAAAAGACATATTTGGTTGTTTGTTTAAACGGATCGGCATGATGGTCAGTTAATGAATGCTGGCGAATAAATAAAGCGATCGTTTTTTGTTTTATCTTTTTTCCTCATATCCATAGCTGAAAAACTTGGTAAGCCGCGAGTGAGAAAATCAATATAGTCATTCTTATATTCCATGAACCTTTCTTACTCTCGCTGCCGAATTTTAATGTGCGGCGTCGTTATTCTTTACAGGAGTTATTATGCATCTGGCGCGTTTTCCCCGGCTTCATTTTGGCCATTTCCCGACTCCACTGGAGCCTCTCACACAACTTTCACGCTTGCTGGGGGGGCCAAATATCTGGATAAAACGAGACGATTGCACCGGCCTTGCCACTGGCGGCAATAAAACCCGCAAACTTGAGTTTTTGCTCGGCGACGCCCAGGCGAAACAGGCGGATATTATCATTACCCAGGGCGCCACGCAGTCTAACCATGTGCGTCAGACCGTCGCGGCGGCGGCCAGACTGGGTCTGGAAGCGCATATTTTTCTCGAACAACGCGTCACGACGCTGGGTGATGAGTATCAGCAATCCGGCAATGTGCTGCTGGACGGTTTGCTCGGCGGCAAAATTATTGCCCATTTGCCCGGCGGTACGGATATGCAGCAGGCAATGGAGCATCATGCGGAAAGCCTGCGTGCGCAGGGCCATACCCCTTATGTCATCCCCGGTGGCGGTTCGAACGCAATCGGGGCGCTGGGTTACGTATCCTGCGCGGAAGAGTTGCTTTGGCAGTCCAGCCAGTTACGGCTGCGTATCGATCATATCGTCCATGCCACCGGCAGCGCAGGCACGCAGGCTGGCCTGATTGCGGGTTTAACCGCCACGCACAGCGGCATTCCTCTCCTCGGGATTAGCGTACGCGCCCCGCGCGATAAACAGGAACACAACGTCTGGCGTCTGGCGCAGCAGACCCGGGAACTGCTCGGCGTGCCGGGTGAATTGCCGCGTGAGGCGGTGGTCGCCAACAGTGATTATGTGGGCGAAGGCTATGGTCTGCCCACCGAGGGGATGCTTGAAGCGCTGCAACTGCTGGCGCAGCACGAGGGGATTCTGCTCGACCCTGTCTATTCCGGTAAAGGCATGGCCGGATTGATTGATCTGATCCGACAAGGCCATTTCCGCAAGGATGAGAATGTGGTGTTTATCCATACGGGAGGCAGCGCGGGTCTGTTTGGCTATCGTCAGGCCATCGCAGATTCTTTGTCATCATGAGCACACCTTTTCTGCTGGGGATTCTTGGCGGCATGGGGCCGCTGGCGACGCTTGACTTAATGCATAAATTGCTGCGCGCAACGCCCGCCAGCAGCGATCAACAGCAAATCCCCCATGTGGTGTGGAATGTGCCGCAAATTGCGGATCGCCAACAGGCGCTGGCGGGAACGGGGCCTTCGCCGTTGCCGCAGCTCTTGCACGGTGTGGAACAGCTGAACCGCGCGGGCGCCAGCCACATTGTGATCGCCTGTAATACGGCGCACCACTGGTATGAGGCGCTGGCGCAGCACAGCGACGCGCCGTTGCTGCATATTGTGGACGCCACGCTGGCGGTATTTGAAGGGAAAGAGAAGCCCCGCCGGGTCGGGCTTATCGCTACGCAGGGCACGCTGGATGCCGGTTGGTTCCAGCACGCTTTCGCCTCTATGGGGATTGAAAGCGTGCAGCCGACGCCAGAGGAGCTACGGCAGTGGTTTGTGCCGGGGTGCTATGCGGTAAAACGCGGCGAACTGCGTACCGGCGGTGAGCTGCTGAGTTTACAGGCTCAGGCATTGCGCGATCGCGGCGCAGAGAGGCTGGTGCTGGCCTGCACGGAAGTGCCGGTTGCGCTGGCGGAGGTGACATCCCCGCATTTAGCCGTGTCGATTGATCCCGCAGAAGCGCTGGCGCAACAGTGTGCCCGGTTATGGCTAACGCAGCGCGAAGCATGGCATTAATAACAGGATAAATTAAATGAAAAAAAGTCTCTGCGTATTACTTGCAGCGGGTGGCCTGTGGGTCAATACCAGCTTTGCCGAAACACCCGCAGAAGTCCGCGTGGCATACAGCGGCGGTTCTCAGGTGCTGATGCTGGCAAAAGCCGATGGTTCTCTGGATAACGCTTTACACAGCAAGGTCAAATGGGTGCAATTTGCGTCCGGTGCGGACGCGTTAAATTATTTTGCCAGTAACGCGATTGATATTGCCAATTTCGGCTCCAGCCCGGCAACGGCAGGCATTGTCAGAAAACTGCCGGTGGAGATTGTCGGTGTCTCCGGGGTGATTGCCAGCTACGAGCGTTTAATTGGTAAAGACGGCATTACCCGTATTAACGATATTGAAGGTAAACGCGTAGCCTATCCGCCAAACTCGACGGCGCAATATGCGCTTGAAGCCGCCATTAGCGTTAACCATCTCGATCGCAGCAAAATAACCTTATTGCCGCTGCGTCCGGCGGAAATGGTCGCCGCCTGGAAACGCGGCGATATCGACGCGGGCTATGTCTGGGCGCCGTTTGCTCAGGAGCTTGAAGCCTCAGGCGGGCATCAGGTATTTGCGACCAAAGATCTGCAAAAGGACGGCTACCTGATTTACAACAACTATGTGGTGCGTAAAGCCTTTGCTGAGCAGTATCCGCAAACCGTCAGCGCGTTCCTGCGCGTTCATCAGGAAAAAGTTGATGAGTTTAAGAAAGACCCGGAACGGGCGGCGGCGATTGTGGCGAAAGAGGTGGGCGCGCCGGTGACGACTGCCGCGAATACGTTGGGTGGCCTGGAATATCCAACCCTGAAGCAGCAGGGGACGGCGGACTGGCTGGGTAATGGAACTCATACGACGGATAGCGGTATTGGAAAAGCGCTGACAAAAACCGCTAACTTCCTGGCGGGGATTGGCGAGATCCGCAAACGTGATATTCCGGCGAACTGGGACAGCGCTATTAACTCCCGCTATATCCGCGACGCGGCGGTAGCAGCGCAATGAGATTGAGTTATCGCATTGCCATCAGCGTCGTCTCGGTGGCTGTTTTCTTTAGTATCTGGCAAGTGGCGACGATGCGGCAGTGGGTGGACCCGCTGCTGCTGCCGTCGCTGCAGGATATCGGACTGACAACCGAAGAGTTGTTGGCTGATGGTTATCGTCAGGTGCCGTTGTGGGAGCATGTCGCAGTCAGCCTGGCCCGGGCCCTAAGCGCTTTTTCTGTGGCAATTATCATCGGCATCCCCCTGGGGTTGCTGATGGGGTTGTCGGAAGGTCTGGCGGCGGTACTGAATCCGTTCGTGCAGTTTTTGCGCCCGCTACCCAAGATTGCGCTTATTCCGCTGGCGGTCGTCTGGCTGGGGATCGGTGAGGCGTCGAAGTTCTTTCTGATCTTCATCGCCACTTTCCTGAGCGTGGTCGTGGGGGCATCTGCTGCGGTCGATCGTATTGGTCGCTCGCGCATTCGTGTGGCGCAAACGCTCGGCGCGTCGCGTAAACAGATTTTTCTGCGCGTGGTGTTGCCGGATGCGCTGCCGGAACTGTTTACCACCGTCAGGTTGTCGATAGGGATCGGCTGGACATCGCTCATCGCAGCGGAAATGGTGGCGGCCAGTTCGGGCCTCGGCTGGATGGTGATTAACGCCAGCTCGTATCTGCGAACCGATATCGTGATGCTGGGGATTCTGCTGCTCGGCGGTATCGGCTATTTACTGGATTTATTGCTGCTGGGGCTGCAACGCTTTTTTGTGCCCTGGGCGGGGAAAGAGTAATGAGTGCCATCACACTGGAAAACGTATCGCTCTCTTTTGCGGCAAAACCGCAGCCGTTCACGGTGCTGGACGATATCAGCCTGTCTCTGGAGAAAGGGGAATTTGTTGTTCTGTTGGGGCCGTCCGGCTGCGGGAAGTCCACGATCCTGAATCTGGTCGCCGGATTCAACAAGCCGGATCGCGGGCGCGTGGCGGCAGGCGGAAAGACAGTGAAGCTGCCAGGGCCGGACCGGGGAATGATCTTCCAGCAGCCAAACTTGTTTCCCTGGCTGTCGGTTCTGGAAAACGTCACCTTTGGCCCACGGCTGGGGAAATACCACAAAGATGAGGTCAACGCCCAGGCGCTGGACTGGCTGACACGAGTAGGGCTGAAAGGCTTTGAACATCATGCGCCCTGGCAACTCTCCGGCGGGATGAAGCAGCGCGTGGCGCTGGCCCGCGCCTGGCTGCCGGAGCCGGAGGTGTTGCTACTCGATGAACCGTTCGGCGCGCTGGATGCGCAAACGCGTCTGATGATGCAGGAACTCCTGCGCGATGCCTGGCTTGCCACCGGCACCACGCTGCTGTTTGTGACTCACGACGTAGAAGAGGCGCTGTTCCTGGCCGATCGTATTCTGATTATGTCGGCAAAGCCCGGAAGAATCGTTGAAGAGGTCATCCTGCCTTTTGGCCGCGAACGCAATATCGAAACCCTGGCTGAACACCCGGCTTACAGTGGGATCAAACATCACGTATTGCACCGGGTGCGCCACGAGGCGAAGCGCCATTTAGGATGAAAATACCGTCAGCGCTGTTTCTTAACCAGACAGTGTAATCAAGACAGTTGAGTCGTCAAAAGAAACGCTGGACAGAATGAGCGTCCAGCCACTGCTTTAGCCGATCAAACGGGATATGTTTTGGTTCCGTCATTCGCGCATGCTTTAGCGGCGCTTTTCCATCATTACCTGTTACGGGACGGCGTACTGCGTCGTATGCGGCCCGGCCGCGCTTTTCGTTAACCCGGAGTTAACCATGAGTCGCTTTGCGTTTTTATATTCCGCAGCCCTGCGACGTTTTCTGTTTCTTCTGACATTTGTTCTGCTACCTGCCACTTCGGTGTTCACTGTGGGTAACACACGCTGATGTTAGTCATGTTTGTTTCTGGCACAAAGCCACCTCCTTACCAGGAAATCTCCAGTTAGTTCACCTGCTATGTATCAAACGCCCTGCATTTGAGACACCGTCTGAGTTGGTAATGATAATTATTTCCATTATTATGGTATGTTGAATGATCTCATAACAAGACATACACCTCATCGCGGAAGATAAGACTCATCGCGTGGGGAAACCTGTAGCTGCGTTGAGATGCAGCATCAATACAATTTATGGAGATAAGATGAGAAGAATTTCAGTCCGTTCAGTGCTGTTGGCCTCCGCTATTGTGATGTCAATCGCCACAACGGCATACGCCGATAGCAAATGGACAGCCGCCACCACTACCTTCCCTGGCAGTATCCGTGCCGGGTCACGAGACGTTCCTGTTAAGCCCGGAGATAAAACGGTCATAACAATTAAGAAACTGCAGGCGGGCACGACCGTCACTATGCTGAATGGTGCGGAAGTCCTGACACCGAAACCGCTGACCGCCGACGAGAAGGGAAACCTGACTATTCCGCTAACCGTTCCGGCCTATGCGGCTACAGGCCTTCATCCACTCACTGTTATCACGCAAAATCCCGCGAGCGTTTCCCAGGTCATGTTGAAATTGTCCCAAATTGTTCCCCCGAAAAACACTGAGGCTTTCAGGCTGCAAACAACTCCCGTTGGTGAGCGGGCTTACCAGTCGGCAGTTTCGGCCGACGGGAAGCTGTTCGTGACCTCGGCACGCGGCCCGAATGATGGCAGCCGCCTGATGAGACTGAACGCCGGAACGCTGGCTGTCGAAGCTGAGGCTACTCTGCCTAAAGATAAAAAGGGTGAGCAAATTGGTGTCTTCGGCGTCGGTATTGATAATGTCCATCATCATGTCTGGACGACGAACACACTTGCCGAGACGGTGACCGTCTATGATGCAAAAACGCTTTCCGTGGTAAAAGTTTTTCCTGAGGGGTCGGTAGCACATCCACGTGATGTGGTTATTGATGAAGCCCACAATCGGGCTTATGTCAGCGCAGCGCTGACCGGTTTTATCGAGGTATATGATACCAAAACGCTGGAACATATCGGTCAGATGGAGTTCGTGGCGAACCGCGGCCGCGACCAGTTTTACAGTACAGATCTTGCCCTCGACAGTACCGGTGGGAAACTCTATGGCGTCAGCCGCGATACGCCCTGGGTAGGCTGGATTGATCTCAAAACGGGCAAGAGTACTACAGTGAAAGTACCTCAGGCGCAAGGCGCAACCGACATCGCTCGTGATCCGAAGACCGGTCGTCTTTACGTCGCTTCTCAGGAGACGAACAATGTCGTGGTTCTGAATGCGGACGGCAAAGTTCTCGCTGATACTTACATTGGTGCCGGGGGCGTATCTGTCATCTGGGATCCCGTGACGTCGCAGGTTTTCGCCGCCACGCGTGCAGGCGGAACCGTTGCTGTTCTGGACAAGGACGGTAAACTGGTCGCTAATATCCCGATGGATGATACGCCAAACCACCTGACCGTGGGGCCTGATGGAGCCGTTTATCTGGTGTCTATGTATGGTACTACCGGGGATAAAGCTCAAACAGGCTCGGTGACGAAAATCACCCCCAAAAAATAACGGCTTTAATTCGCTACGTTATTCGCGGGCAGGTCAGCCTGGCATGATTATTATCCTTCAGCAGCTTATGGGAAGGGGTTGGGCTGAATCTGTTTATTCTGCTTTATTACAGAGGGCGTTGCGCCCGTCAGGCCCGGCAGGGCGGTTTTCAGCTGCCGGGCATGAAGTTGGCTATTTGGCTATATAGGACATCCACACTGACTCCTGGAGGATACTATGCTTGAGCTTCGTCCTAATTGTGAATGCTGCGATCAAAATTTGCCGCCGGACTCAACAGAAGCTTATATCTGTTCATTCGAATGTACTTTTTGCATTGATTGCGTGACTCATCGGCTTAACGGATTTTGCCCAAACTGCGGGGGAGAATTGGTGCGGCGCCCAATACGGCCCGAAGCCTCGCTGCAACGACATCCTGCATCTACTTTGCGCCGTCATTCACATCTGATCCTACCCACGTAATGTGGATACGCCCCTAAGCGAGGTTCTGGTTTTCAAACTGTTCCGGGCTGAGGCCGCCGCAGGCACTGTGACGGCGCCACCGATTGTAATCGCACTCGATATAATTAAACACCGTCGTTGACAGTTCGCATTATTTCCCAACTGATAACGCGTTCACCGTGGATGCATTCGACTTTCAGTGAGTGGAAGAAGCTTTCCGCACAGGCATTATCGTAACAGCACCCCTTCGCACTCATGCTCCCACGCAGGTTATGCCGCTTCAGGAGTGCCTGATAATCCGCTGAGCAGTACTGCCCGCCACGATCAGTGTGGACGATGACATCGTCCGGGCACTTACGCCGCCACAACGCCATCTGTAGCGCGTCGCAGGCCAACTGTGCCGTCATCCGTGCGTAAGTACGTAATGTCACCGGACCACTTCTGGTTCGGGCCGCTGGCGTAAAAATCCTGCTTCAGCAGGTTCTCCGACACCGGCAGGCCATGTTCGCGGTAACTGACCGGGCTGAACTTCCGTGAATCTTTCGCTCGTAGTGCCTGACGACGCAGGCTGGCGGCTACGGTTTTCACGTTGAATCGGTAATCCTGAGCATGCAGTTCATCGGTCAGACGCGGTGCGCTGTAGCGCTGTTTTGCCCGGTGAAAAGCTTTGTGCACGACGCTGTCGCAACTCAGGAAACGCGCTGCGTACGCCGTGAAAATCAAGCAACTGACCTTCCATATCGCAATTGGAAGGCGAGGTCATCATGATTAAATGACGGCTGCGACACCAGGCTATCTGAATCGCGAGGCGTTGCGCCAGTTCACAAAGTCCGTACAGGGCTCGTTCGTCCTGCGCCAGATCCATCCACTGCTCTTCATCAAACCTTACAGGACGTGGCAACATGGAAGGTGCTTCCGCGATCTGTTTTTCAACCCGCTTACAGTCCGTTTGCTGTGAGAGCATGGCGGCATGAGGCTGATAGTAGGGGGCACGACAAAAATGGGCAGGTCGCACCACCGGTTCCCGCACCAGTATGACCCGACGGGTATGGGCCGTCAATGAAGCCAAAGGTATGCTGCTGATGAGGGCATTTTCAGTCAGCAATATCACCTTGTTCGGCACCGCGCCATACGGTAGCAGCTTAGCCATCACGCCACCCCAGATAGCTTCCAGCACCGCGCCAGCCAACGTCAGTTCACCATCGACCGTCGGGATCCCTTGCCGACCAGCGCATTGGCGCTGATACCCTTAACCTGCCAGCGTCCATCGAAGCCGCAGCGGGCGCCCCCACCGTTGCGTGAGATAGCTCCGCCGCCGTAACGCTCGGCATAAAATATTTTCTCATTGGTTAAAAGCGGGACGCAGGTATCAAAAACAGCATGCCGCTGCTTTTCTTCAATAAGATAATTTGTCGCCTGTTTCAGCTCCTCTCGTTGAGAGTCATCTAAATCATTACTCCAGAGTAGCCGGGTAGATACTTTTTTTGCGATGAAGGGGACCAGGCATTCGGTAAGTGTTATTAGACTATTCATTTTATTTTTATACGTGGCGATCGTAACACTGGCTACTGGCGATCTACTTCTCATACTTGCCGGATCGTAAACATAAAGGTATCCATCTACAAAATATAAGCCTGTTGACTATCGAACGCTTGAGGTTATGCCTTGCGGTGGATACTGTGTATTAGAGAATTATCCAGTTAACAGGAAGATTTGAAATCATTTATTCCTCATGAGAAGGATAAATCCAGCACCAAAAATTAATGTGGCAATAATTGCCTGAATAACGGGTTTTGTTAATCCCTGTCCTTTATCAAGATAAATGCTGATTGCTAATGTGATAATAAAAACAACCAGACTTGCCAGACTAATTCGTAGAAGTGTCACTCCACCAACATGTCGCACCATATCCAGCCGTTCCTCCAATTGTACCCATAAGCCCTCCGGCCACCCAACCCGGAACCGTTCCGATGACTGGCAACGTAGCATTACCAACTATCGTACCGCCAATTGCACCAGCAACTCCAACACTCACCGCAGCCTGTCCGAGGCCATTAAAGGTACATTCGGCACCGGCAATAGATTTTATTTCATCATGAACCAATTCTCTCATAAATATTCCCTGGGTTATTATTTTCTTTTCCTGTTTACAACCACTTTATAACACTTATTCAACATTCTACCGAAATCGCGACGCAGGATAATACGAACCAGAACCATCAGAACCATAGTTCAACGATGTCTGAGGTATTGCTGAATTCCTGATAATATCGCTTTACAGTGCGTAATATCCTAAAAAATCCTATGAGAGTAATAAATAGTAGAGACACGAAAATAAAGTATAAACACGAACCTTTTTCATGTTTTTGTCTCAGTCCGGAAATAGAAACGAACAAATCACTTATATTCTTCAAAAGAGAATGGTTATCGTTTATTTTTTTGAGTGAGGTTGCCATACCAGCTACACGTAGTCAAGGGGTATTTTTATATAGATACAAGGCTTATGTAAGCACACCCGTTTTAGTCCCACGTACTTTTTGAGATATAGGGAGCATAAGTATTCATTTTGCTTATTGTTTTTATAATTTGATTTACTCTATACATATTTATAATTCCATTAATAAAGTCAATTATTTTTATATAATCAGGCAGCAATAGCTTTTAGCCTGTGAGCTTGCACATAGTCACTCCACCATTGCATGAGAACTACCCGTTTGACCTGCCCCCAGTATTAGATACAACCATCAGTTAGTCATGTCGGTTTGTTGACCCTGACCCCGAATATGCTCCAGTCATAATCAGGAATAACCGGCCTCATGTTGGTTGCATATTCTGGCAACCTGCAGATTTCTCGGCGAATTCAGATGGGGTCATCCAGCCCAGTGCAGAATGGGGACGACTCTGGTTATAGTGTATGCGCCAGGCCTCGATTTTGCACCGGGCATCCTCCAGGGACATGAACCAGTTCTCGTTCAGACATTCCTGCCTTAACCTGCCGTTGAAGGACTCCACGGTCGCATTGTCCGTCGGTGTTCCCGGGCGTGAGAAGTCAATGCGGATACCCCTTTCATACACCCACCTGTCCAGCATTTTCCCTGCAAATTCAGAACCATTATCGGTTTTCAGCAACTGAGGTAAGGGCCGTCTGAGCGCGATGCTGTTCAGCATTTCTGCCACTTCTGTTGAACGTAAATTCTGGCCCACGCAAATTCCCAGGCATTCACGTTTGAACAAATCGATTACCGTCAGCAGACGCAATCGCCTTCCGTCAAACCGCGCATCAGAGACAAAGTCCATGCCCCAGACGTGATTCGGATACAGCCCCTGAGGCTGCGGTTGTCGGCGCTGTGCGGATTTATTGCGGTGTGGCCGTTTGAGGCGCAGCGACAGCCCCTGTTCGCTGTAAAGCCGGTAAATCCTTTTGTGGTTATCACGCCAGCCTTCCCGACTGAGCATCACATGTACCCGGCGGTAACCGTAATGCACCCGGGTTTCGGTGATCTCTCGGATGCGCAGCCGCAGTGCGCTGTCGTTGGGGGCCACAGAACGATAGCGAAACGAGCTGCGGCTGACCCGCAGCGCAAAACAGACCTGTCTCTCACTGGCACCGTAGCGGACCTGCAAATCCCTGACCCACTCGCGCAGGCGTGCCAGCGTCAGCTCTTTTTTGCCAGCACGTCCTGCAGCATGGCCTTGTCGAGGCTCAGATCGGCAACCAGCTTCTTCAGTCGCCAGTTTTCCTCTTCCAACTGGCGCATATGTTTGAGTTCAGACGGGGAAATTCCGCCGTATTTCTTACGCCATGTGTAAAACGTGGCGTCGGAGATACCCAGCTTGCGGCAGACGTCACCCCAGCTCGGCCTGCTTCAGGGCAAAGACAATCTGCTCTTCGGTGAATCGTGACTTTTTCATCGGCACAACCTCCGTTCAGGGAGTCATTATCATGCCGGAATTCTGTTTCTGAATGGAGCAGGATTTTGGGGCAGGGTCACCGACAGAAAAGTCCCCTTACCAGTGACATCAGCGATTCAGGCATTTATAAAAGGTGAGGGCGTTGATAGGGAGCGTGCTGAACAAGCGCTTGAACGACGATCAGGTATGCCGATAGCGATCAGCGCGACTGACAGCAGGCTTTAACCTGTTGTCCCGTTACCGATGATGACATGATTTTTATGTTGCACCATTCCTGAAAGCAACATTTTATTGATGGAGTCAGGTCTATCATTCGTTTCCTGTTATCCATGTGAGGAGTCAACGGGAAACAAAAGACATGCAAAATCCATTACTGGCATCTTATTCGTTGCCGCCGTTCGCCACGCTGGCGATAACGGATATTGAACCAGCCCTGACGCATATTCTGACGGCGTGTCGGGAGGGCATCGAAATGATCTTGGCATCGGGACAATGCGGTGACTGGACATCGTTGTGCGAACCGGTTATTCGGCTGAATGAGCGTCTTGAAAAGCTCTGGTCGCCGGTCAGTCATCTGCATAGCGTCTGTAATACACCGGAATTACGCGAAGTTTATCAGCGTTGTCAGCCGCTCATTGTGGATTATTTATCCTGGAAAGGACAACACCCGGCGTTGTATCAGGCATATCGCCAGTTAAGTGTCAGCGCGCAATATTCCGCATTAACGCCGCAGCAGAAAAAACATGTTGATAATACTCTGCGTGAATTTCAGATGGCGGGAGCCGGGCTGAATAACACGCAACAAAGACAATTGCGTGACAATAATCTCCGGTTGTCTGAACTGAGCACGCTTTTTTCCAATAATGAACTGGATGCGACAGAGAATGGCGCATTCTTGATCGACCGTTATGACGAGTTGGCCGGGATCCCTGGGTTAATTATCGACAGAGCCCGGCAAAAAGCTGAGGAAAAATCGCTGGATGGATGGTTACTGACTCTTGATGCGCCATGCTATCTGGCGGTGATGAAACAGGGTGAACACCGCCCGTTGCGGGAAAAAATGTACCGCGCCTGGAACAGCCGGGCCTCGGACGTCGGCGTGAATGGCGGCAAATGGGATAATACTGATGTTATCCAGCAGATCCTCGCGTTACGCCATGAGCAGGCTTGTTTACTGGGATATTCAGATTATGCCGCGCTTTCGCTATCTTTTAAAATGGCGAAAACACCACAGCAGGTGCTGACTTTTTTGCAGACACTCGCAGACCAGGTATTAGAACAGGGGCAACGGGAGCTTCAGGAGTTACAGATATTTGCCCAGGAGTCGCCGGAGATAGAGCATTTACAACCGTGGGATATTGCCTGGCTGAGTGAAAAGAAAAAACAGCAGCAATATGGTATCGATGATGAAGTGTTACGTGACTGGTTCCCGATATCCCAGGTTCTTGAGGGGATGTTCGACCTGGTGAAGAGACTATATGGCTTGAGCGTCAAGGCGTGTCATGATGTTGAAGTCTGGCATGAAGATGTTCGTTTTTTTGCGTTGTTTAATGAACAGGGTGAGAAAATCGGCGCATTCTATCTCGATCTTTATGCCCGGGAAAATAAACGCGGAGGCGCATGGATGGATGTTTGTCTTAATCGGCAGCGTTTATCCGATGATCAATTACAAACACCGGTTGCCTATCTGGTCTGTAATTTTTCGGCTCCGCCAGCCGGGCAAACGGCATTATTAACTCATCAGGAAGCCAAAACATTGTTCCATGAGTTTGGCCACGGTTTGCATCATTTATTAACGGTTGTTGATATTCCCGATGTCGCCGGGATCAATGGCGTTCCCTGGGATGCGGTTGAATTACCCAGTCAGTTAATGGAAAACTGGTGTTATGAAGCGGAATCACTGGCATTTATTTCCGGGCATAAAGAGAGCGGAGAACCGTTACCCGCGGCGTATATTTCAGGGTTACAACAGCTCAAAAAACACGATGCCGGGTTATTCCTGTTACGCCAGATAGAAATGGCAATGCTGGATATACGGGCGCATCATGAATATGACGGGAAGGCGCCACTGGATATCTACCATTTACTGCGAACTATTCGCCAGCAAGTAACTGTGGTGCCGACGGTCGAGTGGGATCGCTATCTGAATACGTTTAGCCATATTTTTGCTGGCGGGTATGCGGCGGGCTATTATAGTTATTTATGGGCGGAAGTGCTGGCGGCTGACGTCTGGTTACGTTTTAAAGAGGATGGGATTTTTAATCGTCAAACTGGGCA
The DNA here is from genome assembly GCF_005860775.1 of Klebsiella indica. GTDB lineage: Bacteria > Pseudomonadota > Gammaproteobacteria > Enterobacterales > Enterobacteriaceae > Klebsiella > Klebsiella indica. Next base: position 19,473 of record NZ_VCHQ01000040.1, read on the forward strand.
AGCATTTGTGGATAATATCCTGTCTTGCGGCGGCGCCGATGATCCGCAAATAATGTTTCGCCGTTTTCGTGGTCGGGATCCGCTGCCTGGCGCATTATTAATGCAATATGGCATAGAAGTTATGCCTGCGACGGATAAATCAGTACCGGCGGGTTAATCCAGAGGCGGCATCCTGAACACCGGTTCAGGATGTCGCCGGAAGGGATTAGCATATTAATCCTGACTATTTAAATAATTTTTACAATGTAATAACGCTTTGACAGAATATTTTTCAACCAGGCTGCGAGAAACATTCATGCGGCTGGCGATTTCTGCATGGGTTAAACCTTCAATGCGGCTTAAATATAAAACTTCTCGGCATTTTGGTGGCATGTCTTCCAGTGCTTTATCAATAGATAACAATTGCTGTTTATAAAAAAGGTTTTCCTCAGGAGAGGGATTATAACCATCGAAAAGTTCGACAGCACCGCTGAGTAACTGCGCGCGTCTTTTTTCGGTGCGCAGATAGTCAATAGATGAATTCATCGCGATACGGATGAGATAGTTTCTTGCGTCATCATAAGTCGGGAAAGTATTGGCAAGTTGCAAAATACGGAAATACATATCCTGAGTCAGATCCTGAGCGGCCTGCTGAGAACCCGTGCGATATGTAACAATTCTTTTTAATGTTGGTTGTAAATCGACAAAAACATCGACAATTTCATTGCTTGCTAACACGTTTATCACTCCACATTACTATTAGCCCCCGGAACGGCAGGTTGATTTTTGACCATAAAATATTTTCAGAGTTATTTCCGGTGAAGGAAACCCTTTGAATTTACAAAGGATAAATTTTTGTCATTCTATGCTACAAAGATTTTGAGAGGTTCGCTTTCTATCAGTATCGGCATGTTGTTACATTTTTATACACTGGCTATTGTAAAACAGACAATGACAATATTGGACAGGCTTTGTTTATCAGCATCAACAGGTCGTGATGGACACCAATCGCGTAATCATGGAGCTTACCTCTCATTTATATACCGAAAAATAGTTTTTTTTGATAATAGGGTTCTCTTATTTCTAGTCGATCTGTAAGAGAAAAGCGATGATTTTTTCTTCCATCGTCCCCGGACAGGTAAATTGCGGGTAAATATTCTGTATTAGTGGTAATCATGAGATAAAAAACCAATTAGCTTTGCTGTTTATGATTTTTATCATGTTGGTGCTATTTTATGCGGTAAAGAATTTAAAGCTTATTATTTTGTTTGGTCAGATAATATTTCTGGATGTCATTATTTTCTGTATTTATTGCAAGAGATGATTATAGTAATATTTATCAATTTGGCGCGGTCTGTTGACGTGGAATGAACGCAATGTTATGGCGATAAAAAAGTCTACATCGGTATCCCGGCAGGAGAGGGATGAACAGGCGCTTTTTTGGGTGGTGCGGCTGACTTCGGGTGATGCCTCTGACGCCGATCTGGCGCATTTCGCCCGCTGGCGCCACGAACCAGATAATGAGATCGCATTATCCGAGGCGAGACGTCTGTGGATATCTTTGGGTAATTCGCTGGAGCAGTGGCATGATCTGCCCGTTGATACTCAGGCGGCGGCGAATACGGAGGAACTCTCGGTGCCGCAGCGTAAAAAGTTTCTCCGTTGGGCGGGTGGGGTGTTGGTGTTAGTGCTTGTTATACTGGCAGTCAGTTATGTGTGGCAGACACTGCGTTATTAGCCCCCGTTGCTGCCGGGGGCTGTCGATAACGAGGTTGGAATCAACTGATTTCCGTTTCGGTTGGGTCGAGTTTAAGTGACGCCGCAGGCAATATTTCCCATTTCCCGTCCCCCAGCAGGCGTAATGCCTGGTCATGAAAATGGAGCAAACTGTCCCGGTGCCCGATGCTGATATAACTGATGTTGCGCTCTGCCAGTAAGGTGTAAAGCTGCTCCTCGGTGGCGACATCCAGCGCGCTGGTTGCTTCGTCTAAAAAGACATAACGCGGCTGGCGCAGGATCACCCTGGCAAAGGCGATACGTTGTTGTTCACCGAGCGATAATACTCGCGCCCAGTCTTTTTCGGTATCGAGATCGCCATGTTTATCCAGTAAATCACCTAATGCAACTTGCTGTAATACCGTGATCAGGTGCGCATCTTCAAGCGGGCTGTCAATGTCCGGATAACACAACTGGTTGCGCAGGCTACTGTTAAAGGTATAAGGGCGCTGAGGTAAAAACAGACAGCCTTGCTCATCGGCGGGGAGTTCGATTTCACCACTGCCGCGGGTCCACAATCCGGCCATAGCTCTTAATAACGAACTTTTACCAATCCCGGTTCGGCCAACAACCACCCAGCGACTACCGGCGGGTAAACTGAGGCTTAAATCTTTGACCAGCGCCTGTTCGCCACCCGGTGTTTGCAGATGAATATGGTTAAGTACAATGCTCTCGCCATTGCGGATGATAATCTGCTGTTTCGGATCGGGTTTGTTATTCGCCATCTCGACAAATTTTTCGTGGATCTCCGCCAGGCGGATCACGTTAGGCACTGCCTGGCTCAATTGTGGAATGTAGTTCATCACAATGGACAGGCTACTTAACAGCATCGCGGCAGAGGCGGTTGCCTGGGCGATGGTGCCGTAATCAATAGAACCATGAAAATAGAGCGGGACCAGGATAATTAAGGGGAGATAAGTCCAGATCTGGTTCACCCCTTCGTTGGCAATCTGGATATAAATCGAATACACCAGCACGCGTAAATTCTTTGTCACCGCATTTTTCAGGCGGATCAGAAGATGTTGTTGTTCGCTGGTTTCCCCCTGGTAAAAGGCGATATTTTCTGCATTCAGGCGAACGTGCGTTAATCCATAACGTAAATCGGCTTCGGAGACGGTGACATCAAAGTTTTGTTTGATGGTCGGGCGATAAATCAGCCATGTAAAAAGGGTCTGTAAAATGGCAAAAATGACGACAGAGATTAACATAGTAGGGGATATTGCTGACAGGATCCCCGCTTGTATGCCCATATCCATCAACGAGCCGATAAGCATTTGTGGCATGGTTGACATGGTGGTGCAAAAAGGCTCGACTTCCTGCTGAATTCGCTGATCAGGGTTATCTATTTTATCGTCCTGCACGATTTCATAGTAAGTGCGGCTGGCCAGATAATTATCCATTAAATAGGTCGTTAACCACAGCCACCAGTGCTGGTTCAGCAATGCGCTTAGCAGTTGCTGGCCGAGGGTCGCGGCAAAGCGAATTAACCCCATCGCCGTGATCCATATTAATAATGACCAGTAAACATGGGTCTTATGTTCGACCAGCGCATTCGTCAAATCGGCGGTTAAATAAGAAAAATAGCCCCCGGAGGCACTAAATCCGGCCATCATCAGGACCAGAACACCCAGGCTGAGCCAGGATTTCCAGGCGTCTTTGCGGGTCCAGTAAGGTACCGCCATTTTCCAGACCCGTTTGAAAAATACGCCATCAATACGGTATTTTCTCGGATCATTGAGCAGTTCAGACAACATTACAGCCATGGACGCGCTCCTGTATTGCTTGTGGCAGACATCATAATTATCCCACTTTCTCCAGTAGATCCTGCTCGCTGGCGACAGGCACAGGCAGTTGGCTCAGATGCCAGTTCCCCTGCGGCAACAATTCCAGTTTTTGTTTATGGAACGCCAGAATGCTTTTGCGATGACCAACACTGATGAAGGTTATCTTGCTACGCGCTAAACACTGGTAGACATGGTATTCCGTGGCCAAATCGAGCGCGCTGGTGGCTTCATCAAGGAAGACAAAACGTGGCTGGCGTAAAAGTACGCGGGCAAAGGCAATTAACTGCTGTTCACCTAATGAAAGAACTTTTCGCCAGTCTTTTATCGCGTCGAGACCACCTTGTTTATCCAAAAAGTCCGGGCGTCCCAGAGTGATAAATACCTGGCGCAACGTTGCGTCATCCAGCGCGATGTCCTGATTAGGATAGAGCAGTTGTGAGCGTAAATCGGTCATCACCATATAAGGTCGCTGGGGAATAAACATCGTCTGATCGAGAGACGGCATAGCCAGCTCGCCTTCACCGCGTTGCCATAACCCTGCCAGCACGCGTAACAATGAGCTTTTCCCGACACCCGTTCGCCCGACAATGACTAAATGTTCCCCCGGCGTGACGTTCAGCGATAACTGATGAACCAGATGTTGTTCGCCGCCTGGGGTATAGACGTCGACTGATTTCAGACACACATTATCGTTAAGGACTTTGTTGATGGTATGGCGTTGAGGCTGGTGTTGATCGGACAACGCCTCGAATTTTTCCTGAATTTCAGCCAGTCGCACTACGGTCGGCATTGACTGAGTCAGGGCCGGGAGGTAGTTAGACAGGATCGATAACCCAGCCACGATCATCCCGGCGGCGGCGGCGGCCTGATCAATCGTACCGAACTGAACATGCCCTTCAAAATAGAGCGGAACGACGAATAATAGCGGCAGTAGTTTTAATATTACACCGCTGATCTGATCGGTAAGTGAGAGCACCAGACCGTAGAGAATAATACGCATTTTAGTCTTGGCCAGCGTGGTCAGATCTTTTAGCAGACGCTGGCGTTCGCTGCGCTCCCCGCGATAAAAGGCGATAGTTTCCGCGTTATCACGCAGGTGCATCAGCGAAGTACGCCAGCGGGCGTTGGCGATCGTTTGATCCCAGTTCTGGCGCACGGTTGGGCTATAAACCCACAACGTGACAAGCGTATTCACCACGGCATAGGCGAGGATGGACCAGAATAACGGGATCGAGATTTCACGGATAATACTGGCCTGCACGCCAATAGAGACAACCGAGCTGACCACATATTGTGGAAATCCGATCACGGTCTGGCAAAAAGGGGAGACCTCTTCCTGAATACGTTCATCCGGGTTATCGATGGTGTCATCTTTTTGTATTTCATAATAAGTACGATTACGCAAATAACTGTCGATCAAATGCTGACTTAACCACTGTCGCCAGTCGAGCAACAATTTGCCACCGATATAAATGGTGTACCACATGGTTGCGCTTTGCAGCAGGCCGATAAACGACATCCAGATAGTCAAACGCCAGTAAAAACTGCTCTTATTGACCAGCGCATTGGTGGTTTCAGCGACCAAATGGGAAAAATATCCGCCCGCGATACTGAATCCACCGGCAGATAACAGCAAAATACCCAGAATTAACCAGGGTTTCCAGGCTGAACGGCGGAACCAGTAAGGTTTAATTAAGCGCCATAAGCGCTGAAAAAAACGCTTATTCAGACGGTAATTGTCTTTGTCATGAGGAGATAATGAGTCCCTGTAAGACGAAGATGAAGCCATGTTTTGTTCCAGATTGCACAAGTTATATGAGGAACGACTGACAGCAGTCAATTCTGCAATGATTCCGCCATGATTGTGGTAAAAGTCCGTAAGACGCCTGTTTTGACACTGACGGGTTAGTGGGCAACATCCTGACAATAGCCGGGATAGGTTGCCACAAGGCCGGAATCACGCAAACCCGACAAAAGTGTCCAGGGATGAATCAGGACACTTTTTATGCGGGACCGGGCGATGTCAGGTTATATCTGTGGTTGATAAACCGGCGCGCTGTCGATAATTGTCATCAATGACTGGCGCAACGTCGGCAACAGGCTGCGCATCAGTGGAACATATTGTTCAAAAAAATGCGTTTCTTTACGGCTGAACGCTTCATGTTGCTGGTTCCATTGCTGCGATTTTTGCTCAATATACTGCTCAATTTCCATTTCGGTGATATCTCCCGGCATTTGCTGGTTAATCCAGTGCCAGCGCTGTTCCGGCAGCAGTAATTCGGGGTCGCTGAATCCGGCGTCGCGTTGCAGAAGCTGCATTTGCAACATGCTGACGTGAATACAAATACTTAGCCATGCATCGCTATGCGCCGCTTCAGGTGGATAACTGAGCTCGAGCAGCAACTTACAGAGTATATGACTGATAGGGAACTGGCCTTCTGTGCACTCCTGCTGGGTCTGGAGTTCGTTGAGCAACTGGTTCCAGTGATTTAGCGCAGTGGATTCACCGCGCAGATATTGCGCAGTCAGCTCAAGCCAGCGTTGACGCAGGGATTCCACGGCCGGTGTTAAACGAGTTGGCCAGTGGGATTGCTGCAACCATTGTTCAATAAAACGCAGTGGTACAAGATCGAGTATTTTCCCTGCGGTTAACGCGTCCATCAGCACCCGGACATCTTCGCTACTGAAAATATCCAGTTGATCAAGACAATGTGCTAAGCCCGACGGGATCCCGGTGGCACGCTCAAAGGTCTCTAATGAGTCAGTATTGACCATATTTGCGGCCAACGTCCGTTGATGTTGCCCAACTTGCCCACCCAGATAATGAATAATACTTTGTTGCTCGGCAGCCTGTTCAAGACGCTGGCGATAAAGTTGGTAGAGGGCGTCATCATTATAAAATGCACCCCAGTTTGCTTCCTGGAGCTGAATCTCTTCCCCATCGTTTGTGACATTAACGCCTTGATCGCGTAACCATTGATTCAGCTCGGTCAGTGAAGATACGCCGACCTGACGAGCATGCTCGCTTCCCTGATTAAACAGGATCAGCGTCGGGATGCTGCGCACGCGAAAAGAGGTCATCAGCTCAGGCCAGTCGTCGACATTCAGTTTGGTCACACGTAATTTACCGACCGTATTTTCCGCCAGTTTGTCCAGCATTGGGGCCATTGCCTGACAGGGGCCGCACCAGGGAGCCCACAGGTCAATAAGTAGCGGCAAACTTTCATTAGCCAGTAGGGAATCAACGGACTCTGGGGTTAATTCCTGAATATGTTCTGATGACATAACAACTCCTGATATCGATATTGGGCACCTGGTTTTTTGTTTGTAAACGTCTGATTCATTGAAAATCCACAATTCATAAACCGGCACAATATCGTTAATGAAATATTATTGTAATTTTTGTGGTGTTTTTGCCGTTGATTGACTGCGTTTTTGTTATTAAGTGGTGGTTAATTCTCATCTCTTAAGGAGTGTAAGTGATAGGTGTTTTTTTTAAATTACGGTTGAGGCGGCGAGGCTGGAGAGGCGTTTATTGAATATCAGCTAAACAAACAGTTTCAACAGGACGCAGATGAAGATGTATCACGTGATCGCAACGAAGAAACACCCGATGATGTTTACCAGAACGACGCTGGCTAACCTGAACAAGGGAATAAGTCTGGGTCTTTTGTTATTTTGTCTGAGCGGAACGTCTGCCGCTTATGCAGAGACCCCAGCAGTAACAACGTCAACGCCTGCCAACAGTGTGTCGACGACCGCATCCGCTACGCCGTCAACCACGGCAGAGTCGGCATCCACAGCGACAACGACAACATCACCGGCATTGTCCTCAACGCCTGCAAATGCCAGTGTCGCCGCGGCGGCAACCGCGCCAGGCGCGGTTGATAGCAAAAGCGAACCCGCGCCAGTGGCGATGGGTAGTGCACCTGCAGAAGCGGCTCCAGCGCCGGTTGCGACAGCTAACACGGCAGCCGTGGCTAATCCATTAACGGGGTTCTCGCCGCTGAGCATGTATCAGCATGCCGATGGCGTCGTCAAAGCGGTAATGTTGCTGCTGGTGGGCGCGTCTTTAATGAGCTGGAGTGTCTGGCTGGTTAAGATGTGGGAAGTTTTTACCAGCCGTCGCCAGCTCGTTAAGAGCATTCGCGAACTGCAAAAGCAGCGAACGTTGAAGGAATGCCCGACGTTGTCTGCGCAGTGTTGCGTAATCATGGAGCAGATCGCGCAGGAGGAACTGACGAAAGTTGCCGGTAAAACCGTACATCATCATACCGCAGAAACGGTGAAAGAGCGTGTTCATGCTCTCTGTTTACGTGTCGAAGCTGCCGAAGCTCGCCGTTTAACGCGTGGCGCCAGTCTGTTAGCGACAACCAGCGCAGTGGCACCTTTTGTCGGCTTATTTGGCACAGTATGGGGGATCATGCACAGCTTTATTTCTATTGCTCAACAACAATCCACCAGTCTAAGCGTTGTCGCGCCAGGGATTGCCGAGGCGTTATTTGCGACGGCGTTGGGGCTAGTGGTAGCGATCCCGGCGGTAATTCTTTACAACATTATTGGTCGCCAGATTACCGGTAATCGTTTGTTAATTGCTGATGCAATGACCGCAACACTGTGTCTGGTCAGCCAGGATCTGGAGTCGATGGAAGACGGTTATCAATTTATTTCAACGGCGGCGTAATATGGCTTTTTCATCACACTCTTCGGGCTCTGACGATGACCTGAACGCAATGCATGATATTAATGTCACACCTTTTATCGATGTGATGCTGGTATTGCTGATTATTTTTATGGTTGCCGCACCGTTATCGACCTCGTCAATTCCGATTGACCTGCCGTCGACCACGGCTAAGTCCACCACGCCGCCGCCGAAACCACTCACCGTGAGTGTTAAACAGGATGATTCGCTGTTTATTAATGATACCAATGTGGCACCGGCACAATTAGGCGGGCAACTTGACCAGATAACGAAAGGGGATAAGTCGACGCGTATTTTCCTGCGTGCGGATAAAGATGTCGCGTATGAAAAACTGATATCAGTGATGGATTTGTTGCGTGATGATGGCTACACCCAGGTGGCGTTAGTAGGGCTGGAAGCCACCGGAGGCGCTAACAAGTCATGATGGTGAGTCGCTATAACGAACCTTTCTCTGAATGGAGATTGCAGGTTACGCGCTGGCTGGTTTGCCCTTTATTGGTTCTGGCTGGACATATTGCGCTGGTCGCTATTTTCTTATGGCAGAGCGATAGCAAAATAAATGCGGCGTCGGCGTTACCGAAAGCCGCGCCGATTGTGGTGCAGATGGTTGATACTGTGCAAACGGTTCAGAACAACACCATAAAAAGCGTGGCGCAACAGCAGGATAATACGCCAGAGCCGAAAGAGACGCCGCAACCGGAATTAAACGCGGTAGTTAAAGAGGTCAAAGAGGCGAAGGTCGCGGTGGCGGTAACGGAAAAGCCGCGTCCAGAGAAAAAAGAGGAAAAGCCAAAAGAGCATAAACCGAAACCCAAAAAACAGGTAAAGAAACAGCCAGAGAAACATCATGACCAGCAAACGTCGCCGCAAAGCGAGGTGAATAACAGCGATGCCAAAGTGACGAAACAAAACGCTGCACCTCAGGTCGGCGCATCAAGTCAGATGGCAATGGCAAAAATGAACTGGCAGTCGTTAATTGTGGCTGAATTACAGAAGAAAAAGCGTTATCCGGCATATGCGATGCATCAGCATTTACAGGATACGGTCATGGTGCATTTTGTTATCGACCGCGAAGGTAATGTGCTCGATGCGGATATTGTCGCCAGTCAGGGAATCGATTCGTTGGATCATGAAGCTCTGGCATTAATGAAGCGCGTTTCACCACTGCCACCGCCACCGGCATCCGCTTTTTCGCCTGGTAGTGATCGTCTTGATTTGGCTGTGCCAATTGAGTTCGTTATAAAATAATCCCGATAGCAGGGAAACCCATTAATCAGGTAAGGCTTTTGTCCTTACCTGATTTTTTTATTTGTATTGCCATATTATTTCGGGAAACGATTTTCCCCGATAAATCAAATGATAATAATTATGCCATCATGGCGAAATATTCAGAGCATATATCTGCATTTTTCTTTTAATCTAACGTATTACTCTGTATGCTTGCTTTTTTATGGTTCTTTTATCTGCTTTGTATTATTGGGTGCTCTTTTTTTATTATTGGATATTGTCTTTAATTGATTGATTTTTATTACTTTTATTCTTCCTTCTCTGAGGCGAGATGCTTGTGGGCGTCAATTTTACAAATATGTGGTGATGATGGCATTGAGGAAATAATGAATATCAGGCGTTTCTCTAACGTATCTTCACAGACAGGGGAACCGAAGTGGCACACAAAAAAATAAAAAAGATGCGTGGTGATAGACCTCATTTGCGGGCTTTATTACCCGGCGTGATGTTCGCCGGAATGATGCTCCCCGCTTATGGTGCGCAACCGACGGGTGAAGCTATTCACCAACAGGCTCAGTATGACTATGCGATCCCTGCCGGATCATTGAGCGATGCATTGACACAGTTCAGCACACAGAGCCACGGCATTCAGTTGATGTCTCCGTTGTCGATGCTCCAGGGACATAAAACGGCGGGTCTTCATGGACATTATGCGCCTCAGGACGCGCTGGCCGCGTTGCTGGCTGGCAGTGGTATGGCGGGCAAGTTCTATAATGCGACCAGCTTTGTTGTTTACCCGCAACCGGCGGCAAACACCAAAACCAGCGCCAGCAATGTGCTCGGTGCGGTCACGGTTGAAGGCAGCACCAGTCAGGTATCTGGCGGCGTAAACGGCAGTACGGATGTTACTGCAACGGAAAACTCAGGCAGTTACACCAGCAATCTGATGACGATTGGCTCGAAATCGCCGCAATCGATTAAAGATACGCCGCAATCGGTGAGTGTCCTGACGAATAAACAGTTGACCGACCAGCATATTGATGATTTTTCAGATGCCATGCAACATATGGCCGGGGTGACGACTGTCCAGGGATCAGATAGCGGACAGACGACGTTTTATTCGCGTGCGATGCCAATCACCCAGATCCAGATTGACGGCGGCGCGCCGATGAATATCAGCGATTCAGCTCAGCTCAAACCGAATTTTGATATGTCCATGTATGATCACGTGGAAGTCTTACGTGGTGTCGATGGGCTGTTTAATGGTAATGGGCAATCCTCTGGCGTGGTCAATCTGGTGCGTAAACGCCCGCTGGATCATCAACAGGTTTCGCTGACTTCATCGGTAGGCTCATGGAATGATTACCGTAACGTTCTGGATGCGTCTTCACCATTGGGTTTCGATGGCGCACTCCGTGGCCGCCTGGTTCTGACCTGGCAAAAGAAAGACTATTTTTACAAAGGGGCCAATGACGATAAAAAAATTATCTATGGCAACCTGGAAGGAGATATCACGCCAGATACCCAATGGCGTATCGGTGGCAGCTACACGGATGATGATGCTCTGCCGTGGCGAAATGGTCTGCCGCGTTATGCCGATGGCCGTGATTTAGACTTGCCGCGTAGCTTCAGTATGGTGACACCCTGGAGTTATGATCGGACAAAAACAATGGAGCTTTTTACCCAGCTAGATCATCAGTTTAATGATGACTGGTCGCTTCATTTAAACCTGAATCATATGGATCAAAAATACGCTTCGCTGGGCAGCTCCTTCACTGGCGCAATCGATGATCAGGGCAATGGCTTAACATTACTCGCCAATAAAACGGATTATCGCGCGAAGGAAGATGGACTGGATGGTTCATTAAATGGCGGCATAACATTGTGGGGAGAAAAACAGAGTCTGGTTATTGGTGGTAACTATAGCCGAACCAATTCTATCGGTTATTCCCCGACATCGTTCTATGAATATGATAATCCAGATGGCAGCGTCAAAAATGTCAACATATTCGGATTCAATCCGAACGATTGGCCTGCACCGGTCTTTACTGGTGATAGCACTAAAGATGATTATCAGGAAAGGCAAACCGGGTTGTATGCCAAGATAACGATTACACCGTGGAAGCCGTTACATCTGATGACCGGCTACCGGTATAATAATTATCGCAATAACTATCTGCTCGCGGATATACAGCAGACGCCTTATGCGGAAAGAGAAGCTAATATCCCATACTATGCGGTGAGTTTTGATCTGACTCCGCATTGGACGACGTATGTTAGCTATACCAATATTTTCCAGTCTCAGGCAGGGTTACATACTTCTGAAGGCGCGCCGTTAAAACCGATAACTGGGACGAATAAAGAAACGGGTTTAAAATACAGCGATGGTAAATTGAATGTGTCACTTTCTCTTTATCATTTGCAGCAAAAAAACAACTCGACACTGACCGATATATCATCCTGGCTGACCGGAGACCAGTCGTGCTGTTATGCCAACATTAAAGCCACACAGGTTAGTAAAGGGGTCGACTTTGAAATTAGCGGCGCCTTGACTGACTACTGGCAGGTTGCGGCAAGTTATAACTATAACCGCAATTACTATGTTGGCGATGATGGTCCGGGGAATTCTGGCCAGTCAATTAATACTCAGTCGCCAGAACATCAGTTTAAAATCTGGAACAGCTATCAGCTTCACGGCAGTGACTTTTTACAACGCTGGCGTATTGGTGGTGGCGTGATTGGGCAGAGTGAATACTACCAGTCTGCGGATGGTCAGTGCGATATTACGGGCACGGTATGTTATCCAGGCGTCACTATTAAACAAGGGTTCTACAGTGTTGTTTCAGCATTTACGTCTTACCAGATAAATAAAAACTGGTCGGCGCAATTTAATATTAATAACCTGTTTGATCGTCGCTACTACCAGACAATCAGTAGTACGTTAAACGGTAACTGGTATGGTGAGCCGCGTAGTTTCAGGCTGACCCTGTCGGGAGTTTTTTAAGTGATAAACTTTGACTGATAGTGAGCTTAATCTGTGAATACTATAACGACCCCAGAGCGTGAGGCGTGTCATGACATTGACATTATTGATCTCCAGTCCTCGACTTTTGTCCTGGATAATGGATTGACTGTCATTGTCTATGAAAATCATGAAGCACCATTGGTTTCTTTAAACCTCGTTTACAAGGTTGGCTCAAAAGATGAAGTGCCCGGAAAAACAGGATTTGCCCATTTATTTGAGCATTTAATGTTTGAGGGGAGCGAAAATGCGCCTGGACCATTTATTAATTATATGTTCCAGGCCGGAGCCTCGAATTTAAATGCGACAACAGGACAGGATCGGACAACCTATTTTGAAACGGTTCCTGTCGGTTCCCTGGATTATGCCTTATTTCTGGAATCCGATCGGATGGGGCATTTTTATTCAAGAATCAACCAGGTCGCGTTAGATCAACAGCGGCGGGTGGTATTGAATGAGAAGCTGGAAACCGAAAGTGGTGTGTATGGCAAATTGTTCGGCTACCGGATAAAAGGCTGCTATCCCCCGGAGCATCCTTATTCGCATACGGTGATCGGCGAAGTGGAAGATCTGCAACAGGCGACGCTGGAAGATGTTCGCCACTGGTTCCGCACCTATTATACGCCGACAAATGCGGTCCTGACCCTGGCTGGCGATATTGATGTCGCCACCGCCAGGGAAAAGGTGACTCAATGGTTTGGTGCTATTCCTGGCGGTACCCCGTTGGTGAAACAAGCGGCATGGGTGCCTGATATCCCCTGGGGACGGCGTGATGTTTTCCAGGCTCCGGTACAAAATGGCAGTCTGCATCTTTACTGGAATATCCCGCCTTACGGGCATACCGACAGCACTTTACTTTCGATGGTAGCGACGTTACTGGCATCGGGCATGACATCGCCGCTGGTTAAACGTCTGGTGTATGAAGAGAAAGTGGCCAGTTCAGTGTCCACCTCGCTGGAGTATGCCGAGCTGGTGAGCCAGTTTGTGGTTAGCGTGTCGTTGGTCGGGGATGCCTCTTTCCGGGATATTGAACGGATTGTGGATGAAGAGCTACAGCGCTTTTTATTAACGCCGCCGGATGAAGCATTACTGCAACGTACTAAAAATCAACAACTGGTTGGATTCTCCTCGGCCTGTAAAACGTTATCGCCGGTGGCGGATATTCTGACCACCAGCCAGGTGACGTTGGGACGCGCCGATGGATATCGCGCGGTGCTGGCGGATATTAAAGCCGCGACCGGGGCGCAATTGCAGGATGTGGTGCGTCGCTGGTTACTGCGCAATCGCTATACTCTTGACATGGTGCCATTCCCGGCGACCAGCGTGAGCGAAACCACGGCTTCACGGGCGGAGTTTCCGGATATTCTGCCGCCTAAACCGGTCGTTTTACCAGAGCTGGAACATGCCAGGTTAAAAAATGGTATGAAGGTGACGCTGGCGCGACGGGCTTCCCATCCTTCGGTGACACTGGAGATGGTCATGTCGAGTGGGTTTGACGGTGAGGCAGGAGTGGCTGCGTTAACCTGCGCGTTGATCAACCAATCTGGCGTTGGCGAGACGGATGCCTTTGCGTTTAGCTCCGCCTTACATGATGCTCATGCGTTGATCGATGTTATGCACCTGGAACAGATGACCAGAGCGTCGCTAAGTTGTCCGGCTAATACGCTGGGCTCCGCGGTGGCACTATTGGGCGACCGGTTACGGCGTACCACGATTCTGGAGGAAGACTTCACCCGCCAGCGCACTGTCCGTCTCGATGACATTTTGGATCAACAAAATAGCGCGGAGGCGATGATCCACCGGATTTTACCGGCGCTGATGTATCCGCAAGGGCATCCTTACTGCGTACCGGGAGGAAATAGCCTGACGTATAACGCACTGGAGAATATGTCTTTTTCACAGATTCTCTCTTGCCAGCGCCAGTTATTTGTGCCTGAAAGCGGGCAGATTATGGTGGTCGGTGATACGACGCTTACCGAGATTGTCGTGCTGCTTGACGAGGCATTAGGGGAGTGGCACGAAGAAGGAGTGCGGGCAGAGAAAACCGCGTTGTCTGTGATAGCCCCTCGCGGACGTCCACAGGTTTTCCTGATCGACAATAAAGGCACCGGTCAGTCGTTGATCGCCGCAGCCAGTTTGATTCCTGGTGTTGAATGGGATCAGGAAGCGCTCTTTTTCCTGGCCAACGAAATTTTCGCCGATGGATTTTCTTCGCGCATCAATCAGAACTTACGCGAAGAGAAAAACTGGTCTTATGGGGTGAATGGCATGCTCATTAATGAGCGTGGCTCCCGTGTTCATTGTGTGATGACTGCGGTACAAACGGATCGAACCGTTGATGCGATCCGTGAAATACACCAGGAATATGTTGCGCTGAATGGGGAAAAACCGATCACCGAGGCGGAACTGGAACAGATCCGCAATCAGATCCTGTTGCGTTTTATTGCTTCTGCTGAAGGGCCAAACGGTCTGTTAGGGCTACTGGCACATATCCAGAATCTCGGTCTGACGGAGGAATACTGGCAGCATTATCAGGAACAACTGGCTGGTGCGGATCTCCAGCAGGTGAACAGGATGGCGCAGCAATGTTTCCGTCCTGACGGGTTAACCTGGGTGATTGCCGGTGATTTAGCACTGATTGCTGAGGATATTAAGACGATGATGCCTGATGCGGTTGTCGTGAAGGGCAATGGCGACAGCTTATTTTGTGCTGAGCCAGTGAATTCGCCTGATATCTAAGGTTCTGGTTAATACTGAGCAGGGACGCTCAGATACTGCGCCCGTCGTCTGACGGCAAAAGAAGGCATGGCCAGCGAGTTACTTCATATTTTCCCGGCAATACAACATGGCACGCGTGAGATATATTTCGATATCATTCATCGATACGCTGAGTCTGGCGGCGATCTCGGCATGTGTCAGACCTTCCACTCTGCTGAGATGTAATGGGATGCGATACTGTTCCGGCAGTTTTTCCAGTATGCTCGTCATCCGGTTTCGTTCTGCTTTATCGGCTTCACTCTCACTCTCGTTATCGGATGCATAATCATAGTTATCAAACATATGTAATGTCCCGATAAGTAACCGTTCACGGCATTTTTCTATGCGTAAATAATCTGTCGAAGTATGTAATGCCAGACGAATAAGCGCATTGCGTATTTCCGTATCGCTTTTAATATCGTTTGCTGATTTTAAAAATTGATTGTAAAGATGCTGACTGAGCGTTTGCGCAACACGGTGAGAGCCTGTGCGGTAGGCCATAATGCGCAGGAGCAGGGGATGCAATTCAGCATAAATGTCACTTATATGCTTAGTGGGGTGGGAATGATTGCGACTGACTTCCATAACGATGTCCCGTAAGCAGAAACGCTGATAACTGATGCTAACCGGGGTAGAATATAAAAACTATTTTTAAAAGTATAATAGTTTTTCATCAGTTCAGATATGCAGAAAATGGCATAAACCCGTGTATCGTTGTTTTGAGGCTGGGTGGCTGCAGGTAAAAAAAGAGAGATTGACGTTGTGGTGGTTATGCCTGCAGTAGGCTTTGTTGAATAAATCAGATTTGAGGCGAGTCTTCCTGTAACAGCTCACTGTTCAGGCAATGCGCACGCTTTCTGGCATACCCGCCTTCGTCATTTTGTTCAGTGCACGCACCAGCGCCAAAGCCTCTGCAACCTGACCGTCGTAGTCCCGTAGCGCCAGCGAACCGCCTAACAACTGCTTTACCCTGTACATTGCCGTTTCGGCTATTGAGCGACGATTATAATCTGTCGTCCATTTCCACCGGGCATTGCTCCCGCTCAGCCGTTGATTTGCCACTGCACGGTTTCGGTCCGCATATTCACCCGGCCAGTAACCCGCGCCTTTCCGGGGAGGGATAAGTGCACTGATTTTCATCCGACGCAGTTCGTCGTGGCATAAC
>NZ_VCHQ01000041.1 GCF_005860775.1 Klebsiella indica
TTATTATGGCGTGTCGGCACCCACGACGGCATTTCGAGGCCTGCTCAGTGTTCACTCACGTTACGGCCCGCATAACCCGTTGACTTCCTTAAGAAGCCGTTTCAGGGAGAGCTTCAGCCCATTTGTTACCTCCTGGACCGCCCCCTGTACTTCCGGCCGGAGCGAGAGTTAGCCGGGTCGGACTTTCACCGACGGAAAGATCGTGCCTTGCAAGGCACACACAATAACATCGCGGAACGAGCCTTGCGAACGGTCTGCCTGGGCAAAAAAAATTATCTGTTCTTCGGCAGTGATCATGGTGGCGAACGGGGAGCCCAGCTGTATGGCCTTATCGGTACGTGCAAGCTGAATGGTGTCGATCCGGAAGCTTACCTTCGCCATATTCTGGCGGTGTTACCGGAATGGTCTTCGAACCGTGTATCTGAACTTCTGCCGTGGAATGTGGATCTCACCTCTGAATAACCGTCAATACGGCGCTCCCTTATCGTTTACTATTGTTGATATCAAGTTTGACAATAAACCCTTTTCGGCGGGATGCCGAAACCGGATAGTGGTAGCAAATCTAGCGCTCTCCGGCGGGCATTATAATAAAGAACATCTGCACGGTGCGTTGGGGGACCGTTCATCACAGGAATACTGGCATCGGAGGGTCACATAAACGTAATCGGGGAAACTGGCCTGGATTTACAGGGCAAATCCAGCAATTTTAACCCATTAACGCAACTTCAGCCGTTTAATCACAGCCAGTGGGTGCAATCATCATGAAGGGGAGGGCTATTGTTATCGAGCCGAGACCGACGGTTTATGGCTCTATGTGTCCTTCATGAATAGAGAATTTAAGTATCCATTTTATCTTTTGATGCGTTCACCGTGCCGTGTTTTTTTAATAAATCTTCAATGGCTTCGTCCAATAAGCGACTTTTGGGAATGCGCGTCTTTTGTGCTAACGCATTGAAAAGCGGCACAAGGCGGTTGTCCAGTGAAGATGTAAATCGGGTTCTGTTCTTCAAAAATGGCTCAGCCATAAACCTACCATAGTCATCCATAAGCACAAAAAGGTAGTGTAAATGACCATCAAAGAGTTTAAACTGGTTTAAGATAATGACTATATAGTGTCTATTTTGGAAAAATAGACAGAAAAATAATAAGTTAACGTTTGCGCCATCACATAAGGGAAAACCGCTCGCCTACCCGAATTAGCGTCTGGCAGGTGACCTATCTCCAGCAAGCGAGAAGCCACATCGTATTCTTCCCGTTGATGTTGGTGGTGAGGGCGTTTTACAAACCTGGAAGGAGAGCGCAGTTTTTCACTGGTGAAAAAGTATTATCCGGCATCTCTTGTTTACTGAAACGACACTTGCGTTCGTTCACTGTTTACGCATCGCCGCAACTCGCAGGATAGGCATGATGGAAAATTTTGTCCCTCTTTCTGTCACAGAGCAGCAACGTATCGCCGCGGATATGGCTGCTTTTCATGCCATGTGCCTCAAGCGTGACGGGGCAGTGGCGTATAAAATCAGCGAGCTGGAGTTGGCGCAACCGCCTGCCATGCGTGCGTACTTCCGGCGACGATTCCGTTATTGGCAGGGTCTTTACAGTGCCGCGTTTTTTTGAACAAATAAAGGAGGGCCAAAATCATGTCATTACCGAATGATGTCACGCTTATCCGACGCATGGTTTTGAACGTCATCACTCGCGAAAATGAACATCGTACACCCCAAATCATCGTCAATAGGCCATACCTGGCGTGGGGATTGCTTGTTGGGGCGGGAGTTTGGTCATAGTCGGCATGGCGTTGCAATGGCTATGGCCCGGGTTCGGGCTGTGGATAGCCTTGGGCGCACTCTTACTGCCGGTTGTGGTCGGCGCCTTTTACCTGGCCGGTTTGCCCATCGCGATGCGCTGCGGTTTATATCACTTGCCGGATAACATTCCCCCGCTGCCGATAAGCAGCACGGACCTAATCGCCCTTAATCAGACCAGCGACGCATTGCAGCAGGCGGTCAAAGACTGGATAGTGTCCCATAAAGACATTCGTTATGATGAGCTTTATCGTCTGGTGTCAACGCCAAGATTTATGACCGTTTTGGGGGTGCGGACGATTTCCTGGACTCTCAGGAGATAAATGATGTTTACTGAAGCACAACGGATTCGCGCTATTGAGCTTTACTTTCAATATGGCAGAAAACTTGCTCCCGTGGTTCGTGAACTGGGTTATCCCTCTAAAAGAAACCTCAGACGCTGGATTCGTTTATGGGAGGCGAGTGGTGGCGCTACTGAAAATGTTCGTCGTAAGCCCCGTTACTCTGAAGCGCAAAAGCAGGCCGCAGTAGAACATTATCTTAACCACGGCTGCTGCCTGGCATTTACCAGCAGGACTTTAGGGTATCCCTGCAGTGAGGTACTGGTTCGCTGGATTGATGAACTTCACCCCGACAGGCGACTTATCTTCACCAGTACGATCAATCAGAATGCTCCCTTTGAACCAGGGGTGAAACGTCAGGCAGTCATGGAACTTTGTACACGAGATGTGCCCGCCCGTGAAATTGCCAGAAGCATTGGCGTCAGTCGCACAGTTTTGTACAAATGGAAAGATGAAATCATCGGTGACGAGGCTTACCAGACCATGCGCAAACACAAAGAGCCTTCCCTTTCGGAGGAACGCGACGCACTGCGTGAAGAAATAGCCCAACTTAATCAGGAAATACGCCGTCAGCGGATGGAGCTGGATATCCTAAAAAAGGCTGAGGAAATAATAAAAAAAGACCCGGGCATCAGCGTCAACACCCTGACCAATAGGGAAAAAACAAAAATCGCTGATGCCCTGAGAGATTCGTATTCGTTGGCAGAGTTGCTGAGTGTCCTTGTGCTTGCGCGCAGCAGCTATTTTTATCACCGGTCAGCACTGCTCGCGGGAGATAAATACGCGACCGTACGTACCACAATGACAGAGATCTTCAACGCTAACTACCGTTGTTATGGCTATCGCCGTCTCCACGCCATGCTGCGGCACGAAGGACTGCTGCTCTCGGAAAAAGTAGTGCGCAGGCTGATGGCAGAAGAGCAATTGTTCATCAGTCGTTCCCGTCGCCGGCGCTACAGCTCGTACTGCGGAGAAATCGGCACCGCCCCCGACAATCTTCTGTCCAGAGATTTTAACGCAGCGCAGCCTAATCAAAAATGGCTGACAGATATAACGGAGTTCCAGCTTCCGGCTGGCAAGGTGTGGTTGTCACCGGTGGTGGACTGCTTCGACGGTAAGGTGGTGAGCTGGTCGGTTGGAACCCGGCCAGATGCAGAGCTGGTTAATACAATGCTGGATGGAGCCATCAATACACTTAAGCCTGGAGAGCGGCCAGTGATCCATAGCGACAGAGGTGCTCATTATCGCTGGCCCGGCTGGCTGGCGCGGGTGAATGCAGTAGGTCTCATCCGCTCGATGTCCCGCAAGGGCTGTTCTCCGGATAATGCAGCATGCGAAGGGTTCTTTGGTCGGCTGAAAACTGAAATGTACTACGGTCGTGAGTGGGCAGGCGTAACACTAGAAAACTTCATGCAACACGTGGATGCTTACATGAGATGGTATAACGAACGACGAATTAAACTGTCACTGGGTGCAGTCAGCCCGGCAATGTACCGGCGACAACTTGGAATCACATGTTAAAACAGTACAGGAAATCGTCCGCCCCCCCATTACCGTCTTATATCATTGGCGCTAACAGGTGAATAACGTTTCATATCAGGCTCCATCACCCCCATTCAGATTTTCAATACAGGGTGACAACTATCCTGACAGAGGGGGCTAACAGGCGTATACGATCTGACATTTGCATCTGACTTCGCTACTTACGGCCCGTAAACGGACTGCCCGGATAAGGGGGGATGTGGTCGAATAAACAAGACACTAAACACACGCTTATCACGACTGGAATCGTGAAGGTGCTCAAGTTCAGCTTTTTGTTGGTCAGTGATGAATATTTTCATAATGAGCAGAATGATTTCCTGTTGCCTGAAAATCAAGCATCTTCGATGATCACGGGTCTATAGGATTCGACTTATCAGTCTATTGCGATACCATCTTCACTAATTAACGAATAGAATACAGAAAACGTCAAGCGAGTTTGTAATTACCTGTATCGACATTCAGGCAAAATCATCCAGCTCTATTGACGGCAGGCTTGCACAACACCCCAGCCAGCGTTCCCGATAACGTTTAGGCGAGACACCAAAAAAGAGCGAAAACTGGCGTGTGAAATAACTTTGATCGCAAAAACTACAACGCTGAGCGATATCCGCAATAGGCTGCGTATTCTCCACTAACATTTTAGCGGCCATCTTCATCCGGAAACGCAAAATAAACTGTTGAGGAGAAGCGCGGAAAATCAGGCGGAATCTTTTACGAAACTGACTTTCAGAAAGGCAACACATACGCGCCATTTTTCTGATACTGATCGTTTCACCAAAGTACTCCTCAACATAATGTATAGCCGGGGAAAATTGATGATATCCGTCTGGCACCAGACAAGTCTCTTCCAGAACCCGGGTTATGCCCATAATACCACATACTTTACCCTGCTCATCGCAGGCAGGCATTTTAGTTGTTGTGGCCCAGAACAGCCGCCCCCTGTCGCCTGCAATCAGCTCCATTTTATTGATAATATGTTCGCCGCTGCGCATCACATGTCGATCATCGGCAAGAATCGCAGTAGCCACGTCACGTGGGAAAAAATCACGCTCATTAAGCCCAATAATTTCCGCCCGCTGACAAGCGTGTATCACATCAAGTGCAGCCCGATTACAACTACGCCATTTACTTTGTTCATCTTTAAGATAAAAACAAATATTCGGAATAAAGTCAAATAGCTCATGAAGGTTAGCAGGCGAGTTATATGGCAGCAACGTCAATTCCCCTGGCATATTGCTAAGATTCATTGCGTTGCCTCCATATTCTGATTATATCAAAAAGATACTTATCAGATATACCAGTAACTGGCTGTTTACGCCACTTTCAATGAATAAAAAGTGATTTACGCCTCATAATAAGTCTGACGCAAAAAATCATGACCATACTGATAAATTTCCTGTGCAGGCGATAATGGTCGCCATACTCGGGTCGCGGCAGCAATTTCCGGCATAGGTTTATCAAATGCTTCAATAACATACCACCCTTCATACCCCTGAGTCTTAAACTCACGTAATGTTTCCTGCCATGGAATATGGCCTTTGCCTGGTGTGCCACGATCGTTCTCTGACAAATGTACATGATTGATCTGGTTGATAGCTGGAGCAATACAACCAACAGGTGATTTTTCTTCAATATTCTGGTGAAATGTATCGTATAACAGACCATAGTTTTCCATACCCACAGCACGTACAACTTCCGCAGCCGCATCGACAGTGTTCAGCACATAACATTCAAACCGGTTTAAAGGTTCAACCGCCAGTTTGATATTTTTCGTCGCCGCATATTGCGCTGCTTCCCGACTCACACTAATCAGACTCGCCAGCTCGTTGTTGGTAACGGGCGCACCGCTGAATACCCCCATTGGCTGATGCAACGGCCCGCATAGTACTTCGCCGCCAGCCGCCCCGGCACAATCAATAGTCCATTTTAAATGTTCTAATGCCCGTTTGCGCGTTGCCTCATCATCCGCAATACAGCTGAACTCAACCCCGGGCATAAAGCCCAGGGCCGTAACCCGCAACCCCAGTTCCCGTAACCACTGACCAATTTTTTGGTATTTTTCCGGCTCACCATGGAAAACTGGAATTTCCACGCCATCAAACCCTGTCTTTTTTAATCTTTCCAGTAACGGCAAGTCTTTTTCGCTGACATGCGTAGTCCACAATAATAAATTGATCCCCAATAGCATAATCACTGCCCTCATTTGATTGATAAGTACGAATAAAAAGTAAAATATGAATAACCAATAAAAATGACTTGTACATTTAGTCTATTTTTTATCACTATTCGCTTATCCGTTGGATTTAGTGATACATCGCACAAATCATCGCAATGATCATGCGCCAGAATGCGCTGCTGCTTGAGCACAAACCCGCCGTACCACCCTCGACACGGGCACATACCTGCAGAGTGGCCGTGAAAGATCACCTTGCAGATGCGTTCGAGCATTTGAACTTCACTCTTCGCCATTTGCTCTCTTCATTGCTGGAAAATATGCAGGCGCTGAATGAACTGGTCGCCAGACTGGACAGTGAAATTGCAGCGTTGTCATTACAACAGACCGTGTACCTTCATTTATTAACAATCCCGGGCGTAGGCCTCCTGATTGCTGCGGCGTTTAACCGCCTGAACTTAACTTGGGTAATCAAATACCGGAGTAATAATTAGGAAACAAGGTTCGGGTGACATCATGGCGCAGGTCAGTGAACCTACTAACGACGCCGGATATATGGTCGTAAACCGCATCGAACCAGTACTTGCATCACCCGGAGCGTCCATATATGGGTTAAGTGATAACAGGTGTCTGGAAATATAGGGGTCAATCCACCCTGAGAAATAAGAATGACCAGATAGTGATAAAAAACGACTCATTCCTACAAGTAAAAAAATATTGTAAGTCTATCCTTATTGTCATCATAAAAAATAAAGGAGGCAAGTAATAACTGGATTGATGAGATGTTCTTTCCATTTATTACAATTCCACGATGTCTTTTTTTACTTATCAAAATAGTGCGATTAGGTATGACTGCTATGGTCGTGGTGCCCCATTACTGTTTATGCACGGACTGGCGGCTGACAGGCATCAGGCTTTGGCCACTCTCGCGGGTTTATCCGGTCACCGGATTATTGTCGTCGATATGCCGGGACATGGCGAAAGCGCTGGCAGCGGGTGTGGTTTTACCTACTATGCTGATATCGCGCTGGCCCTGATGGCACATCTGTCGATTGACACTGTATGCCTCGGCGGTATTTCCATGGGGGCGGGTATTGCGCTGTGCGCTAGTCAACGTGCGCCTCAACGCGTATCAGGTTTACTGTTGGTTCGCCCGGCCTGGCTAGCTGAACCCGCCTCTCCTCATCTGGACATCATTGCCCGAATCGGGCGCTGGCTGGCCAGTGGTCCCGAATATGCCAGGTGTCGGCTGGAGAGCGATCCGGAATTCATCAGAATTGTCGCGAACAATCCCGGTGCAGCCAGTTCTATTCACGGCGCGCTGACCCGGGCACAGGCGGTTTCATCCGCCCGTATCTTACCCGCCATGGTTGCCGACAGGCCAATAAACACTATCGATATCCTGGCGACATTGCCACACCCCGCACTGGTTATCGGTAACGAAGACGATCCATTACATCCTGTCGCGCTGGCCCGGACACTGGCGACACTATTACCAGGCGCCCGTTATCATCAGGTGCCATCTCGTTATCTCGCACCCAAAGCACACAGTCAGGCACTATTGACGCAAATTCAGGCTTTTTTAGCCTGATAATTAAGGAGCTCATTTCCATGTTAACGAAACGTCTTACCCGAGAACACATCATCAGTAAACTACAAAATAAAATCGCCTGTCGACAGCCCATCATGATCGCTTCTGCGGGAAGCGGCCTGGTGGCCAGCCTGTTAGAAACGGCCGGCGTGGATTGTATCAACACGTTTTCCGGAGCCCGTCTGCGTGCCAATGGTATGGGGACCATGTCAATGATGTGGCCGATTCTGGACAGTAATACCCAGACCATGAACTACACCCGTGAAGATATTATGCCTGCCCTGAAAGGCCAGAGTTTTGTCTGCGCCTGTCTCAATGCTAACGATCCACTGAAAGATATGGCGATGGTCCTGGAAGATTGCAAACGTATGGGAGTGATGGCGGTTTCTAATATTGGCCCTTCAATCAGCTATGTCGACAAAGACAGCGAGATCTACCGGGTACTGCATTCCGCCGGAATTACGCTTGAGAACGAAATTGAGATGTTGCGTTACGCCCGTGAAAAGGCGGGAATGGTCACCATCGGCCTGGCCTTCACCGTTGAAGATGCCGCCGCCATCGCTGAACAGGCGCAACCCGATATATTTTGTTTTCATGCCGGTACGACAAAAGGTGGGCTAACCGGCTATGACAACGGCTCCACCATCGAACAAACCGCCAGGATAACCGAAGACGTTTATCAAATGGTCCGTAATGTCCATCCGAGCGCTATTCTGGTCGCCCACGGTGCGGCAATGGAAAATCCGGCTGACGCCCAGTACATGCTGGATCATACTTCTGGCCACGGTTTCTGGACGGGTTCTTCAACCGAACGCTTGCCGATTGAACGCGCGGTGATGACGGCAGCGCAGGAATTTACCCGTCTGCGCTTTTCCAGATCCTAATCGGAGGCGTTGTTATGAACAAAACTATTGCCATCCTCAGTACGCTGGATACCAAAGGCGCTGAAGTTAACTATCTGAAAGATGAAATTAACCGTCTGGGCGGCCAGGCGATTTTAATTGATATCGGCGTGATCGGAGACAGCCCGCAGGGTACCGATTTTACCAACACGATGGTCGCCAGCGCGGGCGGCGTCACGCTCGGTAAACTGCGCATTAACCCTAACCGCACCGACGCATCTGCGGTGATGGTGCGCGGTGCTACATACATTGTCGAGGATCTGATCTCCCGTCAGCAAATACACAGCATTATCTGTATGGGCGGTACTCAGGGCACCAATAATACCGCGCGCGTATTGCAAACATTACCTTATGGATTTCCTAAAATCATTATCTCGACCCTGGCATCCGGTGATACATCGTCTTATGTCGGGATCAAAGACATTACCATGATGTTTTCTGTCGGGGATATTCTCGGCCTTAACCCACTGTTACGCCAGATCCTGTCCAATGCGGCGGGTGCTGCCTGGGGCATGGCTCTGTGCTGGCGTCCGCAGGGTATTGTCGACCAGCAAAACTCGCGACCAATGATTGCCATGACCAACCTTGGCGTCCTGACACAAGGCGCTATGCGGGCAATCGCGGAATTTGACGCTCTGGGTTATGAAACGATTGTCTTCCATGCCGTAGGGGCAGGCGGCCAGGCCATGGAACAACTGGTCAAAGACGGCCTGGTCAGTGGCGTCTTCGATTATGGGCTGGGCGATATTGCCGACGCTGTATATGGCGGGTTACGTGCGGCGAATGAGGAACGTTTACGTGTTACCAGCCGTCTTGGGATACCCCAGGTGGTGACGCCGGGAGGCATTGACCATCTGGGGATCCAACTGACCCATCCTGATACCGTACCGGAAAAATATCGCCATCACCGCTACAGTTACCACAATCCCTATATTCTGGTCCCCCGTCCCAATAAGGAAGAAACCTGTAAAATTGTTGCCGAAATCGCTGGCCGGTTAGCCGAAGCCCGGGAGAATACTCTGTTTCTTATGCCGCTTCGGGGCGTATCCTGTTATTCGGCTCAGGGCGGGGAATTATATGATCAGCAGGCAGATGAGCAGTTGCTTACAGCCATACGCGATTTACTTCCCAAACAGATTCGCTATGTGGAAATCGATGCCAATGCGGAAGACCCGGCGTTTATTCATGAAGCGGTAACCCAACTCCACACGATGATTCAACAAGGAACCGAACGATGAACAGACATATACTGGCCCGCCAGATTATTGATACCTGTCTGGAAATGAGTCGTCTGGGGATCAATCAGGGGACTTCCGGTAATGTCAGTGTCCGCTATCACGACGGGATGCTCATTACACCCAGCGGTATCCCTTATCACCAGTTAACCGAAGATCATATCGTCTTTGTCGACAGGGAAGGAAAAGCCGAAGCGGGGAAATGTCCTTCCAGCGAATGGCGTTTTCATCAGGCGGCTTATCTGGCCCGGCCCGATGGGCATGCCGTCGTTCACAATCACGCGGTCCATGCTACCGCGCTGGCTATTCTCAACCGCCCAATCCCGGCGATTCACTATATGATCTCTGCTGCTGGTGGTAATGATATACCCTGCGCGCCCTATGCCACCTTTGGCACATCGCAACTGGCGGATAATGCCGCCCGGGCGCTGAAAAATCGTAAGGCAATCCTGATGCAGCATCATGGCGTTCTGGTGTGTGAGGTAAACCTGGCGAAAGCACTGTGGCTGGCCCAGGAGGTCGAAGTGCTGGCCAGGCTTTATCTGGCGGTTCTGGCGTTACAGGATCCGGCACCCACCCTGTCGGATGAAGAAATCACATTAGTGCTGGAAAAATTTAAAAATTACGGCCTGCGAACAGCGTAAAGCCGGACGACAGGCTGCCTGAATGGGGTAGCCTGTTACGAATATCGCGATTCGTCAACTCATCAATCGCCCTCTGAATTTTCGCGCAACGCTTTCTCCAGCATTGCCATCGCCATCCATTCGGTAATGTCCATCACATCATCATCGGAACAATGGGCAATATCTTTTAATACCACCAAAGATTCAGTGCCATAAATAACAGCCAGTGCGTTTAATAACATTTGCATTTTTTCCGGCGCTAACCGGGATTCGAGGGGTTGCAACGCTTTCGTTAATAAACGCAGCCGGTTACCGCGAGTGAACATCTGTTCTGTTCCCCCCTCTTTACGGGATTCAGCCCACTGTTCCAGCGACACTTTGAGAGCGGCTCTTAAAACGCCTTCATGCATAAAGATACGTGGCCAGGCAAACGCCAGCAGCGAACAAACCCGTTCATCGGCGCATTGTTGCGCAGGCTGCCAGTTCATTACCGGCCCGAGGCTCTCTTCGACCATCGCCATCACCAGCGCATTGCGGGTCGGGAAATAACGGTAAGCCGTCGAACGCGAAACACCGGCTTTTTCCGCCACTTCAGCAACCCCTGGCTCCAGCCCCTGGGCAAATAACGCCATCGCCTGTTCCACCATCAACGCTCTGGTTTTCATCTGTTTACGGGAAACATAAATGACTTTATCGCTCATAACCAGCCTCAGAATTTAGCAGAGGTCAGCAGAATACCCGCTGCAACCGACAAAAAACAACCGACAAGAAAAAATAAGACTAAAGTACCAAAATTTTGGGACTAAAGTACCAAAATGGAGTTATCCCGCTTGTCATAAGCAGAGAAAAGCCAAATGATTGAGCTGTACAACCTCGCAACATCACTGATAATAACAACCTTACAGGAGTGCTCTCATGACGCCGAGTACCTTAACAAAAGCGGCCTGGATCGCCACAACAGCTGATACCAAGGGCCGCGAATTGCAGTTTGTCAGCGGTCTGATCCGCAGTGCCGGTGTACCAACTAAAACCGTGGATCTCTCCACCCAACCCTATACCGCGCCAAACCTCGTTGATTTCACCCCCATGGATATCGCTTGCCATCATCCTCAGGGACCGGATGCGGTTTTTTGCGGCGACCGGGGAAAAGCGATTGAGGCGATGTCCGTGGCTTTTCGCTGTTTTCTGGCAACTCGCGACGATGTCGGCGCCCTGCTCGGTTTAGGCGGTTCCGGCGGCACGGCTCTTATTACGCCCGCCATGCAGGAACTGGCCATCGGCATCCCCAAATTAATGGTGTCGACCATGGCATCCGGGGATATTTCCGGTTATATCGGCGCCAGTGATATCGCCATGCTCTACTCGGTCACCGATGTGGCGGGCATCAATCGTATTTCACGAAAAATTCTCACCAATGCAGCGGCACAAATCGCCGGTGCCATGACGTTTACACATCAGGATGTTGTTGAAGATAAGCCCGCGCTGGCGCTCACCATGTTTGGCGTGACCACACCTGCCGTTCAGCAAATCAGTACGCTGCTGGGCGAGGAGTATGACAGTCTGGTATTCCATGCCACTGGCAGCGGCGGTAACGCGATGGAAAAACTGGCCCGTCAGGGATTACTGAACGGGATGATGGATATCACCCTCACCGAAATTTGCGATCTGCTATTTGACGGCGTACTGGCCTGTTCACCTGAACGTCTGGATGTGGTGGCGCAACAATCCATTCCCTGGATCGGTTCATGCGGCGCGTTGGATATGGTCAACTTCGGCGCTTTCGAAAAGATCCCGGAAAAATACCGTCAGCGCCAGTTCGTCAGGCATAATGCGCAGGTTACGCTGATGCGGACCACGCCGGAAGAGAACACCATTATGGGGCGCTGGATCGCAGAGAAACTCAACCGTTGCCAGGGAGAAATCTGCTTCCTGATACCGCTGCGCGGTTTCTCAGCCCTGGATGAAGAAGGCCAGGAATTCTGGTCCCCCGCCGCCGACCAGGCGTTTATTGAAAGTTTTGAGCACTATTTCCAGCCATCGGCGACCCGCCGGGTAATAAAACTTGACCACCACATCAATAGTGCCCTGTTCGCCGCCGCCGCCGTCCACGAAATGAAGACTCTTTTACAAACAGGAACCCTCTATGAAAAATAACAGCAGAACTGAATTGCTTACCCGATTCCGCCAGATGATTGCCCGTCAGGAGCCCATCATTGGCGGTGGTGCAGGCACCGGGTTATCAGCCAAATGTGAAGAAGCCGGCGGCATTGATCTGATTGTGATTTACAACTCAGGCCGTTATCGCATGGCGGGACGTGGTTCGCTGGCCGGATTACTGGCTTATGGTAATGCCAACGAAATCGTTCTCGATATGGCGAAGGAAGTCATCCCGGTGGTCAAATCCACACCAGTACTGGCCGGAGTCAATGGCACCGACCCCTTCTGTCAGTTCGACAGCTTCCTCGATGAGTTAATCCGCAAAGGGTTTTCCGGTGTGCAAAACTTCCCGACGGTCGGGCTGATCGACGGGAAGTTTCGCCAGAATCTGGAAGAAACCGGCATGGGTTATGCGCTGGAAGTGGACATGATCCGCCTGGCTCACCAAAAAGGGCTACTGACAACGCCTTATGTCTTCAGTAAAGAAGATGCCATCGCCATGACCGAGGCCGGTGCGGATATCCTGGTTCCGCATATGGGGCTGACCACGGGCGGAAACATCGGAGCAGAAACCGCCACCACGCTGGACGATTGCGTCTCCATGATTAATGACTGGGCCACTGCCGCCAGAGCGATTCGCAACGATGTCATTATCCTCTGTCATGGTGGCCCTATCGCCACGCCGGATGACGCAGCCTATATCATTCGTCACTGCCCGCTGGTGAACGGTTTTTATGGTGCCAGCTCGATGGAACGCCTGCCGACAGAAATCGCGTTAACGGAAACCACGCGTCAGTTTAAACAGATATGTCGTTAATCACCTGAGGAGTCACCTATGGAAAAAATCGATCCCCGGACGCTGGAAACCCATTCATTTGACTGGGGCATTATAAAATGGCTGGTTGCACCGCATCAGACCCCGGGCGCGACGTTCACCGTCGGCGAAGTTGTTTTGTTACCCGGCGAAGCGCACGCCCGTCATAATCACCCGGAGTCCGAAGAAGTGCTTTACATTCTTTCCGGCGAGGGACAGCAGATGGTGGACGACAACACGCCCTTCACCATCAGCGCGGGAGACAGTTTGCACATCCCGGCCGGGATCTACCATGCCACCGTCAATACCGGCTGGGCGCCACTACGCTTTATCGCTATCTATAATCCAGGCGGCCCGGAACAGGTCCTGACCGGGCTGCCGGACTTCGCGGCAATCTCGCCAGAAGAGGTCGTACATTTAGTTCGCCGTAATCGCTAATCAGCCGACACAGCGGGGACGACGTTCCACGCCCCCGCTGCAACACGGTTAAACAGCCGACAATACAAAAACTCACTGACGAGGCAAACCAAGTGTTGCGAAAAACCGTCAGAGTAACTGGCATATTATCGGCCAGGGATTTCTGCGTATCCAGAGCGATGATGACCGCCTCCAGACCATCATAAATGGTTACCCGCAGCTAGCTATCTTGCCTGATACAATTAATGAATGTAGAAATCTCATCAATGTAGGCATTTTTATACCGTTCGAGGAAAAAATTTAATGGTCTGGCGCCGACCTGTCCTTGCTCATTAAATAAGACGGTATTTGCCGCACGTACAAAAACACTTTAGTTGCAGTGGCCATCTAACCCGCCCACCCGCTGGCGGAGCTCGCCGAGCGTGTCCTTGCGGTGCCGTGCCGTCAAGACATACGCGGACGCCTCCGCCATTCCCTTACGACTTACCATGCCTGGCGGTATAATGCCTCGATATCCTCCAGGCTGGCATCCCGCGGATTGCCGCCGGTACAGACATCCGCCAAAGCCGCCTGGGCCAGCGCCGGAATATCCGCCTCCCGCACCCCTACCGTTCGCAGGTTCTCCGGGATCCCCACATCGCGATTGAGGTCAAACACCGTTTGCACGGCCGCGCCGCGGGCGTGCTCCAGACTCAGATGCTCCACAAAAACACCCATCGCGCGGGCGATATCGCGAAATTTCTCGCCGGTATCGGCGGCGTTGTAGCGCATCACATAAGGCAGCAGAATGGCGTTGGCCACACCGTGAGGGGTATCGTAAAACGCCCCCAGCGGATGCGCCATACCGTGCACCAGTCCAAGCCCGACATTGGAAAAACCCATGCCGGCCACGTATTGGCCCAGAGCCATGGCCTCGCCGGCGTTCTTATCGCCGGCCACCGAACCACGCAGCGCGCCGGCGATAATCTCAACGGCCTTAATGTGCAGTGCATCGGTTAGTGCCCAGGCGCCGCGGGTGATGTAACCCTCAATGGCGTGGGTCAGGGCGTCCACGCCGGTGGCGGCTTTCAACGCCGGCGGCATGCCGTCCATCATATCGGCGTCGATGAACGCGGCGGCCGGGATATCATGGGGATCGACGCAGACGAATTTACGGCGGCGCTCCTCATCGGTGATCACGTAATTGATGGTAACCTCCGCCGCAGTGCCCGCCGTGGTCGGCACCGCCATAATCGGTACGCTGGGCCGGCGGGTGGGCGACAGCCCCTCCAGGCTTCGCACATCGGAGAACTCGGGATTATTGTGGATGATACCGATTGCCTTACAGGTGTCTTGGGGCGAACCGCCGCCGATGGCGATCAGATAGTCCGCGCCGCTTTTCCCGAACGCCGCCAGCCCTTCGCGCACCACGGCAATGGTAGGGTTCGGCACCACGCCGGTAAAACTGTCCCAGGCCAGTCCGGCCTCATCCAGCCGGTCGGTGACCTTGGCCGCCACGCCGCAGGCCATGAGATTTTTATCGGTTACAATCAGCGCCTTGCCATAACCCCGTCTTTATGACCTCATCGGCCAGCGACGCCACCGCGCCGCGGCCGAACCAGGCCGTTTCATTAAGGATCATTCTGTTAGCCATTGTTTTCTCCTGTCATCGGTCCTTGCGGCTATTCCTCAATTCGCAAACCGTAGGTTTTGAACTTTTCCAGCACAATGGCGATGGATTCATCATCCAATACCGGGACCGGGTCCTGAATCGTCAGCGTCGTGAGATAAAGCTGCGCCAGGACTTCCACCTCTTGCGCCAGCCACAGGGCTTTTTCCAAATTGGTTTCGCAGCCGATATAGCCATGATGCTGCAAGAGGGTGGCCTTGCGATGTTTTAACGCCGCCGCGACCTGCACCGAGAGCTCACGGGTCCCGAAGGTGGCGTAGGGGGCGCAGGGAATGGAGTTGCCGCCGGCCGCCGCAATCATATAGTGAATGGCCGGAATGGGGCGGTTGAGGATGGAAACGGCGGTGCAATGCACGGCATGGTTGTGAATGACCGCATGGGCGTCCGGCCGGGTCTGATAGGCGGCCATATGAAATCGCCATTCGCTGGATGGCAGTTTTCCCTCTTCGTGCCGGCCATCGGTATCGATATACACGATATGCGATTCGGTCAGTTTTTCATAAGGAATGCCGGTCGGCGTAATCAGCATCCCATCCCGATAGCGGACGCTGACATTGCCCGCCGTCCCCTGATTCAACCCGAGGCGGGTCATGGCGAGGCAGGTATCGATAATCTGCTGCGCCAGGATTGCTCTTTCCATTATTTGCCTCTCTGTATGATAACCTATCCGCACAACCACGCATTGGTAAACTTATGCCCAATATTGTTATTCACCAAAAGCTACCAATTGGGTATTGTGGAAGAAAAATTTATCTCTGTATATCGAATATCAACATACAGTCCCGTAAAAAATTCCTAACAAAAAAGATTACCTTAATTGGCAATAGTTTTCTTGGGTATACGCGACTTTCTATATTTATATAAAAATCACCCCCTCATTAGGAAYTCTCATAACATTGAAAAAATTGAAACATAATGTTATGTTTTTATTTAAATATACCTACACCCCCCGAAAATCGTTCAAAAAAATAATATCAATCAACGAATGCTTAATAATAAACAATAGAATTATTCTTCGGAGAACAAAGAGAGCATCCTATTCTTCTTGATTTTCAGCATTTGAATTCTTTTCTGACTTCCTCGATTTTAACAGGGCGGTTTTCTTTTAACGATTTTTGAGCAGACAAGCTGATCATGACGGCCTCCAAACCATCTTCGACGCTAACCTCAGGGTTATCACCACTTTCAATAGAATGAATAAATGAATGAATTTCTTCTATGTAAGCGTTTTTATAGCGTTCGAGAAAGAAATCAAGTGGTTTTTCCAAATGAACACCATTGGAATCACTCAGCATCGAACTACTAAAGGTATCATTGTCGATTGCCACACACCCTCTTTCGCCAAAAACCTCTGCACGCTGATCATAACCATATGCCGTTTGCCGACAATTATCGACGATAGCGGTAGCCCCATTAGATAATTTCAGGATGACCACACCGGTATCTATATCTCCTACCTCTTTAATCGAGGGGGTTGTCATGACAGCGCCTTGTGCGAAAACTTCAATAACTTCACTTCCTGAAAGAAAACGGATAGCATCAAAATCATGTATCGTCATGTCCAAAAAAAGCCCCCCTGATTTCTCAAGATATGCAAGAGAGGGCGGTGCAGGATCACGAGACGTAAGTTTAAGTATCCTTTGACTTCCTATCTTACCGGAACTTATAGCATTTTTTATCGACTTAAAGTTATGATCAAATCTTCTCATAAAGCCAACCTGATATTTCAGGTTGGTTCCTTTAAGGGCCTCTCTGACACTGTTGATTTTGAAAACATCCAGATCAACCGGCTTCTCACAAAAAACGTGTTTCCTCGCCGCAATACTTTCAATGGACAGTCTTGAATGAGTTTCAGTGGGCGAACAAATCATCACGGCATCGATCTCTTCGTCAAGTAATAATTTTTTATAATCAGTGTAAATATTTTTAATGCCGAGAGAGTGCGCCCACTCTTTACCATTCACATCAATGAAATTATCGGCAATCGCTTTAACTTCAGCCCCTTTGACGAATCTAACAATACTCTCGCCATGTATACGACCAATGCGCCCTATACCTATTATACCGACCTTAATCATAATAACCTCATTTCAGGACAGACAGCTAACTGATTGAATACCAGACACAACATTTTCATGATCTGGGATTGTATAGCTCTAACGCTATGAAAACGAGTTCATCATCAGATGTATTTTCAATATCATGTCCCTCACCACTGCTGCAAATCAATGTATCCCCGGACTTTATGGGAAATATATTTCCGTTATCATTGTATATTCCAGATCCTCTCAGTATGTGATAAATATCACTTTCTTCAACATGAGAATGGAACCCAGGTGCACAACCAGGCGCTAATACTACGACGGAAAAAGATTTACAAATCTTCTTCAAGTTTTCTGGCAAGTCAATACTATCTAGTATTATCTTCCCTTTGCCTACTCTACTCTCTTCAACGATGCGTGTAGGTGTATTAAGTTTCATTTAAATACCTCAGTCGTTATTCAAAAACACTTTCTGACTCAACTTTTTCTAAAGCTAACAGAATAGATTAATATAATAACAAAGCAAACAATTGGCAAAAAGAAAGCAGTTCTGATCGACGCTTCAGCAACCCTA
Source organism: Klebsiella indica (assembly GCF_005860775.1). Lineage (GTDB taxonomy): Bacteria > Pseudomonadota > Gammaproteobacteria > Enterobacterales > Enterobacteriaceae > Klebsiella > Klebsiella indica. Next base: position 17,883 of record NZ_VCHQ01000041.1, read on the forward strand.
TATCCCGTTACCATGAAATTTAGAGCACCGGTATCAACAAACCATCCCATAATAGGTGTAATAATGGCACCACCAACCACGCACATAACTAATCCTGCGGCCCCGAATTTCACTTCTTGTCCCATATTACGCAAAGCCAAGCCATATATGGTCGGGAACATCAATGACATACAAGCCGATATTGCTATAAGAAAATACTCAGAGATCGCGCCTGGCAAATAGACGGTAAACAAGCTAAAGATAATCGCCAAAAAAGCGAATACCATCATAATTTTGACAGGGGCAAAAAATTTCATCAGATAGGTACAAAGCCAACGGAATAGAATAAAAAGAATCATTGAAGCAACAAAAATATCGGCAGCATCAGCTTCAATCAAGCCCCTTGCTTCCATAATATATTTAATTGTCCAGGTCCATACTGCGGTTTGTGCTCCGACATACATAAATTGAGATAGCAGGCCAAACATATATCTTTTATTATGAAAAAGCCTTTTCAAGGCAACCTTTGCTGGCATCCCTACTTCATCTTCCTTTTCCTTGAATTTGCTTCTTAAGAACAAAAACCAAACTAACAACGACAGGACAATCAATCCAACGTAAGGAACACAAACCCAAAACAGTTCAGTAGTACGTATGCTACTTAATTCCTGCGCAGTCATTTTGAACCGTTCGTCCAAAGTCGCTGGATTGAGATGTGATAGAATAACATATTTGGCAAAAAACACACCAATTATACCACCCATCGGATTGAATGCTTGTGCGAGATTGAGTCTTCTCACACTGGTTTCCTGACTACCTAAATATAACACAAAAGGGTCACAAGCTGTTTCTAGGATTGCACACCCACCGGCAAGAATGAATATTGAAATAAGAAAAACATGATAATTTTGCAATAAAGCTGCTGGTATATAACCAGATGCGCCGATTATATAAAGCCCTAATCCGACGAGAACGCCTGCTCTGTATGAATACTTTCTTATTATGATTGCTGCAGGTATTGCCAAAAAGGCATAAGAACCATAGAAAAATACTTGGACCAGTGAAGAATCAACTGCCTTAATCATAAAAATTTTAGCGAAAGCAGGTGTCAAACTGTCAGTCATGGAGTTTATAGTACCCCACAACATAAAGCAAAATACAAGCAATATAAAATATAGACGATATTGCTTTGTAATGACACTGTGACTCGATATCGTTGACATTTGTAAGATTCCTTAGTTATCTTGTAGTACCTATCAAAAATAGGATGTATTATCATCCATTATCGAATTAACCCAGAAAGTTTCGATAATGTCATTTCTGAAAGCAATTATTTGATTTTGTCAAAGTTTAAGTACCCTCTTTTTCATGATTATTCTTCAATTTTCAATCCATATGTTTTGAATTTCTCCAATACGACTGTCATAGATTCATCGTCTAATGTAGGAACGGGATCAACAATCATTAATGTCTGTAAGGGCTTTGTTGAATAAATCGAACTTTTGCCAAGCGGCAGGATCAGATCACGCATTATCCTGATAATACAGACAACACCGTGGCAAAGCAGAAGTACAAAATCACCAACTGGAAGGCCTATAACAAGGCCCTCATTCATCGCGGCTCCGTCACTTTCTGGCTGGACGACGAAGCCATTCAGGCGTGGTACGAATCAGCAACGCCCTCATCACGAGGCAGACCTCTGCGTTATTCAGACCTTGCCATCACTACCGTTCTGGTCGTTAAGCGCGTTTTCCGGCTGACCCTGCGGGCTGCACAGGGCTTTATTGATTCCATTTTTGCCCTGATGGGCATTCCTTTGCGCTGCCCGGATTACACC
>NZ_VCHQ01000042.1 GCF_005860775.1 Klebsiella indica
ATGCTGGTCAGTTAAAGGCTGTCAGTTGCGTTTATGGCTGGCTGAGCGGTTCTGTTAATCGGTGGTTCTGGCGAAAATGGCGCATTTTTCATTTTCGCCCATTCAGATTCCGTGGCCTGTTCCGTTCACTATAAATACGCGGATATTCGTTATATCCACAGCGTGTGAACGGGCAGGGGGACGTTTCGCCCGTCCCCCTGCACCCCCGGCATTGCGCTGAAAACCTGCCGCTGCGCGGTCCGCTCCACTCCGGCTTCATCTGGCGGACCGGGCGGGACTCGACGTCCCTGTCTCGACCCGCCCTCTGGCCGCCGTCCTGGCGGCCAGTCCTGGATGCGCGCCTGCGTTCCCGCCAGGTTTCCTTGATGCGCCCAACCCCCATGCGGTGAGTCCGTTATTCGTCAGGGGCTTTTCAGAGGCTGAAAGTCATAAAAAAGTTATATCCTTTATATTTCAGCCCGTATCAGCTCAGTTAGTGAATCAACCGAATCAGATTTTCGTTTAAACCACCGATAATGCGATTGCCACAGGCAAATAAAACAAAAGACAACACCGATGATTTGCTTAAGTGAACGGCATTGCGAAAAATGGCCCGGCTACTTCACCGGGCAATCTTTGGTCATTTTAATAAATTTATCGTTATAGATGATGTAATGATTGCCAGGCTGGCGCAGTGAAGCCTGGCGGACAACGTCGCCGGGCCGTAAATACCATGCATCCCCTTCTTCTTCCGTGGTATCGCAGCCAGGCTTGATCAGCAGCTTAAACCAGGTATTCCCGGTATTGCTGACGGTGCCCGCCGCGCGGTCATAGGCCCATTTAAACTGGACCTGACGCGGACGTACGACCAGAATGGTCTCCATCACCACCACCGGATCCATACTGATCTGCATACCGCTGTCAGTGCGCATCACGTAATTACGGGTCGGAATTTCACGAAAGGAAACCCGGTAATAGCGCTCGCGGTTGTCCTTCGGACCGTGGTAGTAAAACTTAAAGTACTCGCTCTCTCCCGCCTGCAACGTAAGCTGACGTGGCGCAAACAGCAGTTCACCGTCCGCCGGGCGAGAGCGCACTTCTTTGCCGCCAGGGCGGTCGATACCGACAATCGAAATCCGGTACAGACGCGCGCTTTTGTTATTGTTCACCACACGCTTCGCGGCAAACTCCGCATCCGCCGCTAGCGAAAAGGTTAAGTTACCGACAGAGATGGCCTGTACCCCTGGCGCTATCCACAGGATCAGCAGGCAGAAAGCCATCCGCCGCCAGTTAATTGATGTTACGCCATGTCGCCTGGACATGAATCTCTCCCGATGCGCTCACTTCACCAAACCAGCCGTTATCTTCTACCGTACGCAGCGATATTGCGTTATCCATGGGGATCGAAAATTTCACCGTTGTTTTGTCCATTTGCCCGACATCGCCGGAAATATCGGTCCACGGGGTGGTTAACCAGAGCGCGTCGGTCATATCGCGCCAGCTGTCATCACACCCTGCGTCATAGGTTCTGGTGGTTCCACTCTGCGTAAGAAATGAGAGCGTCGCCGGGAACGGTACCCGCGTTACCCCGTCTGATGAGCTAAAAATACAGTATGCGCGTCCGCCAATAACCTGCGAGGGGCCGGTCACTTTAATCAGCACTTCATCGGCGGCAGTCTGGCCGCTGGTGGTGACGATATAGCCAAAGTCCAGAGACGGTTCGCCGCTGCCAACGTAACCTTCACGCGTCGGCGCAGTCGTGTATTCATCGGAAATAATGCTGATACTAAAATCACGCGGTTTAATAACCAGCGAGTTGGAGGTGGAAAACTCATACCAGCCCGATTCCGGTGACGTGGTGTTTTGAAAGCGGAAGTTAAACAGATCTTTGGTATTGATATCGCTGATCCCTAACGCCACCATCTGTTTAAAGAAATTACTGGAGAAGAAGACATAGATTGCGTCCGCAGACTTCATATCATTAAATGTATAATAATAGGCCGTGCCGCTCACCGGCCGCCACGAATTTCCATCGAGGCTGAACTGCATATCATAGGCTCCCACCGCTGAGGACAACGACGAGTTGCTAATCGCCGGAAAAATATGAATGGAAGTATTACTCAGACCATTCGTTTGCAAGCTGTAGTTAACCATTTTGCAGCTCAGACCAGCAAGGCTACCAATGGTCTGCGTCCGGCAATCGGCATTACCTTCGCCCAGGGTCGGCACCCCGTCGCTGTTAATAAAAACTTCCGCCAGCGCATGGGTGTTAATTAACTTCAGGTTTGCCGCTTTGGTATGCGTAACGGTACGCACATACCAGTAGCCTGAATCCTGATCTTTACATCGCCCGCCGTTACTGGCGTCATAGCCGATCGACGTCATGCAGGCATTAATGGTCATGGAAAAGCTGCTGCCTACCGACATCTGTTGCAGATATTGATAGAACGCGTCGGACATCATGCCATGCATCCATTTTTGTCCGCCGGGCGTCACCGTCACGCCATAGAAACCATTGGCATCGGTGGTTTGCGGCTGGATCAGGCTGGTGGCCATATCGCAGCCCGAATACCAGTTGATACAGCGCAGACCGAGCAGGGGATAGGACGCCGGCGAGTTATCCAGCCACATATCGAAATACCAGTTGGCGTACAGACCGGTGTTGTAACCGTTATCGATATAACCCAGGCTCTGCTGATAAATCGTACCCGAACCCGTGTATTTCAGCCCGGTCCAGCGGTTAGCGCCTGTCAATCGCGGATCCAGCCCACCTCCGGGGGTGACAAAAAAGTTATCATCGGAGTTGTTTTCAACGAACACGAATGACATGGCGGGCGCATCGCTCAAGACGGTCTTCGTCACCGCCGCATAAGTTCGTGCCACGCACAGCGACACCGTTAACATGATAAAACATGCCAGCCACTTAGCTTTCATTACCTTCTCCTGTCGGCTGTACGCTGGCCCAGGTGGAGAGCCCCGTACAAACCACATCGCCCACCCACACTGCGCCGCGTGCCTGGCTGAGTTCCAGCGCGACTTCACAGCGCTGGTTCTTGCCGTAGCTGAAATCAATGGTCGGATATTTTTTATCGACATCCATCACGAACTCGCCCTTATCGTCGGTACGGGTGCGACCGATATGGTTATTAATGTGCGCGTTGGCCAGCAGCGTGCCGTCTTCAGCGCGGATGCGCCCGGAAACCGTCACCATTTGTTTTACCTCCGGTTCAATCACCGCCACATTCCCCGGATAAAGGGTCAGATGACTCTTGCGACCGGTAACAATGTCGTAGCTGTCAAACGAATTTTTACTGTTCTGTAGTTCCACTTCATAACGACTATACGGCGACAACGGCAGGTAATTACGATTACCGGAGAGCTGGACAATGCGCCCATTAACTCTGGCGCTCAGCTTGCCGTCATCCTCAAGACCGGTATTGAAAATCACCCCGGCGTTGCCATCGGTTCTCCCGCTGGCGGCGATATTTTTCCCCTGCCAGCCAACGCTGCCATTGGCGGTCAGATTGGTATTCACATAGCCGTCCGCGCTGCTGTTCACATTTAGCGTACCGCTGGAGTAGCGGGTATCAAACTGGGCGTAGGCGCCGCCGCTGAGGGTTTTGTCATCCCCGGTATCGCCGGAAATGGCCCGCGAGATATTCGCGCCGATGGTACGAATGCTGCCTTCATCAAACTGCTTACGCGCCGACAGGTTAGCCATGGTATAGCCGTTCTGGTGCGTCATTCCGGCGCTGAACCAGTTACCGAGCGGCAGCGAGAAATCCAGCGCAATATATTTCCCGGTGCTGGCGCTGCTATCGCCATTATTAAAACGCTGGAGCCCTGCGCGCATGCCCAACGAGCCCCAGGTGCCGGTGTAGAGCGTCTGGTAGTAATCGGCGGTGTAGTAGTGACTGTTATAACGCCGATCGTCGTTATAACTGACGCTGAATGTGCCCAGTTTAGACCACAGCGCATTCAGGTTCAGCGTACCGCCGATCGCCCGGTTATCAGCATTGCTGCGCCGTATCCGATCGCCAATATGGGTTTTCTCCTGGTTGACCCACAGTGAACTGAACCCACCGGGTAAGGTGACGCTAATGCTGCCAACATTGCTCCAGGAACGGTCGCTGGCCAGCATATTTTGCAGGTTCACGTTGACGGATTCCGTCAGCGGTAACGTCAGTCGCGTCTCAGCAACAGCGTTGTTATCGTAGCCGTAGCCGGTCGCTGACCAGCTCAGCGCGCTAACCGAGCCAGAGGCCGAAGCCCCGGCCAGCCAGCTCTCTTTTGCGGGCTGCGACGTCTTACCGCCTCCGGACCAGCGGTCCATATGAAAACTGCCTCCCCAGAACTGCCAGGCCAACGGCGCGCCGGCCCCGCGCCCGCGGCTGAAGAGCTTGTTGACCCGCTGCGTACGTTTACTGACGACCCGCCCGTTCACAATCACTTCAACGTCAATATCATAGATCCCGTAGGGCAGGCCGCGGGTGTCCACTTCATGGTTACCCATCGCGAAGTTCTGTACGCTCATCAGCCGCCCGTCGCGAGTAAGATGAACTTCCCCGGCTGCGGGTAAAAAAGCCACGACCGGCGTGGCCGACTGGGTATTATCGAACACCGTTGAGCTGGCCTGGTTGCCCCACGAAACACCGTAGATCTTCCCTGCTGAAATGGCGGTCATCGGACCAAGAGACTGCAGGTTCCACGTATCCAGCATCCCACCAGCAAAGCGATGACCGGCAAAATCACGCTCATACATCGCCTTATACACTTCGCTGTCCTGGCGACCGGAACCTATGCCATACAACGATCCATCCAGCACCACATGGTGTTCGCGCAGCGCGGTGACGTTATTCAGCGACAGGTAGCTGGAGGTGTTATTGCCCCCATTACGCATCTGATTGTTATAAATCCCGAGGTTATAGTTCAGGGTACTGCTGAGCGAATGAACGCTGGACTGGCCGATATCTTCACTGCGCGAACGCAGTACAGTGCCCAGGGCCTCTTTTTTCACCACCAGTTGCAGCAGCAGTTGGCGCAGACTGAGCTGCAACTGCGCGTTGTCGGTCAGGTTAATGTTCAGTTCTTTGCTGAAAGCTTCATTGGTTAGCGCTGTCAGCTGTTTGCGGGTCTGCTCGCTGACCGTGGCGTTATTATCATTTTCCTCCAGCTGAATCTGCCGTACGCGCAGAACGTCATTATCCAGCCAGATAAAGGCGTTGCCGATCCGCTGATCGTCCTGAGTACCGCGGCTACCTTCGAGGTGAATAAACAGAGGAATGCTCATCCCGTCCTGCAGCGCCTGACTGAAGGCCTGCGGAATCATCACGCCGCCAATTTGTTGTACCTTATCGACAGCGGCGGTGACGCCGGGTGGAACGAACAAAATAACCATGCCCGAGGCAAGGAGCGTTTTTAGTCCTGTGGTAATCCCTGGTAGAGACATAGTCGTGGTCCATTAGCACAGATGTCTATTTCACGGGAACAAACTGCTCGCCCTGCCAGAGCGCGACCCGCCCTCTTTTATCCGCCACGTTGACACGCGTAAAGCGACGTTCTTTTCCCGGCATCAGGAAGTAGTTTTCCTTGCACTCTTTCCCCTCAGCCGCCTTCAGGCACGGCCCATAGGCGAGGATACGCAGCGTGGCGTTGCCGGTATTCACCAACTTTCCGTCGGCATACTGGTAGCGGAAATTCACCTTTCTCGGCGCCACCACCAGGATAGTGCCGATACGCGCCGACGCCGTTGCTACCGCGCTGCGGGCGGCGCTGTTGCGCTGAGCGTCACTTAACGCCTGATCGAACCAGACGATGCGGTAATAGCGCTCTTTATCGTCCGCCGGACCTTTATAGAAAAAACGGATCACGTCGTTGGCTTGTGCAGGCAGCAACAGGCTGGCAGGGGTCAGTAAAATTTCATCCGGCTTATCCATCGGGATCACGTTGCCGTCATCAAGCGGTGAGCTGAGGCGCTCCATACGTATATTGACTAAGCGACCGCTGTCGGTTGTATTTCTGATCTCTTTACTTAACGTACTGCTGTCGCTGTTTATAAATGAGGAGATGTCGCCCACATCCAGCGCCAGGGCTGGCGTCATTCCACTAAGCAACAGGCCGATGGCCAGAATGTGATTTTTCATATGAATTCAGTCCGTGAAATAAGGCCTGGGCTTCCCCCTTGCCTCAAATTGCTGACAAAGTACGTTGTTCTGAAATTGCCCGGTGGCGCTTCGCTTACTCGGGCCTACGAAAAACACATAACATAATGATATTGTTGGTTTTGTAGACCTAACCAGGCATTAGCCGCCACCTGACGGAAATACGAGCACAATATCTGTTCCAGATTTGTCATCAGCCTCAGGCAGGGGCTTCCCCCTGACCGAGGCTATAGTCGGATCAGCTGGTCCAGGTCGCGTCGAACTGGACGCTGACGTCACCACTCCAGATACCTTCCGGCAGCGTGCTGAAATCCGTCACAGCAGTCGTACCATCAGTGGTACCGCTGATGATGGAGAACGTGAAGCCGTCCTGCGCAGTTGTACGGCCAGAAGCGTTATAGCCAGTGGACAGCGCGCTGAGATTACCACCCAGCGTGTTCGTAACCGTATCAATCATGGTGGTGTCACCCGTTTTTTCGACTGCCACGCCGTTATAATCAACGCCGACGCTGAGAGTGGAACCGGAGGTATCCAGTTGAGTCAGGGTATTAGTCAGCAGGCGGGACGTCAGTTTAAACGCGGTGGCGGTGGTATCACCTTCAATAGCCACATCAAACAGACCTTTCTGCGTATTAAATCCTTTAATGCCTTCGGCATACTGGAAAGCCAGGCTGCCCAGCGGCGTCACCACCAGCTTACTGGTGGTATCCTTTTTAGCGGTTGCCGACCAGGTTGCGACTGCCTGAGCAGTCACATCTGCTGCCTGAGCAACCCCCACACCGGCAAACGCAGTGACCAGAGCAATTGCAAGAACCTTTTTTTTCATAGCATTTTCTTCCTGAGTTTAATGAGAGACCCGATGTCCCACTTCTGTGCGCATTTCCCGCCATTATTCAGGGCTCAGGCCATATAAATATTGCCTGTGACCTGAATGACTGGCGGTATAATGACCTTGCGCACATATTTAAAAATTACGTTCACAAAAAAATAATCAGACCGCTAAAGCGCTAATTTATGTATTTTTGAATACAGTTTGGCTTCGGCATTCCGGCGATGAGTATAAACCGTCTTCACGCTGCAATTCTCAATTCTGGCGATAGATTTCGGATGCATTCCTTGCGCCGTCATGCGAATTATTTGCATTTCCCTGTTGGTGATCTTTTCTTTCTTGATATCCTTCCTCAGAAAACGGCCATTAATAACGTAGGCCAGATCCTGACGAATATTATTAGTTAGGTCGACGTAGACTACGCCACGAATTGCGCTATTGTAGTACCAATAATTAGCCAGAGCCTCAGAGCGCCTTGCCGCAATAAGTACAATTTGTTTTCCCTTCATTTCTGCCAGCCACTCATTATCGCGACGAATAAAATAATTCAACGAACTGGCGCTAAGGTTAATAAAAACAAATTCTTTGCACACTTTTTCAAGTGATAAATAAATTAAGCTATCAATATCCAGTATCAGCTCGGAGAGTCCCTTCAAAAAATATTTATCATGCGCCGGCCAGATGCATTTGCTCAGAGAGCATTTACGTTCCATATAAGTCAACCCCATAGTCCTGGAAATCTCGAACATATCACAACACCGCTGACAGTCCTGGCCTGCAAAATATAATTTTGTCAATTCCTCTTTGAAAAAAAGGTCACCTGAGGCAAAGAATACTAAAAACATCTGTTTGTTGTGTTTCAGAATTTAGGATTTTTCTCCACGGGTGTCAATAAGTGTGAAAAAGGATAAATGACAATCTACCCAAATGATATCTAAATAATAAAAATAAGAATATTACGTTAAACATAAAAATCATTTACTTTCATGTGGTTATTAGTCGCCTGCACGCTAGTTCTTAAATGATTATTATATTTACCAGGATCTTAGCCATAATCTATTAAGACTATTCTCACAAAAATATTCACTCAAAAAAATAAAAATAACAAAAAACATCAACTAAAAAAGAATTTAAAACTATAAAACACAAACAATAAAGAATAAAATAAAGAAATTTAACTTAATTAATAAAATTAAAAACCATAAAAAATAATTAAAAAAGATTAAAATTCCATGAACGATAATAAAAATCAATCGCAACCGTATAATCTATATCCAACATCATGCAAGATACATCACAACAGCATACAACAGCGTCGTTATCAGCGCGTCCCCCTAAAAATCTGAAGCCTGTGATGAGAATTCTTAAAATCCCCTCCTGCACAATTCAAATTGCAGGCATCAGGCGATGTCCCGTATCAGGTTATGGTGTCGTCGTTGCGTCCAAAGCCCGTTAAGACGGCTTTACCTCCTCTACTGACCGTGACGTTCATTGTTAAACAACGTTGAACAACACTGACGCGAATCCTGAGAAGGGAGGCCGTGACGCAAGCCGCATAATATAAGAGGGTGCTCCTTTCACCGGCCACTGGCGAGTTCATTATTTGTTCGTCTTACTGTCATCGGGCCGTCATATAAAACGCCATAAATAGTGTCCAGTTGAATGACAAACCCGGACACGTTTATGAACAGTTCTCTGGCTGAGGTTGTGGAAAGCGACTATCAGCAATTTTCCCCCCCATTGACTCACCGACAACGAAAGGTCCTGAGCGTACAGAATCTGAGTAAATCCTACAGTGCACAACAAACCGTGCTGGATAGCATCAGTTTTGATCTTTATGCCGGCGAGTTAGTTGGCGTGATTGGTCGATCCGGCGCCGGAAAATCGACCCTCTTGCATGTACTGAATGGCACCCATAGGGCCAGCGGCGGCGAGATCCTGAGCTATCCGGAAGTCGGGGCGGCGCAGGAAATCTCAACGCTGTCAGGGCGTGCATTAAACGCCTGGCGTAGCCAGTGCGGAATGATCTTTCAGGACTTCTGTCTGGTCCCGCGCCTTGACGTTTTAACCAATGTGTTGCTGGGACGGCTAAGCCAGACCTCAACTCTGAAATCATTATTCAAAGTCTTTTCTGATGCCGACCGGGCCCGCGCTATCTCCCTGCTGGAGTGGATGAATATGCTGCCCCACGCGCTACAACGGGCGGAAAACCTCTCCGGCGGTCAGATGCAGCGTGTCGCTATCTGCCGGGCGCTGATGCAAAGCCCCCGAATTTTACTGGCCGATGAACCGGTCGCCTCTCTGGATCCGAAAAATACCCAGCGCATCATGAATGTTCTTCGCGAAATTAGCGAACAGGGTATCAGCGTGATGGTAAACCTGCATTCGGTGGAGCTGGTGCGTGAATATTGCACCCGGGTTATTGGCGTAGCCAAAGGCAAGATTATTTATGACGACCATCCCACTCAGCTTAGTCAGGATATTCTGCAACGGCTGTATGGCGATGAAATTAGCCAATTGCATTAAATTTCACTCACACGGACAAAATAATGAAAAAGTACATCACTGGCGCAGTTCGTTTATCCGCAGCGGTTGCAGGCATTATGATGGCGTGGCAGGCAAGCGCCGCTGAACAACCGAAGGAGTTAAATCTGGGTATCCTTGGCGGTCAGAACGCAACGCAGCAAATTGGTGATAACCAGTGCGTTAAACAGTTCCTGGATAAAGCGCTGAACGTCGATACGAAATTACGTAACTCTTCCGACTATTCCGGCGTTATCCAGGGCCTGCTGGGCGGCAAAGTTGACGTGGTATTAAGTATGTCCCCCTCATCGTATGCCTCGGTTTATCTTAATAATCCAAAGGCCGTCGATATTGTGGGGATTGCCGTGGATGATAAAGATCAGTCCCGCGGCTACCACTCGGTGGTGATTGTTAAAGCGGACAGCCCGTATAAAAAGTTAGAAGACCTGAAAGGCAAAGCGTTTGGCTTCGCCGACCCGGATTCCACTTCCGGTTTTTTAATTCCGAACCACGCGTTTAAACAGCAGTTCGGCGGCACCTCGGATAATGAATATAACCACTTTTTCTCCAGCGTGACCTTCTCCGGCGGGCACGAACAGGACATTCTTGGCGTGCTGAACGGCCAGTTTGCCGGCGCGGTAACCTGGACTTCAATGGTGGGCGACTATAATACCGGCTACAGCGTCGGCGCCTTCAACCGTCTGATTCGTATGGATCACCCGGACCTGATGAAGCAAATCCGTATTATCTGGAAATCACCGCTGATCCCAAATGGCCCGATTCTGGTCAGCAACGCCCTGCCAGCGGACTTTAAAGCCAAAGTCATCACCGCGATTAAAAAGCTGGATACTGACGATCACGCCTGTTTCATCAAAGCGATGGGCGGTACGCAACATATCGGCCCGGGCAGCGTGGCTGATTTCCAGCAGATCATTGATATGAAACGCGAACTGGTTAACGCACGTTAACCCCGCCCTGATGCCGCCGCCCGGCACTTATCGCCGGCGGCGACTGGTAGAGACATCGCGACACATGAATAACACTCATACCGAATTTGAACGCTATTATCAGCAGGTTCGCGCGCGGCAAAAGCGCGATACTTTCAGCTGGTCAGTGCTACTGTTGGTGCTCTATTTCGCCGCTGGCAATATGGCGGAATTTAATCTCTTTACGATCTGGCATTCGCTGCCCAACTTTCTCGATTACATGCTTGAAACCTTGCCAACTCTCCATGTTGCCGAACTGTTTGCCGATTCGCACACCAAAGGTTCGCTGGCCTGGTGGGGCTATCGTCTGCCGATACAACTGCCGCTGATCTGGGAGACGCTACAGCTGGCGCTGGCGTCCACGCTGGTGGCTGTGGCAAGCGCCACGGTGCTGGCGTTTGTCGCCGCCAATAACGCCTGGTCCCCGGCCCCGCTGCGCTTTACCGTGCGCGTGCTGGTGGCTTTTCTGCGCACCATGCCGGAACTGGCGTGGGCGGTCATTTTCGTCATGGCCTTTGGCATCGGGGCGATCCCCGGCTTTCTGGCCTTAATGCTGCACACCATCGGCAGCCTAACCAAGCTGTTTTATGAAGCGGTAGAGAGCGCACAGGATAAACCGGTCCGCGGCCTGGCCGCCTGCGGCGCGTCTCGGTTGCAGCGCATCCGTTTCGCTCTGTGGCCTCAGGTGAAACCTATTTTTCTCTCCTACGGTTTTATGCGTCTGGAAATTAACTTTCGCTCCTCAACCATTCTTGGTCTGGTGGGCGCCGGAGGTATCGGCCAGGAGTTGATGACCAATATCAAACTGGATCGTTACGATCAGGTCAGCATTACGCTGTTGTTGATTATTATCGTGGTGTCGCTGCTGGATATTCTGTCCGGCCGTCTGCGGCGCTGGGTTGTGGAGGGGAAACAATGAGTCAGTGGCAGAACCAACCGGATATCGCCGCCAGCCGTCGCCAGCATCAAGATTTGTATCAGGTCCAGGGACGCTATCTGCGCTATGTCGCCCTGCTGACGCTGACCTGCGTGCTCTATTATGTCTGGTTTTTTATGCAATTCGGCATCAGCGGCCAGCAACTCATCACCGGGGTTCAGCAAATCGGTCGCTATCTGCTGCGGATGTTCGTCTGGCATGACTTTTTCAACTGGCCGTTCGGTTATTATTTCACGCAAATCGCCATTACCCTGGCTATCGTTTTTGCCGGCACAATTACCGCAACGGTGATCGCCCTCATGCTCTCATTTCTTGCCGCACGCAACATTATGCGCGGCGTTATTCCGGGGATTATCGCTCTGCTGATGCGCCGATTGTTTGATATCCTGCGCGGGATTGATATGGCGATCTGGGGGTTGATTTTTGTCCGCGCCGTCGGGCTCGGGCCGCTGGCCGGGGTACTGGCGATTATCATGCAGGATACCGGTCTGCTGGGTCGTCTGTATGCCGAAGGACATGAGGCGGTTGACCGCGCGCCGGGTCGCGGGCTAACCGCAGTAGGCGCCAACGGTTTACAGAAACATCGCTTTAGCATTTTCACTCAATCTTTCCCGACGTTTCTGGCGCTGAGTCTGTATCAGATTGAATCCAATACCCGTTCAGCCGCGGTACTCGGTTTTGTCGGCGCGGGCGGCATCGGCCTGATTTACGCGGAAAATATGCGCTTATGGAACTGGGATGTCGTGATGTTTATCACCCTGATTCTGGTCGCGGTGGTGATGGTGATGGATACGCTTTCCGCCTGGCTGCGCCGCCGCTATATCGGCGGTAGCGTGGTGCCGTTGTTTAAACCTGATTAGTTGCGCGATCACAACAACATTCCCGGAGGCGGCGTGCTGCGTCTTCCGGGCTACCTGACCGCACGAACAGGTAACCCGGATAACGCATTTAGCGCCGGGGAAATCACAACCGCCACTCCAGCACCGGCCACTGATACTGCACATTCGCCGCTATCAGCTGCGGGCAAGGGTTGACCAGCCGCACGTGGTCGACATGCAGACACAGCGGCAGGTCGTTAATCGAATCGGTATAGAACGTCGTCTCGCCTGAGTATTCGGGGTGCGCCTGTCGCCACTGCGCCAGACGCACCACCTTCCCCTGCTGATAGCTCGGCGTGCCGGCAATCACGCCGCTATAGCCGCCGTCAACCATCTCCACATCAATCCCCAGCGCCTGTGCAATGCCCAGTTCCTTCGCGACCGCCTGCACCAGCAGGCTAACCGATGCGGAGATAATCAGCATCTGTTCGCCGCGCGCCTGTTGTGTCCGAATAACGTCCCACGCCTGCGGATAAACGCGCGGCACGATCTCTTCGCGAACGCAGCGCGCCAGCAGGCTATCCACTTCCGGCCTGGCTACACCGATCAGCGGCGCCTGAATCAGAGCCACGTAATCGGCGATATTCATTTCGCCGCAATCGTAGTCAGCCATCATCTTCGCTTCACGCGCCAGATAGTCCGGATCGTTCACCCAGCCTTCACGCACCATAAAGCGACTCCACACCGTGCTGCTATCGCCCTTAATTAAGGTGTTATCCAGATCGAAAATTGTCAGTCTTTTACTCATCGTTCGTTTTCCATAATCAGCAGATGGTCTCGCGAGAGTATGCGTCAAGAACAGTGACAAGAGAATGACGCGGGCGAAATGCCCGGATTACGGGCAGCGCGGCGTTCACTTTCGCCGCGCAAAACAGCGACATTATCCCGCAAGTATCGCCAGCATCTCGATGGCCGACCCGCAAAGATGATCAAAACCACGCTGACGTAGCGATAAAAACCACTTACAGGCGCCACAACGCAGGATAAAAGGGCGCTATCACCGGATCATGCCAGTGCGCTATTGAGCCAGTCGAATAGACTTTCCACCGAGGCCTGCGCAGGCGCGCGGACTGTCGGTTGCCCCGGTTTTAACAGCAATAGCGTCGGCAATCCTCGAACGCCCAGCTCGCTCGCCAGCGCCTGATGCTGGTCGGCATCCAGATAACGCGTATCAAGCTGAGCGGTCCGCTGGCTAATTTTTTGATTTCCCAGCTGTTGCCAGAGTTTGCGGCAATGCACACAGCGCTCCGCGCCAACAAATAATAGTATTGGCTGACCGCTCTCCAGCTCGCTCGCCGCGCTTATCGGCCTGAACGCGCTTTCCGCAACGCGGAACAGTTTCGGGCTGCGGCGCAACGTGTCATTATCGGTCGCCACACATAACGCATCGGCGCTTTTACTGTATGGTTTTACGCCTGCTACCCGCACCACGCTCTGCGCCGGACCCGCCGCCGCCGCGCCGGGCTGACGCAGGGTACGCACATCCACCGCCACAATCGGCGTTTCCTGGGGCTGTGCGAGCTGCGGTATCCAGGCGTAAGGGATACGGTAAGCGCGATAAACCATATTGTTGTTCAGCGTTTTGCCCCAGAACGGCGAAATATATTCCCAGACGATCTCATGGTCGCGGGTCACTTCAAAAATGCGGCCATTCGAACCTTCGTTAATCAAGGTATTACCGTTTTCCAGACGTTGCATATTGCTGATATAGGGGCTGTAGAAACGGTAAGAGTCGGTTGGCTGCGGCAGAGACGCCTCATAAGGCGAATAGCGCCACTCAATATCGAGAGTCAGTGGATTGATCTCAAGTATTCGGGAGTAGTCGCGCCAGGCGTTTTTCACCCCGTCCGCCGACGCCGGATTTGGCGCGCCGTATCCGGCCCAGCCGCCGTTATCGAAAATCAGGATATTGCCCGCGCCCGGCAGCCCTTGCGGGATCATATGCGCATGGTGCTGGCCGATAATCCAGCCGATATGCTTCAGCTCCGGTTTGCTGTAGTCCGGGCCAAGCTGCCAGACGATCTTGCCGCTCGGCTTATCAATGATGGCGATAATATTGGATTCGCGGGCGTCCCAGATAATATTATCGGGATGGAAGCGCGCATCACCGGCGTCATACCATTTATTCGGTCCTAACGCCGACATCGAGTTGATATGCATCCAGTCGCCCATTCCGCCGCCGCTGGCACGCATGTTTGGATTATTGTACAGCGCAGTGCGCGCCGCGTCGTCGAATCCCAGTTCGTGAAAATGATCGCTGCAGCGCCACTCCCATACAACATTACCCTGCCAGTCGACTTCAATAATCACGTCATCCAGCAGCAGCTTGTCGGAGATCGCGTCATTAACCAGATTGGTATGGGCGAGGATCAGGGTGTTGCCTCCCTCAACCTGCGGCTCCAGCCCCGGCGCGTAGTAACCCACCGGATTGCCCGCACGCTGATAATCGTGATGCGCGCGCGCCATCCAGCGTGTTTCATTGCCGGGGTCGCTCACCTGCTCGTAACGGTCGAATTTCCAGGTCACATTACCTTCCCAGTCCACCTGAATCAGGTCGAGCATATCCTGCATACCGTAGCGCGGGTCACGCTCACCGCTGTGACCAAGGATCGTGCCGCCGGGCAGAATTTTATTGGGAAAGCCGTGCAGTTCAGGCCATTCACGCACGACGTGACCGTTCATATCCACCAGTACCGCGCCGTATTCCGTCGCCTGGAAAAGGGTGTAGCCGCTCCAGGCGCGCTGGGGATCGTAAAGCGTGGCGCCAGTCGGATAGACAGAAGGATGTCCCATGTGTTGCTCCTTAATAAAAAAATCAGTCAGAAGTAATCAGATTGCGAATCTGGCGGCAGGCGGCGGTAAACCCGTCATCGTCACGCTGGCGTGGATGCGGCAGTGTTAAACTCACTACTTCGCGTATCCTCCCCGGACGCGGCGTGAGCACCACCACCCGGTCGGCGAGCGCTACCGCCTCTTCAACATCGTGTGTCACCAGCAACGTGGTGGTTCCCGCGCGTTGGTGGATCTGTAAGAGCTCCTGCTGCAGGGTATGGCGCGTCAGGGCATCCAGCGCGCCAAAAGGTTCATCCAGCATCAGGATCTGCGGACGGGCGACCAGACCACGGGCGATGGCGACCCGCTGGGCCATTCCGCCGGAAAGCTGAGCGGGCAACGCACTGGCGAATTCGCTTAACTGCACGCGATCCAGCATTTCCTGCGCCCGCTGGCGTTTCGCCGCCCGACTGAGCTTTTCGTCCGCCAGGCCAAGCATCACGTTGTCGATAACGTTAAGCCACGGAAACAGACGCGGCTCCTGAAATACAATGCCCCGTTCTTTACCCACGCCCGTTACCGGCTCGCCATTAATGCGAATTTCACCCTGAGTCGCCGACTCCAGGCCCACCAGCATCCGCAGCAGCGTCGATTTACCGCAGCCGCTGCTGCCCACCAGCGCCACCAGTTCACCGGCGGCGATATCCAGACTGAAATTGTGTAGCGCCGTTACCTGTTGCCAGGATTTACGTACCTGGCGAAAAGAGACCAGAGTCGAAGAGGTCATAGTTGCTCCCGTTGTCGCCAGCGAGTGGCGCGCATTTCCAGTAAACGCCCGGTTTTATCCAGCACCGCGCCGGTAATACCGACCAGCACCATACCGCAGAGAATGGTTGGCATATCCAGCAACTGCTGAGCATTGATCATCAGGCTGCCGATCCCGACACCGGAGGACATGAAATACTCTGCGCCAATATTGCCAAGCCAGGCGTAAATCAGCGCCAGCCGCAGACCGGCAAAAATCCCCGGCGCGGCGCCGGGAAGAATCAGCCTGCGCAAGCGCGCAATGCCATCCAGGCGCAACACTCTGGCGACTTCATCGAGCTGCGGGCTACGCTGAAACACAGCCTGAAGGGTGCTAAAGAACATGGGAAAGAACGAGGCCAGCGCGATAAAGACAATTTTGCCGCCGTTATCATTGCCGACCCATGCGGTCAGCAATGGCAGCCAGGCAAACAGTGCGATATGGCGCAGTACATTAAACGTAGGGGTAAAGATCTGCCCGGCGCGCGGACGTAGCGCCAGCAGCAGCCCGCATAACAGACCGCTGGCGATCCCCAGCGCGCCGCCAACAACGGCCCGTCCGAGGCTTGCCAGCATCGCAGCGGTCAGCTCTCCGCTTGTGACCCCACGGACAAAACGCTCCGCCACCGCCAGCGGCGAAGAGAATAATGCGCTATCGATCCAGCCCCACTGGCTGGCCAGTTGCCACAGCGCCAACAGTACGAACGGCAGCGGTAGCGCTCGCCAGCGGGCCCGCGGTTTGCAGGCCAGGCGTCCGGCGGCCGGTTGCGGCCAGAACACCAATCGGGAACAGGCCCGGTTCGCCGCCCACTCCATCAGCATGCCGCTAAGGCCCACAACCGCAATGGTGACAAAGACGATATCCAGTTGAAACAGCTGGCGCCCCCAGACCATCAGGTAGCCAATGCCTTCAGAGGAAGCCAGCAGTTCGACAACGATAAGCGATACCCAGGCCTGCGAAAGCGCCAACCGCAGGCCGGTAAACCAGCCCGGCAGACTTGCCGGGATCACCAGCCAGCGCAGCCGCTGCCAGCGAGAGAAATTCATCACGCTTCCGGCTTCGCTCAGGAGCAGCGGCACGCTGGCAACCGCCTGTTGCGTGTTGATGACCATCGGCACAATGGTGGTTTTGACGATAACCGCCAGCTTAAGACCGTTATCAATACCGAACAGCACCATAAAGAGAGGGATCCAGCCCAGCGTCGGGATTTGCGCCAGGGCATAAAACAGCGGCTCCACCCGCTGCGCGACCGCCGGCACCAGGCCAAACAGTGCGCCCAGCAGCGTTCCGACAATGGCGCCCAGCAGCAGACCAAGCGCCAGATGCTGGAGGCTAAATCCCCATTGCGCCAGCAGATCGCCGCTCAGCAGCGACAGCGCGGTATCGGCAACCACCGACGGCGCGGGCAGAATTTGTTCCGGCATCCACCGTTCTCGGGCGGCGACGTACCACAGCAGCAGCAATAACGCGGGTAGCAGCCACGGCCAGCCGTTAAGCCTGAAGTCAGGCCTGCCGGGGGCTTCGGTTCTTAAGATCATCTGCGACATATCGATCCACGTTTCGGGAAGTTATGCCGCTATAAGAACGTGACTCGCGCTGCACCGCCATTGCGTTAAGGGAATAATGCCGATGCATCAAATGCATTTCGGCCTGCCGGGCGCGCGACCTCTGATTTAGCTTTTTTTATGCAATGCTTTGCGAATAAAAGCATTTAACAGGTCGCCGGGCTGTTCTTTACGGTGAAGAAAAAAACGTAAGGGAACAACAAATTATGATGAAAGCATTTTTTAGCCGCACCCTTCTGGCGTTAGTTACGATTATCGGCCTGCTGACACATGTCCAGGCCGAGGCGCTACATACGATTCGCATCGGCGTACCGGACCAAAGCGCTGGCAGTAAACCGTTTATTGAGGGACCGGTCGGCATGGCGTTTATCCGCCATCAACTGGAAACGGTATTTAAGCCGCAAGGGGTGGAGATTAAATGGCAATTTTTTAAAGGTGCGGGTCCGGCGGTGAATGAAGCGTTAGCCAACCAGCAGCTTGATTTTGTCTATCTCGGCGACCTGGCGGCGATTATCGGCAAAGCAAGCGGGCTGCCAACGCGCTTGCTGCTGGGCAGCCGCGGTTCGGAATCTTACCTTGCGGCGACCAAAGCCTCGGGGATAAAAACGCTGGCGGATCTGAAAGGAAAACGGGTGGCGGTGTATCGCGGCACGGCAGATCAGTTAGCCTTTGACCGGGCCCTGCAAACTGTCGGGCTTAACGAACGTAATTTGCAGGTCATCAATCTTGACTGGAACGCCGGAAAAGCGGCGCTGGCGGCAGGCCGCGTTGATGCTGTCTGGGGCGGCGTTTCTCTGCTGGCATTACGCGGCGATAAGATAGATGTGGTGGCGAAAAGCGGTGATTTCGGTCGTCAGAACACCACCCAGGCGGCCTTCCTCGGGAGCCAGGCGTTTATTGACGCGTGGCCCCAGGCAACCCAGCAGATTATTAATGTACTGGTGAAAAACGCGGCTGAAATCAGCGACCCTGCGAATCGCGATGCCTGGTCCGCCGAGATGGCGAAGCAAAGCCAGATTCCGCAGGCGCTATTTCTGGAAAAATTACAGCCGCAGGATCTGAATTTTGTCACCTCACCGCGCATCGACCCGTTCCTGAGCGATAGCTTTAGCAGCAGCGTCGAACAGGCCCACGCTGGCCGCCTGATCCGCAGCGCTTTTGATGTGAGTCAGTGGGTAGACGGCAAGTTTGTCGAGCAGGCGCTGAAAACCCAGCAACTGGAAAAACACTGGCCGCTGTACGATGCGAAAGGCCAGCCGGTCAGCGCCGGTTAAGTTCTCCCGTTCTGAGCCAACAACTGAAGCGGTGACTGGCGGTCAGTATGGAGAATAATCTCAATCAGCTTCTCCACCAGCGGTGGCAGAACCGCGTGGACCGGGGAAATAATGGCGAACCGGGTCTGCATCAGCCGCCACTCATCGGGCAGATCGCTGAGCTCCAGCCTGACCAGCCGGTGGCTGTGCTGGCAAAGGGCGAAGCCATCTTCGCTGGCGAAACTTATCGCGTCGGTATGGGCCAGAATGGAGAAAAGCGCATAGAGGTGATCGCACTGAATCGCCGGAGTAAAGTCCTGCTGTTGGCTGAGCGTCGCCAGCACTTTCCGCACGCCAGGCGGTAGACAGGGCGCCACAAAGGGATAGCGCAACATCGACTGAATAGAGACCGCACCCTGTTTAGCCAGCGGATGGTCGGCGTGACAGACGAAAAAGCAGCGCCGCGGGCTGAGCGGCTGAACGCGTAGCTGCGGATCCAGCTCAGCCTGCCAGCTATCGGCGACCACAAAGGGATACTGCTGTGTGGTGAGCGCTTGATGCAGGGTAATCCAGTTATCAATATGAAAGCGCACCCTCGCCTGCGGCAGCAGACGATGAAACTCACCGATAGCGCCGGGAATCAGCCCGGCTACGGGCCCCGGACCGCAGCCAAAAGCGACTTCACCGTTCTGCGCATCATCCGCCTCGCGCAACTGGCTGCTGAGTTCAACGTTCAGTTCCTGAAAACGGCGGGCGTAAGGCAGCAGCTTTTGCCCGTGCAGTGTTAGCGTCGGCAGCTTGCCCTGGCGGTCAAATAAAGGATGGCCAATACTCTGCTCCAGCGCCTGAATGCTGCGGCTGAACGCCGATTGCGACAGACATACCACCTCCGCGGCGCGATTAAAACTGCCGTACTCAACTAACGCCACAAAGTTGCGCAGTTGGCGAAAATCCAAATGCATAGGCTCGTCCCACTCTCTTTTTTATTACACAAAAGTACTGGAGGGCAACCAGGTTGCGCAATGCCGGGATGATGAGGATCTTTCACTTTCACCTTGACCTGAATCTGAATAAGTCAGCCAGCCTCGCCTTTGTGAAATATTGTTTCCCGAAGAAAAAAATTATTAATGATGGATACGCTGTTTTGGCGTAAATAATGGTTGCTGATTCTCACGGCACCACCCGACATATATTATTTACGTAAGGTTTCGTAAATTTTGCGTTTGGTCATTCTGACACAGTAGCGAATCGGCTATAAAAGACCTCGGTCCGTTCCCTTGTAACGAAAAATAATGATATGAAGCCTAAACTTGCTCACGCGCTATTATTGGTTCCTTTTTTGCTTTTGGCAGGATGTTCCTCCACATCTAAACCGCATAAAACCGTCGCGCTGCATAGCCATTCGACTATCGACGAAGGTTCAGATGACCTGATCCCGGTGATCGCCGCTCTGCATGACCAGATGCATACCTGGGAAGGCGCGCCCTACGAATGGGGCGGCACGAAACAGAGTGGGGTTGACTGCTCCGGTTTTGTCTGGCGTACGCTAAAGGATCGTTTCAACCTGCCGATGGCGCGCATCACTACGCGCGAACTTCTGCATATGGGGGTCCGCGTTAGCCCGCAGCAGTTACGCCCTGGCGATCTGGTTTTCTTCCGTATTAAAGGCGGTATGCACGTCGGTTTCTACGACACTGACCATAATTTCCTTCATGCTTCCGCCAGCCAGGGCGTTATGCGCTCGTCGCTGGATAATCCGTACTGGAAATCAGTATTCTACCAGGCGCGTCGCCTGCCGAAGGAATATAATACCCAGATCACGATGAATAACGATAATCTGCATCTGGCGAAAAATCGCTAATTACCAATAGCAAAGCCGCCCTGTTATCACGGCGGCTTTACTTTGTCTTAACGTTAAGTTATCAGAACTGGTAGGTCATCCCCACAGCGACGATATCATCATCGTTGATACCCAGTTTGTTATCGCTCTTCAGCTGGTTAATTTTGTAATCAACAAAGGCGTTCATGTTTTTATTGAAGTAATAAGTCATGCCGACATCAATGTAGTTGACCAGGTCTTCATCACCCACCCCCTCAATATCTTTGCCTTTTGACAACACGTAGCCCAGAGACGGACGCAGACCAAAGTCAAACTGGTACTGAGCCACGGCTTCAAAGTTCTGCGCTTTAGTCGCAAAACCGCCGCTGATTGGCGTCATTTTGCGGGTTTCCGAATACATGGTCGCCAGGTAGATATTGTTGGCGTCATATTTCAGCGCCGTCGCCCAGGCCTGCGCTTTTTTACCGGTGCCGCGCGTCAGTTGATTCTGAGCGTCGGTACGGTCGGAGCTGGTGTAAGCCGCGCTGATAGCGAAGTCGCTGCCACCAAAGTCATAGCTTACTGCGGAGCCAAAACCGTCGCCATTCTGCTTGCTGGGGTCACGAGTGCCTTCGTTTTTGCCCTGATATTGCAGGGTCAGGTTCAGCCCATCAACCAGGCCGAAGAAATCGGTATTGCGGTAAGTTGCCAGGCCGCTGGAGCGCTTGGTCATAAAGTTATCCGTCTGCCCGGAGGAGTCGCCGCCAAATTCCGGGAACATATCGGTCCAGGCTTCAACGTCGTACAGCGCGCCGAGGTTACGGCCATAGTCAAATGAACCAACGTTCTTGAGTTTCAGGCCAGCGAAGGCCAGGCGCGTTTTCTGGGTAGCGTCGCTTTCCGCTTTGTTGCCGGAGAATTCCGCTTCCCAACGGCCATAGCCAGTCAGTTGGTCATTAATCTGCGTTTCGCCTTTGATCCCGAAACGCACATAAGTCTGGTCGCCATCTTTGCTGTCATAGTCACTCAGATAATGCATCGCCCTGACTTTGCCATAGACGTCCAGTTTATTACCGTCTTTATTATAAACTTCTGCTGCTTGTGTCGCCGAAGTAGCAATAAGACCCATCATCATTAATGCCAGTGAACGCTTTTTCATTATTCAGTCCTGGTAATTTATTTATACGCGCCAATCAATTTCGGGCCGCAGCCCGGTTAAAAACTGCTGTTTTTTTAACGCTCGAATATTAAAAATCTATGACAAGATGGAACTTTTTCTAAAAAAGGGTATTTAATTATTTCCATCATAAAAATGTCATACTCCCCCGCCAGAATGCCCGATCCGCACAAGGAAGTGGCGCATCCATGACGCCAGGTGTTGGCAAGCGGCCTGACTCCTGTTACAACATCAACTCGATATCGAAATTCCTTTTTGAACGGCAGAGAATCATGAGTGACAGCCAGACGCTGGTGGTAAAACTGGGCACCAGTGTTTTAACAGGCGGATCCCGCCGCCTGAACCGCGCCCATATCGTCGAATTAGTGCGCCAGTGCGCACAGCTGCACGGGACGGGTCATCGAATTGTGATAGTGACCTCCGGGGCGATCGCCGCCGGACGTGAGCACCTCGGCTACCCTGAACTGCCCGCGACCATCGCATCCAAACAACTGCTGGCGGCCGTCGGCCAAAGCCGCCTTATTCAGCTGTGGGAACAGCTGTTTTCTATTTACGGTATTCACGTCGGCCAGATGCTGCTGACGCGTGCGGATATGGAAGACCGCGAGCGTTTTCTCAACGCCCGCGATACCCTGCGCGCGCTGCTGGATAACAACATCGTGCCAATCATTAATGAAAATGATGCCGTGGCGACCGCTGAAATTAAAGTTGGCGATAACGATAACCTGTCGGCGCTGGCCGCTATTCTGGCGGGCGCCGATAAACTGCTGCTGCTGACCGATCAGCAGGGACTGTTCACCGCCGATCCGCGCAATAACCCGCAGGCCGAACTAATTAAAGATGTTTACGGTATTGATGACACCCTGCGCGCGGTCGCCGGCGATAGCGTGTCGGGATTAGGTACCGGCGGTATGGGTACTAAACTGCAGGCCGCCGATGTCGCCTGCCGCGCGGGTATCGACACCATTATCGCCGCCGGCAGCCGTCCAGGGGTGATTGGCGACGTTATGGAAGGCGTTTCCGTCGGGACCCGTTTTCACGCGCAGGCGTCGCCGCTGGAAAACCGCAAACGCTGGATTTTCGGCGCGCCGCCGGCCGGTGAGATTACCGTCGACGCCGGTGCGACCCAGGCGATTCTTGAGCGCGGCAGTTCCCTGCTGCCGAAAGGAATTAAGACCGTCGCCGGCAACTTCTCGCGTGGTGAAGTCATCCGTATTCGTAATCTTGACGGCCGTGATATCGCCCACGGCGTCAGCCGTTATAATAGCGATGCTCTGCGCCGTATCGCCGGGCAGCACTCGCAGCAGATCGATGCCATTCTGGGCTATGAATATGGTCCGGTCGCCGTCCATCGTGACGATATGATTATCCGTTAAGGAGCTGAAAATGCTGGAACAAATGGGCATTGCTGCCAAAGCGGCCTCATATAAACTCGCGCAGCTTTCCAGCCGCGAAAAGAATCAGGTGCTGGAAAAGATTGCCGACTATCTTGAAGCGCAGGCCGAAGAGATTCTGTGCGCAAACGCGGAAGATCTGGCAGAAGCACGCGCCAGCGGTTTAAGCGAGGCGCTGCTTGACCGCCTGGCGCTCAACCCGACGCGTCTGAGCGGGATTGCGAACGATGTCCGGCAAGTCTGCAACCTTGCCGATCCGGTTGGTCAGGTGATCGATGGTGGTCTGCTCGACAGCGGCCTGCGTATCGAGCGACGTCGCGTGCCGCTGGGCGTGGTTGGCGTGATTTACGAAGCCCGCCCAAACGTCACCGTTGACGTCGCCTCTTTATGCCTGAAAACCGGCAACGCGGCGATTCTGCGCGGCGGCAAAGAGACCTGGCGCACTAACGCCGCCACGGTGAAAGTCATTCAGCAGGCGCTGCAGGAGTGCGGCCTACCGGCAGCCACCGTCCAGGCGATTGAGAGTCCGGATCGCGCGCTGGTCAGTGAGATGCTGAAGATGGACAAGTATATCGACATGCTGATCCCTCGCGGCGGCGCGGGTCTGCATAAACTGTGCCGCGAGCAGTCAACCATTCCGGTGATCACCGGCGGGATTGGCGTATGCCATATCTTTATCGACGATTCCGCCGATATTACCGAAGCGCTAAAAGTCATCGTTAACGCCAAAGTGCAGCGCCCCAGCGCCTGTAACTCTGTCGAAACGCTGCTGGTGCATCAGGATATCGCCGGGCGCTTCCTGCCTGCATTAAGCCAGCAAATGGCGGAGAGCGGCGTCAGCCTGCATGCCGACGCGAGCGCCCTGCCCTTGCTACAAGGTGGTCCGGCAAGCGTAGAACCAGTGAAAGCGGAACAGTATAACAATGAATATCTGTCGCTGGATCTGAACGTCAAAGTGGTTGCCGATCAGGATGAGGCCGTGGCCCATATTCGCGAGCATGGCACCCAGCATTCAGACGCTATCCTGACGCGCTCGTTAAGCAATGCAAACCGCTTTATTAACGAGGTGGATTCCTCTGCGGTGTATGTTAACGCCTCAACCCGTTTTACCGACGGTGGCCAGTTCGGCCTCGGCGCGGAGGTGGCGGTCAGCACCCAGAAGCTGCACGCACGCGGCCCGATGGGTCTGGAAGCGCTGACGACCTATAAGTGGATTGGTTTCGGCGACGATACTATCCGTGCTTAATTATGGCGAGGGTGATGCAAAATCAGCCACTTGATTCGCAAGGCTATTGACGCATCACCCGGTTAGTTTTAACCTTCTACCCCGTGTTTACGCTCGTAAGCGCATCTTGCAGGGCCGATATAGCTCAGTTGGTAGAGCAGCGCATTCGTAATGCGAAGGTCGTAGGTTCGACTCCTATTATCGGCACCATCTTTTCTCGTAAAATCATTAAGTTACTATTGCAGTGTTTTGCTTTGTTCAACACTAATGTGCATTTTTGCGCGTTATGAGTGTGGCAAAATTGTGGCAGGTACAGTGAGATTGTTTGTGGCCCAATGCAAGGGTATGCTAACAGCATGTCTTACCTTGAAGCTCCCCTCTATCTTGTCTTTTGAGCAATATTACTACTTTGATGGCTTCTGGTTACGGATGTTGTCAGTCCAGTCCAGTTCACTACTTGCACGGATGAGTCGAAAGGATGTTACTACAACAACATACATTCAAATGGATAAGGATCATTTACCGCTGCTGGAAGACCAGAACCCTGTAGGATGAAGCAAAGTATTTGCTGGCTCTCGAAGCGCGACACTCGCCTTTACTGAAGCCATAAAAAGCTTGTCGAATGTCTCAGGGCGTGAAGCGGAAGTTCACTAAATCCTGAAATCATCAGGAATGGGGCAGGCCCATAGATCTCTATGCTCTCTTCCAGGGTAGCGTAAACCACTCTCTAAAAGAGAATGGCGCGGATTTCCGGGATACTTACATGATGTCTCTAAAGGTTTTATAAATACACAAAAATTGATGCACACTTTGATGTACATTATAATGTATGTAATAAAACACGCCTTTAGGTGAGCTATGGAACGCATCCTCGCAGAAAAATCTATCAACATCACTGAGTTAAGAAAGAACCCGGCGAAATATTTCATTGATGAACCGGTTGCTGTTCTCTCCAACAACCGTCCCGCTGGCTACATGATCAGTGCAAAGGTGTTTGAAGAGCTGATCGATCTGTTGGAAGAAAAGCAGGGCAAGGTGCATACCGCTGCGCGTTTTAGGCCAACGGCTGAACGTTTAAGTGACATTGCGGATAGTGGACAAAAACTGCTGCAAAACGCCTCCGACAAGGATCTGACCGAGTTCACGGAATGAGTATTAGGGTTTTCAAGTCAGCACTGATCCGTCAGCAATTAAGCCAACAAGAGCTTGATGATTTGGCAGCGGATTTTCTGTCCTACAAAAAAGACGGTGTATTGCCAGATATTTTTGGGCGTGATGCGCCTTACGATGATGACTGCACCTATCCCTTGGTAAAAGAAGAGCAGGTGGCCCACATTCATCTTGCCGATGCGGATGCCCCTTTCCCGCAGTTTTTACGTCAGTTCAAACGAACCAGCGATCAGGCGCATTTGGTATACTGCCAAGGTACGATGGATCCTGATGCCTACCTGCTGATTATCATCCTGAAACCCGAAGCGCATAAAATGGCACGCAACAATAACCATATGCATAAGATCGGGATGATAGCCGAAGCGTTCAAGATGAAATATTAATCTGGTCAAAAAACACCCAGTTATTCAGGGCAGAAAAACATATGGGGGCATGTAGGTAGTTGAAACAGAATATTAGTTAATACTATCAATATGATAGTGTGTATTAGTCGCGACTTGATCTGACACATGGCCTTGAAAGGTTGAGAGTTACCGGTTTTGATATGGGTGTCGAATCCTTATACAAAACACGAGGTAACTCTCATGCTTCATACTACCAATCCCGTTATCAAACACAAAGCCGGTTTGCTCAATCTGGCTGAAGAACTCAGCAACGTGTCGAAGGCCTGCAAAATCATGGGCGTCTCCCGCGATACGTTTTATCGTTATCGTGAGCTGGCCGATAAAGGTGGCGTGGATGCGTTGATAAATCGTAGCCGTCGCGCTCCTAACCTTAAAAACCGAACCGATGAGGCCACTGAGCGGGCTGTTGTTGATTATGCTGTGGCATTCCCGGCTCACGGCCAGCACAGGAGC
>NZ_VCHQ01000043.1 GCF_005860775.1 Klebsiella indica
GATACGGGCTGAAATATAAAGGATATAACCTTTTTATAATTTTCAGCCTCTGAAAAGCCACTGACGAATAACGGACTCACCGCATGGGGGTTGGGCGCATCAAGGAAACCTGGCGGGAACGCAGGCGCGCATCCAGGACTGGCCGCCAGGACGGCGGCCAGAGGGCGGGTCGAGACAGGGACAAAATTGCCGGGAGCAATTTTGAACAGCGCTTGCGCTGGCCCTGGAAGGGCGAGTCCCAGGGATGGGACGAGTAGCGTCGAGTCCCGCCCGGTCCGCCAGATGAAGCCGGAGTGGAGCGGACCGCGCAGCGGCAGGTTTTCAGCGCAATGCCGGGGGTGCAGGGGGACGGGCGAAACGTCCCCCTGCCCGTTCACACGCTGTGGATATAACGAATATCCGCGAATTTATCGTGAACGGAACAGACCACGGAATCTGAATGGGCGAAAACGAAAAATGCCATTTTCGCCATAACCACCGATAATGCGATTGCCACAGGCAAATAAAACAAAAGACAACACCGATGATTTGCTTAAGTGAACGGCATTGCGCGTTATGCGGGCTTTGTTTTATCTCAGCCTCTTGCTAATTCTTTGAAAATACGCTGATATCTCAGCTCGAATAACAATGAGGATAGCAAAATGAATTTCAGACAAGGTGCGATGGCACTGGTTTTGGCAGGGATTTTAAGCGGCTGCGTGGCACCTGCCGCGAAAACCTCGTCGATAGCGGATACCAGCGCTTGCCCGGCGGAGAACAGCATGATTCAGACGACGCTTTATTTCGGTTTAAGCCGTCCGGCAGGGAAAGATATCACTGCCCAGGAGTGGCAGCAGTTCGTTGACCGCGACGTGACGCCGCGTTTTCGCGATGGTCTGACGGTATTTGATGCCCGCGGTCAGTGGCTGGGCCATGACGGCGCCGTTGCGCGCGAGCAGAGCAGGGCGCTGATGTTGATTCATGGCAAAGAGGATAAGAGTGAGGAGGGGATTGAGGCGTTACGCACGATCTATAAATCACGCTTTGCGCAGGAGTCAGTGATGCGTGTCGATCAACCGGTCTGCGTTCACTTTTAGGGGGACGCCTTTGTAATATCGCCCGCTAGCGGCCCGCGCTGACCGGGCATGGGCGATGTGGTCGCCAGATCCCCCGGTCGCGTTGACCGGGGAAACCGGGACTTGCGGTTACAGCACCAGCCCCGCGAAGCTGGCAGAGAGCAGGCTGACCAGCGTTGCGCCATACACCAGACGCAAGCCAAAGCGGGAAACGATATTCCCTTGTTGCTCATTCAGTCCTTTGATCGCGCCGGCAATAATGCCGATAGAGGCGAAGTTGGCGAAAGAGACCAGGAAGACCGACAAAATACCCAGTCCGCGCGGTGTCATGCTGGCGGCGATTTTTTGTAGTTCAATCATGGCGACAAACTCATTGGCGACCAGTTTGGTTGCCATAATAGCGCCTGCGTTAAGCGCATCGCTTAGCGGAATCCCAATCAGCCACGCCAGCGGATAAAAAACGTAGCCAAGGAGCTGCTGGAAGCTCAGGCCAAACAGGGTGGCGAACAAGGCATTAATCGCGCTAATTAAGGCAATAAAGCCAATCAGCATCGCCAGAATAATCATCGCCACTTTAAAACCAGCAAGAATATATTCGCCGAGCATTTCAAAGAAACTCTGGGATTCATGCAGTTTTTCCAGTTTTATCTCTTCCTCACTGCCAGGGCGAGTGGGGTTAATTATCGACAGCACAATAAAGGTGCTGAACATATTCAGAATCAGCGCCGCAACGACATATTTCGCATCAAGCATACTCATATAGGCGCCGACAATCGACAAGGAAACGGTCGACATTGCGGTGGCCGACATGGTAAACAGACGGCGTGATGAGAGGTCGCCAAGGACGCCTTTATAGGCAATGAAGTTTTCTGATTGTCCGAGGATCAGCGAGCTGACCGCGTTAAAGGATTCCAGTTTGCCCATACCGTTAATTTTCGACAGCAGGGTACCAATCAGGCGAATGAAAATTGGCAGAACACGCCAGTGCTGAAGAATACCAATCAGCGCTGAGATAAACACAATTGGGCAAAGCACGCCGAGGAAAATAAACGCCAGGCCTTTTTCACTCATGCCGCCAAATACAAAGTTGGTCCCTTCTGCGGCAAAATGAAGCAGAGATTCAAAGAAAGTGGCGATATTTCTCACTAGCCACAGGCCGCTTTCGGCATGAAGAAAAAAGAAAGCCAGCGCAATTTCTATAACAATTAACTGGATAACATAGCGAATGCGGATTTTTTTACGGTCGTAACTGGCGAGCCAGGCGAGGGCAAGGATCACCACCAGCGCCAGCAGGAAGTGCAAGAATTGAGTCATGTTGTTCATTTCGAAGGTAAATAAGGCGGACATTTAGCCACAGCCTGCAGGCGGGGTAAATATCTGGCGCAAAAAATTCCTTTATCCGGCTGCGGGTCTCCGCGACAGCGTGATGATCCTGCAAGTCATTATTTGCTAGCGGGTAATTTACAAATCATCATCATTTTGTACACATTTTGCTTGTGTTTCTGGTTTTTGTAATGATAATCACTATCATAAATATTTACTTATCTTTGCATCTGCTGACGGTAATACACACTTAAGGATGTAGGCATGTTTGTCCCATTTCTCATCATGTTACGTGAAGGTCTGGAGGCTGCGCTGATTGTCAGCCTGATTGCCAGCTATCTCAAACGCACACAGCGTGGTAACTGGATTGGCGTAATGTGGGTTGGGGTGTTTCTCGCGGCGGCGCTGTGTCTGGGGCTGGGAATTTTTATCAACGAAACGACCGGCGAATTTCCACAGCGTCAACAGGAGCTGTTTGAAGGCATCGTGGCGGTAGTGGCGGTGTGCATCCTGACCTGGATGGTGTTCTGGATGCGGAAAGTGTCGCGCAACGTGAAACAACAGCTTGAAGAGGCGGTCGACAATGCGCTTCAGCGCGGGAATAACCACGGCTGGGCGCTGGTGATGATGGTGTTTTTCGCCGTTGCACGCGAAGGGCTGGAATCGGTGTTTTTCCTGCTGGCGGCGTTTCAGCAGGATGTGGGGATCTGGCCGCCTGTCGGCGCGATGCTGGGCCTGGCGATGGCAATTGTATTGGGATTCCTGCTCTACTGGGGCGGCATCCGCATGAATCTCGGTCTCTTTTTCAAGTGGACCAGCCTGTTTATTTTGCTGGTGGCCGCCGGCCTGGCCGCAGGCGCCATCCGCGCATTCCATGAAGCGGGATTATGGAACTATTTCCAGGACGTTGCCTTCGATCTGAGCAACGTTATTTCGACACACACGCTGTTTGGTACTCTGCTGGAAGGGATTTTTGGCTATCAGGAAACGCCGACCATCAGCGAAGTGGCGGTCTACTTTATCTATCTGATCCCGGCGCTGGTGCTGTTCATTCTGCCGTCGGGCAATAAAACCACCGCATCACGTGTCGCTTAGTCGGGCATCGCGGATTTATATAGTTACAACATACTTATCGAAAGGAACGGTCATGATGAATCATTTTCGTCGCAATGCGCTGCAGCTTACCGTTGCTGCGCTGTTCAGTTCTGCTTTTTACGCTCAGGCTGCCGATATTCCGCAGGTAAAAGTTACCGTCACCGACAAACAGTGTGAACCGATGAACGTTACTGTGAAAGCGGGTAAAACGCAGTTCATCATTCAAAACCACAGCCAGAAAGCCCAGGAGTGGGAAATACTGAAAGGGGTGATGGTGGTGGAAGAGCGCGAGAATATTGCTCCCGGCTTTACGCAAAAGCTGACGGCGAATCTGCAGCCGGGCGAATATGACATGACCTGCGGCCTGCTGACGAATCCCAAAGGTAAACTAACGGTAACCGGCGAAGCGACCAAAGACGCGGCTAAAGCGGATGCGTTACTTAGCCTGGGCGGAGCCATTACCGCGTATAAAGCCTACGTTACCGCAGAGACCGCTGAACTGGTTAGTGGGACAAAAGCGTTTACCGATGCGGTGAAAGCCGGCGATATCGCGAAGGCAAAAGCGCTGTATGCGCCGACGCGCCAGCATTATGAGCGCATCGAACCGATTGCCGAGCTGTTCTCTGACCTCGACAGCAATATTGATGCCCGCGAGGATGATTACGAGAAAAAAGCGGAAGACCCGAAATTCACTGGCTTCCATCGACTGGAAAAAGCGCTGTTTAGCGATAACAGCGTTAAAGGAATGGATAAATATGCCGATCAACTGAATGCAGACGTTCTCGATCTGCAAAAACGCATCAGCGAACTGGCATTCCCGCCTTCAAAAGTGGTTGGCGGCGCGGCGGATTTGATTGAAGAAGTGGCGGCCAGCAAAATTAGCGGCGAAGAAGACCGTTACAGCCACACCGACCTGTGGGATTTCCAGGCCAACATTGATGGCGCACAAAAAATCGTTAATCTGCTGCGTCCGCAGTTGCAAAAAGATAACAGTTCGCTGCTGGAGAAAGTGGATGCCAACTTCAAAAAAGTGGATGTTATCCTGAGTAAATATCGCACGAAAGAGGGCTTTGAGACCTACGATAAGCTGACGGACGCGGATCGTACGGCGTTGAAAGGGCCGATCACCACTCTGGCGGAAGAGCTGGCTCAGTTGCGTGGGATCCTCGGTCTGGACTAAGTCGATGACAGAGCAAAAAGATGATCTGAATGAACCGTCACGCCGGCGGTTATTAAAAGGGATCGGCGCGCTTGGCGGCGCGCTGGCCATCACCGGCGGTTGCCCGGTAGCGCATGCGGCAAAAGACAATAGCTCGCCGGGAACGTTGTCACCCAATGCCCGTATGGAAACTCAGCCGTTTTACGGACCGCATCAGGCTGGCGTGCTCACGCCACAGCAGGCCTCGATGATGATTGTGGCGTTTGATGTGCTCGCCAGCGATAAAGCGGATCTGGAGCGACTGTTTCGCTTACTGACCCAGCGCATCGCCTTTCTGACCAAAGGCGGGCCTGCGCCACAGACGCCGAATCCCCGCCTGCCGCCCATGGATTCGGGGATTCTGGGGCCGTGGATCGCGCCGGATAATCTGACGATGACCGTATCGGTTGGCCATTCACTCTTTGATGCGCGCTTCGGGTTAGCCAGTCATGCGCCGAAAAAGCTGCAAAAGATGACGGGCTTTCCTAACGATGCCCTTGATGCAGCGCTCTGCCACGGCGATCTATTGTTGCAGATTTGTGCCAATACGCAGGATACGGTGATTCATGCCCTGCGCGATGTGATCAAGCATACTCCGGATCTGCTCAGCGTTCGCTGGAAGCGGGAAGGCTTTATCTCCGATAGCGCCGCGCGAAGCAGAGGCAAAGAGACGCCGGTTAATTTGCTGGGTTTTAAAGACGGTACCGCGAATCCGCAGAGCACGGATAATGCGTTAATGGATAAAGTGGTGTGGGTCACCGAGGACCAGGGCGAGCCGGCGTGGGCGACGGGCGGTAGCTATCAGGCGGCGCGGATTATTCAGTTTCACGTTGAGTTCTGGGATCGCACGCCGTTAAAAGAGCAGCAAACAATTTTCGGCCGTGATAAACAAACTGGCGCTCCGCTTGGCATGCAGCAGGAACACGATGTACCGGATTACAGTAAAGATCCCGACGGTGATATCATTCCGCTTGATAGCCACATTCGGCTGGCAAACCCGCGCACGCCGGAGACCGCGTCCAGCCTGATGATGCGACGGGGTTATAGCTATTCGCTGGGAGTGACCCCTGCCGGGCAACTGGATATGGGGCTGCTTTTTGTTTGCTATCAACACGATCTGGAAAAAGGGTTTCTGACGGTGCAGAAGCGGCTTAACGGAGAGCCTCTGGAAGAGTATGTGAAGCCGATTGGCGGTGGTTATTTCTTTGTGCTGCCGGGAGTTATCGACAATCAGCACTATCTGGGGCAATCACTGCTCGAAGCCTGACGGTCCTGCCCGTAAGGGCAGGGCGTTTTCTGCTGTTTTTCCATTCATTTTTTGTATTTCCTGCCTTGTTTAATTTTTCTGTAATCTAATTGTCGGAAACTCTCTTCCGCTGCGATGAGAATTATTTGTTGTCTATCTGTAAGAAATAAGTTGCATTGAGAATTATTTTTGATGTACTTATTACAGACGCGGTAGTTCCCGGCAGTGATGTCGTTTCACCATGGAGATCGCGAATGCCCGATTGCTGTAACGGAAAACGTCAAGCTTCATACCGTACTTATCAGCACGGGGGTCGCATTTCCGACCGTGATTACTGCCCCTCAAATCTATCCCCATCCCCATACACAACAGAAAATCCATACACCGACAAGGTTATCGGTGCGCGTAGCCATAACCCTCTGTCAATTCGTCATGCAAGCAATGGCTTACAAGGAAGCCAAACCTCAATCGTTCGTGCGCATAATCGCGTCGATATTGACGCGTGTGATGTAAACCAACAACGCAAGGTGCTATCCATGGGAAGACAAAAAGCAGTGACCAGAGCTCGTCGTGAGGCCAAACGTGTGCTGAGACAGGATTCGCGAAGCCATAAACAACGCGAAGAAGAATCGGTCACATCGCTTGTGCAAATGAGTGGCGTAGAAGCAATTGGTATGGCGCGGGACAGCCGCGATGCATCGCCAATTGAAGCACGCAATGACGCTCAGGCGCATTATTTGAATGCCATCGACAGTAAACAGCTGATTTTCGCGACAGGCGAGGCCGGGTGCGGGAAGACCTGGATCAGTGCGGCAAAAGCAGCTGAGGCCCTGATTCATAAGGATGTGGACAGAATTATTGTTACCCGTCCCGTGCTGCAGGCCGACGAAGATCTCGGCTTCTTACCGGGAGATATCGCCGAGAAGTTCGCCCCCTATTTTCGACCCGTTTATGACGTACTGGTGAGGCGGTTGGGGGCTTCCTTTATGCAGTACTGCCTGCGCCCGGAAATTGGCAAGGTAGAAATCGCACCGTTTGCTTATATGCGCGGGCGAACATTTGAGAATGCGGTGGTGATTCTGGATGAGGCTCAGAACGTGACCGCTGCGCAAATGAAGATGTTTTTGACTCGCCTCGGGGAAAACGTGACGGTTATCGTCAACGGCGACATTACCCAGTGCGATTTGCCATCTGGGGTGAGGTCGGGCCTTGCCGATGCGCTGGCGCGTTTTGAGGAAGATGAGATGGTGGGCATTGTGCGCTTTACGGCGGACGATTGCGTGCGATCAACCCTTTGTCAGCGTGCGCTTCAGGCCTATTACTGATTCATATTTAACCTGCAAAGCCCGGGATGACCGGGCTTTGTTTATATGGGGCTAAAGTAAATTTTGCAGAGAGGGGGCGGTCATCGTGGCTTCGAAAGGGATGATTTCGACGTTAGCGATGCCCGATTGCTGAAATGGATCCTGTCTCAGCCAGTTATGCAACAAATCCAGGTCATCGCCTTTAGCCAGAATCACACCACCTGAGCGAGGAATTTTGCGCCCTGATGCGAGAAATATCCCCGCCGAATAACCTTTCTTAAGCCATGCCACATGCTCAGCCAGCAGTGCATCCACTTCATTAAGCGGTTTATGGTAAGTCAGAACAACAACTGCGATGGTGCTCATTCTTCTGTCCATCTTTTATATGGGTATATAAAAGTAGCATGGTGGAGATGCAGGAGGATAGTGGATTGAGTGGGGGATCAGCTCCCTGCGGGCAGATTCCTCGCGGGCTCGTCATCTGTCCAACTGGCTGCGCCAGTTGTCGACCCCCGGTCGGGGCTTCTCATCCCCCCTGAGTGTGCGATATACAAAAAAAAAGCCCGTACTTGCGTACGCGCTCTTCTTTAAAGATGGCGGTGAGGGGGGGATTCGAACCCCCGATACGTTGCCGTATACACACTTTCCAGGCGTGCTCCTTCAGCCACTCGGACACCTCACCATATTTTTTCTGCTGCTCACCTTAGGCGGCAACGGGGCGCTACTATAGGGAGTTGCGCTAAAACGGTCAAGCAGTATTTATTTTTTCTGTATCGTTCGGTTAAGCAATGAACACAACGGGCTTAGAGTTATGGAATAGAAATGTTAATGCTGTGAATCAGGCCGTGCGTTTTTCACTCTCGGCAGAGATTTTGTATAACTCGTGGACAGCATATGCCGCAACCTTTTCCATCATGTGCTCTGGTCTTTTCATTTTATGCCGAAGTGCCCGCGTTCTTGACACTTATTTGTTCTTATCCGTGATGACACTCATATTTCGTCCGCCATCGAAGTGTACTGTGCTGAAAACGGTACAGTCATATTCCACCAAATATGTTGAGGACAGGAATATGATCGCGGTGCTTTTTGAAGCCGATGTTGTTGCCACGCAACAAGCGCGTTATCTCCAGTTGGCTGCGGAATTAAAACCACTGCTGGCAGATATTGATGGTTTTATCTCTATAGAACGCTTCCAGAGCATGACAACATCAGGAAAGATCCTTTCGTTGTCATGGTGGCGAGACGAAGAGTCAGTGTTACTTTGGAAACAAAACATTTTGCATAAAGCGGCGCAGGTGGAAGGCCGTCGTTCTATTTTTTCTCTTTATCGTATCCGTATTGCACATGTGATTAGAGACTACTCATCCGAAACCACAGGAAGAAAAAATGTTTGATATTCATGTTGTTTTAAATAATAACGTCGGTGAACTGGCCGCATTGGGAACGGTACTGGGACAAAATGGTATTGGTCTTGAAGGCGGTGGTGTTTTTACTATCGCTGGCAAGGGGCATGCTCATTTTCTTGTCGAAAACGGTGATGATGCGAAAATTGTGCTCGAAGAACGAGGTTTTCAGGTTGAGCGAGTACGCCGACATGTGATCCGAAAACTTAAGCAAAAACGCCCCGGTGAATTGGGAGAGATAGCGGCAGTGCTGGCTGAGAATGGTATTAATATATTATGCCAATACAGCGACCATGCAAACCAACTGATCCTTGTGACAGATAATGATATGGTTGCCAGTAAAGTGACAGAAAAATGGGCTGTAATGCATGAGTAAGGTATTAAGACGTACGGACTGCATTGACAGTAGCGATGCTCTGGAATATTCAATGGCAGCTTTAGCGGCTGCCATATCAGACCCATCTCGTGTAAAAATGCTCTGTGCCTTGATGGATGGACGCGCATGGACGGCTACTGAGTTAAGTGTTGTAGCCGATATTGCAGCGTCAACAGCCAGCTCTCATTTATCCCGGCTTGTCAGCGAGAAACTGATTATCTGTCTTTCTCAGGGGCGTCATCGATACTACCAGCTGGCGGGGACGCATATCGCCAGGCTGCTTGAGCATATGATGGGTGTATCATGGCGCTCAGAATCGATAGCGAAAATAAGTACACCGTCCTCATTACGTATTTCCCGAACATGTTATGACCATTTAGCCGGGGAAATCGCGGTTAATCTTTATGATTGTATGGTTTCTGAAGGTTGGGTAACTGCCGATGGCGCTTCACTGACGTTAGCAGGACATGAACGGTTCCGACAGTTGGGCGTTAAACTGAACCCAAAAACTCGGCGTAAAGAATGCTGCGCCTGCCTTGACTGGAGTGAACGGCGATTCCATCTTGGCGGAGAGGCCGGTGCCGCTTTTTTTGCCTGTTGTGAGCAGAAAGGCTGGTTAAACAGGGCTAAAGGGTTTAGGGAAGTGCGCGTTACTTCCAGTGGAAAAAGGGCATTTAAGAAATTGTTCGGGCTGTGTATATCGGAGAGTATTAAAAATACCTGATTTTCCCACGGCAGAGAGTCGCGCCAACCGATATAAACATATTCACCACTAATCAACAAAAAAGCTGAATTTGAGCGCCTTTGTGACATTACCTGCGATGAGTATATTCGCGGCAGGATCAAGGCCGCTCTTCTGCCTGTGAAGGTGGGGTTGTGCCATGATTATCCAGGCTTTAGGCCTGCATCGTTTCTTTATTTTCTCTGATTCTGGTGGAGTAAAGGAAAGTAAACAGTCAGACGTAAATAGTCTGGATTTGCGTCTTATTCGCTAGTAATGTTAACCATCGTCAGATGAAATGAATGAGGGGAGTAATGTACGGGCAGACTTGAAATAATAACCACTTCAACAAGCTAAGACGTTTCAGGGGTGTAATATCTGATTTGTGTTTTTCAGGATGATTTTCCTCAAAAATAGCGAAAGTGTTAACCCTTTTAATTAGCAGTTACTTCCGGGTTTTTAAAGCAGTGGGTTGAGGTTTTTATGGGTGTAAAAATAAGAAAAGTATTTTTCAAATCTCTTGTCGCAAATAATTATGGTTATTTTTATTGCTTATTTCATCTTTGAGAAAATAGTTTTCTGTGGGTATTCGTGGTTCTTTATTTTTATCCCAAAGGTGTAGGCCAGTACGTCTCCCGTTCTTGTGTTGTACGCACTCCAGTTCCAGTGCCGGAGTGTTTTACTGGCGGCAAAATGACTTTGTCATTAGGTTCACAGATAAGTGCCACGTCAGCACAGGCGATCGGCAGGGATGTGGGCATGAACTTTTGGTGTTAAAAACACGTATCATAAATGGTTCTGATTATAATAAATTATTAACATTTCAGGGAGGGAATAAATGAAAATATAATTTAACAATAAATAAGATGTTTATCATTCATTCTTCTTATCACGAAATGTAATCATCGATCTAAAATTATTAAGCAACCGTTGTGCCTGAATGTATGTCGTATTCGTTATCGCTCTTTTTGCCATCATTACCGGGCAGACCATAAACAGGGATGCTTTGCACTATTTTGGGGCTGCGGTGCATGACTGCACTTTATTGAGGCATCACTGAGCCAGGTATGAGAAATTATATTATGAATAGTGTGTTCCTGGCAGGATAAGGTCTGGCACACCAATTATGTTTGGTGGGGTAAATTTTTTTGATTTTTTTTCGGAGAGGCGCAGGCGTAACGTATTATTTAAAGAGTAATATCATTTTTATAAGAATTAAATGGCTTTTCCTTAGTGCAAAAAACTGCAATTTCAATTATTAATTGGTTAATATCGCCTTATTTTAACTTTATTGACAACAAAAAAACTGCTGATATTCTCGATAGTAGTCAAAGTGAGTCTTTAATCCTGCAGATTGTTAAATCTGAGTTATTTTATTTACTTTTCATTATCCTGTGGGGGATAAATAATGGAAATTAAAAAGCCGTATTTACTTTTTTTAGGCGATGCCCATGATCAACTGGCGGCAAAAGTTGCTGAGGGGATTAAACAATGGCATCCGGAATATTGCGTCGGTCAGTTTCGCATGGAGAATTGTCATGCAGATTGCCATTTAGTGGATATGGATATTGCCGTAGCGAAAGCGGCGGGAGCAAAAACCCTGGTGGTGGGTGTCGCGAACCGTGGCGGGATTATTTCCAGCCAGTGGATATCTGTATTAAGCGCCGCGCTGCAGAGCGGTATGGATCTGGCTGCCGGGCTGCATAACAAACTGGCTGATGTACCGGAACTGAACGCGTTGGCGGCGCGTCTTGGGCGCAAACTGTTCGATGTGCGCCACCCGGAACAACAATACCCCGTGGCGAACGGCCGCAAACGCAGTGGTAAACGCTTGCTACCGGTGGGCACTGATTGCTCCTGCGGTAAAATGTATACCGCGTTGGCGATTGAACGGGAGATCCTGGCGCGCGGTGGCAAAGCAACCTTCCGCGCCACCGGCCAGACCGGGATTTTGATCAGTGGCGCGGGAGTGAGCATCGATGCCGTCGTATCGGATTTTGTCTCCGGCGCAGTGGAAACGCTGACCCCGGATAACGAGGCGGATCACTGGGATGTTATTGAAGGACAGGGGTCGTTATTCCACCCGTCCTTCGCTGGAGTGACGACAGGACTCATTCACGGGGCGCAACCCGATGCGCTGGTGCTGTGTCACGAACCCACTCGCCGTACGATGCGCGGCGTGGATTATCCGATTCCTGAACTGGGTGATTGCATGGCCTTGAGTCTGAAAACAGCGCAACTGACTAACCCCAAAGCCCGGTTTGTTGGTATCTCGGTAAATACTGCCGCACTGAGCGAAGACGCCGCCTTCACACTGATGAAGCAACTGGCAAAACAGTATGATTTACCGGTTATCGACCCCTTCCGTCAGGGGGTGGGTGCTATTGTCGACCAGTTAGCGGATGAGTAAGGGAACTTACAGTCGCTGCATAATCCGGCAATGGAGGATCGCGATGCTCCGTGGCTGTTGGCCCAGGATCGTGAATCAGATTTACGTTACGAAACCGTGAGTGCTATCCGCCAGAGAGTACATTGTGGGGCTGACGCAGTTATCCGGCCGTTTATCAGGAGAACAACATGTCACGTACCGTCTATGTCAATGGGCAGTATTTGCCTGCCGAGGACGCAAAAGTTTCTGTTTTTGACCGTGGTTTTTTATTTGCCGATGCCGTTTATGAAGTGACAGCAGTGGTGAACGGACAGGTCATTGAGTTTGATGGGCATCTGGCGCGTCTGCATCGTTCCTGTCAGGAGCTGGAGTTAACTTTGCCAGTTAGCGATGCAGAGTTACGCGCTATACATGATGAACTCATTACACGTAACAGACTGCGGGAAGGGGGAATTTATCTGCAATTGAGCCGGGGGAACGCCGGTGATCGGGACTTCAATTTCCCGGAAAAGGATATTGCATCCACCCTGGTGCTGTTTACTCAGGCGCGAGCAGTGGTAAATCACCCGATGGCAGAAACCGGTATCCGGGTGATCACCTGCCCGGATATCCGCTGGCACAGGCGGGACATTAAAACTGTGCAATTGCTGGCCCCGTGCCTGGCAAAAGCAATGGCGCATGCCCAGGGTGCCGATGATGCTTTTTTGGTGGAAAACGGGTTTATTACTGAAGGCAGTTCCTGTAACTGTTATATCGTTACGGCGGATAATGTTGTGGTAACCCGTCCGCGGAGCCATGATATTCTGCACGGTATTACGCGCCATGCGCTATTACAACTGGCGGCGCAGCACGATATCCATCTGGAGGAACGACTGTTCACTCCGGAGGAAGCACGCGAGGCGCGAGAAGTGTTTATTAGTTCTGCCACGACATTCGTCTGGCCGGTGATCAGTGTAGATGGCCAGCTTATTGGTGACGGGAGGCCCGGTCCGCTGACACGGCGCTTGCGCCAGATCTACCTGGAAAATGTTGCTCGCCAGGCGGGACCGCTGGGGTGAGCCTGGCGAGCAACACGTCAAAATAACCGCGTGTCTGACCCGTGGTCTGGCACATGAATATGGTCCACGCTTTCCCTTTCATCTCCATCAAGCTGCGGGTGTGCGCCAGTTGTCGACCCCCGGTCGGGGCTTCTCATCCCCCCCGGCGTGTGCGATATACAAAAAAGAGCCCGTACCTGGTACGTCAGACTGCTGACAAAGTCCTGGCTGAAAAGTCAGGACTTTGATCTAATAAGGTCAGTGCAATAAACGGACTGACCGCCATGCTCAGAGAACCCTCCCCACAGCAGTACCAGTTTGAAACCATCACCCTCGACGAACTCGTTCCCGGGGACCATCTGGTCCGCAAAATCGATGCCGTCATCGACTTTGAATTTATTCGCGATGCTGTGGCTCATCTCTACTGCCCCGATAATGGCAGGCCCGCCATTGACCCCGTCCGCCTGATTAAGATGATGCTGCTGGGCTACCTCTTCGGTATCCCCTCTGAGCGTCGCCTGGTCAAAGAAATCCAGGTCAACGTGGCCTACCGCTGGTTCCTGCGTATGGGCC
>NZ_VCHQ01000044.1 GCF_005860775.1 Klebsiella indica
GGCGGATACGGTTCTGACTGAGGGTGGAAGCATCCGGGACTTTCTCCGTCAGGCCCATACGCAGGAACCAGCGGTAGGCCACGTTGACCTGGATTTCTTTGACCAGGCGACGCTCAGAGGGGATACCGAAGAGGTAGCCCAGCAGCATCATCTTAATCAGGCGGACGGGGTCAATGGCGGGCCTGCCATTATCGGGGCAGTAGAGATGAGCCACAGCATCGCGAATAAATTCAAAGTCGATGACGGCATCGATTTTGCGGACCAGATGGTCCCCGGGAACGAGTTCGTCGAGGGTGATGGTTTCAAACTGGTACTGCTGTGGGGAGGGTTCTCTGAGCATGGCGGTCAGTCCGTTTATTGCACTGACCTTATTAGATCAAAGTCCTGACTTTTCAGCCAGGACTTTGTCAGCAGTCTGAGGCTGCCCTTTCAGGCAGCCAGGGGAACGTTAATCAGGAAGCACTGGTAGAAAGCGGCGTATAGCCGTTACGCTGTGCGCTCTTGATCCAGCTGTACGAGCCCATTACCGCGATCGCCGTCAGCAGGACATACTCAAGCGACATGGCATAGACCCCCTGCACCGCGTAAATCACCACGCTAATCACGTCGATAACCACCCACAGCAGCCAGTTTTCCACATATTTACGGGTCATCAGTACCATCGCCGCGATCGACAATACCAGCATGGTGGAATCCCAGAACGGGAATGCGTCCGGCTGTAGTTCTGGCATCGCGACCTGGATACCCACCGTATGCAGCAACGCCAGCATAATGCGGGTTAGCGCCGCGAACACCGGATCGATAAACAGCGTGAGCAAAATAATCGCCACCACGCAGACGCCGCCCAGCACCAGGGTTTGCTGACGAGAAAGCCAGCGTACCTTGAGTTCAGCCTCTTGCGCCTCGTTTTGTCGGCTCCACGCATACCAGCCATAAATGTTGGCGGCGAAGAAAAACACCTGTAGCAGCAGACTGGCATAGAGCTGAATCTGGAAAAAAATCGCCGCAAACAGAGTGACGTTAATCAGACCAAACAGATAGTTGATAATTTTTTCCCGGCTGGCGTACCAGATGCACAGCAGACCAAAAACGGTCCCGATGG
Organism: Klebsiella indica; assembly: GCF_005860775.1. Classification (GTDB taxonomy): domain Bacteria; phylum Pseudomonadota; class Gammaproteobacteria; order Enterobacterales; family Enterobacteriaceae; genus Klebsiella; species Klebsiella indica. Next base: position 1,103 of record NZ_VCHQ01000044.1, read on the forward strand.
CTTCAATCCACGATAATGCATAACCACCTTCACCAAGAGGAATGTTGACCATCACATTGTTAATGCTAAAAAAGTCCATCATCGATCTCCTTGCTGGCTAGCGGAATAGATGGCGCGCAGCGCCAACGTAATTTGCCGTTCTTCACCCTGCTGACACAACGCTTCTTGCTGGACATAATCATTGATGCTGCTCTCCAGGCTGGCGTTATGAGCGACAACCACGTTAAGTAACGATGCTGTGCGTAGGCCACGCAGTGAACCGATGGTCATCAGGGCGGCGCTCTCCATATCCGCACCAAGAATGCCACGCGCCGACCACTGTGCATCCAGTTCCGCCTCACGATCGGTATAAAAACTGTCATGGCTGCGCACCACACCGCATACTGCGGGGATATTCATCTGACGCGCCTGCGCCATCAATTCCCAGGTAAGCTGCGGGTCAGCGCAGGCCGGGTAGCCCTCTGGCGCATAGGTTCGGCTGGTACCATCGTCCATTACCGCGGCGTGAGCGATAATCACGTCACCGAGCGCAAGATTATCCTGCAATGCCCCGCAGCTACCGATACGAATCAGGGTCGTTACGCCGATCTGACGTAGCTCTTCAATCGCAATCGCCGTCGATGGCCCGCCGATTCCGGTAGAAAGCACCAAAATCTCAACGCCCTGATACCAGCCGCGTGCGGCACGAAACTCCCGATTCTGGCCAAGCAGCTCGGGATTATCAAGAAATTTGATGATGCGATCGACCCGCTGCGGATCGCCCGGCAGCAGCGCGTATCGCGCACCGATCATCTCTTTGCTCAACTGAATATGGGGTTGCAGCGACATTCTCCCGTCTCCTTAATTCTTCGTGATTATCCGTTATCAGCCTCCTGCTTTAATTTTTCAGGGGCTAACAACACAATACGTTCACCGTCGGTATCAATAATTCTCAGCGCTTTCAGATCATGCAAAATACGGTTAATACTGCGGGTCGTCGCCGCGAACTCCTGGCTGAGATTCTGCTTGTCCAGCACGATTTTATTCGATCCATCCTGTTGATAACGCAACCATAATGCCTGACATACCCGCTGATATAGCGAGTACAGATTGTCGCTGCTGGCCTTTTTCGACAGTTGATAATATTGCTGGCTAAAGAAGCGCAGCATCCGCTGATTAAAATGATTATCTAAAGCCAGCCAGCGGCAGAAATGCTCTTGCGACAAACTCAGGAGCCGCACATGCCCCATCGCGACAACAGAGCAGATATAATGTCGCGACTCAAAGATCTCCAGCTCACCCAGCATGTCGCCTTTGCGGTAACGCGCCTGCCGATAGCGGCGCCCATCTTCAGCTTCGTAAAAAACGTCAACCTCACCGGCAATAATCAGCGAAAACCGCTGACATACTTCCCCCTGGCGACAGATAAAAACGCCACGCGGGATCTCTTCAAAACGCCAGCGCTGCATGATTTCCAGAGGACAGTATTTCAGTAATTCATACAGCAGCGGATCGCCAACAATCTCACTTAACCCGGATAACCAGCCGACGGAAAACTCCGTTTTTTTCATTGTATTCATGTTATCTCGCCCCATGACGGCAGGGACAGGACGGCTGTCCTGTGAAAGAGGAAATATATTTGATAAAAGTGTTGCTCATCTCCCGGTTCATTCAACCCGGAGGGACATCTGTCCTGCGATGGCGAAGAGTATATGTCCGACGCCCTAAGGAATGATAAAGTGGCGGGCAACCTTTGAGACATGAGAGTGAAATAATGGCGAAAACCGCAGCAGCACTGCATATCCTGGTAAAAGAAGAGAAGCTGGCGCTGGATCTTCTCGAACAAATCAAAAATGGCGCCGATTTCGGCAAACTGGCGAAGAAGCATTCAATCTGCCCGTCAGGTAAACGCGGCGGCGATTTAGGTGAATTCCGCCAGGGCCAGATGGTACCGGCATTCGACAAAGTGGTCTTCTCCTGCCCGGTGCTGGAACCCACCGGCCCGCTGCATACGCAGTTCGGTTATCACATCATTAAAGTGCTGTATCGCAACTAATAAAAAGCCCGGTGAATCTGAACACCGGGCTTTTTTTGCCGGATGGCGCTAGCGCTTATCCGGCCTACGAAATAATGGCTTTTTGTAGGTCGGGTAAGCGCTAGCGCCACCCGACAACCTATTTAACCAGCTACCGCAATACGCTTCATATCGGTCATATAACCGCGCAGTTTCTTACCAACCTGCTCAATAGCGTGACCACGAATCGCTTCGTTCACATCGCGCAACTGAGCGTTGTCTACCGCGCCTTCAGCAATCGCTTTGCCCAAATCGCCGGTCTGCAGGGTCGTCATAAACTCTTTCAGCAGCGGTACGCAAGCGTAAGAGAACAGGTAGTTGCCGTATTCTGCGGTATCGGAGATAACCACGTTCATTTCGTACAGACGCTTACGGGCGATGGTGTTGGCGATCAGCGGCAGTTCGTGCAGTGATTCATAGTAAGCGGACTCTTCGATGATGCCGGAATCCACCATGGTTTCAAACGCCAGCTCAACGCCTGCTTTCACCATCGCGATCATCAGCACGCCTTTATCGAAGTACTCCTGCTCGCCGATTTTACCTTCAAACTGCGGCGCGGTTTCGAATGCGGTTTTACCGGTCTCTTCACGCCAGGTCAGCAGTTTCTTATCGTCGTTGGCCCAGTCTGCCATCATGCCGGAGGAGAATTCACCGGAGATGATGTCATCCATATGTTTCTGGAACAGCGGCGCCATGATCTCTTTTAACTGTTCGGACAACGCGTAAGCGCGCAGTTTCGCCGGGTTGGACAGGCGATCCATCATCAGCGTAATGCCGCCCTGCTTCAGCGCTTCGGTGATGGTTTCCCAGCCGAACTGAATCAGTTTTTCGGCGTAAGCCGGGTCGATACCGTCTGCCACCAGCTTGTCGAAGCACAGCAGAGAACCCGCCTGCAGCATACCGCAGAGAATGGTCTGCTCGCCCATCAGGTCAGATTTCACTTCCGCAACGAAGGAAGACTCCAGCACGCCCGCACGATGACCACCGGTCGCTGCAGCCCAGGCTTTAGCAATCGCCATGCCTTCGCCTTTCGGATCGTTTTCCGGGTGAACCGCGATCAGCGTCGGAACACCGAAACCACGTTTGTACTCTTCACGTACTTCGGTACCCGGACACTTCGGCGCTACCATCACCACGGTGATGTCTTTACGGATCTGCTCGCCCACTTCAACGATGTTGAAGCCGTGAGAGTAACCCAGCGCCGCGCCGTCTTTCATCAGCGGCTGCACGGAACGCACCACGTCAGAGTGCTGTTTGTCCGGCGTCAGGTTAACCACCAGGTCAGCCTGGGGGATCAGTTCTTCGTAAGTCCCCACCTGAAAGCCATTTTCAGTCGCTTTGCGCCATGAAGTGCGCTTCTCAGCAATCGCTTCTTTACGCAGCGCGTAAGAGATATCCAGACCGGAGTCACGCATGTTCAGGCCCTGGTTCAGCCCCTGAGCGCCACAGCCGACGATGACCACTTTTTTACCCTGAAGGTAGCTTGCGCCATCGGCAAACTCATCGCGCCCCATAAAGCGACATTTGCCCAGTTGCGCCAGCTGCTGGCGCAGATTCAGTGTATTAAAGTAGTTAGCCATGGTGATACCTCGTGATGTTGTGCGTTATTACTCTAAGAATTTCGGGTTGCAGGAAGGCGGCAAGGCAACGCATCTGCGACTTGAAAGACAACGAGTATATTGTTCGGTTCGCTTGCCGTGTCTGTGCAAGAGAGAATGAACTCACTATATGACAGGAAATTTATTGCGGAAATTGATATATTCACAACATCACATTGCAATTTTTGCAACGTAGAAATCTGGAGCAAAATCTGTGGATTTACGCGATTTGAAAACCTTCCTGCATCTGGCGGAAAGCCGCCATTTTGGCCGCAGCGCGCGGGCGATACACGTCAGCCCTTCCACACTTTCCCGGCAAATTCAGCGCCTCGAAGAAGACCTCGGGCAGCCATTGTTTGTTCGCGATAACCGCACGGTCACGCTTACCGAAGCGGGAGAAGAGTTGCGTACTTTTGCCCAACAGACGCTGTTGCAGTATCAACAGTTACGCCACACCATTGACCAGCAGGGCCCGTCGCTATCGGGAGAACTGCATATTTTCTGCTCAGTCACCGCCGCCTATAGCCACCTTCCTCCGATTCTCGATCGCTTCCGCGCCGAACATCCCTCAGTGGAAATTAAGCTCACCACCGGCGATGCCGCCGATGCGATGGAAAAGGTGGTGACGGGCGAGGCGGATCTGGCGATTGCCGGTAAACCGGAAACCCTGCCCGGGGCGGTCGCGTTTTCAATGCTGGAGAATCTGGCGGTGGTGCTGATAGCTCCCGCATTGCCTTGCCCGGTGCGAAATCAGGTTTCAGTGGATAAACCCGACTGGTCAACGGTGCCGTTTATCATGGCCGATCAAGGCCCGGTGCGTCGCCGTATTGAGCTGTGGTTCCGCCGTCAGAAAATCAGCAATCCGTCGATATACGCGACGGTCGGTGGACATGAAGCGATGGTGTCAATGGTCGCGCTCGGCTGCGGCGTGGCGCTGCTGCCGGAAGTGGTATTGGAAAATAGCCCTGAACCCGTGCGTAACCGCGTGATGATCCTGGAGCGTAGCGACGAGAAAACGCCGTTTGAACTGGGCGTTTGCGCACAAAAAAAGCGGCTGCATGAGCCGCTTATTGATGCGTTCTGGCAGATATTGCCAAATCACTAACCCGCAAGGAAGAAGCGGAACGCCGGATTATTGCTCTCATCGTGGCAATCGTAGCCCAGTTCATGCAAACGGGTTTCGAAATCAGGTTCATGATCGCCAAGTTCGAATGCCGCCAGTACGCGCCCATAATCGGTGCCGTGGCTGCGATAGTGGAACAGGGAGATATTCCAGTGAGTGCCCAGCGTGTGGAGAAACTTCAGCAGCGCGCCGGGGGATTCCGGAAATTCAAAACTGTACAGACGTTCCTGCAACGGTTTTGACGGACGCCCACCGACCATATAGCGCACATGCAGTTTCGCCATTTCATCGTCAGAGAGATCAACCACGCTGTAGCCGCCTTCACGCAGCAGATCGAGAATCTCTTCACGCTCTTCCAGACCGCGACTCAGGCGCACCCCGACAAAAATACAGGCGTTTTGCGCATCAGCGAAACGGTAGTTGAACTCGGTGACAGATCGACCGCCCAGCAACTGGCAGAACTTGAGAAAGCTACCTTTTTCTTCCGGGATGGTTACCGCCAGCAGCGCTTCGCGTTGTTCCCCTAACTCACAACGCTCGGAAACGTAGCGCAGGCCGTGAAAATTGACGTTAGCGCCGGAAAGCACATGCGCCAGACGTTCACCACGAATGTTATGCTGAGCGATGTATTTTTTCATTCCCGCCAGCGCCAGCGCACCGGAAGGTTCCGCCACCGCACGCACATCTTCAAACAGATCTTTCATCGCGGCACAGATCGCATCGCTATCCACGGTCACGATGTCATCCAGATACTCCTGACACAGACGAAAAGTCTCATCGCCGATGCGTTTAACCGCCACGCCTTCGGCAAACAACCCGACGCGAGGTAAATCAACCGGATGCCCGGCCTCCAGCGCGGCTTTCAGGCAAGCTGAATCTTCGGCTTCGACAGCGATGACTTTGATTTGCGGCATCAACTGTTTGATCAGCACCGCGACGCCCGCCGCCAGCCCGCCACCACCGACCGGCACAAATATACGGTCAATGTGGGCATCCTGCTGCAGCAGTTCCAGCGCCAGCGTCCCCTGCCCGGCGATCACCATCGGATGGTCGAACGGCGGAACCCAGGTGAACCCCTGCTGCTGCGCCAGCTCAATCGCTTTCGCTTTTGCTTCGTCAAAGTTAGCCCCGTGCAACAGCACTTCACCACCAAAACCGCGAACAGCGTCGACTTTGATATCCGCTGTCGCCACCGGCATCACGATAAGCGCCTTCACGCCGAGACGAGAAGCGGAGAAAGCCACACCCTGAGCATGATTCCCCGCCGACGCGGTAATCACGCCATGAGATTTTTGCTCTTCAGTCAGCCCCGCCATCATGGCATACGCCCCACGCAGCTTAAAGCTGTGTACCGGCTGGCGATCTTCACGCTTCACCAGGACAACATTATCAAGACGCGATGAGAGCTTTTCCATTTTTTGTAGCGGCGTGATCTGTGCCGCTTCATATACTGGCGCGCGCAGTACCGCCCTGAGGTATTCCGCCCCCTCAGGGGCGGCAGACAGGGGTTGTGACTCGGCCATCATTAACCCCCAAGTTTCGATTTATCGCGCACGGCGCCCTTATCAGCGCTGGTCGCCAGACTGGCGTAGGCGCGGAGGGCGAAGGAAACCTGACGATTGCGATCTTTCGGCGTCCAGGCCCGATCACCGCGAGCCTCCTGAGCTTCACGGCGCGCCGCAATCTCGGCATCGCTCAGTTGTAGCTGAATACTACGATTTGGAATGTCGATAGCAATGGTGTCGCCATCTTCAATAATCGCAATATTGCCGCCGCTGGCCGCTTCCGGTGAGACATGACCGATAGAGAGGCCTGATGTCCCACCAGAGAAACGACCGTCGGTAATCAGCGCGCAAGCTTTCCCCAGGCCCATTGATTTCAGGAAGCTGGTCGGATAGAGCATCTCCTGCATGCCCGGGCCGCCTTTCGGCCCTTCGTAGCGAATAACCACCACATCACCGGCAACCACTTTACCGCCAAGAATCGCCTCAACGGCATCATCCTGGCTTTCATAGACTTTCGCCGGGCCGGTAAATTTCAGAATGCTGTCATCCACACCTGCGGTTTTTACGATACAACCGTTTTCAGCGAAGTTACCGTAGAGCACCGCCAGACCGCCATCTTTGCTGTAGGCATGCTCCAGCGAACGAATGCAGCCTTCGGCGCGGTCAGTATCCAGCGTGTCCCAGCGGCAATCCTGGGAAAAGGCCTGAGTTGTGCGGATACCCGCCGGCCCAGCACGAAACATCTGCTTCACCGCGTCATCCTGACTGACCATAACGTCATACTGCTCCAGCGTCTGCGACAGCGTCAGGCCAAGAATGTTTTTCACATCACGATTCATCAGCCCGGCGCGATCCAGCTCGCCAAGAATACCCAGCACACCGCCCGCACGGTGGACATCTTCCATATGGTATTTTTGCGTACTTGGCGCAACCTTACACAACTGCGGTACTCTACGGGAAAGCTTATCGATATCGCTCATTGTGAAGTCAATTTCTGCTTCCTGTGCTGCTGCCAGCAGGTGCAGTACGGTATTGGTGGAACCACCCATAGCGATATCCAGCGTCATCGCGTTTTCAAATGCCGCTTTGCTGGCGATATTACGCGGCAGCGCGGACGCATCATCCTGCTCGTAGTAACGTTTAGTCAGCTCAACGATGCGCTTGCCGGCATTGACGAACAGTTGCTTACGGTCAGCGTGGGTTGCCAGCAATGAGCCGTTACCGGGTTGCGACAGACCCAGCGCTTCGGTCAGGCAGTTCATGGAGTTTGCGGTGAACATCCCGGAGCAGGAGCCGCAGGTCGGACAGGCGGAACGTTCAACCTGATTGCTCTGGTCATCGGTGACTTTCGGGTCAGCGCCCTGAATCATCGCATCAACCAAATCGAGCTTAATGATCCGATCGGAAAGTTTGGTTTTCCCGGCTTCCATCGGGCCGCCGGAAACAAAAATCACCGGGATATTCAGGCGCAGAGACGCCATCAACATCCCCGGGGTGATTTTATCGCAGTTGGAGATACAGACCATCGCATCAGCGCAATGGGCGTTCACCATATACTCCACCGAGTCGGCGATCAGTTCGCGAGACGGCAGTGAATAAAGCATGCCCCCGTGACCCATAGCGATCCCATCATCCACCGCAATGGTGTTAAATTCTTTAGCGACACCACCCGCGGCTTCAATTTGCTCAGCAACCAGCTTACCGAGATCGCGAAGATGTACGTGACCCGGCACAAACTGGGTGAAGGAGTTCACAACAGCGATAATCGGCTTACCGAAATCAGCATCGGTCATTCCAGTGGCGCGCCATAACGCGCGGGCACCCGCCATATTACGACCATGAGTGGTGGTGGCGGAACGGTACTTAGGCATGCTTTAGTTACTCCCAGTTTTTGTTAAATGGGGCGCTGCGTATCGCCCCATCTTTTTATGCTTTTTGATTAACCTGATCCAACCAGCCCCATTTATCTTCGGTTTCACCGGTAAAGAGGCCAAAAAATGCTTGCTGAATGCGTTTGGTGACCGGACCACAGCGACCTTCACCAACCTGAATACCATCAACGCTGCGTACCGGCGTGATTTCTGCGGCAGTGCCGGACATAAAGACTTCGTCAGCCAGGTACAGTGACTCGCGAGACAGAACCTGCTCACGCACTTCAATACCTAGCTCTTTCGCCAGCTTGATAATCGCGTCACGGGTAATGCCCGGTAGCGCGGAAGAGGTGAACGGCGGGGTAAATAATATGCCATCTTTCACTTCAAACAGGTTTTCACCTGCGCCTTCAGAAATATAGCCATTTACGTCCAGCGCGATACCTTCCTGATAGCCATGACGGCGCGCTTCACTACCGACCAGCAAAGAAGACAGGTAGTTACCACCCGCTTTGGCCGCGGTTGGGATTGTGTTTGGCGCAGCGCGGTTCCAGGAAGAAACCATCGCATCGATCCCCTGATCCAGCGCTTCAGCTCCCAGATAAGCTCCCCACGGGAAGGCGGCGATAATGACGTCAGTATTGTAACCATCCGGCGGGTTAACCCCCATGCCAACATCGCCAACAAAAATTAACGGACGAATATAGGCGCTGGTCAGATTGTTTTTACGAAGAACTTCGCGGCAGGCCTCCATCAGTTCATCAATGCTCTGAGAAACCGGGAAACGGTAGATTTTGGCTGAATCATGCAAACGCTGCATATGTTCACGATGACGGAACACCACCGGCCCTTTATGAGAATCGTAGCAGCGGATACCTTCAAATACAGAAGTTCCGTAATGCAGCGCATGGGACATCACGTGAACTTTCGCCTCGCCCCACGGAACCATCTCACCATTGAACCAAATGTAGTCAGCTTTTTTCGTCGTCATTTTTCTTCCTTTGCGCTCAGGCGCGAATTTGTTGTGATGTTGGTTGCTGGATCTCGACGCAGGCAACGTCCACCAGTTTGCTTAATTGACTAAACAGTAATTCGACTGGCCGCTGGCTGGCAACGGTCAGTTCAATATTAATATTCCGGGTATCCGCGGCGGCTTCCATATTCATAGCGCAAACCTGGAATCCGCGATGGCGCACAACGCGCAGTACACGTTCTAACGTTTCGGGATTAAAGCGAGCCTGCAAGGCGACCTGATGTTGCATCATGATAATTTCTCCAGCATTTCTGCGTTACTGGCACCGGGCGGCACCAACGGCCAGACATTCTCAAGTTCGTCGATTGAGACATGAAGCAGATAAGGCCCCTGGCTCGAAAGCATGGTGTCGAGTGCCGCTTCAACCTGGTCTTTACGGGTAATATGTTGACCAGGGATGCCAAAGGCGCTGGCCAGAGTAAGGAAATCGGGGTTATCAGTAAGGGTGGTTTCGCTGTATCGTTCCTGAAAAAACAATTGCTGCCATTGTCGTACCATTCCTAACCGCTGGTTATCGAGTAAAACAATCTTCAGTGGCAACTGCCTGCGTTTTACGGTGCCCAGCTCCTGTACATTCATCATGAAGGAACCGTCACCGGAGATACAGATAACCGTATCATTAGGGCGAGCCACCTGCGCACCGACCGCCGCGGGCAGGCCAAAGCCCATGGTGCCTAATCCGCTGGAGGTAATGAAATTCTCCGGACGCGTATAGGTCATATGCTGCGCTGACCACATCTGATGTTGCCCGACATCGGTTGTGACAACACAATCTGCCGGTTTACGTTCGGAAAGCTGCTTCAGCAACAGCGGAGCGTAGATAGTCTCGCCAGGATGATCGTAGCGCCAGGCGTGCTCAGCACGCAGAGCTGCAATACGCTGACGCCAGATATCAACAGACAGCGGCTGCTGCAACGCAGGTAGCATCACATTCAGATCGCCGGTCAGGCCAATATGCGCCTGACGCAACTTGTTCAGCTCGGCTGGATCGATATCCATATGAATAACGCTGGCATGCGGAGCAAAAGTATTCAGCTTACCTGTCACGCGGTCATCAAAGCGGGCGCCGACTGCGATAAGCAGGTCACATTCCTGTACCGCGATGTTAGCCGCTTTGGTGCCGTGCATTCCCAGCATTCCCAGATAGTACGGATAATCCGCATTCACAACGCCCAACCCTTTCAGGGTGGAGGTCACTGGCATTTGCGTGACGGCAAGAAATTCGCGCAGCGCCGGTACAGCCTGAGCCATACCCACACCACCGCCAACGTATAACATTGGCTTCTGCGACTGAGCCAGCATCTGCAGCGCGCATTCAATATCCGCACTCGGGAAGTCAACATCATCGGCAACCATCGAGAAATGCGGATCGAGCTCCCCCTGAGCCAGCTGGATATCTTTCGGGATATCAATCAGCACCGGCCCAGGACGGCCTGAATTTGCCACATGGAAAGCTTCAGCGATAACGCGCGGCAGCTCTTCCAGAGACTGCACCAAAAAACTGTGTTTAGTACAAGCCAGCGATAACCCAAGGACATCCACTTCCTGGAATGCATCAGTACCAATGAACGGAGCGGCAACCTGACCAGTAACAGCAACAACAGGAACAGAATCAAGCAGTGCGTCAGCCAGGCCGGTGATCAGATTGGTCGCACCAGGGCCAGAGGTAGCGATACATACGCCAGTTTTGCCAGTGGCTCGCGCATAGCCGATAGCTGCCATTGCTGCGCCTTGTTCGTGCCGACACAATAAATGCTCCACACCACCGTCATACAATGCATCATAAACCGGCATAATTGCGCCACCCGGGTAGCCAAAAACAGTATCAACTCCCTGTGCTCGCAAAGCATGCACTACCCATTGCGCCCCATTCATAGTTACTTCCCCGTCGTAGATCGAGGGAAACAGAATTTTATGCTAAAACTCATTATCTGCTCCCCATTTCTGTTTTTCAGTTATAAAAAAACCCCCGGACCTTTCGGTGCGGGGGTCTTAGTTCGTTAAGGCTTGATTTTTAAGCCTTTCCTCGTCCAAGTGCAGCCCCGCACGGTGGGATAATAATCACCACCACGCTAATCACGACCAGGCTAATCACTCGTAGAAGGACTGTCATTTTATGTTCTTTCTGACTTCATGTTCGAAGGAATACCTAAAGAGTTACCATAGATATTGCTGTTAACACAAGATTTTTTTATGAGCCATTTTGTTATCGTGCTAACTATTTATGAAAAAACAATTGTTTTTAATAAGAAAAACATGAAATGAAAATATTTCAATTTGCGGCATGAACCACAACACTTTCTGATTACCGCCAACCTACAGTTGCCCACTGCAAATCAGCTTCCGGAATGAGTGAAACATGGCGATCGACAAAAAGTTGGCCGGGAGGAGGCATCTAAAATTTAATATTGCCAAATTACTCGATGAAAATTCCCCGACATAATTCCTGCTCTCAGGAGGTTTTATGTCACTTGCCATTGTTTACACACGCGCCGCTCTCGGAATCAGCGCCCCGCTCATCACTATCGAAGTTCATATCAGTAACGGGCTTCCTGGTTTGACAATGGTCGGGCTTCCGGAAACAACGGTCAAAGAAGCGCGTGACCGGGTACGTAGTGCGATCATTAATAGTGGTTACACCTGGCCGGCGAAAAAAATCACGCTTAATCTGGCTCCAGCCGATCTTCCCAAAGAAGGGGGAAGATATGATTTACCTATCGCTCTCGCGCTTCTGGTGGCATCAGAGCAGCTTAATGCCACCAGGTTAAGTCAATGTGAGTTTGTCGGCGAACTGGCGCTTACAGGCGCTCTGCGTGGCGTTCCTGGGGCGATATCCAGCGCAATGGAGGCAATCAACGCAGGCCGAAAGATCGTTGTCTCCGATGAAAACGCCGTTGAGGTCGGATTAATCGGTGGTGATGACTGCTTTATTGCCGGGCATCTGCAGGAAGTTTGCGCTTTTCTTGAAGGTCGAACCGCGTTAAATCATCCCCCATCAGAAGTCGAGTATTCAAACGAAGTATCGTCAGATCTCCGTGATGTTATTGGTCAACAACAGGGAAAACGAGCGCTGGAAATCACCGCCGCGGGCGGGCATAACCTGCTATTGATTGGCCCTCCCGGAACAGGCAAAACAATGCTCGCCAGCCGGCTCCCTGGCCTTCTACCGCCATTGAGTAATCAGGAAGCCCTGGAGAGTGCGGCAATACTCAGCCTGGTCAATTCCAGTAATGCGACAAAACAGTGGCGTCGCAGGCCGTTCAGAGCGCCACATCATAGTGCATCGCTTGCAGCTATGGTGGGAGGCGGCTCAATTCCGGTTCCTGGTGAAATTTCCCTTGCCCATAACGGGGTTTTATTCCTTGATGAATTGCCAGAATTCGAGCGCAGGGTGCTGGATGCATTGCGAGAGCCGATCGAGTCAGGAATAATTCATATCGCGCGCGCACGTGCAAAGATCGATTACCCCGCTCGTTTTCAACTTATTGCAGCAATGAATCCCAGCCCGACAGGACATTATCAGGGTCATCATAACCGAACTTCGCCAGAACAAATCCTGCGTTACCTCGCGCGATTATCAGGCCCGTTTCTTGACCGCTTCGATCTCTCTCTGGAAATACCTTTACCGCCGCCGGGAGTACTAAGCCAGGGAACCAGCAAAGAGGAAGAGAGTGCCAGCGTACGACAGCGGGTTCTGATTGCACGCAAAAAGCAACTATCCCGACAGAATAAACTTAATGCACATCTGGGAAATAACGAGATGAAAATCTGGTGTCGTCTCCATAAAGATGACGCTATCTGGCTGGAACAAACTTTAGTGCAACTTGGGCTTTCTATACGAGCGTGGCAACGGCTTATTAAAGTTGCCCGAACCATTGCTGATATTGGAGAAGTGGAACATATCGAACGCCCTCATTTACAGGAGGCTCTGAGTTACCGGGCGATAGATCGGATGTTAGGCCATCTACAAAAATTGATGGTCTAAAAAAGGGCTTTCGCCCTTTTTTCTTAATCATCACTTTCAGTGTAATCTTCCGCGCCTTCCACCTGCGGTTTACCGCCGGATAAGGTGTGGAAGCGCTTCGGACGCTTAATACGTGCCATATACTTAATCCAGACGCGCTCTGCTTCCGTTGCGGGCTCACGTTCTCCACGGCACACCGAAACAAACTGTTTTTCTTCTTCGGTAACAGGCTCGCGTTTACCCAGTTCCAGTTCATTAAAGGCATAACCATAACGTTCCAGCAGTTGCGCCTCTTTGATGGTGAAATCTCCATGACGGGAAAACCCGCGCGGATAATTTTTATTGTCGAAAAAACGATTAGTTGTCGTAAAGCTTTCCGCCATCCTACACGCTCCTGATTTTTGGCCGAGCTATTTATGGCGCGGAGTATTAGTTACGCTTGACAGAGCGTCAAACAAAACATTTAAATCATCACGACAAATAATTTTGCGGAGAAAAGTGTGGATACGGAATTGCTCAAAACTTTCCTTGAGGTGAGCAGAACTCGCCACTTTGGCCGAGCCGCGGAGGCGCTTTATCTGACGCAGTCAGCAGTTAGCTTTCGTATTCGTCAACTGGAAAACCAGCTCGGAGTGAATCTTTTTACTCGTCATCGCAATAATATCCGCCTGACCCCAGCCGGAGAGAAACTATTGCCGTATGCCGAAACCCTGATGAATACCTGGCAGGCTGCGCGTAAAGAGGTGGCAAATTCTTCCCGACATAATGAATTTTCGATCGGTGCCAGCGCCTCTCTTTGGGAATGCCTGCTTAACGAGTGGCTGGGAAAACTTTATACCGAATCCGATGGACTGCAGTTCGAAGCACGGATCGCACAGCGCCAGTCGCTGGTAAAACAATTACATGAACGTCAGCTTGATCTACTGATCACGACAGAATCACCGAAGATGGATGAACTAAGCAGCCAGTTGCTTGGGCATTTCACACTGGGACTTTTTTGTACATCACCAGCTAAAAATAAAAATGAATTGAATTACTTGCGTCTGGAATGGGGACCTGACTTTCAACAAAATGAAGTCGGGTTGATTGGTAATGATGATATTCCTCTACTCACCACCAGTTCCGCTGAATTAGCATACCGGCAGCTCAGTTTGCTCAAGGGATGTACATGGTTACCGGTACGCTGGGCGCAGGAGAAAAATAACCTGCATGCAGTGACGGATAGTACGATGCTTTCAAGGCCTCTCTTTGCGATTTGGCTGCAAAACAGTGACAAACAAGCGCAGATTCGCGATATCCTGAAAAATAACATATTGGGATAGATTTAATCCTCCACGGACGGGGGATTATCGGGCAGGGAAATTTAAATCAAAAAAAATCCTTTGCCTGAGCAAAGGATTATTATATGGCAGGGGCGGAGAGACTCGAACTCGCGACACCCGGTTTTGGAGACCGGTGCTCTACCAACTGAGCTACGCCCCTAAATTTCTTATCATTAAGCCTGCTAAATAGCAGGCTTAATTTTCTAATAAGTGGCGGAACGGACGGGACTCGAACCCGCGACCCCCTGCGTGACAGGCAGGTATTCTAACCGACTGAACTACCGCTCCACCGAATACTTCTGCAACCACCGGTTTTATGCCCCGGTGTGACTGCTTAATTTGATGCCTGGCAGTTCCCTACTCTCGCATGGGGAGACCCCACACTACCATCGGCGCTACGGCGTTTCACTTCTGAGTTCGGCATGGGGTCAGGTGGGACCACCGCGCTACGGCCGCCAGGCAAATTCTTTGTGCTCTGTCCTGTGTCTTTTGCGCTGATACTGCGTTGGCTGCTCTGGCGAACGTCAGTCACATACCTGTGTAT
>NZ_VCHQ01000045.1 GCF_005860775.1 Klebsiella indica
GTGCTGGATCAGGTATCACCTCGACAGGCAGCATAGTCGGTAATGATGAAGATTCGACTGTGGCCGGAAGACGGCGTGATATACGACCTTCATCCTGCCAGAGCCGTAGCCATTTGAAGATGACGTTATCATTGACGCCGTTTTCGCGGGCAATCTGAGCGACACAGGCCCCGGGACGGGAGGCCAGTTCAACCATGCGAAGCTTGAAGTCATTCGAATAATTTTTACGGGGTTCTTTTCGCCAGGACTGGGATTTCATACTTAGATGTCCGTCTGTAACAGGTGGGCGTCTAAGTTACCAGCACTGGCTTAATGGCTACATACGGCACTGGGTTTACGCCTACCCTGATCCACTATTTCTCTGATGAAATCACTGCTCCACGCTGGTTACGTACCGCCGACGGCGTGAAGTTTATTGACGGGGTGGAGGCCAAAGCATGATGCAGTCTGACTGGCATCCTGCCGACATTATCGCGGCCGTAAGAAAAAAGGGAACCTCACTGGCGGCACTTTCTCGTCAGGCGGGTCTGGCCTCTTCCACGCTGGAAAATGCACTCTACCGCCACTGGCCCAAAGGTGAAAAACTGATTGCCGACGCGCTGGGTGTCACGCCGGAACAAAACTGGCTTTCGCGCTACCGCTGATATCCCCCCGGCGCAGCCCGGATACGGAAGCTGCGCCGCATTTTGTTTATCCGATCCGTCATAATCCTTTGAATCGCAAAAACAGTTTCCTATTATCAGCCTTCTTTGTTACCCACTAAGCTCCCGCCTGCACGAAATGCTTCATGACCTGAAAGAAGCGCCTGAGGTATCAGGATGGTTGCCCTTTTACCGGCAATGTCGCCTTTGAAAACTGCCGGATCTGTCCTCTGATGGATTAAGGCTTTCTTCACGCTTTATTACGCTAAGGAAATCACAATGAATCTGATGAATAATTGTGCATCGCCTGCCGTAGATGTTATATTAAAATATAATATCCGGAGGTGCGCTATGTATACCACTCGTCTGAAAAAGGTTGGCGGATCCGTCATGCTGGCGGTTCCTCCCGCCGTGCTAAAAACGCTGGGGCTGTCGACGGACAGCGAAGTGGGCATGATCATTGATAATGGCTGCTTGATTATTGAACCTCAAAAACGTCCCCGCTATTCGCTCGAAGAACTGCTGGCGCAGTGCGATCCGCACGCCGAAATGAGTGAAGAGGATCGGGAATGGATTGATGCGCCTGCGGTGGGCAAGGAGATCCTGTAAATGGACAGAGGGGAAATCTGGCTCGTTTCACTGGATCCGATTGCTGGTCACGAGCAAAGCGGAAAACGTCCGGTGCTTATCGTATCGAAGGCATCGTTTAACAAGCTGACCCGGCTGCCCGTTGTTGTTCCCGTCACCAGCGGTGGAAACTTCGCCCGCGCAGCCGGTTTTACCGTCTCACTGGACGGCGCGGGAACAAAAACAACGGGCGTTATTCGCTGCGACCAGCCCAGAACCATTGATATGGGAGCCCGTAACGGTAAGCGGCTGGAACGTATACCCGATGCTGTCGTGAATGAAGTACTGGCCCGACTGGAAGCCATTCTGAGCTGATGCTTTTTATGTAACCTGAACGAGGGCGCTGTCACATACCGCGCCCTCATTTTTTATAACGACAAGTGATTAAAAAATTTTTTGCAGGTAAAAACAGTTTCTCCTTTCCGCGCCAGCGGTACTGGCGTAGCCTCCCCCTTGCTCTATGCTGTCGTTGACAGCGCCACGCTTCACAACCTGAAAGAAGCGCCTGTTATCAGGAAGGTTGATCCGTTTACCGGTGCAGACCTCTGCAAACACCGGGTCGCAGAGCATCGCAACGGAGGCCCGAGTTTTAACACGATACGTCCTTTTACTGCGCCAGCCTGCTGGTCTGAATCTGCACCGCGCCGGAATTCTCCCGACTAACCTGTATCTGCTGACACCCTCAGCGCCTTTTACCTTACGGGCTGTGGCCTGCATTGCCGGAAGGCTTTGCTGCCGCGTGACCGTAAAACTGCACCAGTCTGTGATTTTAAAAACACTGCATCAGTCCAGTGCGTCACTTTAACCGCGCAAAGCGGGAAAGTGACGCACGCAGCCCTTTCGACCTGCACCAGACAACTCAACTGCGCCAGCTCATGGCTGGATTCTGACACTGCCTTTTCAGGCCATTTTACCCAATAAGGAGAACATGAACCGATACCGAGGCGGATCTGGACGATCCGGGGGATAACCCGTGCAAGCGGGCGGCTGCTCAGAGAGCACAACCGAAGCCCCACCACACCTCAACGGCTGCCGCCCCGGCGCTCAGGTATCGTTCGCAGCCCCGACAAAAAACAGGGGCTATCGGCCTGTGCGCCGGGGAAAGCTGTATCCGTGTTGGTTTTTTGGAGATGAGTTTGCGGCAATCATGAAAGGGGGAAAATATGGGGATTCTGGAGCAGGAAATGAAGCGGCTTGCGCAGCAGGCAGGCGGTAGCCATAAGACCGTTCACGACCGCGTTAAGCTGGCGCAGCGGTTTTGTGAACGTCTGGTACTGGCGCAGAATGTGCAAATTCGCCGGGTGGAGCAGCTTAAGGCGCGGCATATAGAGGGTTATATCCGTGAACGACTCGCGCAGGGCATTACAAAACGTTCCCTGCAAAACGAGATGGCGGCGGTGCGCTGCATTCTGGAACAGGCCGGACGTGACAGGCTGGCGCAGAGTGAGCGGCTGAACAACCGTTCTCTTGGTCTGTCTGGCGCATCCCGTAACGGTACAAAGCTGGCTATCACGCCGGAGCACTATCGCGACGTGCTGGAGACGGCCCATGCAAAAGATCCGGGGATAGCGGCAGCGCTGGAACTCTCAAGGCTGATGGGGCTGCGTTCGCAGGAGGCGGTGCAGAGCGTACAGTCGCTGAAAACGTGGCGGCAGGCGCTGGAGCGCTGTGATACCCGGTTAACCGTGGTGTTCGGCACCAAAGGCGGACGACCCCGCGAGACGATTATTCTTGATGCTGATGCTGTCAGAAAAGCGCTGGATAATGCGCTGACCGTGGCAGAAGATCGTCACGGCAGGCTGATCGATAAGCCGGACCTGAAAAGCGCTATGAAATACTGGCACAGTCAGGCGTCACGTCTCGGGTTAACGGGCGCATATTCCCCACATTCACTGCGCTATGCGTGGGCGCAGGATGCCATTCGTCATTATCTGGCGCAGGGATTTTGTGAGAAGGAAGCGCTGGCAATGACGGCGATGGATTTGGGTCACGGCGACGGACGTGGGCGGTATGTGGCGCAGGTTTACGGGCGGGAAGTTGACTGACAAACAATAATAGTTTTTAACTTGTAAAATATGCAGACAAGAGCGATTGATAGTCGTTGTCTTAAAAAATTGGGTGATTAATCGGTTTTCGTACAAAAAATTTCCACCCAGAAATTTTTTGTACGTTTTCCTCTCAATAACGATGATTCTGAACGGTATAGCCTATTATTCGTCTCTGGTGCAGCATCACAGTACTCTTGCTGATGATTGCGCCAGCAAAAGGAAAAGGCCCGGTAAAGGGTGACGAAGGGTAACAGCGCCAGACCGGAAAGGGCCAGGGACTGAAAGGGCTTTAACTGGTGCAGTCCTGATATTAACAGGCTACGGTAGACTGGTGCAGGTAAACGGTGACATTGAACTGGTGCAGTTATGGCGTATCGGTAAATCGGTTTCTGGTACAGATTATCTGGCAGTTATCGCCTGAAATTATTCGACGTGGAATAATTTTGTACGCTTTCTGATTAGTAACTATAAAATTGAAGTCAAATCCTCTCGATGCAAAAAGCAGATCCGGATTCAATCAGGATCTGCTTTTTCATTTTTAACAAATCATACTGCTACTGGCTCAGGCTGCCTCATGCCGCCGGGCATAAATATAGGGCGCAACGTATCCCTCGCGGCTGACATCCAGATAATCCGACCACCATTGCATCATAGCCTTGCGGGCGTCGAGGTGTTCGGCGCGGTGAATATATGCCGCCCGCACGCTGTTACGCTCCTGATGGCTCATCTGACGCTCCACCGCATCCCGCGACCAGAGTTCAGATTCCACCAGTGCGCTACAGGCCATTGCCCGGACGCCATGCCCGCAGATGTCGGTTTTGGTATCGTAGCCCATCAGACGTAACGCCCGGTTGATGGTGTTTTCACTCATCGGTTTGTAAGGATTGTGATCACCGGGGAACACCAGTTCCAGATGACCGGAGATTTCATTTATCTTCTTCAGAATGGCGATAGCTTGATGAGAAAGCGGCACAATATGCGGGGTACGCATTTTTGCGCCACGACCAGAGAAACGGACTTTCTCTATGGTCTCGCGAGTGGCGGGAATGGTCCAGATTTTGTTTCTGAAATCAATCTCGCTCCAGCGGGCAAAGCGCAGTTCGCTGGAACGGATAAACAGATGCAGGGTCAGCGCTACCGCCAGCCTTGTTAACTGCCGTCCCTGCTGATAGTCACCGATACGTTCCAGCAGCTCGGGCAACCGCTCCAGCGGCAGGGCGGGATAGTGATTTTTAACCGGCGGCGCGGTGACGCCTTCCAGATGCATCGCCGGATTGTTTTCAGTCAGTCCCTGCTGTACGGCGTAACGCATGATGTTGCAAAGCTGTTGCCGGGTTCGGGACGCGACTTCCAGAAAGCCTTTATCCTCGATAACTTTCAGTAACGCCGTGAAATGCTGCGTTTTCAGCATTGTGGCAGGCACATGACCAATTGCCGGGAAGATATGATTTTTCATACTGGCGAGGATGCGCTCTGCATAGTCAGCCGACCATTTCTTGTTGGTTTTGTGCCATGCCACCGCAACGGCCTCAAAGCATTTTTCCGGTGACGCGGCGGCTTTTTCAGTTATGCGTTGTTGTGCAGGATTGATATTCTGCGCCAGCAGTTTACGGATACCGTCGCGCTGCCGGCGGGCGTCGGAAAGTGAAACCTGCGGATAGGCACCTAAGGCAATGCGGGATTCTTTTCGGTTGAAGCGATATTTGAGATACCAGAGGCGTGAACCGCCCGGATTGACAAGCAGATACAGACCATGAGAATCGGTCAGTTTAAAGGGTTTATCAGAAGGCTTGATACTACGGATTTTCGCGTCGGACAGGGACATATGGTGGTCACTCCATTATCGAACTGAAATGACCCCAAATCAGACCACCAATTTCGCCGGATGCGCAGGGAGAACCAGATACGCATCGGGAAAAATTTTCACGCTAACTTATTGAAACCTAATCGAATAGGGACTTATAAGCACGCATGAAAACAGGAATATGGCTCCTCTGACTGGACTCGAACCAGTGACATACGGATTAACAGTCCGCCGTTCTACCGACTGAACTACAGAGGAATCGTTGTGGAGTCGTATCTTAGCGGCGAAAAAACTTTTGTCAAACATCAATTCACCGTCCGGTGTTTGACTGGCGTATCCATCAACAATTTGTCGTTATTACCAACAATTTATCGGGAAAAACGCTTTGCAGGATTACCTTTTCTCTATCATCATTTGAAATGTAGTTTCAACTTTTCTCACTAAGGTCTCCCTTGAACGTCACTTCCACATTACGCCAGTCCGTCGAACGTACGTCCTGGTTCAAAAAACGTAAGAGCTACAGCGTCCTCTACTGGCGTGAAATCAGCCCTCTTGCGGTCCCTATTTTGCTGGAAAACGCCTGTGTGTTGCTGATGGGCGTATTGAGTACATTTTTGGTCAGTTGGTTGGGGAAGGAGGCAATGGCGGGAGCAGGTCTGGCCGATAGCTTCAACATGGTGATCATGTCCTTTTTTGCTGCCATCGATCTTGGAACCACGGTGGTGGTGGCCTTTAGCCTCGGTAAACGAGACCGCCGTCGGGCAAGGGCGGCAGCCCGACAGTCGCTGGCAATAATGACGCTGTTTTCTGTTGTTCTGACGGCAATAATTCACGCTTTTGGTGAAGAGATCATTGATTTTGTTGCCGGAGATGCCACCACACAAGTAAAAGATCTGGCATTAACCTATCTGGAACTGACGGCTCTAAGTTACCCGGCTGCGGCAATCGCCCTTATTGGTAGCGGTGCGTTGCGTGGGGCAGGAACCACTAAAATTCCGTTGTTGATTAATGGTGGAATGAACATTCTGAATATCATTATCAGCAGTATTCTTATTTATGGCATTTTTTCCTGGCCTGGATTGGGATTTGTCGGGGCAGGACTTGGCTTAACGATTGCCCGCTATATTGGCGCACTGGCAACCATCTGGGTGTTAATGATCGGTTTTAACCCGGCGTTGCGGATTTCGCTAAAGAGCTATTTCAGGCCGTTTAATTTCGCCATTATCTGGGAAGTCATGGGGATTGGTATTCCCGCCAGTATTGAATCTGTCTTGTTCAATGGCGGTAAATTGTTGACGCAGATGTTTGTTGCCGGAATGGGGACGAACGTGATTGCGGGTAACTTTATTGCCTTCTCAGTGGCGGCGCTGATCAACCTGCCGGGGAACGCGCTCGGATCGGCGTCGACAATTATTACCGGCAAACGACTGGGTAAAGGGCAAATTGGTCAGGCGGAACGTCAGGCATGGCACGTTTTCTGGCTATCAACAATCGTTTTGACGATCATTGCCTGGGGAACCGCACCATTTGCCGGCCTGATAGCCTCGTTCTATACCAGCGAAAATGATGTCAAAGTCGTGGTGAAGGAACTGTTATGGCTAAATGCCTTTTTTATGCCAATTTGGGCGATGGCCTGGACACTGCCTTGCGCTTTTAAAGGCGCGCGTGATGTGCGTTATACCATGTGGGTGTCGATGCTGGGCATGTGGGGCTGTCGCGTGGTCGCGGGCTACACTCTGGGGATTGTGCTCGGTATGGGGGTAATTGGCGTCTGGCTGGGGATGGTACTCGACTGGGCTGTGCGTGGTGTACTGTTTTATTGTCGGATGGTCAGCGGGCGCTGGTTGTGGAAGTATCCGCGAAACAAGATACGCACAGAGGATGCTGCGACCTAAAGCAGTAAAACCAGGTTCTGACGGGTGGCGAATGCGACTTTTTGTCCAATATGGAGAAAAAGTCGGCAAACGGTTTGAAATGTGAAATCAGCCTTTGACAAGGTGGGGCGTCATCGTTAATATGCGCCCCGTTCACACGATTCCTCTGTAGTTCAGTCGGTAGAACGGCGGACTGTTAATCCGTATGTCACTGGTTCGAGTCCAGTCAGAGGAGCCAAATTCTTGTTTTCATGCCGCTTTGCGAATCCCTATGTGATTCAGATTCAATAGGTTAGCGTGGAAAGTCTTTCCGATGCATTTTCAGTTTACCCTCCGCATCGGAAGAATTTGGTGGTCAGATTTGGGGTCTTTCCAGTTCGATAATGGAGTGACCACCATATGTCCCTGTCCGACGCGAGAATCCGCAACTTAAAACCATCCGCAAAACCTTTTAAAGTCTCCGATTCCCACGGTCTGTATCTGCTGGTCAAGCCTGGTGGTTCCCGTCTCTGGGATCTCAAGTACCGTATAAACGGCAAAAAGACCCGTATTGCGCTGGGTGCCTGGCCTGCCGTCTCCCTTTCTGACGCCCGCCAGCAGCGTGAAGGTATCTGTAAAATGCTGGCGCTGAATATTAATCCCCCCGCAACAGCGCTGCGGGATCCCCATAAATCAGCGCTAATAAACCTGCACCATATTTCGGTAGGTTCTGGTGAGGTGATTAAAAACGGTGCTCAACACCGTTCATTTTAAAAAGCGTCGAAGGACATTGTCGCTAATATCAGATATGAGCTAAAAAGCGGGGTCTTCGATTCATTCCTCGAACCAGGGTTCCATAGGGTCGGGATAATGCTGCCACTTTTGAGGCCCTTCCGCCATTTCAGCATCCGTTAACAGGGCGGAAGCCAGTTTGTTGCGCAGTTCTGATTCATTCATATCCATCCCAATAAAAACGAGTTCCTGACGGGCATCACCAATGCCATCTATCCAGTTAGACATGATAAACTTCAATGACTCAGCGTCCTCTGGCCAACGTTCTTTCGGCACACTTGCCCACCACATTCCCCCCAGTCCCTGCCGAGCGATGCCGCCAGCCTGCGACCATGAACCAGCGAATTCCGGACGACTGGCCAGCCAGAAGTAACCTTTTGACCTGATAACTCCATCCAGCTTATTTTCCATCACCTGGCAGAAACGGGCTGGATGAAAAGGTCGGCGGGCGCGAAAGACAAAGCTGGTAATCCCATATTCTTCTGTCTCCGGCGTATGTTCGCCCCGGAGTTCTTTAAGCCAGCCAGGCGCCTGAGCGGCTTGCTCGAAATCAAATAGCCCGGTATTAAGTATATTGCCCAGCGGAACCTGTCCAAACTGTGAAACAACGATTCTTGACCGTGGATTAAGCGAACGTAAAACCGCCATCAGTTTTTCTTTTTGCGCTTCACTGATAAGATCAACTTTATTAAGGACCAGCACATCACAGAATTCAATCTGATCGATCAGCAGGTCAACAACGCGCCTTCCATCACCTTCACCTAACGATTCCCCGCGTGACTGAATGCTGTCTTTCGAACCGTAGTCTTTCAGAAAATTGTACGCATCCACCACGGTAACCATGGTATCAAGGCGAGCCACCGTCGAAAGACTCTCACCGTCATCCCCCGCAAAGGTAAACGTTTCAGCAACAGGAAGGGGCTCAGAAATACCTGTAGACTCAATGACTAGCTGATCAAAACGCCCTTCTTTTGCCAGACGATTAACTTCGAGAAGAAGATCTTCACGCAATGTGCAACAAATGCAACCGTTGCTCATTTCCACTAATTTTTCATCCGTACGGGAGAGTTCCGCACCACCTTCCCTCACCAGGGCTGCATCAATATTTACCTCAGACATATCATTCACAATGACGGCAACGCGACGGCCCTCCCGGTTGTTCAGAATATGGTTAAGCAGGGTCGTTTTCCCTGCTCCCAAAAATCCCGAAAGTACAGTAACCGGCAGGCGTTTATCTCCATGAAAACTTGCACTGACTTCAGACATTACCTTACATCTCCTCAAATATTCGTTGTGTCCGGATTAACCTGAGTAGGCGTAAACCCAGTGCCGTATGTAGCCATTAAGCCAGTGCTGGTAACTTAGACGCCCACCTGTTACAGACGGACATCTAAGTATGAAATCCCAGTCCTGGCGAAAAGAACCCCGTAAAAATTATTCGAATGACTTCAAGCTTCGCATGGTTGAACTGGCCTCCCGTCCCGGGGCCTGTGTCGCTCAGATTGCCCGCGAAAACGGCGTCAATGATAACGTCATCTTCAAATGGCTACGGCTCTGGCAGGATGAAGGTCGTATATCACGCCGTCTTCCGGCCACAGTCGAATCTTCATCATTACCGACTATGCTGCCT
>NZ_VCHQ01000046.1 GCF_005860775.1 Klebsiella indica
GTCTACGTGCGCGTAGTGGCGAGTCGGGGTGTCATATTCAACGTGAGAAGTGTTGATGGTGATACCACGTGCTTTTTCTTCCGGCGCGTTATCGATCTGGTCGAAAGCACGAGCGGCACCGCCGTAGGTTTTAGCCAGTACGGTAGTGATGGCAGCAGTCAGGGTAGTTTTACCATGGTCAACGTGGCCGATAGTACCGACGTTGACGTGCGGTTTTGTACGTTCAAATTTTTCTTTAGACATCGATTGTCCCTCTAAGACACGGATAAATCGGTGATATCACCACATCAACCAGGCAACATACCTGAATTGTTGAATCCAATAAACAAGAGAGAAGCAGGGAAGGAGAGATAAAGAAGTGGTGCTGATACCCAGAGTCGAACTGGGGACCTCACCCTTACCAAGGGTGCGCTCTACCAACTGAGCCATATCAGCACGTTTGGAGCGGGCAGCGGGAATCGAACCCGCATCATCAGCTTGGAAGGCTGAGGTAATAGCCATTATACGATGCCCGCATCCTGAAACTCGGCTACCCAGTTCTTTCTATAACAAAAAAGAGAAAAATCTCTTTTTTGGTTTGAGCTAACTAGTTTAACCAATCAACTCTGGCTCCGCAAAGCATCGCCGAAAGATGGTGGTGGGGGAAGGATTCGAACCTTCGAAGTCGATGACGGCAGATTTACAGTCTGCTCCCTTTGGCCGCTCGGGAACCCCACCAGGCACTTGATGGTGCCGACTACCGGAATCGAACTGGTGACCTACTGATTACAAGTCAGTTGCTCTACCTACTGAGCTAAGTCGGCATCAAGTAGCGCGCATTCTAGGGAGACCTGCGAGTTCATGCAACTAAAAAATTGCATAAAATGTTCTATTGCTCACATTTTGTGCTCTGACAAGAGAAAATGGTGTAATTTCAAACAACACAGAACAAAAATACATCACCAGGTGTAAAAAGCAGCGCAAAAAAGGAAACGTACAGCCGTGATTCTGACACTGCATGTATCCTGTCAACGCTACCGGAGAGCTTCACAAAATAACCCTGTCCGTTCTTCGCTGGGCTTTTACACGGTATGACAAATCATTCATCTCTGTGATGATACCTTTAGAAAGCATCATTCAATGAGTTTTTTTCTTATTATTCCTCGCAATCTGGTGTTACCCTCCTGCCCATTGTCCTGATTAACTAGTGTGAAGCACCTCCGCTTTCATATAATTCGGCGGTTGCAAGAGCATGCTTATGAGCCTAAAAGAGCAAACGTTAATGACACCGTATCTACAATTTAACCGTGACCAATGGGCTGCACTGCGTGATTCCGTTCCGATGACGCTGACAGAAGAAGAAATCACGCGGTTAAAAGGCATCAACGAAGATCTTTCTCTGGAAGAAGTTGCAGAAATTTATTTGCCCCTGTCGCGTTTACTCAATTTCTATATCAGTTCTAACTTACGCCGCCAGGCCGTGCTGGAACAATTCCTTGGCACCAATGGGCAACGTATTCCTTATATCATCAGCATTGCGGGTAGTGTTGCTGTGGGTAAAAGCACTACTGCGCGTGTATTGCAGGCTTTGCTCAGTCGTTGGCCTGAACATCGGCATGTAGAACTCATTACGACTGATGGCTTTCTGCATCCTAATGCGGTGTTGAAAGAGCGTGGCCTGATGAAAAAGAAAGGTTTCCCGCAATCTTACGACATGCATCGCCTGGTTAAATTTGTCTCCGATCTGAAATCTGGCGTTCCGAGCACCTCTGCACCGGTCTATTCACACCTGATTTATGATGTTATTCCAGATGGTGATAAAACTGTCACTCAGCCTGATATCTTGATTCTTGAAGGACTAAATGTTTTGCAGAGTGGAATGGATTATCCGCACGATCCACATCATGTATTTGTATCCGATTTCGTGGATTTTTCAATTTACGTTGATGCGCCAGAGGAGTTACTAAAAACATGGTATATCAATCGTTTTTTAAAATTTCGCGAAGGGGCTTTTACCGATCCAGATTCATATTTTCATAATTATGCTCAACTTTCTAAAGACGAAGCGACTGATGTCGCGACGTCTTTATGGAATGAAATTAACCTATTGAATTTAAAAGAAAATATCCTACCCACTCGCGAAAGAGCAAGCCTTATTATGACCAAAAGTACCAATCATTCGGTAAATCAGGTACGGTTACGGAAATAAAACAGGGAGCTTTAACTCCCTTTTTTTCATTCAGCACCGCGTAGTGATATCTCACCGCCAATCCATGGTTTTATTACCCCATCCTGTTCCAGTAATAAAGCCCCCTGAGCATCAATACCTCGGGAAATACCAAAGATTTCTTTATCACCAATAATGAGTTTGACTGGACGATGAATAAAGTTATCTAACTTCTCCCAACGGGGCAGGTAAGGTGCTAATCCCTCATGCTCAAAAAGCCGAAAACCAGCACGCAATTCATTAATCAGACAAGCAGCCAGCGTATTGCGATCGATAGAGATCCCTGCTTCCTGCAAACTGATCCAGCCTTGATTGACAATATCGGACTCTACATGACGCATCATCAAGTTGATACCAACCCCACTGACTATTTGTGCTGCATCCCCGGTTTTTCCCGTCAGCTCCACAAGGATGCCTGCGAGTTTTCGGTCTTGCAGATAAAGATCATTCGGCCATTTAACCCGTACTTTTTCAGCACCGAGGCGCTGCAGTACCTCGGCAATGACGATTCCAATGACCAAACTCAAACCAATAGCAGCAGCTGGCCCCTGCTCCAGGCGCCAGTACATAGAAAGATAAAGGTTAGTACCAAACGGCGAGAACCACTTACGCCCGCGGCGTCCACGGCCAGCTTGCTGATATTCTGCCACGCAGGCATCACCTGATTGCAGCTCGCTCAGTCTGTCCAAAAGATACTGATTCGTAGAACCAATGACTGACAGTACAGTCACGCGACCATATTCAACCTGTTTAGAAATGTGTTCTTCGCTCAGTAACTGGACAGGCTCAGATAAACTGTAGCCCTTACCGGGAACAGTAAAGACATCGATTCCCCAGTCACGCAACGTTTGAATATGCTTATTTATTGCCGCCCGACTCATCCCTAAACGCTCACCGAGTTGCTCACCAGAATGAAACTCAGCATCAGCCAGGATAGATATCAGCGTCAGAGGAACGGTATAATCTTTCATGCAATAGCCTCTTCAGCGTTAACTTCACCCATTTCGCCAATAAAACGCACTTCTGGTTGCAGCCAGATATTGAACTTCTCGCCAACCTGCTGGCGTACATAGCGCGCCAGGTTCACCACATCCTCGCTTGTTGCCTCGCTATAATTGATTAATACCAGAGCCTGCTGATGATGGACGGCTGCGCCGCCAATAAGTTTACCTTTAAGCTGGCATTGATCGATAAGCCATCCGGCAGCAAGCTTCATACTACCATCAGGCTGCGGATAATGCGGAATATTTGGATAGGTCGCCAGTAACTCTTGCGCTGTTTCTGCGCTAATGACTGGATTTTTAAAGAAACTTCCCGCATTGCCATTCACCTTTGGATCGGGAAGTTTGGTCATTCTCATATGACATACGGCATCAAATACCTGACGAGGGGTGACGGTTTGCGGATCAAGTCGGGTTAGATCACCATAGCTCAGAACCGGTTGCCACTCTTTTGCTAACGTCAAACCAACAGCGACGATGGCGTAGCGGTTCTGGTATTCATGCTTAAAAATACTGTCTCGATAATCAAAGCAGCACTCAGCGGCAGAAAAGCGCTGCTTCTGGCCAGTAGTCAGCTCAATACAATCAACGTACTGACAGACTTTTTGTAATTCAATACCGTACGCCCCAATATTTTGTATCGGCGAGGAGCCGGCGCAGCCGGGGATCAGCGCAAGATTTTCCAGGCCGGGCATTCCATTGTCCAGTGTAAACCGTACCAGTTGATGCCAGTTTTCTCCCGCACCAACATGTAAATGCCAGGCATCGGGTGTTTCACTCACTTTTATTCCCATAATCCGGTTGATAATGATCGTGCCACAATAATCATTCAGGAACAGGACATTACTCCCCTCACCCAGAATCATAGCAGGGGAGCGTTCTGCGATGGCACTTTGCCAGGCAGCCAGTAACTGTTTTTCTGTTTCGACACGTACAATCGCTTTGGCAGAACGATCAATACCAAAGGTATTCCAGGGTTTAAGTGAGTGGCTCATAGTGGCTTCCTGATGCTAAATCAGCAGTAGTTTACCGTATATAGTGAGGGAAGGCTTGCCTGATTGTCGGACCCAGAGCCGGGTGACATAGCGCTTACAGCCACGTTATCGCGGGAAATATCAAACGTTCTTAGAAACGCAAAAAGCCCGTCCTTAGGACGGGCTCTTCACTTATTTAATGCCTGGCAGTTTATGGCGGGCGTCCTGCCCGCCACCCTCCGGGCCGTTGCTCCGCAACGTTCAAATCCGCTCCCGGCGGATTTGTCCTCCTCAGGAGAGCGCTCACCGACAAACAACAGATAAAGCAAAGGGCCCAGTCTTTCGACTGAGCCCTTTGCTTTATTTGATGCCTGGCAGTTCCCTACTCTCGCATGGGGAGACCCCACACTACCATCGGCGCTACGGCGTTTCACTTCTGAGTTCGGCATGGGGTCAGGTGGGACCACCGCGCTACGGCCGCCAGGCAAATTCTTTGTGCTCTGTCCTGTGTCTTTTGCGCTGATACTGCGTTGGCTGCTCTGGCGAACGTCAGTCACATACCCTTGTATGCTCCTTCCGTCGCTGCGTTTGCCGCCTTGTCTCAGCGCAAAATCCTTCGGACTCTGAATCTAAGCTGAATATTGTCTCTGTCTCTCACCGCCAAAACATCTTCGGCGTTGTAAGGTTAAGCCTCACGGTTCATTAGTACCGGTTAGCTCAACGCATCGCTGCGCTTACACACCCGGCCTATCAACGTCGTCGTCTTCAACGTTCCTTCAGGACCCTTAAAGGGTCAGGGAGAACTCATCTCGGGGCAAGTTTCGTGCTTAGATGCTTTCAGCACTTATCTCTTCCGCATTTAGCTACCGGGCAGTGCCATTGGCATGACAACCCGAACACCAGTGATGCGTCCACTCCGGTCCTCTCGTACTAGGAGCAGCCCCCCTCAGTTCTCCAGCGCCCACGGCAGATAGGGACCGAACTGTCTCACGACGTTCTAAACCCAGCTCGCGTACCACTTTAAATGGCGAACAGCCATACCCTTGGGACCTACTTCAGCCCCAGGATGTGATGAGCCGACATCGAGGTGCCAAACACCGCCGTCGATATGAACTCTTGGGCGGTATCAGCC
>NZ_VCHQ01000047.1 GCF_005860775.1 Klebsiella indica
TTAAGATAAGGTTAATTGTTGGTAACTAAACATGTCGTGATTGATTATACGTAATCATGTCTGGATGTGGTAATTCTTTTTTAATCCCCGTTTATTTAAATTGCGCATGATAAGATAGATTTTCACTGTGATTGTTATCACGAAAACATACCATGGCCTACACGGGAGATATTACGTATTCATGAATATAACGCTTTATTTTTTATTGCGATATGTGGTTTATTTCTTCACTTCCCCCCCCCCCCTGGTTATGCTGGAATCGCATAGCCGTGAAAATAAAAAGAATTTCTCTATTTCTTTCCGTGTGCTATGTTCAAATCATCACCGAAAAATAGTATTTGTAGTTTGAGTTTTAGAGGGTTTCATTTGGTTTATTATCTGCTGTTTTATCAGTCGGTGCTGTGTATGAGCTTTTATTGGTTATTATTCTTTTAATCAAAAAGTCGTAAATAAATACAGTGCATAAGCATTATTTACTGTGATTCGATGATACAGATTTTCTCTATATTACTGGTCTTTTTATACAATAAAGGAGTTCTTCATGGTGATTAAAGCCAATTACGAATCCGATGCTGGAAAACGTAAAGAAATGTCACATAAAGAGTTGGGGACGATTCCGCACATGCCTTTTGAAGAATACTCAGAAAGGCTGAAGCATTGCTTCACCATGAAGCGTAAAAACGGCATTCTCGAGGCGCGTTTACATACTAATGGTGATAGTTTGCAGTGGGGCGCTCCCGCTCACCAGGGGTTGCATTATTTCTTCGACTGGGCCGGAAGAGACCCTGAGAACGAAATTATTATTCTTGGGGGAACCGGGCCTGATTTTATGAAAGGCATTGGCCGGGTTGATAATAAAGGTAACTGGCAGCCCGCGACGGAGTTTTCTTCCGCGCCGGAAGAAGCCTGGAAGATGTATGAATACCAATATTATGACGGTACAAACGATATTGAAGGCCAGGTGTTCGATGTGGAAGTCCCCACCATTGGGGTCTGGAATGGCGCGGCGTTTCATACCGACCTGGTGTTATTCAGTGACATCACGCTTTGTACGGAAGATGCCTGGACGACAGAGATGCATTTCCGGGTAAATATGGTGCCTGGAGATGGTATCGGGATTGCCTGGCGCGAATTAATGGGCCGTAAGCGATACGCTTATGCTGAGTTGACGGGTGAAATTATTACCGCACGTAAGGCGCTGGCGCTGGGTATGGTCAATGAAATTTGTACGGATACCGAAGCCTGCTATGACCGTGCATGGGAAATTGCCGAACTCATTATGCGTACCGGTACGCGTGTGACGCGCCGTATTACCACGCAGCAATTGCGTAAGGCCTGGAAAGAGGACATCGCGAACGAGTTGCGTAATGCGTTCGCCACGGAAATGTATGTAACGGCGACCGAACACTCGCCCCACGAAGTGAATTACTGGCAGTGGGCTAAAGAAGAAGCTGAGTTGGTTAAAGCCGCGGAGAAAAAAGGAAAGATTGTTCGTCCCCGTATTGACGGCGGCCAGGAAGAAGATGAAATAAAATAATGAACCCTCACGTGGTTCTGGTGCGCGATTATTAAAATAAAAACACATGTGGATTTATATAAGGTACCGAAATGCCATGAAGAAAAATAACACGGGTGTTGCGGTATCTTATTCAATGCAACGTTGATTTTTATCTTCATCTGAATAGATTTTTTTAGAAATAAATATAGCGCATCAATTTGCGAAATAATAAATCGGGGCGTTGGGTATGCATAACGCCTGATTTCAAACCGTAGAAAGAATAGTGAGCGGGAGTGAACTCATGAGTACACAAAACGATGTCATTATTTCCGCTGCCCTGACCGGTGCCGTTACGCCAAAAGATATTAACGAATATATCCCGTTGACGCCGGAGGAAATCGCTGCCGACGCCTACCATTGCTGGCAAAAAGGGGCGGCCGTTGTTCATTTGCATATGCGCGATGAAAAAGGGACAGGGACCATGGACAGGGAACGTTTCGCGGAAACTATCCGGTTGCTGCGTAACTATCGGGATTGCGACGTCATTATCAACTGCACCACTTCGGGTGATAGCCGGGCCGATGATGCCCAGCGTATGGCGCACGTCTCCACGCTGGATGGCATTGAAATGGCATCCTGGGACGCGGGCTCGTTTAACTGGATGCCCGGCGGCGTATTTATCAATTCTCCCCAGTTTCTTGAGCAACTGGGGAAAGTCCTGACAGAACGCGGCATTAAACCTGAAGTGGAAATCTTCGACAGCGGCATGCTCGGCATTGCCCGTTATTTCGTTGAACAGGGCGCGATGCGCGCGCCCCTGCATTACCAGTTCTGCCTGGGGGTGCCGGGCGGCATGGCGGCGTCGGTGGAAAACTTGCTGTATCTGGCTTCGCATATTCCCGCCGGTTCGACATGGTCGGCATTCGGCATTGGTAAATACCACCTCCCGATTCTGTTCGCCGCACTGGCGTTAGGGGGGCATGTGCGTGTGGGGCTGGAAGATAACGTCTATTTCAGCAAAGGGGTGAAAGCCACTAATGCGCAACTGGTAGAGCGCGCCGGGCAAGCCATACGCCTGTGCGGCAAATGCGTCGCCACCTCCGCCATCGCCCGGGAAATTCTGGGCATCCCTCCACTGCATGTCGGATGACGCTTTGGTTATCGGCAGACGGGTGGCTCTTTCCCTTGTCTTTGTTGTTCGCGGCAGATGAGCTGGCTGCGCAGCAGAGGGGGAATTCGTTAACAGGCACTGGCATGAATATGCTGATGCGGTCAGGAAGAACGATTTATGAGAGAAG
Source organism: Klebsiella indica (assembly GCF_005860775.1). Classification (GTDB taxonomy): domain Bacteria; phylum Pseudomonadota; class Gammaproteobacteria; order Enterobacterales; family Enterobacteriaceae; genus Klebsiella; species Klebsiella indica. Next base: position 2,797 of record NZ_VCHQ01000047.1, read on the forward strand.
CAGTTATTGTTTCGGCGGCGCGTACCCCAATTGGCAAATGCCGTGGCGTACTGGCGCCGGTGCCAGCGCATGTATTGGGGGCGCTGGCTGTGAAAGAAGCGGTTCACCGGGCGGGGATTGATGCGGAACGTATTGATGACGTGATTTTCGCCAATCTGATGAACCATGAAATCAACAACATGGGGCGGATGGTGGCGCTGGAGGCGGGGCTGCCTGTCTCCGTACCGGGCATCACGCTGGACCGCCAGTGCGCCGCGTCGCTGAACGCGCTGGCGTATGGGGCTATCCAGATTATGGCGGGGTTTGCCGATGTGATTGTCGCGGGCGGCGTTGAAAGTGACTCACGACGTCCCTGGATGCAGGAAAAAACAGAGACCGCTTATTCAGTGCAACCGCCCCGCATTGTGGAAATTCACACGGCGCCAGATCAGATAGGCAACCCGCCGATGGGGATTACCGCCGAGAATATCGCCGCGCGTTATGGCTTTACGCGTCGTCAACTGGATGAGTTTTCACTGCGTAGCCACCGTCTGGCCAGCGCCGCCTGGAAAGGCGGGCGTTTTGACGAACAGATTGTGCCCGTCCCGGCGAAGGACAGGAAAGGGAAAGAAACGGCGGTGACGCGGGATGAGTCGGTTCGCCCCGATTGCTCGCTGGACGCGCTGGCTACGTTGCGTCCAAGTTTCCGCCCTGATGGCATCGTCACGGCAGGGAATAGTTCGCCGATGAGCGATGGCGCAGGGGCCCTGGTTGTGATGGAACGTGAGCTGGCTGAACGCTCCGGGCGCGACATCCTGGCGGTATTTCGCGGCTATGCGGTGACGGGAGGTGACCCGAATTACATGGGGCTGGGGCCGATATCCGCGACAGCGAAATTGCTGCGCCAGACCGGGTTAACCGTGAATGATATTGACCTGTGGGAGCTGAATGAAGCGTTTGCCGCGCAGTCGCTGGCCTGCATCCACGAAATCGGTATGGACATTGACCACGTCAACCCCAATGGGGGCGCGATTGCGATGGGCCATCCATTAGCGGGTACTGGCGCCATTTTGACGACGAAGGCGGTATATGACATGCGTGACCGTCACCTGAATAACGCGGTGATCACCTTTTGTGTCGGCGGTGGACAAGGTGTTGCCGTACTGCTGACGAGGGAATAGATGATGGTAAATAAAATTGCCTTGCCCGAAGAGATTATCGCGTTGTTTGAAGACGGGCAGACGTTAATGTGCGGTGGGTTTGCCAACCACGGCGTTCCTAATCGCCTGATTGATTGTGTGATAGCCAGCGGCGCGCGGCATTTTACCTTGATCAGTAATGATAGCGGCGACGCGGATTTGACCGTGGGCCGTCTGGTCCACCATGGGTTAGTGGATAAGCTCATCGCGTCCCACATCGGACGTAACACCGAAACCGTCGCGCTGGTGGCCGAAGGTAAGATTGAGCTGGAACTGGTGCCGCAAGGTAGCCTGGCGGAACGCATGCGTTGCGGCGGCTCCGGGTTGGGCGGCGTACTGACGCGCACGGGGCTGGGCACGTTAGTGGATGAAGGCAAGCAACATATTGATGTCGATGGCGAGATATGGCTGCTGGAAACGGCATTACGGGCAGACATCGGCCTGGTGCGCGCGCGAACCGCCGATCCCCTGGGCAACCTGACTTATCGTGGGACGATGCGTAATTTCAACCCGATGGTTGCTAAAGCCTCGCGGCTGACGCTCGTCGATGCCGATATGTTGGTGGATGTCGATGAATGCAGCATCGACAGCATCATTACCCCCGGTGTTTACGTGGATAAAATTCTGGCGCGTGAAGGAGGCAGGCTATGAACGCTCGTAACAGGATTGCCCGTCGGGCGGCGGAATACTTCTCAGACGGCGATGTCATCAATTTAGGCATTGGTATCCCCAGCTTGTGCAGCGATTACGCGCCTGCCGGCGTCATGTTTCATACCGAAAATGGCCTGGTGGGGATGGGGCCATTAGTGGAAGGCACGCTGGCGGTGGAAGCGTTCTCCAATGCGACCGCATTGCGTTTTGTGCCCGTGCCGGGCGCCAGCGCGTTTGATAGCGCGGAGTCCTTCGCGTTAGTGCGCTCTGGCAAGCTGGCTGCAACCGTGTTAGGCGGGCTGCAAGTGGCGGAAAATGGCGATTTGGCCAACTGGGCGCAGCCAGGCCGGGTATTCGGTATGGGCGGGGCGATGGATTTAGTGAGCGGCGCGCGAAAAGTGATTGTCACGATGGAACTGTGCACGAAAGACGGCAAACCGAAAGTCGTGAATACATGCAGTTACCCGCTGACCGGGCAAGGGTGTGTTGATCATATTGTGACCGAGCAATGCGTCATTGATGTGACATCCGATGGCCTGGTATTAAGCGAGTTACTGGAAGGCCTCACCCCTGACGATATTCAGCGCCAGGTCGAACCCCGGCTTATTGTCTCTCGCCAGTTGAAAACCATGCCAGCCTGAGTCTGGCGCGTTATCGCAGTGTGAGTGGGGTTGTTTATTTCCTGTCGCACATCATCGACTCAGATAACGAACAAACCCGGGTATGCCATCAATCGAGTAAGGCAGGGTTCTCAATGAATATCAACCAATTGCAGCGTATGCAGGCTATCTGGACGTTGGGGATTGCGACAGGCGGTTTTTATATTTTGTTGGTGGGAGTGGGCTTATTGCTCTCTGGAAAAGTAGATGACCACGCCCGTAAATATTGGCGCGACTGACAAGGGTAAGAGGTAAACATGAAATCACTCGTTATTGTGAGTGCTGTGCGTACAGCTATCGGTAAATTTGGCGGCAGTTTGAGCCAGGTTACTGCGCCGCAGTTGGGGGCGGTCGTGATGAAAAGCGCGATTGAACGGGCGGGGATTGATGCGTCAGTTGTGGATGAGGTGACTTTCGGTAATGTGCTCCAGGCGGGGCTGGGCCAGAACCCGGCCCGTCAGGCGATGTTGCAGGCGGGCGTGCCGGAAGATAAACCCGCAACCAGCATTAACATCGTATGCGGCTCTGGGTTGCAGAGCGTTATCCTGGCCGCGCAAAGTATCGCATCCGGCGGTGCGGAAGTCGTGCTGGCCGGGGGGATGGAGAACATGTCGGCGGCGCCTTATCTGCTTGATAAAGCGCGTTGGGGTTACCGCATGGGTGAAGGTCGGGTCGTCGATAGCATGGTCAACGATGGTCTGTTTTGCGCTATCAACCATTATCACATGGGTGTGACGGCGGAAAATGTCGCCCGCCGCTGCCATGTCAGCCGCCAGGAACAGGATGACATCGCCCTGTTGTCCCAACAGCGAGCGGCTGCCGCGATTGCCCGCGGGGATTTTAAACAGGAGATTGTCCCGGTAACCGTGCGCGACAAACGTGGCGACAGCGTGTTTGCTGTTGATGAATACCCCCGGAAAGAGGCTTCGCTGGAGAGCCTGGCGCAACTAAAACCCGCGTTCGACCCTGCCGGGACGGTGACTGCGGGGAATGCTTCCGGTATCAACGATGGCGCGGCGGCGTTGGTTGTCATGAGTGAGGAGAAGGCGGCCAGCCTCGGAATCCAGCCGTTAGCGCGTATCTGCGGGTATGCCGTCAGTGGCGTCGACCCCGTATTTATGGGCCTGGGGCCATTACCCGCGACACGTAAAGCATTACAACTGGCGGCGCTGACAGTAAAAGACCTTGATTTAGTGGAAGCTAACGAGGCGTTTGCTGCGCAATTTATTGCGGTTAGCCGTGAGTTGAAGTTGGATATGGAGCAAACAAACGTGAATGGCGGGGCCATCGCCCTGGGGCATCCTGTCGGCGCATCCGGCGCGCGTATTCTGGTGACATTACTACATGCGCTAAAAGCCAGAGATAAAACGCTGGGGCTGGCGACACTTTGTGTCGGCGGCGGGCAAGGCGTGGCCATGATTGTCGAGCGGATTTAATCATCATTCATTTGCTGTAATGCCGTTATTTATAGCTATTCTGATAAGCCATACGTTTGGGCAAATAATGACGCGTCTGGTTACCCCTGGCTGGACCCGGGTGATGCTTACGTATTTTATGCTTTGCGTGGATTAATTCAGGGGGCGTTATAGTCGTCCTGCAATTTTATTTATCAGATAGAAGAAAACGAATGATGTACAGGAAATAAAAAGCGTTAAATCAGGGGGGGTATCAGGCGAAAATAATACGTTTTATTCTGGGACGTAGAGCTGAGTTTTATTGAAAAAGCGCAGGGGATCCACAAAGCCCGCTCTATATATGAAGAGCAGATGGCTTTGTTGAATAAATCAGATTTGAGGCGAGTCTTCCTGTAACAGCTCACTGTTCAGGCAATGCGCACGCTTTCTGGCATACCCGCCTTCGTCATTTTGTTCAGTGCACGCACCAGCGCCAAAGCCTCTGCAACCTGACCGTCGTAGTCCCGTAGCGCCAGCGAACCGCCTAACAACTGCTTTACCCTGTACATTGCCGTTTCGGCTATTGAGCGACGATTATAATCTGTCGTCCATTTCCACCGGGCATTGCTCCCGCTCAGCCGTTGATTTGCCACTGCACGGTTTCGGTCCGCATATTCACCCGGCCAGTAACCCGCGCCTTTCCGGGGAGGGATA
>NZ_VCHQ01000048.1 GCF_005860775.1 Klebsiella indica
GTTATGGACTTCCCTTGTTGCACGATCGATCAATCGTTATGCGTGCTGTCACCACTACCCCGGTGGGTATGACCGGTGCTTTTCTCACTCTCTTCTCGGTCATCGTCGGCCTTCCCCGTTATTATGGCGTGTCGGCACCCACGACGGCATTTCGAGGCCTGCTCAGTGTTCACTCACGTTACGGCCCGCATAACCCGTTGACTTCCTTAAGAAGCCGTTTCAGGGAGAGCTTCAGCCCATTTGTTACCTCCTGGACCGCCCCCTGTACTTCCGGCCGGAGCGAGAGTTAGCCGGGTCGGACTTTCACCGACGGAAAGATCGTGCCTTGCAAGGCACACACAATAACATCGCTGAAAATGCGCTGCGGATGGTCAGTCTGGGAAGAAAGAACTGGCTGTTCTTCGGCTCAGACCACGGTGGTGAGCGTGGAGCGTTGCTGTACAGTCTGATCGGGACGTGCAAACTGAACGGCGTGGAACCAGAAAGCTACCTTCGCCATGTCCTTGATATTATAGCAGACTGGCCGGTCAATCGGGTGAGTGAACTGCTCCCCTGGCGCGTGGCACTGCCAACTGAATAACACATCCCCGTCAATACGGTTCTCGCTGGACGCTTACATTGTATGTACGTTAGTCTGACTACATTATCTTAAATGGGTATCAGCGATGAATGAACTCAGCATCGTTAGTGGAAAGTTGCAACTGTTATCAATCATTGGTGATCCGATAGCACAGGTCAGTGCTCCACTCATGATTAATGCTGCTCTTCATGCAAAAGGGATCCCCGACACATTGATGGTCCCTCTCCATGTAAATGCTGACGGTCTGCATAATGCTGTCAATGGTCTGAGATACATTCATAACTTCCGTGGTGCCATTATAACCATGCCTCACAAGCAGCATGTTCTTTCCTTGATTGATTCGGCCAGTTATGCAGCTAAGGCAATCGGAGGATGTAATGTCATCAGAAGAGATAACAAAGGATTGTTACATGGCGATATGCTTGATGGTGAAGGGTTTGCATCAAGTCTTTTGAAGCGAGGTATTGGTATTGAAGGCAAAAAAGTTTATCTGGCAGGAACCGGAGGGGCAGGCTGCGCCATTGCTTATGCGATGGCAGCCAGGCAGGTTAAGGAATTAATTATTTATAACCGGACGCCAGATAAATCAGATGAACTGATAAAAAGGTTATTATCACGTTATCCCGAGGTCAATATTCATGCTGGTAAAGATGTGCCTGAACAGGTGGATATAGCGATTAATGCTACATCGGTAGGCATGGGGGAAACAACAATGTGCCATTCTCTTTAGAAAAACTCGGGAGTAACACAACAGTGTGCGACATTGTAATTTTCCCGGAGAAAACTCCTCTTCTCATCCAGGCAGGACAGCACCATCTCCCCATTCACACTGGAAGAGCCATGCTTGCTGCTCAGATTGAACTGATGCTTGATTTTATGCTTCGTCAGGACAGCTAAATTATCGGAGCCCCTCTGTTGTCGGTAAGAATTCCACGCAGAAGGGAAATAATTTTGTCGATTGCAGTCCATTTTGCTTAGTCCGGTCGACTTATATCACGATCAGTCCATCCAGTTGTGCTAATCAAGTTGCGGGACAAAAACGCTGCAGGTGTTTTTGAACAGCGCCTGCACTGGCGCTAAGTGACGAGGTTCGGGGATGGGGCACGTTATTGCCAGCCCACATGTCACCTCTGGCACGATAGATAAAAATAAAAGCAATTATATAAAAGTCCCCCGCGAATCATACGGGGGATAAAAGATCACTTACCGGACCATGACCGAAGCGCGTTCTGACGAGCCTGCAACTGCTCTCCGGCCGACAATTTATAGTATCCGGGAGTCAAGGCGCCTTCCCAGTCACCATACATAGGATTAGGCAGGATGATATAACGAGTACCGAACAACTTCTGGTTATCTTCCGCAAACTGACGCCGTTCTGCTGATGCTTTGTGATAGGTGGCGGACCCAAAATCGTTAAGATTATCGCCGATATAAATGATAACGTTATAACCTTCCGCAGCGATGCTATTGAAGCGGGCCTGCTTGTTTGAACTGTCTGTTTTCAGGAGAACAGTCTTTTCATTCACATCAGGGAACCCCAATTGGCGCATGTTTTCGATGGTTGCGGTAAAGTCCTGCTGAGCTCTGTTCGATACGTAAAAAATGGTCCCGTTATGCCGGGAAATGTAACGGGCGAATTCAACTGCGCCGGGAACGGCCAACGCTTGTCTGGATTGTGTCCACTGTGACCATGTCTTATCGGAATAGGGCTGGTTGTGTTTAATCTGCCAGGCACTGTATGCGCTGTTATCCAGCATGGTTTCGTCCAGATCGACGATTACCGCGTATTTGTCCGTTGGCTTTTTGCTCACCGAGTCCCATTCAAGCCGGGCGCTGTTGAATGCCTGATACGCCAGAGCCCGGTACTCCCCGGAAGTCTGAAGCCAGTTCACCGCCATCACGCTCTGGCTGGTCAGTTCTGCTGTATTATGTTTATGATTTAAATTGGCACAGCCGCTCAGGCTGCTAACGATTAACAGACTAAGCGCAAGTGTGGTCTTTTTTTTATACATTGATCTTTATTTCCCTGTGAAATGACGAACATGTTGCCACCGAAATCAGCACTGAATAACTGATGATATACAAAGTGGACATACAGGAAACGTAACATGAAAAAGAAGTTAATGCATCGCACTGATGTATGGGCGATGACCATTTTATTAGCCGCAAGTTTCTCCGTTCAGGCGCAACGTTGTCAGGAAGTCAGGGCCGGGATTGATATGGGCTCAGGAACCACTAAGCTGTTAGTGGCGGAGGTTGATACCTGCAGACAGCACATCAACAAGGTTCTGTTTGAGGATCAACGTCCGGTTGGTTTTAACCAGAACCTGAGTCAGTCAACGGACAACATGCTCAGCCCGGCAATTCAGTCGCAAGGGAAAGCGGCATTGCAGGGATTGTATGAGGAGGCGCAGCGCTTTCATCCCGTGCGGTTTAATGGTGTGGCAACCGCCGTTTTCCGTAATGCGGCTAATGGTTCACAGGTTATTGCTGCATTTAACCAGGCCGTGCCGGTCAATCTGCGGGTCATTACTCAGCGACAGGAAGCCAAGCTTGGATTTTTATCGGCAAAAAGTATGTTAACTGAGCACGTTAATAACGATCAGATTGTCGTCTGGGACATTGGCGGGGGCTCAATGCAAATGACGACATGGAATCAGCAACATGATAAATGGCAGCCGGAGATTTATCAGGGAAAATTAGCTTCGGTTACCCTGAAGAATTATATTATCGATGTGGCAAAAGGTCGGGATGTCCATCAGGTAACTTCACCTAACCCTATTGGCTCTTATCGGGATGCCGCATTACGTTTTGTGCGCTTCTATGCCACAAATGATATTCCCCCAGGAATAAAACAGGCATTAACCACGCGTAAGGTAATTGGCATTGGCGGCGTACATAATTATTCTGTGGGCAGCCAGCTGCATATGAAAACCTATGACATTAAAAGTCTGCAAAAATTCTCAGCATCTCAGGTATGGAAGGGAGACTCTGAGTTACACGGCGAATATCGTGATACGGATGTCAGCAATCTTCTGTTAGTCCAGGGTTTTATGGAAGCGCTGCATATTCCCGCAGTGACGGTCGTAAAAGCAAATCTCGTACAGGGATTACTGGTGCAGTAGTGAAAAAAGCCCGAATCGTCCAGATTGATATGCGGGCGTAATATGATATGAAACGTTCCGGACAGGCCAACTATCCCGATAACAGATATCCGGAGCGTTTCAGATTTTCCGTTGGCCAGGCAACTAATCGCGACTTCGTCACTGTAAAAAACGTCCAGAAGTGCTAAAGGATTTTTTTAGCGTATCTGGCCCGTAACCGGAAAAACCGACGGTTATGCACCGGTTTTCGGGAGGATTACCCACGCATTGTTATGGCCGCCCGGCGGGCAGGATAAAGCCGGAACCTGAGCAGTCTGGAGCGTTTTCATGGTTTCATCCTTCCCCCGCCTTCTGCCCAATGGCCTTACAAAGGGTTGCGCACGCTGATGCCCGCTCCGTTTCATGCGAGCGGATATACCCACATCCTACTGACACTCGTCTCATCCGTCACATTTTGTGATCTCTTCCATAAAATATACAAAACAAACTATATAACCAAAAATAACGCTTTATAAGCCGTTAAAAAAGGCGATAGTGTAAATAAAACGAGTTTACAGGACATTTTATTGACAAATTAGTTTACTTTAAAAACTAAAAGGAATGAGACTTTGAAGCTGAATCTTCCCAATACATTAAGACAAATGAACGCCTCAGTGGTCCTCAACGTTATCCGCGAGAACTCTCCCCTTTCTCGCGCGCAGATAGCCAAAGTAACCGGAATAACTAAAGCAACGATTTCAGACATCGTTAGCGATCTGCTGGAAGAGAAAATTATCTATGAAAGTGGCGTAAGCGAAGACGGCGGCCTTGGGCGCAAAGGTATCCTGGTTAACTTCGATCCCAACCATGGACTAGGCATTGGCATTGATTTAGGTGGAACGAAAATCACCTTCTCACTCTTTAACCTCAACGCAGAACTGTTGGCCCGGCAGCAGGAATCGACCTATGACGTCGCAACGCGTCGGGAATTTCTCGACCTGTTCAGTGCCAGTATTCATGCATTTATCGAACAGCAACATATACCTCGTGACAAGCTGAAAGTCATCGGCGTCGCAACACCGGGCATCGTTGACTATCGCAGCGGAACGGTACTCGAAGGTTCCCCTAACCTGCCGGAGTGGGACAACATTCCGCTTGCCGATGAATTAACCGCGCGTCTGAATATCAGGGTCGTACTGGAAAATGATATTCGGGCCGCGTTGATTGGCGAAATGTGGAGAGGAAAATGTCGGCATGTCCATAGCGCCGCGCTTATTGGTATTGGCACCGGCCTGGGCTCAGCGCTACTCATGGATGGAAAAATTATCAGGGGTATCAATAATGCGGCGGGTGAAATTGGCTATATGTTGTTTGAACGTAGCCACCTTAACCAGAACTGGAAAAATAAAGGCTGCTTCGAGAATTACTGCTCCGGTTCCGGGCTCAAGGAAAGAATGTCCGCGCTTAGCGGAAAAAACATGAACGCCCATGAAATACTCACCGCCGCCGCCAAAGGTGAAACTTTGCCAACCATGTTGTTAGAAGAGCTGGCAGATTACTTAACCATCGGCATTCTCAACATGGTGACGATTGCCAACCTTGAAAAGGTCATCCTCACGGGAGGTGTCTCCCAATCCGCAGCACTCTTTATGCCACGGGTACAGGCCAATCTCGACAGGCATTTGTTTGCCAACACCAGGGTATCCGTTGAGCTTTCCGAATTAAACGAAAAAGCACCGTTATATGGAATAGCTATGCTGGCGCTCCATGCGGTCTACCCATCAATTCAATTTATGCCTGACACACAACTTATATAAAGATTAACCCGCAGCCAGAACAAAAGGAGCATTCTATGGCCGGAATCCATCTTCACCCACACGATATTCTTGATGAAGGCGTCGATCCAATACTTGAACGCATTAACAAAATGAACGGCGTCGATCACCTCTTCGTCGAGGTCAATACCATCTTTGAACGCAACCCCTATCCTACTGGCCGGCTGCCGCACAATCCTAAGCATGAGTTTGTGCAAGGTACTGCCACACTGCATGCCAGACTCGACATGCCACCACAGCGTCTGCATCAGCGCGTGGATCCCACTATTCTTGCTGGTTCAGATCCTCTTCAGGATCTGAAGCGGGCAACCGATAACAGCCCGTATAAGGTGATCCCGTGGGTTAACATTCTCAATGGCGACTTTGCCGGACAGATCGAAAACAATCAGGTGATCGATTTTCGCGGCAACCCGGTTGAACACTGGCTATGCCCTAACGGACCGGACGTTATTGAGCTCTGGATAACGACGTTCAGCGCAATCAAAGCACAGTACGGTTATTCAACTTTCCTGATTGACCGCATCCGCTATCCCGACTGGGCAGGTAAGAACGTCAGCCCCAGAGGGTTATTCACCTGCTTCTGCCCGCACTGTCAGAATGAAATGGCCCGGGTCGGTATTAATGTAGATGCAGTACGCGTACGTCTGGAGACGCTGGCGTTTCAAATGCGGTCGGGTCAGTATGACGCCACTGCCGATGCGCTATTAAATGACGAACTGCTGCAACGCTGGATGGCGTTCCGCCAGCATAGCATCTCCCGCTTTGTACAGAACTTGCTGTCCGGAATTATCGACAGAGATACCGGGCGTAACGAGCTATGGCTCGATCTCTGGCCGCCAGCCTACGCCTGGATTTTAGGTCAGGATTATCAGGCCCTCACCCGCTCTGCCAAAGCGCTGAAGCATTTCCCCTACCACAAGCTCGGCGGCGGCGCGGACGTTCAGGGGCTCATTGAATATTTCGCCAAAGATGACGCACAGCATGAAAGCGCCTTCCGCGCCTTTATGCGCCTGTTCAATCTGCCCTACGACATCAGCTATCAACAGTTCAAAACGGAAGGCTTCCCGATCGAATTTGTTAAACAGCAAAACAACCTTGTCCGTGAAAAATCTCAGCCGGGGACCTTTATTTACAGCGGAATTCAGATGTGGAATTTGCCTCCGTCGGCACTACTGGAAGCAATTAATGCGGCGGAACAGAGCGATTGCGACGATCTGCTTTATTACTGCTATGGCTGGGCAGAACAGTCACTTTTCGACACCGTAGGCAATCATTACCAATAACCTACTGGCTAACATAGGGAAATCAACGATGGCTAACCAACAAAAATGGAAAGTATTTTTCTTGCTGTTCGTCACCATGTTTCTTCTTGGCGGCATACAGAACACAAAGGGCCTGATACTTGAGCAGGTACAGCACGACATCAATCTGAACATGGGGCAAATAGGAACGCTGATCATGTTTTTCCAGATAGGCTTTCTGGTCGCCAGCCTGCTTACCGGCTACTTTACCGATAAAAAAGGGCTAAAGATCATGATGTTGATTGGTTCGCTGATGATGGCCGTCGGCCTGGTCGGAACCAGTCTGGCATTCAGCGTGCTGCTGTTTTTCGGCTTCTATCTAATTGTCGGTCTGGGCATCGGCTCGATGCTGGTATCAATCATTACCGTCATCCCGACCTTCTATAAAGAGAAATCCGGTATGATGTTCAACGTCTCAAACGCCATGTTCGGTGTTGGTATGATCGCCACTCCGCTGATTTTACAGCAGCTTTTTTCCCATCACATCTCATGGCGCCTGTTCTATGTTGGGATCGCCGTTATTGTCGCCATCATTATTCTGGTGCTCAGTAGCCTGAAGCTGGAAAAAGCGCAGGGTATGGACATGCAGCTCTCTGATTTTATGCATATTCTCGGCCAGAAACGCTTGATGCTGGTGATTGGTTTTATCCTGTTCTACGTCGCTGCCGAAGCCGCTTTCCTTAACTTTTTCCCTATATTCTACAGCTCGCTCGACATTGCTGGCGCTTCCGCGGAAGACAAGATGGTCACGGCGGCTTATGTCATCTCCAGTTTTGCCATGCTGTTCACCATCGGCCGTTTTATTGGCGGATTTATCAACCTTAAGCTCGGCGACCGTAATACTTTAATCCTGTTTTCGTTCTTGTCGCTGGTTGCCATTATTGCCAGCCGCTACTTCGCCAGCCAATTCGTTTATTTGTTTATGGTGTTCGGTTTTGCCATGTCGGTACTGTTCCCTACAGCCTCTGCGGTGGCGACTAAACTCACCGATAAAAGCGGTTCAACCATGGGACTGATTTACGTCGCCTCAGGAATGGGGGGCGCTTTTGCAGGCTGGCTTATTGGCCAGATATCCCAAATGTATGGTGTCTCTCTGGGCTTTAACTTGATTATCGCTTTCGTCGCAGTTTTCTTTATTCTTACCTTGTTTGTCAGAGACAATATAAAAAACTAAGCGCTGTGAGACAGCGATATCCCCCGGCATAATCTTTCCATTTTGCCGGGGGTCTCACATAATTATTCACCATATACCCTAAATAATTCGAGTCACATGACAAAACGGTTAACCATTTTGTCCTATTTGCGAAAATTATTGACATTAATCAAAACATCCACACCGTTTTTTGTTCAGAAAGGAATGAGGAAAAAGCAAAAAGGGAAATAATTATGAATGAACATGTAGAGGTAAAACTCGCTTTTCCTTTATGGAAAGGTATTCTGACAATAATAACAGGGTTATTAATCTGGTTTACCCCGCCACCCGTTGGCCTGGATGCGCTGGCCTGGCATATGTTTGCGATATTTGCCGCCACTATTTTCGCCATCATATTAAAAGTCATGCCGATGGGTGCCGTAACGATGGTAGCGCTGGTTATTTCCACGATAACCGGCCTTACCCCTATTTCAGGAGGTGGAGGTACAGGAAAAGTAACGGCGCTGTCAGGTTTTTCAAATGGTACGATCTGGCTTATTGGTATAGCCATGTTCATTTCCCGCGCGGTAATTAAAACCGGGTTAGGGAGACGGGTAGCGCTGTGGTTCATCTCAAAATGCGGCTATAGCATGCTGGGCGTCGCCTACGGACTGGCTCTTTCCGATCTGGTTCTCGGCCCCGGTATCCCATCAGCCTCCGCCCGTGGCGGCGGTATAATGTATCCGATAACCCAGTCTATCGCCTCCGCTTATAAGTCAGAACCCGGCCCTACCGCCAGGAGAGCGGGGGCTTTTCTGATGATTTGCGTTTCTCAAATAGATGCCATCATCTGCGCAATGTTTCTTACCGCGATGGCTGGTAATCCATTAATAGCCGAGCTGGCTTTCAGTCAGGGTATTCAGATTAACTGGATGACCTGGTTTCTGGGGGCAATCGTCCCTGGTATACTTGCGCTGGTGATAATTCCCCTGTGTCTTTATTTTCTATATCCGCCAGAGTTAAAAAAGACACCAGAAATCCCCGGCATCGCACGTGAAGAATTGCGGAAAATGGGAGCCATGACACTTGCAGAGAAAATCCTGGCATTCGATTTTGTATTGCTAATCCTTCTGTGGACAGCTGGAGATATTCTTTTCAATATTCCCGCCACACTCTCGGCATTTATTGGCCTGGTCATTTTGCTTCTCTCTAATATAATGTCGTGGAAAAATATCATTGAAGAGAAAACGGCCTGGGATACTATGTTCTGGTTTGCCGTATTGGTCATGATGGCAAATGCGCTGAATAAATATGGTATGATAACCTGGATTTCAAAGGGCATCGTCGGCTATGTCGGTCACTTTGACTGGCTGTTAGTATTCATTGTGCTGATACTTGTATACTTTTATACCCGCTATTTCTTTGCTTCCGCAATGGCGCATATTTCTGCAATGTATCTTGCTTTTCTGGCTGTGTCGGTATCCGTTGGCGTCCCTCCACTGCTTGCCGCACTGACGCTGGGATATACTTCCAATCTCTCAATGGGGCTGACTCAGTACTCAGGCGGTCCGGGGCCTGCGCTATTTGGCTCGGGATATAATACTACAGGCCAGTGGTGGGGAATAAGCTTCCTGGTTTCCATTGTATCTATTGCGATCTGGCTATTAGCCGGCGGGATGTGGATGAAAATTATTGGCCTCTGGTAGGCAAAAATAAGTTTCCAGATGGCCTGACATTTATCTGGATGATACAGAGCCTAAATAATTTGGGTTGCTTAAATGCCAACAAGCGAAGCCGACACATAAGCAACCTGAGGGATGACGGGGAAATTAGCTTCAGTTACCCTGAAGAATTACATTATTGGTGTGGCAAAAGTCAGGGATGTCCACCAGGTAACGTCCCCTAACCCTATTGCTTCTTATCGAGATGCCGCATTACGTTTTGTGCGTTTCTACGCCATAAATGATATTTCCCCAGCAATAAAACAGGCATTAACCACGCGTAAAGTAATTGGTATTGGCGGTGTACATAATTATTCTGTGGGCGCACAGCTTCATATGAAAATGTATGACATTGCAAGCCAGCAGAAATTCTCAGCATCTCAGGTATGGAAGGGAGACTCAGAATTACGCGGAGAATATCGTGATACCGATGTCAGTAATCTTCTTTTAGTCCAGGGGTTCATGGAGGCGTTAAATATCCCAGCAGTGACAATCGTAAAAGCGAACCTTGTACAGGGATTACTGGTGCAGTAGTGAAAAAAGACTCCGAATGAGAACATTCAGCGTATCAAATTCATATAATCATTCCATCAGGTAGTCTTATTATTGGTTCATCGCAGGTTAGCGTGAACCAATAGAAAACGGCAGTCGGAAGGTTTAGGTTTGTATTCGCCAAAACACACCCTGAACCTTCAAAACTGCCGTTACCGTGAATGCTAACCTGATTTCTCTTTTCTGGAAAGGATTCAGTGTCTTTTCCTGCACTGAAATTGCCCACGATACCCTGCTCATCCGCTTTTGATCCTATCATAAGCGGCTTACCCGAATTGTTCCGTCAATATGACCTAATGAGACACGGCCGATGGTTCGCAAAGTACATCACGATTTTTTGCGCCCTTTAACCACCGGTTTTTCCTCTCACTCAGGTTTGGCCGCCTTTGTGGGGGGGGTATCCCGCAGGTTGAGATTGACAAAATATTCCTTACCCAGAATTTTCCCGCTACCCAGCCACTCGATCCCCCGGTAGGTCAGCCTGAACCCGGCATCGCTGCGCCGCAGGATATTTCCGCTACCGTCAGACACCACATATCCGGTTTCATTCAGCAGATTTACCGTCATGGTCTGCTCCCTGGTATCACGATACATCTGCTGTACTGAACTCAGATAATCGCCTGCCAGATCCGCCAGCGACTGCTTTACGCGCACATCGATCATCGCTGCCGTTTGTAGCTGGTTACCCAGATTCGTCGCCAGCAGCGCATACAACTGGGCCGTTGCTTTCGCCAACGCCACCTGCACCTTCACATCCTTAGCAAATTTCGTCGTATCCCAGACGAAAATCTGGCGTTCGGTGGTTACCGTTTCAGTTTTTTGCTCTTCCCACAGCTTCCATTTCGCTGGTGCAGGTAACAGCTTCTCTTCGCTAACCTGTTCTTTCTTCACGCTGCGGTAGCGGAGGTTATCTGGCGCATTGAACAGCGATGTCGCCAGGTATGAAGCGCACACGCTCTGCTGCTGGCGGGTATTACCGTGGACTAAAACGGAGAGTGGGCTTCCCTGCACAGGTACCGCAGCCACATTCACTTTGCTTTTTTCCAGCGCCCGAATGATATCCGCGCGAACGCGATCGCCACGAGCCAGGTCACATACCAGGCCCATCACCTGTTCGTTAACCTTGCCGTTGACCTTCGGCACCTGGCTATTTAGCGAATCGGTTATCAGCGTGTATGCTGGTATTGATATCACCGCAACCGTGGTTGTCGTGGCTGCTGACGGGATTTCTGCCGCCGCCATCCCTGACGCTGACAGGGAAGCAAGCATCACCATTAGTGCGCTACGCTTAAGCTTTCCTTTCATTCCTGTATCCTCTTTAAAAATGTTACTGCACGTTTATCGTGATACGCCGGTTCGGTGCCAGGCAGGCGATTGTTGCGGCAGATTTTCTCCCTGCACACTGCACCCGTGGCATTGATTTCCCCATCCCGAGAGAAGTGATAACACTCTCCGGCAGACCGTTTGCAACCAGCACCCGCTTCACCGACTCCGCCCGGGCCTGCGACAAGCGCAGATTATCTTCTGTGGAACCGAAGCGATCGGTATAGCCGGTAATGGTTATCCGGCGAACGTCCATACCAGACTGGCGAATATCCATCGCCAGTTGGCGGATTTGCGCTTCCCCCTGAGCGCTTAACTGCGCGCTGGCAAATGCAAACAGGGCTTCAGCATTCAATTCACGCTGCATGACGGCAGGCTTCGCCGGTGCCTGCTGTGCCAGGCAGTTTTCCGGCAGGAAGTACGTGTCACCCACTTTCAGATCGCTGTCGTATAGCACCTTGTACTGGCATGTCACCTCTGAACCACCGGCGGTCGGGAAGTGGAATATATAATCCCACTCCTTAACCCGCATCACGCCTTCCTTAAAGTGCGGGACGCCAAGCAGCTCATATACCTGGGCTTTGGTCATCCCTGGCTTGATTTTCACCAGCGCCCCGACATCCGGGTAACTGCCTTCACTTCTGATCGCTGACTCTTTATCGGGGAACACTGGCTGTGCCGTCTTCCCCTCCGCATCGGGGTTACTCAGGCTCTGGGTACATCCTGTCAGCAGCAGTACCACACAGACAGAGGCCAGCAAACCTAACTTCATCTGTTTCATCATCATTTCTTCCTTTAAAATCCGGGACAAAGCCCCGCCGCTATGGACGGGGCCTCCTGCTGCCTGTTACCACTGATAACCCACACCGATAGAAGCACCGAAGTCGCCCTGACTGTTCGTGGAACCGGACACCTTCGTTACCCATTTACCGTTGTCAGAAATGGTGGACATACCAAACGCGATTGCCGACTGCCCCTGATAGGTACCACCACCCAGCCCCACCATGCTTGCACCTGGAGAATAAGGCTGCGGCAAGCTGGACATTGCCATCGCACCCGCAATACCGGCGCTCAGTTTGTTCTTCTGGTCGTTAACCATGTTTTTCAACTGGTTAAACTGCTTATTGGTGTAGTTAACCGATTCAGAGACGCCCTGCGTCAACTGACCAACGTTCACCGCATCGGTGTTTTCCGTACCCGCAGCGACGTTGGTTATCTGGCGTTCACCACCGGAATAGCCCATCGAGACGGTATTCTCACGGCTGGCAACGGAGTTAGCCCCCAACGCCACCGAGTTTTTGGCCGTTACCGACGAACCGTTACCCAGCGCGACAGAGTTTGCTCCAGACGCCGATGCCTTCGTCCCCACCGCCATGCTGTTGCTGCCGCTGGCTGACGATCCGGCACCACCCGCAAGTGAATCGCTGCCAGTAACGGTTGGTTTGGCGTAGTTACTGGTGTTATTCACCTGGAACATACCGTCCTTACCGCTGCTGATATTGGTCACGTTATTGGTGATACTGCCGGTAGCATCTTTCAGCTGCGCCACGTTCACCGCATCGGTGTCTTCCGTACCCGCAGCCACGTTAGTTATCTGGCGTTCGTTACCGACGGAGCCGAGAGAAACCGAGTTATCGCGATCAGCAACGGAGCCGCTGCCCAGCGCCACAGAGTTGCTGGCGGTCACCGAGGCATTATCGCCAATGGCGATGCTGCCGGTGCCCGAGGCGCTGGCATTATTACCGGTAGCAATAGCGCCATTGCCGGAAGCCTGCGCGCCATTACCGGTCGCAATGCTGTTATTACCGCTGGCAACTGTACCCTGACCAAGGGCGACAGCGTCCGTTCCACTTGCTATTGCATCAGGCCCGGTCGAATTCACCTTCAGATAACGCATGGTCGGCATGATCGTATTGGTGTACGACTCCTCAATATTGGTTACCCGATAATCGAGGTTATCGACCTTCTGGTTGGTGGCATACAGCTGCGAGCCGTTCACCGCGTCGGTGCTGGTGCTGCTCAGCTCACCCGCCGCCACGTGGGTGATTTTGTTCACCGCACTGTCGCCATGACTGGCCGAGAAGGCTCCCTGTGTCTCATTCCACAGCAGGGCATCGTTCTGCAGCCCGCCGACGCCGGCGTTCAGGTTCTCCACCGAATCACCCAGTTTGCTGATGTTCTGCGTGTTCTGCGCGATATTCGTGGTGTTGGTCGCCACATTCTGGTTGGTGGCATGCAACTGGGAGCCGTTCACCGCGTCGGTGCTGGTGCTGCTCAGCTCCCCGGCCGCCACGTGAGTGATTTTGTTCACCGCACTGTCGCCATGACTGGCCGAGAAGGCTCCCTGTGTCTCATCCCACAGTAGGGCATCGTTCTGCAGCCCGCCGACGCCGGCGTTCAGGTTCTCCACCGCCGTGTTGGTGGCGTACAGCTGCGAGCCGTTCACCGCGTCGGTGCTGGTCTCTGACAGACGACCTGCTGCGACGTGAGTGATGGTGCGTTCCGCCCCTTCACTGCCCACGCTCAGCGTGCTCGCCGGGTTCGCCCCCGCAAACGCGTAGTCGGTGCCGCGCAGCGTCACCCCTGAGGTGCCCACCGCCGCTTCCGTCAGTGAGTCCGCGCCCAGCGCAATATCCCCGGCGTTGTTCGCCACCGCGCCCGTCCCGATTGCAACAGAGTCCAGCCCCAGCGCCTGCGAGTCTGCCTCCGTTGAATTGGCATGGAAGTACTTCGTGCCGCCGGTGTAGACGTTCTCCACCGAATCGCCCAGTGCGCTGATGTTCTGCGTGTTCTGCGCGATATTCGTGGTGTTGGTCGTCACATTCTGGTTGGTGGCGTGCAGCTGGGAGCCGTTCACCGCATCGGTGCTGGTGCTGCTCAGCTCCCCGGCTGCCACGTGGGTGATTGTGTTCACCGCCGTATCGCCGTGGCTCGCCGAGAAGGCCCCTTTATCTGCATCCCACAGCAGGGCATCGTTCTGCAGCCCGCCGACGCCGGCGTTCAGGTTCTCCACCGCCGTGTTGGTGGCGTACAGCTGCGAGCCGTTCACCGCGTCGGTGCTGGTGCTGCTCAGCTCCCCCGCCCCCATGTGGGTGACTTTCTGGTCGCCCGCGTTAACCCCTGCGGTGGTGATCGCCGGCCCGCCGCTGATCGTCAGCCCGCTGCCGTCCAGGGTGGTGCCGCCGCCGATGATCGCCGAAGTGAATTCCGGGCTGTCCGCCATCTGCACCACCAGGTCGCCGTGCGCATCCACCTCCGTGTTCAGGTTGACGGCCGAGTAGCTTCCCGCCGTGCTTTTATCGCCCCTGATGGTCAGCGTCTCACCCAGCTTTTTGCTCACCGTGCCGCTGTTGCCGGCAAAGTTCAGCGGGGTGCCGGCCAGGTTCGCGATGTCCGTGGTGTTCTGCGTGATATTTGTGGTGTTCTGCGCGATATTCGTGGTGTTGGTCGCCACATTCTGGTTGGTGGCGTGCAGCTGGGAGCCGTTCACCGCGTCGGTGCTGGTACCGCTCAGCTCCCCCGCCGCCACGTGGGTGATTTTGTTCACCGCACTGTCGCCATGACTGGCCGAGAAGGCTCCCTGTGTCTCATCCCACAGCAGGGCATCGTTCTGCAGCCCGCCGACGCCGGCGTTCAGGTTCTCCACCGCCGTGTTGGTGGCGTACAGCTGCGAGCCGTTCACCGCGTCGGTGCTGGTCTCTGACAGACGACCTGCTGCGACGTGAGTGATGGTGCGTTCCGCCCCTTCACTGCCCACGCTCAGCGTGCTCGCCGGGTTCGCCCCCGCAAACGCGTAGTCGGTGCCGCGCAGCGTCACCCCTGAGGTGCCCACCGCCGCTTCCGTCAGTGAGCCCGCGCCCAGCGCGATATCCCCGGCGTTGTTCGCCACCGCGCCCGTCC
>NZ_VCHQ01000049.1 GCF_005860775.1 Klebsiella indica
GGTCTGGGTTGTTTCCCTCTTCACGACGGACGTTAGCACCCGCCGTGTGTCTCCCGTGATAACATTCTCCGGTATTCGCAGTTTGCATCGGGTTGGTAAGCCGGGATGGCCCCCTAGCCGAAACAGTGCTCTACCCCCGGAGATGAATTCACGAGGCGCTACCTAAATAGCTTTCGGGGAGAACCAGCTATCTCCCGGTTTGATTGGCCTTTCACCCCCAGCCACAGGTCATCCGCTAATTTTTCAACATTAGTCGGTTCGGTCCTCCAGTTAGTGTTACCCAACCTTCAACCTGCCCATGGCTAGATCACCGGGTTTCGGGTCTATACCCTGCAACTTAACGCCCAGTTAAGACTCGGTTTCCCTTCGGCTCCCCTATACGGTTAACCTTGCTACAGAATATAAGTCGCTGACCCATTATACAAAAGGTACGCAGTCACCCCATAAAAGAGGCTCCCACTGCTTGTACGTACACGGTTTCAGGTTCTTTTTCACTCCCCTCGCCGGGGTTCTTTTCGCCTTTCCCTCACGGTACTGGTTCACTATCGGTCAGTCAGGAGTATTTAGCCTTGGAGGATGGTCCCCCCATATTCAGACAGGATACCACGTGTCCCGCCCTACTCATCGAGCTCACAGCCTGTGCGTTTTCGTGTACGGGACTTTCACCCTGTACCGTGCGACTTTCCAGACGCTTCCACTAACACACAAGCTGGATTCAGGCTCTGGGCTCCTCCCCGTTCGCTCGCCGCTACTGGGGGAATCTCGGTTGATTTCTTTTCCTCGGGGTACTTAGATGTTTCAGTTCCCCCGGTTCGCCTCGTTAGCCTATGTATTCAGCTAACGATAGTGTGACAAGTCACACTGGGTTTCCCCATTCGGACATCGCCGGGTCAAGGGTTCATATCACCTCGCCGGCGCTTTTCGCAGATTAGCACGTCCTTCATCGCCTCTGACTGCCAGGGCATCCACCGTGTACGCTTGGTCGCTTAACCTCACAACCCGAAGATGTTTCGTGAAACATTTCGCGTTGCGAAAATTTGAGAGACTCATACACACTTTACGTGTGTCGTTTCAATTTTCAGCTTGATCCAGATTTTTAAAGAGCAAAACTTCGCAGCATACCTTTTCAGGTACACTCTGAAGCTTTTTGTTTATCGCGGTAAATGATGGTGGAGCTATGCGGGATCGAACCGCAGACCTCCTGCGTGCAAAGCAGGCGCTCTCCCAGCTGAGCTATAGCCCCATCGTAGTTAAATCTCATCAACCTTTAATTCTGTTGAGGCAAGGCGTGGTGACACGAAGCATACTGAAGTATGTGAGTGTCGCCGCAACGCAGCATCAGCAGAAATTTGGTAGGCCTGAGTGGACTTGAACCACCGACCTCACCCTTATCAGGGGTGCGCTCTAACCACCTGAGCTACAAGCCTGTAGAGATTTTTACCGCTTATTTTTCATCAGACAATCTGTGTGAGCACTGCAAAGGCAGGTTCTTCAGGTAAGGAGGTGATCCAACCGCAGGTTCCCCTACGGTTACCTTGTTACGACTTCACCCCAGTCATGAATCACAAAGTGGTAAGCGCCCTCCCGAAGGTTAAGCTACCTACTTCTTTTGCAACCCACTCCCATGGTGTGACGGGCGGTGTGTACAAGGCCCGGGAACGTATTCACCGTGGCATTCTGATCCACGATTACTAGCGATTCCGACTTCGTGGAGTCGAGTTGCAGACTCCAGTCCGGACTACGACGCACTTTATGAGGTCCGCTTGCTCTCGCGAGGTCGCTTCTCTTTGTATGCGCCATTGTAGCACGTGTGTAGCCC
>NZ_VCHQ01000005.1 GCF_005860775.1 Klebsiella indica
CTACACGACCGGTAACAACGGTACCACGACCGGAGATGGAGAATACGTCTTCGATCGGCAGCAGGAACGGCTTGTCAATCGCACGCTCTGGTTCCGGGATGTAAGAATCCAGGTAGCCAGCCAGTTCGATGATTTTCGCTTCCCACTCTGCATCGCCTTCCAGCGCTTTCAGAGCAGAACCACGAACGATCGGCGTGTCGTCGCCCGGGAAATCGTACTGAGACAGCAGCTCACGCACTTCCATCTCAACCAGTTCCAGCAGCTCTTCGTCATCAACCATGTCGCATTTGTTCAGGAACACGATGATGTACGGAACGCCTACCTGACGACCCAGCAGGATGTGCTCACGGGTCTGCGGCATCGGGCCGTCAGTCGCAGCAACAACCAGGATCGCGCCGTCCATCTGCGCAGCACCGGTGATCATGTTTTTAACATAGTCGGCGTGGCCCGGGCAGTCTACGTGCGCGTAGTGGCGAGTCGGGGTGTCATATTCAACGTGAGAAGTGTTGATGGTGATACCACGTGCTTTTTCTTCCGGCGCGTTATCGATCTGGTCGAAAGCACGAGCGGCACCGCCGTAGGTTTTAGCCAGTACGGTAGTGATGGCAGCAGTCAGGGTAGTTTTACCATGGTCAACGTGGCCGATAGTACCGACGTTGACGTGCGGTTTTGTACGTTCAAATTTTTCTTTAGACACGGCTATATTCCTTACTATAGTGCTCTCACCTTCGGAGAGAGCACGGGACTTGGGTTTTAATCCTGTGGATTATTTACCACGGGCTTCAATAACGGCCTGAGCAACGTTGTTCGGCGCATCATCATACTTCAGGAATTCCATGGTGTATGATGCACGACCTTTGGTCAGAGAACGCAGCTGAGTTGCATATCCGAACATTTCAGACAGCGGAACTTCAGCGTGGATCTTAACGCCAGTAACTTCAGATTCCTGACCGCGCAGCATACCGCGGCGACGGCTCAAGTCACCAATAACGTCACCAGTGTTCTCTTCCGGCGTTTCTACTTCAACCTTCATGATCGGCTCAAGCAGAACGGGTTTTGCTTTCTTAAAGCCTTCTTTAAAGGCAATAGACGCAGCCAGTTTAAACGCCAGTTCAGAGGAGTCAACGTCGTGGTAAGAACCGAAGTGCAGACGCACGCCCAGATCAACTACCGGGTAACCCGCCAGCGGACCCGCTTTCAGCTGTTCCTGGATGCCTTTATCAACGGCCGGGATGTATTCGCCAGGGATTACACCGCCTTTAATGTCGTTGATGAACTCATAACCTTTCGGGTTAGAACCCGGCTCCAGCGGGTACATGTCGATAACAACATGACCGTACTGACCGCGACCACCAGACTGCTTAGCGTGTTTACCTTCGATATCAGTAACTTTCGCGCGAATCGCTTCACGGTAAGCAACCTGAGGTTTACCGACGTTCGCTTCAACGTTGAATTCACGCTTCATACGGTCAACGATGATGTCGAGGTGCAGCTCACCCATACCGGCGATAATAGTCTGGTTAGACTCTTCGTCAGTCCATACGCGGAATGACGGGTCTTCTTTAGCCAGACGGCCCAGAGCCAGACCCATTTTTTCCTGGTCAGCTTTGGTTTTCGGCTCAACGGCGATGGAGATTACCGGCTCCGGGAATTCCATACGTTCCAGAATGATCGGCGCATCCGGGTCACACAGAGTGTCACCGGTGGTAACGTCTTTCAGACCGATTGCAGCAGCGATGTCGCCCGCGCGAACTTCTTTGATCTCTTCACGTTTGTTAGCGTGCATCTGAACGATACGACCGAAACGCTCACGCGCCGTTTTCACGGAGTTCAGTACAGTATCGCCAGAGTTAACCACACCGGAGTACACGCGGAAGAAGGTCAGGTTGCCCACGAACGGGTCGGTAGCGATTTTGAACGCCAGTGCAGAGAAAGGCTCATCATCGCTCGCGTGACGCTCAGCCGGCGTGTCTTTACCGTCGTCCAGGATACCGTTGATCGCAGGTACATCAACCGGGGATGGCAGGTAATCAATTACCGCATCCAGCATCGCCTGAACACCTTTGTTCTTAAATGCAGAACCACAGGTTACCAGGATGATTTCGTTGTTCAGAACACGCTGACGCAGAGCATTTTTGATCTCGGCTTCAGTCAGTTCTTCACCACCCAGGTATTTTTCCATCAGCTCTTCAGAAGCTTCAGCTGCAGATTCGATCAGGTTCTGGTGCCATTCGTCAGCCAGATCCTGCATGTCAGCCGGGATATCTTCGTATTCGAAGGTAACGCCCTGATCTGCATCATTCCAGTTGATAGCTTTCATTTTCACCAGGTCAACAACGCCGGTGAAACCTTCTTCAGCACCAATCGCCAGCTGCAGCGGAACCGGGTTCGCGCCGAGACGGGTTTTGATCTGACTAACAACTTTCAGGAAGTTCGCGCCCATGCGGTCCATTTTGTTAACGAACGCAATGCGCGGAACTTTATATTTGTTTGCCTGACGCCATACGGTTTCAGACTGCGGCTGAACACCACCAACTGCGCAGTAAACCATTACTGCACCATCAAGCACACGCATGGAACGTTCTACTTCGATTGTGAAGTCAACGTGCCCCGGGGTGTCAATGATGTTAACGCGATGTGGTTCATACTGCTTAGCCATACCAGACCAGAATGCAGTAGTCGCGGCGGAGGTGATAGTGATACCACGCTCCTGTTCCTGCTCCATCCAGTCCATGGTGGCAGCGCCGTCATGAACTTCACCGATTTTGTGGTTTACACCGGTGTAGAACAGAATACGTTCGGTAGTAGTAGTTTTACCGGCGTCGATGTGCGCACTGATACCGATGTTACGGTAGCGTGCGATGGGTGTTGTACGAGCCATTTGATTCCTCGTTTATTTCTTTAGGCGCTCAATTAAGTTATCCAGAACGGGCGACTTATCTGAAGCGCCCGCCTGGTGACTATGACTCCGAAGGGATTACCAACGGTAGTGTGCGAACGCCTTGTTGGCTTCGGCCATACGGTGAACGTCTTCACGTTTCTTAACTGCAGTACCTTTGTTGTCTGCAGCATCAGTGAGTTCGTTCGCCAGACGCAGAGCCATGGATTTATCACCACGTTTACGAGCAGCTTCAACGATCCAACGCATTGCCAGGGCATTACGACGAACCGGACGGACTTCAACTGGAACCTGATAAGTCGAACCACCAACGCGGCGAGACTTAACTTCGACAGTCGGGCGCACGTTATCGAGCGCAACTTCGAAAGCTTCCAGTTCAGATTTACCAGAGCGCTGAGCCAGGGTCTCCAGCGCGCTGTATACGATTGCTTCTGCAGTAGATTTTTTACCATCTACCATCAGGATATTGACAAATTTAGCCAGCAGTTCTGATCCGAACTTCGGATCCGGCAGAATTTTACGCTGACCAATGACGCGACGACGTGGCATGGAAATACTCCGTTGTTAATTCAGGATTGTCCAAAACTCTACGAGTTTAGTTTGACATTAATATAAAACGTTTGGCCTTACTTAACGGAGAACCATTAAGCCTTAGGACGCTTCACGCCGTACTTGGAGCGAGCTTGCTTACGGTCTTTAACGCCGGAGCAGTCAAGCGCACCACGAACGGTGTGGTAACGAACACCCGGGAGGTCTTTAACACGACCGCCACGGATCAGGATCACGGAGTGCTCCTGCAGGTTGTGACCTTCACCACCGATGTAGGAGGTGACTTCGAAACCGTTAGTCAGACGCACACGGCAAACTTTACGCAGTGCGGAGTTCGGTTTCTTAGGAGTGGTAGTATATACACGAGTACATACGCCACGTTTCTGCGGGCAGGCTTCCAGCGCCGGCACGTTGCTCTTTGCAACTTTGCGCGCGCGTGGTTTGCGTACCAGCTGGTTAATTGTTGCCATTAAATAGCTCCTGGTTTTAGCTTTTGCTTCGTAAACACGTAATAAATCGCCTCATATAATATGAGGACGCAGAATTTTAGGGCGGTGCCGAAAAGGTGTCAAGAAATATACAACGATCCCACCGTTACCAGGCTAACTGCCCTGGATGTTTGGCGATGAGCCTGACGAAATCAGTATAGCTAACTCTGACGACACTGTCCGCAATTTGCCCCGTCAGCCCGCGGGCCTCAATATCGTCTTGCAGAGCGTAGAGAGTTATGGGGGCAGATTGCAGTATTTCAACAAAACGGCCTCCAGCGATGGCCGCAACAACCCCGTCTGAGAGCAACAACAGATCGTCCCCCTCTTTAATCAAGCGGAGCATTGTCGAAATATCGGTATGCCAGGGTGATGCGCTTAGTGTGTGGAGCATACGAGCCTCAAAAACGCAGTATCACGCTGAAATCATCAAGCCGGGCGCGTAACGCCTCTGGCTCCAGCCATTCGCCATCCACAACCAATGGCGTTGTCGGATTCAGGCCGCGTTCACGCCCTGAAGCGGCACAGAACCAGCACTGATTGATGTCGTACAGCGATAGCAGTTTAAAGGTGGAGATATAATCACGCGCCAGAACTGCGGCAGGCCGCTGCCCAGGCAGTAGCTGAAATAAACCATCGCCGACGAAGAAAACGCCGATCTCTTCCGTCAGGGCTGAAGTGGCCAGCAGGGCGTCCAGCCCCTCTCTTCCCGAGGCAGAGCCGTGTGGTGCGGAGGAAAAAATAAAGGCGACGCGCTTCATCAAAACTGCACCATGCGATCACAGGTTAACGCGGCTTCCGCCAGCGCGCCCAGCCCGCTCAAGGTAAATCCTGGCTGCAAATTATGCGCAGGCAGCTCAAGCTGCCGGGCCTCCTGTTCATCGGTCACTCCGCGACGTAAAGCGGCGGCGACACAAATATGCAAGGAGACAGCATGTTCGTCATGCAGAACCTGCCACGCCCGAACCAGATCAAACTCATCGCTGGCAGGAGCCGTCAGTTGATTCGCGTTGTAGACACCTTCACGATAGAAAAAGATGCTGATCAGTTCGTGACCTTCCTGCAAAACGGCGCGGGCAAACTGCAGCGCGCTACTGGCCTGTTGCGTACCGTAAGCAGGCCCAGTCACCGTGATAGCAAAGCGCATTACTTATCCAGCCCCTGGAAATCCCCGCTTTTGAACTGGCGAATGTAGAGATATACCGTGTGCTTCGAGATATTCAACCGATCGGCAACCTGGTTAATGGCATCCTTGATATCAAAGATCCCTTTCTCGTAGAGATTCAATACGATCTGACGATTTTTAGCATTGTTAGAAACGTTACGGTCGGCATTCACCTCTTCGATGGTGAACTCAAGCGTCTGGGCAACCAGGTCGTCTACTGATGAGGCAAAATTAACCTGAGAGTTCACTTCCGTCGTTTCCGGCGGAATAAAGGTGCTCATGATCTGCGAGAAAGGCACATCAAGGTTCATGTTAATACATAACAGACCAATAACCCGGTGCTCGCGGTTGCGAATAGCAATCGTGACCGATTTCATCAGCACACCGCTTTTGGCGCGAGTAAAATAGCATTTGGAAACGCTGCTATCGGCTCCTGTCATATCATGCAACATGCGCAACGCAAGGTCAGTAATGGGCGAGCCAATTTGACGACCGGTGTGCTCACCGTTAGCGATACGAATGGCGGAACATTTTAAGTCCTGCAATGAATGCAGTACGATTTCACAGTGGGAACCGATGAGCATCGCTAACCCGTCCACTACCGCTTCATAGGATTTGAGGATATCGAAGTCAGTCTGGTCAAAAGGACGTTGATCCAGTAAATCAAGCTCACTGGTCTCATTGGTTAAAAGCGACCTGGACATGAAAAAAAGCACTCCTTTTCAGGAGCCTGTCGTTATTGTCAGGGCAGGCTCATCATCATTATTAATCTGTCTAAAGTAATACAGCGCCTGAGGTTCTTTCCAGTCTTAATTATATCTGTCTGCAATAAAAAAGCCGCCGCCCCTGAAGGCGGCGGCTTAAATCAGATTACTTCTTAGCGTCAGCGGCTGGTGCTTCAGCAGCGGCTTCCGGTTTAGCATCGTCTTTCGGTGCCGGTTTGATATCCAGCAGTTCTACGTCAAACACCAGCGTAGAGTTAGCCGGGATACCCGGAACGCCTGTTTTGCCGTAAGCCAGATCCGGTGGAATGACCAGCTTGATTTTGCCGCCTTTCTTGATGTTTTTCAGGCCTTCGGTCCAGCCAGGGATCACGCCGTCCAGACGGAAAGAGAGCGGCTCGCCACGGGTGTAGGAGTTATCAAACTCTTTACCATCGATCAGCGTACCTTTGTAGTTGACCACAACAGTATCGCTATCTTTCGGCGCATCACCGGTACCGGCTTTCTCAATTTTGTACAGCAAACCAGATTTAGACGTTTTCACCCCTTTCTCTTTTGCAAAGGCATCGCGGTAAGCTTTACCTTTAGCCGCATTTTCAGATGCGTCTTTTTCCATTTTCTGCTGAGCGGCGGTTTTTACACGGGTTTCAAACGTCTGCAGAGTCTGTTCGATCTCCTGGTCGGACAGTTTGCTCTTATTGGCAAACGCGTCCTGCACACCGGCGATCAGCTGGTCTTTATCCAGTTTGATGCCCAGTTTCTCTTGTTCTTTCAGGGAGTTTTCCATGTAACGTCCCAGGGATGCACCCAGCGCATAAGCAGATTTCTGATCGTCATTTTTGAATGCCGATTTGCTGTCCGTTGCAGGGGTCGCTTTCGCTGCGGTATCAGCCGCAAATGTCAGCGGTGCATTCAGGGCGACGGCCATTGTGGTCGCCAGCAGCGTTACTTTAAACAGTGATTTCATCCATTTCTCCAGGGCCGGGGCATCTCACCCCAGGGTTATCGTAAAAAACAAAAAACGTACTATAGAACGTTGCCGAACAAATCTATATACAGACGTGCCTGAATATCGACTCATTTAGGACTATTTTTGTATGAATTAGTTTCCTGTCGCGCCCAACGATGCTGCGCGAATGCTGAAACTTCAGTAGAATCCGCCCGCAGGATCAGACAGAAGAGGTTACTCATGCACGATCGCACTTTAGAGACTCGCCTTGCCGAGCTGGAAAGCAGGCTGGCGTTTCAGGAAATCACTATTGAAGACCTCAACAAGACCGTTACCGCCCATGAGATAGAAATGGCCAGAATGCGCGAACATATGCGCCTGATGGTGGAAAAGCTGAAGGCCACTCAACCGTCACACATGGCTTCACAGGCAGAAGAAACGCCGCCGCCCCACTATTGAGACACAAAAAAAGCGGGTCTCCCCGCTTTTTTATTGCAGAGCGCTAGCACGACGGAATTAGTGGCAACCGCAGCCGCCGTGACCGCCGCAACCACCTTTGCCATGATCGTGATCGTGGCCGTGGCCACCGCAGCACCCGTCATGGTCGTGGTCATGATCGTGGTCGTGACCATGAGCGCCGTGTACATGACCATGCTCCAGCTCTTCAGCCGTTGCTTCGCGAATCGCGACCACTTCAACGTTGAACTTCAGATTCTGGCCGGCCAGCATGTGGTTACCGTCGACAACAACGTGTTCGTCACCCACTTCGGTAATTTCAACCGGCACTGGCCCCTGATCGGTTTCAGCCAGGAAGCGCATGCCAACCTGCAGTTCATCAACGCCCATGAAAACGTCTTTAGGCACGCGCTGAACCAGGTTTTCGTCGTACTGGCCGTACGCGTCGTTAGCGCCGACTTCTACGTCGAATTTGTCGCCCACTTCGTGACCGCCCAGCGCATTTTCCAGGCCGGAAATCAGGGAACCGTGACCATGCAGGTAGTCCAGCGGCGCGCTTACCGGAGACTCATCAACCAACACACCGTCTTCTGTACGTACCTGATAGGCCAGGCTGACCACCAGGTCTTTTGCTACTTTCATGATATCTCCTGAGCATGGGAAGAATAGTGGCGCAGATTGTAGCGGAATTCTGCAGCCGTGTACCCTCTAGCTTAAAAAAAGCCGCCCGATAACGCTAGTCCGGATGAAAAATGCCTATCACTTGCTCTTCTTTGCGTACATGCTCACGGACCGCTTTATCCGCCTCACGCATCTGGTGACCGCACTTAACACACTCAACAATATCGACATTATTCTCACGCCACATCGCCAGCGAATCCAGAGCCTGGCACGCCGGACATTTCGCGCCGGCAATAAAACGTTTACGCACCGCCATACCCTTTACCTTTTATTCAAACTCGTCCCAGCCATCTAACTGCCGGCTCTCTTTTTGCATCTCTCGCTGAAAGATCTCCTCCAGCTCGCGCCGGGCTTCCCGCACGCGGGACACCTGAAGCGTATCACTCTGCACCGGCACTAACTCGCGCAGCATTCGCATATCAAGACGCCGAAAGTGCAACTGCGCGCGCTGCGCCTGATGAGGATGCATACCTATCGAGATAAGCGCTTTGCGTCCTAACTCCAGCGCACTGGAAAACGTTTCGCGCGAGAATTGCGTCACTCCGGCCTGCAGCAGTTCATGTGCTTCAACGCGTCCCCGCGCGCGCGCCAGAATATGCAGATGTGGAAAGTGTTGTTGACATATTTCCACCAGCTTCATGGTATCTTCCGGCTCGTTACAAGTAATCACAATCGACTGCGCATCTTCCGCCCCTGCCGAGCGCAGGAGTTCCAGTTGCGTGGCGTCGCCAAAATAAACTTTATAGCCATATTTGCGCATCAGATTCACCGCGCTGATATCGCGCTCCAGCACCGTAATGCGCATTTTGTTGGCCATCAGCAGACGGCCAATCACCTGGCCGAAACGCCCAAAACCGACGATAATAACCTGCGGTTTATCGTCTTCAACCCACGGAACCTCATCCTCTTCCTCCGGCGTGTTGAATCGCCGCGACAGCACCTTATCAATCAGCCTCATCAGCAACGGCGTGGTCATCATCGACAGCGTCACCGTTACTAACAGTAGCGCCATCTGGTCGTTCTGAAACAGGTGAAGCGAAGCCGGAATCGAAAACAGCACAAAAGCAAACTCCCCGCCCTGACTCAGCACGCCAGCAAACTGTACTCGCTCCGGACGGCGTAAACCGTACACGTGCGCCAGAAGATACAGGACGCCGCCTTTCACCGTCACCAGAATCGCAACGCTGGTAATGACCCACAACAAATGGGTGTACAGCACGCCAATATTTAGCGCCATACCAACGGAAATAAAGAACAGCCCCAACAAGAGCCCTTTAAATGGCTCAATGGCGGTTTCCAGTTCATGACGGTACTCGCTTTCTGCCAGCAGGACTCCCGCGATAAAGGTCCCCAGAGCCATCGACAAACCAAGCGCCTCCATAAACAGCGCCGATCCGAGAACCAATAGCAAAGATGCCGCGGTAAAGACCTCCCGTACGCCAGAGCCGGCAATAAAACGGAATACCGGTCGCAGCAGAAAACGGCCGCCGATCAGCATCCCGGAGAAGGCCAGAACTTTCATTCCTGTTTTGATCCAATCAACATGGTCGTCGCCTGAACCGACAAGCACAGGCACCAATGCCAGGGCCGGGATAACCGCCAGATCCTGAAACAGCAATACGGAGAAGCCCAGTTGCCCTGACTCGCTGCGGCTCATCCCTTTCTCGCGCATCAGTTGCAGCGCCATCGCAGTGGAGGACATCGCCAGACCAATTCCCCCCACCACCGCGGCCCGCCACGAGAAGTCGCTAAGCATTAACAAACCACCAAGAATGAGTGCACTTAAAGCAACCTGTGCCGCCCCTACGCCAAAGATAGAGCTTCTCAGTCGCCAGAGCTTGGACGGATTCAGTTCCAGCCCAATGATAAACATCAGGAAGACGACGCCTAATTCCGAGAAGTGAAGAATTTCATCGACATCGCTAATAAATCGCAATCCCCAGGGGCCGATGGCGATCCCTGCCAGCAGATAGCCCAGTACAGCGCCAATTCCTAATCTCGCCGCCAGCGGTACCGCCACCACGGCGGCAAAGAGAAATAATACGCCTGCCAGTAATAGATCAGCTCCCGCCATTTGAACCTCCCCCCGTAACAGGGCTCGCCAGCCAGTCGCCATAAGCGCGGGCGCGGCTTTTCAGTTCGTCGGGAGCCTGACGCCGCGCCCAGTAGACGATGATTGGGTTCATCCAGTGCATACGGCACATACCGGCTGTCAGTTCGAAAGGGTGGAGAATGTCATTCATCGGGTAACGGTAGGCATCACGTCGGTAGGCGCTCTCCGGTTCTCCGGTCGTTATCACACTGCGCCAGTACTTTCCCGCCAGTTGATTCCCTCCCGCTCCGCTGGCAAAACCGCGGCTTAACACTCTATCCAGCCACTCTTTCATTAGCGCCGGACAGCTCCAGGTATATAACGGGTGCTGGAAAACGATCACTTCATGCTGGCGCAGAAGGTCCTGCTCACAGGCGATATCGATAAAAAAATCCGGATAATGTGCATAGAGATCGTGCACGGTAACATTCGGCAGTTGTAACGCCGGTTCAAGTAAAACCCGGTTGGCCACGGAATCCTGAGATTCTGGGTGGGCATACAACAGCAAGACTTTCGCTGCCTGAGACATCTTTCCCTCCCGAACGTCTTCTGGCGGCCTGTGCAGCGGCTGCGTTCCGACGCAACCAGAATGACTTTGTGTATCATCTTCATTTTGGGCTACCATTGCGGCCCGGTTGAGCGAGCGCTTCGCTCCACACTACATTATCATAATGACAAATTAACATAGTCAGAACATACGGCGCCTTATGATTGTTTTCTCCTCGTTACAGATTCGTCGCGGCGTACGCGTCCTGCTGGACAACGCGACTGCCACTATCAACCCCGGGCAAAAAGTTGGCCTGGTGGGTAAAAACGGCTGCGGTAAATCCACGCTGCTTTCGCTGTTGAAAAACGAGATCAGCGCCGATGGCGGCTCTGCGACCTTCCCTGGCAGCTGGCAGCTGGCATGGGTTAATCAGGAAACCCCGGCGCTGCCACAGCCCGCCATTGACTATGTTATTGATGGCGATCGCGAATTCCGCAATCTGGAGGCCGCTTTGCGCGAGGCCAACGAACGCAACGACGGTCATGCTATTGCGACGATACACGGCAAACTGGACGCCATCGACGCCTGGACCGTTCGCTCACGCGCCGCCAGCCTGTTGCACGGTCTGGGTTTCAGCAATGACCAGTTGGAAAGGCCGGTAAGCGACTTTTCCGGCGGCTGGCGTATGCGCCTTAACCTGGCGCAGGCGCTGATTTGCCGCTCCGACCTGTTGCTGCTTGATGAACCCACTAACCACCTCGATCTCGATGCGGTCATCTGGCTGGAAAAGTGGCTTCGGGGTTATACCGGTACGCTGATCCTGATCTCGCACGATCGTGATTTCCTTGACCCGATCGTCGATAAGATTATCCATATCGAACAACAGACGATGTTTGAGTACACCGGTAATTACAGTTCGTTTGAAATTCAGCGCGCAACGCGCCTTTCGCAACAGCAGGCGATGTATGAGAGCCAGCAGCAGCGTGTCGCACATCTGCAAAGCTATATCGACCGTTTTCGCGCGAAAGCCACCAAGGCCAAACAGGCGCAAAGCCGCATCAAAATGCTTGAACGCATGGAGCTCATTGCTCCGGCCCACGTTGATAACCCGTTCCACTTTAGCTTCCGCGCGCCGGAAAGCCTGCCCAACCCGCTGTTGAAGATGGAAAAGATCAGCGCGGGTTATGGTGAGCGAGTGATTCTCGACTCAATCAAGCTGAATCTGGTCCCGGGTTCACGTATCGGTCTTCTGGGGCGTAACGGCGCCGGTAAATCAACGCTGATAAAACTGCTGGCCGGTGAATTACAGCCGCTGCACGGTGAAATTGCTCTGGCGAAGGGCATCAAGCTCGGCTATTTCGCTCAGCATCAACTTGAATTTCTGCGTGCGGACGAATCGCCGTTGCAACATCTGGCGCGTCTGGCGCCGCAGGAGACGGAGCAGAAACTGCGCGACTATCTTGGCGGTTTTGGCTTCCAGAGCGACAAGGTCAATGAAGAGACAAAACGCTTCTCCGGCGGCGAGAAAGCGCGCCTGGTTCTGGCGTTAATCGTCTGGCAGCGGCCAAATCTGTTACTGCTGGATGAGCCCACCAACCATCTCGATCTTGATATGCGTCAGGCCCTGACCGAAGCGCTGATAGATTTTGAAGGCGCGCTGGTGGTGGTCTCGCATGACCGTCATCTGATTCGCTCCACCACCGACGATCTTTATCTGGTGCACGATAGCAAAGTCGAACCTTTCGACGGCGATCTCGAAGACTACCAGCAGTGGTTGAGCGATACGCAAAAACAGGAAAATCAATCCCCAGCGGGATCGAAAGAGAACAGCAATAGCGCGCAGGCACGTAAAGACCAAAAGCGTCGGGAAGCCGAATTGCGTGCTCAAACCCAGCCGCTGCGTAAAGAGATTGCCCGTCTGGAAAAAGAGATGGAAAAGTTGAACGCTAAACTGGCGCTGGTCGAGGAGAAGCTCAGCGACAGCGGTTTATACGAGCAAAGCCGCAAAACAGAGCTCACAGAGTGTTTACAGCAACAGGCCAGCGCCAAATCCTCGCTTGAAGAGTGTGAAATGGCCTGGCTGGAAGCCCAGGAACAACTGGAGCAAATGTTGCAGGAGAGTTAAAGGTGGCCCACTATTCCGGTCAGACATGCTAAACGCGCAAGAGCAATGTCAAACTTCAGAGCAACGCGGGTTTCGCCTGGCCACAAGACCACATATTGGCTAACCTGCGTATTTTATGCGCGGTATAGTATGTATAAAGATTCCGAACAGCTCTGGTGCTATGGTTGATATTACCCCCACTGAAATGACGCCTCCTGAAGACGACTCGCAGCAGTTTCATCCGATGCGCGGCGTAAGCAATCGTCATTTGCAAACCATGTTGCCGCGGCTAATCCGTCGCAAGCTCCGTTTCACACCACACTGGCAGCGCCTTGAATTACCGGACGGCGACTTTGTTGATCTGGCATGGAGCGAAGATCCTTCCCAGGCGCGCCATAAACCGCGCCTGGTGGTGTTTCATGGCCTTGAGGGCAGCCTGCATAGCCCCTATGCCCACGGCTTAATCCATGCGGCGATGCAGCGTGGCTGGCTGGGCGTGGTGATGCATTTTCGCGGCTGTAGCGGCGAGCCGAACCGCAATAACCGCATCTACCATTCAGGCGAAACGGAAGATGCCACCTGGTTCCTGCGCTGGCTCCAGCGCGAATATGGCTGCGTACCGACGGCCGCGGTAGGCTATTCCCTCGGAGGCAATATGTTGGGCTGCCTGCTGGCGAAAGAAGGCGACGATATTCCCGTCAATGCCGCAGTGATCGTCTCAGCGCCATTTATGCTGGAAGCCTGTAGCTATCATATGGACAAAGGGTTTTCCCGTGTTTATCAACGCTACCTGCTCAACCTGTTGAAAGCTAACGCCGCGCGCAAGCTAAAAGCCTATCCAGGCTCGCTGCCCGTCGATTTACGTCAGCTAAAAAGCATGCGCCGCATCCGGGAGTTTGACGACAGCATTACCGCCCGGATCCACGGTTTTGCCGATGCGCTGGACTACTATCGCCAGTGCAGCGCCATGCCGCGCTTAAGCGATATCACGAAACCAACGTTGATTATTCATGCGAAAGACGATCCTTTTATGGATCACCATTCGATTCCCCCGCAGGAACAGCTTCCGGCAAATGTCGAATATCAGCTAACGGAGCACGGCGGGCATGTTGGTTTCGTCGGCGGTACGCTGCGTAAGCCAGAGATGTGGCTGGAAAAACGGATTCCGGCCTGGCTAACCCGCTGGTTAGGAGGGAAAATATGATTATTCCCTGGCAGGATCTCGATCCCGAAACGCTGGATAATCTGATTGAAAGCTTTGTATTACGCGAAGGCACCGATTATGGTGAGCATGAACGTTCGCTGACAGATAAAGTCTCTGATGTTAAACAACAGCTAAAAAGCGGAGAAGCCGTGCTGGTGTGGTCAGAACTGCACGAGACGGTCAACATCATGCCCCGCAAGCAGTTTCACGGCTAAAGCGGCGCACACTATCGTTTACCCTGGGAGTTGTTATGTCTGCCAAACATCCGGTGATTGCCGTCACGGGCTCCAGCGGCGCGGGAACCACGACCACCAGCCTCGCCTTTCGCAAAATCTTCGCGCAGTTAAACCTGCACGCCGCTGAAGTGGAAGGCGACAGCTTTCACCGCTATACCCGCCCGGAAATGGACATGGCGATCCGCAAGGCGCGGGATCAGGGCAAGCATATCAGTTACTTTGGCCCTGAAGCGAACGACTTCGGCCTGCTGAAACAGACTTTCGTTGAATACGGGCAGAGCGGCAAAGGTCAGTCGCGCAAGTATTTACATACCTATGATGAAGCCGTGCCGTGGAACCAGGTGCCGGGGACCTTCACCCCCTGGCAACCACTCCCCGAACCCACTGACGTACTGTTTTATGAAGGGCTGCATGGCGGCGTCGTTACGCCGCAGCATGATGTCGCGAGCCATGTCGACCTGCTGGTCGGCGTCGTGCCCATCGTCAATCTGGAGTGGATCCAGAAGCTTATCCGCGACACCAGCGAACGCGGGCACTCCCGTGAGGCGGTAATGGATTCCGTCGTTCGCTCAATGGAGGATTACATCAATTTCATCACCCCGCAGTTTTCGCGTACCCATCTCAACTTCCAGCGCGTTCCCACGGTGGATACCTCCAATCCCTTTGCGACCAAAGCCATTCCTTCACTGGATGAGAGCTTTGTCGTTATCCATTTCCGTAATCTGAGAAACATCGATTTCCCCTGGCTTCTGGCCATGCTTCAGGGCTCGTTTATCTCACATATGAACACTCTGGTTGTACCGGGAGGCAAAATGGGACTGGCGATGGAGCTGATCATGACGCCACTGGTCGAGCGGCTGATGGAAGGCAGGAAAATCAGTTAACGAATGACTCCCCCCGGTAGCGCGAACGTCTGCCGGGGTCTTGTTGGCTTACTCTTCGATCACTTCATAAGAGTGGGTAATATTTACCGCTTTCTCCAGCATCAGCGCCACCGAGCAATATTTTTCCGCTGACAGGTCAACAGCACGAGAAACGGCAGCCTCTTTCAGCGCCTTACCGGTCACGATAAAATGCAGATTAATATGGGTAAACAGACGCGGCGCCTCTTCCCGACGTTCCGAGGTCAGCTTGACTTCACAGTTGGTGACGTTATGGCGCCCCTTCTGTAAAATGGAGACGACGTCAATCGCGCTGCATCCGCCCGCCGCCATCAGCACCATTTCCATCGGGCTGGGGGCTTTATCACCGGAATTCCCGTCCATCAGAATCTGGTGACCAGAAGCCGACTCTCCAATGAAGGTTAACCCTTCAACCCACTTCACTCGCGCTTGCATAAATTGAACTCCAGAGCTGTAATTTTCCTGACAGATTACGCGCACATAACAATTCTGGCAACGGAAGGCGACCTGGGTCATGCTGAAGCGAGACACCAGGAGACATGCAGCGAAAGCTATGCTAAAACAGTCTGGATGCTACAGTAATACATTGATGTACTGCATGTATGCAGAGGAGTTCACATTACAGGCTGCGGAAAAATTCCAGCCAGATTCCCAGGTACAGGGATTTAATACGATTGCATGCCCGGATGCCGTGTAGTGTCGGCACCCGGAGATAGCTGATAACAGAGGATAACCGCGCATGGTGCTTGGCAAACCGCAAACAGACCCTACCCTCGAATGGTTCTTGTCTCATTGCCACATTCATAAGTACCCCTCAAAGAGCACGCTGATCCACCAGGGTGAGAAAGCAGAAACGCTGTACTACATCGTTAAAGGCTCAGTGGCTGTACTCATCAAGGATGAAGAAGGCAAAGAGATGATCCTCTCTTACCTCAACCAGGGCGATTTCATCGGTGAATTAGGCTTGTTTGAAGAAGGTCAGGAACGTAGCGCCTGGGTACGTGCTAAAACCGCATGTGAAGTGGCTGAAATCTCCTACAAAAAATTCCGTCAGTTGATCCAGGTAAACCCGGATATCCTGATGCGTCTCTCTTCGCAAATGGCGCGTCGCCTGCAGGTTACGTCTGAGAAAGTGGGTAACCTTGCCTTCCTCGACGTTACCGGTCGCATCGCTCAGACGCTGCTGAATCTGGCAAAACAGCCGGATGCAATGACCCACCCGGACGGTATGCAAATTAAAATTACCCGTCAGGAAATTGGTCAGATCGTCGGCTGCTCCCGCGAAACCGTTGGCCGGATACTGAAAATGCTGGAAGATCAAAACCTGATCTCCGCGCACGGTAAAACTATCGTCGTCTACGGTACCCGTTAAGTCGGTAAAACGGCGTATTGTCTGACAATACGCCGTTTTTGTTTCCTCCCCATGTGGCGCAGGCTGATTTATCACCCGGAAGTCAACTATGCACTGCGGCAAACGCTGGTGTTATGTCTGCCAGTTGCAACGGGACTTCTTCTTGGTCATTTACAGCAGGGACTCCTGTTTTCCCTCGTTCCTGCCTGCTGCAATATTGCCGGTCTGGATACACCGCATAAACGCTTCTTTAAGCGCCTGATCATTGGCGGCTGCTTGTTCGCTGGCAGTAGCCTGATTGTCCAGCTCCTTCTGCAGCGGGAAATTCCTTTACCGCTAATCCTGACCGGGCTGACCCTGGTTCTCGGCGTTACTGCCGAAATCAGTTCGCTTCATGCGAGATTGTTACCCGCCTCGCTTATCGCCGCCAGTTTTACTCTGAGCCTTGCAGGCAATATGCCGATCCAGGAACCGTTACTAATCTATGCACTCGGCACCCTATGGTATGGAATTTTTAACTGGTTCTGGTTTTGGCTGTGGCGCGAACAGCCGCTGCGCGAATCTCTGAGCCTGCTCTATCGGGAGCTGGCCAGTTATTGTGAAGCCAAATACAGCCTGCTGACCCAGCATACCGATCCGGCCACCTCGTTGCCGCCCCTGCTCAACCGCCAACAAAAAGTGGTCGATCTGATTACCCAGTGCTACCAGCAGATGCATATGCTGGCGGCCAACCAGCACAGCGATCATAAACGCCTGCTGCGCGCTTTCCAGGTTGGTCTGGATCTCCAGGAGCACATCTCCGTCAGCCTGCACCAACCGGAAGAGGTGCAGAAACTGGTGGAGCGCAGCCACGCAGAAGCGGTAATTCGCTGGAACGCGCAAACCATCGCCGCTCGACTGCGCGAACTGGCGGATGATCTGCTTTACCATCGCTATCCTCAGCGCTTTCAGATGGATAAACAGATCGGCGCTCTGGAAAAGATCGCCTGGCAGCATCCGGATAACCCGGTCGGCCAGTTTTGCGCCTGGCATTTCAGTCGCATTGCCCGGGTTTTACGCACCCAGCGCCCTCTGTACTCCCGAAATCTGATGGCGGATAAAACCCGCCGCCTGCCGCTGCTACCGGCGTTGAAAAGCTATCTGTCGCTTAAATCACCGGCGTTACGTAACGCGGCGCGCATCAGCGTAATGCTGAGTGTCGCCAGCCTGATGGGCAGCGCGTTGCATTTACCAAAACCCTACTGGATTTTGATGACCGTGCTCTTCGTGACGCAAAACGGCTACAGCGCAACACGGGTGCGGATCGTCCACCGGGCTGCCGGGACATTTGCCGGATTAGTCATCGCCGGACTGACGCTGCATTTTCACGTCCCGGAAGGTTATACGCTAACCGCCATGCTCTTCATCACGCTATTAAGCTACCTGATTATTCGTAAGAATTACGGCTGGGCGATGGTCGGGTTTACCGTTACGGCGGTATATACCCTGCAACTGCTCACCCTGAACGGCGAACAGATTATTGTTGCCAGGCTGGTTGATACGCTGATTGGCTGCCTGATTGCCTTCGGCGGAATGCTCTGGTTATGGCCGCAGTGGCAGAGCGGCCTGCTACGCAAAAACGCCCACGATGCGCTGGAAGCCGATCAGGAAGCCATCCGGCTTATTCTTAGCGACGATCATCAGGCCCCTGCGCTGGCCTATCAGCGAATGCGCGTCAATCAGGCCCATAATGCGCTGTTTAACTCACTGAATCAGGCGATGCTGGAACCTGGTTTTAACACACACTATCTGGAAGATATGAAGCTGTGGGTCACCCATAGCCAGTTCATCGTCGAACATATTAATGCCATGACAACGCTGGCGCGCGAGCACAATATGCTGACGCCGGATTTAGCGCAACGTTATCTGGAGTCGTGCGAAATTGCGCTCCAGCGCTGTCAGCAACGTCTGGATTCCGATGGGCCAGGCAGCGCAGGAGATGTGAACATTATGGAAGCGCAGGATGCCGAGGTTCCCCGCGGCCCGCTCAGCGCCATGGAGCAG
Source organism: Klebsiella indica (assembly GCF_005860775.1). Classification (GTDB taxonomy): domain Bacteria; phylum Pseudomonadota; class Gammaproteobacteria; order Enterobacterales; family Enterobacteriaceae; genus Klebsiella; species Klebsiella indica. The sequence goes on from NZ_VCHQ01000005.1 coordinate 18,329, forward strand.
CATTTGCAGCGGATCCTTGGGCATCTGAACACCATGCACACGATTTCGTCGGTGGCATGGCGTCAGCGCCCACATCATGGCATCTGGCTACGGGCCGCTAAGCGCTAAGCACGCGCTCAACCGCATGGGCAAAGCGCGTCATCCCTTCGGCAATATCGCTGTCGTCAATCACCAGCGACGGCACAAAACGCATCACGTCCGGGCCGGCATTAAGTACCATCACCCCGGCATCTGCCGCGGCATACAGAAAATCACGCGCCCGGCCTTTATACTGTGGTTTCAGCTCAGCGCCGATCAACAGCCCCATCCCGCGGATATCGCTGAACAGCTCGAACCTGGCGTCAATTTGCTGGAGCTGTTTAACGAACAACGCCCGTTTAGCCGTGACCCCCTCAAGCACTTCCGGCGTATTAATCAGATCGAACGCCGCCCCGCCGACCGCGCAGGCCAGCGGGTTGCCGCCGTAGGTTGAACCATGAGAACCCGCATGGAAAGCGCTGGCGATTTCATGGGTAGTCAACATTGCGCTAATAGGGAAACCGCCGCCAAGCGCCTTAGCGCTGGTCAGAATATCCGGCGTCACGCCATAGTGCATATACGCGAACAGCGAGCCTGTGCGCCCCATGCCGCACTGTACTTCATCAAACACCAATAGTGCCTGGTGCTGGTCGCACAGTTCACGCAGCCCTTGCAGGAATTCAGGCGTTGCCGCCATAACGCCGCCTTCCCCCTGAATTGGCTCAACCACCACCGCACAGGTATGATCGTCCATCACGGCCTTCACCGCATGCAGGTCATTGAACGGCACGTGAATGATATCGGCGGGTTTCGGGCCAAAACCATCGGAGTATTTTGGCTGGCCGCCGACGGACACGGTAAACAGCGACCGACCGTGGAAAGCGTTATGGAAAGCGATAATTTTAGTTTTGTACGGGTTATGACGCGTCACGGTGTAATGGCGTGCCAGTTTGAAAGCCGTTTCATTGGCTTCCGTCCCGGAGTTCATAAATACCACGCGGTCAGCAAACGTCGCATCGACCAGCTTCCGGCCCAGGCGCAAAGCCGGTTCATTGGTGAAAACGTTACTGGTGTGCCACAGCTTTTCACCCTGTTCATGGAGTGCCGCCACCAGCGCCGGATGGCAATGACCGAGCGCGGTTACAGCAATACCGCCAGCGAAATCAACGTACTCTTTGCCCTGCTGATCCCATACGCGGCTACCTTTACCCTTCACCGGAATAAATTCTGCCGGTGCATAAATCGGCAAAATGACCTCATCGAATGTCGCGCGGGTGATTGCCGGTTGTTCTGTTGCCATGTCATGCCCATCCTTCTTCGTTATGCAGCGATGATTATGATAATCTAATCACAAAATATGCATAAAAAATCACTCAATGGCAACCACAAATCACCGATTGAGAAAGTTTGCCAGCAGTTGATGCCCCTGCTCGCTGAGAATACTCTCCGGATGAAACTGCACGCCCTCCAGATCAAATTCACGGTGGCGAATCCCCATAATTTCGCCCTCTTCGCTTCGGGCGGTCACCTCAAAGCATTCGGGTAACGTCAAAGGAGCAATCAACAAAGAGTGGTAGCGGGTGACGGTAAGTGGATTATTCAGCCCCTGGAACACGCCTTGACCATTGTGGCTGACAGGCGACGTTTTACCGTGCATCACTCTGACGGCCCGCACGATAGTGGCGCCGAAAACCTGCGCGATTGCCTGATGGCCCAGGCAAACGCCTAAAAGTGGGATCTTGCCGGAAAAGTGGCGAATCACCGCCAGCGAAATCCCTGATTCATCTGGCGTGCAGGGGCCCGGAGAGATAACAATTTTCGTCGGCGCAAGCGCGATAATCCCCTCCAGCGTCAGCTCATCGTTACGCCTGACCAGCACTTCCGCCCCCAGTTCACAAAAATACTGATACAAATTCCAGGTGAAAGAATCGTAGTTGTCGATAAGCAGGATCATAGCGGCTCCGGAAGTCACAAACCGGGCTATTTTACTCAGATTCGCGGTTTTCGCTTATCACTTTGCAAAAGACAGGTTGATTTATCTGGCGGGCGATACGGAGAGGACATTGCGCGAGCATCGCACCCGCGCAGGAGGAATGCTTTATGGCAGCACTTTTGCCGACAGAATAACGATAGGTTTAGACGGGACATTCTGATATGGCCCAACATTATGAGTCGGTACCTGAGAAATCTTATCCGCCACGTCCATGCCTTTTACCACTTTACCAAAGACCGCATAGCCAAAATCACGCTGACCGTGATCGAGGAAAGCGTTATCCGCAATATTGATAAAGAACTGACTGGTGGCGCTGTCGCGATCGGCGGTACGCGCCATCGCGATGGTCCCGCGGGTATTGCGCAGACCGTTATCGGCTTCATTTTTAATCGGTGGATTCGGCTGCTTTTGCTGCATTTGTTCGTTAAAACCGCCGCCCTGTATCATAAAACCCGGAATGACACGGTGAAAGGTGGTGTGGTTATAGAAACCACTGTTAACGTACTTCAGGAAATTCTCAACCGAGATCGGCGCTTTCTGGCTATTTAGCTCCAGCTCAATATTGCCCGCAGAGGTAGTCAGCAACACATGGGGATCCCCCTTTGCCGCCATGGCAGGGGAAAATGCTGAAATGGCAAAAACGGCAGCCACCGCCGCGAGAGTTGATTTGAGCATGGACATTCCTTAACGGAGCAGGATAAAAAAGCAAGTGGCTTGATTCTAAAGAGCCTTTGTCCCGTGGGCCAGCCTTTTACCTAATTTTACTTAGCTGAAACACTTGTAACGTTCCTCCCTCATTGAACGGCCAATAATAAATGTGATTTATGTCACATATAAATATGCAAAAATATTTATATTTCATAATAAACATTGCTTACATCACCCAAACGAATAAAATCTGTCCGCCCGGCGCAAAGTCAACGCGCTTTACATTTCTATTCACAGGCCAGTCATGACTAACAGCAACCGTATCAAGCTCACATGGATCAGCTTCTTCTCCTACGCCCTGACCGGCGCATTGGTGATCGTCACCGGGATGGTGATGGGAAACATCGCAGATTATTTCCATCTGCCCGTTTCCAGTATGAGCAACACCTTTACCTTCCTTAACGCCGGTATCCTGATTTCTATCTTTCTGAATGCCTGGCTGATGGAAATCGTTCCGCTGAAAACCCAGCTTCGCTTCGGCTTTATTCTGATGGTGCTGGCCGTCGCGGGGCTGATGTTCAGCCACAGCCTGGCGCTGTTCTCCGCGTCAATGTTTGTCCTGGGCCTGGTCAGCGGGATCACCATGTCGATCGGTACCTTCCTGATCACCCATCTGTATGAAGGGCGTCAGCGCGGCGCGCGTCTGCTGTTTACCGACTCTTTCTTCAGCATGGCGGGCATGATCTTCCCGATGCTGGCGGCTTATCTGCTGGCGCGCAGCATCGAATGGTACTGGGTTTATGCCTGCATCGGCCTGGTCTACGTCGCTATTTTCGTGCTGACTTTTGGCTGTGAATTCCCGGTATTGGGTAAAAAAGCCCAGCAGGACAGCCAGCCGGTGGTAAAAGAGAAATGGGGTATCGGCGTGCTGTTTCTCTCCATTGCCGCCTTGTGCTATATCCTCGGCCAGTTAGGTTTTATCTCCTGGGTGCCGGAATACGCCAAAGGCCTGGGTATGAGTCTTGGCGATGCGGGTAAACTGGTGAGCGATTTCTGGATGTCGTACATGATCGGTATGTGGTCATTCAGCGTTATCCTGCGCTTCTTTGACCTGCAGCGTATTCTGACCGTGCTGGCTGGCCTGGCGACGGTACTGATGTATCTGTTTATTAACGGTTCGCCGGAGCATATGCCGTGGTTTATCCTGAGCCTCGGTTTCTTCTCCAGCGCGATCTACACTTCGATCATCACCCTGGGCTCGCTGCAGACTAAAGTATCATCCCCTAAACTGGTCAACTTTATTCTGACCTGCGGCACCGTCGGCACCATGCTGACCTTCGTCGTGACCGGCCCTATCGTCGCCGCCAGCGGCCCGCTGGCCGCGCTGCATACCGCTAACGGCCTCTATGCCGTAGTATTTGTGATGTGTCTGATCCTCGGCTTTGTTTCCCGTCACCGCCAGAACAACGCGGCTGTGGCATCGCACTAAGCCTCAGGCCCCTTTGTTCCGGCAAAGGGGCCATTTCGGCTAAAAAACAGCTCCTCTCCGCCGCTATCCGTCTGCACCCAGGTCTGCGCCAGCTGCGTTGTGGCGATCACTCTCCCCTGACGAATTGACCAGCGTACCGGAACCTGGCAGCGTACCGCTTCAAAACCATTTTCGGCAGGCAGAATCACCAGATTCGCCATATTCCCGGTCGCAATACCGTAATCGCTCAGGCCCAACGTGCGGGCGCTGTTTTCCGTCACCAGTTTCAGCCCATCGTTAATCTGCTGATAGCCCATCATCTGACAAACGTGCAGCCCCATGTGCAGCACCTGCAGCATATTGCCGGTCCCCAGCGGATACCACGGGTCAAAGACATCATCATGACCAAAACAGACGTTTATTCCCGCCGCCAGCAGCTCCTTAACCCGGGTAATTCCGCGACGCTTCGGATAGTCATCAAACCGTCCCTGCAGATGGATATTAACCAGCGGATTCGCAACGAAATTAATACCGGAAAGCTTCAGTAAGCGGAAAAGACGCGAGGTATAAGCGCCATTATAGGAGTGCATTGCGGTAGTATGGCTGGCGGTCACTCGCGGCCCGATCCCCTCTTTTAGCGCCAGGGCCGCCACGGTTTCAACGAATCGCGACTGCTCATCATCAATTTCATCGCAATGAATATCCAGCGGCAGCTGATACTTCTGCGCCAGGCGAAAAGCGATATGCAGGGATTCCACGCCATATTCCCGCGTGAACTCAAAATGGGGGATCGCGCCCACCACATCGGCTCCCAGGCGTAGCGCCTCTTCCAGCAAAGCTTCACCGTTGGGGTAAGATAAAATGCCTTCTTGCGGGAAGGCGACAATCTGTAATTCTACCCACGGCGCCACCTCCTGTTTTACCTCCAGCATCGCTTTGAGCGCGGTCAGCGTAGGATCAGAAACATCCACATGGGTACGGACAAACTGAATGCCGTTGGCAATCTGCCATTTCAGCGTTTTCCACGCCCGGGTTTTCACGTCCTCATGGCTCAATAACGCCTTACGCTCCGCCCAGCGTTCAATTCCTTCAAACAACGTCCCGGACTGATTCCAGTTCGGCTCACCGGCAGTTTGGGTCGTATCGAGGTGAATATGCGGTTCAATAAAAGGCGGAATCGCCAGTCCACCGCGGGCATTCAACACTTCATAACTTTCGCTACGCGCCTCTCTCATTGGGGTGATATCCCCGAAGCGCCCCTTGTCTATCGCTATCTGCCATAACCCTTCGCGATCGGGCAGACGAACATTCTCAATTAACCAAAGCGGCGCTGCTGTCATATCGATGGCTCCCGTAAATATTGCTGAAGGTAGGCGTAACCCGGTGTGGTTGCTTGTAGCTAGCGTTGTACATAAAAAAAGCAAAAAGGAAAAGCCAGCGTTTTCCATAACTTATAAAAACACTGACAAATCATGAATATACCCATTAAGTGGTAGGCAAAGGTGCAATTGATTTGCATCAATAAGCGTCACGACTGAATCGTTAAGGTAGGCGGTAATAGAAAAGAAATCGAGGCAAAAATGAGCAAAGTCAGACTCGCTATTATCGGTAATGGTATGGTCGGCCATCGCTTTATTGAGGACCTTCTTGATAAATCCGACGCTGCCAATTTTGACATTACCGTGTTCTGTGAAGAACCCCGCAAAGCATACGACCGTGTCCACCTCTCTTCCTACTTCTCCCACCACACCGCTGAAGAGCTGTCTCTGGTGCGTGAAGGCTTTTATGAGAAGCACGGCGTTAACGTTCTGGTCGGCGAACGCGCCATTACGATCAACCGTCAGGAGAAGGTCATCCACTCCAGCGCGGGTCGTACGGTCTATTACGATAAACTGATCATGGCGACCGGCTCCTGGCCGTGGATCCCGCCAATTAAAGGTTCCGAAACCCAGGACTGCTTTGTTTACCGTACCATTGAAGATCTCAACGCCATTGAAGCCTGCGCCCGTCGCAGCAAACGCGGCGCGGTGGTCGGCGGCGGCCTGCTGGGTCTGGAAGCCGCTGGAGCGCTGAAAAACTTAGGCGTCGAAACCCACGTTATCGAATTTGCCCCCATGCTGATGGCAGAACAGCTGGATCAGATGGGCGGCGAGCAGCTACGCCGTAAAATCGAAAGCATGGGCGTGCGCGTACATACCAGCAAAAACACCAAAGAGATCGTTCAGGAAGGCACCGAAGCGCGTAAAACCATGCGTTTTGCCGACGGTAGCGAGCTGGAAGTCGATTTCATCGTTTTCTCTACCGGTATCCGCCCGCGTGACAAACTGGCCACCCAGTGCGGCCTGGAGGTCGCTCAGCGCGGCGGTATCGTGATTAACGACGCCTGCCAGACGTCTGACCCGGATATCTACGCGATTGGCGAATGCGCCAGCTGGCACAACCGCGTGTACGGTCTGGTCGCGCCTGGCTACAAAATGGCGCAGGTTGCCGTTGACCACATCCTCGAAACCGAAAACGCATTTGAAGGCGCAGACCTCAGCGCCAGGCTGAAGCTGCTGGGCGTAGACGTCGGCGGCATTGGCGATGCGCATGGCCGCACGCCGGGCGCGCGTAGCTACGTTTACCTCGACGAAAGCAAAGAGGTCTACAAACGCCTCATCGTCAGCGAAGACAACAAAACCCTGCTCGGCGCGGTGCTGGTGGGCGATACCAGCGATTACGGCAACCTGCTGCAACTGGTGCTGAACGCGATTGAACTGCCGGAAAACCCGGACTCGCTGATCCTGCCGGCACATTCTGGCAGCGGTAAGCCTTCCATTGGCGTTGATAAACTGCCGGACAGCGCGCAAATCTGTTCCTGCTTTGACGTCACCAAAGGGATGCTGGTCGCCGCCATCAACAAAGGCTGCCACACCGTTGCGGCGCTGAAAGCGGAAACCAAAGCCGGTACTGGCTGCGGCGGCTGTATTCCGCTGGTTACTCAGGTTCTGAACGCCGAACTGGCGAAACAGGGTATTGAAGTGAACAACAACCTGTGTGAGCACTTTGCGTACTCACGTCAGGAACTGTTCCACCTCATCCGCGTGGAAGGCATTAAAACCTTTGAAGAACTGCTGGCGAAACACGGTAAAGGCTACGGCTGCGAAGTGTGTAAACCGACCGTCGGTTCTCTGCTGGCCTCCTGCTGGAACGAATACATTCTGAAGCCACAGCACACCCCGCTACAGGATACCAACGACAACTTCCTGGCGAACATCCAGAAAGACGGCACTTACTCCGTGATCCCGCGTTCTGCGGGCGGCGAAATCACGCCGGAAGGTCTGGTGGCCGTAGGTCGCATCGCGCGTGAGTTTAACCTGTACACCAAAATTACCGGTTCTCAGCGTATTGGTTTGTTCGGCGCGCAGAAAGACGATCTGCCGGAAATCTGGCGTCAGTTGATTGAAGCGGGCTTCGAAACCGGTCACGCGTATGCCAAAGCGCTGCGTATGGCGAAAACCTGCGTGGGCAGCACCTGGTGCCGCTACGGCGTGGGCGACAGCGTCGGCTTCGGCGTCGAGCTGGAAAACCGCTACAAAGGCATCCGTACCCCGCACAAAATGAAATTTGGCGTCTCCGGCTGTACCCGTGAATGTGCGGAAGCCCAGGGTAAAGACGTGGGGATTATCGCCACGGAAAAAGGCTGGAACCTGTACGTCTGCGGTAACGGCGGGATGAAACCGCGTCATGCAGACCTGCTGGCGGCGGATATCGACCGCGAAACGCTGGTTAAATACCTCGACCGCTTCATGATGTTCTACATCCGTACCGCCGACAAACTGACCCGTACCGCACCGTGGTTAGATAACCTGGAAGGCGGCATCGACTACCTGAAGTCGGTCATCATCGACGACAAACTGGGCCTGAACGCGCATCTGGAAGAAGAGATGACCCGCCTGCGTGAAGCGGTGGTGTGCGAGTGGACGGAGACCGTGAATACACCGTCTGCGCAGGTTCGTTTCAGACACTTTATCAACAGCGATAAGCGCGACCCGAATGTTCAGGTGGTTCCTGAGCGTGAACAGCATCGTCCGGCAACGCCGTACGAACGCATTCCGGTAACTCTGGTGGAGGAAAACGCATGAGCCAGTGGAAAAACATCTGCAAAATCGATGACATTCTGCCGGAAACCGGCGTCTGCGCGCTGTCAGGCGAAAAGCAGGTCGCCATTTTCCGTCCATATCACAGCGACCAGGTATTCGCGATCAGCAATATCGACCCGTTTTTTGAGTCCAGCGTGCTGTCGCGCGGGTTGATTGCCGAGCATCAGGGCGAACTGTGGGTTGCCAGTCCGCTGAAAAAACAGCGTTTCCGTCTGAGTGACGGTCTGTGCATGGAAGATGAAAGCCATTCCGTCGCGCACTACGAAGCTCGCGTGAAAGACGGCGTGGTGCAACTGCGCATTTGATGAATCTGGAGGCGCAACGCCTGGTACTGAACGCGTCAGTCAGGCAGCCTGACGACAATGGAGGCTCACCGGCCGTGAATTACTCTCGGGAATACTTTGTCCGGTATCGTATTCATGGGATCAGGTTATTGGTATGCTACGACAAAAGCGGAGCCCCGGCTCCGGAAAAATAAACAGGAGTCTGTTTTAGCAGGTTTGAATACGCGCTGTGCGCCCCCCCTTCTCACGTACACGCGGCACGTGAGAAGGGTTTGCCACGCTCGCCCTGCGAGGCGTTCGAACGAGCAAACAAGATAACCTGACAAGCCAGAAAGGCTGCAGCCAATAATTTAAGAGGTAATGTCGTGGACCATTTGCCTATATTTTGTCAATTACGCGATCGCGACTGCCTGTTAGTCGGCGGCGGCGATGTCGCCGAGCGTAAAGCCCGTCTGTTGCTGGACGCGGGCGCCAGATTAACGGTCAATGCGCTGGATTTCATCCCCCAGTTCCAGGTGTGGGCCGATTCACACAGACTGACCCTGGTGAAAGGCGAGTTTAACCCCGCCCTGCTCAATAACTGCTGGCTGGCTATTGCCGCTACCGACGACGAAGCGGTCAATCAGCAGGTTAGCGATGCGGCGGAAGCCCGGCGAATATTTTGCAACGTGGTGGACGCGCCTCAGCAAGCCAGCTTTATCATGCCGTCGATTATCGATCGCTCGCCGCTGATGGTTGCCGTCTCATCTGGCGGTACCTCACCGGTACTGGCTCGTCTGCTGCGCGAAAAGCTGGAGTCGGTTTTGCCGTTACATTTGGGTCAACTGGCCCACTACGCGGGCCAGTTGCGTTCCCGGGTGAAGAAACAGTTTGCCACCGTCGGGGAACGGCGGCGCTTCTGGGAAAAACTGTTTGTTAACGACAGGCTGGCGCAATCTTTGGCCAATGAAGATCGTCAGGCCGTGGTGGATACTACGGAACAGTTGCTGACTGAACCGCTGGATCATCGCGGCGAAGTCGTTCTGGTTGGCGCAGGGCCCGGTGACGCAGGGCTACTCACGCTAAAAGGGCTACAGCAAATCCAGCAGGCGGATGTGGTGGTTTATGACCGCCTGGTTTCCGACGATATTATGAACCTGGTGCGCCGCGATGCCGACCGGGTGTTTGTCGGCAAACGCGCAGGCTATCACTGCGTTCCGCAGGAAGAGATTAACCAGATTTTGCTGCGTGAAGCCAGGAGCGGGAAACGCGTAGTTCGGCTGAAAGGCGGCGACCCGTTTATCTTTGGTCGCGGCGGTGAAGAGCTGGAAACCCTGTGTCAGGCAGGGATTCCTTTCTCCGTCGTGCCGGGCATTACCGCCGCCTCCGGCTGCTCGGCTTATTCCGGTATCCCTCTCACCCATCGTGATTATTCTCAGGGGGTGCGTCTGGTCACTGGTCATCTCAAGACCGGTGGCGAACTGGACTGGGAAAACCTGGCGGCCGAAAAGCAAACGCTGGTGTTCTATATGGGCCTGAATCAGGCGCCCGCTATCAGGGAAAAACTGATAGCCCACGGTATGGCGGCCGACACGCCTGCAGCAATTGTTGAGAACGGTACGGCGGTAACTCAGAAGGTGGTCACCGGTACCTTAGAACAGTTGGATCTGCTGGCTCAGCAGATGGCCAGTCCGGCGCTGATTATCGTGGGCCGCGTGGTCGGTTTGCGCGATAAGCTGAACTGGTTCTCAAACCACTAATCTTTCCGCTCATCCATAGTAAAAAGCCGGATGCATCGCACCCGGCTTTTTTATTTCGTTGCGACCATCAAGATGGCTCAGGGTTTAGCAACAAACCCAATCGCTTCGTAGACTGCTTTCAACGTCACGGAAGCGCGAGCGCTGGCTTTCTCCGCGCCCTCTTTCATCACCTGATTCAGGAAGGCTTCGTCACTACGGAACCGGTGATAGCGCGCCTGCAGCTCGGTCAGCATACCAGAAACCGCTTCTGCCACTTCCCCCTTCAGATGACCATACATCTTGCCTGCAAAATGCTGTTCCAGCTCAGGGATACTCTGACCGGTGACCGCCGAGAGGATATCCAGCAGGTTGGAAACGCCCGCTTTATTTTCAATATCGTAACGAACAACCGGCGGCTCGTCAGAGTCAGTAACCGCACGTTTGATTTTTTTCACTACCGATTTCGGATCTTCCAGCAGGCCGATAACGTTATTACGGTTATCGTCTGACTTGGACATCTTTTTGCTCGGCTCCAGCAGAGACATCACGCGTGCGCCGGATTTCGGGATAAACGGTTCCGGTACTTTAAACACGTCGCCGTAAATAGCGTTGAAGCGCTGGGCGATATCTCGGCTCAGTTCCAGATGCTGTTTCTGATCTTCGCCGACCGGTACCTGGTTGGTTTGATACAGGAGAATATCGGCAGCCATCAGCACCGGATAGTCAAACAGACCGGCGTTAATATTTTCCGCGTAACGGGATGATTTATCTTTAAACTGGGTCATCCGGCTCAGCTCGCCGAAATAGGTGTAGCAGTTCAGCGCCCAGCCCAACTGGGCATGCTCCGGCACGTGAGACTGCACGAAGATGGTGCTTTTTTCCGGGTCAATGCCGCACGCCAGGTACAGCGCAAGCGTATCCAGCGTAGCTTTACGTAGTTGCTGCGGATCCTGGCGGACGGTAATCGCATGCTGATCAACGATGCAGTAAATGCAGTGGTAATCGTCCTGCATGTTTACCCACTGACGCAGCGCCCCCATATAGTTGCCAATGGTCAATTCACCGGAGGGCTGTGCGCCACTAAAAACGATGGGCTTAGTCATTTTTTATTCCTGAGTCTCACTGAACGGTAGCCCGAAAGCAGGCAAAAGTTCATTAAATTGGTCAAAGATATAATCCGGCTCGCTCAGTGAAATTGGCTCGCCGTAGTTGTAGCCGTAAGTCAGGCCGATTGAACAGCAACCTGCCGCTTTCGCCGCCTGAATATCATTACGTGAATCGCCGACAAACAGCAGCTCAGCCGGTGTCAGCCCCAGTTTTTTGGCCACCAGAAGCAACGGATCGGGATGTGGCTTCTTGTTCTTCACATCATCACCGCCAATCACCACGCTAAAATAGCTGGCGATATCCAGCGCCCCCAGAATCGGCGCGACAAACGGCGTTGGCTTATTGGTCACCAGCGCCAGCGGCAAGCCTTTAGCATGCAGCCTGGCAAGCGTATCCGCTACATTCGGGAACAGAAAGCTTCCCTCTTCCGCGGTTTCTGCATAGTAGCGGTCGAACAACTTACGCAAAATAGCCTGCTGTTCGCTCTGCGGAATATCATCATGCTCGACGGAAGGTTTGCCCTGCGCGGCACGCAGCGTCGTACGCTCCTGACGTGCCCAGGCCAAAGCCCGTTGCATCAAGACATCCGCGCCGTTGCCAATCCAGGTCACAACGCGCGCCTCGCCCGCCATCGGGAGTTCCAGCGCATACAACGCGTTATCAACGGCAGCGGTCAATCCCGGCGCGCTGTCCACCAGCGTCCCATCAAGATCAAACGCCACGCCGCGAATGGTTTGTAACTTATCCATGGCTAACCTTTGCTAATTCGCTACGCATTTGATCAATCACTTTTTTGTAGTCAGGCTGATCGAAAATAGCCGATCCGGCCACAAACATATCCGCACCGGCTTCGGCAATCTCTGCAATATTATTGACTTTTACGCCGCCATCAACTTCCAGACGAATATCGTAGCCCGACGCATCGATACGGCGACGAACTTCACGCAGTTTATCAAGGGTATGAGGAATAAAAGACTGACCGCCAAAGCCCGGATTCACGGACATCAGCAGAATGACATCCAGCTTATCCATCACGTAATCAAGATAGCTTAGCGACGTCGCCGGATTAAACACCAGCCCCGCTTTACAACCGTGCTCTTTGATGAGCTGTAGCGTGCGGTCAACGTGCTCAGAGGCTTCAGGGTGAAAGGTAATAATGCTGGCGCCCGCGGCGGCGAAATCAGGGACGATACGGTCAACCGGCTTAACCATCAAATGCACATCAATAGGGGCGGTGATACCGTAATGACGCAGCGCTTTCAGCACCATAGGACCAATAGTCAGATTTGGCACATAGTGGTTGTCCATCACGTCAAAGTGCACAACATCCGCACCCGCGGCCAGCGCACTGGCGGTATCCTCGCCCAAACGAGCAAAATCTGCCGACAGAATCGAAGGGGCAATCAAATACTGCTTCATCCGCATCTCCTTGAAATTTATTAGGTCTTGGGCGGACAGTACAGAGCCAGAAGCTCGTCCACCTTCTTACGTGTCCCACCGTTACTGCTGATGCTGCGGCGAACCTTCACGATATGTGTCTCAGCGGCATTTTTATACCACTCCTGAGTCAGCGGCGTACGATGGTTTGAGATAAGCACAGGAATACGCTTTTTCATCAGCGATTCCGCCTTTTTCGCCAGTAATTCCTGCTGTTGCTCACTAAAGCTATTTGTATGATAGGCCGTAAAATTCGCCGTTGACGACAGGGGGGCATACGGTGGATCGCAATAAACAACCGAGCGATGATCCGCACGTTTCATACAATCTTCATAAGACTCACAATGAAACTCTGCATGCTGTGCTTTCTCCGCGAAATGGTACAGCTCAGCCTCTGGAAAGTAAGGCTTTTTATAGCGGCCAAACGGCACATTAAATTCACCGCTCAGGTTGTAACGGCACAGGCCATTGTACCCATGGCGATTCAGATACAGGAACAGCACCGCCCGACGCAACGGCTCCTCGATTTGATTGAATTCATCACGAAACTGGTAGTACCGTTCTGCGACGTTGTTCTCAGGAGTAAACATTTCGCGCGCCGCCGCAACGTACTCATCGGTTTGCAGTTTGACCAGCTTATACAGACTGATCAAATCACTATTGATATCAGCGAGGATATAACGCGAAAAATCGGTATTCAGAAATACCGACCCGGCCCCCACAAAAGGCTCAATCAAGCATTCGCCCTGCGGCAAGTGCTTCTTAATATCATCAAGCAGGGGGTATTTCCCCCCCGCCCATTTCAGAAAAGCGCGATTCTTTTTCATGCTGCCTAACTAATTACACATTCTCCGGCTGTGGAGAAAGCTCCGACAGCATCCTGCGCTTCAGACTACACTGCGGCATTATTTCAGGTCAGACTGAACCTGGTGCAGCGGTTTCGCCCACGGGTTCTTTGCCTGTACATCTGCCGGCAGAGTGGCAACGGCTCGCTTCGCTTCATCTTTCGAAGCATAAATTCCGCTCACCAGAACATACCACGGCTGACCGTTACGCGTAGTCTCATAGACAACATATTTGTTCAGCTTCTCTTTCTTCGCCCAATTGTTGAGATTGTTGTAGTTAGAGGAGCTACTGAGCTGCAGAGTATAGTGACTGGATGGCGCAGACTTCATCGCGCCAATGTCACCCGTACTTTTCCGGGCTGCGGTAGTCGCTGCAACCGCTGCTGGCTGAGCCGGTTTCGTCTGCGCGGAGGCCGCAGGCTTAGTCGGCTGGGCCGCTGGCGCTTTTACAGGCGCTGCGGCGGCAACGCTTTCTACACGCTTCGGCTGAATCACCACCGGTTTCGGCTCAGCTGGCGCTTTCACCTTAGCCTGCGTTTTAGGCTCTATCACCGTATGCTTACGCTCAGCCCGACGCGGCTCCGCTGCCGTCTGACGTTCCACTGTTGCCTGCCGAGGTGCGTTACCATTACGGATCGGAGCGACCGTAGCGGGTTCAGTTGGCAACGTAGAATCCGCTACCACGCTATCAATCTGGCCCTGCTGTTGGGTCAGCGCGCTGTTCAGGTCACCCTGAACCTCAACACGTTGCTGCCCTTGCGGTTCTGTGGTTGTCGGGGCCTGCGGGTTAGAAGCGACTGGCGGCAGAGAGACGTCCTGCGGTTGCGAATTGTTCGCCACTGTCGCATCCTGCGCGGCAGGTTGGGCATGATTATCCTCAACACCGGACAAATTGATGCTCTTCTCGCCAGAAGCCGTTTGCTCACCAGATGAAGAGGAAGGTGATTTCAACGCCGACCCAACGCCAACAATCAGCAGCAGAAGGACGAGTATCCCCACGCCCATCATAATGTACTGACGGGAAGCAGGTTTAGCCGGCGCCTTCTTACGCCTGCGCGGACGACGTTCAACCTGAGGCGTTTCGCCACCGTCATCATCCGGCTCCAGATCCTCGTCATACTCTTCATATTGTTCTTCATCGTGCGCGCGGCGTGTTCTACTGCCGCGGGTCGGACGATTATCGTCAGCATCATCAATATCAAGATCATCAAAATTGATTTGCGGATCGGCATCACGCTCTGCTGACTGACGAGAACGACCAGTACGACGATCGTTGCGATCGGCTTTCATATCGTCTTCTGGCTTTAATTCATCCATTTAACACCCCACTAAAAGGCTTATGCTCACGACTATTGCATATCACCCGAAATGATAACGCCGCGCGAGCGCGGCCAGACCTTCTTATTTTTGCGCAAGCTGGGTATCAGCAATCGCGCCCATAACCACATCATGCGACACGCCACCGCGTATCTCGCTCTTCCCTATCGCAAGAGGGAGCACCAGTCGCATTGCACCTGCCAGCACCTTTTTATCACGCATCATGTGAGGCAAATACGCTTCTGCAGGCATCGCCTCCGGCCCACATATCGGTAAATCCGCACGCTGCAATAACTGAATAATTCTCCGCGTATCTTGCGCGCTAAACTGCCCTAAACGCTCGGATACGCGCGCCGCCATAACCATACCGGCAGCCACCGCTTCACCATGTAACCAGTTACCGTAGCCCATTTCAGCTTCGATAGCATGACCAAAAGTATGTCCAAGATTGAGTAAAGCACGCAGCCCGGTTTCTCGCTCGTCGGCCGCGACAACATCAGCTTTCAGTTCACAACAGCGACGAATGCAGTAAGCCATTGCTTTTTCGTCCAGCGCCATCAAAGCATCAATATTATTTTCCAGCCAGTCGAAGAATTCGCCGTCGAGGATAATACCGTACTTGATGACTTCAGCCAGACCGGAAGAAAGCTCACGCTTAGGCAGTGTTTTGAGGCAGTTGAGATCGACAACAACAGAAACTGGCTGCCAGAAGGCGCCAATCATATTCTTACCAAGAGGATGGTTGACCGCCGTTTTACCGCCAACCGAAGAATCCACCTGCGACAAGAGCGTGGTGGGAACCTGGATAAAACGTACCCCGCGTTGATAGCTGGCTGCGGCAAATCCGGTTAAATCGCCGATCACCCCACCGCCGAGCGCCACTAAGGTGGTGTCACGGCCGTGTGGTTTTTGCAACAGAGCGGTAAAAACGCTATCCATCACAGCCAGGCTTTTATACTGCTCGCCATCAGGAAGAATCACGCTGTCGACTTTCACGCCCGCGTTCTCAAGCACAGAACGCACAGTATCCAGATAGAGCGGAGCCAGCGTTTCATTGGTGACCAGCATAACCTGGTCGCCTGATTTCAGTGGCAGGAAGGAAGCTGGATCGTTAAACAAACCAGCCGCGATGGTAATCGGGTAACTACGTTCCCCGAGGGTTACAGTAAGCCTCTCCATAACGCGACATCCACCTCAGTTGCTTTTACTCTGACGAACCTTATTAAGCCAGAATCAGTTGCTTTCCAGCATATGAATAATCTGGTTTGCTACCACTTTCGCGCTTTGATCGTCGGTGCGGATAGTGACATCGGCAATCTCCTCATACAGCGGATTCCGTTCATCCGCCAACGCTTCCAGAACTTCGCGAGGCGGCGAATCAACCTGTAATAAAGGACGCTTTTTATCACGCTGCGTACGGGCAAGCTGCTTTTCGATAGTTGTTTCCAGGTAGACCACCACGCCGCGGGCGGAGAGACGGTTACGCGTTTCACGGGATTTTACAGAGCCGCCGCCAGTCGCCAGCACAATTCCCTGTTTTTCCGTCAACTCATTGATGATTTTTTCTTCACGGTCGCGGAAGCCGTCTTCGCCTTCGACATCAAAGACCCAACCCACATCTGCGCCAGTGCGTTTCTCAATTTCTTGATCGGAATCGTAAAATTCCATGTTGAGCTGTTGGGCTAACTGGCGCCCAATAGTGCTTTTGCCGGCACCCATAGGCCCAACCAGAAAGATATTGCGTTTCTCTGCCATTTTTTCGGTACTACTAAGACTATTCGTTAATGATAAACCCGCTGCGCAGACAACCGGCGCAGCAGGGCATGAACTGAAACCTCATATGCGATAGAGCGAGAGTCAGACTAAAAATTATCTCAATACTCCGGCTGGTTTGGCAACAGAATAAATCACCGGGCAAGAAAGGGAGGATTGATGTCGTACACGACTCTCAAATCGGTACTCCTTGTATGCTAAATCCGTCCTCACGTCAAACACCTGAAACGTGTTTAGCATGAAAAACCCGATTAATGAGCTGCCAGAATCCGTGGAGTAATGAAGACAACCAGTTCACGTTTTTCGTTATCTTTACCGTCACGACGGAACAACGACCCAAGCCAGGGGATATCGCTAAGCAGAGGGATACCATCGCGCGAAGATTTATTTCTTTGCGAAAAGATACCCCCTAAGGCCAGAGTCTCACCGCTTTTCACTTCGATCTGTGTTTCAATTTCTTGTTTATCAATAGCCAGCGCCTCGCCGTGTTCCTGTTTCAGCACTTGTCCCGGTGTGTTTTCGCTGATTCTGAGCTTTAAACGCACACGATCCTGTTGTAAGACGGTGGGCGTCACCTCCATCCCTAGCACCGCCTCCTTAAACTCAACCGAGGTTGCACCGTTGTCTCCTCTGGAGACCTGATAAGGGATTTCGCTGCCCTGCTTAATGCTGGCGGGCTGCATATGCGAAGCCAGCAGCCGCGGGCTGGCGATAATGTCTACCTGCTGTTTTTTCTCAAGCGCGGAGAGTTCCAGCGCCAGCAGCCGCCCGCTTATACGACCAATATTAAAACCCGCTCGCGTGGCGGCATCGCTTGACGCCAGGTTGCTGTTTAAAACCGTTAGCTTCCCCGACCCCGGCGGACTGCTGGCTTCCTCCAGACTCCATTTAACGCCCAGCTCACGCAGGCTGGTTTCGCTCATTGAAACAATATGTGCCGCCAGTTCGACCTGGCCAACGGGTATATCCATTTCCCTTGCCCATGCCTTTAACGCCGGGAGGTGTCGCTCATCATCCCTGATAAGTAAACGGTTTGTGCGTTTATCGACGGTCAAGTGCCCGCGAGCGCTCAGTAATTTTTCTCCGGCTTTAGCGAGATCTTCAGCATTGGCATAATGTAAAGTCACGCTATGCCCTTGCAAAGGGAGATTCTGTAAACGCTTTGCTCTCTCCGCCTCAAGCTGCCCCCGTTGCGCCTTCTGCCAGGCCTGGGTATGAACATGCAATACCGAGCCTTGCTGCGCCAGCGCCAGACCCGCGCTGTCGATCACCGAGCGCAGTGCCTGCGACCAGGGCACATTCTTAAGATGCAGAGATACGGTACCGCTGACATCCGGGGCCACCACAAGATTTTTTTGTTTTATCTCCGCGAGCGTTTGCAGCACCTGAGCCACCGGCGCATCATCGACGATCAGCGACACGGGAAGATCTTTTTTGGCCGCGGTGACGATTACCGGCAACAGCAGAAACAGCAGATTTATCCATCTCATCATTTTTTATTCCCTTGCGCTGCCAGACCCATTGCGCAGGCTCACACCCCGGGCCGGTCACGATGACGATTTTCTCTGTCGTCAGAAGCGTAATACGCCAGTTCGTTGACAACGTTTCATCCACCTTCACACGGCGCCACTTTCCGTCGCTATCCTGCAAAATTCCAGTAAGAACCAGTGAATCGCCGATTGCCCCGCCATAGCGCCACTGGTTAAGTTGCGTCGTACGACAAAGATCAATCGCTGGCTGAAACGGATCGCGTTCTTCTGCGAACAGCAGAAACGGAAATAGCAATAAAGACGACCATTTATTGCGCATCTTCGGCCTCCAGTTGCACAGTCAGCAGTAAAGCCTGTTTTTCCGGCCGTATTGAAAATGCCGTTACCCCCATTCCGCAGCGGGCGAACCAGGAAAACAGCACAGGCACCGCTTGCCAGTCAACTGACAGTTGCATCTCTCCCCCTCCCCCCATCGGTCGCCAGGCAACAAGCGCCGCCCTCCTAACGGGAATATCAACAGGAGAAAAGACCTGAGTGGGGACGTCATCTCTTCTGGCGTTCTGTAACGTGGCTCGCAGTGGCAACAGTTTCTTCCACTGCGCCTGCATACGCTGCAGATCCCTTTCTTGTGTGTCTGGCGCAGAAGACGAGAGCCACAGCCAGCCCCCGACAATGAGAAGCAAAATAACAGGCAACACGAACAGGCTTTTACACTCAGACAGCCAACGCTCAATGCACGCCCGCATCTTCACTCTCTCCGGCCATGGAAAAGCTGAATAACCAGCGCCCTTCGCTATCGCGGTGTGTTTCACCGGCCTGAGCCGGACGGAAACCAGTTATGTTCTCCAGCGCCTTCTCCAGCGCGGCTAACCCTTTAATATTTAACGTTAGCCCACGCAGTAACAGCGCATTTTGTCGGTATTCCAGATGCGTTAACCAGGCTTGTGCCGGTAACCGGGCGGCGATCATTCGCAATCCTGGTTGCCATGCAGCGGTTTTCTCTCGCCGCCGCCGACTCTGGCGCAGCCGCTCGTACTGCTGTAGCTGTTGCTGCATTACTCGTTCACGCTGTTGAAACGCGGTGTAAAGGCGGTTTTCAGCGTTTATTCTCACCGTTTCAAACGCGTGGTTAACTTGCCTGTTGAGCCGTGAGGTAACCAACAGCGCGAGCAGGATAAGCAGGAACCCTGCGACCAGTAGTCCGCCCATCTGCAGACGCTGCCGTCGGCGCGTTTCACGCCAGGGCAGAAAGTTGACTATCTGGACCATGGTTGACGACCTCCCAGCGCCAGGCCCAGCGCAACGGTAAAGCTGTCGCTACAGGCCGGGAGAGGAGGCTGCAACCGATGAATGACGCTCCAGACGTCAAAGCTTTGCTCGTCGCACGGCGTGGAAGCGCAGAGCCAAAATTCCCCTGCGCCCACCTGTGACACCAGACGGGAAAAAGATGGGATTTCGCTGTATACGCAACATCCCCAGCTATCGACTGTCGCCCAAAGCCAGCTATCTTCGCCTCGCCACGCCAGACCATGGGTCCGGGAGGGCAACCAGGGGAAAAAAGCTCTGAGCGCGCAGGCATCCGGAACAATCCCCACGACACTCAGCTTGAGACGTTTCGCCAGGCGGCACAGCACATTAATATCTAACCGCTGTGCCGCGGTGACTCGCCAGCCGTCATCCATGCCGCTCGCAGAATAATCGACACATAATGAAGAAGCAGAACATTCCAGTTGCTGCGCCATTGCGCTGGCTATCCAGGCCGCCTGCTCGCTTTCATTTAATGAAGTTTGCGGACACGGCAGTTGTTTTTGCAATGTTCGCGCCGCTGGAAAAGCAATACAAACCTGATGCTGCAAAGGTAGTTCACGCCGCCAGTTCTGCAGTTGCCGGGCCAATGCGTCGACATCGACAACCAACCCCTGACGCACGGTACCGGGCGTTAATGGGATTTCCCACCAGCGACGTAACGCCCAGCGTGAGCGCTCATACGCCAGCGCGACAATCGCGATATGATCCTGCTGGATATGCATTCCTATGCGCCAGTTTCTAAAGGCCATTCTGACGATCTCCTTATCAGCCAACATGTTTCGCTATATCAATGCACCAGGCTTGCCTTTATACTACTGCGCGTTTGTTTATAAACTGCCCAATTCAAACTAAATGAGAAATCTCCGGTGAAGTTCGTAAAGTATCTTTTTATCCTTGCCATCTGTTGCGTATTGCTGGGAGCAGGCTCAATTTTTGGTCTCTATAAATACATAGAGCCTCAGCTCCCTGACGTCGCGACGCTGAAGGATGTACACCTGCAAATCCCGATGCAGGTCTATAGCGCGGATGGCGAGCTGATCGCGCAATACGGCGAAAAACGCCGTATTCCCGTCACGCTAAAACAAATACCGCCTGCGCTGATAAACGCGTTTATCGCCACCGAAGACAGCCGTTTTTATGAGCACCATGGCGTCGACCCGATCGGGATTTTCCGCGCCGCCAGCGTGGCGATGTTCTCCGGTCACGCTTCTCAGGGCGCCAGTACTATCACTCAACAGCTCGCGCGTAACTTCTTTCTGAGCCCCGAGAAGACGCTGATGCGTAAGGTGAAAGAGGCCTTCCTGGCGATCCGCATTGAACAATTGCTCACGAAAGATGAAATTCTTGAACTGTACCTGAACAAAATCTATCTCGGTTATCGCGCCTACGGCGTCGGTGCCGCCGCTCAGGTATATTTCGGTAAAACCGTCGACCAGCTCACGCTGAGTGAGATAGCCGTGATCGCCGGCTTGCCTAAAGCACCGTCAACATTTAATCCACTCTATTCTCTGGACCGCGCCACTGCACGCCGCAACGTGGTGCTCTCGCGTATGCTGAGCGAAGGCTACATCACCCAGTCGCAATACGATCAGGCGCGTAGTCAGGCCATTGACGCCAGTTACCATGCGCCGAAAATCGCCTTCTCATCCCCCTATCTCAGCGAAATGGTGCGTCAGGAGATGGTCAGCCGTTACGGCGAGCGGGCTTACGAAGACGGCTATCGCGTCTATACCACCATTACGCGAAAAAGCCAGTTGGCTGCTCAGCAGGCAGTACGCGATAACGTGATAAATTATGATATGCGTCACGGTTATCGCGGCCCTGCAGGCGTGCTGTGGAAAGTCGGCGAAACGCCATGGGATAGCCACAAAATCATCGACGCGTTGAAAAAAATTCCCGGCTTTGGCCCCCTCACGCCGGCGGTTATCACGTCGGTGAGTCCGCAGGAAGCCATCGCGCTGCTGAGTAACGGAACATCGGTGTCGCTGAATATGGAAGGCGTGCGTTGGGCGCGTCGGTTCATTTCCGACACTCAGCAAGGCGCCACGCCGCGTAAAGTGAATGATGTTCTGCAGGCCGGACAGCAGGTCTGGATACGCCAGGTGAGTAATAACTGGTGGCTGGCGCAGGTGCCGGATGTCAACTCCGCGCTGGTATCAATTAATCCGCAAAACGGCGCAATTATCGCGCTGGTCGGCGGTTTTGATTTTAACCAGAGTAAATTCAACCGTGCGACTCAGGCGCTGCGCCAGGTCGGCTCGAACATTAAGCCATTCCTTTATACTGCGGCAATGGATAAAGGTTTAACGCTGGCGAGCATGCTCAACGATGTTCCGATTTCCCGCTGGGATGCGGGTTCCGGCTCAGACTGGCGGCCCAAGAATTCGCCGCCGCAATACGCGGGCCCCATCCGCTTGCGCCAGGGATTAGGGCAATCGAAGAACGTCGTGATGGTCCGCGCGATGCGCGCCATGGGGGTGGACTATGCTGCCGACTATCTCCAGCGTTTCGGCTTCCCGGCACAAAACATTGTGCGGACCGAGTCACTGGCGCTGGGTTCAGCATCCTTCACGCCGCTCCAGGTTGCACGCGGCTATTCCGTCATGGCTAACGGCGGTTTCCTGATCACCCCGTATTTCATCAGCAAAATAGAGAACGATCAGGGCGGCGTCGTTTTCGAGGAACGGCCGAAAACGGCCTGTCCACAGTGCAACATTCCGGTGATTTATGGCGATACACCGAAATCAAATGTGCTGGAGAATAAGGATGTTGAGGACGTTGCCACTTCTCAGGAACCGCAAAACGCCAGTGTTCCTCCGCAGCCTCAGCTTGAGCAGGTGAACCCATCGCTGGTTGCGCAGAGCGGTGTGCCGGAATATGCGCCACACGTCATCAACACACCGCTGGCCTTCCTGATTAAAAGCGCCCTGAACACCAATATCTTCGGCGAACCCGGCTGGATGGGGACAGGCTGGCGCGCAGGTCGCGACCTGCAACGTCACGATATTGGCGGCAAAACCGGGACCACCAATAATTCAAAGGATGCGTGGTTCTCCGGCTACGGTCCCGGCGTGGTGACATCGGTCTGGATTGGCTTTGATGATCACCGTCGTGATCTGGGGCGTACCACTGCCTCCGGCGTCATCAAAGATCAAATATCGGGTTACGAAGGTGGCGCTAAAAGCGCGCAACCGGCCTGGGATGAGTTTATGAAAATCGAGCTGGCGGGCGTACCAGAGCAGCCGCTAACGCCACCGCCTGGCATCATTACGGTGAATATCGATCCCAGTACGGGCCAACTGGCCAGCGGCGGTAATGGCCGTCCTGAATACTTTATCGATGGTACTCAACCGACGCAACAAGCGGTTCATGAAGTCGGCACCACCCTCACCGATGGCGGGGGCGAGACCCACGAACTGTTCTGACAAAACACGCATCTGGGGCTAACATGGATCGTTAAGCCCCATTTGTCAGGTTCACCCAGTTTCTACGCGTTTGCACTCTCGTCAGGTTTCCTGATGTTCCCTGCGGCTACCCGGCAGTTGAAAGCCATAAAAAACAGACGATAGCCGAAATTATTCAGGTTGAATCAGGAGAGAAAACGAGCAGACCGTATGTGGTTTTCGCCAGAGGGATCCCAAAAAGGCAGCATAAACTTCAATAAATTGCTTAACTAACTGGCATTAATCCGCGGGTGTTTAATCTGTATCTGGCAACGTACGCCTAAAGCCGCCCCTGAGCCTGCAGCCATTCACGCAGCAGGAACAACGCACTAACGTTACGCGCCTCATTGAAGTCCTCTTCATCCAGCAGCGTCATCAGTTGCGACAGCGGCCAACGGACCTGCGGCAACGGCTCTGGCTCATCGCCCGGCAGCGATTCCGGGTAGAGATCTTCCGCTACCAGGATATTCATTTTGCTGGAGAAATAGGAAGGCGCCATGCTCAGTTTTTTTAAAAAGGTCAGCTTTCGCGCCCCAAACCCAACTTCTTCCTTCAGCTCGCGATTAGCGGCTTCCGGCACGCTTTCCCCCGGATCAATCAGACCTTTAGAAAAACCCAGTTCATAAGACTCCGTACCGACAGCGTATTCACGGATCAATATAATATGCTCATCGACAATCGGCACAATCATCACAGCTTCACGGGTAGAAGGCCGCATCCGCTCATACACGCGGCGCACGCCGTTGCTGAACTCCAGATCCACGCTTTCAACATTAAAAAGGCGCGAGCGCGCGACAGTTTCAACATTGAGAATGGCAGGTTTTTGTAATGATTTGCTCATTGTCATCGGTCTATGCTGTGATTACAGAGGTTATTGTGCGATACGCAGCACGGTTTCGGCAATTCAATTCGCCATTAATTTACATAGTTGCAACTTAACCATCTTAAATGCCGTTGATATAAAGACAAAAAAGTCAATAGGTTGAATAGCTTTTGAGAATTTACTGATTCCTGGATTTTAACGTTTTTGATAAGGTTGTATTCTGCTGCGTGGCGCTATCAATTTTCCCGTTTTGACACGACATATGCCGAATACGTACGACTTTTTACCTCCGGTGTGAACGGCTACCGACGATACCAGTAAGAAAAGAATAATTATGATGGGATGGGCATGGGCACCTTTCTGATTTTTTTGCTAGCTCTGCTAATCTGTGCATTGCTTATAGGGTGGTGGTATCGAACGCACGCCAGACGTCGCCGCCTGCCGCTGTTGCATGCATTTAGCGATGCCGCGACGCGCAAGCTCGCTGATGACGAGCGCAGTGCTGCGGAAAAATATCTCGGCGATCTCAGTCGCAACCAGCAACTGCCGGCTTCGGGCGCCAGCGCCGCGCCGGTCAACCTGCGGCTGAATGAACAGAGTGACACCGTTTTTACTGTTACCCGGGCGATTACCCGCTACGGCATCACCACTGACGATCTGAATAAGTGGCGCTACTTCCTTGATTCAGTAGAAGTTCATCTTCCTCCATTCTGGGAACAACATATCAACGATGAAAACAGCGTCGAGTTAATTCCAACCGATAGCCTGCCGCTGGTCATTGCCCTCAACGGGCAAACGCTGAAGGACTACCCTCAGGAGGCAAGGGGCTTCGCCCTTGAGCCAACGACGGCGACACAGGCCTCTATCCGTGGAGAAGAGAGCGAGCAAGTTGAACTGTTGAGTATCCGCCCGGAAACAACGGAAGAGCACGCGCTCAGCCGCCCTGATAGCCTGCGTGAAGCGGTCCTGGTCGTTGTCGCGTTCCTGCTGTTTTATTGTAGTCTGCTCAGCCCTGAGGTCTTTGCCCCCTGGCTACTGATCGGTGGCGTTTTGCTGCTACTGGCCGGTGTATGGGGCATTTATGCGCCGCCGCGTAAAACAACACTTCGGGAAATTCATTGCCTGCGCGGCATGCCTAAACGCTGGGGACTGTTTGGCGAAAATAACCAGGAACATATCAACAATATTTCTCTCGGCATTATCGACCTCATCTACCCACGCCACTGGCAACCGTGGATTACCCAGGATCTCGGCCAGCAAACGGATATTGATATCTACCTCAGTCGCCATGTTGTCCGCCAGGGGCGTTTTCTGTCGCTGCATGATGAGGTCAAAAACTTCCCGCTTCAATACTGGCTACGCAGCGCGATTATCGCCTCGGGCGCGCTGTTGGTTGTTGTTATGTTATGGGCCAGCGTACCGCTGGATATGCCTTTTAAATTCACCCTTTCATGGCTGAAAGGCGCACAGACTATTGAAGCCACAACGGTCGCCCAGCTAGAGAAGTCACATATCCGGATCGGCGACACGCTGCGCCTGAAGGGAAGCGGCATGTGTAATATCCACACGCCGGGCGCCTGGACAGCAAAAGAGAACCTGCCGTTCAGGCCATTCGACTGTTCGCAAATCGTCTGGAATGATGCCCCTCCCCTGCCACTGCCGGAGTCAGATATTGTCACCAGGGCGACAGCGTTAATGCAAACCGTTCAGCGCCAGCTCCATCCCGAATCAACCGATCAGTCACACGTCAGTCCAGCGCTGCGTTCCGCCATCCAGAAATCAGGGATGGTGCTGCTTGATGACTTTGGCGATATCGTGACAAAAACCAACGATCTCTGTTCGGCAAAAGATGACTGTATTCGGCTGAAGAATGCGCTGGTCAATCTTGGCAACACGCATAACTGGGAAACCCTGATCAAACGCGCGAACACGGGTAAACTGGATGGCGTCAATGTACTTCTGCGGCCGGTCAGCGCTGAGTCGCTGGAAAACCTGGTCACTACATCCACCGCGCCATTTGTCAGCCGCGAAACCTCACGCGCAGCCCAGGCGCTAAATAGCCCGGCGCCGGGCGGTTTCTTGATTATCAGCGATGAAGGAAGCAGCCTGGTGAATCAACCATGGCCAACTGCCGGACTATATGACTTTCCCGCACATCAGCAGTGGAGCGAACTGCAGCGGCTGGCGGGTATGTTGATGCACACGCCGTTTCAGGCGGAAGGGATCGTCACGAACCTCTATACCGATGCCAACGGTACCCAGCATGTTAATCTGCACCGAATCCCCGATCGTACCGGTCTGTGGCGTTACCTCGGGACAACGCTACTGCTGCTGGCAATGCTGGGCTGCATGGTCTATCACAGTATCCAGGCTATACGTCGCTATCAGCGGCACCGTCAACGCCAGGAAGAGATCCAGAAATACTACGAAAACTGTCTGAATCCGGTTCTGCTCTCCTCGCCAGACACGCAAGAATAATTCTCTGCGTGACAGGGTATGATACCCTGTCGCGCCATTCCCTTCTCTGGAGACTTACCATGCATGTTGATATCGCCTGGCAGGAAGTTGATACCGTTCTGCTGGATATGGACGGTACGCTTCTCGACCTCGCCTTTGACAACTATTTCTGGCAAAAACTGGTCCCGGAAACCTGGGGAGCCGCGCGGGGGCTCAATCTGCAGGAAGCCAGGGAAGCGATACGTCAGGAGTATCACGCGGTGCAACATACGCTAAACTGGTACTGTCTGGACTACTGGAGCGAACGCCTGGATTTGGATATTTATGCCATGACCAGCGAGCAGGGGCCGCGGGCCGCGCTGCGTGACGATACCGTGCCGTTTCTTGATGCCCTGCAAACCCACGGTAAGCGCAGGATTTTACTGACTAACGCCCATCCGCATAATCTGGCGGTAAAGCTAAAACATACCGGGCTGGACGCGCACCTTGATTTATTGCTTTCCACCCACACATTTGGTTATCCGAAAGAGGATCAGCGACTGTGGCGCGCAGTGACCGAAGAAATCGGCATTGATGCGCGCAAAACGCTCTTTGTTGACGATAACGAAGCGATTCTGGATGCGGCGGCAACATTTGGCATCCGCTATTGCCTGGGTGTCACCAACCCCGATTCCGGGCTTGAGGAAAAAAGCTATGCGCATCATCCGGGACTGAATGACTACCGGCGACTGATCCCCTCACTGACCCAACAGGAGAGGCCATGAAAGAAAAATCCGTCGAAGCCATCCGGCTGGACAAATGGCTTTGGGCAGCACGCATTTATAAAACCCGCGCGCTGGCGCGCGAGATGATTGAAGGCGGTAAGGTGCATTACAACGGGCAGCGTAGCAAACCAGGGAAAGTGGTCGAGCTGAATGCCACCCTGATGCTCCGCCAGGGCAATGATGAGCGCACTATTGTGGTAAAAGGCATTAGCGGACAACGTCGGCCAGCCAGCGAAGCTGTCGCGCTTTACGAAGAGACGGCGGAAAGCATTGAGAAACGCGAGAAAATGGCGCTGGCGCGCAAAATGAACGCGCTAACCATGCCGCATCCCGACAGACGTCCGGATAAGAAAGAGCGCCGCGACCTGATGAGATTTAAACACGGCAATAGTGAATAACTGTGGCCAGCAAGAGAGATTATTATGACTCAACACGATCAATTACACCGCTATCTGTTTGAAAATTATGCCGTACGCGGTGAGCTGGTAACCGTTTCAGAAACCTTAGAACAGATTCTGACGAACCACAGCTATCCGCAGCCGGTTAAAACCGTGCTGGCGGAGCTACTGGTCGCCACCAGCCTGCTGACCGCAACGCTGAAGTTTGCTGGCGATATTACCGTTCAGTTGCAGGGTGATGGCCCGCTATCGCTGGCGGTAATTAACGGCAACAATCAGCAGCAGATGCGCGGCGTCGCCCGCACCCAGGGCGAGATCCCGGAAGGCGCGGATCTGAAAACCCTGGTCGGTAATGGATATCTGGTCATTACGATCTCGCCGGAAGAAGGCGAGCGCTATCAGGGCGTGGTCGGTCTGGAGGGCGATACGCTGGCGGCTTGTCTGGAAGATTATTTCCAGCGCTCAGAACAGCTGCCCACTCGTCTGATCATTCGTAGCGGTGAGCATGACGGCAAACCGATGGCAGGTGGCATGCTGTTGCAGGTTCTGCCTGCGCAAGATGCGCAGGCGGCTGATTTCGAACATCTCAGCACCCTGACCGATACCATCAAAGCTGAAGAGCTATTCACCCTGCCAGCAAACGACGTGCTCTGGCGTCTGTACCACGAAGAAGAAGTGACCGTCTACGAGCCGCAGAACGTAGAGTTTAAATGTACCTGCTCTCGTGAACGCTGTGCCGGCGCGCTGAAAACGTTGCCGGATGAGGAGATTGACAGCATCCTGGCAGATGAAGGGGAGATTGATATGCACTGCGACTACTGCGGCAATCATTACCTCTTTAATGCAATGGACATCGCCGAGATCCGCAACAACGCTTCTCCGGCTGACCCGCAGATTCACTAATTACCCTTCCGCCAGGCGTCCGAACGCGCTTTTGTTCCCGGTGCCTGGCGTCAAGTTTTTATTTACGGGATGAATCGATTCTCAATGAAAGAGTTACGTAATTTTCTTTCAGGTAAGCGATTACATTCACATTTCAGCAGTTTTTTTAATTACTTTTTAACCATTAAGAAACATTGACCCTCACTGACAGCCTGTTTTCTGCAATAATTCCTCACGCTTCGTGACAGGAGTCACAACGTTTTTCGTCAGCCTGGCGTTTGTCGAGATACGTAAATCTATGAGCCTGGTCGCGGTCTATACCCCGTAATAACCCCTACAATTTCCAGTAATATAAATTGGCTAAGGAGCAGTGACATGCGCGTTAATAATGGTTTAACCCCGCAGGATCTCAAGGCTTATGGTATTTCTGACGTCCATGATATCGTTTACAACCCCAGCTACGATACTTTATATCAGGAAGAACTTGCCCCTAACCTGGAAGGTTATGAACGGGGCGTATTAACCAATCTCGGCGCGATCGCCGTCGATACCGGTATTTTTACCGGCCGTTCTCCAAAAGATAAATATATCGTTCGTGACGATACCACTCGCGATACCGTGTGGTGGTCTGATAAAGGCAAAGGAAAGAACGACAACAAGCCGCTGTCTGAAGAAACGTGGCAACACCTGAAAGGTCTGGTTACTCGCCAGCTCTCTGGCAAGCGACTGTTTATTGTTGATGCCTTCTGCGGCGCAAACGCCGACACTCGCCTGAGCGTCCGCTTTATTACCGAAGTCGCCTGGCAGGCGCATTTTGTGAAAAACATGTTTATTCGCCCAGACGATGAAGAGCTGGCAACCTTCGCACCGGATTTTATCGTGATGAACGGCGCGAAATGCACGAATCCACAATGGAAAGAGCAGGGCCTGAATTCCGAAAACTTCGTTGCTTTCAACCTGACCGAACGCATTCAGCTGATTGGCGGGACCTGGTATGGCGGTGAAATGAAAAAAGGCATGTTCTCCATCATGAACTACCTGCTGCCGCTGAAAGGTATCGCTTCCATGCACTGCTCCGCCAACGTCGGGGAAAAAGAAGATGTCGCCATCTTCTTCGGCCTTTCCGGCACCGGTAAAACCACCCTTTCCACTGACCCGAAACGTCGTCTGATTGGCGATGACGAACACGGCTGGGATGACGATGGCGTATTTAACTTCGAAGGCGGCTGCTACGCGAAGACGATTAAGCTTTCCGAAGCCGCTGAGCCGGATATCTACCATGCGATTCGCCGCGATGCGCTGCTGGAGAATGTTGTGGTATTGGCCGATGGCTCCATTGATTTTAATGATGCCTCGAAGACCGAGAACACGCGTGTTTCTTACCCGATCAACCATATCGAAAATATCGTTAAGCCGATCTCGAAAGCTGGCCATGCCACTAAGGTTATCTTCCTGACCGCCGATGCGTTTGGCGTGTTACCGCCGGTTTCTCGCCTGACCGCCGATCAGACCCAGTACCACTTCCTGTCAGGTTTCACCGCCAAACTGGCCGGTACCGAACGCGGAGTAACCGAGCCAACACCCACCTTCTCCGCCTGCTTCGGCGCCGCGTTCCTGTCGCTGCACCCGACGCAATACGCGGAAGTGCTGGTCAAGCGGATGCAGGCTTCCGGCGCACAGGCTTACCTGGTCAACACCGGCTGGAACGGCACCGGCAAACGTATCTCGCTCAAGGATACCCGCGCCATTATCGATGCCATCCTCAACGGCTCGCTGGACAATGCCGAAACCTTCACCCTGCCGATATTTGAACTGCAGATCCCGACAGCGCTGCCGGGTGTGGATAGCCATATCCTCGATCCGCGTAATACCTACGGCTCGCCAGAGCAGTGGCAGGAGAAAGCCGGGCAACTGGCGCAACTGTTCGTCGAGAACTTTGAAAAGTATACCGATACCCCAGCAGGCGCCGCGCTGGTGACCGCCGGGCCGAAACGCTAAGCGGTTCGTCAAAACCAGGCGATCACCACCTCCATAAGAGGTGGTTTAAGATTGACCATAAAAAGCCGGGAATATCCCGGCTTTTTATGGTAATTAAGCGACTTATCGGTCCAGCTTCTTCTTTCCCGCTGCCTTACGACGTTTATCCAGATCCTTAATCAGTCTGTTTACCTGCTCATCAGCAAACATCGCCTCCAGCGTGGTGGCAAGTTTACGCCGCCAGTTGGGATATTCCGTGCTGGTTCCCGGAATATTGACAGGCTCAGCCATCTCCAGCCAATCCTCCGGCTGTAGCCCCAGCAGCGCGCTGTTGCTGTCGGCAATATAGCGCTGCATTCCGCGATTCAGGGTTGACGTCATCCCCATCAGCGAGGCTTTATGTCCGCATCGCTTCGGCAAACAGCCGTAGCGATGCAGCGCATCCAGCAATCCTTGTTTCGCCCGCTCGCGCTCCTGATATAACCCGCGTAGCACCACCTCATCCGGATACAGTCCCAGCGATTTCCCCAGCGTCAGGTCGCCACTTTCCCAGTAGCCGCGCAGCGTTGGCAGATCATGCGTCGTTGCCACAGCCATTGATTGCTGCGGATACGCCTTCGGCGCGCGGAAAGTCTTTTCGTGGTCATTTTCAAAATAGAGCACTTTATAAGAGTAAACGCCGCTTTTACGCAGCTTACCGACAATCTCAACCGGCACCGTACCCAGATCTTCACCAATCACCATACAACGATGACGCTGGCTCTCCAGTGCCAGAATCGACAGCAGATCATCCACCGGATACTGCACATAAGCCCCGTGATCGGCCGTCTCACCGTATGGGATCCACCATAAACGCAGCACTGACATTACATGATCGATCCGCAGCGCGCCGCAGTTTTGCATGTTCGCGCGCAGCAGCTCGATAAACGGCTCATAGCCACGCGCCAGGATGATATGCGGATCCATTGGCGGCAGGCCCCAGTTCTGCCCCAGCGGCCCCAGAATATCCGGCGGCGCGCCAACGGAGGCTTTCAGGCAGTACAGCTCGCGGTCACGCCAGGTTTCCGCGCCGCCTTCCGCAACACCGACCGCCAAATCGCGATACAGGCCAATTGGCATGTCGTCGTTTTGGCTGGTGTGCCAGCACCTGGCAAACTGCGTGTAAGCCAGCCACTGCAGCCACAGGTAAAAATTCACCTCATCGGCACGCTCAGTGCAGAAGGCTTTCACTTCCGGGCTATTCGTATCCTGGTAAGCTTTCGGCCAGACCGGCCATCCCCAGTACATTGAATTCTGCTGCATCAGCCAGGCATGCAGCGCGTCAAACGCCGCCTGCCAGTACAGGCTTTCACCCTCCCGGGCGACAAACTGACGAAACGCTGCCATTGTCTCATCATTGCGGGCGGAAAACCCTTTCCATGCCATGCGCAGCGCGGTGAGTTTCAGCGCAGTAACGGCCGTATAGTCCACATCATCGCACTGCCGTGCGGCCTGCAATGCCTGCTGTGTAGCCGGGGATTGCCACCATTTCTGCGCCTCTTTGCTGTGACGGAAATCGTCTACCGCATTGACATCAATATAGATAATGTTGAGCCAGCGGCGCGAAGAGGGGCTATACGGACTGGCGCTCTCCGGGTTCGCCGGATAGAGCGCATGAATTGGGTTAAGGCCAATAAACGAACCGCCGCGACGGGCGATTTCCGGCAACATGGCGCGTAAATCGCCAAAGTCGCCAATCCCCCAGTTCTTCTCCGAGCGCAGGGTATAAAGCTGCACGCAGGTTCCCCACAGTTTCCGGCCATCCTGCAACGCCTGCGGCTCGTAGCAACGCACAGGCGCCACGATGATCCGGCTGTGCCAACGCTCGCCATCCTGGGTCAGCGTCAGGGTGTGATAGCCTTCCGGTAGTCTGGCAGGCAACGGCAGCGCCTCACCGCCGCGCGTCTGGCCTTGATACTGTTTCCCTTCTTCAGTGGTAAGGATCCAGTTGAATTCCCCCTGGCCCGTCACCGGCAGCGACATCCTTTTGCCGTAGGTAAATACCTGCACAACCGGTAGCGGATTAACGGCCACTTTCGTGGCAGTCATCGTACGATGCATCGCATCCAGTAGCCGCTGCTTGGTCGCCGCAGCAATTAACTGCGGCTTACCGTGCGCGTTGATGTAATTTGGGCTTATTCCCGCCGCCAGGGCAGCGTTATCAAGGCGTTTACTCTCCATAGGCCCGTCCTTAGCGTTTTGCCTGCCAGATACGTTGCTGATAATCGCGAATCGATCGGTCAGAACTGAACATGCCGCAGCGCGCGGTGTTCAGAATCGCCGCGCGAGTCCAGGCCTGCTGGTCGCGATATAACTCATCAACCTGCTTCTGCGCCGCGACATAAGCCGCAAAATCAGCCAGCACCAGATACGGATCGCCGCCTTTCAACAAGCTATGCAGCAGTTGTTCAAAGGCATGTTTATCGCCATCGCTGTATTTACCGCTCTCCAGCTCTTTCAGCACCGCATCCAGCAGTTTATCTTTCTTACGCCATTTCAGCGGATCGTAGCCCTTCGCCTTCAGCGCTTTCACCTCTTCCACCGTATGGCCGAAGATAAAGATGTTTTCTTCTCCCACCTGCTCAGCGATTTCTACGTTCGCGCCATCCAGGGTTCCAACGGTCAGCGCGCCGTTCAGCGCCAGTTTCATATTACCGGTACCGGAAGCTTCTTTACCCGCGGTGGAGATCTGCTCGGAGATATCCGCCGCCGGGATCAGCATTTCCGCCGCCGACACGCAGTAGTCCGGCAGGAAGACGACTTTCAGTTTATCGCCCACCTGCGGATCGCTATTGATCGCCGCCGCGACCTTGTTGATCGCCCAAATAATATTCTTCGCCAGATAGTAGCCCGGCGCGGCTTTCGCGCCGAACAGAAACACGCGTGGTACGCGGTCTGTCTGCGGATTTTCGCGGATCTCTTTGTACAGCGCGAGAATATGAAGCAGGTTAAGGTGCTGACGTTTATACTCATGCAGACGTTTAATCTGGATATCGAAAATCGCCTGCGGGTTAATCTCAATGCCGGTACGCCGCTTCACAAACTCCGCCAGGCGAACCTTGTTGGCCTGTTTAATGTCGCGATAAGTCTGGCAAAACTTCGCATCATCGGCATATTTTTCCAGGTTGATCAGCTGATCGAGGTCGTTAACCCACTCTTTCTTCAGCGTCTTGTCCAGCAGCGAAGCCAGAGCCGGGTTGCACAGTTTGATCCAGCGGCGCGGGGTAATACCGTTGGTGACGTTATGAAATTTATTCGGCCACAACTGGTGATATTCCGGGAACAGATCCTTCACCACCAGGTCGGAGTGCAGCGCGGCAACGCCGTTTACCGCAAATCCGCCCACCACGCACAGATTCGCCATACGAACCTGTTTATCGTGAACCACCGCCAGTTTTGCCCATACCAGCTCATCGCCCGGCCAGGTTTTATCCACCAGCGTTTTAAATCTGTCGTTAATCTCTTTGATAATCTGCATATGACGCGGCAACAGCGTTTTCACCAGTTTCTCATCCCAGCACTCCAGCGCTTCCGGCATCAGGGTGTGGTTGGTATAAGCGAAGGTTTTGCTGGTTATCGCCCAGGCGTCGTCCCAGTTCAACTGATGCTCGTCGATCAGCACCCGCAGCAGTTCCGGAATCGCAATTGTCGGATGCGTATCGTTAAGCTGGATCACTTCGTAATCCGCCAGTTCCGTCAGCTTGCGGCCAGCGAGATGATGGCGACGCAGAATATCGGCAACCGAACAGGCGCACTGGAAGTACTGCTGCATCAAACGCAGTTTTTTACCCGCCTGATGGTTATCGTTCGGATACAGAACCTTAGTCAGTTTTTCAGCGTCAATGCCCTGCTGTTCAGCGCGCAGGAAATCACCATCATTGAATTTAGTCAGATTAAAGGGATGCGCGTGTTGAGCCTGCCACAGACGTAGCGGCTGAGCGACATTATTGCGATAGCCAAGTACCGGCAGATCCCAGGCTTCGCCGGTAATCACAAATGCCGGTATCCACTCGCCGCCTTTAGTGACTTTACCACCGAGGCCAACCTGGACATCCAGCGCTTCGTTATGACGGAACCACGGGTAACGGTTACGCCCCCAGTCATCCGGCGCTTCCATCTGCTGGCCGTCAACGAAAGACTGACGGAACAGGCCGTATTGGTAGTTCAGGCCGTAACCGATCGCCGACTGGCCAACGGTCGCCATTGAATCCAGAAAACAGGCCGCCAGACGACCAAGGCCGCCGTTCCCTAAACCCGGATCGATCTCCTCTTCCAGCAGATCGCTCAGATTAATATCATGCGTCTGAAGTTCATCGCTTACCGCCTGATACCAGCCAAGATTAAGCAAGTTGTTGCCGGTCAGGCGACCGATCAAAAATTCCATTGAGATATAGTTTACATGACGCTGACCTTCGGCCGCTTTCGCCACCGGCTGCGCTGACAACATCTCGGACAGCGCACCACTCACGGCACACCACCATTGACGCCGGGTCATCCCGGCAGCGGACTGTAAACCAAAATGCTGCCACTGACGCGTCAGTGCAGCCTGAAACTGAGCTTTGTTAAAAGAAGTCTGTGACATAAGAAATCCGGGTCCTTTACGAAAACGTTAGCGTTAGTGTGCCGACCTCCCGGAGTCACGTCCTCATCCCGCCAGGGATTAGCCGGGGAGGAGTCGCAGGGATGAGCGAAAAGTGTGATAGTGGCCACCGTTATGTTAGCTTACTGGCGAATTATGCGGCAAAAATCGCCATACCGGAACAGCAAATCTCTCCCCCATGATGATGCTGAAATGCGTTACGTGACAGAACAATATAGGTAAGTAAAAGTTTGTTTTGTAAATATGGATAAATAAAAATAAATATTAGAGGAATAAACAGACTTCTATGGAGAAATAGTTCAAAAGAGGGATTCTAAGAAATTACTGATAATAATTTAATAAAAACAAACAACTACTCACATTGTAAAAAAAACGTGCCCTTCAGCCCTCGAAATCCCTCTGAACCCAGCAACCGCGCATACTGGCATCTTTTTATGCACATTTCACTCAGCATATAAATTTGTGACATAGAGCAAATTAAAGAGTATAAATCCCGGACATAACTTGCAATAAAATTCATTCTGGTCAACCTTGTTAGATATTAATTACGAAGCGCAAAAAAAAACGTAACTCCGCCCTTGCACAGCGAAATAATGAAGAACTATGTTGATTCCGTCTAAATTAAGTCGTCCGGTCCGCCTTGAACACACCGTCGTTCGTGAGCGATTACTGGCGAAACTTTCCGGCGCGAACAATTATCGTCTCGCGCTGGTGACCAGTCCGGCAGGATACGGTAAGACCACGCTCGTTGCTCAATGGGCAGCAGGGAAAAATCACCTTGGCTGGTTCTCACTGGATGAAGGTGATAACCAACAGGAGCGTTTTGCCAGTTACCTCATCGCTGCCATTCAACAGGCCACCGGTGGTCACTGTACGGCCAGTGAAACAATGGTGCAAAAGCGCCAGTATGCCAGCCTGCCTTCCCTCTTCGCACAATTATTCATTGAGCTTGCCGACTGGCAGAATCCGCTTTTCCTGGTCATTGATGATTACCACCTGATTAGCAACCCGGTCATTCATGATGCAATGCGCTTCTTTCTCCGCCATCAGCCGGAAAATATGACCCTGGTGGTTCTGTCGCGTAACCTGCCGCAACTGGGGATTGCCAACCTGCGCGTGCGCGATCAGCTCCTTGAAATCGGCAGTCAACAACTCGCTTTTACCCATCAGGAAACCAAGCAGTTTTTTGACTGCCGTCTCAGCTCGCCAATTGAAGCCGACGAGAGCAAACGGCTGTGTGACGATGTTGCCGGGTGGGCCACCGCCCTGCAGTTGATTGCGCTTTCGGCACGAAATAACAATACTTCCGCGCATCACTCAGCCCGACGTCTTGCCGGCATTAACGCCAGTCACCTTTCTGACTACCTGGTCGATGAGGTGCTGGATAACGTTGATCCTCAGACGCGTAACTTTTTGCTGAAAAGCGCGTTACTGCGTTCAATGAACGATGCGCTCATCGTCCGCGTCACCGGGGAAGAGAATGGCCAGATGAAGCTGGAAGAGATTGAGCGCCAGGGATTATTCCTGCAACGAATGGACGATTCCGGCGAGTGGTTCCGCTACCATCCGCTATTCGGCAATTTCCTGCGCCAGCGCTGCCAGTGGGAGCTGGCGGTCGAACTGCCGGATATACACCGCGCGGCAGCCGAGAGCTGGATGGCGCAAGGCTTTCCGAGCGAGGCTATTCACCACGCTCTGGCCGCTGGTGATGCCACCATGCTGCGCGATATTCTGCTCAATCACGCGTGGGGCATGTTTAACCACAGCGAGCTGAGTTTGCTGGAGCAGTCCCTCGCCGCGCTGCCATGGTCAAACCTGCTGGAAAACCCGCGTTTAATTTTGTTGCAGGCCTGGCTTATGCAAAGCCAGCACCGCTATAGCGAAGTGAATACCCTGCTGGCGCGCGCCGAGCAGGAGATGGACCGGGAAATGGATATTGCCATGCATGGGGATTTCAATGCCCTGCGAGCCCAGGTGGCGATTAATGCCGGCGATCAGGACGAAGCCGAACGCCTGGCGATGGTGGCCCTTGATGAACTGCCGCTGGCCAGCTACTACAGTCGTATCGTTGCAACATCAGTACACGGCGAAGTGCTGCACTGCAAAGGCCAGTTGAGCCAGTCGCTGGCGGTCATGCAGCAAACGGAACAGATGTCCCGCCATCATGATGTCTGGCACTATGCGCTGTGGAGTATGATCCAGCAGAGCGAAATTCTGTTTGCTCAGGGCTTCCTGCAGGCCGCCTGGGAGATTCAGGAAAAAGCCTTTCAGTTAATTCGCGAGCAGCATCTTGAGCAACTGCCCATGCATGAATTCCTGTTGCGCATTCGTTCCCAACTCCTGTGGGCCTGGGCGCGCCTGGATGAAGCGGAGACGTCCGCGCGCAATGGCATGAACGTACTTTCCTCCTATCAACCGCAGCAACAGTTACAGTGCCTGACCCTGATGATCCAGTGTTCGCTGGCGCGCGGCGATCTGGATAATGCCCGCAGTCATTTGAATCGTCTTGAAAATCTGCTCGGAAACGGCAATTACCATAGCGACTGGGTATCCAATGCCGATAAAGTCCGGGTGATTTACTGGCAAATGACCGGCGATAAAGCCGCAGCGGCGAACTGGCTGCGTCAGACGCCAAAACCGGAATTTGCCAATAACCACTTCCTGCAGAGTCAGTGGCGCAATATCGCCCGCGCGCAGATCCTGCTCGGTGATTTTGATTCCGCCGAAATGGTGCTGGATGAGTTAAACGACAATGCCCGCTCGCTGCGTCTGATGAGCGATCTGAACCGCAACCTGCTGTTACTCAACCAGCTTTACTGGCAGGCAGGGCGTAAAAGCGAAGCTCAGAAAGCGCTACTGGAAGCGCTCGCGCTCGCCAACCGTACCGGATTCATTAACCATTTTGTCATTGAAGGCGAGACGATGGCGCAGCAGCTACGCCAGTTGATTCAGCTCAATACGCTACCGGAACTGGAACAGCATCGTGCTCAGCGCATTCTGCGCGATATCAACCAGCATCACCGTCACAAATTCGCCCACTTTGATGAAAGCTTTGTCGAACGCCTGCTGAATCATCCGGATGTCCCGGAACTGATTCGTACCAGCCCGCTGACCCAGCGCGAATGGCAGGTACTCGGGCTTATCTATTCCGGCTATAGCAACGAGCAAATTGCCGGTGAACTGGATGTTGCGGCCACCACCATCAAGACCCATATTCGCAATTTGTACCAGAAGCTTGGCGTAGCGCACCGCCAGGATGCCGTACAGCATGCCCAGCAGTTGTTGAAAATGATGGGATATGGCGTATAGCGATAACCGAACTTAATCCCAGGCGGAAAGGCCGCCATCCGCCTGGCGTCTTCCCTTCGCCATCGCCGGCGATAACCCGCGTGTTTGTTAAGCAACCCGCCCTCAGGATCCTCCCCGGCCAGCACAATACGCGCCAGCGGAGAAGTAACAACCTTATCAGCACCAGAGGCCGGAAACCCAACATACTCAGCACAGTTCCAGTTGGAGGTTGTTGTCGGTAATCACCTTCAGCACGCCAGCGGGCGGCATCATATCGGTGTAGATCGCATCAACCATGCTAATACTGCCCATGTTGACCATCGCGTTACGGCCAAATTTCGAGTGATCAACCACCAGCATCACGTGACGCGAGTTTTCAATAATCGCCCGCTTGGTGCGCACTTCGTGGTAGTCAAACTCCAGCAACGAGCCATCGCTGTCGATGCCGCTGATGCCGAGAATGCCGAAATCAAGACGAAACTGGGAGATAAAATCCAGTGTGGCCTCGCCGATAATGCCACCATCCCGGCTACGCAACTCGCCGCCTGCCAGAATAATGCGGAAGTCCTCTTTCGCCATGAGCGTATTGGCGACGTTCAGGTTATTGGTGACGATACGCAGATCGTTATGATTGAGTAAGGCATGCGCCACCGCTTCCGGCGTCGTACCGATATCGATAAACAGGGTCGCGCCGTCGGGGATCTCGCTCGCCACCTTGCGGGCAATGCGCTCTTTTTCCTGCGTCTGTGTCGATTTCCTGTCGTGCCAGGGAGTATTCACCGAACTGGAAGGCAGGGCCGCGCCGCCATGGTGACGCAGAATCATTTTCTGATCGGCTAAATCGTTCAGGTCACGACGAATAGTCTGTGGACTAACGGCAAACTGCTCGACCAGCTCTTCGGTACTGACATATCCCTGTTTTTTTACCAACTCAATAATCGCGTCATGACGTTGTGTTTGTTTCATGAAATATCCTGAGAGCCTCTACGTTCGTTTTCGCCCATTCTGCGTATCAACAAACGCCATCGCCAGCCCGGTCACCAGGCCAGCCACATGCGCGCCGTTCGCAATCGACATGCCGAAAACATCAAACCATCCAGCAATTAACCATACTAAAGAGAAGAGTATTAAGCCTCGCTGTAAATAAATGCCGCTCTGCGGTTCACGCTCCCCCCGCAGCCAGACATAGCCCATCAGCGCATAGACGACGCCCGACAAGCCGCCAAACCAGGGGCCGCTAAACTGATGCTGAACAAAGCCGCTTAACAAGGCGCTAATCACGGTAATCACTACCAGCTTTCCACTGCCAATACGTTTTTCTACCGCCCCGCCGAGATACCACCACCATAACAGGTTGAACAGAATATGCAGCAAGGAGAAATGCATGAGAACATGGCTAAAGTAGCGCCACACTTCAAATTTCAGCGAGGGATCATAGGGCCAGGCCAGCAACAGCATCATCGCCTGATCGCCGAAAACCGTTTGCAGAATAAACACCAGAATACAGGCGAATAAGACGACCCAGGTAAATGGCCCGGCGTTATGGCGAAGCGTTGCTAAAAAGGGGAAACGTTGGTAATGCAATCCGCTATTAGTCTGCCCCGACTGCCAACTGGCGGCCAGGTAACGTGGATCGGCGGGATTTTCCAGAAAACGGGCCAGCTCGGCCTGTACGCGCCCGGCCTGACTCTCATCAGCCAGCCAGATATCGCTCTGAGCATGCTGCTGAATAGTCAGAATAATGCCCTGAGTCGCCATATAGTCGACAAACGCCTGGGCCACGCGCGGATTAGCAAAAGAGGTAATCATTAACATGCAGCGGATCGCTTATTCCACACAAAGGGAGATATTATATACCCTAAATAATTCGAGTTGCAGAAAGGCGACAAGTACACGAATTCCCAGGAGCTTACTCAAGTAAGTGACCGGGATGAGCGGACGTAGCCTACGTATCTGCAGCTTGAAGTATGCCGGGTACAGCCACAACCGACGCTAACGCCTAACGTGCGCCATGTGCGACTTCCGCCGGAAAATGCCGATGCCAGGCATCAAACCCGCCATCGACGCTATAAACCTCCGTGTAACCCTGCTGTAGCAGATACTGCGCGGCACCTTTACTGCTATTGCCGTGATAACACATCACCATAACGGCGGTATCAAAATCGTTATCGCGCATAAATGCCCCCAGCGTGTCGTTGGTCAAATGAAACGCGCCCGGCGTATGGCCCATCGCGTAGCTCTGCGGGTCGCGAATATCCACCAGCACCGCCGTCTGCTGGTGCATTTTCTGATGGGCTTCTTCTACGTTAATACATTCAAAGTGATCCATAAGCTCTCTTCTTATACAGGCAGGCGGCGAAACGCCCCAGATTTTAGCGCCTAGTGTACAGCGTGGCGGTAAATAAACGCCAATATGTTACACGCATCACTCTGAAATGTTTTTTTGATGTTACCAACAGCGTGATTGTTTGCTATATTGAGCGATATCGAACATTTATGAACTTAAACGAAAGCGTGAGAGGTGGCGAGCGTGGAAACCAAAGATCTGATTGTGATAGGGGGAGGCATCAACGGTGCGGGTATCGCAGCAGATGCCGCAGGGCGTGGTTTATCCGTACTGATGCTGGAAGCAAACGATCTGGCCTGCGCGACGTCCAGCGCCAGCTCAAAACTGATTCACGGCGGCCTGCGTTACCTTGAACACTACGAATTCCGTCTGGTGAGCGAAGCGCTGGCGGAACGTGAGGTGCTGCTAAAAATGGCGCCGCATATCGCCTTTCCGATGCGCTTTCGTTTACCGCACCGCCCGCATCTGCGCCCGGCATGGATGATCCGTATTGGTCTGTTTATGTACGATCATCTGGGCAAGCGTACCAGTTTGCCCGGCTCGACCGGATTGCGTTTTGGCGCAGAGTCGGTGCTTAAACCTGAAATTGTGCGCGGTTTCGAATATTCCGACTGCTGGGTCGATGATGCGCGACTGGTACTCGCCAATGCGCAAATGGTTGTACAGAAAGGTGGCGAAGTGCGAACCCGTACCCGTGCCCTCTCGGCTAAACGTGAAAACGGTTTATGGGTGGTCGAAGCGGAAGATCGTGATACGGGCGAAAAGTTCACCTGGCAGGCACGCGGTCTGGTTAATGCCACCGGCCCGTGGGTCAAACAATTCTTCGACGAAGGGATGCACCTGCGTTCACCGTACGGTATTCGCCTGATTAAGGGCAGCCATATCGTCGTGCCGCGCGTGCATACGCAGAAACAGGCTTATATTCTGCAAAATGAAGACAAACGCATTGTGTTTGTGATCCCGTGGATGGATGAGTTCTCGATAATCGGTACCACTGACGTCGAGTATACGGGCGATCCGAAAACTGTTGCTATTGATGACAAAGAAGTTAGCTATCTGCTGAATGTCTATAACGCACACTTTAAAAAGACGTTGTCTCGCGACGATATCGTCTGGAGCTATTCCGGTGTCCGCCCGCTTTGTGATGACGAGTCTGATTCACCGCAGGCGATCACCCGCGATTACACCCTTGATATCCATGATGAAAACGGCCAGGCGCCGCTGCTATCAGTATTTGGCGGTAAGCTCACGACTTATCGCAAA
The DNA here is from genome assembly GCF_005860775.1 of Klebsiella indica. Classification (GTDB taxonomy): domain Bacteria; phylum Pseudomonadota; class Gammaproteobacteria; order Enterobacterales; family Enterobacteriaceae; genus Klebsiella; species Klebsiella indica. The sequence continues at coordinate 60,158 of NZ_VCHQ01000005.1, forward strand.
CTGGCTGAACATGCGCTGGAAAAACTGGTCCCCTACTACAAAGGTATCGGCCCGGCATGGACGAAAACAGCCGTTCTGCCCGGCGGCGATATCGGCGGCGATCGGGATGACTACGCGGCAAAACTGCGCCGTCGTTTCTCGTTTATCAGTGAGTCAATGGCCCGCCACTATGCGCGGACCTACGGCAGCAACAGCGAAAAACTCCTGGATACAGCCACATCGTTGGCCGATCTGGGGGAAGATTTCGGCCATGAATTTTTCGAAGCCGAACTTACATATCTGGTCGAACATGAGTGGGTTCGCACCCTGGATGACGCTATCTGGCGGCGGACTAAACAGGGAATGTGGCTGACAGCCGAACAGCAGGATCGCATCAGCGAATGGCTGGCGCAGCACGCGGGAAAGTCTGAACGAAAGTCTGAACTTTCGCTGGCGTCTTAGAGACCCGCTCGATTAAGCCAGATAAGATAAAAACGGGGCCGTCTGGCCCCGTTCTCAAGCGTCAAACCGCTACAACCTTACCGGATCGATATACCAGATATGGTCGGCGTACTCTTTAATCGTACGATCGGAGGAGAAATAGCCCATATTGGCGATATTGCGCATCGCTTTAATCGCCCACTCTTCCGGATGACGATACAGCTCATCCACTTTATCCTGGCAATCCACATAGCTACGATAATCCGCCAGTACCTGATAGTGGTCGCCAAAGTTAATCAGCGAATCCAGCAGATCGCGGTAACGACCCGGCTCTGATGGGCTGAACAGACCGGTGCCGATTTGCGTCAGCGCCAGATGCAGCTCTTCATCCTGATCATAATAATCACGCGGCTTGTAACCGCTGGCCCGTAGGGCTTCCACTTCTTCTGCGGTATTGCCGAAGATAAAGATATTCTCTTCACCAACGTGCTCCTGCATCTCAACGTTAGCGCCGTCCAGCGTACCGATAGTTAACGCGCCATTAAGCGCGAACTTCATATTGCTGGTCCCGGACGCTTCCGTTCCCGCCAGCGAGATCTGCTCTGAAAGATCGGCTGCCGGAATGATCAACTGCGCCAGACTCACGCTGTAGTTAGGGATAAACACCACTTTCAGCTTATCGCCAATCTGCGGATCGCTGTTCACCACCGCCGCCACATCATTAATCAAATGAATAATGTGCTTGGCCATGTAGTAAGCGGACGCCGCCTTCCCGGCGAAGATATTCACTCGCGGTACCCACTCCGCGTCAGGGTCGGCCTTAATGCGATTGTAGCGGGTTATCACATGCAGCACGTTCATCAACTGGCGTTTGTACTCATGAATACGCTTGATCTGCACGTCAAACAGCGCCTTCGGGTTCACCACTACATTAAGCTGCTGGGCGATATAGCTCGCCAGTCGCTGCTTGTTTTCCAGTTTCGCCTGGCGCACAGCCTTGTTCACCAACGGGTAATCAATATGCTGTTCCAGTTCCTCCAGTTGACTCAAATCCGTGCGCCAGGTGTGACCAATATTGTCATCAAGCACTTTTGACAGCGGCGGATTCGCCAGCGCCAGCCAGCGACGCGGAGTCACGCCATTGGTCACGTTGGTAAAGCGCATCGGGAAGATTTTCGCAAACTCGGCGAACAGCGACTCCACCATCAACCTGGAGTGCAGTTCCGACACTCCGTTGACTTTGTGGCTAACGACCACCGCCAGCCAGACCATACGAACGCGACGACCGTTGGACTCATCAATAATCGACGTCCGGCCCAACAGCGCGGTATCGTTGGGATATTGCTCCTGCAACGTTTTCAGGAAGTAGTCGTTAATCTCAAAGATGATCTGCAAATGACGCGGCAGGATTTTACCCAGCATATCAACAGGCCAGGTCTCCAGCGCTTCGCTCATCAGGGTGTGGTTGGTATAAGAGAAGACCTGACAGGCCACCTCAAACGCCTCATCCCAGCTAAACTTATGCTCATCAATCAGCAGACGCATCAGCTCCGGAATCGACAGCACCGGGTGCGTATCATTAAGGTGAATGGCGATTTTATCCGCCAGATTGTCGTAGGTTCTATGCAACTGATAGTGACGGCTGAGGATATCCTGCACCGTCGCAGAAACGAGGAAATACTCCTGGCGCAGGCGCAGCTCACGCCCGGAATCGGTAGAATCATCCGGGTAGAGCACGCGGGAAACGTTTTCAGAGTGGTTTTTATCCTCTACCGCCGCGAAGTAATCCCCCTGGTTGAATTTACCCAGATTGATTTCATTACTGGCCTGCGCACTCCACAGGCGCAGCGTGTTCGTCGCATCGGTATCAAAGCCTGGAATAATCTGGTCATAGGCTTCGGCAAAAATCTCCTCGGTTTCCACCCAGCGTGAATTTTTACCTTCCTGCTGAATTCGCCCGCCGAAACGCACTTTATAGCGGGTATTGTGGCGCTCGAACTCCCACGGGTTGCCGTATTCCAGCCAGTAATCCGGAGACTCTTTTTGCCGGCCATCAACAATGTTCTGCTTAAACATGCCGTAGTCGTAACGAATACCGTAGCCACGGCCGGGCAAACCCAGTGTCGCCAGAGAATCAAGGAAACAGGCCGCCAGACGCCCAAGACCACCGTTACCTAATCCGGGGTCGTTCTCCTCATCAATCAGTTCTTCAAGGCTCAGCCCCATCTCTTCCAGCGCGCTGTTGACATCGTTATAGATACCCAGCGACAGCAATGCATTGGACAAGGTACGCCCAATCAGAAATTCCATTGACAGATAGTAAACCTGGCGAACTTCCTGAGAGAGTTGCGCCCGGTTGGAGCGCAACCAGCGCTCCACCATGCGATCGCGAACCGCGAACAATGTGGCATTGAGCCATTCATGTTTGTTGGCGATAGCCGGATCTTTGCCGATGATAAACATCAGCTTATAAGCAATTGAGTGCTTTAACGCCTCAACGCTTAACGTAGGCGATGCGTAGCTAAACGGTGCATTCATAGCTTTGGCTCCTGTGATTACAGCAAGCGTTGATAAAGTTCGCGGTAAGAATTGGCGGCAACCTGCCAGCTAAAATCCATATTCATTGCCTGACGCTGAACATAACGCCAGAGCGACGGGCGCGACCACAAAACAAATGTGCGTCGAATAGCCCGCAGCAGTGACAAAGCGTTGCTGTCTGCAAAAACAAACCCGGTGGCCAGACCGTCGGCGAGGTTCTCCAGCGAACAGTCGGACACGGTATCCGCCAGGCCGCCGGTGCGCCGCACCAGCGGTAGCGTGCCATATTTCAGGCCATACAGCTGGGTTAAGCCACACGGCTCAAAGCGGCTGGGCACCAGAATCACATCGGCCCCGCCCATAATGCGATGCGAAAAAGCTTCATGGTAGCCAATCTGCACGCCGACTTTACCGGGGTGCTCGGCAGCGGCGGCAAGAAACCCCTCTTGCAGAACCGGATCGCCCGCCCCCAGCAGTGCCAGTTGGCCACCCTGCTCAAGCAGGCCCGGTAGCGCTTCAAGCACCAGATCCAGCCCTTTCTGGCTGGTGAGGCGACTGACCACGGCAAACAACGGCGCTTTATCATCCACCTGCAGCCCCATCGCAATTTGCAACTGACGCTTGTTCTCTGCTTTTTCCTCCAGCCGATCGCGATCGTAGCGCGCAGCCAGTAGCAAGTCGCTTTGCGGATTCCAGATCTGGTCATCCACTCCGTTAAGGATCCCGGACAAACGCCCTTCATGCTGACGCTGGCGCAGCAGTCCTTCCATTCCGTAAGCGAACTGCGGCTCTGTAATTTCACGGGCATAGGTTGGGCTCACCGCGGTAATGTGGTCAGCGTAGTAGAGACCGGCCTTCAGGAAGGAGATCTGGCCGTTAAATTCCAGCCCGTGCATGTTATAGAACGACCATGGCAGTTCAATGTCATTCATATGCCACGAGTAAAACATTCCCTGATAGGCCAGGTTATGCACCGTAAAGACCGATTTCGCCGGATGGCCACGTGCCGCCAGGTATGCTGGCGTCAGTCCCGCATGCCAGTCATGGGCATGAACAACATCAGGACGCCAGAAGGGGTCCAGACCACAGGCCATTTCGCTGCCTACCCAACCCAGCAGCGCAAAACGCAACACGTTATCGGTATAGGCGTGCTGATTCGTATCGTGGTAGGGACTCCCCGGACGATCGTAAAGATGCGGAGCATCAATCAAATAGATGCCCACGCTATTGAAATGGCCAAACAGCAGCGTAATCGGCCCGGCGAAAGTCTCCCGGCGAGTCACCACCTGTGCATCGGTAATACCGCGGCGGATATCGGGAAACGCGGGCAGCAGTATGCGCGTATCCACGCCGCCCGCAATTTGCGCCGCAGGCAGCGCGCCTATCACATCCGCCAGCCCACCGGTTTTTAACAGCGGGAACATCTCTGAACACACATGTAATACCTGCATTAGCGCTCCTGTGGGTACCCCAATGTCCGCAGCATATCGCGAGTAACCAGCACGATACCTTCCTCCGAGCGGTAGAAACGACGAGCATCCTCTTCCGCATTCTCACCAACCACCATACCTTCCGGGATCACGCAGGCCCGGTCAATAATACAGCGACGCAGACGGCACGAACGGCCAACCCAAACCTCCGGCAACAAGACCGCCGAGTCAATATTACAGAATGAATTCACCCGCACGCGCGGGAACAGTACCGACTGCACGACAACAGAACCGGAGATAATACAGCCGCCGGAGACCAGCGAATTCAGGGTCATTCCGTGGCTCCCCGAACGGTCCTGGACAAATTTTGCCGGTGGCAAAGGTTCCATATGAGTACGAATCGGCCAGTTTTGATCGTACATATCCAGTTCAGGGGTTACCGAAGCCAGGTCGAGGTTCGCTTTCCAGTACGCCTCCAGGGTTCCGACATCGCGCCAGTAGGGCTCGGATTGTGGATCTGACTGCACGCAGGAGAGCGGGAAGGGATGTGCATAAGCCATGCCAGTTTTAGTAATTTTTGGAATGATGTCTTTACCAAAATCGTGGCTGGAAATGTCGTCACTGTCGTCTTCTTGCAGAAGCTCGTAAAGATAATCAGCATCAAAGACATAAATTCCCATACTTGCCAGTGACTTGCTGGCATCGCCGGGCATTGCCGGAGGGTTAGCCGGTTTTTCGACAAAATCGATGATCTTATCGTTCTCATCTACCGCCATCACGCCAAACGCCGATGCTTCTTCGATGGGCACAGGCATACAGGCCACGGTGCAACGTGCGCCTTTTTCGACATGATCGATAAGCATGCGCGAGTAGTCCTGCTTGTAAATATGGTCGCCTGCGAGGATAACCACATACTCGGCCTTATAGCGGCGGATAATATCGAGGTTTTGCGTCACCGCGTCTGCTGTGCCGCGATACCAGTTTTCCCCCTTCATTCTTTGCTGGGCGGGCAATAGATCGACAAACTCGTTCATCTCTTCATTGAAAAACGACCAGCCGCGCTGGATATGCTGCACCAGCGTATGGGATTGATATTGAGTGATAATGCCGATGCGGCGAATACCTGAGTTAATACAGTTAGATAATGCAAAATCGATAATGCGGAACTTACCGCCGAAATGCACGGCAGGTTTCGCGCGTTTATTGGTTAAATCCTTCAGACGGGTACCACGCCCCCCGGCAAGGATCAGCGCAACAGATTTGATCGGCAACTGACGCGCCAGCATCAACGGATCATTCTTTTCTATTCCAACCATAATTAACTCCTTTTTTACTCCCCAGCTTGCCTGCCCTTCTCGCCGCGCCGCCGCTTCGAGACCAACCGGAAGCCTCGAGGTTACGACCTTTGAAATACGCACAATCCGTGCGCGGGCCCATGCCAGACAGCTATAGTGACCGGATTATCCTCTCCGGCGAAAGGTGGAATGGCATGCCATTCCCCCGTTGGTAAAGTCATCTCAGCCACCTCGGCGGTGGCATTGAACGTCATCAACCAGCGATCGGATAAGACGATCTGCATACGCGGTACGCCGTGCTGCCACTCCTCGGCAGACAGCGGCTGCGCATTCTGGTTTAGCCAGCGCACACGACCGTCTCCCTCCTGCCACCAGCGGTTTTCGGTTAATGCCGGAATACGCTGGCGCAAATGAATCAGTGCGGCAGTGAACGCGGTCAATCCGCGGTTAGCCTGGTTCCAGTCCAGCCAGGTCAACACATTGTCCTGGCAGTAAGCATTATTGTTGCCATGCTGACTGTGGCCATGTTCGTCACCCGCCAGCAGCATCGGCGTCCCCTGCGCCAGCAGCAGCGTTGCCAGCAGGGCATGAACGCTGGCGCGACGTCGTTCAATCACAGCAAGACTCCCTTCTAACCCTTCTATACCATGATTGTTGCTGTAGTTATTGTTAGTCCCATCGCGATTCTCTTCCCCGTTTGCCTCATTATGTTTCTGATTGAAACAAACGCAGTCGCGAAGGGTAAAACCATCGTGCGCGGTGACCAGATTGACCGCTGCCGCCGGCGCTCTTCCATTACGCTGAAAGACATCGCTGGACGCGGCAAAACGCTGAGCGAAGTCGCCCAATGAGACATTTTGTTGTAACCAGAAACGACGCGTGGTATCACGGAAATGGTCGTTCCATTCAGCAAAAAACGGCGGAAAATTACCCACCTGATAGCCGCCAGGGCCAATATCCCAGGGCTCGGCGATCAGCTTCACTTCCGCCAGGCGCGGGTCATTACGGATAGCCTCAAACAGCGGCGCATCCTGACGAAACGCCGGCGTACGCCCCATCACCGAGGCCAGGTCGAAGCGAAAGCCATCAACGTGACACTCATCCACCCAAAAACGCAGGCACTGACGGGCATACTCCACCACGCCGGGGTGGCTGAGGTTGAGAGTGTTTCCGCAGCCCGTCCAGTTGTGGTAGTCCCCATCTTCTCTGATCCAATAATAGCTACGGTTGTCGATACCGCGCAGAGAGAAGGTCGGCCCTTCGAGATCGATCTCAGCGCTATGGTTCAGCACCACATCAAGGATCACCTCAATGCCCGCCGCATGCAGTGCTTTTACCGCATCGCGAAACTCCTTCAGCGCCTGCTCCGGCACGCTGGCGTAGCGCGTATCAAGGGCAAAAATCGCCAGCGGATTGTAGCCCCAGTAATTGCTTAACCCCATCCGCTGAAGACGCGGCTCACTGGCAAACTGCGCTACCGGCATCAGCTCCAGCGCGGTAATACCCAGCGCCTTGAAGTAGTCGATCATCACCGGATGCCCCAGCGCGCTGTAGGTGCCGCGAAGCGCCTCCGGCAGTTCAGGGTGCAGATACGTCAGCCCTTTGACGTGGGCTTCATAAATCACCGTCTTGCCCCACGGCGTGCGCGGCGGCTTATCGCCGCGCCAGTCATAATGCAGATCCACCACCCGCGACTTTGGCGCTATCGCCGCGCTATCGCGGTTATCGGCAACATGATCGCCGCCGTGAAGACGTTCATCGTCAGGTAACTCGCCGTCCACCTGATGACAGCAGGGATCGATCAACAGCTTGGCCGGGTTAAAACGATGCCCTCGCGCCGGGTCCCAGGGACCGTGGACGCGATAGCCGTAACGCAACCCCGGTCCGGCGTCGGCCAGCCAGCCGTGCCAGATATCACCGCTGCGTTCGGGCAGATCAACACGCCGCTCATTGCCCTGTTCGTCAAATACACAGAGTTCCACCCGTTCCGCATGGGCGGAAAAGAGCGCGAAATTTACCCCTTTACCGTCGTAGCTGGCCCCCAAAGGCGCGGGTTTTCCTGCTGTGAGTGCGATCATTCCGCCTCCCGCACCAGCCAGATCGTCGCCAGCGGCGGCAACGTAATCGAAAGGGAGTGCGCACGGCCGTGGCTGGCAATCGCGTCGCTTGCCACAATTCCGCCATTGCCGGTATTACTCCCGTGGTAATACATTGAATCGGTGTTCAGCTCTTCACGCCAGCGGCCAGGCTGGTTGATGCCAAAGCGATAGTCATAACGCGGCACCGGGGTAAAGTTGCTGGCGACGATAATTTCATTACCCGCTCTGTCGCGACGCACAAAGATAAACACCGAGCGCTCATGATCGTCCACCACCAGCCATTCAAAGCCATAAGGATCGAAATCCAGTTCATGCAACGCTTTGTGGTGACGATAGGTGTGGTTTAAATCGCGCACCAGCCGCTGGACGCCGTGATGCCAGTTATCCCCACCGTCCAGCAGGTGCCAGTCAAGGCTTGCGTCATGATTCCACTCGCGCCCCTGAGCAAATTCATTCCCCATAAACAGCAGCTTTTTACCCGGGAAGGCAAACAACCAGCCGTAATAGGCGCGCAGATTAGCGAATTTCTGCCAGGCGTCGCCCGGCATGCGGTCGAGAAGTGATTTTTTCCCGTGTACCACTTCGTCGTGGGAGAGCGGCAGGACAAAATTTTCGGTGTAGTTGTAGAGCATACCGAAGGTCATCTTGTCGTGATGATAACGGCGATGCACCGGGTCGAGCTTCATATAATCGAGAGTGTCGTGCATCCAGCCGAGGTTCCACTTGAACCAGAATCCCAACCCCCCCGTGGAGGAAGGACGTGAAACTCCGGCAAAATCGGTGGACTCTTCCGCCATCGTCACCGCCCCAGGCGTCTGTTCACCCAGCACCCGGTTGGTATTACGCAGGAACTCAATCGCTTCAAGGTTTTCCCGGCCGCCATATTCATTCGGCACCCACTCGCCGTCTTTGCGACTGTAGTCGCGATAAATCATGGATGCCACCGCATCCACCCGCAGCGCATCAATGCCAAAGCGTTCAACCCAGTACAGGGCATTGCCGACCAGATAATTGCTGACCTCGCGACGACCATAGTTGTAAATCAGTGTGTTCCAGTCCTGATGGTAGCCTTCACGCGGGTCGCTATGCTCATACAGCGACGTACCATCAAACGAGGCGAGGGCAAAATCATCTACCGGGAAATGACCCGGAACCCAGTCAAGGATGACGTTGAGGCCTGCGGCGTGCGCAGCGTTAATAAAATAGCGGAAATCCTCTCGCGTCCCGAAGCGGCGGGTTGGCGCATACAGCCCGGTTGGCTGATATCCCCAACTGCCATCAAACGGATGCTCGTTAACCGGCAACAGTTCCAGATGCGTAAACCCCATCCATTTGGCGTAAGGCACCAGTTGATCGGCAAGTTCGCGGTAGCTCAGCCAGAAGTTATTATCGGTATGGCGACGCCAGGAACCGAGGTGTACTTCATAAATTGATATTGGCGCATCAAACTGATTCGCCCGCTTGCGTGCTTCCGGCTGTTCGACCTTCTCCGGCAGCCCGCAAATCAGCGAGGCGCTATCCGGGCGCATCTGCGCTTCAAACGCGTAGGGATCGGACTTCACCCGCAAATGACCATGAGCATCGATAAGCTCAAATTTATACAACTGGCCGTTGAGCGCGCCAGGAACAAACAGTTCCCAGATACCGGATTCTTTGCGCAATCGCATTGGATGACGGCGACCATCCCAATAATTAAACTGTCCGACGACCGAAACCCGTTGAGCGTTAGGCGCCCAGACCGAAAAACGGGTACCCACGACGCCATCCATCGTGTCGGCGTGCGCGCCCAGCGTTTCATAGGGTCGCAGATGCGTACCTTCCGACAACAGCCAGACATCCAGATCCTGCAACAACGGGCCAAAACGGTACGGATCATCAATCAAATTTTGCTGACCGTGCCAGGTGACGGCCAGCTGATAACGAAAAGGGTTTTTACGCCGCGGCAGAACACCGCTAAAGAAACCGCGCGAATCAAGGCATTCTAGTTTGCCGACTTTGCGCCCGGTTTTTGGTTCGATGACCCACACATCGGTGGCATCGGGTAATAATGCACGAACTTCCAGCCCTGCGTCGGTGTAATGCATGCCAAGCACGGAAAAAGGGTCCGCAAAATAGCCGGCAATAAGCGCATTAATCACGTCCTTATCAATACGATTAGACATGGTTTCGTCCTGTTGTAGGTGTCGCCCTTTCCTGCATGCGGCGACTTTTTTTGCCCTGAACGACGCAGCACATTTTGCACCTTCCTGCGCCGTCCCACCTTCAGGTAAGGAAACACCATGGCTCCTTACTTAAAGCATAGCCAAGGCTGAATTACCTCCGTTAAGAAAAATAAAAAACATTCGCGTCTACTCCCTGTATTACGCAAAAAAAAGGGGTGATTCAACACCCCTTTTCTCATCTTGTGACAATGAATTACGCTAATTGCTTTAACATGCGACGGAGCGGCTCGGCGGCTCCCCACAACAGCTGATCGCCAACGGTGAAGGCCGACAGATACTCCGGCCCCATATTCAGTTTACGCAGGCGGCCCACCGGCGTGCTCAAGGTGCCGGTGACGGCGGCCGGAGTCAGCTCACGCATGGTAATGTCGCGATCGTTCGGTACCACTTTGGCCCACGGATTATGCGCGGCCAGCAGTTCCTCAACGGTCGGGATAGAAACATCTTTTTTCAACTTAATCGTGAACGCCTGGCTATGGCAGCGCAGGGCGCCAACGCGAACACACAGACCGTCGACCGGGATCGGAGAAGCCGTCGCGAGGATTTTGTTGGTCTCCGCCTGCCCTTTCCACTCTTCACGGCTCTGACCGTTATCCAGCTGTTTGTCGATCCATGGGATCAGGCTGCCCGCCAGCGGAACGCCGAAGTTGTCCACCGCCAGCTCTCCGCTGCGGGTCAACGAGGTCACTTTGCGTTCAATATCAAGGATCGCAGAAGCCGGGTCCGCCAGTTCAACGGCAACATGGTTGTACAGTTGCCCCATCTGGCCCAGCAACTCACGCATATGACGCGCACCGCCGCCGGATGCCGCCTGATACGTCGCCACGCTGACCCACTCGACCAGATCCTGAGCAAACAGGCCGCCGAGAGACATCAGCATCAGACTGACGGTACAGTTGCCGCCGACAAAGGTTTTCACGCCATTATTCAGACCGGCGGTGATCACATCCTGGTTCACCGGGTCAAGAATAATGATGGCGTCCTCTTTCATACGCAGCGAAGACGCTGCGTCGATCCAGTAACCCTGCCAGCCGCTTTCACGCAGCTTTGGATAAATATCGTTGGTGTAATCGCCGCCCTGACACGTGACAATAATATCCAGCGCCTTCAGCGCTTCCAGATCAAACGCATCCTGAAGCGTGCCACCGGTGCGTCCTCCAAAGGAGGGTGCAGGCTGCCCCAGTTGAGAGGTGGAGAAAAAAACAGGGCGAATGGCGTCAAAGTCGCGCTCTTCAACCATGCGTTGCATGAGAACAGAGCCGACCATTCCGCGCCAGCCGATAAAACCAACATTTTTCATAACATATTCCTGCGAGGTGTGTGCTGTTTGTTCCAGGCCAGTTTCCTACTGGTTAGCCCCTCACATTACAAAATGCAGCTAAAGTCGCAAGTGAAATTAATCAATGATTGACCACTAATCAGTAACACGGCTAATTCCGTATTGCGGCTGACGCCATTGGTTTCAGAAAACCATAATAATTATCAGTGAATTAGCCAGAATGATGAACGATGCCATCTTTGGCGCATTCCCCGTAAAGGGAAATTAGCCGGGGTCGAAAGTGATAATATTTCGCTAAAAAAATCGCGGGAGAAAGGGGATTAACCCGGCCGTGTTTTACTTCGCCGGGTCATTATTCAGACGCTTAGCTCAACAGCGTAAACGCAATCATACCGACAATCGCGCCAACCGTGCCGAGGATGGTTTCCATCAACGTCCAGGTCTTCAGCGTTTGCGCTTCTGTTGCGCCGGTGAACTTACCGAACAACCAGAAACCCGCATCGTTGACGTGGCTGACCACAATAGACCCACCGGCGATACAGATAGAGAGCGCCGCCATCTGCGCGCCGCTGTAGTGCAGTTGTTCGATAACCGGCATCACCAGGCCCACGGCCGTCAGGCAGGCGACGGTCGCAGAGCCCTGAATAATACGCACCGCCGCCGCCAGCACGAAGCAGGTGATCGCAATTGGCAGCCCCATACCGGTCAGCGCTTCGCCGAGCGCCGGACCTACTCCGGAATCCACCAGTACCTGCTTGAACACGCCGCCCGCCCCGATGACCAACAGGATAATCCCCGCAGGCTGGAGCGCATGGCCGCAAATCTCCATTACGCGATCTTTCGCCATTCCCTGACGCACCGCCAGCCCATAGATAGCCACCAGGCAGGCCACCAGGATAGCGGTAAATGGATGGCCGATAAATTCAAACCATTCATAGGCCGCTGAGCCCTCTGCTACGAAACGCGCGGCGATGGTTTTCAGGCCAACCAGCACTAACGGCAACAGAATTAACGCCAGGCTAAAGCCAAATGACGGCATTTTGCCTTCACCAAGGTGCGGCTCGCTAATATCATCGGGAATATGCAGCTCAACGTAGCGGCTGATAAAATTGCCCCACAGCGGCCCGGCAATAATCATCCCCGGAATTGCGGCGCACAGACCAATCAGGATCATCCAGCCAAAGTCAGCGTGCATCTGAGAAGCCAGCAGCATCGGCGCCGGCCCCGGCAGCAGGAATGCCGCCGCAGCGGCGACCCCGGCAAACAGCGGGATCACCAGCTTCACAAGGTTGGTGCCGGTGTGACGCGCCATTGAGAAAGCCACGCTAATCAGCAACACGATCGCCACTTCAAAAAACAGCGGCAGCGCACAAATAAGCCCGGCCAGGCCTATCGCGTAGTGAGCGCGATTATGGCCAAAGGACTTCAGCATCTTGACGGCAATCTGGTCGACCGCGCCGGTTTCATGCAAAATTTTACCGAACATCGCCCCTAGCGCGACGACAACGGCCAGAAAGCCCAGCGTGCCGCCCATCCCCTTTTCCATCGTCGCCGCGATTTTATCCAACGGCATACCGGAAAAAAGCCCTGCGCCAATAGAAACCACCATCAAAGCCAGGAAAGCATGCATACGCGCCTTCATGACTAAAAACAGCAGCAGCAAAACGGAGCCGACTGCTGTTAAAACAAGCGTTAATGTACTCACTCGTGACTGCCTTTGTTAATCACCTCAATGGTGCTGGCGACCACACCCTCCAATGGCTGATCGATATCAACGACGAAAACATCGTGTTCATCCGTCCCCGGCTCTTGCAGCGTTGCAAACTGCGTGACCAGCATCTGGGTTTTGAAGAAGTGGCCTTTACGCGCCTTCAGGCGTTTTTCAATGACCGCAAAATCGCCCTTCAGGTAGATAAAAGAGAGATTCGGATTGCCTTTACGCAGAATGTCGCGATAGCTCTTTTTCAGCGCAGAACAGACAATCAACGACACTTCATTGGTGCGCTGCATGGCAAATGCGGCATCGTTCAGCGCCTGCAGCCACGGCGTACGATCATCGTCATTCAACGGTTCGCCGGACGCCATTTTGTTGATATTGCTGCGCGGATGCAGAAAGTCGCCGTCGAGAAACGCGGCATGTAGTTGATGCGCCACTTCGCTGGCGACAGCAGATTTACCGCTGCCGGAAACGCCCATCAGGACATAAATGTGGTGATCATGGTTAGTCGTGCTCAAAGCTTCCTCCCACTGGACACATACGCGCAGCTCTGACTGCTTTAAACAGTGTGAATATGCTCGCGTAGCGATGAATTGTTACGGGTAACTGTTATCGGTAACATTGTCATGCCGACGATGTGGAGAAGCAATAACCATTGCTGTCAGATGTGAATATGTGTGATCTACTTCAAATTTGTCAGTTTAAATAGATCCGCCTGGTGACAATGTGAAACCTAAATCTAACATCTCTGGCGTAACCACTTCACCGCGAATACGCGCCAGCAAACGTTCAGCGCCAATCCGCCCCATTCGTTCACGCGGCGTGAGGACGCTGGCCAGACGCGGCTCCATCACCTGGCCGATATCATGGCCGTGGAAACCGGCGATCGCCATGTCGTCAGGGATCCTCAGCCCCAGGCGCTGACACTCGAATGCAGCGCCGACCGCAAGGTCGTCGTTGGTGCAGAAGATGCCGTCAAGCTGCGGATATTCGCGGCGCGCCTGACGCATCAGCTCAATCCCCGAGGAATAAGACGAAGACTGCTCGACCATCACGCTGTAGGGCGTCATCCCGGCATCAAGCATTGCCTGCTCATACCCTTTCTGTTTGATGATGGTACGTTCATCAAGGCGCGCGCCCAGATAGGCAACGTGACGGTGGCCACGGTTGATTATCGCCGCGGTCATCTGGCGCGCCGCTTCAAAGTTATCAAAACCGACGGCAATATCGAGACACGGCGACTTACTGTCCATCAGTTCAACCACCGGGATACCCGCCACTTCAATCATCTTCAGGGTACGTGGCGTATGGGTTCGTTCGGTAAGGATCAGGCCATCGATGTTCCATGAGAGCATCGATTCCAGGCGTTTTTCTTCCATATCCGGCTTATAACCATAGTGCGCCAGCATGGTCTGGTAGCCGAAAGCGTCGGTCACGCTTTCAATGCCGCGCAGCACTTCCGAAAATACCTGATTCGTTAGCGAGGGCAACAGCACGCCAATGGCGCGGCTGGTTGCATTGGAAAGGATGTCAGGCGCGCGATTCGGAATATAACCCAGTTCATCGAGAGCAACGGCAATCTTGCCACGCAGCGCTTCGGAAACCTGTTCCGGGTTACGTAAGTAGCGGCTGACCGTCATTTTGGTCACGCCGACAAGATCGGCGACATCCTGAAGTACGGGTCTTTTCTTTTTCATCGTCCTGACTGTGATAAATGGGAGACATTTTCCCAGTTTATCACGGACAAAGCTCAACCTTTCCTGATCCTTAGGAAAGGTTGATTAAATTATTTATACCGGCGGCAGGTCGAACAGCAGAATCTCGCTATCGCTGTCGGCATGTACGGAGATCGCCTGCTCATCCCAAATCGCCAGACCATCGCTGGTAGTGGCTTTTGTTCCATTAATAGTCACGTCACCTTTTACCACCTGGATCCATACCCGGCGATCGGCGGCAATCTGGTGTACCGACTGTTCGTCTTTCAGCAACGCCCAGCGATACAACTCCATATCCTGAAACACCTTCAGCGAACCGTCGCGGGCATCCGGCGACAATACCAGCTGTTTGCCCTGTACAGCGTCAAAGCGCCGCTGTTCATAGCGCGGAGTGATGCCATTTTTTTCCGGAATGATCCAGATCTGGTACAGATGCAGTTTTTCCGTGTCGCTTGGGTTGTACTCAGAGTGACGGATCCCAGTTCCTGCACTCATGATCTGGAACTCGCCCGCCGGAACCTGCTCTTTGTTGCCCATGCTATCCTGGTGCTCAACGGCCCCTTCCAGCACATAGGTCAGGATTTCCATATCCTTGTGCGGATGCGTACCGAAGCCCTGGCCCGCGTCAATCACGTCATCATTGATAACGCGCAGCGCTGAAAAGCCCATAAAGTTCGGATCGTAATAGTTAGCGAAAGAGAACGTATGCCAGGAATCCAGCCAGCCGTGGTTAGCGTGGCCACGTTCGTTAGCTTTGCGTAAATAGATCATATTGCACCCCCATATGTTTTCGATGGAGTAAGTGTGGACGCGATCGTTAAACAATCATAGAGGGTGAAAATTGACTCCTCTGTTCAAAAAATATGAATAAGTAAGGAGATACCCAGGTCGCTTATCTGGTAAGGAATATGGTGGTATTCAATGGCAGCACAGACGCATATTTCTGGCTCTTCCTGCGCATCAGAAGGTATCATAACTTCAGATTCATTGACGTAGCTTACGTCAGAGATAAGGTTGCCGCCGGTTGCCGAAAAGCGTAATACCGTGGGCTGTACAGCCGAAATCGCAGAGAGAAAGATGGTACAAACCTCAGGCATGAAGAGGTAACCCGACTTCCAGTGCTGCAGAAAAAGAACAAAAAAAAGCCAGCACCCGGCTGGCTAAAGTAATACTGGAAGCAATGTGAGCAATGTCGTGCTTTCAGGCTTTCCGCAAGGGTCTCCCTGAACGCAAAGCAATAATAATCATTCTCATTCGCACTTGTCTACTCTTTTTTTACAAAAAATAGTCGTTGACGATTTTTTTACCGTCAGAGATGTTGAAAGGGACTTGCAACCCACTAAGGATAAGAAGAATGAGTGACATAGTGATACGCCATGCCGAACCACGCGATGCTGAACCTTTACGTCAGTTAACTGCGCATCCGGAGGTCTATCACGACACGCTACAGCTCCCCCATCCGGCGATGGAAATGTGGCAGGAACGCCTGCAACCCAGGCCCGGCAGACGTCATCTGGTGGCCACTATCAACGAACAAGTTGTCGGCCATGTGGTGCTCAGCGTGGAGCCAAATCCTCGTCGCAGCCACGTAGCGACCTTCGGCATTAGCGTGGCATCCCAGGCGCACGGTCGCGGCGTTGGCAGCGCGCTGATGCGCGAAATGGTTAACCTGTGCGATAACTGGTTGCGTATCGAACGCATTGAGTTAACCGTATTTACCGACAATTCCGCCGCTATAGCGCTTTACCGCAAATTTGGCTTTGTTGTGGAAGGCACCGGCAAGCGATTCGCCCTGCGTAACGGCGAGTATGTGGATGCGTACTTTATGGCGCGGCTGAAGTAATCTTTAAGGAATTTCCCGGTGGCGCTACGCTTACCGGATCTACGCTCTCGTGAGCCGGGCTAACGCAATGCCGCCCGGCCTATAAATCAGTACCCGGCCGTTAAATCATCCGGCGAACGCGGATCGGACGCGCCATACAGCGTACCATCCGGGCCAATCATAATACTCTGCGTGCTGCCCATCGCCGCTTTTACCGCCACTTTCTGCCCTTTGTCCTCCAGCAGCTTCAGCGTATCCGGGCTAAATCCCTTCTCCACCCGCAGTTCATCCGGCAACCATTGATGATGGAAGCGCGGTGCATTGGTTGCTTCCGCGACGTTCATACCGAAGTCGATAGTATTCACTATCATCTGCAGCACAGTGGTGATGATACGACTGCCGCCGGGGCTGCCGGTCACCAGCCAGGTCTTGCCGTCTTTCACCACAATGGTCGGCGACATGGACGACAGCGGACGTTTTTTTGGCTCGACGGCGTTGGCGTCACCGCCAACCAGACCATAGACGTTCGGCACGCCGGGTTTAGCGGAAAAGTCATCCATCTGGTTATTCAGCAAAATACCGGAATTCCCCGCGACGATACCAGTGCCAAAGATTGTATTCAGCGTATACGTTACCGCGACGGCATTACCGTCCTTATCCACCACCGAGAAATGCGTGGTCTGATTGCTTTCGTAGGGCGCCAGCTTGCCGGGGCGAATCTGACTCGACGGTTTCGCTTTGTTGATATCGATCTGTTCGGCAATGGCTTTGGCGTACGCTTTGCTGGTCAGCGCCTGCCACGGCACGTTGACGAAATCCGGATCGCCAAGATATTCCGAACGGTCGGCATAAGCATGTTTTTCCGCTTCCGCCATCACCTGCATGGCATCAGCGCTGCCGAAGCCGAACTTATGCATATCGAAGTTTTCCAGAATATTGAGGATCTGCACGATATGAATCCCGCCGGACGAGGGCGGAGGCATGGAAAAGATCTGATAGCCGCGGTATTCACCGCTAATCGGCGTGCGTTCAACCGCTTTGTAATTCGCCAGATCCGCTTTGGTGATCAGCCCGCCGTTATTCTTCATCTCATCAGCAATCTGCTGCGCGATAGCACCTTTATAGAAGGCGTCGGGGCCATGCTCGGCAATCAGTTCCAGACTCTTGCCCAGCTGTTTTTGCACAAGCCTGTCACCCTTTTTCAGCGGTTCGCCGTTTTTCCAGAAAATAGCGCGACTATTGGCGTGGTCGGGGATTACTTCGCTCCCGTAGGTTTTCAAATCATCAGCCAGCGCATCGTTGACGATAAATCCTTCCTCCGCCAGCTTAATCGCCGGGCGAATCACCTTGTTAAGCGGCATCGTGCCGTATTTCTCCAGCGCCAGGGAGAAGCCGGCAACGGTGCCCGGCGTACCGGAGGCCAGGTGCGAAGTCAGCGATTTCTTGCTGTCCGGATTACCCTGATCGTCAAGGAACATATCGCGGGTGGCCTGCGCCGGGGCCATCTCACGGAAGTCGATCGCCGTCGTATGACCGTCTTTAGTGCGCAGCATCATAAAACCGCCGCCACCGATATTACCGGCCTGCGGATGCGTCACCGCCAGCGCATAGCCCACTGCCACGGCGGCATCCACCGCGTTGCCGCCCTGGCGCAGAATATCCACGCCGACCTTTGTTGCCAGCGCGTCCACCGAGGCCACCATCCCCTGATGAGCGCGAACCGGATGAAAAATATCCTCCTCTACACCATAAGAAACCGGAGGTGGAGCGGGATTCGCCGCGACGCTAAAACTCCCGCATGCCAGTAAAACAGCGATGACCACCTGACGCCAGAGCGTTGTTTTTATCATTGCCATACTCCCGAAATGTGTTGTTACCCCAGCATAATAGTGGTCGATAAATCCTAAAAGATCATTGTGGTAGCGGAAAGAAGGTAAACTAAAACGATCCCACACAAGGGAGGAGATAATCATGAAAGCCATTTTATATCTGGCGGCGCTGATCCCGCTGAGCGCTTTAGCGCAGCCGCTCAATAGTAATAACAATAACAATCCTAATCAGCCAGGATACGTGATACCCAGCCAGCAGCGGATGCTAAACCAGATGCAGACGCAGCAAATGCAGCAACAAAACAAACTAAAACAGGATATACAGAGCCAGACGCGCACGCAGCAGCAGCATCTACAGACGCAACTGAATAACAATCAGCGGCGAATACAGCAGAATAACAATGTGAATACCGAACAATAGCGAGGAAACGTTGCTGCGGCAGACGTCCCCATCAGGGCCGTCTGCTACAGATTACGCTGAAAACCGGGGGCCGATAACGTCAATCGCATCGGTACAGATGCTATCCACGCCCCAGCGTAGCAGTTCGGCGGCACGCTGCGGTTTATTGACGGTATAGACGAGAATATATAAACCCGCCGCCTTCAGGCTCGCTACGCGCGTTTCATCCAACAGCTTGTGATTAAGATGGAGAGAGACGCAGCCAAGGCGAGCCGTCAGTTCGCGCCAGTCATCACGCCACGCATCTACCAACAGCCCGCGCGGCAGCTCGGGCGTCGCTTCCTGCGCCGCTTCCAGTGCATCTATATCAAACGATGAGAGCAGCGGCGGCGTCATTCCCTGCCAGAGCTCACGGGCCGCCAGCGCCACCATTTTACCGGTCAGCGGACCGGTGCCGGTGGTCGGTTTAATTTCGATATTCGCCATCATACCGTACTGTCGGCAACGCGCGGCAACGTCACTCAGCAACGGCAGCGGCTCGCCCTGGAATTCACCGCTGTACCAGCTCCCGGCATCCACTTTTTGCAGATCGCTCCACGCCAGCTCGCCCGCCACGCCCCAGCCGTTGCTGGTGCGTTCGAGGTTGTCGTCGTGCAATAAAAAAATCTGCCCGTCTTTCGATAACTTAGCGTCAAACTCAATCATCGTATGGCCATAACGCGCACCGGTATCGATGGCCGCCAGAGTATTTTCCGGGGCCAGTTTACCGCCGCCGCGATGGGCAACAATTGAGGGATAAGGCCAGTGACTCATACGCGTCGTCCTGTCTCACTATCAAAGAGGTGCAAATGATCCTGCGGCAAATGCAGCCACAGCGTATAGCCAGCCTGAGGACGCTGCTGGTGCGGCAGCCGAACCACCAGCTTCTGCTCGCCCCACCGCCCGTGGGCAAGGTTATCAGCACCTAAAATCTCCAGCGTATCCATAACCAACGGTACGCCACCTTCCGCCTGAGAGCTTAATGCAAAATGTTCCGGGCGGATACCCAGCGTCATCTTACGCCCGGCGTAGCGGCGATGCGCGTTATTCATTGGCAAGCAGACGCCCCCCTCAAGCTCAAAGCGGCTGCCATCGTCGCTGACCCGGCCTTCCAGCAGATTCATTGCCGGGCTGCCGATAAAGCTTGCCACAAAGCGGCTGGCCGGTTTTTCGTACACGTCGACCGGCGTACCAATCTGTTCAGCGATGCCTTTATTCATCACCATCACTCGCTGCGCGAGGGTCATCGCCTCGACCTGATCGTGGGTTACGTACAGCGAAGTGGTATTCAGACGACGGTGTAGCTGTTGCAGTTCAAGGCGCATCTGCACGCGCAGTTTGGCATCAAGGTTGGAGAGCGGCTCATCAAACAGGAACACTGCCGGATCGCGTACAATTGCCCGTCCCATCGCCACACGCTGACGCTGACCGCCGGAGAGTTCACGCGGGCGACGCGTTAACAAACCGTCCAGTTCGAGGATCCGCGCCGCTTCCCGGACGCGCTCGGCAATCAGCCCTTTGCCCATGCCGCGGATTTTCAGCCCCCAGGCCATATTCTCTTCCACGCTCATATGCGGATAGAGGGCGTAGTTCTGGAACACCATCGCAATGCCGCGATCTTTCGGTTCCATTTCGGTGACGCGCTGGCGGTCAATCCAGATATCGCCGCTGGTGACCCGCTCAAGCCCGGCCACCATGCGCAGCAGTGTCGATTTACCGCAGCCGGATGGCCCAACCATCACAATAAATTCGCCGTCCGCGACGTCCAGCGTCAACGGTTGGATCACCTGGGTTTTAGCATCCCAGCTTTTGGTTACTGCCTGTAATTTTAAACCAGCCATAAAATTTCCTACTTCTCACTGTCCACCAGGCCGCGCACAAACGCCCGCTGCATGGCTAAAACGATGACCACCGGGGGAATCAGCGTGAGCAGCATCGCCGCCATCACCAGGTTCCACTGGGTGGTGCCTTCACCAAATGCGATCATCCCTTTAATGCCCGCCACCGCAGTACCGAGGTTCACATCCTGAATAATCAGCAGCGGCCACAGATACTGGTTCCAGCCGTAGATAAAGGTGATGACGAACAGCGCCGCAAGATTGGTTTTCGACAGCGGCAGTACGATATCGCGGAAGAAACGCATCGGTGACGCGCCATCGATACGCGCGGCTTCAATCAGCTCATCCGGCAACGTCATAAAGAACTGGCGGAACAGGAAGGTGGCGGTCGCCGAAGCCATCAGCGGCAGCGTGAGTCCGGCATAACTGTCGAGCATTTTCAGGTTGGCGATCACTTCCACGGTCGGGAAAATGCGCACCTCAACCGGCAGCATCAGGGTAATAAAGATCATCCAGAAGAACAGGTTACGCAGTGGAAAGCGGAACCAGACGATGGCGAACGCGGAGAGCATCGATACCGCGATTTTGCCTGACGTAATACCCAATGCCATGATGAAGCTGTTGAGTAACATCAGCCAGAACGGCGCACTGTTGGCCGCCACGCCGTTCAGCCAGATGTTTTTTATGTTGTCGAGCAGATGCGCGCCGGGAATCAACGTCATCGGCGTTTCAAAGACCGCTTTACCATCCAGGGTCGCGGCAACAAAGGCGACGTACAGCGGGAACAGAATGACGGCAATGCCTAAAATCAACATAGTGTGGCTGAAAATCGTCAGCCCGCGACGGTTCTCAATCATTGGTAGCGCACCTTACTTTCAACATAGCGGAACTGCACCACCGTCAGAATAATGACGAGGAACATCAGCACCACCGACTGGGCGGCGGAAGCGGAAAGATCGAGTCCGGCAAAACCTTCGCGATAGATTTTATAAATCAGCGTCGTCGTTGCCTGCACCGGTCCGCCGCCGGTAGCGGCATCAATCACCGGGAAGGTATCAAAGAAGGCGTATACCAGATTAACCACCAGCAGGAAAAAGCTCACCGGCGCAATCAGCGGCAGCGACAGCCTGAAGAAGCGGCGAACCGGCCCGGCGCCGTCGATCGCGGCGGCTTCCACCAGCGAGCGCGGGATGGATTGCAGCGCGGCGAAAAAGAACAGGAAGTTGTAACTAATCTGCTTCCATACCGAGGCGAAGACCACGAGGAACATTGCCTGGCCGCTGTTCTGCGCATGGTTCCAGTCATAGCCTAGTTCGGCGAGAAAATGCGTAATCAGCCCGCGGCCTGGGTTAAACAGAAAAATCCACAGCACGGCGGCGACCGCAGGCGCCACGGCATAAGGCAGCAGCATCAGCGTCTGATAAAAACGGCTGCCGCGCACCACATAATCCACCAGCGCGGCGAAAAACAGCGAGATCAGCAGCCCGCTGAAGGTGACCAGCGTGCTGAATTTAATCGTGGTCCAGAAAGAATCCAGGTAGTACGGGTCATGGAACAACGCGAAAAAGTTAGCCAGGCCGACAAACTGGCTGGAGAGCCCAAATGGATCGACATTCTGCAGGGAATACCACAGCGCTTCGCCCGCGGGCCAGATAAAGAAGATGACGGTAATCGCCAGCTGTGGCGCGACCAGCAAATATGGTAGCCAACGAGAGCGGAATACCGGACGGGATGATGACATAAGCGTTTGGTTCCTGAACAGCGCCGGGTGGCGGCTTCGCCTTACCCGGCCTACGGTCTTGTAGGCCCGGTAAGCGTAGCGCCACCCGGCATTTTGTTAAGACTTCGTCGACTGCTCAAAACGGCGCAGCAGTTGATTACCGCGCTCAACGGCGGAATCCAGCGCCTGTTGAGGCGTTTTTTTACCGGTCCATACGCTTTCCAGTTCCTCATCCACGACGGTGCGGATCTGCGGCATATTGCCCAGGCGCAGGCCTTTGGTGAACGGTAACGGCGGCTTGTTCAACATCTGCCGCGTCGCGATATCAGCGCCAGGATTCTTATCGTAGAAGCCCTGCTCGCGGGTCAGGTTATAAGCGGCGGTGGTAATCGGCAGATAACCGGTTTTCTGGTGCCATTCGGCGGCAATTTCCGGTTTGGTCAGGAAATCGAGGAATTTGGCGACGCCGGTATAAGTGGCGTTATCTTTACCCTTCATCACCCACAGGCTGGCCCCGCCGATAATGGCGTTTTGCGGCGCGCCCTTCACGTCGGCGTCGTAGGGCATCATACCCACGCCGTAGTTGAACTTAGCGTACTGACGGATATCGGCCAGCGAACCGGAAGAGGCAGTGGTCATCGCGCAGTCGCCGTTATAGAACTTCTCGGTAGACTCATCTTTACGCCCGTAGTAGCTAAAATCGCCCTTCTTGTTCATCGCTTCAAGCAGGGCGATATGCTTCACCTGCACTGGCTTGTTGAATTCCAGCACCGCATCGGTACCGTCGAAGCCGTTGTTTTTGGTGGCGACCGGCAGCCCGTTCCAGGCGCTGAAGTTTTCAATTTGAATCCAGCCCTGCCAGCCGCTGGCGTAACCGCACTTCATTCCGGCGGCTTTCAGCTTCGCGCTGTACGCCGCAAGATCCTGCCAGGTTTTCGGCGGCTGGTTCGGATCTAATCCGGCTTTTTTGAAGGCGTCTTTGTTGTAATACAGCACCGGCGTGGAGCTGTTAAACGGCTGAGAGAGCAGATGGCCGGTTTTGGAATCGGTGTAATAGCCGGAAACGGTCGGCACGAACTGCGACTCATCAAACTTGATGCCCGCATCGCTGAATACCTGATAAACCGGCTTAATCGCTTTGGACGCCATCATCGTCGCAGTGCCGACTTCATAAACCTGCAAAATAGCCGGCGCGTTACCGGTACGGAAGGCGGCGATGCCTGCGCTCAGGCTCTGTTCATAGTTGCCTTTGTACACCGGAACAATTTTGTAGTCCGGGTTGGCTGCGTTGAAACGTTGCGCCAGTGAATCAACTTCTTTCCCCAGTTCCCCTTCCATTGAGTGCCAGAAAGGAATAGTGGTTACCGCCAGCGCTTGACCGGCAAATGCCAGGCTAAGCGCCAGCCCTAAAGCTGTATGTCGTAACGATATCATCGGTTATCTCTCTTGTGTTTCAAATGCGCGATTTCACGCGTTTTATGTTCGCGGGAGTAACATGACACGCTCGAATGACAGAAAAATAACTGTTTTATTACAATAGCATTACGGCTAATTGGCAAAATGGTGATGAAACAGTGAAAAAGGGCCGATAAATGGCAAAGTGAAAAAGAGACGCTGTGCGGACTACAGATAAATGAGGATCTGTAGTTAAATAGGGGTTGTTAAAACGTTCTCTCCGGCGAACCGTCACAAGGAAAAATATGAAGGCGCTTCATAAACCTACCGAGCGTGTCTTACTCATTCTGGAAACATTAGCCAACGCGGAGGGGATGACGCTCTCTGAACTGTCGCAGAAAACGGGCATTTCTAAAGGGACCATATTTCCCATCCTCAAATCATTACAATACCGGAAATATATCAGTTACGATGATCGCAACGGTATTTACACCCTGGGCATCTCATGCGCGGTTCTGGCCAGTTCAACGGTGGAAAAAGAGTTCTGGCTTAAAATGATCAACAGCGAAATGCAGGCGGTGGTCAATGAATGCAATGAGGTTTGCCAGCTCGGCATTCTTGATGATGCCTGGGTGCTCTATGTTGATAAAGTCCAGGGCGACCAGACCGTACAACTGGTATCGAAGGTCGGTACCCGCCTTCCGGCAATCTGCTCCGCATTAGGAAAAGCGCTGTTACATAAGCACCGCGACGACGAGATTCTGGAACTTTATCCGCAAGGTTTTCCTCGCGTCACCGCACGCAGCGTCAGCAATATAACTCAGCTTCGTCAGCAGTTAACCCAGGTCGCCGCCAACGGCTATGCCATGGACGATCGGGAAATCAACGACGATACCATTTGCTTCGCCGTTCCTCTGCAGCAGAAAGGTATTATTCTGGCCGCGATCAGCGTTTCACTGCCGTTTTTCCGCGCCACCGATGAAAAAACGCAGCAGGTCACTCATGCGTTGCAAGAGGCGAAAAATCGTATCGAAAGCGTGCTGAACAAGCTGCCCGATATCAAAAATTACTGATCAATCCCCGTCATCCTTCACGTTGCCTGTGCGTTGACTGTGGATTACCCGGCCTACGGCCTCACCTCTACGAGGCCCGCGCAAGCGCTGTGCAAAACGGTTGACCGCTTTGTCATGCAACTCAAATTATTTAAGATGGATTCGTCGACAATCCCGCCGGAATTGTGATTACCCACACAATATCAATATTTAATTCCCCGTAGTGGCTGCTTGTCAGCCCGTCTATTTATCTATTAATTCATTAAGTTAATTACTTATCCCGCCGCGTTTTGCGCCATTTGACTTCCCATTCCCCCATGTGTTTACTTATTCATGATCGAAAATACAAACATCATTTGTATATACGAACAACGCAAGAGGTAAAATATGCAAAGTCGTTACATCACCCCGGCAATAACCGTTTTTGATGAACGTGGAAGACTGGATCCTGAAGGCAATTTCCGCCTGTACGATTTCATCAAAAATAGCGTGTCGGGATTTGTCGTCATGGGCAGCACCGGTGAGTTTTTCTCCCTGGATATGAAAACATCCCGTCAGATTATTCAAATCGCGGCGGAATTTCCCCGCGGAGGAATACAGGCTTATGCGGGCGCCAGTCGCATGGATATTGATGAGTGCGTGGAACTGGCAAACTACGCTGATGAGTGCGGACTTGATGGGGTCATGATCATCAGCCCCTGGTACTTCCGCCTGACTGATGAAGGAATTTATACATTTTACAGTCAGATAGCGCGCCGAACTGCCGCAAAAATCTTCATCTATAACTTTCCGGAGCGCACCGGCTATTCCGTCTCGCCGGAAATCTGTCTCCGGCTTGCCAGAGAATTCCCGAACATTATCGGCCTGAAAGACACCGTTGCGGACACCAGTCATACCTCGCAGGTGATTCGCCAGGTAAAATCTGAACGACCATATTTCGAAGTCTATGCCGGTTATGACAATAACTTTGCCCACAATGTCTTGTCCGGAGGGAATGGCTGTATTGGCGGTTTATCCAATATTTGCCCTGAGATCTTCCGCGACTGGATGCAGGCATTTAATGATAACGATCTGCGCCAGATCTCGCTATATCAGCAAAAAGTGGATGATTTAATGGCTATTTATGCGGTTAACGATCCGTTCATTCCGACATTCAAAAAAGCGTTACAACTGCGCGGAATTATTGAGTCCGACCGCTGCACGCCACCTTTTAGCCCCCTATCAACCTGCCAGACCGCAAGTATCCAGCAGATACTTTCCCGTGCTGGTATCGCCATTAATGCCTGACCCCAGCACGGAGGTATGATGAAAACGATCGCCGCTTACGACAACCCGGTATTGAATTCCGCCATTACGAAATCGTGGAAGCGCCTGGTGCCACTGATGTTTATTTTATACTTCATCGCCTTTATCGACAGGGTCAATGTGGGATTCGCCAAAGAGGCGATGCAGGTCGATATTGGCCTCTCCAGTTCCGCCTTTGCCCTCGGCGCAGGAATATTTTTCGCCGCCTATGCGCTGTTTGGCATCCCCGCCAACCTGATCCTGAATAAGATTGGGGCGCAAAAATGGTTAAGTATCACCACCATTCTGTGGGGCGTACTCTCTGCGCTCACCGGCCTGGTCCAGACGGAAACTCAGTTTATTGTCCTGCGCTTTTTACTGGGCCTGGGCGAAGCGGGTTTTTACCCCGGCATTCTGCTACTGGCCTCGATCTACTTTCCCAATAAGGTTCGGGCATCTGTGGTCGGCATCTTCGTGCTCGGCGTTCCCCTGGCATTGACCTTAGGTTCGCCAATCTCCGGCGCGCTTCTGGAAATGCACGGATTCCTCGGCAAGCCCGGCTGGTTCTGGATGTTCTTTATCGAAGGGATCCCGGCGGTCATCATGGGCATCTTCGCCTGGTTCTGGCTTGACGATACCCCGGCCCAGGCTCGTTTCCTGAACCAGGAGGAGAAAAAAGCCCTTATTGAGCAGCTTCAACTGGAGCAGAAACAGACCGAAACCAGCAGCGTTATCACCGCGCTGAAAAGCCTTAAAGTCTGGCACCTGGCGCTGATCTACGGCACCATCCAGATCAGCGTTTATGGGCTGATGTTCTTCCTGCCTTCGCAAGTCGCCTCGCTGATGGGATCCACGCTCGGCTTTAAGGAGTCATTAGTTGCCGCCATCCCCTGGGCCTGTTCCGCAGTAGGGGTCTATTATATTCCACGTCTGGCGGACAAAATGCCAACCCGCCGGGTTGTGATTTCAGTCATTTGTATGCTGGCTGCGGCGCTGGGGCTGTTCGTTTCCGCCTGGTCCGGCCCGGTACTGGCCATTGCCGCCCTCTCCCTCTCGGCAATCGGCTTCCTCTCTGTACAACCGATTTTCTGGACCTTTCCGGCGCAAATTGTGTCAGGGTCGGCACTGGCGGCCAGCATCGGTTTTTGTACCACGATGGGCGCTTTTTGTAGCTTTCTGGCACCGCTCATTCGCGTTGAAGTCGATGCGTTCTTTGGCAATGATTCGGCGGGCCTGATCGCCCTGTCCCTTATCACCGTCTGCTGCGCATTGCTGATTGCCGCGCTGGCGGGCAGAAAGGCGGCCAGTAACGTCGCGGTTCCCCATCACTAAGGTTCTGATGTGCTGATAACAAAGGATAACTAAAATGCAGACCATCTTAAAAATTGACCCTACTGACAACTTGATCGTTGCGCTGCAAGACTTACGCAAAGACCAGCGGGTTAACTGGAATAATGAAGAGTATCTCCTGCGTAGCGATGTCAAAGCCAAACACAAGTTCGCCACCGAGGATATTGAACCCGGCGATATTGTTTCTCTGTACGGTGTCCCGGTAGGCAAAGCAACGCGGCCTATCGCCCGCGGCGAAGCCGTCACCACCGAAAATATCAAACACTACGCGGCCCCGGTTTCGCTTGATGACGTCGCGCCCTATGACTGGCAGCAGCCGGATATCTCCGCATGGCAGACGCGGACGTTTCGGGGAATCGTCCGTGAAGATGGCCGGGTCGCCACGGCCAATTACTGGCTGGTCATTCCGCTGGTTTTCTGTGAAAACCGCAACGTTCAGCGCGTCACCGATGCGCTGAACGACGCCCTGGGCTATGCCAATAACGGCCTGAAAAATTTCGCGCGCCGGGTGGCCTCGGCCGATGTCTTCGACGATAAGCGACATCTCCCCTTCCCTCATCTTGACGGCATCCGCTGTATTACCGTCAACTCAGGCTGCGGCGGCGCCTCCTCAGACAGCATGACCATGTGCGACGTCCTGGCCGCCTATGCCGATCATCCTAATGTGCTCGGCGTAACGGTCTTTGCGCTGGGCTGTGAAAAAGCGCGTATTGTCGATTTCAAAGCGGCGCTCGCGAAACGCAACCCGCAGTTCAACAAGCCGGTGATCTACTTCAGGCAGCAGGACTGGAGCAGCGAAGAAAAAATGATGCAGGATGCATTGACCGAGACCTATAACGCCATTCGCGAAGCGCCCGTCGCTGAACGGCAGGAGGTCCCGCTCTCTGAACTCAAAATCGGCGTGAAATGCGGCGCCTCGGACGGCTTCTCGGGGATCAGCGCGAATCCGGCAATGGGTGAGGTCTCGGACCGTCTCGTCGCTCTGGGCGGCGCTTCCGGGCTGGCGGAGTTCCCGGAACTGTGCGGCGCGGAAGGGGATCTCGTTCAACGCTGCAACAGTCGCGATCTAAAAGAGAAGTTTCTGTCGCTGATGAAAAACTATGAACACGTGGCTAACTTCTTCGGCACCACCATCGCTGATAATCCCAGCCCAGGGAATATTGCCGATGGCTTGATCACCGACGCCATCAAATCTGCCGGTGCGGCGAAAAAAGGCGGCAGAGCGCCGGTTAGCGCGGTATGCGACTATGCAGAACCGATGGCGGAGCGCGGGCTTTCGCTGGTATGTACGCCGGGCAACGACGTGGATGCGGTGACGGGGCTGGTTGCTGCGGGATGCAATGTCGTTATCTTCTCAACCGGATTAGGCACGCCAACAGGGAACCCAATCGTTCCGGTACTCAAAATCTCCACCAACTCGGCTCTCGCGAAAAAGATGCCGGATATTATCGATTATGACTGCGGGCCTATTATTGAGGGCACGCCGCTGGCAGAAATCGCCGACGGCTTGTTTGAGAAAATCATCGCCACCGCCAGCGGACGCTGGCGAACCAAAGCGGATGCGCTCGAACAGTTTGATTTTATGTTATGGAAACGCTCTCTGGAACTGTAGGCATCGGGCAAAACGCCCGCCAGAAGGCGGGCGTGAATGGATAACGAACCGATGTTACTTGCCGTTCTCGCATTTCTGCCGGGCGGCGGCTAATGCCTTGCCCGGCCTGTGAGCCTGTAGGCCCAGGCAAGCGAAGCGCCGCCCGGCGTTTTTAATTAACTACCCGCCCAGATAGGCGCTGCGTACTGCTTCGTTAGCCAGCAACGCATCGCCGGTATCGGATAGCACCACGTGACCGTTTTCCAGCACATAGCCGCGATCGGCAAGCTTCAGCGCCTGGTTGGCGTTCTGTTCGACGAGGAAGATGGTCATCCCCTGTTCGCGTAGCTGTTCGATAGTATCGAAAATTTGCTGAATGATAATCGGCGCCAGTCCCAGCGAAGGCTCATCCAGCAGCAGGAGGCGCGGCTGGCTCATCAGCGCCCGACCGATTGCCAGCATCTGCTGTTCACCACCGGACATGGTGCCCGCACGCTGAACCCGACGCTCAAGCAGACGCGGAAACAGCTCATACACCCACTTGATGCGGGTCTGGAACTGGTCGCGATCGGCAAAAAATCCCCCCATCGCCAGGTTCTCTTCCACCGTCATCCGCGAGAAGACGCGACGCCCTTCCGGAACAATCGCCACCGCTTCACGCATGATTTTCGCCGTCTGCCAGTCAGTAATATCTTTACCATCGAACACAACGCGCCCGCTGGAGGCGCGCGGATCGCCGCACAGGGTGCCCAACAACGTGGTTTTCCCCGCGCCGTTGGCGCCAATCAGGGTAACGATCTCCCCCTGATTGATATGCAGGCTGACGTTGTGCAGCGCCTGGATTTTTCCATAGTGCGCGCTAACGCTATCAAAAGATAACATCGTTTTTTCCATCTTATGCGTCACCACCATTATGCTTCACCTAAATAGGCACGGATCACGTCCGGGTTATTGCGGATCGCTTCCGGCGTACCGTTGGCCAGCGGCGTGCCCTGGTTTACCACGTAAATACGGTCGGAAATGCCCATCACCAGCTTCATATCGTGCTCAATCAGCAAGATAGTGGTGTTGTGATGGCTGCGCAGCTCGGCGATCAGTTCGTCCAGCTCTTTGGTCTCTTTCGGGTTTAGCCCCGCAGCAGGCTCATCCAGCATCAGGATTTCCGGCTGCGTCACCATACAGCGGGCGATCTCCAGACGCCGCTGGTCGCCGTAGGCCAGGTTACTGGCCTGGCGGTTGGCGTGCTCCAGCAGGCCGATACGCTCAAGCCAGGCGGCGGCGCGGTCCAGAGCTTCGCTCTGCGCGCGGCGGAAAGACGGCATTTTTAGCAGACCGGAGAAGATCCCGGTTTTCAGCTGCTGATGTTGCGCCACCAGCAGGT
Organism: Klebsiella indica; assembly: GCF_005860775.1. GTDB lineage: Bacteria > Pseudomonadota > Gammaproteobacteria > Enterobacterales > Enterobacteriaceae > Klebsiella > Klebsiella indica. The sequence continues at coordinate 90,574 of NZ_VCHQ01000005.1, forward strand.
TTTCAATCACCGTCATTTCGCGGAACAGACGCACGTGCTGGAAAGTCCGCACCACGCCCATACGGGCAATCTGCTGGCCCGGCAGCCCTTCGAGATGCTGGTCGCGCAGCATAATGCTGCCGCCGGTCGGTTTATAGAAGCCGGTCAGACAGTTAAAAACGGTGGTTTTCCCTGCGCCGTTCGGGCCGATAAGCGAAACAATTTCCCGTTCACGCAGCTCCAGCGACACGTTATTGACCGCCAGCAGGCCGCCGAAACGCATCATCAGGCCGCTTACAGATAATAATGGCTGACTCATTCCTGCTCTCCTTTCGCCTGACCGTTTTTCAGCTTCAACTGCAGACGCGTCATTGGCAGAAGGCCCTGCGGACGCCAGATCATCATCAGTACCATCAACGCCCCCAGCATCAGCATGCTGTATTCATTAAAATCACGCATCAGCTCACGCGACACTACCAGCAAAATCGCCGCGAGGATCACCGCAAACTGCGAGCCCATCCCGCCCAGGACGACAATCGCCAGCACAAAAGCGGATTCAGCGAAGGTGAAGGATTCCGGGCTGACGAAGCCCTGACGGGCGGCGAACAGAGTACCGGCAAAACCGGCAAACGCCGCGCTGATGGTAAACGCGGTCAACTTGATACGCGTCGGGCTAAGGCCCAGCGAACGACAGGCGATCTCATCTTCGCGCAGCGCTTCCCACGCGCGACCGAGCGGCATACGCAGCAGGCGGTTAATGACAAACAGGCTTAACACCACCAGCAGCAGGGCCACCAGGTAGAGGAAAATCACGCGATCGGACGGATCGTACTTCACGCCGAAGAAGTGGCTGAACGTATCCCAGCCGCCTTCGCGGGCGCTGCGGCTGAATTCAAGACCAAAAAGAGTCGGTTTCGGGATCTGACTGATGCCGTTCGGGCCGCCGGTCAAATCGGTGTTGTTGAGCAGCAGGATGCGCACAATCTCACCGAAACCAAGCGTCACAATCGCCAGATAGTCGCCGCGCAGGCGCAGCACCGGGAAGCCGAGCAGAAAACCCGCTGCGGCCGAGACCAGCCCCGCCAGCGGCAGACAGGTCCAGAATCCCAGACCGTAATAGTGGTTCAGCAACGCGAAGGTGTAAGCGCCGATGGCATAGAAGCCGCCATAGCCCAGTACCAGCAGACCGGACAGCCCCACCACCACGTTAAGGCCCAGGCCGAGGATAATGTAGATCATCGTCAACGTGGCGATATCCACCGTCCCGCGCGACACGATAAACGGCCACGCCACGGCAATAACCAGCAGAGCAGCCAGCAACAGCTTCTGTTTAGGCGTCGAGCCATCGATGGCCGGCAGAATAAACTTCGGCCCGGAGACGTTCTTCATCGTTTTCCGCAACAGCGGACGCAGCAACTGGAAGAGGAAGACCACGGCGGTACCGATAAAGATCCACTGCCAGCGGATATCGGCGGCGGTATCCACCACCAGTTTGGTGCCGGACAGTTCCAGCTGCACACCCATAAAGACGCCAGCCAGCACAAAGAACATCGCTGCTGACAGCAGCGCCATCACAAAATGCATCGGTTTCATACTTTTTCCACCTCCGGGCGACCCAGGATACCGGTCGGCATCACCAGCAGAACCAGGATCAATAGCGCGAAGGAGACCACGTCTTTGTATTCCGTGCTGAGATAAGCAGAAGAGAGCGCTTCAGCGATACCGAGAATCAGGCCGCCAATCATCGCGCCAGGAATACTGCCGATACCCCCGAGAACGGCGGCGGTAAAGGCTTTCATCCCGGCCATAAAACCGATATACGGGTTGATCACGCCGTAGAACTGACCCAGCAATACACCCGCAACCGCCGCCATTGCCGCGCCGATCACAAACGTCAGAGCGATAACGCGGTCAGTATTAATACCGAGCAGGCTGGCCATTTTCAGATCTTCGGCACAAGCGCGACAGGCGCGGCCCATACGGGAATAGCGGATAAACAGGGTCAGCGCCAGCATAGCGATGAACGTGACGATCCAGATAACCAGTTGCATAGTGGTGATAGTGGCAGAGAAGTTTTCGCTGCTGCCCACCGTCCACTGGCCGTTAAACAGGTTTGGCAGCGCGACATCGCGCGAACCTTCCGTCAGACTGACGTAGTTTTGCAGGAAGATGGACATCCCGATAGCGGAAATCAGCGCGATCAGACGCTTGGAGTTGCGCACGGGCCGATAAGCCACCCGTTCGATACTCCAGCCGTAGGCGCTGGCAATCACAATTGCGCCAACGAATCCGGCGGCCACCAGCAGCCAACTGGCATCAATTCCCATCATCATCAGGGCGGCAATGATCATGAAGGAGACATAGCTGCCAATCATGTATACCTCGCCGTGGGCGAAGTTAATCATGCCGATAATGCCGTACACCATGGTATAGCCGATGGCGATCAGCGCATAGGTGCTTCCCAGCGTGACGCCGTTAAACATCTGCTGCAGAAAATAAAGAAACTGCTCGGACATAAGGTAACCTTTCTCTACCCGCCCGCGTTGCGCGGGCGGTGGGATAACGTGTTTTATGGCTTATTTCGCGAGAGTGGATGACCCATCCGCGTGCCACTTGAAGACACCAAATTCAAATCCCTTCAAATCGCCTTTTTCATCCCAGTTCAGCGGCCCAATCACGGTTTTCGCACCGTGCGCTTTCAGATCATTGATTAAATCCAGCGGCTCCTTGCTTCCGGTTCTGTCCATTGCCTGCGCCAGAGACTGCACGGCGGCGTAGGTGATCCAGACATACGGACCGCTCGGATCTTTCTTGTCGGCTTTAAGCGCAGCAACGATAGCGCTGTTGGCAGGATCCTGATCATAGCGTTTCGGCATCGTCACCAGCATGCCTTCCGCCGCATTGCCGGCGATATTGGAGAGCGATGAGTTACCCACGCCTTCCGGACCCATAAACACGGTTTTCAGACCCACGGTGCGCGCCTGACGCAGCATCTGCCCCATTTCCGGGTAGTAGCCGCCGTAATAAACGAAGTCGATATTTTCTTTCTTCAGACGCGCCAGCAGCGCAGAGAAATCTTTTTCACCGGCGGTAATACCGTCGAAAAAGACAATGTTCGCGCCGCCTTTTTTCAGGTTCTCCTGGACAGAACGCGCCAGCCCTTCGCCGTACTGCTGCTTATCATGAATGATAGCAATACGCTGCGGTTTGACGGTTTCCAGGATGTATTTTGCGGCGGTCGGCCCCTGAGAAGAATCCAGACCGGCGGTACGCATAATGTACTGATAACCGCGCTGAGTCAGCTCCGGGTTGGTTGCGCCCGGTGAGATCATCAAAATGCCTTCATCTTCATAAATATCAGATGCAGGCTGAGTGGAAGAGGAGCAGAGATGACCAATAACGTATTGAATGCCGTCATTGACGATTTTGTTCGCGACCGCAACGGCCTGTTTCGGATCGCAGGCGTCATCATATTCCACGCCAACCAGCTTATCGCCTTTAATGCCGCCCTGAGCATTAATATCTTTAATCGCCTGACGTGCGCCGTTGAATTCCATATCGCCCCACTGGGCTACCGGGCCAGACATCGCGCCAACAACCGCGACTTTAATATCCCCGGCCATTACCGCATGGGACATCGCCAGTGCGACAACCCCCGCGATAACCGTTTTCGCGCTCCTTTTCATACTACAGAACCCCGTTCGTGATGTGGTGTAAATATCTTGTATTTTTATGGTTAAAAAGCATTCTGTGCTTTTATTAAACAACGCTACTTTTATCATTATCTTTAATGATTTAGCGCGGTTTTTTGCCTGAATACAGAGTAAAATCTCTATTTTTCAGGATATTAAGGAAATATAATATTCTGTATTTGCGGGAAGATAAACAAAAAAAGTCCAACAAACAGCATAAAATAACGATACATAAGGCGGAATAAAACGCTATATTCCAGGTTAAAATTCTGCTTATTTTTCGATCCATAATGCATTGCGCTACCCTGACCCATCCAGGAAAACGAATCCCCTGATGAATTGGTAAAAAAACAACGCACCGCCCGATAGTGAATTTGGCTACACTGACGCATCTGTTTTAACTGGACTCTCCGCGCATGAAACTGACCATTATTCGTTTGCAGCACTTCAGCGATCAGGATCGCATCGACTTAGGGAAAATCTGGCCGTCACAAAATCTGTCGGCGTTAATTCTGGATGATAATCATCGTATCTATGCTGCTCGCTTTAACGATCGCCTGCTGGGCGCCGTTCGGGTGACGCTGACTGGCGTCGAAGGCGAACTGAGCGCGCTGTGCGTGCGTGAAGTGACTCGCCGCCGCGGCGTCGGGCAATATTTAGTGGAAGAAGCCTTGCGGGATAACACGGAAATAACCTGCTGGCGAATAGCCGATAGCGGCGTAGAAAACAGAAGCGTGATGGCGGCGTTTATGCAGGCGCTGGGCTTTAGCGCACAAACCGGCGGTTGGGAAAAGCGCTAGTCAAAGCGTTGTCCAATCGATTTCATCGGGTAAAGCAGAGCGTGTTTGTTTTCTCCTGACAGTTCAAGATATCAGCTGACGGATGCACAATTTACCCAACCATTGCATGTGAAGTAAGATTCACCAACGCGTAAAATTGCGCAGATACCATTCATATTTAACTATCTGATCGACAATGATCGACAACAATCATGGAATTACCATATGGAAATGTACATTGGACCGGCAATTGTCGCCGTGATGCTTCTTTGGGCCATCATCACCTATAACCGTTTTATCTCGCTGCGGCGGTTTAAAGACGAGGCCTGGAGCGGTATTGCCGTTCAGCTCAAGCGACGTCACGAACTGGCCCCTAATTTACTCAGCCTGGTAAAACGTTATGCGCAGCACGAAAAAGAGCTACTGGAAGAAATCGCTCGCCAGCGCAGCGTCATGATGAGGGATCCCCGACAAGTTGCTGACAGCGAGCAGCAATACTCCAGGACGCTGAGCCGTATATTCGCCCTGGCAGAAGCGTATCCTGAACTCAAAGCCAACGAAAACTTTCTCTCTTTGCAGCAGTCCCTGGCCGAAATAGAAGAGCAACTTCAGATGTCCCGTCGCTATTTTAACGGTACAGTGCGCGATTATAATATTCTGGTGGAATCATTCCCCAGCCTGCTGCTGGCTCGCTTGTTTAATTTCAGAGCGGAACTCTTCTTTGAACTGGATTCACTCGAAGAATCCAAATTGCCGAGGATGGAGTGATCCCATGTCGAGGTTGCCCACCCGGATCCTTCACGGTTTTGGTGTGTTGATCCTGTGGCTGATTGGTTTTAGCTCAGTTGCGAGCGACAATATTACCATCACTGATGCCTCTCAGCTTCCCAGCAACGCACGGTTGATACCCGCATATGAACATATTATCTCTTTCAATTCCCGGGCACGTTTTAATCCGGATGGCAGCATGGAGATGCAGGAAAACATCAAAGTGCTCTCGCTAAGTAACGAGATTCGGCGGGGGATTTTTCGCACACTGCCTCTTACCTGGAACCGGCAAGATGGCAAAATTTTCAGTGTGGATTATGCAATAAAATCAGTCCTACGTGATGGAGTGGTAGAACCATACAGCCTCGATCATACGACAAAAACGCTGACCATTCGTATAGGCAACGCCGAACAGATCCTGAAGCCTGGTATTTATAACTATGAAATCCGCTACCTGGTCAGCAACCATTTCAGCCGTTTTCCAGAGTGGGATGAGCTTTACTGGAACGTCACAGGAAACGACTGGAACTGGCCAATCAGCAAAGTCCGTTTTCACGTGGAACTACCTGATGCCATCGGTAACCTGGATGCCGAGGGTAAAGATGCAAGGTTGCGTACTATCGACGTTTACACCGGTAAATCGGGCGTAAAAACAAACAATGCGACAATCTTGCCTGATGGCAGCGTCCAGACATCGCGTCCCCTGGCCGCCGGAGAAGGGTTAACCGTTGTCTATACCTGGCCGCGCGACATCCTGACCAATGCCGCCGCCCCGATAGCTGTCTGGCCGCTGGTTCATTTACTGGTGCCTACGTTTGCAACCAGCGCTATCTGGCTCCCCCTGTTACTACTTATCATCTACTACTGGCTCTGGTGGCGCAAAAACGTCACTATCACAGGGCTAAAAATGCCGCCGGTAGTGCCACAATTCTCGCTGCCTGACGCGATGTCGCCAGGCTATTTGCGTTTCATCACGCAGCGTAAATATGACGATGTGGCATTCAGCAGCGATCTGCTGGGGCTGGTTGCCAAACGGGCGATGACATTAACGAAGAAAAAGAAGAGCAAGGCCGAAAGCGTGTGGCTTTCAGCCTCGGTTGGTGAACAGTGGCTTTCCCGCTCACCCGACGCAAATAATCGGCAGCTCAATGCCGCCGACAAAAAGGTGCTGAGTATACTTTTCAGCACTAAACGTCAGAATATCAACCTCAGTACCCCTCATCAACAGTTGATGCTTAACGCCCGTAAATGGCTGGAAAGTCGTTGCGACGAGCAGAAACCGCAGCTATGCCGAAAATGGGGTAAACCATTTCGGCGTTGCATTTACATAGCGCTGCTTGTGCCGATCGTTTGCGGCGTCTTGTTTAATCCGGCAGCAGCGTTTCTGACCATTCCAAGCCTGCTGTTTTTGACTGTAGGTGTTTCGCTGCTGTCATTTTTGCTGAAATTTTTTTGCCATCCGATAAAAACAGGGCGCAGTTGGGGACCTATTCCCATTTTTATGGCGCTCATATTTGGCCCTTTCGCCACGCTGAGCGGTGGCATTTTTTTGTTCACTATGTTGCCCGTCACCCAGATTCCACCCGGTTATATTGGCGCATTATTGACCGCTATTGCACTGTGCGCGTTCGTTGGCTGGAAAACCCCGCGCTATACACAGAGTGGACTGAACGACCTGGCCATAGCCAAAGGGCTGAAGCTGTATATCAAAACGGCTGAGAAACCACGCTTTCAGGCGCTTTATCCACCCAACCAGATGGTTGCACACTTTGAAAAACTATTGCCGGTCGCACTGGCGCTCGACGTAGGGAAAACGTGGGCGAATACGTTTGCCAAATACCTGGCCACTAGCGGTGCGATGTCGGAAGTATTTGAGAACGCAAATTGGGCTAGTGTGAATCACTTTTGCCATAGCTGTCATTCTGCTGCCAGCGAGAGGCCAGACCGAAGTTCAGGAAGCGGCAGTTCATCAGGTTCTGGCTACAGCGGATCTGGTTCCTCTGGCAGGGGATCGTCTGGTGGCGGTTCCGGAGGCGGTGGTGGTGGCGGCTGGTAAATGCCGTCGCGCGGCAAGCGCTGAAATCCCCCGGTTGCTTACATCAGTAAGCAACCGGGGTTGAAACACGCAACTAACGCACCTGCAGCGCGAAAGATGCAGGTTAAATTTATTTGGCGTCGGTCGCCGTACCGTTGGCATGCCAGGTAAACACGCCGAATTCAAAACCTTTCAGGTCGCCCTTCTCGTTCCAGGAGAGCGGCCCCATGACGGTATTCACCGTTGTCCCTTTCAGGTATTTGGCGATCTCAACCGGATCATCAGAGTGATTCAGACCCGCTTCCAGAGATTGCAGCGCGGCGTAGGTGGTCCACACGAACGCGCCGCTCGGATCCTGTTTCTTCGCTTTGATCGCATCCACGATCGGTTTGTTGGCCGGTATCTGGTCGTAGTTCTTCGGTTTGGTCACCAGCATGCCTTCTGCAGCAGCGCCCGCGATATTAGACAGCGAAACGTTGGCGACCCCTTCCGGCCCCATAAACTGCGTTTTCAGCCCGGCGGCGCGCGCCTGGCGCAGGATCTGCCCCATCTCCGGGTGATAGCCACCGTAGTAAACGAAATCGATATTCTCTTTCTTCAGACGCGCAACCAGAGTAGAGAAATCTTTTTCACCGGCGGTGATGCCATCAAAGAACACCACGTTAGCGCCGCCTTTCTTCAGGTTATCCTGCACCGCGCGGGCCAGCCCCTCGCCGTATTGCTGCTTGTCGTGCACGATCGCAATACGCTGCGGTTTCACTTTGTCGAGAATGTATTTTGCGGCGGTTGGCCCCTGGTCGGAGTCAAGACCCGTGGTACGCAGGATCAATTTATAACCGCGATCGGTCAATTCTGGCGCGGTGGCGGCCGGCGTGATCATCAGCACACCTTCGTCTTCATAGATATCAGACGCTGGCTGAGTGGAGGAGGAGCACAGGTGGCCGATAACATATTTCACGCCGTCGTTAATCACTTTGTTCGCCACTGCAACCGCTTGTTTCGGGTCACAGGCATCGTCATATTTTATCATCTGCAGCTTATTGCCCTTGATACCCCCTTTGGCGTTGATATCCGCAATTGCCTGCTCTGCGCCGGTAAACTCCTGGTCACCATACTGCGCTACCGGGCCAGACATCGCGCCTACGACGGCGACTTTAATGTCCTCGGCCATTGCCGCACTACTCATGATTAAGGCAATACATCCTGCCAGTAACGCTTTACCCTTCATATTCATCCTGAGGCTCCCCATTATCATGGTTTTTGCATTTGTTGTGATGTTGTTTTCTAGCGCATTATTCTAATTAGACACATAAGAAAAGCATATGATAGTTAGATTAGGGTCTGCCGCCTGCGCTTATGCAGCACACTATGCTAAACATACCGTCATTCAGGAGAATTGGGAACGAGAAAATGAGAGAGACGTAACAGATAAGTGACAAATAAAAATCTGCATCAACAGAAAACATCACCCACAGAACGATAAACTGGACTTATATAACGTTCTGGGATGATAAATCTGCGGCAGCCGAGGCTGCCGCAAACAACAGGATTAGTCCTTCAGTATGCGGGACAGAATATCCAGCGCCTGCGTAAATTGCGCATCCGGGATAGTTAACGGATAGAGGAAGCGAATTACGTTGCCGTAAACGCCGCAGCTCAACAGCAGCAGACCGTTTTCCTGCGCCTTCTGCTGAATCTGACGGGTAATTTCCGCCGATGGCTCCCCGGTTTGCGGGTCGTTAAACTCTACCGCCACCATCGACCCCTGACCACGAACATCCGCAATGGCTGAACAGTGCTGACGCGCCTGATTCAGCACCTCTTTCAGATGCTGACCTAACCGTTCGGCACGCTGACACAACTTCTCCTCTTCGATCACCTCCAGAACCGCGAGCGCTGCCGCAACCGCCAGCGGGTTGCCGGCATAAGTACCGCCCAGGCCGCCCGGAGCAGGTGCATCCATCACCTCGGCACGCCCCACTACGCCGGAAAGCGGGAAACCGCCGGAAAGGCTTTTAGCCATGGTCATCAGGTCAGGCTTCACATCATAATGCTGCATCGCAAACAGTTTGCCGGTACGCGCAAAGCCCGTTTGCACCTCATCGGCAATCAGCAGAATGCCGTGGGTATCGCACAGCGCGCGCAGCGCCTGCATAAAGTCAGGCGGGGCAACGTTAAAACCGCCTTCACCCTGAACCGGCTCCAGCACAATCGCCGCCACCTGATCCGCCGCGATGTCCGCTTTGAAAATGCGCTCCAGGCTCTTCATCGCTTCGGCAGTGGTGATGCCGTGGACGGCGTTCGGGTACACGGCGTGATAAACCGATCCCGGAAACGGACCAAAACCAATTTTGTAAGGGGCCACTTTACCCGTCAGCGCCATGGTCATAAAGGTACGCCCGTGAAAACCGCCGCCGAAGGTAATCAATCCCGGGCGTCCGGTATAAGCGCGGGCAATCTTGACCGCGTTTTCAACGGCTTCCGCCCCGGTGGTAAAGAATGCCGTTTTCGCCGGGCCTGCAATTGGCGCCAGGGCGTTAATCCGCTCAGCCAGCGTGACATAGCTTTCATACGGGACAACCTGATAAGCCGTATGGGTAAAGGCCTGCAGTTGCTGTTCAACAGCGGCCATCACTTTAGGATGGCGATGACCGGTATTCAGCACCGCGATACCGGCAGCGAAATCAATCACCTCATTGCCTTCAATATCCCACAGGGTGGCATTCTCTGCTTTTTCAACAAAGTAGTCGCACATTACCCCTACGCCGCGCGGAGTCGCCTGCTGACGACGCTGATTCAGTTCTGAACTTTTCACCCGAGAATCTCCTGTCATGTGTATCACGCTATCGCAACAAATTCGAAATGATGTCGTTTATTTACACCGTATTTGGCCCTATAATCGAGTACCAATTCAGATTATCTGAGAGATCCAATTGCGCTCGCTTGTCGCAGACTTGCTACTGGTCAGATTGCAGGAAGAATCAGACCCGCTATTGCATAAACGCCTTTACAAGGCAATTCGCCGCTCAATTCTGGATGGTTCTCTGCCGCCCCACAGCCGCCTGCCCCCTTCACGCGATCTGGCCGGTGAGCTGCACATTTCACGTAACACAATCCTAACGGTTTACGAACAACTTCTGGCAGAAGGATATGTGGTTTCCCGTCGCGGCAGCGGAACATTCGTGGCAAAAACGCTGCCTGATATGTTCCTCCCCGCAACCCGCGCGGATAAAAACGCTCCCGCATCAACGTCAACCGCGCTGATCTCCCGGCGCGGCTTGCATCTGCTGGACCACGTCAGCGCCAGCCCTCGCCAGTGGGGTGCCTTTATCCCCGGCGTACCGGACGTCAACGCGTTCCCTCACCCGTTGTTCGCTAAAATCCTGGCGCGTATCAGCCGACGGCCAAAGCCAGAGCAGCTTAGCTACAGCTGCAACGGCGGGACTGCCGAGCTACAACATGCGTTGGTCGATTATCTGAGAGTAGCCCGTGGCGTCCATTGTCAGGCAGAGCAAATTCTTATTACCGAGGGGATCCACCAGGCTATCGATCTGGTTACCCGCATGCTGTGCGACAGGGGCGATCTGGCCTGGGTTGAGGAACCCTCCTACTGGGGCATTCGCCATGTACTGGCGATGAATGAAGTACAGGCGGAGCCCATTATCGTCGATGCTAATGGTCTGTGCCCGCCCGAAACCCTCGCCGAAACGCCGAAGCTGATCTTCGTTACGCCATCTCATCAGTATCCGCTCGGCGCGGTGATGAGCCTCGAACGCCGACAGCGGTTGCTGGCGCTGGCTCATCAACACGGAAGCTGGATTGTAGAAGATGACTACGACAGCGAGTTTCGCTTTTCCGGCCAGCCAATACCGGCATTGCAGGGCCTGGCCCCTGAAGCGCCGGTGGTCTACATCGGCACGTTCAGTAAGACGCTTTATCCCGGGCTTCGACTGGGCTACGTAGTGCTCCCCCGCCCTCTGGCAGCCAACCTCAAAAACGCCCATGCCGAGCTCTATCGCGGTGGCCATTCGCTTACCCAACTGGCGCTGGCGGAATTTATCAACGCCGGTCATTACTCGGCGCATATTCGCCGCATGCGTCTGCTATACAGCCGCCGTCGCGCCTGCCTGATCGAGCTGATTCAACGCCACTGCGGGCCGCACGCATTGTCGGATTTTAGCGACAATGCCGGACTGCATCTGATTCTGAATTTGCCGGATGAGGTGGATGATGTGACCATTGCCCGACATGCGAACGAAGACACTATTTTAGTGCGTCCGCTGTCGCGCTATTACCTGACGGAACGGCGTAAGAAAGGGTTGTTAATAGGTTTCGCCTCCCTGGAGGAGGCGCAAATGGAACCGGCATTTAACCTGCTGCTGAAGTGTTTGCAAAGGTACTGCCCGCAGGTTCTCGCTGGCGCTGAAAAACAAAACGCCCCAACGTAATGTGGGGCGTTATCGGGGAGGCTGGCGCTCAGATTATGCTTCGATAGCGGCGCGCAACTTTTTCATGGCGTTCTTTTCAAGCTGACGCACACGCTCCGCTGAAACGCCGTAGCGATCCGCCAGTTCCTGCAACGTGGACTTGTTATCTTCATCCAGCCAGCGGGCGCGGATGATATCCTGGCTCCGCTCGTCAAGGCCCTGCATCGCGTCGGTCAGTTTATTGGCCGCCTGCTCTTCCCAGTTATCGTCTTCAATACCGTCGGCAAAGTTAGACGTTTTGTCCTGCAGATAGAGCACCGGCGCCATCGGCTGACTATCGGACTCATCATCCGCAGACATTTCGAAGGTCATGTCCTGCGCCGCCATACGTGACTCCATCTCACGCACGTCTTTGCTCGACACCCCCAGCTCGCGGGCAACCATTTCCACTTCATCCTGGTTGAACCAGCCAAGACGCTGCTTAGTTTTACGCAAGTTAAAGAACAGCTTACGCTGCGCTTTAGTGGTCGCGACCTTCACGATACGCCAGTTACGCAGCACGTATTCGTGAATTTCCGCTTTGATCCAGTGTACGGCGAAGGAAACCAGGCGCACGCCCACTTCCGGGTTAAAACGGCGCACGGCTTTCATCAGACCGATATTACCTTCCTGAATCAAATCCGCCTGCGGCAGGCCATAGCCCGCATAATTACGAGCAATATGAACAACAAAGCGCAGGTGAGACAGAATCAGCTTTTTCGCTGCTTCCAGATCGCCCTGGTAATGCAGCTTTTCAGCAAGCTCCCGCTCTTCATCAGCCGATAACATCGGCCAGGTGTTAGCAGCCCGGATATACGATTCCAGGTTACCAACGGGGGCTAAAGCTAAAGTTTGCATATCTTTGGTCATTCAAATCCTCTCAATCGATATCTTCTGGCACCATTCTGTCCTCACAACAGAACAACAAATATGCCAGCATTGATGCGCAACGAGAATATCACCCACATTAATATCAGACAGTGATTTTATCCACAAGTTCCATGCAATGATGTGAATAGATTACGCACAAAATGTGACATGGAGATGAAGTCAAGGGCAACGGCCATCAGGGCGCTTTCCCTGCAGAGAGATATTCAGTGCAGGGAAAGATTATACCAGATTTTTACTACTCGGGAGTAAAGTGGCGTAAATGTTGGACGGTTGCCAGCCAGGCAGCGATCCAGCCAATCATTGAGCATATAAGCAGCATCAGCAGACATTCGTCCAGGCCTAAGCCACTGAGTTCAAACTTCGTTCCGAACACTTGCGCCACCTCGGCGACCGCTGATGACAGGCGCATAACCATAATTTCAGACAGGATCAGCGAGAGAAACGCCCCGGAGAACCCCAACAGCGCCCCGCCATACAGGAACGGACGCAAAATAAAGCCATCGGTCGCGCCAATCAGTTTTTGCACATTAATCGTGTCGCGACGGGCAAAAATGCTCAGACGCACGCTGTTGCCGATCACCAGGAACACCGCCGCGACCATCAGCACACCGATCATCGCCGAAACCCGCCCCACCAGCCCGGTTAACGACGAGAGACGCGCAAACCAGCTATCATCCATGCGCACTTCGTCGACCCCCTGAACATGGCTCACGCGGTCACGCAGCGTCTTCAGTGCCTCAACGCTCTGGAAATCAATCTTCGGTACCACAATCGCCACCGCCGGTAGCGGGTTCTCTTCTAGCATATCCAGCGCGCCGCCAAAACCTGACCAGTTACGGAATTCGCCAAGGGCCTCTTCCCGCGACAGATAGTTGACCTTCGCAACGCCGGGTTCCGCCTGTAACTGGCCGACGACCCGCGCAGCGGCATCATCATCCAGCGTTTTTTCCAGGTAAACGGTGATTTGCGGAGTGGGATAATACTGCGACGCAGCGGCGCTGACATTTTTGTACACCATGTAGCACACGCTCGGCAGGGTTAATGAAATAGCGATCACCATCACCGTCAGAAACGTCGCCAGCGGCGTGCTTTTCAGATCCTGCAGCGCGCCGTGCCAGGCGTAACGCACCTGTTCATTAAACACGTTGCTCTTACGAGAAGCTGGCGGCGGGGCCGCTTTTGACCGCTTCGGCGCATTGCGCCCGCCGCTCGCGCCCGAGCCTGATGCATTGCGGAAACGGTCAAACTTATTGCCGAACCGGCGAATATGATTCATTGCCTCGCGCTTATTCACCGATGTGGCCTCCATGCATATGCCCGTCGCTGAGAGACAGGACGCGGTACGGACGACTGGAGATCAGCCCCAGATCATGGGTCGCCATCAACACCGTCACGCCAACGCGGTTAAACTCTTCAAACAGGCGTAAAATGCCTTCTGACAGCGCTTCGTCAAGGTTACCGGTCGGTTCATCCGCCAGCAGAACCGCCGGCTTGTTGACCACCGCGCGGGCAATGCCCACACGCTGCTGCTCACCGCCTGAAAGTTGGATCGGCAGATTTCTCGCTTTGTCCAGCAGCCCGACTTTATCCAGCGCCGCCGATACACGGCGACGAATATCATCGCCGCTGGCGCCGGCGATAATCAGCGGGATCGCCACATTATCGTAAACGGTGCGATCCATCAGCAGATGATGGTCCTGGAAAATCATACCGATCTGACGGCGCAAAAACGGCACCTCGCGGCTCTTCAGACGGGTAATATCATGACCGCCGAATAAAATTTTCCCGGCGTTAGGCCGTTCAATACCGCAGATAAGCTTCAGCAGGGTACTTTTCCCCGCGCCGGAATGGCCGGTCAGAAACGCCATCTCGCCCGCGCGCAGGTGGAAAGTCACCCCCTGCAACGCTTGTCTCCCACCGAGATAGGCTTTGCTGACTTGTTCAAAGCGAATCATTTTTAATCCTCTCGGGCAAAAAGTGCCTCAATAAAATCGCCCGCATTAAACGGACGCAGATCTTCAATACGCTCGCCAACGCCAATGTAGCGAATCGGAATACCGAACTGATCGGCAACCGAGAAGATAACTCCGCCTTTGGCGGTGCCATCCAGCTTAGTCAAAGTGATACCGCTCAGTCCAACCGCCTCATGAAACAGCCGGGCCTGGCTTATCGCGTTCTGCCCGGTACTGGCGTCAATAGTCAGCATAACTTCATGCGGCGCATCGACATCCAGTTTTTTCATGACGCGGACAATCTTCTTCAGTTCTTCCATCAGGTGCGATTTATTCTGCAAACGCCCTGCGGTATCCGCAATCAGGACGTCAATATTGCGCGCCTTCGCCGCCTGGATGGCATCAAAAATAACCGATGCCGAATCCGCGCCCGTGTGCTGGGCAATGACCGGAATAGCGTTACGTTGCCCCCAAACCTGGAGCTGTTCAACCGCCGCCGCACGGAAAGTATCCCCCGCCGCCAGCATCACCGACTTACCCTGTTGCTCGAACTGCCGCGCCAGCTTGCCGATGGTGGTGGTTTTACCGACGCCATTGACGCCAACCATCAAAATTACAAACGGCGTTTTGCCTTCAACATTCAACGGCTCGTCCACTTTGGCGAGAATATCGCTCATCTCTTCTTTTAACAGGCCGTACAGCGCTTCGGCGTCGCGTAGCTGTTTGCGGCTAGCGCCTTCGGTAAGATTTGTAATGATCTTACGGGTGGTTTCCACCCCGACATCGGCAATCAGCAACTGTTCTTCCAGCTCTTCAAACAGATCATCGTCGATTTTCTTGCCGCGGAACAGACTGATAAATCCGGAACCGAGATTCTGTTTGGTCTTCACCAGGCTGCGTTTAAGGCGGGCGAAGAAACCTTCTTTGGTCGGTTTTTCTTGCTCTGCCGGCGTGACGATTTCTTCATCCGCCGCCGATTCAACGGCGTTTTCCGCCGCATCGGCCGCTGCCAGCGCCTGGGTGTCCAGATCGTCGTCGGTGATTGCCGGTGCGACCTCTTCTACCGCCTCTTCTGTTTCCGGTTCTTCTATTTTCGCGTCTTCAACGTCTGATTCTGCAACGACAGCATCTCCAGCGTTTTCAACACATTCTGTTTCAGTCACCGCCTCTTCCGGCGCCTGTTCAACCACCGCTTCCGCGACCACCGGCTCGGCAAGCACTTCTTCAACCAAAGGCTCACTGACGATCTCTGCAGCCGCCGTTTGCGCCTCAACGTCCGGCGATTCAACAACCGCCTGCGGCTGTTCGCTTGCCGCAACCTGCCCGGTCACGTCGACCACGTCGGCAGCAAAGGCCTCGGCGTCTTCTTTTTCCGCCGCTTGCGCCTCAACCGTTTCCGCCACAGGCGCTGGCGCCTGGCTCTCCGGTCTCTGTTCTGGTTCCGCACCCTCTTGCTGAGCTTCTACTTTTTGTTCTGTTTCTGTTGCCTGCGCCTGTTCTTTTTGACCAAAGCCCAGCCAGGAAAAGAAGCCACGTTTTTTGTCTTTCGCCATTTGCGACTACACTCCTCGCTGTTAATTCATGGCACAGCTTCGGCCTGTTGATAGCGGAAGCTGAAAAATGATGAAATTAGTCGGATAGTCTACCACTTAACTTAACTCGCATCACCGCCCCCGGATTAAGGTTTCGTCAACTGCCATCGATCGCTAGAATAGCAGGCCGGAAGTTGAGACTTGAGCAAAGAGATGAAGAAAGCAAACCACGCAGGCAGCGGTCAGATCCGCATTATCGGCGGGCAATGGCGAGGCCGTAAATTACCGGTGCCGGAGAGCCCGGGTCTGCGCCCGACCACTGACCGGGTCCGCGAAACGCTATTTAACTGGCTGGCGCCGTCAATCGTCGACGCTAACTGCCTGGACTGTTTCGCTGGCAGCGGTGCGTTGGGCCTTGAAGCCCTTTCCCGCTATGCGGCCAGCGCCACGCTACTGGAAATGGAACGCGGCGTCGCGCAGCAACTGCAAAAAAATCTGGCGACGCTAAAGGCTGGCAACGGCAAGGTCGTTAATACCAACACCCTGGCGTTTCTCGCGCAGGCGGGCACGCCGCACCATATCGTGTTTGTCGATCCCCCGTTCCGCAAAGGGCTGCTTGAAGAGACGCTGAAACTGCTGGAAAACAACGCATGGCTTAGCGATGAAGCGCTCATCTACATTGAGAGTGAAGTCGAAAACGGTTTACCGCCAGTGCCGGCGGGCTGGCATCTGCACCGTGAAAAAGTGGCCGGACAGGTCGCCTACCGCCTCTACCAACGTGAGGCACAAGGAGAAACCCATGCTGATTAATTTTGGCCGCTTGCTGATGCTGTGCGTGTGGGCGTTTTTATTGCTAAACTTGTTTCAACCGTTCCCGAAACCGCTGAATATCTTCGTTAACGTGGCGCTGATCTTTATGATTCTGATGCACGGCCTGCAGTTGACGCTGCTGAAGGCGACGCAGACAAAAGAGATGCCGCCGCTGGGGCGCTTTGAGCAAATTCGGATTTTCATCTTCGGCGTATTTGAACTGGTCGCCTGGCAAAAGAAGCTCAAAGCGACCATGAAGAAAAAATAAGACCGGGCAAAGGGTTCAGGGATCCGGCGTAAAACGGATAAACCGCGAACCTTTGTAACTGAGCACGCCCTTATCGCCAACGTTGAGCGCATGATATTGCGCCGCCTGCAGACGAAACGCCATTTCCAGCCCACCGCTTTGCGGCCTGAAGCTGGCCTCATAACGCATTTCACTCCCTGCAGGCGTCACCGTCTGCTGGCGTGAACGACGATCGTTAATCACCTTCTCCCGCTTATTGCTCACCACCACCTGTTTTTGTAGCAGCGGCGCGGCATCATTCTCCATCTTTTCCCGACGCTGCTGCACATAGCGATACGATGCGGCGATCGCGATGATGGCAACAGCAACAATAAAAAAAAGCGGAATTTTAGTCATTCACCTACCCCCTGGAATTATCAGGAATAAGAGTACAGTGGCTTGATTAACATTGTCATCTTCCACTGCAAACCACTACACTGAGATGCAGTACCGTCAGCACAATCATTTACCTAATGGTAACAGATACAGGGACTTACTATGCTTTGGTCATTTATTGCTGTCTGTTTCTCCGCATGGCTTTACGTCGATGCATCTTATCGTGGGCCCGCCTGGCGTCGCTGGGTGTTTAAACCCGTCACGCTGATCCTGCTTCTGTTACTGGCCTGGCAAGCGCCGATGTTTAACGCCATCAGCTACCTGGTGCTGGCGGGACTTTGCGCCTCACTGGTCGGTGATGCGCTGACCCTGCTGCCTCGTCAGCGAGTGATGTACGCCGTGGGAGCATTCTTTCTCTCGCATCTGCTCTACACCATTTGGTTTGCCAGCCAGCTAACGCTGTCTTTCTTCTGGCCGCTGCCGCTGGTGCTGCTGATCCTCGGCGCTCTGCTGCTGGCGATTATCTGGACCCGGCTGGAAGAGATGCGGATTCCGGTATTTACCTTTATTGGTATGACGCTGGTGATGGTCTGGCTGGCCGGTGAACTGTGGTTTGCCCGGCCGACGGATACCGCGCTGTCAGGCTTTGTTGGCGCAGCATTCCTGCTGCTCGGTAACGCAGTCTGGTTGATCAGCCATTATCGTCGTCGCTTCCGCGCTGACAACGCTATCTCTTCGGCATTTTACTTCGCCGGGCACTTCCTGATCGTCCGGGCGCTTTATTTGTAATTAAGCGCTTGACTCTGGAGTCGACTCCAGAGTGTATCCTCCGGGTAATGAGAAAATTATCATTACCCGGAGGGTCTCATGTCGGCATCGGAATCGCAGGATAAAAAAGTCCCACAATTCTCCTCATTAAAATTTACACCTGTGGCACAGGCCCCAGAAGGCTGCTGCTCTGACCACGCGTGCTCCGCCGAAACCGCCATCGAAACTAACATCCTGAGTGGCGCACGCTATCGCTGGCTGATCGAAGGGATGGATTGCGCCGCCTGCGCCCGCAAGGTAGAAAACGCCGTTCGCCAGGTACCGGGCGTCAGCCAGGTGCAGGTGCTGTTTACCACCGAAAAACTGCTGGTCAATGCTGATGGCGATGTGCGTGCACAGGTCGAAAGCGCCGTGCGCGCCGCGGGTTATGAACTGCATGATGAAAACACCGCTCAGCAAGGGCGCCAGGCCACCCGACGACGGGATAATCTGGCGCTCATCACGCTGATCCTCATGATGGCGTTAAGCTGGGGGCTGGAGCAGTTCAACCATCCCTTCGGCAAGCTGGCATTCGTGGCCACCACCCTTGTTGGCCTGTGGCCGGTCGCCCGACAGGCAATACGCCTGATCAAAAGCGGTAGCTGGTTCGCGATTGAAACCCTGATGAGCGTCGCCGCCATTGGCGCGCTGTTTATCGGGGCGACCGCCGAAGCGGCGATGGTGCTGCTGCTGTTCTTAATTGGCGAACGCCTTGAGGGCTGGGCCGCCAGCCGCGCGCGTCAGGGGGTCAGCGCATTGATGGCGCTGAAACCCGATACCGCTATTCGCATTCGCAACGGCGTGCGCGAAACCGTGGCCCAGCACGACCTGCGCCCCGGCGACGTGATTGAAGTGGCCGCTGGCGGGCGTCTGCCTGCCGATGGTCAGTTGCTGTCGCCCTTCGCCAGCTTTGATGAGAGCGCCCTGACCGGCGAATCCGTGCCGGTAGAACGTAACGCCGGTGAACGCGTCGCGGCTGGCGCTACCAGCGTCGATCGTCTGGTACAGTTGGCGGTTATTTCCGAACCGGGCGACAGCGCCATCGATCGCATCCTTAAGCTGATTGAAGAAGCGGAAGAACGCCGCGCGCCAATTGAGCGTTTTATCGATCGCTTTAGCCGAATCTATACGCCAGTGATTATGGTTGTCGCCCTGTTGGTTGCCGTTATTCCACCGCTACTGTTTGCCGGCGTTTGGCTGCCGTGGATCTACAAAGGCTTGACCCTGTTGCTGATTGGCTGTCCATGCGCGCTGGTGATCTCCACCCCGGCGGCGATCACCTCCGGACTGGCGGTAGCGGCACGCCACGGTGCGCTGATTAAAGGCGGCGCGGCGCTAGAGCAGCTCGGCCGCGTACGACAGGTCGCGTTTGATAAAACCGGTACGCTGACTATCGGCCAGCCGCGCGTAACCGCCGCGATTACCGTCGCGGATATGGGTGAAAACGATCTACTGGCGCTGGCGGCCGCCGTCGAACAGGGCGCCAGCCATCCGCTGGCTCAGGCCGTCGTACGCGAAGCGGAACGGCGTCAGCTAACCCTCCCGTCGGCCAGCGGCCAGCGCGCGCTGGCCGGTTCCGGTATTGAGGCGCAAGTCGAGGGACGGCGGGTACTGATTTGCGCCGCCAGCAAAAATACCGCCCCACAGTACGAGGAGCGTATCCAGCAACTGGAGAAGGCCGGGCAAACCGTGGTGCTGGTACTGCGCGATGAGATGCTGCTGGGAATTCTGGCGCTACGCGATACGCTGCGCGACGACGCCCGCCCGGCGGTAGATGAACTGCATCAACTGGGCGTTCAGGGCGTAATTCTTACCGGCGATAACCCGCGCGCGGCGGCAGCTATCGCCAGCGAACTGGGACTGGAATTTCGCGCCGGTCTGCTGCCTGAGGATAAAGTACAGGCGGTGACGGCGCTTAACGCACAAGCCCCGCTGGCGATGGTCGGCGACGGTATCAACGATGCGCCAGCCATGAAAGCCGCGACCATTGGTATTGCTATGGGCAGCGGTAGCGACGTTGCTCTGGAGACCGCCGATGCGGCACTGACCCATAACCGTCTGACCGGGCTGGCGCAGATGATCTCCCTGGCGCGCGCCACCCACGCCAATATCCGGCAGAATATCGCCATCGCGTTAGGTCTGAAGGGGATTTTCCTGGTCACCACCCTGCTCGGCCTGACCGGCCTGTGGCTGGCGGTGCTGGCGGATACCGGGGCAACGGTGCTGGTCACCGCCAACGCCCTGCGGCTACTGCGTAAGCAGTCAGCGGCAAGCCCCCGGCGGCGCTAACGCTGACCGGGCGACAAGCGGCACATCGCTGCGGCCAGGCGCGCAGCACCGCCCCGGAGAAATCTGAACGGGCTCAGTGGCTTTTACGAATCAGATAGCGGTACGGCAGCGCTTCGGTTTCCTGCGCCAGCAGCTCATGTTCCATAAAGCGGCAGAAACCCGGAATATCGCGGGTAGTCGCCGGATCGTCAGCCACGATCAGCAACGTTTCGCCCACCGGCATCGTGCGCACGGTTTTACGCACCATCATCACCGGCTCCGGGCAACGAAGCCCCTGCGCATCAAGAGTATGGTCGGGGCTGGAGAAAAGTTCGCTCATTTTTATCTCACATTAACAAAACGGCCCTAGTTTACCCCTGGTTCGCCAGTTCGCAAGCCAGGTTAACGATTGCGCAAAAAACAACCATTGCATTACGCACACAACGCAGTATTATGCAGCCGTTTTATTGGGTTCCCTCACCCCAACTCTCTGTCCCTGAATAATTCGAGTTGCAGACAAGCGACGACGCAGTGAAGCGACGGCCCGTAAGGGCGAGGCTCATGGATGAGCCGAGTAACAAAGCTAACGCATCTGCAGCCTGAAGTATAACGGGCATAAAAAGGTCACAATATGAATCCGTTTACATCTCTTCAGCGTAAAAAAGCGCTGGTCTGGCTTTCGCTCTTCCATTTGCTGGTAATAACCTCCAGTAACTATCTGGTACAGCTACCGATCTCTATTTTTGGTTTTCATACCACCTGGGGTGCGTTCAGCTTTCCGTTTATTTTTCTCGCCACCGATCTGACGGTGCGGATTTTCGGCGCGCCGCTGGCGCGACGGATTATCCTCGCGGTAATGATTCCGGCGCTGATGATCTCCTACGTCGTCTCGGCACTGTTTTATATGGGCGAGTGGCAGGGTTTTGCGGCATTAACCCACTTCAACTTGTTTGTCGCCCGTATCGCTGCCGCCAGCTTTATGGCCTACGCGCTGGGGCAAATCCTCGATGTCCACGTCTTTAATCGCCTGCGCCAGAATCGTCGCTGGTGGCTGGCGCCAACGGCGTCCACTCTCTTCGGCAACATCAGCGACACCCTGGCCTTTTTCTTTATCGCCTTCTGGCGCAGCCCGGACCCGTTTATGGCGGCGCACTGGGGAGAAATCGCTATCGTCGATTATTGCTTCAAGGTACTGATTAGCATTGTATTCTTCTTGCCAATGTATGGCATGTTGTTGAATATGTTATTGAAAAAGCTGGCAGATAAATCTGATTTATCCGCATTGCAGCCAGGTTAAGAGTACTGGCGGAACGATGTGATAAGATAAGCGAATGAGCCGTTAATGGCCGTTTATCGAAAGGAAGATGTCAATGCGCAATTTGGTTAAATATGTCGGTATTGGCCTGCTGGTTATGGGGCTTGCGGCCTGTGATAACAGCGATACAAAAACAGCCACTACCGGCGCTGCCGCGGAAAGCAACGCCAGCGGGCAACCCATTAGCTTACTGGATGGCAAACTGAGTTTCTCCCTGCCAGCCGGTATGACCGATCAGAGCGGCAAGCTGGGCACCCAGGCTAACAATATGCACGTCTATTCGGATGCCACAGGCCAGAAAGCGGTGATTGTGATTGTCGGCGACAACACCCCTGAAGACCTGGGCGTGATGGCCCAGCGTCTGGAAGAGCAGCAGCGCAGCCGCGACCCGCAGTTGCAGGTTGTAACCAATAAATCCATTGAGATTAAAGGCCACACCCTGCAACAGCTGGACAGCATTATCTCTGCCAAAGGGCAGACCGCCTGGTCTTCCGTCATTCTTGGTAAAGTGGATAACAAGCTGCTGACCCTTCAGGTCACGCTGCCCGCAGACAACCAGCAGCAGGCGCAGACCGCAGCGGAAAATATCATTAACACTATCGTCATTCAGTAATCACTGGCCTGACCCCGCAGCCTCCGGTTCCCTGACCGGGGGCCGTCTTTTTAACCACCACCCCAGCAGCAGCGCCACCGCCACCAGCCCTGCTGTCGCGAGATAGATCGATGAAATTCCCGTCCACGCCATCAGCAGCCCGGCAAGCGGACCGGTCATTCCCAGCGAAAGATCCATAAATACCGTATAAGTTGCCAGCGCTGACCCCTGATTCTGCTGCGGTACGGCTTTCACCGCCACCACGCCAAGCGCCGGGAACACCAATGAGAACCCGGCGCCGGCAAACAGTGTGCCGATTTTCGCCATCAGCGGCGTACCGGCAAATCCGACTAACAGCAGCCCGATAATCTCGACGACAAAACAGATCATCGCCACATTCAGCCCGCCGAGACGATTAATCCCGTTCGGGAACAGCAGACGCGTGCCGACAAAGGCGCAGCTAAACAGCGTCAAGGCAAAGGCCGCGCCACTCCAGCCTTTTGCATCATAAAACAGGGTAATAAACGTGGCGATAACGCCAAAACCGGCCGACGCCAGGGCCAGCGCCATTCCGTAGAGCCAGACGCGCCCCAGTACCGCGCGAAACGACATCGCTTTGCCCTTGCTCGCCTTCACTGCCGCTCTCGGTAATGCACACAGCACCGCCACCAACGCCACAGCCATAATCGTACACGCCAGACCGTGCAGCCCAATAAGGGTGTAACAGAGCACGCCGAGCGGCGCGCCCATCGCCATCGCCCCGTAGGTCACAATCCCGTTCCAGGAGATAACGCGCCCAATATGCAACGAGCCAACAACCCCAACCCCCCATAGCGTTGAGCCCGTCCCCGCAAAGCTCTGCCCGATACCAAGAATGACGCGTCCAAGACAGAGCAACAGCAGGCTAACGATGGGCCAGCCATGGCTAAAAACCGCTAACAGATAGCACAGACCACTCAAAAAACAGCCGCACAGACCAAAGACGACGATGCTTTTCGGCCCCAGCAGGTCGGCGTAGCGCCCGGCATGGGGACGGCTAAGTAGCGTCGCGAAATACTGGAGGCTGATCACTAGCCCGGCCCAGAATGCGCTAAAGCCCATCACATCATGAACATAACCCGGCAACACCGCCAACGGCAGGCCAATAGTCAGGTAGCTGGCAAAGTTAAAGATCACAACAGAGACAATCCGCAGATTGAGACGCAATCCATTGAGCGCCGGTTCGGCGACGGTTTCAGGCATCGGGTTCCACCAGATTTTTACAACAATGTTTCGTTTCTACCATGTTGCATGCTGAAAATCAGCAGCAAGATTAGGCTGTGTCCGGCGACAAGTCAGCCACTACACTTAATGAATATCATCAAAAAGGAACAGTGAATGGCAACCCCTCAGCCCGATAAAACAGGCATGCATATTCTGCTCAAACTGGCATCGCTGGTCGTTATTCTCGCCGGTATTCATGCCGCAGCGGATATCATCGTACAACTATTACTGGCGCTTTTCTTCGCCATTGTCCTCAACCCGCTGGTAACCTGGTTTATTCGCCGTGGCATCCGACGTCCGGTGGCCATCACTATTGTGGTCGCAGTGATGCTCATTGTTCTTACTGCGCTAATTGGCGTGCTGGCGGCCTCCATTAACGAATTCGTCGCAATGTTGCCGAAGTACAATCAGGAACTGACGGTCAAGCTCCTGCGGCTGCAAGAGATTCTGCCATTTTTGCATATTCACATATCTCCGGAGCGAATATTACAACGCATTGATTCCGACAAACTGATGACGTTAACGACCACGCTAATGAGCGGGCTGTCAGGCGCTATGGCCAGCGTCGTTTTGCTGGTCATGACCGTTATCTTCATGCTCTTTGAAGTCCGTCATGTCCCTTATAAACTGCGTTTTGCACTCAGTAACCCCCAGATCCACATCGCCGGTCTCCACCGTGCCTTAAAAGGCGTCTCGCACTATCTGGCGCTAAAAACATTACTTAGCCTGTGGACCGGGGTCATTGTCTGGCTGGGGCTGGTAATAATGGGGATACAGTTTGCGCTGATGTGGGGCGTACTGGCTTTTCTGCTCAACTATGTACCCAATATTGGTTCAGTGATTTCCGCCGTTCCCCCGATGATTCAGGCGCTACTGTTTAATGGTTTTTATGAATGTATGTTGGTCGGCGCGCTTTTCCTGGTGGTGCATATGATTATCGGTAATATTCTGGAACCACGCATGATGGGCCACCGCCTGGGCATGTCTACGCTGGTGGTTTTTCTGTCCTTGCTGATCTGGGGCTGGTTGCTTGGTCCAGTCGGTATGCTGCTTTCGGTGCCATTGACCAGCGTATGTAAAATCTGGATGGAAACGACCAAAGGGGGGAGTAAGCTGGCAATATTACTCGGACCGGGACGCCCAAAAAGTCGATTGCCGGGTTAACAGGACAACCTACCAACCACGGTAGTTTTTATCTTTTTATTTGGCGGTTAAACTGGTACACATGCAAAAATATGTACCCGTTTACCTTAAACAGATAGCGATGATGATATTGTCTCTTAGTCGTTCAACTCAAGAAGACGGGCACTAAAGCATTAGCCTGACAAAACAGATAAAAACAATAAATGTCCTTCAAATTAGATGATGCTTTATCGCAGATTATTTTCATTGATACACTGGGATGAACAACCTATACTTTGCAACGATATTGACGTGCCATTACTTTCCATTGAAGAAAGTCATAAATATTACAACATGATAACCCCATCATCCCGCGATCGGTTATGTGGTACTACCCACTAATTTGGCTGAAATAAAATAATTCATGGCCGCGGGTGATAATCTTTTCGAAGCTTATTATTCATACGTATAAACAATACTTTGATAGGGAGTTTTAATGAAACAGTATATTAAATGGTTCGCCGCTATCGCGGTTGTTGGTGCCCTGGCTGGTTGCGCGCGCACTGCGCCAATCGATCAAATTCATACCACTGTTAGCGCGGGACACACTCAGAACCAGGTGAAAAATGCGATCCTGAAAGCCGGTGTTCAACGCCAGTGGATTATGTCTGAAGCGGGTCCCGGGGTCATCAAAGCACGTCAACAAACCCGCGATCACGTAGCTGAAGTGCGGATCACCTATACCGCCACCAGCTATGATATCAAATACGACAACAGTCTCAATCTGCTGGCTTCTGGCGGGAAAATTCACAAAAACTACAATCGTTGGGTACGCAATCTGGATAAAGATATTCAGATCAACCTGTCAGCGGGCGCCAATCTGTAATTACGCTTAAAGTCGGGCCGCATCAGGCCCGATAATATTCTTCTTTACCATTCAACGGGCTGCCCCACATGTACGAACAGGACTCTCTCAGCGCACTGGATGCGATAACTGAAGCACAACGTATTGCATTTGCGCCAATGCTTTTTCAAACCGCGTTGTGTCTGCGAAATGCGGGCGTGCTCACCTGGTTGGATAAACAAGGCAAATGCGGCGCTACTCTCGAAGAGATTACCGAAAACAGCACCATCAACGAATATGCCGCCAGTATACTGCTGGATATGGGATTAAGTGGGCGAATCATCACCTACAAAGAAGGATATTATTACCTCGCCAAAATCGGTCATTTCCTTTTACACGATACAATGACGCGTGTGAATATGAATTTCACCCAGGATGTTTGCTATCAGGGGCTGTTTTATCTGGAAAATGCGCTCAAGGAAGGCAAACCGTCAGGACTGAAAATATTCGGCGACTGGCCAACAATTTATCCCGCGCTATCACAATTACCGCCAGCGGCGCGTGACAGCTGGTTCGCCTTCGATCATTACTATTCCGACGGCGCATTTGACGCCGCGCTGCCTTATGTATTCGCCAGTCGCCCGGCAACCCTGTACGATGTGGGCGGAAATACCGGCAAATGGGCACTACGTTGCTGCCAGTTTGATGAAAATATCGCGGTCACATTATTAGATTTGCCACAACAAATTGCACTTGCCCGTAAAAATATCGAAAATGCAGGATTATCTCATCGCATAGATTTCCATGCAGTGGATATGCTGGGAGATACGCCTTTACCTGGAGAGGCCGATATCTGGTGGATGAGTCAGTTTCTGGACTGTTTTTCTCCTGAACAAATTATCACTATTCTCAGCAAAATTGCCCGTGTAATGAAACCTGGCTCAAAACTCTGCATTATAGAGCTGTTCTGGGATACACAGAAATTTGAAGCGGCGTCATTTAGCCTGAATGCGGCTTCGCTTTATTTTACCTGTATGGCAAATGGCAACAGCCGTTTCTACAGCGTAGAGAAGTTTTATCACTATCTGGACATGGCAGGGTTCCAGGTGGATGAACGCCATGACAACCTGGGCGTTGGGCATACTTTATTGATATGCCAAAAGAAAAAATAACAAAGTGACGTTAAAAAAACGTCACTGGTATCACCGGATTACCGCGGACGCGCGTTGATGAAATTTGCACTAAACATAACAGACTGGCAGGCCAGAGCCCCAGGACTTAGCGAAGCGACCCAGTGGCAGCAGTGGTCGCGGGAGCCGTACGCCATCGATCCCGCCGCGCCGCAGGCAAAACTGCACGAACTCCCGATGATGACCGCCCGGCGGCTCAGTTCCGGCAGCAAACTGGCGGTGGAGTGCGGGCTGGCCATGCTGCGTCGCCACGATATCGACGCGGTGCTCTATACCAGCCGCCACGGCGAACTGGAGCGTAACTACCGCATCCTGCACGCGCTGGCGATGGAACAGGCGCTCTCTCCCACCGATTTCGCCCTGTCAGTACACAATTCCGCAGTCGGTAATCTGACCATTGCCGCAAAACAGCCAGTTGTCTCATCCTCGCTTTCCGCCGGGAGAGACACCTTCCAGCAAGGGTTGTGCGAAGTGATGTGCCTGCTTCAGGCGGGTTATCAGCGGGTACTGATGGTCGATTTCGACGGCTTCCTGCCCGAGTTTTACCATCCGCGATTACCGCCGCAGATGCCGACCTGGCCTTACGCCGTCGCCTTTGTCATTGAAGCGGGGAATTCGCTGTCCTGCGCCACGCGGCCCGGCGCGCCTCAGAATGAAACGCCGCTTCCGCAAAGCCTGCTGTTTTTACAGCGTTACTTACAAAACGCCGACGCCTTTACGCTGCCGGGCGAGCGGGTAGAGTGGCAGTGGAGCCGCGCGTGAACACGTTTCTGGCGCGCCTGGATTGGGCATGGCGACTGGTGATGACCGGTTTTTGTTTTGCCCTGTTCGGCATCGGCGGGCTGTTGCTTTCTGTCGTGTGGTTCAACTTATTGTTACTATTGGTATGGAACCCCGTCAGACGCCGCCGCCTGGCCCGACGCAGCATTGCGGCCAGTTTTCGCGCCTTTTTAACGGTAGCGAAAACGCTTGGCGTTCTGGACTACCGCATTGAGGGGAGCGACGTGCTGCGACAGGAGAAAGGGTGTCTGGTGGTGGCGAACCATCCTACGCTTATCGATTACGTGCTGCTGGCTTCCGTCATGCCCGAAACCGACTGCCTGGTGAAGAGCGCACTGCTGAAAAACCCGTTCGTCAGCGGCGTTATTCGCGCAGCGGATTACCTGATCAACAGCCAGGCCGACGCGCTGTTACCGGCCTGCCAGCAGCGTCTGGATCAGGGCGACACAATATTGATTTTCCCCGAAGGGACGCGAACGCGACCCGGTGAAAAAATGACGCTGCAACGCGGCGCGGCCAATATCGCCGTGCGCTGCGGCAGCGATTTACGCGTAGTGACTATCCACTGTAGCGAGCATCTGCTGGATAAGCAGAGCAAATGGTATGACGTGCCTCCCGCGAAACCTCTGTTTACCGTAGAGGTGCGCGAGCGGATCGCGATCGACCCGTTTAACGACGCAAATTTACAAGAACCGGCGCTGGCGGCAAGGCAGTTGAACCGGCATCTTTTGCTTCAATTACAACCAGGTGCTACACCTCTTTCAGGAATTAATGATGCAAGCGCTCTACCTTGAAATTAAAAATCTCATAATAAATACGCTGAATCTGGACGAGCTGTCCGCTGACGATATCGATACCGAGGCAGCGCTCTTTGGTGATGGTTTAGGACTGGATTCGATCGATGCCCTTGAGCTGGGGCTGGCGGTGAAAAACCAGTATGGCGTGGTGCTCTCCGCAGAGAGCGAAGAGATGCGTCAGCACTTCTTTTCCGTCGCCACGCTGGCATCTTTCATTCACGCTCAACGAGTCTGAGGCGAGTCCGTTATGACAGAACAACATGCCATTTATGAAGAAGTCTCCGCGCTGCTGGTCAAACTGTTTGAAATCGACCCTCAGGACATCAAACCTGAGGCGCGCCTGTATGAAGATCTGGAGCTGGACAGCATCGACGCCGTTGACATGATCGTGCATCTGCAAAAGAAAACCGGTAAGAAAATCAAGCCGGAAGAGTTCAAAGCGGTGCGTACCGTGCAGGATGTCGTCGACGCCGTAGAACGCCTGCTGAAAGAAGCGTAATACGCCATGTCAGGCGCTCACGCGCGTATGGGTATTCAGTTGCTGACCGGCCTGATGCTGCTGGCCTGGCCATTTTTGATCTGGTTTGGGCTGACGCATAACAGCCTCCACTGGCTGCTGCCGCTGATGGCGTTGCTGCTCTTTTTACGCTTTCGTCAGACCCGGCGACAGGCGGGGCCGCTGCGCGTCGTCACCCAAGTGGCGGCGGTGGCGGGCATAGCGCTTTGCGTCGCCAGCTATCTGCTTAAAACACATCAACTGCTGCTGTTTTACCCGGTCGTTGTTAACGGCGTCATGCTTGCCGTTTTTGGCGGCTCGCTGTGGACATCCATGCCGATTGTCGAACGTCTGGCACGACTGCATGAACCTGCGCTGCCGGAAGCCGCAGTGCGCTACACCCGTCGCGTAACACAAATCTGGTGCGCCTTTTTCATCGGCAACGGCGGTATTGCGCTCTTTACCGCGCTACACGGCGACATGGCGCTATGGACCGCCTGGAACGGCATGATTGCCTATCTGCTGATGGGCGCGTTGATGGCGGGCGAGTGGCTGGTGCGCCGCCAGGTGATTAAACGAGAAACACAATGAAGCAGACCCTTCCGCTCTCCCGCTGGCTCACCGCGCCACGCCCGGATGAAACGCCTGTTGCCTGGCTGGGTGAGGACACCTGGACGCTGGGCCACCTGCGCCATGACGTCGCGCAGCTGGTGAAACACCTGCAACAGCAGGAGGGCGAGCGCTGGGCGCTGTGTTTTGAGAACAGCTATCTGTTTATTGTTGCGCTGCTGGCAACGCTGCATAGCGGAAAAACGCCCGTTATTCCGGGGCATAACCGCGTCTCTCTGCTGGATGAGCAGCGCGCGCTGTTCAACGGCGTGCTCAGCGATAAGACGTCTGGCTGGCACGGCCCGCTGCTGGTGGTCAATACATCACGACAGTTCAGCGCAGAAGCCTTCACATTCGACGATATTGCCGCCGATGCCTTCGTTGAATTGTTTACCTCTGGCTCCACCGGTCAGCCCAAGCGCATCATCAAACCCATCGCGCGGCTGGATTGCGAGGCCGAACTGCTGGCGATGCGTTTTGCCGACCGCCTGGCAGGCTGTCGCGTCGTGGCGTCAGTCGTTCCTCAGCATCTGTACGGTCTGACTTTCCGTATTTTCCTGCCGATGGCGCTCGGCCTGCCGCTTCATGCCGCAATGCTCTACTACGCAGAGCAGCTTGCCGCGCTAAGCCACGACCACCGCTATGCGTTTATCAGCAGTCCGGCGTTCCTGAAACGCCTCGACCACCGGCTCACGCCGCCGCCGGTCAACATGATCCTTTCCGCAGGCGGTATGTTGCCCTGGGGCGATGTCACGCAAACTGCCGCCTGGCTCAATATCTGGCCGGATGAAATCTATGGCAGCACCGAAACCGGCATTCTCGCCTGGCGCTACCGCCAGCAGGAGGAGATCGCCTGGCTCCCCTTCCCCGGCGTACATTTCCAGCCGGAGGGCGAAGCATTTCGCGCCTTTTCGCCGCTGATCGTGCAGCAGGACGGCCTGCTGCTCGACGATATCCTCCAGTTTGATGAGAACGGCCAGTTCCGCCTGATGGGACGCCGGGGGCGCGTCGTCAAAATTGAAGAGAAACGGATCTCGCTCAGCGAAGTTGAACAGCGGCTGCTGGAGCTGAAGGGCATCCGCGAGGCGGTCGCGCTGCCTGTTTCACGCGGCGGTCGTCAGGGCATTGGCGTTCTGCTGGTGCTGGATGACGAAACCCGCCAACAATGGCAGCGCTGCGGCGGCAAAGCCCAGGAACTGACCTGGCGTCGCTCGCTGCTGCCGTGGCTGGAGCCGGTTGCCGTACCTCGCTACTGGCGCGTGATCGACAAGATCCCGGTCAACAGTATGAACAAGCGTGTCTATGCGCAATTACAGGAGTTATTTCATGATACCCCATGAAATTGAGCGCCATCAGGCACAACCCCAACAGCTTGAGATCGTCCTGCATCTCGACCCTTCTCTGTTCTGGTTCAGCGGTCACTTTACCGTACAACCGCTGCTGCCCGGCGTCGCGCAGCTGGACTGGGTGATGCATTACGCCACCACGCTGCTCACGCCCGGCTGGCGTTTTCACAGCATCCAGAACGTCAAATTCCAGGCGCCGCTGCTGCCTGAAACCACGGTGACGCTGACCCTGAGCTGGCAGGAAACGCGCCAGCTCCTGACGTTTAGCTATCAGCGCCACGATGGCGACGCGCGGCATACCACCAGCAGCGGGAAGATCCGGTTATGCCGTTGACCTTCACTCCCTGCGTGCTCATCCCCTGCTACAACCACGGCGCGATGATGGCGCGGGTGCTGGCGCGGCTACAGCCGTTTAAACTGCCCTGCATTGTGGTGGATGACGGCAGTGACGAAACAACACGTCGGCAATTAGCACAGCTGGCGGCTCAGGAACCGAATCTGACGCTGATCCGCCTGCCGGAAAACGCGGGCAAAGGCGCTGCGGTGATTCGTGGGCTACAGGCGGCCTCAGACGCGGGATTTACCCACGCGGTGCAGGTGGACGCCGACGGTCAGCATGCCATTGAAGATATTCCGAAGCTGCTTGAACTGGCGCAGAAAAACCCAACCGCGCTGATCTCCGGGCAGCCGATCTATGACGATTCCATTCCCCGTTCGCGCCTGTACGGTCGCTGGATAACCCACGTCTGGGTATGGATTGAAACGCTTTCGTTCCGGTTGAAAGACAGCATGTGCGGGTTTCGCGTGTATCCGGTCGCCCCTGTGCTGCAACTGGCGCAGCGCGTCACGCTCGGCAAACGGATGGACTTCGACACCGAAGTCATGGTGCGCCTCTACTGGCAGGGCAACACCAGCTATTTTGTCCCGACCCGCGTAACCTACCCGCTGGACGGACTGTCCCATTTTGACGCGCTAAAAGACAACTGCCGAATTTCACTGATGCACACCCGCTTGTTCTTCGGCATGCTGCCGCGCATCCCGTCTTTGCTGTTTCGCCGCTCGTCGCCGCACTGGGCGCGCCAGCAGGAAGTTAAAGGGCTGTGGGGAATGCGTCTGATGCTGCTGGTCTGGCGTCTGCTTGGGCGTAAGGCGTTCTCGCTGCTGCTTTATCCGGTGGTCGGCGTCTACTGGCTGACGGCAGCGCACGCCCGCAAAGCGTCGCAACACTGGCTGGCCCGCGTGCGAACGCAACTGACGTCACGCCAGCGCCCCGTTCCGTCCCGGCTGACCAGCTTCCACCACTTTCTGCGTTTTGGCGAAGCGATGCTGGATAAAATCGCCAGCTGGCGCGGGGAGCTACAGTTTGGCCGCGATGTGGTCTTTGCGCCGGGCGCAGAAGCAACGCTCAACATCACGGCGCCGACGGGCAAACTGCTGCTGGCCTCGCATCTGGGCGATGTCGAAGCCTGCCGCGCGCTGGCGCAATTGCAGGGCAGCAAAACCATCAACGCTCTGGTGTTCAGCGACAATGCCCAACGTTTTAAACAGATTATGGACGAGACGGCGCCGCAGGCCGGGCTGAACCTGATGCCCGTCACCGACATCGGCCCGGACACCGCCATCCTGCTGAAAGAGAAGCTGGAACGCGGCGAGTGGATCGCCATTGTTGGCGACCGTATTGCGGTTAACCCACAGCGTGGCGGCGAGTGGCGCGTCTGCTGGAGCCGTTTTATGGGTCAGCCCGCGCCGTTTCCGCAGGGGCCATTTATTCTGGCCTCCATCCTGCGCTGCCCGGTTCAGCTTATTTTCGCTCTGCGCCAGAACGGGAAACGGCATATCCACTGTGAACCGTTCGCCGACCCGCTGCTGTTGCCGCGCGCCGAACGCCAGCAGGCATTACAGCAGGCCATCGACCGCTACGCCGAACGCCTTGAGCACTACGCGCTACAGTCGCCTCTCGACTGGTTTAATTTTTTCGATTTCTGGCAACTGCCGGATGCCAAAAACAAGGAGTAAAGGGTGCTTAACGATCCCCGTTTTACTGCTGAAGTAGAGCTGACCATTCCGTTCCACGACGTCGATATGATGGGCGTTGCGTGGCACGGCAACTATTTCCGCTACTTCGAGATTGCCCGTGAGGCGCTGCTCAACCAGTTCGACTACGGCTACCGCCAGATGAAAGCGTCCGGCTACCTGTGGCCTGTGGTCGATACCCGCGTGAAGTACCGCAACGCGCTGACATTCGAACAACGCATTCGGGTGCGCGCCCGCCTTGAAGAGTACGAAAACCGCCTGCGCATCGGCTACGAAATTTTTGATGCGCAGACGGGAAAACGCGCCACGACGGGTTACACCATCCAGGTGGCGGTAGAAGAGAAAAGCCGCGAGATGTGCTTCGTCAGCCCGGATATTTTGTTTGAACGTATGGGAGTAACGCCATGAGATTCCTGCCGCTGCTGGCGCTGATCATCAGCCCGTTCGTGAGCGGGCTGACGCTCGACGATCTGCAACAGCGCTTTACCGAACAGCCGGTTGTCCGCGCTCACTTCGATCAAACCCGGACGATTAAGGATCTGCCGCAGCCGCTGCGATCCCAGGGCAGGATGCTGATCGCTCGCGACCAGGGGCTGCTGTGGGATCAAACCGCCCCGTTCCCGATGCAACTGCTGCTGGACGACAAACGGATGGTACAGGTGATCAACGGCCAGCCGCCGCAGGTCATCACCGCCGAAAACAACCCGCAGATGTTCCAGTTTAATCACCTGCTGCGCGCGCTGTTCCAGGCTGACCGCAGCGTGCTGGAGCAGAACTTCCGCGTCGATTTCGCCGATAAAGGCGAGGGACGCTGGACGCTGCGACTGACGCCGATCACCACGCCGCTGGACAAGATTTTCGCCACGATTGACCTGGCCGGACAAACGTATCTGGAGTCAATCCAACTGAATGATAAACAAGGCGATCGCACGGATATCGCACTCACTCAACACCAACTGACGCCCGCTCAACTGACCGATGACGAACGCCAACGTTTTACCGCGCAATAGCCGTAAAAGCCTCGCGCTGCTATGGGGTGTCGCCTGCCTGATTATGTTGGGCGCATTGCTGACGCTGCTGCCCCAGTCACGGCTGAACAGCAGCGTGCTGGCAATGCTGCCAAAACAGGCTTTAGGGAATATTCCGCCTGGCCTGAACGACGGTTTCATGCAGCGCCTCGACCAACAGCTGGTCTGGCTGGTAAGCCCGGGTAAACAGGCCGATCCGCAGGTGGCGCGCGACTGGCTCGCGCTGTTGCAAAAATCCCACGCGCTGGC
This sequence comes from Klebsiella indica, assembly GCF_005860775.1. Lineage (GTDB taxonomy): Bacteria > Pseudomonadota > Gammaproteobacteria > Enterobacterales > Enterobacteriaceae > Klebsiella > Klebsiella indica. Next base: position 124,840 of record NZ_VCHQ01000005.1, read on the forward strand.
GGACGTCAAAGGCCCGATGGACGCCGACAGCCAGCAGGCATGGGGCGCCTTTTTCTGGCAGCATCGCAACGGCCTGATCGATGAGGCCACCCGCGCTCGTCTGCAAAACGGCGGCGACGCGCAGGCGCAGTGGATTCTGTCTCAGCTGTATTCCGCCTTCTCCGGGGTGAGCGGTAAAGAGCTGCAAAACGATCCGCTGATGCTGATGCGCGGTTCGCAGCTGGCGATGGCGAAAAACGGCCAGCGTCTGCGGCTGATGGACGGCTGGCTGGTCACTCAGGATGAGCAGGGGCACTACTGGTATCTGCTGCACGGCGAGCTGGCCGGTTCGTCGTTTGATATGCAGCAAACGCACCAGCTCGTCACCACGCTCAGCGCGCTGGAAGGTGAACTAAAAACGCGTTATCCGCAGGCGCAGCTGCTGTCGCGCGGTACGGTTTTTTACAGTGATTACGCCAGCCAGCAGGCGAAACAGGATATCTCCACCCTTGGCGTGGCGACGGTTCTGGGCGTGATTCTGCTGATCGTGGCGGTCTTTCGCTCGCTGCGCCCGCTGCTGCTGTGCCTGATATCGATTGGCGTCGGCGCGCTGGCCGGAACCGTCGTCACCCTGCTGATTTTCGGCGAGCTGCATCTGATGACGCTGGTGATGAGCATGAGCATCATCGGTATTTCGGCCGACTATACGCTTTATTACCTGACCGAGCGCATGGTGCACGGCAACGACGCGTCGCCGTGGCAGAGCCTCGCCAAAGTGCGCAACGCCCTGCTGCTGGCGCTGCTGACCACCGTCGCGGCGTATCTGATCATGATGCTCGCCCCTTTCCCCGGCATTCGCCAGATGGCGGTATTTGCCGCCGTGGGATTAAGCGCCTCCTGCCTGACGGTCATTTTCTGGCATCCGTGGCTGTGTCGCGGGCTGCCTGTGCGCCCCGTTCCGGCAATGGTGCTGATGTTGCGCTGGCTGGCGGCGTGGCGGCGCAATAAAAAACTGTCCATCGGCCTGCCGGTGGCGCTGGCGATCTTCTCGCTGGCGGGCATCGCAACGCTGCATGTGGATGACGATATTTCACAGCTACAGGCGCTGCCGCAGCAGATTCTGGCGCAGGAAAAAGCGATCACCGCCCTGACCGGGCAGAGCGTCGATCAGAAATGGTTTGTGGTTTACGGTCAGTCCGCACAGCAAACGCTGGAGCGGCTGGAAGCCTTTACCCCTGCGCTGGAACAGGCAAAACGTGACGGGCTGCTCAACGGCTATCGCACGCTTCCGATCAACTCGCTCGCCCGTCAGCAGCAGGATCTGAAGCTACTGAAAAACGCCGCTCCGGCGGTGAGCCGCGCGCTACAGAATGCCGGGCTTTCCACGGTTAACCCGGATCTGAACGCCATGCCGGTAACGGTGGACGCCTGGCTTGCCAGCCCGGCCAGCGAAGGCTGGCGGCTGCTGTGGCTGACGCGGGAAAATGGCGAAAGCGGCGTGCTGGTGCCGGTAGACGGCGTGAAGCGAAGCGCCGCGCTGAACGCCCTCGCCACGCAATATTCCGGCGTGGCGTGGGTTGACCGAAAAAGCACCTTCGACACGCTGTTCGCCCTCTATCGCAATGTGCTGACGGGACTGCTGTTTGTGGCGCTGGCGGTCATTGCCTGCGGCGCGATGATCAGGCTTGGCTGGCGCAAAGGGCTGGTAAGCCTGGTGCCGTCAGTGCTGTCGCTGGGCTGCGGTCTGGCGGCACTGACATTGAGCGGCCATGCGGTCAATCTGTTCTCGCTATTAGCGCTGGTGCTGGTGCTGGGGATTGGCATCAACTATACGCTGTTTTTCAGCAACCCACGCGGAACGCCGCTGACCTCGCTGCTGGCGATTACGCTGGCGATGATGACCACGCTGCTGACCCTCGGCATGCTGGTCTTTAGCGCCACCCAGGCCATCAGCAGTTTCGGTATCGTACTGGTCAGCGGGATTTTCACCGCATTTCTGTTATCGCCTCTGGCAATGCCCGGTAAAAAAGAGAAAAAAAGAAGATGATCAAACAAACAGCGCGCTGGTTGAGACACCTTTTGCCGGATGGCGGCTTTGCCTTATCCGGCCTACGCCAGCGCACAAACCGCAGGCCGGATAAGCGTAGTGCCATCCGGCTGTTTCTGCTGATGACCGCAGCGCTCATTCTGACCGGATGCAGCCACTCGCAGAAAGCGCCGGAAGGCCGCCCGCAGGCGTGGCTGGAACCCGGCGCGCGCGTCACGCTGCCTGCGCCGGGCATCTCTCCGGCGGTCAGTTCGCAACAACTGCTCACCGGCAGCTTTAACGGCAAAACCCAGTCGCTGCTGGTGATGCTCAATGCCGACGAGCAAAAAATCACCCTTGCCGGACTGTCGTCGGTTGGCATCCGCCTGTTCCTTGTCACCTATGATGAGAAAGGGCTGCACACCGAGCAGTCCATCGTGGTGCCGCAGCTACCGCCCGCCAGCCAGGTTCTGGCCGACGTGATGCTCAGCCACTGGCCGATTAGCGCCTGGCAGCCGCAGTTGCCGACGGGCTGGACGCTCACCGACAACGGCGACAAACGCGAGCTGCGCAATGCCAGCGGTAAGCTGGTGACGGAAATTATCTATCTGAACCGCAAAGGCAAACGCGAGCCGATCAGCATTGAGCAGCATGTGTTCAAATACCACATCACCATTCAATATCTGGGTGACTGATATGATCTATATTTCTGCGGTCGGTATGATCAACGCGCTGGGCAACGATACGGATGAGATCGCCACGAACCTGACGCGCGGCGTGGCGCCTGGCATGCGCCCTCGCTCCGGCTGGCTACAGGGGCATCCACAGGCGGTGCTCGCCGGTGTTGACGGCGAACTGCCCGCCATCCCCGATGACTTTGCCGCTCACCGTTCGCGCAACAATCAGCTGCTGCTGGCCGCGCTCGCGCAGATCCAGCCCCGGGTGGATGAAGCCATCGCGCAGTATGGCCGCGATCGCGTCGCCGTGGTGCTCGGCACCAGCACCTCCGGCCTCGACGAAGGTGATGCCCATGTCAACCTGACGCTAAACGGCCAGGAAAGCCTCTCCTGGCAGTACCCGCAGCAGGAGCTGGGCGACCCGTCGCGCTTTCTCAGCCACTGGCTGGCGCTTGATGGCCCGGCGTTTACCCTTTCCACCGCCTGTTCCTCCAGCGCCAGAGCGATCATCAGCGGACGCCGACTGATCGAAGCTGGTCTGGCGGACGTGGCGATTGTCGGCGGCGCGGACACCTTAAGCCGGATGCCGATTAACGGCTTCCACAGCCTGGAGTCGCTCTCTCCAACGCGATGCCTGCCGTTCGGCCGGGATCGCAGCGGCATTACCATCGGCGAAGGGGCCGCGCTGATACTGCTGACCCGCGAACCACAGCCTGTCGCGCTGCTGGGCGTCGGCGAGTCCAGCGACGCGTACCATATTTCCGCGCCGCATCCGCAAGGTGAAGGCGCGATTCGCGCGATTACCCAGGCGCTCAATGACGCAGGCATCACGCCGACGCAGGTGGGTTATATCAACCTGCACGGCACCGCCACGCCGCTCAACGACCAGATCGAATCGAAAGTCGTGAGTGAACTGTTTGGCGAGAATGTGCCCTGTAGCTCCACCAAACATCTGACCGGGCACACACTGGGCGCAGCGGGAATCACCGAAGCCGCCCTCAGCATGTTGATTCTGCAACGCGACTTGCCGCTGCCGCCGCAGGATTTCAGCGATTCGCCGCGTGACCCGGCGTTGCCGCGCTGCGGCATCATCGAACAACCGCGCGCGCTTGAACGCCCGGTGATCTTATCTAACTCGTTCGCCTTTGGCGGCAACAACGCCAGCATTCTGCTCGGGAGGGTTTTATGAGTCGCTATTTATCACCCGGCGAGTATCTGCCGCATGACGCCCCCATGTTGCTGCTCGAAGACGTCGAGTGCGTCACGGACGAGTCCGCCGCCTGCCGCGTCACCGTAGCGCCAGGCGGCGTGCTGGCCCCGTTTCTTGACCCGCAGGGCAATCTGCCCGGCTGGTTCGCGCTGGAACTGATGGCGCAAACCGTCGGCGTCTGGTCAGGCTGGCATCGTCATCAACAGGGTCAGAGCGCCATCTCTTTGGGCATGGTGCTCGGCGCGCGTGAACTCGTCTGCGCCGCAGGCGCCCTCCCCGCCGGGGAAACGCTGACCATCAGAGCCACATTACTCATGCAGGATGAGCGTTTCGGCAGCTTTGAATGCACAATCGACGTGGGGGATAACACGCTGGCGACAGGCCGCGTAAATACGTTCCAGCCCACGCAGGAAGAACTCACCACGCTATTTCAACAGGGAGCTGCAACATGAGTCGTTCCGTTCTGGTTACCGGGGCCAGCAAAGGCATCGGTCGCGCCATCGCCCGTCAACTGGCGGCTGACGGCTTTGTTGTCGGGGTTCACTATCACCGTGACGCGCAGGGCGCGCAAGAAACGCTGGACGCCATTCTCGCCGTCGGCGGCGCAGGCCGTCTGCTCAGTTTTGACGTCGCCAGTCGCGAGCAGTGCCGCGAGGTGCTGGAGCAGGATATCGACGCGCATGGCCCGTGGTATGGCGTGGTCAGCAACGCCGGGATCACCCGCGACGCCGCCTTTCCGGCGCTGAGCGACGACGACTGGGATGCCGTGATCCACACCAATCTCGACAGCTTTTACAATGTGATTCAGCCGTGCATCATGCCGATGATTAGCGCACGTCAGGGTGGACGGATCATTACCCTGTCATCCGTTTCCGGCGTGATGGGCAACCGTGGTCAGGTTAACTACAGCGCCGCAAAAGCGGGCATTATCGGTGCGACAAAAGCGCTGGCGATTGAGCTGGCAAAACGTAAAATCACCGTCAACTGCATCGCGCCGGGGCTGATTGACACCGGCATGATCGCAATGGAAGAGGCCGCGCTGAAAGAGGCGATGTCCATCATCCCAATGAAACGTATGGGCCAGGCAGATGAAGTAGCAGGGCTGGCCAGTTATTTAATGTCGGATATTGCGGGTTACGTTACCCGCCAGGTCATATCCATCAATGGAGGGATGTTATGACGCGTCGCGTTGTGATTACAGGCATGGGCGGCGTCACCGCGTTTGGCGAGAACTGGCAGGACGTTTCCACCAGACTGAAAGCTTACGAAAACGCCGTGCGCCAGATGCCGGAATGGCAGGTTTATGACGGACTGCATACGCTACTTGGCGCGCCAGTCGATGATTTCACCCTACCGGCACACTATACCCGCAAGCGTATTCGGGCGATGGGCCGCGTGTCGCTCATGTCCACCCGCGCCACCGAACTGGCGCTGGAGCAGGCTGGGCTTATCGACGATACGGTGCTGACTAACGGCGAAACCGGAATTGCCTATGGTTCTTCTACCGGCAGTACCGGCCCGGTGAGCGAATTCGCCACCATGCTGACGGAAAAACACACCAACAACATCACCGGCACCACTTACGTGCAGATGATGCCGCACACCACCGCCGTCAATACCGGGCTGTTCTTTGGCCTGCGGGGTCGCGTGATCCCGACGTCCAGCGCCTGCACCTCCGGCAGTCAGGCGATTGGTTATGCCTGGGAAGCGATTCGTCACGGCTACCAGACGGTGATGGTCGCCGGCGGCGCAGAAGAGTTATGCCCGTCTGAAGCGGCGGTTTTTGACACGCTGTTCGCCACCAGCCAGCGCAATGACGAACCGAAAACGACGCCTTCGCCGTTCGATGAAAAGCGCGACGGCCTGGTGATTGGCGAAGGCGCAGGGACGCTGATTCTCGAAGAACTGGAACATGCCAAAGCCCGAGGGGCGACCATTTACGGCGAAATCATCGGCTTTGCCACTAACTGCGACGCCGCGCATATCACCCAGCCACAGCGTGAAACCATGCAGATTTGCATGGAACAATCGCTGAAAATAGCAGGCTTAAGCGCACGGGATATAGGGTACATTTCCGCCCACGGCACGGCGACCGATCGGGGCGATATCGCAGAAAGTCAGGCAACGGCCGCAATTTATAGCGATAATGTGCCGATCTCCTCGCTAAAAAGCTACTTTGGGCATACCCTTGGCGCCTGCGGGGCACTGGAAGCCTGGATGAGTCTGCAAATGATGCGTGAAGGTTGGTTTGCACCTACGCTAAACTTGAGTCAGCCGGATACCCAATGTGGCGCGCTGGATTACATCATGGGTGAAGCCCGCAAGATTGATTGTGAATTTTTGCAAAGCAACAACTTTGCGTTTGGCGGCATCAATACTTCTATCATTATTAAACGTTGGCCCTGATATGTACCGGATTGTTCTGGGAAAAGTTTCGACACTGAGCACAGGCGCGCTGCCGTCGCCACTGTACGCACAGGCGCCGCAGGGCGCTCGCCGCGCGCGCTGGCTGGCTGGTCGCATGCTGCTTTCCCACTTCCTGTCACCGCTGCCGGAAATGATCTATGGAGAGCACGGCAAACCCGCCTTCGCCGCTACAACGCCGCTTTGGTTCAACCTCAGCCACAGCGGCGATAATATCGCTCTGCTGTTAAGTGACGAAGGAGAAGTGGGTTGCGATATTGAAGTGGTGCGACCACGCAATAACTGGCGTGCGCTGGCCGATACAATTTTTAGCGCAGGTGAACAGGCAGAGATAGAGACCGAACAGCCAGAAGGACAACTGGCGGCCTTCTGGCGAATCTGGACGCGCAAAGAAGCTATTCTCAAACAGCGTGGCGGCAGTGCCTGGCAGATAAGCGGCATCGACAGCGCGCAGCCCTCCGCGCTGTCGCTCAGTCAGATTCAGATAGGCTCACTCAGCCTTGCGGTCTGCACGCCAACGCCATTTCTTTTAACCACCGACAATATCAAACAGATTACCCCCGCCGTTTCACTGGCCAGAAAATAGTCAGCACCCCGGCGACAATCAACAACACGCCCAGCAGTGATTGCCAGTGGAAAGGCTCATGCCAGCCGGGGAGCCAAATCGCGGCGGCCCATACCAGAATGTAGCTCAGGCTTAGCAACGCGTAGGCTTTGGCCAGCGGCAATTGTTGCAGGGCAAAATACCAGCACACCATTGACAACAGATATCCCATAAGGCCGAGCAACAGGCTAAAAGCGCCCGCCCGCAGATGCAGCAGGTGACTGAGGAAGGTGAGTAAATCCGTCAGCGGAGGTAGCTCGATCATCGCGCTACGCAGCAGTAGCTGCGCGCCGCTCGCCAGACCGACGCTGAATAACGCCCAGATTAACCCCATCAGACGCCGCTCCCCAGAATAACGATCCCGATGACGATCAGCCCCACGCCAAACCAGTGGCGCCGCGCGACCGGCTCGTGCCAGATCCCCCATGCGGCAAACGTCACCCAGACAAAATTGAGGCTCAGCATGGGGTAGGCAATGCTGACCGGGATCGACTGCAACACACTCAGCCATAACAGCATGCTGCCGCCCAGAGAGAGCAGCGCTAACCCCAGCCAGCCGAAAATATGATGCCCGCGCCGCCCGGATTTAGACGGGCGGGTTGCCTGTTTCTGGCACAGTTGTCCGGCGCAGCTCAGCAGGCTGGCGAAAACCAGACAGATCCAGACGCTCATTGCGGCAGGTACTGGATAAACACCATCCGCCCCAGCACATAAAAGTTGTCCGGTTTCGGTAGCGGTAAATCGCCCATACTCTCCCCTTTATCCATCAGCAGAACCAGCGAAACGGGCCCCTGCTGGCGATGCGCGGCCAGCCAGCGGGTAAAGTCACGCTGGCTCACATAGCGGCCCTGCGCATCCGGCCAGGCCAGCCCGTACTGCAGCTCACCCTGCTTGTCATACAGGATGATATCGCTACGCTTTAGCTCCCACGCTAAACCCGCGGCTATCCCCACGTTGTTGCTCAGCACATAACGGCTTGGCGTCAGCGAGTCTCTGACGATATCCGCCATAAACTGCGGCTGCTTACTGTCGATAATCCGATCGGGAATAGCGAAACCTATCAACAACGCCAGCGCCAGCGGGCAGCAGGCGGCGAGCGTCCAGCGCCGGGCAGTGTCTTTTATCGCCAGCCAGCCCATCAGCGCCCAGAAGACGAATATCAGCGCCGCCAGCAGGCACTTATACAGCTCAATATGGCGCCATAGCGACCTGTGCATAAAGCCCCATGGCGAGACCACCAGTACGGCGACCAGCCCCATCAGGCCGAAGGCAAGGTTGATCATGCCGTTGATTTTCAACACCCTTGCCCCTGATTTCGCGGCATCCAGCGCATAACGCGCCATCAGAATCGATAACGGCGCGAAACATGGCAGGATGTAGGTCGGGAGTTTACCCTTAGCAATGCTGAAGAACAGAAACGGCATCACCACCCATCCCAACAAATAGAGCGCCCCGCGCGATGCCTCGCGTTCGGTCCAGCCGCGCTTCAACGCCCCCGGCAACAGCGCCAGCCACGGCAGGCTACCGGCAAGCAGAAACGGAATGTAGTACCAGAACGGCGCTTTATGCTGGGCGTCTTTTTCGGCAAAACGCTGGATATGCTCAACCCAGAAGAAGTAGCGCCAGAAGTCCGGCTCACGCCTGGCGATAGCCAGCCCCCACGGCAGGACGATCAGCACGCAAACCCCTACCGCCAGCCAGCCATACGTCAGCACTTCGCGCCAGCGTTTGCCCGCCATCACCCATGGCAACACCCCGATGACCGGCACTGCCAGCGCGAGGAAGCCTTTGGTCATGACTCCCATACCGCAGGCAACACCCAGCAAGACGTAGCCGAGGATTTTGCCGCGGTGGCTTTGCGCCTGCGCCGCTCCCCAGAAACTGCACATCGCCAGCGCCATCCACATGGTGATCATCGGATCCAGCACCGCATAGGTGCCGATACCGTAGACCAGCAGCGCGGTCAGGAATATGACCGGTGACAGGATCGCGAGGCGTTTATCGCGAAAGAGCCGCCACGCCAGCCAGGCCACCAGCAGGGCGGTGGCGGAGATGGAGAAGACCGCCCCGAACCGCACCGCAAAGTTGTTATGACCGAACAGCCACTGGCTGATACTGTTAACCCAGTATCCGGCAATCGGCTTTTCAAAATAACGCAACCCAAGGAAATGTGGCACCAGCCAGTCGCCGCTCGCCAGCATTTCGCGACTAATCTCCGCATAGCGGGTTTCATCCGGCTGCCACAGCAAACGGAAATTGAGTGGCAGTAAATAGTAGATCACAAAAAGAGCAGCCAAAGAGATGCTATAGCGAATGCTTTTCATTGAATAACCGAATTCAGTCATTGTTCACATCCAAGCCAGCCTTCCCGGCCAGCCAGTTCACCACGCACCACCTTACCCTGTGGCAGCGTGCGCAAATCGGCAGGCAACAACTGGCTTAACGGGCAAAACCGGATCTCTTCCTGTGCGGCCATGGTCAACAGTTCATCGAACTGTTCGGCACAGGCAATCCCTTCAACTTCTGCGTGAATGGTATAAACAGGCGTCCCGGTATCGCGATGAACGCAATCCAACAGGTAACGGTTGAAACCTGCGTTATCCACCACACGACCCACCGCTTCATCCCAGGTGGGTAAGGTCACCGGGATCTGCACGGTTCCCGGCATGCCGCTGCCGAGTTGCGGCAAAAATGGGGCCCTTCCCCGACAGTCGCTGTTATAGAGAAAATCGAACGTTTCTTTAGCCTCGATCACCCGCTGATCGGCTCGCCAACCAGCGACGGCGGAACAGGTTACCGGGCGACCAATAATCCGCTCCAGCTCCAGCAGCCCGCGATCCACCTCCAGCGTCAGCCGTTCCGGCGGCCAGATACCGCTCCACGTCTGCCAGCTGTAGTGATCCCAGGCATGCAGGCCAACTTCATGCGCCTGTGCGGCGGCGCGGATAATCTCTTCATTCCCCGCGCCGATCCTCCGCCCCGGCCAGGCGGTTCCGGCCAGTAAAATATCCCAGCCATACAGCGAAGCAGCCTTCGAGCGCAGCATCTTCCATAGAAACTTCGGTTTTACCAGGCGCCATAAATGACGCCCCATATTGTCTGGCCCAACGCTAAAAAAGAAGCTCGCCTGAATCCCGTGCCGACCCAACAGTGTCAGCAGACGCGGGACCCCGTCCCGCGTACCGCGAAAGGTATCAACATCAATGCGTAAGCCGACCTGTTTCATCATTTACCGTCGTCCGTCAGTTCAACCGTACGCAGGAAAAAGTCGAGGGTACGCTCAACGGTCTCTTCCATTGCCACCGTCGGTACCCAGTTCAGGCAGCGCTTAGCGTTGTTAATACTCGGCTTACGATGCTCGACGTCCTGATAACCTTTACCGTAGTAATCGCTACTTTCCACTTCGCGAAAACCGGCGAACGGCGGGAAACGGTCGCGCAACGGATGGCGTTCAAAACAGGCCAGCAACATTTCCGCCAGTTCTTTGATGCTGGCTTCGTTATCCGGATTGCCGATATTGATAATCTGCCCGTCGCAACGCCCGTCTTTATTCTCGATAATCCGGAACAGCGCTTCGATACCGTCGCTGATATCAGTAAAGCAGCGCTTCTGCTTCCCGCCCTCAATCAATTTAATTGGTGAACCCTCCACCAGATTCAGGATCAGTTGGGTGATGGCGCGAGAACTGCCAATACGCGCGGCGTTGAGGTTATCGAGACGCGGCCCCATCCAGTTGAACGGGCGGAACAGAGTAAACTTCAGGCCGGTTTTATCGCCATATGCCCAGATCACGCGGTCCAGCAGTTGCTTGGAGACCGAGTAGATCCAGCGCTGTTTGTTGATCGGCCCGACCACCAGACTGGAAGTATCCTCATCGAAGTTGTTATCGGTACACATACCGTACACTTCAGAGGTCGACGGGAAGATAATGCGTTTATCGTATTTCACGCAGTCGCGGATAATTTTCAGGTTCTCTTCGAAATCCAGCTCAAACACGCGCAGCGGGTTACGGGTGTACTCGATCGGCGTGGCAATCGCCACCAGCGGCAGCACCACATCACACTTCTTAATGTGATACTCAATCCACTCCGAGTGGATGCTGATATCCCCTTCAACAAAGTGGAAACGCGGATTAGCAAGAAAGCGGCCGATAGCGTCAGAGCCAATATCCAGACCGTAAATCTCATAGTTGTCGTCGGCGAGCAGGCGCTCGGTCAGGTGATTACCGATAAACCCGTTCACCCCGAGGATCAGCACGCGGGTACGGCGCTTAATCGCCACGACAGGTTTACTGCTCAGCACCGCGCCAGCCACAAGTCCCAGCGCCTGCGCCAGTTGCGTACCTTGCATATAGACGCCACGCCCGGTCTGCCCGGTGACGATTTCCAGCGCCCCGTCCAGACACGCGACGATCAGCGGCGCAACGGAGATCACCGTGCCCGGTTTAGCTGCAGCCAGATCGTGGCGCACACGGGACTTCCAGACGATAAATTTGTTCGCCCCGGCATAGCCGAACGCCCCCGGCCACGGATCGGAAACCGCGCGCACCAGGTTATGCAACGTCTGGGCGGATTGCTGCCAGTCAAGACGGCCATCTTCCGGCGTACGGCGCCCGACGTACGTCGCCTGACGCTCATCCTGCACACGCTCTTCGGTTTTGCCTTCGCGGATTGCCGGTAGCGCCTTGCCCAGGAGATCCGCCGCCGCGGCACAGAGTTTGCGATGCAGCGTCAGCGCCACATCATCCGCGCCAATAGCCACCTTTTTCTGCGCCACGATATTCCCGGCATCTGCGCGGCCAATCATACGGTGCAGCGTCACGCCGGTTTCGCTTTCGCCATTCACCAGCACCCAGTTCAGCGGCGCACGACCACGGTATTTCGGCAACAGCGAACCGTGGAGGTTGAACGCGCCCTGCGGCGCGAGATTGAGAATGTCATTGCATAGCAGGTTGCGGTAGTAGAACGAGAACAACACATCCGGCTTCATTTCGCGGATACGTTCGATCCACAGCGGGTGATTCACATCATCCGGCGCCCATACCGGAATGCCCTGCTCAGCGGCGAGACGCGCCACGGAGCCAAAGAAAGGGTTTTCGCCAGGATTATCCGGATGGGTAAAGATAGCGACGATGTCATACCCGGCATCCAACAGAGACTGAATACCTGCACAACCCATATCGTGATAAGCGAAGACTACGGCTTTCATGAACGATCTTCCTCTTGAGATGCCGTTTCCGGCTGGCGAACAACACGTTGAATAAAATAGCGGGGGCGCGCGCGAACATCGTTATAAATACGACCGATATACTCGCCGAGCAGCCCCATACCCACAAACTGGGCGCCGATAAACATGAACAGCACCGCGAACAGCATAAACACCCCTTCTGCCGCCCACTGCGGCCCCAACATCAGGCGCAGCACCACCAGCAAAAGAGCAAAGGCGAAGCCCAACAGCGCAATGACGCTGCCGAAGAGACTCAGCAGACGCAACGGCGTGGTGGTCAGGCAGGTCACCAGGTCATACATCAGGTTAATCAGGCGCATAAAGCTGTATTTGGAATCGCCGAATTCGCGCTCGGCGTGGATCACCGGGATTTCCACCGCACGGCGGGCAAAGGTGTTCGCCAGAATCGGGATAAAGGTACTGCGTTCATGGCAGTTGAGCATCGCGTCGATAATATGGCGGCGATAGGCGCGCAGCATGCAGCCGTAGTCGCCCATCGCTTTTCCGGTGGTGCGCTGAATCAGGCGATTGATCATCTTCGAGGCGCTTCGACGAAACCAGGTATCCTGACGGTTCTGACGTACGGTACCCACCACGTCATAACCCTCATCGGCCTTCTCCACCAGCCGCGGGATCTCTTCCGGCGGATTTTGCAGGTCGGCATCAAGGGTAATAATCAGGTCGCCGGTGACATGACTAAAACCGGCCATAATCGCCGAATGCTGGCCGTAGTTGCGATTCAGCAGCACCGCCACCACGTGGCTACCTTCAGCCTCAGCGGCTTCGGTCAGTATCCGTGCCGAATCATCGCTACTGCCGTCATCGACCAGCAGAATTTCATATTGACGTCCGAGCGTCGCACAGGCGGTGTCGGTACGGTGGATAAGTGCCGGCAGGCTCTCCTGTTCGTTATAAACCGGAATAACGATCGACACTTTTTTCACGGGAGGATAGCTAAACATATCAACATCCTGACAGCTGGCGTAGCGCGGAAATCACCCGAGTGACATCGTCATCGGTCATGTCCGGGAACAACGGAAGAGAACAAATACGCGCGCTGTTCCATTCCGTATGCGGCAATGAAACATCGGGGAAACGCTCGCGGTAATACTTTTGCGTGTGCGCCGCGCGGAAGTGCAGACCGGTGCCAATCCCCATGGTTTTCAATTTTTCCATCAGGACATCGCGGCTGATGCCGCAGGCGGTTTCATCGACGCGGATAATAAACAGATGCCAGGCGTGTTGATGGGCCCATGATGGCGCCGTGAGCGGCCTGAACGGCGTATCCGCCAGTTCGTCCAGATAGCGTTGGGCAATTTCGCCGCGACGCTGGTTAGCATGGGCAAGCTTCTCCAGTTGCACCAGCGCCAGCGCCGCATTGATATCAGCAAGATTGTATTTAAAGCCCGGCGTGATGACCTCCGCCTGCGGGGCGCGGCCCTGAGTCTGTCGATCCCAGGTGTCTACGCCGAGTCCGTGGAACTTCAGGCTACGGATGCGCGCAGCCAGTTCGTCATCATCGGTCACCACCAGGCCGCCCTCGGCGCAGGTCATATTTTTGATGGCGTGGAATGAGAAGATTGCGGTGCCTCGCCAGCCGACATGGCGGCCCTTGTAATACGCTCCCGCCGCGTGGGCGGCATCTTCAATCACCGGAATAGCGTGACGTTCACCAATCGCGCGAATCGCATCAATATCCGCCGGTGCGCCCGCATAATGCACGGGAATAATCGCTTTGGTTCGCGGCGTGATCGCCGCCGCAACCGCCTCTGGCGTGATCATCAGGGTATCGGGATCGACATCGATCATCACCGGCGTCGCCCCCAGCAGGCAGATCATATTCAGCGTCGAGACCCAGGTTTGTGAAGGAGTAATCACTTCATCGCCCGCCCCGATACCCAGCGCCATGAGCGTGACGTGCATGCCGCCGGTCGCCGAACTGACGGCGATAGCGTGACGGTTGCCGGTTAACGTGCAAAACGCCTCTTCCAGCGCATAATTTTTCGGTCCAGTGGTGATCCAGCCCGATTGCAAAACTTCACGCAGCGCAGCCAGCTCTGCGTCGCCCATCGACGGGCGCGAAAACGGCAAAAAGTCGCTCATCATTTTCCTGTTCTGTAAATAATTCAAAGGAAATAGGGAATTCCAGCAAATATCCTGCGCCAGCTGACTTAAACAAAATGAAAATGAAATCAAAATCAGTTTACTGATACATTTTTTTGCCGGACATTCAGATATCCTTAAATTTAGCCTGGTTTTCTTAAAATAAGATTAAGACATGAACATTGACGAGGGAGAAATTTCATTAATATTAAAAATCAATGAAATAGAGATTTTTCTGGCGGTGTTTCAGAAGCAGGAACGTTTCTGTCGGATGAAAAACCGACAGAAACGTATTGGCGGAAAGTAAACAGATATTAAACCAGACTCTAATAAATCCACTTTTAAACGTTGCTTACTAAATATAAACGTTCCGGTGTTAGCTGAAAAATATTTCGAAATTATTACAGATTGCCAGGAAAGTTATCCGGTAATTCGTTAGCCGGGCAATTAATCACCTCGTTATTATCTTCACCGCAATCACGAACAAAGGTAATAGTCGCAAACTCATCAATAACTTCTGTCGGGTAAGCCGGACCCGCTTCACGGTAAGAGACCATCAGGGGAATATGATCGTTCTGGAAGCAGACGGTTTTTTCCGGGTTATTGATCACCCAGCGTGGGAAAAAAATGGTGCCATGGAACAGTTTGTCGCCAAGGTTAACGATCAGGCTCACATCGGTACCCGTCGGCTCGGTCCAGGAAATTTTATAGATGCTTTCACCGACGCGAACAATCCAGGCCTGCTGATCTTTCACCCAACGGTTAGCCACGATACCGCTATGAATACGGTAATCCAGCGTTGTGCCGTTTTTAACGTAAATCTCGTAGTTCCAGCCATTATCGTAGGTATAAACCAGATGTTTACCGATAAATCCACTCAGGTCATGTTTATCGAAAGTACGCATAATCTGTTCTCCTCTATTGGGTGAGAACCAGCATACTGCTTTAAAAAATGAATAAATAACGCTATGTTTGAATTAAATTAAACCACTTTTTAGATGAGTTATGCATAAGACCACCCTTGAACAATGGGCGCTACTGGAAAAAGTTGTCGAGCTGGGTAGCTTTGCGAAAGCGGCGGAAGAGACCCACCGCAGCCAGTCATCGGTCAGCTATAATCTCGCGCTATTGCAGGCGCGTCTGGGCGTTCCGCTTCTCACGCCATCGGGCCGCCGTGCGGTGCTGACCCCGGCGGGTGAGCAGTTGCTCACCCAGGTTAAGCCATTATTACAGGCCTTCGCTTATGTTGAAACGCATGCCGCCACACTACGCGACGGTGCGCGAACCCGGCTGGATCTGGTCGTTGACAGTATTTTTCCTCGCGAACGGCTGTTCGCTATTCTGCGTCAGTTTCAACAACGCTATCCGCAAACCCAGGTCAGGCTGACTGAAGTCCTGGAAAATGTTGAGCAGGAGCATCCGGCCCGCACCGAGGCCGATGTGATGGTCCTGACCCGCCGCCAGGATATTACCGGTCGCGGTGAATGGTTGATGAACATTGATTTTGTCGCCGTCGCTCATCGCGATCATCCGCTAGCCGCATTCGATGGGCCGCTGGACGATAACACGCTGGCCCTCTGGCCGCTGGTACGCATTACCGATCGTAGCAACGATCGGCAGGCCCCCCGTGACGCCTGGACATTTTCCACCATCGATGCCGCCATTGATGCGGTGCTGTATCAGGTTGGTTTCGGCTGGCTACCGGAAGAGCGTATTCGCCCGCAACTTAAACAAGGAATTCTGAAGGTACTGCCGCTGGGCCACGGCGCACGGCGGGCAACACCGCTGCATCTGATTGTCAAACGTGATTTAACGCCTATTGATGAACAGGTGGCCACCCTGCTGGCGTTGTTCAGAGCGTCTTGATGAATCTACGGGCTGCGAAAGAATACGCAAAATCATTTACGCTGCAGAATGGTTTTAAACAGCGCTTGCGCTGGCAGCACAGGCGCAGGGCCAGGGAATATGCAGAAGGATGACCAGTACGCAGGCGACCTGAAGTATGACGGGTATATACTATTTTCTTATACTTTCAGGCTATATATTGATCCAGCTTACGCCGGAAATATGATAAATCATTAAAATCGTCATACTTTCCTGTCGCTGAGAAAAAGCCTTGTCTATCATCCGTACTACTCTGCTGGCGCTGTTCGCCTGTGTGCCTTTGCTGGCCCACGCTGCGTCCGATGAAATCACCACCGCATGGCCGGTTAATGTGGGGCCGCTCAATCCGCATCTTTATACGCCCAACCAGATGTTCGCCCAGAGTATGGTTTATGAACCGCTGGTGAAGTATCAGGCGGATGGTTCGGTAAAACCCTGGCTGGCCAAAAGCTGGCGCCACTCGACGGACGGCAAAACCTGGATCTTTACCCTGCGCGATGATGTTAAATTCTCCAACGGCGAAGCGTTCGACGCCCGTGCCGCGGCGGAGAACTTCCGCGTGGTGCTGGATAACCGCCAGCGCCACGCCTGGCTGGAGCTGGTCAATCAGATCGTAGATGTTAAAGCGCTCGACAAAAACCAACTGCAAATCACCCTGAAAAGCGCCTACTACCCGTTTTTGCAGGAACTGGCGCTGCCGCGTCCATTCCGCTTTATCGCCCCGTCGCAGTTTAAAGATAATGAGACCATGCACGGCATTAAAGCGCCGATTGGCACCGGTCCATGGGTGTTAAAAGAATCAAAACTCAACCAGTACGATGTGCTGGTACGTAACGATCGCTACTGGGGTGAAAAGCCGCAGATTCAACAAATCACCGTCAACGTGATCCCGGATCCCACCACCCGCGCGGTGGCCTTTGAGACCGGCGACATCGATCTGCTGTACGGCAATGAGGGGCTGCTGCCGCTCGATACCTTCGCGCGCTTCAGTCACAATCCGGCATACCGTACCCAGCTTTCCCAACCAATAGAGACGGTGATGCTGGCGCTGAACTCCGCGAAGCCGCCAACCAGTGAACTATTGGTGCGCGAAGCGCTGAACCATGCGGTAAACAAAAAGTCGCTGATTGATAATGTCCTCTACGGCACTCAGCAGGTTGCCGGTACGCTGTTTGCGCCCACCGTTCCTTACGCCAATATTGGCCTGAAGCCACGCGAGTACGATCCGCAGCAGGCAAAGGCCTTGCTGGAAAAAGCAGGCTGGATACAGCCTGACGGTAAAGCGATCCGTGAAAAAAATGGCCAGCCGTTACGCATTGAGCTGTCGTTTATTGGCACCGACGCGCTGAGTAAATCAATGGCGGAAATTATCCAGGCCGATATGCGCCAGATTGGCGTGGACGTGACGCTGGTCGGCGAGGAAGAGAGCAGCATTTACGCCCGCCAGCGCGATGGTCGCTTTGGTATGATTTTCAACCGTACCTGGGGCGCGCCATACGATCCGCACGCTTTTATGAGTTCAATGCGCGTACCGTCGCACGCCGACTTCCAGGCCCAGCAGGGTTTAGCCGATAAGCCCATTATTGATAAAGAGATTGGCGAAGTGCTGGAAACCACCGACGAAACGCAGCGTCAGGCGCTGTACCGCGACATTCTGACGCGGCTGCACAACGACGCGGTCTATCTCCCCATCAGCTATGTCTCAATGATGGTGGTCTCCAGGCCGAAGCTCGGCGCGATCCCTTATGCGCCGATTGCTTCTGAAATTCCGTTCGAACAGATTAAACCGGTGAAACCCTGATGTTGCGCTATGCGTTGCGGCGCATTGCGCTGCTGGTGCCGATGGTTTTCGCCGCCTCGGTGATTATTTTCCTGATGCTGCGTCTGGGAACCGGCGATCCGGCACTCGACTATTTACGTTTATCTAACCTGCCGCCGACGCCAGAGATGGTGGCCTCCACCCGCGTGATGCTGGGGCTGAATCAACCGCTTGTCGTACAGTACGGCACCTGGCTATGGAAGGCGCTGCATCTGGATTTTGGCATCTCGTTCGCGACTCAACGTCCGGTACTGGACGACATGCTTAACTTCCTGCCCGCCACGCTACAGCTGGCAGGCGCGGCGCTGGTATTAATCCTGCTCACCTCCGTGCCGCTCGGCATCTGGGCGGCGAGACACCGCGATCGCCTGCCGGATTTCGCCGTGCGTTTTATTGCCTTCCTCGGCGTGTCGATGCCTAACTTCTGGCTCGCCTTTCTGCTGGTGATGTTCTTCTCGGTTTACCTGCAATGGCTGCCTGCTATGGGCTATGGCGGCTGGCAACATATTATTCTGCCTGCGATGTCGATTGCGTTTATGTCACTGGCCATTAACGCTCGCCTGCTGCGCGCCAGCATGCTGGAGGTGGCCGGGCAGCGTCATGTGACCTGGGCGCGACTGCGCGGTCTGAGCGAGAAGCAAACGGAGCGTCGTCATATTCTGCGTAACGCCTCTCTGCCACTGATCACCGCCGTCGGGATGCATATCGGTGAACTGATTGGCGGCACGATGATCATTGAGAATATCTTTGCCTGGCCCGGCGTGGGTCGCTATGCCGTCTCGGCGATATTTAACCGCGACTATCCGGTCATTCAGTGCTTTACGCTAATAATGGTCATCGTGTTTGTGGTCTGTAACCTGATGGTTGACCTGCTGAACGCCGCGCTGGATCCGCGTATTCGCCGTTATGAAGGAGCGCACTCGTGAACTTTTTTCTCTCTTCACGTTGGCCTGTTCGCCTGTCGTTAATCATCATCGTTCTGTTGGCAGTGATTGCGTTCACCTGCCAGTGGTGGCTCCCCTATGATCCGCAGGCGATTGATTTACCTTCGCGTTTGCTGGCGCCTGACGGCCAGCACTGGCTGGGCACTGACCATCTGGGACGAGATATTTTCTCGCGTTTACTGGCTGCGACCCGCGTCTCGCTCGGTTCCGTGATGGCCTGCCTGCTGCTGGTGCTTGCCCTCGGATTGGTCATCGGCGGCAGCGCGGGGCTTATCGGCGGCCGCATCGATCAGGCGGCCATGCGCGTCGCGGATATGTTTATGACCTTCCCGACCTCCATTCTCTCTTTCTTTATGGTTGGCGTACTGGGAACTGGCCTCACCAATGTCATTATCGCTATCGCTCTGTCGCATTGGGCGTGGTATGCGCGAATGGTGAGAAGTCTGGTGATCTCCCTGCGCCAGCGTGAATTCGTCCTCGCCTCCCGGCTTGCCGGTGCAGGGCATATCCGGGTGTTTATCGATCATCTGGCCAGCGCGGCGATCCCGTCGCTGCTGGTGCTGGCGACGCTGGATATTGGTCATATGATGCTACACGTCGCCGGCATGTCGTTCCTCGGCCTCGGCGTGACCGCACCAACCGCTGAATGGGGCGTCATGATTAACGACGCCCGCCAGTACATCTGGACCCAACCGTTGCAGATGTTCTGGCCGGGTCTGGCGCTATTTATCACCGTGATGGCCTTCAACATGGTGGGTGACGCCCTGCGCGATCGCCTCGATCCTCATCTGATCACGGAGCATGCCCACTGATGCCGCAACAGATTGAATTACAAAATATTGTGTTACAGGCCCGGCAGCCGCTGGTACACGGTGTCTCGTTATCGCTTAAGCGTGGACGGGTGCTGGCGCTGGTGGGCGGCAGCGGCAGCGGTAAATCACTGACCTGCGCGGCGGCCCTGGGTATTCTGCCCGCTGGGGTACGGCAAACCGCAGGGAGAATCCTCGCCGATGGCAGGCCGGTTGCGCCCTGTGAACTGCGGGGTATCAACGTTGCCACTATCATGCAAAACCCGCGTAGCGCCTTTAATCCGCTGCACACCATGATGTCTCATGCCCGGGAGACCTGTCTGGCGCTGGATAAACCCGCCGACGACGCCACGCTTCTCGCGGCGCTGGAAGCCGTGGGTCTGGAGAACGCGCAGCGGGTGCTGAAGCTGTACCCGTTCGAGATGAGCGGCGGTATGCTGCAACGGATGATGATTGCCATGGCGCTATTGTGCGACGCGCCGTTTATCATCGCCGATGAGCCGACGACCGATCTGGACGCGGTCGCCCAGGCGCGCATTCTTGACCTGCTGGCAAGCATTATGCAAAACCGCGCGCCGGGGATGCTGTTGGTGACGCACGATATGGGCGTGGTCGCACGACTGGCTGACGATGTCGCGGTGATGGATAACGGCCGTATCGTGGAACAGGGAAGCGTCAGCGCGATCTTCAGCGCCCCGCAGCACAGCGTCACCCGTAATCTGGTGGCCGCGCATCTCGCCCTCTATGGTCTGGAGCTGGCCTGATGACATTACTGAGCGTATCGGCGATTAGCCATCAATATACAGGTGTAAACGTGCTACAGGATGTCTCTTTAGCGCTGAAAAGTGGCGAAACCGTTGCCCTGCTGGGACGCAGCGGCTGCGGAAAAAGTACGCTGGCACGGCTGCTCGTCGGCCTGGAATCCCCCAGCCAGGGCAGCATCTGCTGGCGCGGCGAACCCCTTTCCCGACTGAATCGCACAAAGCAAAAGGCGTTTCGCCGGGATATTCAGATGGTGTTTCAGGATGCCATCAGCGCGCTAAACCCGCGTAAAACTGTCGAGGATATTTTACGCGAGCCTATGCGCCATCTGCTGTCGCTGACCAAAGCAGAACAAATCGCGCGGGCCCGCGAAATGCTTAAAGCCGTGGATCTCGACAGCGGCGTGCTCGACGAACGCCCACCGCAGCTGAGCGGCGGGCAACTCCAGCGCGTCTGCCTGGCGCGGGCGCTGGCGGTAGAACCTAAACTGCTGATCCTGGATGAAGCCGTGTCCAGCCTGGATTTAGTGCTACAGGCTGGCGTGATCCGCCTGCTCAAAAAACTGCAACAGCAGTTTGGCACCGCCTGCCTGTTTATCACTCATGATTTACGCCTGGTAGAACGCTTTTGCCAGCGGGTAATGGTGATGGACGCGGGGCGTATCGTCGAGACACAAACAGTAGGTGACAAATTAACGTTTTCTTCCCATGCCGGGCGCATGTTACAAAATGCGGTACTTCCTGCATTTCCTGCAGCGATACCCCCTCATAGCCGCGCTAAGGTATAAACAGATGCAACGTATTACGATCACCCTCGATGACGATTTACTGGCAACGCTGGATAGCCTGAGCCAGCGCCGTGGTTACCATAACCGCTCCGAAGCTATTCGCGATATCCTGCGCGGTGCGCTGGCTCAGGAAACCATCCAGGATCACGGCGCTCAGGGGTTTGCGGTGCTCTCCTATGTTTATGAACATGAGAAGCGGGATTTAGCCAGCCGCTTAGTCTCCACCCAGCATCATCATCACGATTTGTCCGTCGCTACCCTGCACGTCCACATCAATCACGACGACTGCCTGGAAATTGCCGTTCTGAAAGGCGACATGGGCGATATTCAGCATTTCGCCGATGACGTTATCGCGCAACGCGGCGTGCGCCACGGTCATTTGCAGTGTCTGCCGACGGAGGACGCATCTTCCGACTCATAAAGTCGGCCAGACAATCACAACGAGTGCGATTCTTACCTCCATATACTGATTAAATATCCAGATATGAGTCATTTAATCTGGGTCAAATGAGTGATATATTTTCACCCATAAAACCCAGGGAGGAATTATGTCTGAATTCGATTTATTTGCTCAGGAACTGCTCGAAAAAACAAAAGCTGAAGAAAAACGACGACAAGCACACGACAGAAAATTGATTGATCGAGTACTTGAGATTTATGGACAAAAGTATGTCGCAGAGCGACTGAGAAAAGTCGGCAAAAATGACTGGAGTCGCGAAACGCTTAACCGCTGGGTAAATGGCAAATGTGAACCAAAATCGCTCACCATCGCTGAAGAGACTCTGTTACGGAAAATGCTGCCGGAAAAACCCGCACATCATCCTGACTATGCTTTTCGCTTTATTGACCTGTTTGCCGGTATTGGTGGTATCCGTAAAGGATTCGAAGCTATCGGCGGGCAATGCGTTTTTACCAGCGAATGGAATAAAGAAGCTGTACGTACCTATAAAGCGAACTGGTACAATGATGAAGACGCACACACTTTCAATCTGGATATTCGGGAAGTTACGCTGAGCGGCGAAAACGGCATCTCCGAAGAGAGCGCTTATGCTCATATTGATCAACAGATCCCGGATCATGATGTTCTGCTGGCTGGTTTTCCCTGCCAGCCATTCAGCCTCGCCGGGGTGAGTAAGAAAAACTCGCTCGGTCGCGCACATGGATTCGAATGTGAAGCACAAGGAACGCTCTTTTTCGATGTCGCCCGAATAATTAAGGCTAAGCAGCCAGCCATTTTTGTGCTGGAAAACGTTAAAAACCTTAAGAGCCATGATAAGGGTAAAACGTTCAACGTGATTATGGATACCCTTGATGAATTAGGCTATGAAGTTTCAGACGCCAGTATCATGGGAAAAGACGATCCTAAAATCATTGATGGGAAACATTTTCTACCCCAGCATCGTGAACGTATTATTCTGGTGGGATTCCGCCGGGATCTTAATATCCATCAGGGGTTCACATTACAGAATATCCATAAATTCTATCCTGAAAAAAGACCAACATTTGGTCAACTTCTGGAACCTGCCGTTGACGATAAATATATTCTGAGCCCTAAGTTATGGGGATATCTCTATAACTATGCCAAAAAGCATGCCGCCAAAGGTAATGGGTTTGGTTTCAGTCTGGTTGATCCCAATAATGAAAGCAGTATCGCCAGGACCTTATCCGCTCGCTATCATAAAGATGGTTCAGAAATTCTTATTGACAGAGGATGGGATAGAGCGCTCGGTGAAATCGATTTTTCTCATCCAGAGAACCAGAAAAAAAGGCCAAGAAGGCTGACGCCTCGTGAATGCGCCAGACTGATGGGATTTGAGCAACCAGATGGCAAGCCATTTCGTATTCCTGTTTCAGATACTCAGGCCTACCGCCAGTTTGGCAATTCGGTGGTGGTCCCCGTATTTGAAGCCGTGGCAAAACTGCTGCAACCTTATATTATGAAAGCGACCACCGCCCCGACCACTAAAAAATAGTAGCGCCGCTCCCCCGATATTTTCCGGGGGAGCGATGACGTCAGGCCAGCCCGGCTTGCATCACGGCCATTTGCCGTGTTTGCCGACTAAAGACCATTCCCCCCACTCATGGGGCCTGCGATACAATTTCGCGGCGCGAACGCGAGCACAGAGCAATACCGCAGACAATCGCCAGCCCGCTGATCAGATGATACATATAGAGCGGTGAGTGCAGAAAAAGAATACTGAACAGGCCGCCGCTAAGGGGAATAAGGTGTGAAAATACTTCCCCGCGGGTGGCGCCGATCGCCGCAATACCTTTATTCCACAGTAAATAAGAGAGCCAGGAAGGGAAAATCACCAGATAAGCCAGCCCGAGTAGAAAATTTGGCGTTAAATAAGGGGCCAAATCCAGTTTGGCAGCCTGTAGCATATTTACCGTCAGTACCGGCAGCAGCATTATTGCCCCCACGCTGGCGCAAACGGCGACAAAACCGTTGCCGACTACAGCTTTCGGTTTCAGTCGTAAAAAAGCACAGTAGGCCGCCCAACTCATCGCCGAGCCCATAGTCCAGAGATCGCCCTGGTTCAGATGGTGCAAAATCGCCCCGTTCGTCACATTCCCTTGCAAAATAAGCCAGATAACGCCGCAGGTGCTTAATATTACGCCAGCGATATTTCCCGTCGAAATACGTTCGTGAAAGATAAAGCGGTTAATCAGTAGCACCATTGCCGGGGTTGTCGATAAATAAATCGCCGCATTCAATGATGAAGTATATTGCAGGCCAATATAGAGCGTCAGCGGAAATAACACCTGGCCGCACAGCGCCAAAAAGAAGACAATGCCTTTCGCCTGTTTTATCGCTGACCACTGTTGTTGAACCTGACGGAAATAGAGAATCATCAGCAGGATAGCGGTAACCCACCAGCGCAGCGCCGAGAGTACAATAGGGTCAACTTGCGATACCAGCAGACGACCAATGACATAATTTCCTCCCCAGAAACACGCAGCCAGGGCGAGCAAAAGATAAGGCATACCACCTCCTTGATGTCCCTTAAACCTACGTCATTCAGGTTACTGCTGACAAACAGGCCAGTGCTAATATAAAGTTTTCATTCAGGTGTATGGTTTGAAACGATGAAGTTCACCCTAAGACAGCTGGAATTCTATATCGCCCTGGCCGAAACGCTGCAAATCTCAAAAGCGGCCGGACGCTGTCATATCTCTCAGTCATCAATGACGGTCGCGATGCGTAATCTGGAAACGATTATGCATACGCAACTCTTTGTTCGTCATCCAAAGGGCATTGCGCTGACCGTCGATGGGGAACGTTTTCTGGTTCATGCGCGCAAAATCATCGCCGATAGCGAAGCCGCGATTAACGACTTGCACAACCAGCCGGAAATGACTACCGGCTGCGTGCGGGTGGGCATCGCCGAAACGCTATCCGCTTATCTGCTGCCCGGTATTTATAGCGAGCTGGAACGCCGTTTTCCGTTGCTGGCGCTCCACTTTCAGGAAGGCTCATCCCAGGCGCTGATGACGGCTTTGCGCCAGCAGGAGGTCGATTTTTGCCTGGTGTTGACATCAAATATTCGCCACGATGATGACCTGAGTATCGACACTTTTCTGCGCTCGCTGCGTCGCCTGTGGGCGCCTGTCGGCCATCCTTTACTTAGCCAACCGGTGCTGCGGCTGTCTGATATTGCGAAGGTGCCGTTTCTACTGCTTGAGACTGATGATTATCCCACCGTGATCCTTGATGTCTGGCGGCAGCGCGGCGGGCAACCGGATATTCATTACCGTACCAACTCCTTTGAGGCCATTCGTACTTTTGTGTCGCAAGGTAAAGGCGTTACCATTCTTTCGGACCTGGTCTGGCGTCCCTGGTCGCTTGAAGGGCTTCGTGTTATGCGGCGCACAGTCGACGATTGTATGACATGGATGGATGTCGGCGTGGTAAACCTGCGGCTAACGGCACTGCGCCCTGAAGCCCGGCGAGTTGTGGATTTCCTGCGTCAGGCGATACATCGGTTTGACGGTCAGCCCTGAGCAGCTAAAAAACGCCTGGAGGTCGAAAAAGAGAGAAGGCGCCAGACCGATGTCCAGCGCTCACAGGATAGAAGATTAAGAAAGTGGATTTAACGATAGATAAAAATCAGACCGGTCAGCCAGCCGGCCCTGAAATCGTTATCTGACAACGGCAGGATCTTCTATAGGCTTATTGACCATGAAGAAGTAGACCAGTGATGCCAGGAAAGCGATCGCAGAGGATGCAACCAGTGCGAGCGTAAACGAACCTGTTTTATCCAGAATGATGCCGGTAATAATGGGAGCAAACGATCCACCAATAAAGCCACCAAAGTTCTGGATCCCACTAACAGACGTCACGAGCCGTGAGGGGACGGAAACCAGAATCAGTCCCCATGCGGATGTACCGGCAAAGTGAATGGAAAACAGCGCCAGACTGATACAGCCTACGGCAACAACCGTACTTTCTGTATAGGCAGCAGGTAAGGTAAATCCAGCTGCACACAGTAGGCCAAGGCAAATCATCCATTTGCGGCTTTTCATTTTATCCGCGCCACGCTTCATCACCCAATCCGCGACCACACCGTTAACCAGCATACCCGCCGCTCCAAACAAGAATGGAATGGCGGCAACCCAACCCGTCTTTTGCAAACTCAGGCCACGAGACATCTCAAGATATGAAGGCAACCAGGTCAGGAATAGCCATACCATATAACCCACGCCATTAAAGCCAATGATCATCCCCCACATGGATTTTTGCTTAAACAGACCGGCCCAATCCTTAAGAGTCACTTTCTCCTTACTGGAAGGCGGCGTCTCCTCTTCGAGGTGCGTAATATCTGTATCTGATAAACCCGCATCTTCACGGTTCCGGTAAAAAATAAACCACAGAATTGACAGAATCACACCGCTCAACCCGATGATGATAAACATCATTCGCCAGCCAAACGCGAGCATCATGGCGATCAGCAGTGGCGGAGCCAGCGCCTGCGCCAGCGTGGAGGACATATTAACGATCCCCATTGGCACCCCGCGTTTTCGAATGTTATACCAATCATTGACGACTTTAACCCCTGTCGGCAGGTGCGGCGCTTCCCCGATACCCAACACAATACGTGAAACAATCATCTGACTGTATGATCCCACCAGCCCGAGCGCGGTCTGAGCGAGAGACCATAGTAAAATACCGAAGCCATAAACCCGCTTAACGCCAAATCGTTCCATGACCATGCCAATAGGCAACTGGCATAATGCATAGCCAAATGAAAAGACCGAAAGTAACAGGCCCATTTCCGTCGCAGATAATCCCATTTCCTGACGAATAGTAGTATTTGCAATCGAAAGTGACGTTCTATCCAGAAAATTAATAATACCTGCAACGAGTAAAAACAATAAAGCCATTAATTGCAACCGCCGTAGGCGAGAACTTGCTTGACTGGACATATATTATCCTTATGTAAGTTAAGGTATTCTATTATTAATAAATAATATGGGTACAAAGGGATCGCACAATACTTAGTTATTTAATTCGCGAATCAGTCTTTAATTTCCAGAATTAATTCAATTTCTACAGGTGTATCAAATGGTAAAGTATTAGTACCAATGGCAGAGCGAGCATGGCGACCTGATTCACCAAATACATCAATTAAAAGATCAGACGCACTGTTCATAACATAGGGCTGATCTTTAAAATCATCTGAGCTTTGTACAAAACCCAGCATTTTTACGCATCCCACTACCCGGTTAAGATCACCAATATAATGCTTGACTGAGGACAAGATATTAATCATGCACTGACGAGCGGCGGCTTGTCCTTCTTCAATAGTTAAATTCGCGCCAAGCGTGCCTTTATGAATCAGAACACCATCCAGACGACAATCATTACCCGATGTATATAAGAGATTTCCTGTTTGCTTAATCGCGATGTAGGAAAACTTAGGCATAGTGACTTCACTAAGCGTTATACCTAACTCAGCTAAGCGCGCTTCAATATTCATAACTATTCCTGATTTTCAGCTCAATAATTTTAAAGCCAGTGAGGTGTATATTTGTGCTGCTTGATGTAGTTCTTCAATACGAACAAATTCATCCTTTACATGGGCCTGAGATAAATCGCCCGGCCCCATAATAATGGTCGGAATTTGACAGTCTACCGAGAAAAATGGTGCTTCACAGGTTGCTTCAAAGATCGTTTTCCTGGCGGTTCCCGTTACCGAATCAACAACCTGACAGGCCGCATCGACGAGAATATGTGATTCATCAATAGCAGACGCGGGTATAAAAAGGTAGTTCTCGTATGAATAGTCCTTTTCGGGCGTCAGGCCTGATTTTGCCAGTACCTCAGCCAGACTTTCATTAATTTCGTTGCGTTTTTCACCTGGGATAACACGGCGATCGATCTCTATTAAGCATGACTGAGACACAATATTCGGGGCGCTTCCGCCCTGGATAGTGGTTACAAGCATTGAAGCATTACCCAACAGTTCATGTTGTTTTTGCTTCACCCGATGACATTCCTGGATAATTTCCGGTAGCAGAATCGCCATTTTATCAATCGCGCTGTCCGGCTCGCGCGTTTTCGCTGCATGCCCTGCCGTACCATGCGTAGTGAGTCGAGTTCGGCTCACCCCTTTATGGGCAATACAAATTTCCAAAGACGTCGGCTCGCCGATAATAGCGTAATCTGCTGTCACCCCCCGCGCAATGAAATGTTCCATACCCATGTTGATACGCTCTTCATCAACATTAAATAGCAGCGTAATTTCACCGGCAAAGCTGTAGTTACGGCGCTTGATCAACATTGCCGCAAACATCATCGCCGCAACACCGGACTTCATATCCGCCGCGCCGCGCCCAATGATGCGATCCCCCTCAATCACCGCCGCAAACGGATCAACAGACCAGCCCTCCCCACACGGTACAACGTCTGAGTGACCATTGAATATCAGTCTCTTACCTGGTCGGTTACCCGTTATCCGCGCGACCACATTAGGTCTACCGGGCACAACTTCCTGCACATCCACTTCAATACTCTCACGACGTAATACCTCAGCAATGAATAATGCCACCGCATTTTCATTCCCCGGCGGATTCTCGGATGGGTGCCGTATTAACTGACAGAGGAGTGTAACAAGCTCCTGCCTTTCTTCAGCAGTTAAATTAATGCTTTTCATTAAAATATCCTCAGATAATCAGTAACTTTTTCCGCGAGCATCTATGTTAATAGTTTCGCTATATTTTCCGTTGCGGAATCCGAATATTTTATCGACAAGATTTGCTACGACACAACAATGATTCGGAATAATATGTATCTCCTGTCCAATAGACAGGGATACGTGTTCAGGGTCATAACGTAAATAGCCATGTTCCTCATTAAGCTTGACTAACTCAATCTCAGGGTACTCCTGAATAAACCCGTAAGAGCCAGGTAATGCAGAGAGATCAGACGTTAGTGATTTCGTACCAGCATCAATGGTGGCATAACCTGCAAGGGGAATACTCACCACCGTCGCACATATAGTCAGAGCACAGTTAGCAGGTGTATAAATTCCGCCATTAATAGCATTCATGTCACCAAAGATGAAGTTACCGGCCCTTGACTCCGTAATACCATTCAACTCATTAGCATAAAAAGATGAAAGCGTTGATCCACCTGACATAACCTCAATTTCGAAACCATGGGCATTAAGCAGATCTCGACTATTCATTAACAATGCTGCTTCCGCTTTCGCTGCTTTACGAATATCTGACTCATTCCGATACTGATAAATTGTCCCGGCATAAGTAAATACGCCTTTTATTTTCAAACCGGGCAACGTGGCGACATCCCTTGCAAATTGCAGCAGGTTCTCAGGCTGAATACCTTCACGATGCGCGCCATAATCAATTGCAATATCAATATCAAATACAAGGCCATTTTGCTGAGCCGCTTTAGATAAGCCCTGTGCACCATATAAACTATCAACGATAGTGCGGATATTAATTTTTCTTGCCAGTTCAGCGTAACGCTGACACTTGTCTTCACCTATTAACGGATAGGCGAGCAATATTGATGTAATTCCTCCCTCCGCCATCACTTCGGCTTCAGAAAGCTTGGCACAAGTAATACCCGTCGCACCCAATTCTTGCTCAAGCCGGGCCAACTGTACTGACTTGTGGGTTTTAATATGTGGCCAATGCTGAATATTATTCAACTTAAGGCCAGAAATCATGGAAGTGATATTTTTCTCCATAATATCCATATCCAGCGCAACATATGGCGTAGTAAACATATTTGACTCCTGATAGTTAACCGTCTATACCCGTCATACTTCAAGTTACCTGCACATTGCTGCGAAGTGATCCATCTCATCCATAAGACTCACCCTTACGGGCCACCGCTTTGCGATCAGCATAAGCACTGCGCAAAACGGTTAACCGTTTTATCCTGCAACTCAAATTATTCAGGGTTTATAGTCGGGCTTTCCTCTCGAATTTCCCCCAAATATGCATAGAGGGTATATTTTGAAATATTTAAAAACTCGCAGATTCTTTCGCCAGATTTCTTGATAAGAAAAACGCCTTTTTCATCAAAAAATTTAATGGCATTAAGTTTATCGTGCCTGGTCATATGTAAAACAGGTACGTTAATTAAGCTCATACACTCGCCGATGAGGTAATCCAGTAACTCATTTACATCTTTAACGAATACTTCGCTTACTTCTTCCGAACGTGTCGGTGATATGTCCGGGCGGCCTGTCATTTTATTTAACATCTTCTCGGCAAGAACAATGTCACTGATATCCAGATTAATACACAACGCCCCCAGCACCTCTTTGTGGGAATTGCGGATGTAAATTGACGTGGAGCGCAGCGTTTTGCCATCTCTTGTCTGGGTAAAATAATTATGTCGATCGCCATTCACATCAGTGCCACGCAGCACCTCAAGACCGAGGTTACTACTGGGATCTCCCACCTTTCTTCCCGTTACATGGCCATTGATAATAGCAATGATGCTACTTTCCAGCCCTTCAGAGTGATCATGAAGAACAACCTCGCAATTATCCCCAAACTGGTTAGCAATGCCCTCCATCATGGGAATGAGGAAATCTAAGTTCTCTTTGATGTTTTCCATATCGACCTAAATTTAAGTTAGACATTCAAACTTTTTGTTATGTATAACGTTCAGAAATTAAGCAAGCAATCAAAAAGTTGACGTTCAGTGATCAACTTCACTTTTTTATTCTTACTTTTTGTAAGATTCAGCCTTTTAAACAAACTTTTT
The DNA here is from genome assembly GCF_005860775.1 of Klebsiella indica. Classification (GTDB taxonomy): domain Bacteria; phylum Pseudomonadota; class Gammaproteobacteria; order Enterobacterales; family Enterobacteriaceae; genus Klebsiella; species Klebsiella indica. The sequence continues at coordinate 155,341 of NZ_VCHQ01000005.1, forward strand.
GTAAGGTGGCGATTTAAACCGATATGATGGCAAGTAAGGAATGATTTACCGCAGATGATCTTTTGAAAGCCCTGCCGGCACTCCGGCTCCCCAGCCAAAAGTACGGCTAACGGTGAGCCAGGTCTGCAGAAGCCGGTGATTTTTTCAGATTAAGAGCCTGTCCCACCAGGCGTTATTGGCGCAGACAGTTTGAACACGGCCAGCGCGGAAGAACCGGAGCGTACAAGTAGTGCGTGAGGATTCTGAGCACTGCCCAGGTTCAAAATGACAAGCAAAATAGCCCTAATGGGATAGGCTCTAAAGAATGTCACTTCTCCGAAAGGAGTAGCGAGTGCTTTCCCGGAAAGTAAATTCATTACAGGTATCCAGATCATCAGCAACGCACCAGCGCCTGGGCGCACGCCCACGCTGACGACCACGCCCACTGGAAGTTATAGCCCCCCAGCCAGCCGGTGACATCCATCACCTCGCCGATAAAGAAAAGGCCTGGTACCTTACGCGCCTCCATGGTGCGCGAAGAGAGTTCATTGGTATCCACGCCGCCGAGGGTCACTTCCGCTGTGCGATAGCCTTCGGTGCCGTTCGGCTGCACGCGCCATGCGGTCAGCGTATCCACCAGCGTCTGCTGCTCACGGGGATTAAGCTGTTTCAGCGTGACGTCCGGAAGCTGGCCCAGTTGCTGCAAACACTCGACCAGACGCTTCGGCAACTGCATCGCCAGGGTGTTTTTCAGGCTCTGATTCGGATGCGCCGCGCGCTGCTCATTGAGGAAATCAGCAAGCGGGCAGTCCGGAAGCAGATTGATGCTGACAAACTCCCCAGGCTGCCAGTAGCTGGAAATTTGCAGCACCGCCGGACCGGAGAGCCCACGATGAGTGAACAACAGATTTTCGCGAAAGCGCATACCGTTTGCCGCGGTGATGGTTGACGGAACCGATACCCCGGAAAGCACCTGCAACTGTTCCAGCAGCGGCTTATGCAACGTGAACGGCACCAGCCCGGCGCGGGTCGGCAGCACTTTCAGGCCGAACTGTTCAGCAAGCTGATACCCGAACGGAGAAGCGCCCAGACCGGGCATGGACAGGCCGCCGGAGGCGACCACCAGACTTTTCGCCGCCACCGTATCACCGTTAAGTTGCAGGGTGTAACCTTCGTCATCCCGCTCAACACAAAGAATCTCAGTGCGCAGGCGAATTTGCACCCCGCCCTTTTCACACTCCGCCAGCAGGAGGTTAACGATTTGCCCGGCGGAATCATCACAAAAAAGCTGGCCTAAGGTCTTCTCATGCCAGGCAATACCGTATTTACCAACCAGGTCGATAAAGTCCCACTGCGTGTAACGTGCCAGCGCGGATTTACAAAAATGTGGGTTTTGGCTGAGATATGCCGCGGGTTCGATATTGATGTTAGTAAAATTACAGCGGCCACCGCCGGACATCAGAATTTTGCGCCCAGGTTTTTTACCATTATCGATCAACAGTACGCGGCAGCCCGCCTGCCCTGCCTGCGCTGCACAAAACATTCCCGCCGCTCCGGCGCCGATTACAATGGCATCAAACCTTTCCACACAACATTCCTCATATCCCGATTGTCGGGAATTGTAAATTTTTCACTCTGGTCGCACCAGAATGAAAAAAACACTTTTATGTACCTTGTTGAAAGATATAGGAATACTCCCAACGGGCTACAATTAAAACAGAAAGAAAATCAAAAAAGTCTACATTTCACTTTGCCCGCACAGCCAAAGTCACTGATAATGCGCCGCGTTCATGTCCTCAAAATGGCGTAACGTCCTATGCTACATTTATTCGCCGGTCTGGATTTACATACCGGGATACTATTATTGCTTGCTCTGGCTTTCGTGCTTTTTTACGAAGCGATTAATGGGTTTCATGATACCGCAAACGCAGTTGCAACGGTGATTTACACGCGTGCAATACGGTCTCAGCTTGCGGTAGCAATGGCAGCCCTGTTTAACTTCTTCGGCGTTCTGCTGGGCGGTCTTAGCGTAGCCTATGCCATTGTGCATATGCTGCCGACCGACTTACTGCTTAATATGGGTTCAGCTCATGGCCTCGCCATGGTTTTCTCCATGTTGCTCGCAGCAATCATCTGGAACCTCGGAACCTGGTACTTCGGCCTCCCGGCCTCCAGCTCGCACACGCTGATCGGCGCGATCATCGGCATTGGTTTAACCAATGCGCTAATGACCGGCACCTCAGTCGTCGATGCGCTGAACATCCCGAAAGTCATCGGTATTTTTGGTTCGCTTATTATCTCGCCAATCGTTGGCCTGGTGATCGCGGGCGGGCTGATTTTCCTTCTGCGTCGTTACTGGAGCGGGACGAAAAAGCGTGCCCGTATTCACCTGACGCCTGCCGAACGAGAAAAGAAAGACGGTAAGAAAAAACCCCCGTTCTGGACACGTATTGCGCTGATTCTGTCCGCCATTGGCGTGGCATTCTCGCACGGCGCCAACGATGGTCAGAAAGGCATTGGTCTGGTAATGCTGGTGCTCATCGGCGTTGCGCCAGCGGGCTTCGTGGTCAATATGAACGCGTCCGGTTACGAAATCACCCGTACTCGCGATGCAGTCAACAACGTGGAAAACTTCTTCCAGCAGCGCGCTGATCTGTTGCAAATTGCAACCGGCGCGGAGCAGCTCATCCCGCCACCGGAAGCAACTGCCGCAAACGGCGAGTTCCACTGCCACCCGGCGAACACCATTAACGCACTTGACCGCGTGAAGACAATGCTGACCGGCATCGAAAGCTACGATGCGCTCACCGTGGAACAGCGCAGCCATCTGCGTCGTATTATGCTCTGCATCGCCGATACCACGGATAAAGTGGCGAAGCTGCCGGAAGTGAGCGCCGATGATAAACGTCTGCTGAAGAAACTGAAAACCGATATGTTGAGTACCATTGAGTACGCGCCTATCTGGATTATTATGGCAGTGGCTCTGGCACTCGGTATCGGCACCATGATCGGCTGGCGTCGCGTGGCCACCACCATCGGCGAAAAAATTGGTAAAAAAGGGATGACTTATGCACAGGGTATGTCAGCCCAGATGACCGCCGCCGTCTCAATCGGTCTGGCGAGCTACACCGGGATGCCTGTTTCTACCACCCACGTCCTCTCCTCCTCGGTGGCAGGAACAATGCTTGTTGATGGCGGCGGGCTGCAGAAGAAAACCGTCACCAGTATTCTGATGGCATGGGTACTGACCTTGCCCGCAGCGATTCTGCTGTCAAGCGCGCTGTACTGGCTTGCGCTGCAGATTATCTAAACGCATACGCCATATACAGACCTGATATATTTCAGGTTGCAGAAAGGCCACGCGTCCTCAGGAGCACGAATATCGGTGTGACTGGGGACGCGTCTTTTCGGGGTCAGCGCAAGTGTGTTCAACGCAGTTAATTGTTTTGCCTGCCACGCGCGTGATGCGGCTATCGTCTGTTTTTTATGCCCCTCAACACGCGAATCGCCACAAATTCATCGCTGGTGTTATACGCATCATGAAGCCGGGATCAATTTTTTGCTTTAACCAGACTAGTGCCAGATAAGCAGGGCAATCATACTCACCAGGACCAGGCCACATAACGCGCTGGTAAGAATAAATTGCCGCCGAACCCGCTCGCAGCGACGGATAAACTCATCATCATGGTGATCGCGGTAGCGCTGGGCGTAGATATACCATACCAGACGCATCTGTTTGCTGGGTTGCCCATGCGATGTGAAAAAACCACCGCCATCAACATATTGATAGAGCAAAGGGTCACAACCACGTAGCACAATCAATAATGCACGCAGTGACGAGAAGTAGCGTGCCATATTCACCACACAAACAATACACAGGGCCCAAAACAGCGCAATAGTGCTGATCATACTTCCTCCCCGGCGACCTGTCCTCAGAGGCTTCCTCCGGGACTACCGCTCCCCAATATCAAACCGACTGTAGTGTTAAAGAGTGCGATTCCGATCACTTTTATTTATCCGACCGGCTCATTAAATAGTGTAGGAGATCAGTTAATTTTTTTACCACATCGTTAACCATTATCAATGCATAAGTCAGATATATTTGTTTAACTGTTTGTTGAACAAGGTGGATTGACGGATCGCAAGGGGCACTATAAGGTAGAAATATCTTCTACAATTAAGTCTTTAAGGACTCCCCCGCGCGTGTAGCACGCAGGACGCGGGCGAAACGGCAGCACAGGCTGTCAGGTCCAATGGTCATCGACAACTTATGGAAGGAGTAACACTATGGCTTATAAACATATCCTTATTGCAGTAGACCTGTCCCCGGAAAGCAAAGTTCTGGTCGAAAAAGCCGTTTCTATGGCTCGTCCTTATAATGCAAAAATTTCCCTGATCCACGTGGATGTAAATTACTCCGATCTCTACACCGGGCTTATTGATGTCAATCTGGGCGACATGCAGAAACGCATTTCCGAAGAGACTCACCACGCATTAAACGAACTCTCTACAAACGCCGGCTATCCGATCACTGAAACCCTGAGTGGTAGCGGCGATCTTGGTCAGGTTCTCGTTGATGCGATTAAAAAATATGATATGGATCTGGTGGTTTGCGGTCATCATCAGGATTTCTGGAGCAAGCTGATGTCTTCTGCTCGTCAGCTCATCAATACCGTTCACGTCGATATGCTCATTGTTCCACTGCGTGACGAAGAAGAGGAATAAACAGAGGGTTACTTAACTTCACTGATGACCAACGCCCGCTTATGCGGGCATTTTGCAGCCAAAAATCATCGGATAAATAATCCCTATTCCATTGTGCCGGCATAAATATCGAACCGGTGACCTTTGGTTACCACTGCGTTTGGCGTCGCGACATCCGCCAGCGGCGGCGCGTAATCCGGGCGTTTGACCACCACGCGTTTGGTCGCCAACAGACGCGCCGGTTGCAACAGACCATCAGCATCCAAATCCGCTCCCACCAGCGACTGAAACACCCGCATCTCTTTCTTCACCAGCGCGCTTTTCTGCTTATGGGGAAACATCGGATCAAGATAAACCACCTGCGGACGCGGCGTGATATCGGTCAGCGCCGTCAGACTGGAGGCGTGGATCAGTTGCAAACGCGCCTGCAACCACGAACCAATTTCCGCATCCGCATAGCCGCGCGCCAGGCCGTCGTCGAGCAGCGCTGCAACGACCGGATTACGCTCCAGCATCCGCACGCGACAGCCGACGGAAGCCAGCACAAAAGCATCGCGCCCCAGCCCCGCCGTGGCGTCGACCACATCCGGCAGGTAGTCGCCCTTAATTCCGACCGCTTTCGCCACCGCCTCGCCGCGACCGCCGCCGAACCTGCGTCGATGAGCCATCGCCCCGCCGACAAAATCAACGAAAATGCCGCCCAGCTTCGGCTCGTCACGCTTACGCAGTTCCAGATGCGCTGGCGTCATCACCAGCGCCATCGGATTATCATCATCCTGCTCCAGCCCCCAGCGAGTGGCAAGAACAGATAAGGCGCCGTCTCCGGCGCCCGTTTCATCAATTAAGCAGATCTTCACTCAATCAGCCTTTGATCCCATAATGCGCCAGCATCGCATCCAGTTGCGGCTCACGGCCACGGAAGCGTTTAAACAGCACCATCGGCTCTTCGGAACCACCGCGGCTGAGGATGTTGTCGAGGAACGACTGTCCGGTTTCGCGATTGAAAATACCCTCTTCTTCGAAGCGCGAGAAGGCATCCGCCGCCAGCACGTCGGCCCACAAATAGCTGTAGTAACCCGCCGCATAACCACCCGCAAAGATATGGCTGAAGGCATGGGGGAAACGGCCCCACGACGGCCCGGGAATCAACGCGACCTGCTGCTTAATTTCCGCCAGCGTCTCCAGAATCTTCGCGCCCTGTTCCGGGATAAATTCCGCATGCAGACGGAAATCGAACAGCCCAAACTCAAGCTGACGGAGGATAAACATCGCCGCCTGGTAGTTTTTCGCCGCCAGCATTTTATTCAGCAGTTCCTGCGGCAGCGGTTCGCCGGTTTCATAATGACCGGAGATAAACGCCAGCGCCTCCGGCTCCCAGCACCAGTTTTCCATAAACTGGCTCGGCAACTCGACCGCATCCCACGGCACCCCGCTGATGCCGGAAACCCCGGCGGTGTCGATACGGGTCAGCATATGGTGCAGACCGTGGCCGAACTCGTGGAACAGGGTGATCACTTCATCGTGAGTAAACAGCGCCGGTTTACCGTTGACCGGGCGATTAAAGTTACAGGTCAGATACGCCACCGGCTTTTGCAGCGAACCGTCCAGCTTGCGCATCTGGCCGACGCAGTCATCCATCCATGCCCCGCCGCGTTTGTGTTCGCGCGCATAGAGGTCAAGGTAGAAGCTACCGCGCAGCGCATTGTGTTCATCGTACAGTTCGAAGAAGCGGACTTCCGGATGCCAGACGTCGACATCGGTACGCTCTTTCGCGGTAATACCATAAATGCGCTTAACCACTTCGAACAGGCCATTAACGGCTTTGTTTTCCGGGAAATACGGGCGCAGTTGTTCATCGCTGATGCTGTAAAGATGCTGCTTCTGCTTTTCACTGTAGTAAGCAATATCCCACGGCTGCAGGTCATCAACGCCAAATTCCGCTTTCGCGAATGCACGCAGTTGCGCCAGCTCTTTCTCGCCCTGCGGACGGGCGCGTTTGGCCAGATCGGTCAGGAAGTCGAGCACCTGCTGCGGATTTTCCGCCATTTTGGTGGCCAGCGACTTATAGGCATAACTGTCGAAACCCAGCAGTTGCGCCAGTTCGTGGCGCAGGGCAAGAATTTCCGCCATCACCGGACTGTTATCCCATTTCCCGGCATTCGGTCCCTGGTCAGAGGCGCGGGTTGAATAGGCGCGATAAAGCTCTTCACGCAGCGCCTGGTTATCACAGTAGGTCATCACCGGCAAATAGCTCGGGATATCCAGCGTCAGCAGATAGCCTTCCTGTCCTTTCGCTTCAGCCTGCGCTTTCGCAGCGGCCAGCGCACTTTCCGGCAGCCCGGCGAGTTCCGCTTCATCGGTCACCAGCTTCGTCCAGCCCATGGTCGCGTCAAGCACATTGTTGCTGTACTGGTTACCCAGCTCAGACAGGCGCGCGGCGATTTCACCGTAGCGTTTCTGCTGCTCTTTCGCCAGGCCAATACCGGAAAGTTCAAAATCACGCAGCGCGTTATCAACCGCTTTTTTCTGCGCGGTATTCAGCGTGACGTAGTGATCGCCGTCACGGAGATCACGGTAGGCTTTGTACAGCCCTTCATGTTGCCCAACCCAGGTGCTGTACTCGGAGAGCAGCGGCAGGGTTTGCTCGTAGGCTTCACGCAATTCCGGACTGTTTTTCACCGAATTCAGGTGGCTGACCGGAGAAAAAATACGCCCCAGCACATCGTCTACTTCCGCCAGCGGCTGGCAAAGATTTTCCCAGGTGTACGGCGCACCTTGCGCCACCGCGCGCTCTACCACAGCCCGGCAATCATCCAGCGCTTTGGTGACCGCAGGGACCACGTGCTCAGGTTTGATCGCAGAAAATGGCGGCAATAAAAAAGGCGTCAGTAATGGATTGGTCATATTGCGCAGTCCTGTTGAAATAGGTAAATGAAACGCACATCCGGCGCTGTAGCATGAGATCTAGAATGGGGGATCGTTGGGTGAATTTCAATGTCGGGCACCGCCCGGAACGGGGTATTACTGCGATAAGTTTTCGCTCTGGGCTAAAAAGCCGGGACAGCCTCGCTGCGCCCGGCCTGTTTTATCCTCTGCTTACACCACCATCCCCAACAACAGGCAACCAATCAGGCCGCACACGGAAATAATGGTTTCCAGTACCGACCACGACTTGATGGTCTCGCCAATTGTCAGGTTGAAATACTCCTTAAACAGCCAGAAACCCGGATCGTTAACGTGAGAGAAAATAACGCTACCGGAACCAACGGCAATAACCATCAGTTCCGGGCTCACGCCGGTGGTGGCGATCAGCGGCGCGGCAATGCCGCCCGCAGTGATAGCCGCAACGGTCGCCGAACCCAGCGCGATACGCAGTACCGCGGCGATCGACCAGGCCATAAATAGCGGAGACATATTGGATTCATGCATGATAGAGGCGATGTATTTGTCCATACCGCTATCGACCAGCACCTGCTTGAAAGCGCCGCCGCCGCCAATAATCAGCAGCATCATGGCGATAATTTTGATCGAAGACGTCAGCGTGTCGTTAATCTGCTCCATTGAACGCCCACGATTGAGGCCGAAGGTAAACAGCGCTATCAGCACCGCGATCAGCGTCGCCATTACCGGATCGCCAAAGAACTCGGCAATCGGCAGGAAGGCATGACCTTTCGGCAGCACCATCTCAGCCACGGCGCGCGTCGCCATCAGAATAACCGGGACCAGAGAGGTCCAGACGCTGACGCCAAAGCCTGGCATCTCTTCTTCGGTGAACGTTTTCGGGTTATGCAGGCCTTCCGGAATCGGTTTATCGATCCCTTTCAGGAAGCGCGCATAAACCGGACCGGCCAGAATCACCGTCGGGATCGCCAGAATTGTACCAAACAGCAGCGTTTTACCCATATCCGCATGGAAAATGGTGGCAATCGCCGTTGGCCCTGGGTGTGGAGGCAGGAAGCCGTGGGTTACGGAGAGCGCGGCCGCCATCGGTACGCCGATATAGAGCAACGGAATACCGGCTGATGCGGCGATGGTAAAGACCAGCGGCAGCATCAGCACAAAGCCGACTTCATAAAACAGGGCAAAACCGACGGTAAAACCGGTCAGTACAACCGCCCACTGAATATGTTGTTTACCAAATTTAGCAATCAGAGTCGTGGCGATACGCTGCGCCCCACCGCAGTCCGCCAGCATTTTCCCGAGCATAGCGCCGAAGCCCATGATCAGCGCAAGGCTGCCGAGGGTTCCTCCAACGCCGTTTTTGATGGAGACAATCACTTTATCCAGAGGCATGCCCTGCATGAGCCCGACGGCAAGCGCCACCAGAACCAGAGCGATAAATCCGTTAAGCTTGAAACGGATCATCAACAATAATAACAGGGCAACACCGATAGCAACGATGACTAATGGCATGATTTACCTGGCCTTAATTTGTTATGGGTAACGTTATAGTTTCAACAATGACTTCATCCGTTCCAACAGGAACAAAAAATGTCTGGTGCCATAAAACCTGGCGTTATCCTTACCCAGAGAAAGGATAGCCGACTATTTTTTAACCTATGGCATCTGTTTTGAATGATACGGGTAACATATAAAGTTTGAGAATCACTTTGCCGGTAAAAATGTCAAATATGAGACTTAAGTCATGCTCTTTGCCCGGTTTTTGCAGAGATGTCTGGCGGGGATGTTGTGCGGTAACGCAAAAAACAGCCCAACAGCGAAGAGGCTATTGGGCCGGGAGGGTCCAGGCTGTGTTCCGTAATCCTGTGGGAAACAGCCTAGTAGTAGGAGTGCTCGCCGCGCTGGTGCTCGGTCAGATCGCGCACGCCTTTCAGTTCCGGGAATTCGTTCAGCAATTGCTTCTCGATCCCCTCTTTCAGGGTGACATCCACCATCGAGCAGCCGTTGCAGCCGCCGCCGAATTGCAGAATCGCCAGCCCGTCCTCGGTGATTTCCATCAGCGATACGCGCCCGCCGTGACCGGCTAGCTGCGGGTTAATCTGCGACTGTAACAGGTACTCGACACGCTCCATCAGCGGCGCATCGTCAGACACTTTGCGCATTTTGGCGTTTGGCGCTTTCAGCGTCAGCTGCGAGCCAAGCTGGTCGGTAACAAAATCAATTTCAGCGTCTTCAAGGTACGGCGCGCTAAGTTCATCGACATAAGCGGTCAGTTGCTCAAACTTCAGCGCAGTATCGCTGTCTTCCACCGCATCCGGCGGGCAATAGGAAACACCGCACTCGGCGTTTGGGGTACCGGGATTGATCACAAATACGCGAATTTGCGTCCCTTCTTCCTGATTTGCCAGCAGTTTGGCAAAGTGCGCTTGTGCAGCATCGGAAATACGGATCATAGCGTTGGCCTAATAGTTGACTATTTTACTGGGTTATAATACGCCCATCAGCAGGGGTCTACAAGGTACGGCATATACACCATACCTGAACCGTCGCGGCGCCGTTTCGCAAAAGCAGGCGGGATATCTCAGCGACGGTACTTCCGGTTGTGACGACATCATCCACAATGGCGATATGGTGACCCTGCACCGACAATTCAAGCTGAAAGGCGTTTTTCAGGTTCTGTTTACGCAATCTGGCGCTGAGCTGATGTTGATTGGCAGTACGACGCTGGCGTGTTAGCGCATCGCTACGCCAGGCGCAGCCTGTCCAGCGCGCCAGCGGACGGCACAGCAGATCGCTTTGATTAAACCCCCGCCGCCACTGGCGCCGTTGCCAGAGCGGGACGCTAATAATCCGGTCCGGACGAGGGAGAACCCGACTGTGATAGATTCGCAACAGGAGCAAACGCGCCAGCGCCGGCGCCAGTTCAGGCCGATGATGAAATTTCAACTGGTGAATCAGGCGGCTCAGTGGCGGACAATAGTCATTGACGGTCACCAGCCGCTGCCATGGCGGCGGTTTTTGCAGGCATCGTCCACAGGGCAACGCGCTTGCCTGAGCCGGCAGACCACACTGCGGGCAGAGCGGCACAGAAACCCGCAGCGCTGACGTGCAGCGTGAGCAGATTCCCCAGCGGGCGATGGCCAGCGGCATTTGACATAGCCAGCATAAGCTGTGTGCTGTTAGCATATTTCCCCTCATATTGTGGAAAGAGAACAGTAACTGATGAAAGAGATCTGGTGGCAAACCGCTGGTGAAGGAAACTGTCATCTTGTGCTGCTGCACGGATGGGGGCTGAATGCCCAGGTGTGGGATTGCATCGCGCCGCAACTGGCCTCGCATTTTACACTGCACCTCGTCGACCTTCCGGGCTATGGCCGCAGCGGCGGTTTTGGCACCCTGTCGCTGGAGGAGATGGCGCAGCGGGTGCTGGCCAACGCGCCAGAGAAAGCGATTTGGCTCGGCTGGAGCCTGGGCGGGCTGGTTGCAAGCCAGATTGCATTAACTTATCCGGAACGCGTACAGGCGCTGGTCACCGTCGCTTCTTCTCCCTGTTTTAGCGCTTACGCGGGCTGGCCAGGAATTAAACCCGACGTGTTGAGCGGTTTCCAGCAGCAGCTCAGCGAAGATTTTCAGCGTACCGTGGAACGTTTTCTGGCGCTGCAAACCCTGGGCACCGAGAGCGCCCGTCAGGACGCCAGGGCATTGAAAAGTGCCGTGCTGTCGTTGCCGATGCCATCGCCGGAGGTATTAAACGGCGGGCTGGAGATCCTCAAAACCGCCGATTTACGCCAGCCGTTGACGACGCTCACCATGCCGTTTTTGCGCATGTATGGTCGTCTGGATGGTCTGGTCCCGCGTAAAATCATCCCGCTTCTCGACGCCATGTGGCCGGGAAGTGCGTCGATCATCTTCGATAAAGCCGCTCATGCGCCGTTTATTTCCCATCCACAGGCGTTTTGTGCCCCACTGGTGGCGCTGAAGAATCAGTGGGAACATTGTGTTTAGCTGAATGGGATAAAAAGCTGGGCCGCAATACGTAGCCTGTTACGGTGATTGGCTCTTTTACATGTACATGGCTACCCGGAGGCGGCGAACTGCGCCTCCGGGTTACCGCACGGAGCGGTACCGTCGCCTGATCAGCGTAGCGACCACCACTCTCGCAGACAGGCCTTGCCTTCCGGGCAGTTTTTACAACTGCCGGAGAGGCAGCCCGTGGCATCTTCCGTCATTTTTACCGCTTTACCCATCGCTTCCAGGCGGAGCAGCATGGCATCAATTAACGGCTGTGGCGTGTGCAGGCGAACGCTCAGTTGCTCTGCCTCCATCCGCCCTTGCAGGGCCAGCATATTACGAACGTCAATTAACGACGCCATTATCGCTCCTTAGTGGCAATCGCCAGCCGGGCTATGGCAGCAGGAGGATGGGGTTTTTCGCGTCGCCAGCAGCGAAATCTCCACCCGGCTACGCGCTCTGCGCAACAGGCCAAAAACCACAATATTGAACACGATCACCGCCAGAATGCACGCCAGGCTATAGCGCGGATGCTGGCTGAAGCTGACGCTCTGGTAGTACAACGTGGCGATCGAATAGGCGACATTCAGCCCCCACAAAATGGAGAAGGACATCCAGCCACGGCTCGATTCGCGAGCAATCGCCCCCATCACCGAAATACAGGGAATATAGAGCAGAACGAAAATCAGGTAGCTGTATGCCGCCGCCGCGCTGCCGAATTTGCTGCTCATCACCCCCATCGCGCCGGTTTCCATTTCGCCATCGCCTTTGCTGGCTTCTATCGGGTTCGCCAGCACGCTCAGGCTGAACGTATCCTTCAGGCTCTGCCAGGTTTCATCCACTGCGGCCAGCAGCTCATCGCCAAGGTTAAACGCCTGCGGATCAAACTCCGCATTCTGGATATCTTCCGCGGTGTAGAGAGTATTCAGCGTCCCCACCACCACTTCCTTCGCCATCGCGCCGGTAAACAGGCCGACGGTCGCCTGCCAGTTATCGTCATGTACGCCAATCGGCTTAAACACGGGGGTGATGATACGGCTGACCGATGCCAGCGCCGAATCGTTAATGTTATCGACCACCTTCCCGCTTAACGAGAAGCTGTTCAGCGCGCTAAGGAAGATACTGACAACGACGATGACTTTACCCGCCCGTAGCACAAAGCCTTTCAGGCGCTGCCAGGTCTGAATAATCAGGCTTTTCACGTGTGGGACATGATACACCGGCAGTTCCATCACAAATGGTGAAGCTTCGCCGCGCATAATGGTGTGTTTCAACATTAAACCCGTGGCAATCGCCATCACGATCCCCAGTACATACAGCGAGAAGACCGCCAGCGCGCCATCCTGCCCAAAGAAGGCGGCAGCGAAAACGGCAAAAATCGCCAGCCGCGCGCCGCAGGACATAAACGGCGCCATCATAATGGTCATCAGGCGCTCACGCGGCGCATCAAGCGTACGCGCGCCCATCACCGACGGTACGTTACAGCCAAAACCAACAATTAGCGGCACAAAGGATTTTCCCGGTAGCCCCAGCGCCTGCATCAGACGGTCCATTACAAACGCCGCCCGTGCCATATAACCGGAATCTTCAAGGAAAGAGAGAAACAGGTACATCATGCCGATCTGCGGCACCAGCGGCAGCACGGTGTTGATACCGCCGCCAATCCCCTGGGCAAGAAAGACCGTCAACCAGTCCGGGAAATGCAGCGTATAGCCAATCCACTGAATGCCGTGGATAAAGATGGCCACGGAACCGGCATCGAAGAACGGCTGTAACGCGCCGCCGATATTGATCGCCAGTAAAAACATCAGATACATGACAAACAGAAAAATCGGCAGCCCAAGAAAGCGGTTGAGGATAATTTTATCCATCGCCACAGTAAAACGACTGGGTTCGACGGTCAGAGTATTGCTGACCGCATCGCAAATCGCGGCAATACTTTGGTAACGGGCATCGGCAATATGCAGCGCCGGATCGTCCAGCGCGTCATTCAAATGCGCCAGAGCGACATCCAGTTTATGGGCGGCATCACCAGCATAGGCACGGCTATAAATGTCGCCTTCGAGCATCTGCAGACTCAGCCAACGGCGCTGACGCTGGGGAATATCCTGCGCCATAACCTGTGCCAGCTTATCTGCTTCATCCAGCAGCGGTTGCGGATAGTGCACCAGCTCAATGGACTGATTTTGCTGATGACGGTCGATAGCCATTTTTAAGGTGTCGAGACCTCGCCCACGCGTGGAAACCAGGGGAATAACCGGGCACCCAAGACGAGCGGCCAACGCATCGACATCGATACGGATGTTCTGCTTTTCCGCAATATCCAGCATATTCAGCGCAACCACGCAGGGAATACCGAGTTCCAGCAGTTGCAGGGTCAGATAGAGGTTTCGCTCCAGATTCGACGCATCGACCACGTTAATCAGCATGTCAGCATCGCCACTAAGAATATAGTGACAGGCAATTTGCTCATCCAGCGAGGTTTGTGAAGAGATGGTGGTGAGAGAATAGGTTCCGGGAAGATCAACCAGCGTGACCCGACTATCCGTCGTATTGAATCCCCCTTCTTTACGCTCAACGGTCACCCCCGACCAGTTGCCGACGCGCTGACGCGCGCCGGTAAGCTGGTTGAATAATGTTGTCTTACCGGAATTAGGATTACCAATTAAACCAATGGTTAATTTTTTCATATTCATGCTCTTAGTACCGGTCAGACATTATTGTGCAACCGCTTCCAGTTCAATTAATGCAAGATCCTTTTTACGTAATACCAGGTTAACGCGTCGGGTCTCAATATGAATAGGGTCACCAAGCGGCGCGACCCGCACCACACTAAAAGAAGAACCCGGCAACATCCCAAGAGAGAGTAATTTCTGCCGATAAGCCGGACTAATATCGCGGGAGAAACCAGTGATTTTCCACACACTATCAGGAGTGAATTGCATAGGACCTACTTATATATCGCTAACCGAAAGAGAGTACTCCGTATATGCGGAGGTGCCGCCCCAGGGGCATGTGCCCGTCATACTTCAAGCTGCATATGCGTTGGCTGCGGATGACCTGGCCTACGGCCTCACGCCTTCGGAGCCAGCGTAAGCGCTGTTCAAAACGGCTCGCCGGTTTGTCACGCAACTCGAATTATTTAGGGCATAGATAACAAGGAATCAGAATAATTACTGTAAATAATGATAATGAGAATAGTTTTTATCATCAATACATATAATACGATTGACGCTATTTTTAAACAGGAAATTGAGCTTTTGTTGATATTGAGCAAACTCTATTTTGTAACGGCCACCGGGTTAATCATTTTTCTTAATGACACAATGTTTAATTATGGTTTAGTTAGTTAACAAAATGAAAATGATAATTTTTCCTGAATCATCAGGCGCAACGCATATTTATTAATAGATTATAAGAAAATATTAATAATTGTGTACGCAACAGGGTGAAGCGCTGAGGGAAATCGGCCCCTCAGCGAGAGAGGCCGGGAAGCGGTTAGCGTTTTTTACCCATTGCTGCGGCCAGCGCGTCCATCATCGCGCTATTGCCCGCAGGTTGCGCGTCGCGACCGCGCGGCTTCGCCGCTTTCGCTGCCGGACGATTACCCTGAGAGCGCTCGTTATTGCCGCCGCCGCGGCGGGCACTGGTTTCGCCCGGCTGTTCGTCCAGACGCATGGTCAGGGCGATGCGCTTACGCGCCAGGTCGACTTCCATGACTTTGACCTTCACAATATCGCCCGCTTTGACCACCGTGTGCGGGTCTTCAACGAACTTATTCGACAAGGAAGAGATGTGTACCAGACCATCCTGGTGGACGCCGATATCGACAAACGCGCCGAAGTTGGTAACGTTGGTGACCGCGCCTTCAAGAATCATCCCCGGTAGCAGATCGTTCATCGTCTCCACGCCATCGGCGAACTGCGCGGTTTTAAACTCCGGACGCGGGTCGCGCCCCGGTTTTTCCAGCTCTTTGATGATGTCGGACACCGTCGGCACGCCGAATTTATCATCGGTAAAATCCACCGCTTTCAGATTGCGCAACTCGCTGCTGTTGCCCATCAGGTCTTTTAGCGCCTGTTGGGTCGCGGCAAGAATTCGCTCAACCACCGGATAGGCTTCCGGGTGCACGGTTGAGGCATCCAGCGGGTTATCGCCATGATTGATACGCAGGAAGCCCGCGCACTGCTCAAACGCTTTCGGCCCCAGGCGGCTCACTTTCAGCAACTGCTGGCGATTCTGGAACTGACCGTTTTCATCACGCCAGGCGACGATATTCTGCGCCATCATGCGCGTTAAGCCCGCCACGCGGGTGAGCAGCGGCACGGACGCGGTGTTCAGATCGACGCCGACGGCGTTTACGCAGTCTTCCACAACGGCATCCAGTTTACGGGCAAGCTGGGTCTGGCTGACGTCGTGCTGATACTGGCCGACGCCGATGGATTTCGGATCGATTTTCACCAGTTCCGCCAGCGGATCCTGCAGACGACGAGCGATAGAGACCGCGCCGCGCAGCGAAACGTCCAGATCCGGGAACTCCAGCGCCGCCAGTTCGGAAGCGGAATACACTGATGCTCCGGCTTCGCTGACGATCACTTTCTGCGCCGTCACTTTCGGGAACTGTTTCTGCACGTCAAGGAAGAAACGCTCGGTTTCACGCGACGCCGTGCCGTTACCAATCGCCACCAGCTCAACGTTGTGTTTTTCGCACAGCGCGGCAACCGCCACCGCCGCTTTAGCCGCCTGGCCGGTATGCGGATAAATAGTATCGGTGGCGACCAGTTTGCCTGTACCGTCAACAACGGCGACTTTCACCCCGGTGCGCAGGCCCGGATCGAGGCCCATAGTCGCGCGCAGGCCAGCCGGTGCCGCCATCAGCAGGTCATGGAGGTTGCGGGCAAAGACGTTAATGGCTTCATCTTCCGCACGCTCACGCACGGAGCCCATCAGTTCAGTTTCCAGATGCATCAGCACTTTGATGCGCCATGTCCAGCTCACCACGCCTTTGCGCCAGCTATCCGCCGGAGCGTTGTTCAGACGCAGACCGAGGTGATCCTGGATGATTTGCTCGCAGTGGCTCTCTTTCGGCGGCTCATCAAATTGCGGATCGGCATTCAGCGACAGTTGCAGCACGCCTTCGTTGCGGCCACGGAACATCGCCAGCGCGCGGTGCGACGGCACGGTGGCGATCGGTTCGTGATGATCGAAATAATCACGGAATTTCGCCCCTTCCTCCTCTTTGCCACTGACGACGGTCGCCACCAGATGGGCGTTCTTCCACAGATAATCGCGCACTTTCGCCAGCAGCGCCGCGTCTTCAGCGAAGCGCTCCATCAGGATATAGCGCGCGCCGTCGAGGGCCGCTTTGGCGTCCGCCACGCCGTTGTCAGCGTTGATATATTTTGCCGCCTCCGTTTCCGGGGTGTGGGACGGGTCTGTCCACAGCAGGTCGGCCAACGGTTCAAGTCCGGCTTCGATGGCGATTTGCCCGCGGGTGCGACGTTTGGGTTTGTAGGGCAGGTAGAGGTCTTCGAGTTCGGTCTTACTTAACGTGCCGTTGATGGCGTTAGCCAGCTCATCGGTCAGCTTGCCCTGTTCGCCGATGGACTTGAGGATCGCCTGGCGACGATCGTCGAGTTCACGCAGATAACCCAGGCGGGTTTCCAGATTACGCAACTGCGTGTCATCCAGACCGCCAGTGACTTCTTTACGATAGCGTGCGATAAACGGCACGGTATTCCCTTCATCAAGCAGGCGAACGGCAGCTTCTACCTGTTCAGCCCTGGCCTGAAGTTCACCCGCAATAATGCGGCAGAGCGAATCATTCATCATGAGGTTAATTCATCTTTAGGATCAAAAATCAGGGGCATAGTTATACGGACTGACACGGCAAAATACCAGCCGCGACCACAGTCTCTCGGAATGTTCCGGCGCGGATTGCGGGCTCATTTAACGTATTCAATTTCGTTCACGTACCAGGTCGCCTCACCGGCGGGCGTGTTCACGATCGCTAAATCACCGACCGCTTTTTTCAGCAGCGCGCGCGCCATCGGCGAGTCGATAGAGATGTAATCCTTGCGACCGAAGATTTCATCGTAACCGACGATACGAAAGCGCATGGTATCGCCATCATCGTTTTCAATTTCCACCCACGCGCCGAAGAACACTCTCCCCTCCTGCTGCGGCGAATAATCAACGATTTTCAGATGTTCAAGGCATTTGGTCAGGTAGCGTACCCGGCGGTCGATTTCACGCAGGCGCTTTTTATTGTACTGATAATCAGCGTTTTCGCTGCGGTCGCCGAGGCTCGCCGCCCAGGTCACTTTTTTCGTGACCTCCGGGCGCTCTTCACGCCACAGGGTGTCCATCTCTTTTTTTAGTTTCTCATACCCTTCACGGGTGATCAGCGGCGTTCTCATCGCAGGTTCCGGCTCCTGATTGCAGATCGTTGTACCATGCTACGCACAATTCATCGCACGTAATAATACCAACAGGATAAATAATGTGGCTTATGCTTAAATGTATACTTAAGCTGCTGTTAAATATGCTTTGTAACAATTTAGCCTGGAATATATACCAGATTTCGCTGGTGAGCGACCCGGGCTTTTTTGAGAATACGCACTGACAATTGCAGTGAACCTTTGGGAGTATAAACAATGCAAGAGAATTATAAGATTCTGGTTGTCGATGACGACATGCGTCTGCGTGCGCTACTCGAACGTTATCTGACCGAGCAAGGCTTCCAGGTTCGAAGCGTGGCGAACGCCGAACAAATGGACCGCCTGCTGACCCGTGAATCCTTCCACCTGATGGTGCTGGATCTCATGCTGCCCGGAGAAGATGGCCTGTCCATTTGCCGCCGCCTGCGCAGCCAGAGTAACCCGATGCCGATCATTATGGTGACGGCGAAAGGGGAAGAAGTTGACCGTATCGTGGGTCTGGAAATCGGCGCCGACGACTACATCCCGAAACCGTTCAACCCGCGCGAACTGCTGGCCCGTATCCGCGCCGTGCTGCGTCGCCAGGCTAACGAACTGCCGGGCGCCCCTTCGCAGGAAGAGGCGGTGATCGCCTTCGGCAAGTTCAAGCTGAACCTCGGTACGCGCGAAATGTTCCGCGAAGATGAGCCGATGCCGCTGACCAGCGGTGAATTCGCGGTGCTCAAAGCGCTGGTCAGCCATCCGCGCGAACCGCTGTCCCGCGATAAGCTGATGAACCTCGCCCGTGGTCGTGAATATTCAGCAATGGAGCGTTCCATCGACGTGCAAATCTCCCGCCTGCGCCGCATGGTGGAAGAAGATCCGGCGCATCCACGCTATATCCAGACCGTGTGGGGTCTGGGATACGTATTCGTCCCGGACGGTTCTAAGGCATGAAACGCGTGCGTTTTTCGCCGCGAAGCTCGTTTGCCCGCACGCTGTTACTGATCGTCACTCTGCTGTTCGCCAGCCTGGTGACGACCTATTTAGTGGTGCTGAATTTCGCGATTCTGCCGAGTCTTCAGCAGTTTAATAAGGTTCTGGCCTACGAAGTCCGTATGCTGATGACCGATAAGCTGCAACTGGAAGATGGCACGCAACTGGTGGTGCCGCCGGCGTTTCGCCGCGAGATTTACCGCGAGCTGGGCATTTCGCTCTATTCTAACGAAGCGGCGGAAGACGCAGGCCTGCGCTGGGCGCAGCATTATGAATTTTTAAGCCAGCAGATGGCGCACCAGCTTGGCGGGCCAACCGAAGTGCGGGTGGAGGTCAATAAAAGCTCCCCCGTGGTGTGGCTGAAAACCTGGCTCTCGCCCAATATCTGGGTGCGCGTCCCGCTGACCGAAATCCATCAGGGCGACTTTTCGCCGCTGTTCCGCTATACCCTGGCGATTATGCTGCTGGCGATTGGCGGCGCCTGGCTATTTATTCGTATTCAGAACCGGCCGCTGGTCGATCTGGAGCATGCCGCGCTTCAGGTCGGACGCGGCATTATTCCCCCGCCCCTGCGCGAATACGGCGCCTCTGAAGTGCGCTCGGTAACCCGCGCTTTTAACCATATGGCGGCAGGCGTGAAGCAACTGGCGGACGACCGGACGCTGCTGATGGCCGGAGTGAGCCATGATTTGCGTACCCCGCTAACGCGTATCCGTCTGGCGACGGAGATGATGAGCGAAGAGGACGGCTATCTCGCGGAGTCCATTAATAAGGACATCGAAGAGTGCAACGCCATTATCGAACAATTCATCGACTACCTGCGTACCGGTCAGGAGATGCCGATGGAGATGGCAGACCTCAACTCGGTGCTGGGCGAAGTGATTGCGGCGGAAAGCGGCTACGAGCGCGAAATCGTCACCGATCTGCAACCGGGCGAAATTCTGCTAAGCGTGCATCCGCTATCCATCAAACGCGCGCTGGCGAATATGGTGGTCAACGCCGCCCGTTACGGCAACGGCTGGATTAAAGTCAGCAGCGGTAGCGAAGGCAACCGGGCCTGGTTCCAGGTGGAAGATGACGGACCAGGAATTAAACCGGAGCAGCGCGAGCATCTGTTTCAGCCGTTTGTGCGCGGCGACAGCGCCCGTACAATCAGCGGAACCGGGCTGGGATTAGCGATTGTCCAGCGCATTATCGATAACCATAATGGCAAACTGGAACTGGGTTCCAGTGAACGTGGCGGGCTATTGATTCGCGCCTGGCTGCCGGTGCCGGTCAGTCGGGCACTTCCGGCAGTAAAAGCGCCAAAAGAGAGCTAAATCGGCGATAACCTGCCCCTTGCCCGGCACGCATTAAACGTCGCCTTGCCGGGCAACAAAAGCGCCGTGCGGGCTGGCCGCCGCCCGGCAGGAACGCCGTCCCCTCTGTTTTCAATGCGCGCCGACCGCCATCTCGTATGCCGCAGGCAAATTCAACCGCTGCCAGAACTGCTGGTCGCTGGTTTCACCCGACAGCGGATATCCCGCAGGCAAAGCCGTTTTGACCATCAGCGCCCGACGCTGCGCGGCGGACAACGTCGGCAACGCAGACTCCAGCAACACTTCCGCTCCCTCCGGCACCTTCAGGCGCGGCTTTTCACCCTTCTGCTGCGGCAAATCGTAGGTCATAGTAAAGCGATAAAAATCGCGCATTGCCGGGTCGCGGTACGGATCATCCTTCGCTGGCGCCTTTGCACACTCCGCCAGCGTCATGCCGCACTCCTTCGCCAGCGCTGTGCGTAGTTGATCGCGAGCTTCATTGAACAATGCGCGGTACTTAGCGTCATTCAGATAGTGCGCGACATTACGCTGCGCCACCATCCGCGACCCCATCACATCCAGCGGATAATGCACGCCCAACACGATACGCGAGTAACCGTAACGCGCGCCGCGGGTCACCAGTGCGTCAAACCGCTCAGGGATCATCTCCGCCATCAGCAGCGCATCGGTATAACCGGTATTCGTGTGCCCGCTCGGGAACGAACCACCGTCTGCGGTATAGGGTTTGTTATCCTTCACCACCACATCATCCGGCACCAGATGGATGGTATTGCCCTGAATCAGAAACGGGCGCGGGTTGTTAAAGTGTTTTTTGGCCGCTCCGGTACTCACTTCGGAGGCTTTAATCAGCGCCGCCGCCTTGCTGAGTTCGCCTTTATCGTAGGCGGAGAGGAAAGCTTTTCCGAGACGCGGACCCATTGCATCGCTGAGAAAATAGAGATAGCTGATGCCCTCGGCATCCGCCAGCGCCTGATGGCGGGTGGTTTGTACCGCATCGCGGTTAATCGCGGTGACCGTCTCAAGGTTTTGCTGTATCACCGTCTTCGGCAGCGTGCTGAACGCCGAAAGAAGAGCGATCCCCGCCTGCTGGTTGGCTTTAACCTGGAAGTCATAGCCGCTGGCTTTTAGCCACGCTTTATCCGCCTGAATTTTACTCTGCCTGGCGTGTTTCAACCGATCGCGAGTGAGCGTTGGCGCATCACCCTTCAGCGCGTTACGCAACTGCGCCAGGCTTTGGTTCTCCAGCGCGTCAAAGGCCGGGCTGGCGGCGGCTGGCGTCACGCTGTTGGCGATTGCCGCCGCCTGATTCAACGGGATATCCTTCGCCAGAACCGGCAGCGCCAGGATTAACGCCGATGCCAGCAGTGAGATTTGCAGTTTCATTATTTTTCCTTTATATCCTAAATAATTCGCGTTGCTTAAAGGCGGCAAGGGAGTGATTCCCCAGGAGCACAGATAACTATGTGACTGAGGTGAACGAGCGTAGCCAACACATAAGCAGCTTGAAGTATGACGGGTATATTCAAATAATTACCTTGCCTGCCAGCAACGCTAACGCCACCGTTTGACACTTTTATGACAGCGTTATGTTTTGCAACGCTTTAGCCAGAATCGAAACAAGACGGCGCCACAGCGGTAATCGAGGCGGATCTGCGGTAAACTACCGGTTATCTTGTTTAATTCCCGGAATCACCGTATCCATGCTCAGTTATCGTCACAGCTTTCACGCAGGCAACCACGCCGACGTGCTTAAACATACCGTTCAGAGCCTGATCATTGAATCACTCAAAGAGAAAGAAAAACCGTTTCTCTATCTGGACACCCACGCCGGCGCTGGTCGCTATCAGCTGAGCGGAGAACACGCCGAGCGTACCGGCGAATATCTCGACGGTATCGCCCGCATCTGGCAGCAGGATGATCTGCCCGCCGAGCTGGAACCCTATATTTCCGTTGTGCAGCACTTCAACCGCAGCGGCCAGTTGCGTTACTACCCAGGCTCGCCGCTGATTGCCCGCCAGCTGCTGCGCGAGCAGGACAGCCTGCAGATGACCGAGTTGCACCCGAGCGATTTTCCGCTGCTGCGTGCCGAGTTTCAGAAAGACAATCGCGCCCGGGTAGAAAAAGCCGATGGCTACCAACAGCTTAAATCGAAGCTGCCGCCGGTTTCCCGCCGTGGGCTGGTGCTTATCGACCCGCCTTACGAAATAAAAACCGATTACCAGGCGGTGGTAACCGGTATTCATGAAGGCTACAAACGCTTTGCCACCGGCACCTACGCGCTATGGTATCCTGTGGTCTTACGGGCACAAATTAAGCGTATGATCAAAGAGTTAGAAGCCACCGGCATTCGCAAAATTCTGCAAATCGAGCTGGCGGTACGCCCGGACAGCGACCAGCGCGGGATGACCGCCTCCGGGATGATTGTGATCAATCCGCCATGGAAGCTGGAGCAACAGATGAACAACGTTCTGCCGTGGCTGCATAAAACGCTGGTGCCGACCGGCATCGGCCATGCGACCGTCAGTTGGATCGTGCCTGAGTAATCGCAACCATCGGTGGAACCTTTTACGCCTCGCGCTACAATCGCGGCCATTCAATCATTAAGGACCAGAGCCATGACCAAACATTATGACTACATCGCTATCGGCGGCGGTAGCGGCGGTATCGCCTCCATCAACCGTGCGGCAATGTACGGCCAGAAGTGCGCGCTGATTGAAGCCAAAGATCTGGGCGGTACCTGCGTTAACGTCGGCTGCGTACCGAAGAAAGTGATGTGGCACGCGGCGCAAATCCGCGAAGCAATCCATCTGTATGGCCCGGATTACGGCTTTGACGCCACCATCAATCACTTTGACTGGGAGAAACTGGTCGCCAGCCGCAGCGCCTATATCGATCGTATTCACACCTCCTACGATAACGTGCTGGGCAAAAACAAGGTCGACGTGATTAAAGGTTTCGCCCGCTTTGTCGATGCGAAAACTGTGGAAGTGAATGGCGAAACCATTACCGCCGATCATATCCTGATCGCCACCGGCGGACGCCCGAGCCATCCGAATATTCCGGGCGTCGAGTACGGTATCGATTCAGATGGTTTCTTCGCGCTTCCGGCGCTGCCAAAACGCGTTGCGGTGGTTGGCGCAGGCTATATCGCCGTTGAGCTGGCCGGGGTGATTAATGGTCTGGGCGCGGAAACTCATCTGTTCGTGCGCAAACACGCGCCGCTGCGCAGCTTTGATCCGCTGATCGTTGAAACGCTGGTTGAGGTAATGAACGCTGAAGGCCCGGAACTGCATACCAACGCCATTCCGAAAGCGGTGGTGAAGAACGCTGATGGCAGCCTGACTCTGGAGCTGGAAGATGGCCGCAGCCAGACCGTCGACTGCCTGATTTGGGCGATTGGCCGCGAACCGGCGACCGATAACATCAACCTGGCCGCAGCCGGCGTAGAGACCAACGACAAAGGCTACATCATCGTCGATAAGTTCCAGAATACTAACGTTCCGGGCATCTACGCCGTTGGCGATAATACTGGTGCCGTTGAGCTGACTCCGGTAGCCGTGGCCGCCGGCCGTCGCCTCTCCGAGCGTCTGTTTAACCACAAACCGGACGAACATCTGGATTACAGCAACATCCCGACCGTGGTCTTCAGCCATCCACCTGTCGGCACCGTCGGCTTAACTGAACCGCAGGCGCGCGAACAGTACGGCGATGACGCGGTAAAAGTGTATAAATCCTCTTTTACCGCCATGTATACCGCCGTAACCTCGCACCGTCAGCCGTGCCGCATGAAGCTGGTCTGCGTCGGCCCGGAAGAGAAAATTGTCGGCATTCACGGCATCGGCTTCGGTATGGATGAAATGCTGCAGGGCTTTGCGGTGGCGCTGAAGATGGGCGCAACCAAGAAAGACTTCGACAATACGGTGGCGATCCACCCGACGGCGGCGGAAGAGTTTGTGACCATGCGCTAAAACGCTCGTCATCCTATGATCTGGCACTCAAAAGACGCTCACCGGAGTAGTGCCGATCGGTTAAGCGAGTCACCGGCGTTGTCTTCTGTTTTATTGGTCAACGGTAATCGCTTTTTCGGTGGTTATGGTGAAAGCGCGATACGGCTACAAGACTGACGACATCGTCGATTTTTTCTGGCCTACAGCGACTGGGGAGTTACCATTTCAGCTCAGGCTTACCGCAAGGGGTTTGGCGCATCAAGGAAACCTGGCGAGAACGCAGGCGCGCATCCAGGACTGGCCGCCAGGACGGCGGCCAGTGGGCGGCCAGAGGCTGAGTCGCGGCAAGGATGCCGCGTCTCAGCCGGTCCGCCAGATGAAGCCGGAGTGGAGCGGACCGCGCAGCGGCAGGTTTTCAGCGCCATGCCGGGGGTCCAGGGGGACGAGCGAAACGTCCCCCTGGCCGTTCACACGCAATGCATATGAAGAATATCCTCGTATTAACCGTGAACGGAACAGGCCACTGAATCAAATAGGTAAAACGAAAAATCCACCATCACCACCGATTAACGGAACCGCTCAGGCAGCCATAAACACAACTGACTGCCCTTAACTAACCAGCATGACTCCCCGGCGCGCCTTTTTATCTCTACGCCACGCCATTGTTCCCGTGGCGCTTAAAGGCCGGACGCTGGTTCAACGCCATATACCAGCGTTCAACCTGCGCCATTTCAGGGTGCGCGAACGGCGTCATTTTCCAGCGATGCACCGACAGGCCAAGCACAATATCCGCAAGGGTAAACTGGCTGCCGGTGATCCATGCTCCGGTTTGCTGCAGCTGCGCATTCACGATCTGCACGCAGCGGGTCCAGGCGGCGATGCTCTCTTTTATCGCCACCGGGTCCTGAAACCGCGGGTCCTTACGCACCAGCCCCATAAAGGCGTAGCGCCAGGCATTGTTAAACTCGGTTGCCTGCCAGTCCATCCAGTGTTCGACCTCCGCAGCAGCCTGCGGCACGGCGGGGAGCAGATCGTCCCGCCCCGCTTTCCGCGCCAGATAACGGCAAATGCTGTTCGACTCCCACAGCACAAAATCATCATCCAGCAGCACCGGCACCAGGCTATTCGGATTGAGCGCGCGAAATTCCGGGGTCTCAATCGACCGGAATCCGCTGCCATAATCCTCCTGCTGATACTCCAGCCCCGCTTCCTCGCAGGTCCACAGCGCTTTACGCACGTTAATTGATGAGCGCTTGCCCAGTATTTTTATCATTGTCAGCAATACCTCAATCAAAAGAGATGATAGTTTCACCATACTCCATCGTTCGCATGTGTACAGCCGGATAATGTGTACTTCCAGGGACATAAGCGTTGGTTACGCGCGTTCAGGCAAAGCGCTTACCGAACCCGGCCCATCGAAATTCATGTGATTACCGCCTCCCTGCAACCCGAATGATTTCGGCTATAGTGGATTGCAAAATTGTTCTTCGATACAGGACCCCGACATGTTGACTAATTTTAACCTTTTAACGCCGGGCAATATCCGTTTTGGCCGCGGCCTTGCGTGTAGCGCTGCTTCCTGGCTTGCCGGGCGTTCAGCGCAGATACTGCTGGTTCACGGTGCCAGCCTGCAACGGGCACAGCCTTTACTGGACGAATTACATACCTGCCAGTTGAACGTCACAACGCTGGCAATCGCCCATGAACCCTGCCTGCAGGATATTGAACAAGGCGTTCGCCTGGCGCGGGAAAAGGGCATCGGCGCGGTGGTCAGCCTCGGCGGCGGCGCGGTGATTGACGCGGGTAAAGCCATTGCCGCGCTGGTTCCGGTTCAGGGGCCCGCAATCGACTATCTGGAAGTGGTCGGTAACGGGCGCGAATTAGAGGCCGATCCGCTGCCGTTTGTCGCCATTCCTACCACCGCCGGTACCGGCGCGGAAGTGACAAAAAATGCGGTGATCAACGTTCCCGGGCAACAACGCAAAGTCAGCCTGCGCGACGACCGGATGCTGCCGGATCTGGCGATTGTCGACCCGTCGCTCACCGACAATGCGCCACGCGCAGTCACCTTAGCGTCCGGTCTCGACGCCCTCACGCAGGTTATCGAGCCCTGGCTGTGCGCCCGCGCGAATCCTTTTACCGACGCCCTGTGTCGGGATGCAATCCCGCGCGGCATTAAGGCCCTCAGAACGCTGATGGAAAAAGAGTGCCCGGACAGCCGCGATGAGATGGCGTGGGTGAGCCTGTGCGGCGGGCTGGCATTAGCGAATGCCGGGCTTGGCGCGATCCACGGCCTGGCTGGACCGCTGGGCGGCCTGAGCCATGCCGCCCACGGCGCGCTTTGCGGCAGCCTGCTCCCCTTCGGTCTGGCGCTGAATGAAGCGCAAATAAGTGACGAGAAGGTCCGTCAACGCTTTGCTGATGTGCGCCAGTGGCTGGCCGCCGGGCTGGGCGTTGAGCCGGACAGCGCCTGGCAGAGCCTGCGCGAGTGGAGTCAGCGCGCCGGACTGGGAAACCTGCGGGAGCTCGGCGTACCGCACGAAGCGCTGGAGCCAGCGGCCCTTGCCGCCTGCGGCTCATCATCGATGAAAGCCAACCCGGTTATGCTGACCAGCGAGCAGCTACTGGAGATGCTGGAAGCCGCATGGGAATAATCGCGCGCCGTGCAAATGCCGGGGAATTGCAGATTGCAGACAAAGCGTGTTGTTCCGGAATTGCCCGGCGAAAATGCGAGCATAATATCTGAGACAGGTTGGTCACCAGCCGAAATTTAGATTTTGTTGCAAAACGAATGCTCTAAATTCGTCAGGCGAACACCCAACGATGAAGCGTTTTTTAAGTCGGTAGATCAGTTAATTAGGGCTATATCCCGTTACCTCATCTTAATAATAAAACGTGATCTATCGCACATTTTATCCTCCCTCCCCCGCTGCGAATGTCTACGCTTAATAGACAGGTCGGGTGCTCCCGGCATCCTCTACTGACGCAATCCGGAGGTCCGTATCATTATGTTCAGCCAGAAATTACGTAACGCTGATGCCGATGAACTCAGGATCGAAAACGATCCATGCTACGAAGCCGATCCGTACGAGTTAAAACTGGATGAAATGTTCGACGTTGAACCGGAACCGGAGATTATTGAAGGGCTGCCCGCGTCAGATGCCCTGACCCCTGCAGACCGCTATCTGGAACTGTTTACCCATGTCCAGAAGTCAGGTATTTTTGCCGACAGCAAAACCTTTCCCGACTGTGCGCCGAAGCAGGATCCGCTGGATATTTTGCTTCACTACCGGCGCGTAAAACGCACGTCCGAATTCGATTTACGCCAGTTTATTGAAGAGCATTTCTGGTTGCCGGACAACCGCGCCGAGGATTACGTTTCCGATCCCAATCGATCGTTGAAAGAACACATTGATGCCCTGTGGCCAATTCTGACCCGCGAGCCGCAGGATCATATTCCCTGGTCGTCGCTGCTGGCGTTGCCGCAGTCGTATATCGTCCCCGGCGGGCGTTTTAGCGAAACCTACTACTGGGACTCCTATTTCACCATGTTAGGGCTGGCGGAAAGCGGCCGCGAAGATCTGCTGAAATGTATGGCGGACAACTTCGCGTGGATGATTGAAATCTACGGCCATATTCCGAACGGCAACCGCACCTACTATCTCAGCCGCTCGCAGCCGCCGGTTTTCGCGCTGATGGTGGAGCTATTTGAGGAAGATGGCGTTCGCGGCGCCAGACGTTATCTCGACCATCTGCAAATGGAATACAGCTTCTGGATGGACGGCGCTGAATCGCTGGTGCCCAATCAGGCCTATCGCCACGTAGTGCGCATGCCGGACGGTTCGCTGCTCAACCGCTACTGGGACGATCGCGATACGCCGCGCGATGAATCCTGGGGGGAAGATGTGGCAACCGCGAAGCGCTCCGGGCGACCGCCAAACGAAGTATACCGCGATCTGCGCGCCGGAGCGGAATCCGGCTGGGATTACTCCAGCCGCTGGCTACGGGATATCACCCGGCTGGCAAGTATTCGCACCACCCAGTTTATCCCGATTGATTTGAACGCCTTTTTATTCAAGCTGGAGAACACCATCGCCAATCTCTCCGGCCTGAAAGGAGAGCGGGACACAGAGGCCGCTTTTCGCCAGAAAGCCAACGACCGCCGGGCAGCGGTGACCCGCTACCTGTGGGATGAGGAAGGCGGCTGTTTTCGCGACTACGACTGGCGCCGCGAACAGCTGGCCCTGTTCTCCGCCGCCAGTATCGTTGCGCTGTACGTCGGTATGGCGACGCATGAACAGGCCGACAGGCTCGCCGATGCGGTTCGCGCGCGTCTGCTGACTCCCGGCGGGATTATGGCCACCGAGTACGAAAGCGGCGAACAGTGGGATAAACCCAACGGCTGGGCACCGCTACAGTGGATGGCGGTGCAAGGATTTAAAATGTACGGTCAGGATCCGCTCGGGGATGAGATAGCTCACAGCTGGCTGCAAACGGTAAACCATTTCTACAAACGGCACCATAAGCTGATCGAAAAGTACCATATCGCCAGCGCCACCCCGCATGAGGGCGGCGGCGGCGAATATCCGCTGCAGGATGGCTTCGGCTGGACCAACGGCGTCGTGCGTCGGCTCATTGGTCTGTATGGCGAACCCCTGTAAAAGCGCGCGGCTTCCAGAATTGATGCCTGGCATACGCGCTTCAGGGACTCTGCCATGCCTGACGTCTTATGCCACGGCGGTATCGCTGCCCGCGACGACCTGATGACGGTGTTCTCCGGCGAGCCGAATTATTTCGGCTCGCCGGACCATCCCCCGTAGAGGAAAAAAGATTACAAAAACATCCCGCCGGAAACTTCGACGCGCTGGGCGTTCATCCAGCGCAGGTCATCGCTGAGCAGCGCGGCAATCGCGTCGCCGATATCGTCCGGGAGACCCACTCTTCCCAGCGCAGTCTGCGCGGCGATATACTGATTAACCTGCGCGTTATCCCGCACTACACCGCCGCCAAAATCGGTTTCAATGGCGCCAGGGGCAATAATATTGACCGAAATTCCCCGCGCCCCCAGTTCTTTCGCCTGATAGCGGGTCAACACCTCCATCGCGCCTTTCATGGCAGCATAAGCCGCATAGCCCGGCAGCGCAAAACGCGCCAGCCCGCTGGATACATTCAGGATGCGTCCGCCGTCAGCTAACAACGGCAGCAGGCGCTGAGTAAGGAAAAACGGTCCTTTAAACTGGATATTCATCAGCTCATCAAACTGGGCTTCGCTGGTCTCAGCAAAGGGAACGTTCAGACCAATACCGGCATTGTTCAATAAATAATCGAAGCTATCCCGCTGCCAGTGCTGCTGAAGTAATTCCGTCATCTTATGAGCAAAGCTGTCAAAATGATGACTATCGCCGACGTTGAGCGGTAATGCCGCCGCCTTTACGCCTTTTCGTTCAATTTCAGCGACAACGTCCAGCGCCGCCTGCTGGTTGCTGTGCCAGGTCAGGATAATATCGGTTCCCCTCTCTGCCAGCTTTAATGCCGCATTTTTTCCCAACCCGCGGCTCCCGCCGGTGACTAAAGCGATACGTTGTGTCATCAGAACCCCCTTCTTGCTTGCGTTTGCATAGTTAAAGAGCTTATTAGCTGCTATAAAAACAATAAATATAGGAAATTGCGTTTTACTGTTTCTGTATCAATAACAATAGGCCCCCGGGATGGATAGAATTCACGCAATGCAGCTGTTTATTCGGGTCGCGGAACTGGAGAGTTTTTCCCGTGCCGCCGATATCCTCGGCCTACCGAAAGGGAGCGTATCGCGCCAGATTCAGGCGCTGGAGAACCATCTGGGCACTCGCCTGCTGCACCGTACGACCCGCCGGGTACAGCTGACGCAGGACGGTATGGTTTACTACGAACGCGCAAAGGATCTGCTCAGCAATCTTGATGAACTGGACGGCATGTTCCAGCTCGATCCCTCCAGTGTCAGCGGTCGTTTACGGGTAGATATGCCCGTCGGGATAGCGAAAAAGCTGGTCATCCCGCGGCTACCGGCATTTCTGCAACAATATCCCGGTATCGAACTGGAGCTCAGCAGCAGCGATCGGTTGGTCGATATCGTCCGCGAAGGGTTTGACTGTGTAGTTCGCGTCGGTACGCTGAAGGACTCCGGGCTGATCGCGCGGCCTCTGGGTAAACTCACGCAAATTAACTGCGCCAGCCCGCACTATCTGGCGCGCTTCGGCTACCCGCAGTCCCTTGATGATCTGGTCGATCATGCGCTGATCCACTACGCGAGCAACCTCGGCGTACGCCCACTGGGATTTGAGGTATTCAGCGATGGCGTGGTTCGCTGGGTTAAAATCGGCGGCGTGCTGACCGTCAACAGTACTGAAACCTATCAGGCATCGTGTCTGGCGGGTCTGGGAATTATTCAGGTTCCGCGAACTGGCGTGCGTGACATGCTGCGCACCGGTGAACTGATAGAAATTCTGCCTCATTACCGCGCCGAACCATTACCGGTCTCATTGATTTATCCCCACCGGCGTAATCTTTCACGTCGGGTACATCTGTTTATGGAGTGGTTAGGCGGGCTGATGAAAACCTATGTCGATTAGGAATCAGACACCGTATCAACGATTTTACGTATATAATTTTGATGAATACCGCTGTAAAAAAAGGAAGAAAAACGTTATGACGCCGGAAAACGACGCTCAACGCCCGCCCCAGGAACCTGGCTCGCCGCCGGATAAAAACAAAAGCACGATAGCCGCGATTAATGATTCTGCCGTGGCGAAAAAGGCCAATCAGGCACTGAAAACCGTCACCGGAACGGCAGAAAAAGTCCAGCGCAACCCCATTATTGCGCACCTCATTCGCGCCGCCGAGCGCTTCAACGACAGGCTTGGCAATCAGTTTGGCGCCGCCATCACTTACTTCTCGTTTTTGTCGATGATCCCTATCCTGATGGTCTCTTTTGCGGCCGCCGGCTTTGTGCTGGCTTCGCATCCCACCTTACTACAGGATATCTTCGATAAAATTTTGCTCAACGTGAGCGACCCGACTCTCGCCGCAACGCTGAAAAATACCATCAACACCGCCGTCCAGCAGCGCACCGCGGTGGGTATCGTCGGCCTGCTGGTCGCGCTCTATTCGGGGATTAACTGGATGGGCAACCTGCGCGAGGCGATTCGCGCCCAGTCGCGTGACGTCTGGGAACGCACGCCGCAGGATCAGGAGAAGATTTGGGTAAAGTATTTCCGCGACCTTATCTCGCTGATCGGCCTGCTGGTTGCATTAGTGATCACCTTATCGATCACCTCAGTGGCAGGTTCCGCCCAGCGGATAATTATCTCGGCGCTTTATCTCGATAATATCGAATGGCTGAAACCCGCATGGCGACTGATTGGTCTCGCAATCTCTATTTTCGCCAACTATCTGCTGTTTTTCTGGATTTTCTGGCGACTGCCGCGCCACCGTCCTCGCCGCAAGGCGTTGATTCGCGGCACGCTGATTGCGGCGGTCGGCTTTGAGATAATCAAAATCATTATGACCTGGACGCTACCGGCGCTGGTGAAGTCCCCTTCAGGAGCGGCATTTGGCTCGGTACTGGGGATAATGGCATTCTTTTATTTCTTCGCCCGCCTGACGCTTTTCTGCGCCGCATGGATTGCGACTGCCGAGTATAAAGGCGACCATCGGATGCCGGGCAAATCCCACGATTAAATCATTACTGGGCTGAATAAAGACGCAAAATTCAGCCCAACCTATTATTTCAGCAGATAAATCCAACACGTAACTTTTCTTTAACCAGAAACTGGTTTTATCAACCATAACTTGAATTATGTGAAGCATTTCATAGAAGTTATTTTCCGGTAACAAAAATTATCCACTTTTTGCCTCTTTTTCAGGCTATCGCTCCCCTTGTTACAGATTGAAATGTCCCTGATGCTGTGGCTATATGGCCCTTCGTTCGCAAAAAATAAGAAAGATCTATGCAATCCACAGCCACAACACTCGACAACGCTCAGGAAACCGTCCCGGTTAATTCACGCAATAAAGTCGTGGTCGCCTCACTCATTGGTACCGCCATTGAGTTCTTTGACTTCTATATCTATGCCACTGCAGCGGTCATTGTCTTCCCGCACATTTTCTTCCCGCAGGGCGATCCTGCTGCCGCCACGCTACAGTCGCTGGCGACGTTTGCTATCGCCTTTATTGCCCGCCCTATCGGATCCGCGGTATTTGGTCATTTTGGCGACCGGGTAGGCCGTAAAACGACCCTGGTGGCTTCATTGCTGACCATGGGGATCTCCACCGTGGTTATCGGCCTGCTGCCTGGCTATGAGACTATCGGAATTATGGCGCCGATGCTGCTGGCGCTGGCGCGTTTTGGCCAGGGTCTGGGTCTCGGTGGAGAATGGGGCGGCGCGGCGTTACTGGCGACGGAAAACGCGCCGTCGCGCAAGCGCGCGCTGTATGGTTCTTTCCCGCAACTGGGCGCGCCTATCGGCTTTTTCTTCGCTAACGGCACCTTCCTGCTGCTCTCCTGGCTGCTGACCGACCAGCAATTTATGGACTGGGGCTGGCGTCTGCCGTTTATCTTCTCCGCCGTGCTGGTGATCATCGGTCTGTACGTTCGCGTGTCCCTGCACGAGTCGCCGGTGTTCGCTAAAGTCGCCGCCGCGAAGAAACAGGTGAAAATCCCGTTAGGCACGCTGTTGACAAAACACATTCGCGTTACTGTCCTCGGCACCTTTATCATGCTGGCGACCTACACGCTGTTTTATATCATGACCGTCTACTCCATGACCTTCAGCACCGCCGCTGCCCCGATTGGTCTCGGTTTGCCGCGCAACGAAGTGCTGTGGATGCTGATGATGGCGGTTATTGGTTTTGGCGTGATGATACCGGTTGCCGGCATGCTGGCAGATGCATTTGGCCGCCGTAAGAGCATGGTCGTCATCACGGCCCTGATCATTCTCTTCGCGCTGTTTGCCTTTAAACCGCTGCTCGGCTCCGGCAGCCCTCTGCTGGTCTTTGTCTTCCTGCTGCTTGGTCTGAGCCTGATGGGGCTGACCTTTGGCCCGATGGGCGCGCTGCTGCCAGAGCTGTTCCCGACGGAAGTTCGTTACACGGGCGCCTCGTTCTCCTATAACGTCTCGTCGATCCTCGGCGCTTCCGTGGCGCCGTATATCGCCGCCTGGCTGCAGGGCAATTACGGCCTGCCTGCGGTGGGGCTCTACCTGGCCGCAATGGCGACGCTGACGATGATTGCCCTGCTGCTCACTCACGAAACGCGTCATCAGTCGCTGTAACGCTCTTCGCCCCCGGCGCATTGCAGCCAGGGGCGACATTTCACCCCGCTATTTTTCATCAGCGACCACATCGCCCAATCCGGATTCGCCTGTTCCTTGCCACGTGACCATCCGGTAAACACCGGAAAAGCCAATGACGCTGACAATTGCGGTCTCCGTCACATAATCCGCGTCAGGTCAAAAAAATAATGGAACGTTGTTTTAATATGGTTGACCATAAAAGCGACCCAGCGCACACTAGAACGAATATTGATTTAATTTCAGGTCATCACTATGTCGAAGAAAATTGCCGTCATTGGCGAATGTATGATTGAACTGTCAGAAAAAGGGGCGGCAGTAAACCGCGGCTTCGGCGGCGATACGCTAAACACTTCCGTCTATATCGCTCGTCAGACCGACGCCAGCGCACTGAGTGTGCACTACGTCACCGCACTGGGAACTGATACCTTTAGTCAACAGATGCTCGAATCCTGGCAGCGCGAAAATGTCCAGACCGACCTGATTCAGCGTATGGCCGACCGTTTACCGGGCCTGTACTATATCGAAACCGACGATACCGGCGAGCGGACCTTTTACTACTGGCGCAATGAAGCAGCGGCCAGGTTCTGGCTGGAAAGCGAACAGTCTGCGGCGATCTGTGAAGCACTGGCGACCTTTGACTATCTCTATCTCAGCGGTATCAGTCTGGCGATCCTCAGTCCCGCCAGCCGTGAAAAACTGCTGACCCTGCTGCGCCAATGCCGCGCGAACGGCGGCAAAGTGATCTTCGATAACAACTATCGCCCTCGCCTGTGGAGCAGCAAAGAGGAGACGCAGCAGGTTTATCAGCAGATGCTGACCTGCACCGATATCGCTTTCCTGACCCTTGACGATGAAGATGCCCTGTGGGGGGAGAAACCGGTTGAGGACGTGATTGCGCGTACTCACGCCGCTGGCGTCGAAGAAGTGGTGGTCAAACGCGGCGCCGAATCCTGCCTGGTGGCGATTGCTGGCCAACCGCAACAGGAAGTTCCGGCGGTAAAACTGCCAAAAGAGCGTGTGATTGATACCACAGCGGCAGGTGATTCGTTCAGCGCTGGCTATCTGGCGGTACGCCTGACCGGCGGAGACGCCGAATCCGCGGCAAAACGCGGGCATCTGACCGCCAGCACGGTAATACAGTATCGCGGCGCGATTATCCCGCGCGAAGCGATGCCGCAGTAATCTCCCCGGCGCAACGCTGATCCGGCCCACGTTAAATCAGTAACCTAACGATATTATTGATTTACCTGGCCGGATAAAGCCCCAGCCGCCGCCCGGCTGAAACGCAAGCCCAATGGCTGATACCGTTGTTATCGGCCTCACCGGATAGCATGGCTATCCGGTTTTTCTTACTGCGCTGGCGGGGTATCCGTCACGTCGTTGTTCCCTTCCGCGACATCGTTGCTGCCTTCAGTCGCTGGCGCGGCGGCGGGTACAGGCGCCATCACTTTCTCCCACGTCGCCTGGAGATCCTTTATGTTGTATTCCGGCTCGCTCTGCGGCTGCTGCAGTACCAGCGCCATATCCTGCGACAGTTGCTGACGCAGGTACTGGTTTAGCATGTCAACCGTCAGTGAGTTAAGGAACTCCTGGCGCAGCTTCTGATACTGCTCAGGCGCAATATCCACCACCTGGTTTTGCAACGAACGCATCCGCTGACTGATCAGGATATACGTATCGGTGCGCGCATAGGTGGCGAACAGCTTCTGCAACTCAAGGTTTTTCTGCGCAATCAGGGCAGCAAACTCATCCTGTGACAGACCGTTATCGCGCACTTTCGCCAGTTCGCGCGCCACGGTCGTTAAGTTTGCATTCAGACGTTCGGCCGGCGATTCGATATTGATCGCACACTGCGCCCGCAAGTAGAGAACGCGACAGTCAAAACTGAGGTTGATGTCCTTGATATTACTTTTGCGTAAATTCTGCTGTACGTGCCAGAACAGCGCTTCACGCGCAAGATCATCGCGCCAGTAACGCTGGAGCGCAACCGAGTCGCGAATCGGTTGCCACGGCGCATCCCACATCAGTGACAGCTTATCCTGGCGCACCGCATCGGTCATAATACTGACCGGCATTGTCGGTAGCGGCGAGAGCGTAGGAACCGCCGCTGGCGTCTCGCGCTTGCCTTTCAGGCTACCGAAGATTTTGTTGATTTGCTCGGCGACGTTGCGACTGTCAACGTTACCAACGACGATCAGCGTCATGGCATCCGGCGTATACCACTTGTGATAGAAATCTTTTAATTTGGCAATATCAATCGGTTGCTTCAGCGGCACGGCCGGATCGTGCGCCAGCATCGTTGAACCTTTCAGCCGATAGCGCCACCAGCTTTCTTTGGTATTCGCAGGCCAGGTCGCCACCATATCCTCGCTCTGCAAAGCGTGATTGACCGTTTCCCGGGTAATTGACAGCTTACCATTTGCATTTGCCAGCCAGCTCAACGCCTCTTTCAGCAAATCGTTACGGTTATTCGGTAAGCTCAGGTTAAACAGACTGTAGTCATAAGAGACGATCGCGGGGGGTAAAGGGCGGTTTGGATCAATACTCTGCTGCCACAACGAACGTGCCTGCATGGTCGGCAGGGCACCACTTTGCGTCAGCGCAAGACGGGGGATAAAGTGGCTAAAACCGCTCTGCTGAGTGCTCTCACTCAACGAGCCAATATTTACGGACAAGCGAATTTCGACGCGATCGCTGGGACGTTGCGGGGTCGCTAACACCTGCCACTGAAAGCCATTTGCAAGCACCCCTTGTTGCCAGGCCGGGTCCGGCTGGAGCGCTTCAGCCTGCACATAACCGGCTGCCGCCATCATCAGCAACCCACCGGTTAAGAGTCGAATTTTTGTGCCCTGCATGTGAACCCCTGATCAACATTCCTGGTTACAACAGCAGCCCACGGACGGACCGCCGAAAAATGTGGTAAGTGAAGTACGTCGGTTAGACCACGCGAAGATGAAAATGTCACATGTAGACGTTAAATAAACATTTGTACCCGTCATACTTCAAGTTGCATGTGCGTTGGCTTTCCTCGTTCACCCCAGTCTCGTACTGGAGTACGCTCCCGGGGATTCACTGCCTCGCCGCCTTCCTGCAACTCGAATTATTTAAGGTATAGAGTCGCGCTGTACAAACGACAGCGCTCCCTAATTATGCGCAGGAGCCCGTTCTCCAGCAAGGAGAACGGGCCTAACAGATGGATTTATGAGGATAATTCGTGCGATTCGCGTACCGGAGTGCGGTTATTCAGGACATCATCCAGCTGTCTGGCGTCCAGCTCTTTTACCCATTTAGCGACAACAATGGTCGCCACGCCGTTACCCACCAGATTAGTCAGTGCGCGCGCTTCGGACATAAAGCGGTCGATGCCAAGGATTAACGCCAGACCGGCCACCGGCAGATGGCCAACAGCGGAAATGGTCGCCGCCAGCACGATAAAACCGCTGCCCGTCACTCCCGCCGCACCTTTCGAGGAGAGCAGCAACACGACCAGCAGGGTAACCTGATGGAAAATGTCCATATGGCTATCGGTCGCCTGCGCGATAAACACCGCCGCCATTGTCAGATAGATTGAGGTTCCATCAAGGTTAAATGAGTACCCCGTCGGGATCACCAGCCCCACCACGGACTTACGGCAGCCCAGTTTTTCCATCTTATCAAGCATGCGCGGCAGCGCCGACTCAGAGGAAGAGGTTCCCAGCACAATCAGCAGTTCTTCGCGAATATAACGAATGAACTTGAAGATGCTAAAGCCGGCTGCTTTGGCGATCGAGCCAAGTACCAGCACCACGAACAGGATACAGGTAATGTAGAAACAGGCGATCAATTGACCGAGCTGTACCAGTGTACCGACGCCGTATTTACCGATAGTAAAAGCCATCGCCCCGAACGCGCCAATCGGCGCCAGGCGCATAATCATATTGATAATGCCGAAGATGACCTGCGAGAAGCTTTCAATCACGTTAAAAATCAGTTGGCCTTTGCTGCCCAGACGATGCAGCGCAAAACCAAACAGTACCGCGAACATCAGTACCTGCAGAATATTGCCGCTGGCAAAAGCGCCAATCACGCTGCCAGGGATAATATCGAGCAAGAACGCCACGATGCCCTGTTCTTTCGCCTGCGCGGCATAAACCGCCACGGCGTGCGCATCCAGCGTCGCCGGATCAACGTGCATTCCGGCACCGGGTTGCACCAGATTGACAATGATCAGGCCGATAATCAGAGCAATGGTACTCACGATTTCAAAATAGAGCAGCGCCACCGCGCCGGTGCGGCCGACGGCCTTCATGCTTTCCATCCCGGCAATCCCTGTCACGACGGTACAGAAGATAACCGGAGCAATTACCATTTTAATCAGCTTCACGAAAGCATCGCCGAAAGGCTTCATCTGCGTACCCAGTTCCGGGTAAAAGTGGCCCAGCAGAATACCGATCGCTATGGCAGATAAAACCTGGAAATAGAGGCTTTTAAAGAAAGAGGTTTTCATAGGGTGTCCTTTGGGAATAACCACAGACAAAGAAAGGGTACTGCGTCTGTGGCTTAAAAATAACACCCGTGAAACATTTCAGAAATAACAAGGTGCACATTTGCAACGGAATTGTTAATAAATTTGAGCTGACTCGCACAAGCTAACAATACAGTTACAAATTTGCATCCCCGGTATCATTCAGTAAAAAGCGGGTCATAAATGCTTCCGGCGGAATGGCGCCGCTAAACAGCCCACCCTGCGCAATATCGATCCCCGCCGCCTGCAGCCAGGTATACTGCGCCTGGGTTTCAACGCCCTCCGCAACAATACGCAGATTGAGGCCCCGAGCCAGTTGTATAATCGCCGGGACCAGACTGATGTCATCCGGCAGCATATCGATCAACGTCTTATCGATTTTCAACATGTCCACTGGCAACGATTTGATATGTTGCAGTTGACGCAGGCCCACGTAACCCATAGCGAAATCATCCAGCGTAATCCGCGCGCCTGCTTCACGCAGCGGACGCAGCCGGGAAATCAGCGTCTGCGGCTCGTCCATTCGACGGCTTTCTGTCACTTCCAGCACCAGGGTATCCGGCACAACGCGGTAGCGCGCAAGCAGCGCCAGTATTTCCACTTCGCTGTCGCTATGCAGCAACGAGGCATTAACCGACAACGGCAGCATGATCCCCTGATTCTGCCAGACGACCAACTGTCGACAGGCTTCTTCCAGTAGCCAGTAGCCGACTGGAGCCGTCAGCCCGCAGGCGTCAATGCGCTCAAGCAGATCTCCCGGCAGCGACCAGTCGCCATTCGCCTGGCGCTGCCGTAGATGCACTTTCGCGCCACACACTTCACCGCTACGGGCATCTACCTGAGGTTGCAGCCAGATAGCAAACTGCTGGTTATCGAGCGCCGTCAAAATATCATGCTCTTCTCTCAGCCGACGTTGCGCTTTCTCCATCTGCTGCGGATCAAAGAACTCAATCTGGTTTTTACCTTTACGACGCGCGGTTACGGCGGCAGAAAACGCCCGCCGATAGAGCTGTTCGGCGCTGATTTCACCGTTAAACATCGCGATACCGACGCTGGCGCAGGGGCGAAGCTGGATACCGTGTAACGGTAAACGCTCATTTATAACAGTAAGTACTTGCTTACTTAGCGTAACCGCCTGCCAGGGTTCAGCCATGCTGGAGGCCAGGATCGCAAAGTCGTAACCGCTTACCTGGGCCAGCACCATTTGCGAAGGAATAATCGCGCGCAGCTTTTCCACCAGAGTCAGCAGCAGCATTTCGCGCTGCGTCTCTTTCAGCACGCCAGCGGTATCCTGCAGCGTTTCACAGGCAATGATCAGCAGTGCCGAAGCCTGAGAACGGGCAACTATCTGCTCCAGCATCGCCATCAAAAAGGCTTTATTGGGCAGCTCGGACTCCGGGAAACGGGTCGATTGCAAAGAGAGTTCATCATGCTGGCGCAGCAAAGTCTGCTGATTACGGTTGTAACTGCGCACCAGCATTCCAAGTTCATCATCATGATGTAAACGCGGTAGCGTAAGCTGGTGGCCGAGGCGCTCCTGCTGCGGCACATCATTCAGTTCGCGGGCGATTTTACGTAACGGACGCACGATGAGACGGTTGATACACCAGGTGAGCGCCACCGTCAGAACCAGCACCAACAGTAAGTAAGCAGTTACTAACGTTGAGAGCGCACTCATCACGAATTTGTACATCCGCCAGGAGTCGGCCTGTAGCACCAGGTAAGCCAGCGGCTGCGGATTCGCAGGCCGCTCAAGAGAGTAGATCGGCAATGAAATCTGGACTGGCAGTTCGAACATCCGGGTGATCATTACCGGGACCGGACGCTCCGGGATAAAGCGCATTCGCAACGCCTGGAATTGATTAGGCAGTACAACGTCTGCCCGGCTGACGACACCCGCGGGCTGAATGCTGCTCAGAATCGTTTCCGCTTCCGGAATATCGGCTTTCAGGATCGCCGCTGATAGCGGTTCGCGGACGGAACGCGCGATGCTTTCTAATTGCGTGGCCGTGGTAAAGCGACTCTGCTGAACAAAGTGGAACAGCAAAATAGAACAGAAGACCAATACGAACGCCATGGATACGCTCGCGACCATCGCCATCTGTTTAATTGTAAGTGAGCGGCTGACGCGCAACGGGGTTCTCCACTGAAACTGAACGCATTTTCGGTATAGATCCATCCACACCGATCGTTTTCAGGCTGATTATATACTCAAATCGTGCATTCACGCCCGTAGCCAGGGGCCAGTCCATCAGGGAATAATCAGCCTGTATTGCCAAAAAAGGCAAAGCCTGACGAGTATACGCGAAGAGCGTCGGGGAGTGACGCTCTCTCGCATAATTCAGGCTAATCTGCACCGGTCGGCGGGAGCGTCTTTTTTAAGGGGAGTGGCGAAATGGTCTATTTTTGTTTTGCGTGGTTTTGAGCGGTGGCCGGTTCCGTTCACTGTCAATAGGTGGATACTGGCCATCTCCGCAGCCTGTGAACGGCATGGGCCGTTTCGCGCCCCCCATGCCCCCGGCATTACGCTGAAGCACATAAAAACAGACGCCAGCCGAAATTATTCAGGCTGAATCAGGGCTAAAAACGAGTTTGCCGGAGCCACTGATTAACTGATTTCACTGGCTCCGGCGGAGCCGCCCCCTGGCATAACGCAGGGAGCAAAACGCATTCCGGCGCTCACTGGCGGTCTTTATTCGCCAGCCACGCCAGCAGTTTCAGACTGGCGGAATAATAGTCGTCCTGAGCCGTAATCTCAGGTTCACCCTGCGCTTCCCCGAGGGTTAAATCACGTACCGCCAGCAGCCCGCCGGTCATAAACCAGGGGGCGACCTCACCGGTATTGACGTTAATCCATGCCGGCGTTTGCAGACGCGGATAGCTCTGGAACCAGTTTTTCCACGGCGTCAGCAAACGACTTTGCGGGTCACGCCAGGAGACATACAGCGGGATACGAATCGCATCATAGCTCATCCGCGCTGGCCACTCTTTTGCCGGTTCCATCTTGCCATCTGCGTTTAACACCACCCAGTCGCTGGGTAGCTGAGATTTTCCCCACGCCATTTTTTCCAGCAGCGCCTGACCATCACTCTGTAGCTTTCGCCAGGCCGTCAGATGCGTGCGAGCCGCAAAGGCCTGCCATGCCGGAAAGATAAAATAGGACGGATTCAGGTTCAGGTGATCGTTAAAGTAAAACCCCTTTGCCCCCGGCAACATCACCTGACGACCGGCGAACGTGACCACCGTGAACTTCAGCAGTGCGCTGGTAATCGCATCGGATGCCGTGCCGTATGCGCTATCCTGCCACTGCTGCTGCGCACGCAACAGCGCCCAGGCGATCATCGTGTCGCCATCGGTTGCGTTGTTTTTATCCGCCACCGGATTAGGCGCCACCGGGTTATAGCGCCAGTAAAACAGCCCATTATCTTTGTTACGCAGCGTCTTATTGGTCCATTGCCAGAGTTTGTCAAACGTCGGACGATCGTTATTGGCCACCGCTAACAACATGGCAAAACCCTGGCCTTCAGTATGAGAAACATTGCCGTTTCCGGTATCAATAATGCGCCCGTCCGGCATCAGAAAACGCGATTTGTAACTTTGCCACGCCGTATCGGCCCACGCATGGGGAAGCATCATCACCGTCGCCATTACGACTGCAGCCAAAGCACGTAAGGACATAAATTCCCCTGTTATGGATGGAAATAGATAAACTGGACATCAGAAACCGAAAACATCCGCTCGCGCTGTAAAATCACATGCGCACCGCCGCCCTGTCCTTGTAACCAGCGGGAATAAAGCCCTTCAAGGACGGCGCTGAAAGCATTACACCAGCGGATACGGCGCGCTTCATCACGGCTGACCGGCAGCGCCTGATGACGTAATCGCAGGCAATCCTCGCTAACCTCAACGCTTACAAAGCCCCACTGAAAGCGGCTCAGCTGCGCATTAATATTGGCTTCCAGTTGGCCGACCGTCTCTGATTCCGGCAATGGATGCTCATCAGCCAGCGCCTCGCCCATCTGCCGCAGAAAAGGCTGGCTCTCCAGCTCCCCTGCGTTGTTGACCATGCCGTCAACCATAATCAGTAACAGATCGAACCATCCGACTGGCGTTTGCTGCTGCTGAAACCAGGTGATAACCAGAGCATTATTATTGTCCGTCATGATCAGTTGTCTCCCAGCATATAGCGAATATAAAGACCGGCAGTGCTCTCGTTATAGTCGCCGAAAGTATCATAGCCAACCTGGCCGCCAAGCGTCATCTGTTTGTTAACTTTGTAATCCGCGCCGGCGCGCAGAGTGTAGCCGATACCGCTCTTCGAGGTGGCTGAATAGTATGCCTCTTTGGCAAAACCATCGGTTACCGCAGACTCAAGAGTCTGCTGCCATTCGGAGTTGGTCGGGAAATAGGCGCTCTTATCCTGGCTGTAAGATTGATAGCCCACCGATCCGCCAAGCTTCATCGTCCAGTTATCATATTTCTCCATCAGGCTGACCGGTAGCGACACGCTGACATAGTTCTGCGGGCTGAAATAACCCCCCTGCCCGTAGGTGAAGTAGCTAAGGTTTTTCGAGAAATCCATGTAGCTCATACTCAACCCGGCCTGTAGCTGACGATACTCATCATGGTAAGGCCGCAGATAAACCCCGGCATTGGCATTGATGCTGGTGTTGCTGGCAACGTTTTTCCCAAGGTAGCTATAGCCCCCGCCGCCAACGTAAAAGCCGGCATCGCCATCGTCATAGCTCAGTTGCAAAGTACCGCCGTTTTTCGTCACCTGGCCCCAGGTTTTGCCGGAGTAGGCGTCCTGCAGGCCGACATAGGAGAGCAGGCTGTCGGTGATCGCACGACGTTCGCCGGTAAAAATTAACGACAGATAGTTGGTCAGCTTCGGCGACCACTTAACGCCACCTACCAGAGTGTTGAGATCCTGCCCCAATGGGGTGCTACCAATATCGGCCCGGTAGTTATCACCGCTCAGCGCCATATTAAGTTCAACGCCATTCGCATTTTGCGAATTCGTCGTGCCGCTCGCTTCGTCTACGTTCGGCTTCAGACTTGATGCAGTAAGATATTCATAAACCTGTCCAGAGTCGTAGGCCTTCAGCTTCGCCAGATTTTCCATACCGGTACTGGTCGTTGGGTTGTAATCCGACGCGCTTAACGTCCCCAGGCCGTTCAGCGTTTCTGCTCCCGGATAGCTGGCATAAAGCGTCTCTTTCTCCGTATCGGTCATCGCTGCGATCGACTTCTGTTCGCTGGTAGCGGTAGAAATTATATTAGAGACCGCGTTCGACAACGGGTTCGAGCCATAGCGCCGCCAGGCATCGCCGGTTGCGGTTCCGGCGTTCAAGGTAATTGGCGTAACGGTGAAATCGAAACGTGAATCACCGAACGGCGACGAAGACCAGGTCAACGGGGTTTTCAATTCGGTCAGCTTACTGGTGCCGGATTCACCATCGCGACCGCGCACCTCCATACCGGCCTGTAGCCAGGTCCCGGTTTTTTCCTGCAGGGACTCCATCATGGTATCGACCTGACGCAGCGTACGCGCCTGCGCGGTTTCAACCGGCAGATCGGGACGCTGGATCCCCGGCAACGTACTGCCATCGCCAGTCGAAACCTGGGAAACCTGCCATGGCATATATAACCCGTAGGCGGAAGCCGTGCGCGTT
The DNA here is from genome assembly GCF_005860775.1 of Klebsiella indica. Lineage (GTDB taxonomy): Bacteria > Pseudomonadota > Gammaproteobacteria > Enterobacterales > Enterobacteriaceae > Klebsiella > Klebsiella indica. The sequence goes on from NZ_VCHQ01000005.1 coordinate 199,125, forward strand.
GCCGGTGATGTGCGCGAAACGCCAAGAAACGGGTTGTCCGCCGCCAGCAAGCCGCCCACTGTCGGCGTTTGCGCGCTGTTGCTGCTCTGTAATCCCAACAGCCTGCCGCGGGCGCTACGCAGGTACGTCATCGCCTGCTGGTGCTCCCCCTGGGATTCGGCGACACGCGCCAGCAGCAGTAAACGGTCCGGCGAATTATCCGGCCGCAGACCGCTCGCCAGCTGTGCCGCCCGGTCGTTATCCCCCTCCGATAGCGCGACATTAATGGCGCCGCTGCGCGCGTCCTGATTCGGCGTATCGTGGGTCATCAGATAGTCGTACACCACCCCGGCTTCTTTGTTCATTTTGCCGCTCTGATAGAGACGCGCCATCGCGAACATCAAGTCTGTGTTTTGCGGATCGCTCTGCATCGCACGCATCAGCTTGTCATACGCCGCCGCGTAATTGCCCTGTTCCCGCAGGTGGTCCGCTTCATTAATCACGTAACCATTGCTAATACTGGCCAGTTGCGTTGGCGTACTGTTTGCCTGTAACTGTGGATTAGTCAACAGTTGCTGTGCTTCTTGAGTCAGACCCGCCTGATTGAGCACGGTTATCTGATCGGCATAATCTCCGGCATTACCGGAAATACCGTGGTTGATGTTGTTGCGCACCAGCGATACCGCCGTGCTGATATCGCCGCTCTCGGCCAGCAGTCGCGCCAGTTTACCGACATCCGCCGGCGCTTCTGGCGGCGTCCCGGCCATCGCCCTTAACGTATTGGACGCGGCGACGGTATTCCCCTGCGCCAGATAACTTTCCGCGATCGACAGTTGCAGATTGTAGTTTACCCGCTGACGCAACTCGCGCATCTGGCTGGTCTGTCTGGCGGCGGGAATTCTCGCCAGCAGGGTTTGCGCCTGCTGCCAGCCGCCGTTATCACTGGCAAAAAGGGCGGCGGCGTACAGCGAGTCGCTGTTGGCGCCAGGGCGCCAGGCGGCGGTCATAATCGAGTTTGCCTCATCGCCAGCGCCGGACTTTTGCAACAGTCGGGCTAAATCGAGGCGCATCCAGGCATCGTCCGGATAGCGCGAGACGCCCTGGCGCAGCGTAGCGATAGCGCCCGCCACGTTGCCGTTACTGGACTGCGCCTGAGCCTGTCGGCGCAGAGAATCACCCGGATTACCGACGATCGCCCTGGGCTGGAGCTTTTGCTGCAGGCTTTCCGGCAGCGTTTGCAGCATCGCCTGCGCTTCCGCCGTTTTATTTTGTTCGCGCAGAACGTAATAGAGATTCTCCCGCGCCGGGCCATTTTGCGGCTGTTCATTAAGTAATGACCGCAACGTTTGCTCGGCCTGCGGCAAATCTTTGTTGTGACGCAATACATCAGCGCGGAAGAGCTTCGCCGCCGCGCCCTGCGTGCCGCTCTGCTGCGCCAGCGGTGCGGAAAGCGCCAGCGCCTGGCTAATGTTGCCCTGTTTATAGGCCTGCTGCGCCTGCGCGAGCTGACCATAAAACAGCGCATCCGCCGCCTGCTGACGCCGGGTTTGCGCAGCATCGCCGCCGAGATCCGCCGCCCGACTCAAATATTGAGACGCCGCCTGAAAATCGCCGCTACGCTGAGCGATATAGCCCATTCCGGCCAGCGCGTCCGCATCCTGCGGGTTGGCCTGCAGAACCTGCTCAAATTGTTTTTTCGCCGCGGGGATATTACCGCTGTTCAGATCGGCATATCCCTGGCCGCGCGCCTGGCCATTGCGCCGTTCGCGGAAGTAGTTCTGCACTTCGCTATCCTGCGGGTGACGCTGCATCCAGTTATCATAAAACGGCTCGTCCCCCGCCTGCGGCCCCATCCACAACAGTGCCTGCCGCAGCCCGCTGTCGGCTTCTTTGCTGCCGCTGGCCATCGGTTCCAGCATAGCAATCCCTTCCCGGCGGGTCTCTTCGCGCCAGGTCAGCACCTTGCCCAATGCCACGCGCGCCCCGTTCTCCTGCGGATGCTGCGCAACATACTGACGCAGTTCACTCAGGGCCTGCGGATAGAGCGACTTGTCGCTGGCCATCGTCATGTAGTATTCCGCCGCCAGCCCGGAAGGCGGGACGTTGCCGTTAAACATGCTCCGCCAGGTCGCCAGCGCAGCGGGAATATTGCCGCTTCGCGCCTGCTGTCTTGCCAGATTCAGTTGCCCCTGCGGCACCTGCGCCATTTTTTTGGCGCTATCCAGTTCCTGTAAATCAGGACTATCGGGCGCCACTTTCGCCAGCCGCTCCCGCCACTGGGCCGCCGCCTGGAGATCCCCTCCCTGTTGCGCCCACAGCGCCATCAGATATAGCGCCCGGGTGTTGTCGGCATCCACCGACAACACTTTCTGCAGCGACTCCATCGCCAGCTCGTCGTGGGATTTTTCATGCCAGTAGTTTGCCTGGGCAAACAATGCCTGCAGCGCCGCATCGTTACCTGCCGCCCGAGCCTCGCTGAACGCGCCGAGCGTCAGCACGCCGGACAGGCACAGCGTGGAAATCTGGCGGACGGCCTTGTTATTCATTCTGCTCACTCTTTTCATTGGCGATCCCCCGCCTCCAGGCGCTTACGAGCATGACGTTTAAACATGGCGGTCAGCGCCAGTCCCAGAATTGATGTGGCGATCAGCCCCAGCAACGCCAGCAGGCCGGAGTGCTGGTTGGCGTACCACACCGCCATCATGTACCAGGGCATCTGGCCGCTGGGGAATGGGGTACTGACCTGAAAACTGCGCACGCCATTCTCACTGGTGATCACTGCCGTATCGCCGCGAATACCGGCATTGATACGCGCGGAATTAAGATCGTTTTCCAGTTTCGCCAGCTGATCGTCATTACTGGCCATCGCGACCACCACCAGTCGTTGGGCATTCCACGGCGACCGGTAGCTGATAAAACCGCGCCAGGCGCTTCGGGAGGATAGATAGCGGTCAGCGTCCATACCGTCCGAAGCCCAGTCGCCGCTTAGCTTGCGCTCTATTTTTGCCCACAGCGTCGGTTCGCGTACGCTAAGCAGATTATCGACCGGGTTATAGGGAGAGTCGGCCAACAGACGCTGGTTAAACCCTTTTTGATCAAGGGAGCTCACCGCCAGCACATCGCGATCGCGCAGGTACTGTAAACTCGCGCCGCCATCAGGAATGCCTAATACAACCCGGTTATTCACCAGCGCTTCCCCGGTTGAATTTCCTGAACGCGCGGCCAGGTTCAGCAGGGTCGCCACCTGTGTCTCGGAAGGATGCTCAGGCAGCAGCAGGGTGGTTTGCGAGTAATCCGCTAACCGCGAAAAGGGGAATGACGCACCAACAAAATAAGAGAGGTTCGGTAACAAAGAGAAGTGTCGCGTACTGCTCAAATCAATCCATGAATCGTCGGTGAGACGGCTCTTGATATTGCTGTTCAACAATACGGAACAGGGAGCATTGTCCTTCGGCACCAGGTTGAAATAGAGCGAAAGCTGGTTATCGCCGTAAATCAGATACGGCGCCAGCGGAATAGTAAAACGCTCCTGGCGCGCATCGCCGCCCAGGTAACGCCAGAGCTTCTCCAGCGGCCCCTGCTTGTTCATCGGCAGGTTGTTGAGGAAGGTGTTGTTGAGCGTCACGCTTAACAACGACTTATCTTCATTAATCCAGCTCTCGGACGGGAAGCGATAGCCAATCCGCAAAGGGATGGTTTCGCCGTCCCATAGATAGAGATCCGGCGCCGCGCGGAAGGCCACACGTAGCGGCTCATGCCATACGCCGTTAACGGTCATACTTTGATCTTTACGTAGCAGTTCGCTGAGTTTTACCGGGCGATCGGTGGCTATCCAGCGCGGCGCATCGTACGGTTTGCCGAGCGGAATAGCCTGCGGCGCAACCGTCATACTGGCAGTCTGCGGGGCGAAATCGCCGCGCGTCAGCCGCCAGGCGGCCATGCGCAGCGCGGCGTCATTCCGTCCAACAATCAGCAGCAGCTTGTAGGCGGGATTACCCGGATTTTCAATAACCTGTAGCAACGGTTTGTCGGTTTGCGGTAGCGTCAGCCCCCCAACCTGCTCGCCTGGATGGCCGATAATAATGCCATGTTTCTCCGGCAGGCGATCGCGCAGGGCATCGAACTCGATACCGCGATAGTCGGCCTGAATCCCCAACCATGACGACACCAGCGCCGCCGCGCTGAAGATATCCGCCGTCGCGTTCTGCGGATAGGCAATGGCGATATCCGCCGGGGTCATCTGCATACTGTCGAAAAACGGGCGCGGAAAATAGCTTAAATCATTACTGATATTGAGCTGCTGACTCTCCCAGCTAAAGTGAGAGGCGGGCAAAATGGTCACCCGCGACGTATCATGGTTATCCAGCCGACACTGCATGCCATCGCCGTCGTTAATTTTAAAGCTCAGGTTGTTGCTGGAAACCATCAGCTCCGCCGGGATATCCAGCTGATAATGCGAAATGTCCTTGCCCTCAGCCCCCAGCGGTAAGGTACCAAGCGGCTGGCCATTCAGCATTAATTGCAGCGTGGCGTTGCGGGTCGCCATCTCCGGCGAAACCTTCACCTCCAGCATCAGTTGGGCATGAGTGACCACCTGATCGGCGGGCAACGTAAAGCTGGCCCCTCCCTGATTTTGCCCGCCGCTCAGCATAATGCCGTCCGGCCGGCCCATCTGCGTCAGGTTCAAATCACCACCGACAACCGGCGTTAAGGGGAGCGTATCGGGTGTGTCAGAGATGACCGGCGGCGGCATCGCCGGCAGCGAAGTCGATTCGGTCGTGGCCGCTGAATTGGATTCCGCTGCCGATTCGGCAACCGCCGCGCTGCCGCCCCCCGCATCAGGTAACGGGAAGTTCAGTTGCGATAAGGAATGTACAGGCGTCTCCTCGCTATGCAACGCAGGCACAGCGAACAGACCAACCAGCAGCGCAAGCGCCGTTAAACGTTTCATAAGCCGCCATCCTCCCGCGCGGGGTTCGCCGCAGGTGGCTGGCGACGCTGGCTGCGCGTTTTCCATGTCAGCCAGAACAGATCAAATACGCAGCGCAAAATGGTAGCAAAAGAGCGGAACGGATTGTCCTGCGGACGCGGCGGATTAATCCACGCATCGGCGCGCGCCAGTACCACACGGACCAGTTCGCGGCGACGGGACAGCGGGATATGTTCATCAAACTGCAGGCGGACAAAACGATCGTCGCCCGTGACCTGACGAACGGGAATCGCAATCGCCCCGGACTGGAGGAGCAGTTCAATCGCTTCAATCTCATCCTGCTGGTGACGCTTATCCGGCGCGACAACACGGCATCCCCCCATTGACAGGTCGGCAGTATGGCTACGAGAGACAATGCCGCTGGTATAGTGGATGAGTACCGGAATATCGACATCAATACGAATCGTCTTGCGCACCTGGCGACTTTCCCGCGCGACGGCGATAGCGGCCAGCAGGAAGATCAGGCTGTAAATCCCCCAGCCAACGTTCAGCGCGATAACCCACGGGTCCGATCCAAAGTAATCGTGGCCGACGGCACGGACAATACCCACCACCACGCCCAGGCCCAGCAGACCAGCAACAACCAGGTGCGGCCTGACGACCGTAAAATCAAAATAGCCGACATCAAGCAAGCCGCCTTTATCGGTGACGTTGAATTTCCCGCGCTTAGGGAAAATCATCGTCACCAGCGTCGGTAGCACCAGATGGAACGCCAGTACGATATCGTAAATTTCCCCCCAGAAGCTGTAGCGATAGCGACCATTCATCCGCGATCCAACATAAATCGCGAGGAACAGATGCGGCAGCGCGTAGGAAACAACCAGACTCGCCGAAGAGTAGATGATATTCAGGTTAAACAGCAGATAAGCCAGCGGCGCGGTAACAAACACCACCCGCGGCAGAGCAAACTGATAGTAAAGCATGGCGCTGAGGTAACAGAGGCGTTGCTGAAACGTCAGCCCGCGCCCCAATAAGGGATTATCGAGACGGAAGATTTGCGTCATCCCGCGCGCCCAGCGGGTACGCTGGATCACGTGTACGACCAGGCGTTCAGTGGCCAGACCCGCCGCCAGCGGAATATCGAGAAACGCCGATTTCCAGCCCAGACGCTGGAACTTCAGCGCGGTATGCGCATCTTCTGTCACCGTTTCAACCGCAAAACCGCCAATCTGATCGAGCGCGGTGCGGCGAATAACGGCACAGGATCCGCAAAAAAAGGTCGCATTCCAGTTGTCGTTACCCTGCTGAATCGGGCCATAAAACAGCATCCCTTCGTTGGGGATATTGCGGCCAACGGAGAGGTTACGCTCAAAGGGGTCCGGCGAGTAGAAGTAGTGTGGTGTCTGCACCAGCGCCAGCATCGGATCGTTAAGGAACCCGCCGACCGTCGCCTGCAGGAACACGCGGGTCGCCACATGGTCGCAGTCAAAAACGCAAATGAGTTCGCCGTTGGTCAGGGTCATCGCATGATTCAGGTTACCCGCCTTGGCGTGTTTGTTATCGTTACGGGTGATATACCCCACCCCAACATCGGCGGCAAAAACGGCGAAATCGCTGCGTTTACCATCATCCAGCAGATAAATTTTTAACTTATCTGCTGGATAATCAATACATTGTGCCGCCAGCACGGTATCGCGAACCACCTCAAGCGGTTCGTTATAGCTCGGAATGTAGATATCGACCGTCGGCCACGTGCTCATATCATCCGGCAGCGGAACGATTTCACGCTTCAGCGGCCAGACCGTCTGCAGGTAGTTCAGCAGCAACATCACCCAGATATACACTTCCGCCAGAAACAGCCCCATCCCCAGAATCGCTTCGATGGTGGAGTTAAAATGCAGGGTCTGCGTTAAACGGAAATACATATAACGGGTCGACATGAGCAGTGATGTCACAACCATAATGACGGAGACACTGCGGTTCTTGCTGAACCCCATGATGAGGAGGATACCGATACTCAGCAGGCCAAAAATATACTGCTTTTGACTGTCCATCGGCGTGATCACAACCAGCGCAGCAACGGGCGCAAGCACCAGTACCAGTAACCAAAAAAGAGATTTTTTCATTCAGCCGCCCTGCGATTTAATTAAAGCCCTGACCTGCGTGGCGGGTTGTACACCGTGCCATCGCCAATATTAATACCCAACTGCGCAGAGATTTTTTTGGCGATAATTTCAATATCAAAGGCGGCTGCGGAGGAAGAATTAAAGTCAAGAATCGATTTCTGGGACGCATTTGCCTCCACCACGCTTTCATCGCGATGGATAATGCCCAGCAGATGGTCACCCAGCTTTTGTTCCATTAACGCGGTGACATCGCGACTCACCTGACGGCGGCTATCGCTCTGGTTAATCACAAAATAGTGCCCGTGCTTATCGTTGAGTTCGCCGCCGGTCAGGCGCTGTTTTTCGACATGCGACAGCACGGACATCGATGCGGTATCCGCCAGCAGCGGTATCAGATGCATATCCGCAAGGGGGGTCAACGCCGTCAGCGCCGGGGAAGGGCCCGGCGGCAGATCGGCGATAATAATCAGCCCCGGATAATTGAGCAGTGCAGCCAGGCCGCGCGTCAGAAAGTGCTCGTCATGAACCAAATGCTCATCAAAAGCCACGCGCTGAGCCGGACTCACCTCACCATAGGGTAAGACAAAAATATTACTGCCGGCGCTCAGTACGCACTGGCTCCAGTCGTGGAGTTCCAGCGCTTTCGCCACATAGCCGCGTTCATCGCTAAGAGGAACGCCAAAATGCAGACGCAGAGCGTTCTGCACATCAAAATCAAGGGCCAGAACTTTACTCCCCGCTCTGGCCAACGCCCAGGCCAGGTTTGCCGCGAGGGTCGTTTTGCCTACGCCGCCTTTCGGAGAACAGACACAAATCAACGGCATGTTGCAATCCTTTCTAAGAGTGATTTCAGAGGCTGATCTTTACCTTTCGCTACCGGCCCGGCCGTCACCGTTTGCGTCGCGAAGAGATGGGCGAAGCCTCCCGTCGTCGATGTTATCGCCGGGCGAGATCTGATTGCGGGCGCAGGCACGCGGGGCGGTGTCGGTTGAGACATCACCGCCTGGGTAACAGGCTCAGGCGCCGTGACGTTTTCCTGCACAACCGTTTCAACGGCAGCCGGTTCGGAGGTCTCCGTCACCGAAACAGGCTGCGCTGATGCCGCGACAGGTTCAGGAGCCGTTGCCACCGGAGCAACCAACGATGGCGAAGGTACGGCCTGAACGGGGTGACTTTCAACGCGAGTAAACGTATCGACAGAAACCAACTGCGGTGAGGGAAGTGAAACGGTCTCAGCCATCGCTAAAGTAGGTTCTTCCGTTACGGGCATAAGCTGATTGAGGATAGCCCAATCCCCTTTTTCACCAACGGCGGTTTCTGATGAAAGGTCCTTGAATTGTAAACGCTGTGTTCGCGTTTTTTCCTTGAAGCGCTGTAAGTCATCATAATGGTTCATCGATAACCTCATGATTTTAAATATATCATATTTTTAATCTGTTTTAATTGTCATTCAACGCCGCTAAAGCATAGAGACATTTTCTGGCAAACCGCCACGTCGTTGGCGGGCCAGGGACCCGGTCCATCCTTGCGCTGCATCGTTACTGGTTGCCACTTCGCGACATGCGAATCCGTTGCTGACAGATTTGCCGCTCATTGCGGTCAGTCACTCTCTCTGTTGCCGTTTTGATGCATCAGGGAGTTTTATAAAGAGTTTATTTAGACCCTTACCCGGCGTTATGTCCGCCACCTTACGCTAACGTTAATATGAGGTTAATTGTTTTGAATAAGTCAGGCTGGGTGTCATTTCATCGCGATAATACAGCTACACTATCAATTCTTTTTCAAAATCATAGTCCCATTTTTTGGGTGGCTGCGTTGTCTATCTCGTGCGTACCCTCTGCCAGGCGATTAGCATAGGGGCGTTTTTATACTACCGACAGGCTTTGTTGAATAAATCAGATTTCAAACAAGTCTCCCTGTCAGAAGTCCGACTCTCTGCGCAAGTCAGCCGATAGCCGTTAAAATTCGTTGCCGACGAATTGTTACTTACCTACCGTCGTGACGTATCCTCAATAATTTTATATACCCGTCATACTTCAAGTTGCTTATGCGTTGGCTACACTCACTCCAGTCACATCGTTATCTATGCTCCTGGGGACTCACGCCCTTGCCGCCTTTAAGCAACGCGAATTATTTAGGGTATAGATAAACTTTTAAATTAAGCGTAATGCACACCTGCAGAATACTAAAGCGCGTTCATTTTAATATTTTTTGATCTTAATCCGCCATATTTAATCAGGGTAAATTATCGTCATACCCGCAGCGTCTGGACAGCCCGGGGAGGTTTTGCTCCCCCGGACTCCACTGCGGCTACCGCGTCCCCACATACCGTCATTCAGGCGGAATTAGCGGCCCTCGCCTGACCGCCAATAAAGCCGATAACGCAACTGAACAGGCTAACCTGACCAACATTCAGTCCGGTTCGCCAGTTTTATCTCCGACTGCATTACGCCAGCGGCTTCTCTCCATTGAGATCCTGATCGACCGCAAAACAGGCCACCAGTTGACCATTATAATCCTTCAACTGCGGCTGTAGTTGGGTACATGGGCCGAAACGGCGGCGACAGCGGGCGTTAAACGCACAGCCCGGCGGCGGGCTCAGCGGGCTCGGCAGTTCGCCAGTCAGCTTAATACGCTCACGGCGATCATCCGGGTTCAGGCGCGGTGTCGCCGACAATAGCGCCTGAGTATACGGATGCTGCGGATTATTAAAGATTTGATCCTTCGACCCTTTCTCCACGCAGCGGCCTAAATACATCACCATCACTTCATCAGCGATGTGCTCCACGACCGACAGGTCGTGGGAGATAAATACGTAAGACAGCCCCAGTTCCTGCTGCAAATCCATCATCAGATTCAGCACCTGCGCACGTACCGACACATCCAGTGCGGAAACCGGCTCATCGGCAATCACCACGTCCGGGTCCAGCATCAGACCGCGGGCGATAGCGATACGCTGACGCTGCCCGCCTGAGAACATATGCGGATAACGGTCATAATGTTCCGTTTTCAGGCCCACCTTCGCCATCATCGCCAGTGCTTTCTCACGGCGCTGCGCCTGGCTCAGCGACGTATTGATCCGCAGCGGTTCTTCGAGAATCTGCCCGACCTTTTTTCGCGGATTCAACGAACCGTAGGGGTTCTGGAACACTATCTGGATTTTCTGCCGACGCAGTTTCTGCGCGTGCGGATCGCGCTTAAGCAGGTTCTGCCCCTGATAATAGAGCTCACCGCTGGTGGGGGTTTCAATCATCGTCAGCAGACGGCCAAGCGTTGACTTCCCACAGCCGGATTCACCGACAACCGCCAGCGTTTTACCCCGCTCAAGGGTGAACGAGACGCCATCCAGCGCTTTTACCAGACGTTCCTGCGAGAAAAGCCCCTTCTTCACAGGGTAGTGTTTTTTCAAATCGGTGGCCAGCAACAGCGGCTGTTGCGTGGTGGCCTCATGCATACTCATAGCCCCGGCCTCCCGGCATCATCAAGTGGGTAGTGGCATTTCGACTGGCGTCCGCCGTTAAGCAAGTTCAGTTCAGGTTCTTCACTACGACATTTGTCGGTCGCATAGGGGCAACGCGGGTTAAGCAGGCAGCCATTCGGGCGATCATATTTTCCCGGCACCACCCCCGGCAGCGAAGCGAGACGCGCTTTATCCTGAGCAAACTCCGGCAACGCCCGTAGCAGCGCCTGAGTGTACGGATGACGCGGCGCGCGGAAAATGTCTTTCGCATCGCCGGTTTCCACCACCTGACCGGCGTACATGACGATGATTTTGTGCGCCGCTTCCGCCACCAGCGCCAGATCGTGCGTAATCAGGATCAGCGCCATGTTCTCTTTCTGCTGCAGTTCCAGCAGTAGTTCGATGATCTGCGCCTGAATGGTGACATCCAGCGCCGTCGTGGGTTCATCGGCAATCAGCAGCTTTGGCCGACAGGCAATGGCCATCGCAATCATTACGCGCTGACTCATCCCGCCGGACAACTGGTGCGGATAGACATCAAGACGGGAAGCCGGATCGGGAATACCGACCAGCGTCAGCAGGTCAATTGCCCGCTGCCGACGGGTTTTCTTATTGCCGCCCTGATGCACCTTAATCGCTTCCATGATCTGGAAACCAACGGTGTAGCACGGATTCAGGCTGGTCATCGGGTCCTGGAAGATCATCGCTACTTCCGCCCCCACCAGGTTGCGACGCTCTTTCTCAGAGATGCGCTGCAAGTCCTGACCGTTAAACGCCAGTTTTTCCGCCATGACGCGACCCGGGAAATCAATCAGCCCCATAATCGCCAGCGAGCTGACCGATTTCCCAGAGCCGGACTCGCCGACAATCCCGATCACTTCCCCCTGATCGACACTGTAGCTCACGCGGTCTACGGCGCGGAACGGCGTCCCTTCGTCACCGAAGTGCACCGATAGTTTATTTACATTTAATAACGCCATCTCGAACCTCTTACTGCTTCAGTTTGGGATCGAGCGCGTCACGCAGACCGTCACCCATCAGGTTAAATGCCAGCACCGTCAGCAGGATCGCAATCCCCGGAAAGGTCACGACCCACCAGGCGCTCTGCGCGAACTGCAACACGTCGGAGAGCATGGTGCCCCACTCCGGCGTCGGCGGCTGCGCACCCATGCCAAGGAAGCCAAGAGCGGCCATATCGAGAATGGCGTTAGAGAAGCCCAGCGACGCCTGAACGATCAGCGGCGCAAGGCAGTTAGGAAGAATGTTGATGAACATCTGGCGCATCGCCCCCGCGCCCGCCACCCGCGACGCGGTCACGTAATCGCGGCTCACCTCCACCAGTACCGCCGCGCGCGTCAGACGCACGTAGTGCGGCAAGGCGACAAACGTCAGCGCCAGCGAAGCATTCACAATAGAGGGACCGAAGATGGCCACCAGCACCAGCGCCAGCAGCAGGCTCGGCAACGCCAGCATGATATCAACGATGCGCATGATGATGGCGTCAACGACGCCGCCGAAATAGCCGGCCACCAGGCCGAGCACCACGCCAAGAATCAGCGATAGCACCACGACCAGACAACCAACCAACAGAGACAGGCGCGCGCCGTACATCAGGCGCGACAGGATATCGCGGCCAACATCATCGGTGCCGAGCAGATGCGACATACTCCCACCGTCCTGCCAGAACGGCGGCGCCAGCAATGTATCGCGGAACTGATCCGCCGGGTTATAGGGCGCAATGACGTTGGCAAACACGGCAATAATGATCATCGCCATGACGTAGACCAGCCCAATGACGGCGCCTTTGTTGCGTTTAAAATAGTGCCAGAACTCCTGCAGAGGGGTCATCGGCACCGGTGCGGCGACAATTTTATTTTCAGTAACGTGTGACATGATGGCCCCTTACTTCTTATGCCGGATACGCGGGTTCACCACGCCATACAACAGATCGACCAGCAGGTTGACGAGAATAATCATCGTTGCCACCAGCAGTACCCCGCCCTGCACCACCGGATAGTCGCGGCGCTGCAGCGCGTCAATCAGCCAGCGACCGAGGCCCGGCCAGGAGAAGATCGTTTCTGTCAGGATAGCCCCCGCCAGCAGCGTACCAACCTGCAACCCAATCACCGTAACCACCGGCAACATTGCGTTACGTAGCGCATGAACGACGATCACCCGCATACGCGTCAGACCTTTCGCACGCGCGGTGCGGATATAATCCTCACCCAACACTTCCAGCATTGATGAACGGGTCATTCGTACAATCACCGCCAGCGGGATAGTGCCCAGCACCACCGCCGGTAGGATCATGTGCATCAGCGCATCGATAAAATCCCCCGGCTCCCCCCAAATCGCGGTATCAATCAGCATAAAGCCGGTTAGCGGCAGGGTATCGTCAAGGAAAACGGTATCGCTGATGCGCCCGGAGACCGGCGTCAGATTGAGCTGTACCGAAACCAGCATAATCAGCATCATGCCCCACCAGAAGATAGGCATGGAATAACCGGTCAGCGCGAGGCCGACTGAGGCGTGGTCGAAGATAGAACCGCGTTTGACCGCCGCCAACACGCCCACCGGGATCCCGACGATGACGGCGAAAATCATTGCGCAAATGCCCAGTTCCATCGTCGCCTTAAAGCGCGGCACGAACTCATCCCATACGGGAATACGGCTTTTCAGCGAGATGCCTAAATCACCGTGCATCACACCCCAAATATAGTGAACGTACTGTTGCCACAGCGGCTTATTAAGGCCCATTTCGGCCAGTAGCTGTGCGTGACGTTCAGGGGAAATACCACGTTCACCCGCCATAATCATCACCGGATCGCCGGGGATCATATGAACGAAGGCAAAAGTGAGAAGGGTAATACCGATAAATGTCGGGATGACAAGTCCCAAACGTCGGAGAATGAACTGCAACATAACCCGGATTCTCTTTAGTGACGGCCCGTCTGGTGACAGGACGTCTGTATTGCTCACAGATTTTATCCCACGCATACACCACTGCGGGGTAAAGCATTACGCCAGATGGCGCCGCGCCAGTCCGGCCTGTTACGGTAGGACCGGGTAAGCGCGGCGCCGCAGGCATGGGGTGTCAAAGCACCCCTGACTTTTAATTATTCAATAGAGACGTTATCGAAGTGGTGTTTACCCAGTGGATCAACCACATAGCCTTTGACCTCTTTACGTACAGGCTCATACACGGTGGAGTGAGCAATGATCAATGCCGGGGCCTGGTCATGCATCACCACCTGAGCCTGTTTGTACAGCTCAACGCGTTTGTTGTGGTCGTCGGTAGCGCGGGCCGGTTGAATCAGGTCTTCAAACGGCTTGTAGCACCAGCGGGAGTAGTTAGAACCGTCTTTTGCCGCAGCGCAGCTGAACAGGGTCGCGAAGAAGTTATCCGGGTCCCCATTGTCACCGGTCCAGCCCATCATCACGGTCTGATGCTCGCCCGCTTTCGCGCGTTTCAGGTATTCGCCCCACTCGTAGGTGACGATCTTAGCTTTGACGCCAACTTTTGCCCAGTCAGCCTGAATCATCTCAGCCATACGGCGTGCGTTCGGGTTGTACGGACGCTGCACCGGCATCGCCCACAGGTCAATACTGAAGCCTTTTTCCAGGCCCGCTTCTTTCAGCAGCGCTTTCGCTTTCTCTGGATCGTAGGTGTAGTCTTTAACATCGTTGTTATAGCCCCACATGGTCGGCGGGATCAGGTTCTTCGCAGCCTGACCCGCGCCCTGGTAAACGGCTTTGATAATCGCTTCTTTATTGACGGCATAGGTCAGCGCCTGACGAACCCTCACATCATCCAGCGGTTTCTTCTCAGTATTGAAAGAGAGATAGCCTACGTTCAGGCCAGGCTGTTCCATCAAGGTGATGTTTTTGTCTTCTTTCATGCGCGCAATATCTGCCGGGTTCGGATACGGCATGATCTGGCATTCATTTTTTTGCAGCTTAGCGTAGCGCACGGAAGCATCAGGGGTAATTGAGAAGACCAGACGGTCAATCTTCGGCTTAGTACCCCAGTAGCCAGGGAAAGCTTTGTAGAGAATACGGGAGTCTTTCTGGTACTGCACCAGCTGGAATGGGCCAGTCCCGATGGGGTTCAGGTCCACTTTTTCCGGCGTACCGGCTTTCAGCATGTTATCGGCGTACTCTTTCGACAGAATCGAGGCGAAGTCCATGGCGAGGTCAGCGAGGAACGGTGACTCCGGGCGGGTCAGTACGAACTGGACGGTATAATCGTCCACTTTCTTCACTTCGCTAATCAGGTCCGGTAAGCCCATCCCTTCGAAGTATTCATAGCTGCCGCCAGACACCTGATGATATGGATTTTTTGGGTTTTTTTGTCTGTCGAATGAGAAGACAATGTCGTCGGCGTTCATCGTGCGGGTCGGTTTAAAATCCTTACTGCTCTGCCACTTCACACCTTTACGCAAATGGAAAGTATAGGTTTTGCCATCTGCGCTAACGTCCCACTTCTCCGCCAGGCCAGGAATAACTTCCGTCGTACCGGTTTTAAACTCGACCAGTCGATTATAAATCGGCACTGAACTGGCATCATAGGTGGTACCTGAGGTAAATAGCTGTGGGTTAAAGCCTTCCGGCGAACCTTCAGAACAATAAACCAGGGTTTTCGCTTGTACGCTTGCGGCAACGGTCATGGCCACCAGGCTGAGACCAAGCTTCAGCATCCCTGATTTTTTCAAGGAAATACTCATTATTCTGCTCCAAATGTGATGTTGTTTGCATATATCCGCCAGACCTTTATTTATTTTTATTCGTCATATTTCTGACTGCGGAGCGTCAAATCTGGCGCCGTCCCGCAACGAGAACGATGAGAATATACCCGGTCCAGTCGGTGGTGCCCGAAGGCGTTGAGAGAGATGGGGATTCCTTTCACAAAAACGACTGAGTTGCAGTACGGATTCTCCATGAAATGCCCCTCATGCCCTACAATCTGTCAACAGAATGGGGAAACGTCAATACATCCAACATGGTTTTATATCCGGGGTGAGAATCAGCAGACAAAGATTAAAAAAAGTTCATAGCGTCATTCCCAGCAGAGAAATTTGTGCTATCAGCATAAACCCAGAATAAATACCTTTATATTTTTCTACAGGCAGTGATAAGCAATTATGGAAAATGGTAAAAATTTCTTGCGATGTGACCAATATGTGAGCGATAAATAGCGTGAACGTTAAAACGCACAGCGGAAAATGCTGAAGTTATCCATAAGCTTCGCGAAAAAAGATCGGTATATATATAAAAAAATACAATGGAAGATGTCACAAAATCGTGAGCAAATGGCAAAAAGCCGTCGTCGATGGGGTTTTGAGACATTTGCTCCCTTTCTCTGCCTGGCATCCTCTGGAAGTAGCGCGATATGCCTGCTCGGGAGAGGCTCCAGACGGAGTGAAGCATTTACGCCACGACCCAGGAATTGACTCCCCGGGCACCGTTTTCCGGATTTGCACGGCGACGGACGCAAAAAAGCCTGCTCGTTGAGCAGGCTTTTGAGGCTGATGACAAACCTGATTTAGATATTGTGCTCGCATTTCTGCCGGGTGGCGGCTATCGCCTTACCTGGCATGTAAAACCAATAATATCATCATGTTATGGGTTTTTCGTAGGCCCGCGCAAGCGAAGCGCCGCCGGGCAATTCCGGAAAAACGCACTTTGTCAGCAATCTGAAAAGCCTGCTCGTTGAGCAGGCTTTTCGAATCTGGTCGGTGATAGAGGATAACTCGCCACTGCGTGGCTCGCCCTGCGGGCCGTTGCTGACGCAACGTTCTCTCGCTTCGCTCGGGTCGAACCTCCTGCCCCCGGAGGTTCTCATCCTCGTTGACTACAGATGCAAAAAAGCCTGCTCGTTGAGCAGGCTTTTCGAATCTGGTCGGTGATAGAGGATAACTCGCCACTGCGTGGCTCGCCCTGCGGGCCGTTGCTGGCGCAACGTTCTCTCGCTTCGCTCGGGTCGAACCTCCTGCCCCCGGAGGTTCTCATCCTCGTTGACTACAGATGCAAAAAAGCCTGCTCGTTGAGCAGGCTTTTCGAATCTGGTCGGTGATAGAGGATTCGAACCTCCGACCCCTTCGTCCCGAACGAAGTGCGCTACCAGGCTGCGCCAATCACCGAATGCGGGCGCATCTTACTGCTGAGATACACAACCGTCAATGCCTTATTATGAAAAAGTCACTCAAGCGGCGAGAAACTCGCCACTCGGCTACTGCGTCTTCTCGTCCACGCCGGGAACGTGGCACCAGTTGTTATATTGATTAATCCCACCATCCGGCGAAGTATAGCCAAGACAACCCATAATGGTGTCATACAGTTCCACATGACGACGCGGCACCTTCATCGCCGCCTGCTGCTTCAGACGCGCAAAAGAGGCTGCATGATCAGGCGATTGCAGATACTTATCCGACATCCACACCAGCATCGGGACGCGAAACTGCTCAGGCGGCGCCATTTTACGCGGCGTACCGTGCAGATGCTCGCGCTCGTTAATTGATTCACCGTGGTCAGCCGCATAGAAGACAATCGCTTTCTTATCCCGCAACTGGTCCAGTACGCTAACGATAAAGTGATCCACATAGGTCACGCTGTTATCGTACGAGTTGATCAGTTCTTCTTTTGAACAGGTGTTATCGAGGCCGACGCACTCCGGCTGCCATCGGGCAAAACTACGCGGATAGCGTTGGGTATAGTTAAAGTGTGACCCCTTGGTATGCAGAATAATCAGGTGTTTACCCCCTGAGTTATTCACCAGACCACGCTGCAGTTCGTCCACCAGCAGCATATCGTCAACGCTCTTGCCGCGGTTGCGCGGCTCGGCGCCAATCTGCTCTCGATAAGCAATATTGTTAGCCATCGTATTGCTGTAGAACCACATCTCACTCTGCATGGCGTACAGATCGCCGGTAAAACCGAGCTGATGCAGAACGGCGAAAACGTTCTGTTCTTTCAGCGTCCGCTGTGGGTTATCCTCCGCTCCGCCCTGGCGCACAAACATGCAGCGCAGCGACAGCTTTGTCGCGGTATCGCAGGAGTATCCGCGGAAGGCGACCAGGTTTTTCTCCTGCGCCAGCGCAGGCGTGGTGTCCCGGCTATAGCCCAGAATACCCATATGATCCCAGCGGGTCGTTTCGCCAATGATAAACACCATGTAAGTGTCATCAAGCCCCTCAGGCGCGATGTAGGTGAATTTCTTCGCCGGGTTAATCAGGGATTGATTATCAGAAGATTCATCAACCTGTGCCCATGCATATAGCCCCAGCGCGGAAAGCCAGTTAGACGGCAAATAGGAGTTAGCCACCACTCCGCCATAACTTGGCAAATCCACTTCTGAACTACGCTCTACATTTTTTTGCCGGACATCCAGCAGGCGAATAGGCCCCCAGACCATCAGGCCGGCCAGTATCACAATAGCGACATTTTTCGCCCGCTGGCCCGGAGTGCGGATTTGCCGCAATAGCGTATAGCGGCAGCGGTTGTTCCAGATAAGCAGCAGAGGCAGCGCGCTCATCAGCACCAGCCAGAGAATCAGATGCCAGCCAATCACCTCTTTGGACAAGTCGACATCCGTGGTCATCACGGACGCAATAATGCCGTAGCCAATAACAACATTGAGGAAGGTCATGTAATAGCTGGCAGCCGCAGAGAATATAACCACGATCGTCGCGAGGATGCGCCATACCCGGCGTCCGAATAGCGACAAAATACGCAGCAGAAAAAAGGTAACCAGCACAGTCGCGATCAGTTCAACTGCACCTGAGATGCCTTTCCAGAAGGTAAATTCCTGAACATATCCCCCGAAGCGACGAAAAAATACGGCGGCATTCATAAACCAGCCGATGTACAGCGCGAGCCAGAAACTCAGCTTCTGCTGCGTCATCGTTTTAATGTATTTCATGCAAGCAAACCTGAAAAATGAAGAAATAAAACCTGCTGACTTAACCGAGATAAGTCAGCAGGTTAATAAAGCGCGTTTGTACCCATCTTACTTCAAGCGGCCTCTTTGTTGGCTGCCAGCAATAACCCGACCAATACCCGGCCTCGTCCTGACAGGCGCTCACCTGCCAGAGCACACCCGGAGACGCCTAGGTTGCCGCATCGATGAAACTTGAATGATGTTGTGTATCGTCTGTGATAAGAAACGTCGACAAAGCGCGCTAAGTAGACCACAGCGGAAGGGAAAAGTATCAGGGAGGAATGTGATCCAACCAAACATTTACAAAACATTTGGTTGGATAGACTCGGTTAGATTAGGTAATGAATTCACGCTCCCGCCAGGGGAGATGCGGTTCAGGCATGGGCCTGATGGTAAATTTCACTTTTCGGCTGACGAATGGTGGTCGACAGCGCCAGAGAAAGAATCAGCAGCGCAAAGATAACGCAGAAGGTCACGTAGAAACCGCCAAACAGTGAGGCAATCAGCGAGCCGCAAATGCTGCCGATACCAAAGCCGAGATAAATCACGCCGTAGTTTTTCGCCAGATTATTAAGACCAAAGAATTCGCTGACCAGCGACGGGAAGACGGTAATCGTTCCGCCGAAGTTAAACGCGACACAGGCAATCGCTGCGAAGAAGGTGGCTGCATTCAGCGGCGCGAACAGCAGCGCCGCCATACCGATAAGCGACACAACCTGGCCGATAGTAATGACCCGGATACGCGACATTTTATCGGACAGGATACCCAGCACCAGACGGCCGCTAAGGTTCGCGATGGAAATCACCGTAACCGCGTTTGCCGCCGTCGCCACATCAAGGTGCACCATCCCCTGGGCAATATCTTTCGCGACGCCAATAACGTACAGGCCGCTCATACAGGCAGTCAGGAACATGACCGCCAGCATCCAGTACTGCGGTTTACGCATTGATTCAGCGAGGGTAAAGTCGTTTTCAACCACCCCATTGCTTGCCGTCACGGTATGATTCGGCGCATCTTTCATCAGCGTTGCGCCAAACACAATCATCACCAGCACGATAGCGCCCCAGATAATAAAGGTTTTCTCCAGGCCGACCGTCGCCAGCAGATGGGAATCTATAAATTTAAAACCAAGGCTGCCAAGGCCATACGCGCCGATGGAAAAAGCCGAAATCAACCCCTTACGTTCCGGGAACCATTTTACGCAGTTCGACAGCGTCAGCAGATAACCGGCACCGTCGGCAAGCCCCACCAGCACGCCCGCACTCAGCCACAGCATCAACAGGCTACTGGCATGGGCGGTGAGGAAGAACCCGAGCCCCAGCAGAATACCGGACGCCATAGTGACGCGTCTGACGCCGAAACGCTCCTGCAATTTACCGGCAACGGATGAGGAAAGCGCCAGACCGAGGCTTAACAGACCAAATGAAAAAGCTACCTGACTGACCGGTTCATTTAACCTGGCGGAAAGCGAACTATTGAACAAACTCCATGTATAAACCGATCCCAACGCGAATTGGGTAATGATAGTGCCTATCAGCGTGAGCCAGCGGGTGTATTGACGGTTTGCAGCGTTCATAGCAGTTGTCCTGAATAATTAACTGCGGCCACAATAACGAAATCCCCTATAAGCCAGGGGGAAAAAGGCATGAACTGCCGCCTCCGGGGAATGAAATGCACTAAAGGCGGAATGAATGGCATTGAAAAACATCCATGCCTTCTTTACCTTCCAAAAAAGTTAGTGCTCACTATCATCATAATATGTGTCATCACTGTGATCACAAAGTAAAATAAACATATCAGATATGCTACAGATAGCCTCCATAATGCGCGTAGCCGCGCTATACGGTTAACGGCTTTTCACCATGCTTACGCTGGCAGTGAAGGCAAGTCAGAAGGCGATGCCTTTATTGCCAGACGCATTTATCTGCTGCACACGGGTAGCTTACTCGCGCGGTTGGTGATCGCTATCCCATGTATCGTGTTCCGGAGTATTACTTTTTCTGTCGATAGCGATATATTCCTGTTGTCAGGCATTGGCACTGATTACGCCCGACACCTGAATGGATACGTCGCCGGGCTCAGGCTCCCCGAAGATCATCACATTTCTTTATTATCACTATAGCGGCGTCCAAAAGAGTCCGGACAGCAAGATTGCGCTGTTTTCGAGGGGGGGTGGACGAGCCCTGTTTTGGGAATAATCCCCCCGATATAACGATTTATCTGTATCCTGCAGAGGAAATGAACAGATAGGTTTTAAAAAAGGGAGAGGCACATGCAACGTTGCGGATGGGTCAGCCAGGATCCTTTATATATTGAGTACCACGATAGCGAGTGGGGCGTTGCTGAAAAGGACTCTCGTAAACTGTTTGAAATGATTTGCCTTGAGGGCCAGCAGGCCGGATTATCGTGGATCACCGTGCTGAAAAAACGTGAAAATTACCGCCGTGCTTTTCACCACTTTGATCCGGTTCGCGTCGCGTCCATGGGCGAAGAGGACATTGAACGTCTGGTTCTGGATAGCGGGATTATTCGCCACCGCGGTAAAATTCAGGCCATCATCGGCAACGCACGGGCCTTTCTGGCCATGGAGGAAAACGGCGAGCCTTTCGCTGATTTTGTCTGGTCCTTCGTCGACAATCATCCGCAGATCACGGCCGCCGCCACGCTTGCCGAAATTCCGGCAACGACCCCGGCTTCTGATGCGCTGTCAAAAGCGCTGAAAAAACGCGGATTTAAGTTCGTCGGCTCAACTATCTGCTACTCCTTTATGCAGGCCTGCGGCCTGGTCAACGACCATGTTACCGGCTGCTTCTGTCACCCCGGAGGTCAGGATGATCCGCTACCGGGACAGTAACGAAGGCGACTCGCTGCTCGCGCTTTGGCTGAAAAGTACAATTCACGCACATCCATTTATTGATGAGCGCTACTGGCATGACAGCATCGCTGTGGTTCGCGATGTTTATCTGCCCACCGCCTGTACCTGGGTATGGGAACAGAACGGCGAACTGAAGGGCTTTATCAGCGTGATGGAGTCACGCTTTATCGGCGCGCTGTTCGTCGCGCCGGATGCCATCAGGCAGGGGATCGGCAGCGCGCTCATCAACGAAGTCAAAAAGCACTACGCCTGGCTCAGCCTGGAGGTGTACCAGAAAAACGTCCGGGCGGTAAATTTCTACCATGCGCAGGGCTTTCGCATTGAAGACTGCGCATGGCAGGATGAAACCCAGCATCCAACCTGGATTATGCACTGGTCGGCGGATCAAACGCCGTCAGCGTAAGCTCAGGCCCGGTATATTTCTCCAGCCACGCTAACGCCGTATTTCCGGCGCAACCATTACCGAGCCGCGATGTCGGGATATCTTTGGTCAGCACGTTCACCGCGCCGTTTTTACAGATACCTGACTGAGCATCGAGATCGGGCCACGCGCCTTCATGCAGACAGATAACCCCGGGACGGATACCGTCGGTCACCACTGCACCAGCCAGCACCTGACCGCGTGAATTCCACACCCGCACCAGATCGCCATCGGCGATATTACGCGCGCTCGCATCCTGCGAATGGATGATTAACGGTTCGCGATCCGCCACTGCGTACTGCGCGCGCAGCGACGTAGGGTTAAGCTGACTATGAAGACGATGAGCCGGATGCGCTGAAAGCAGTTGCAGTTGCCCCTCCTGCGCATTGCCATGCCACTCATCCGGCTCCAGCCACATCGGATGCGGCGGACAGTCCGGATAAGCAAAGCTGGCGATGGTCGGCGAATGAATTTCAATTTTACCGCTGGCGGTTTTCAACGGGTTCGCCTGTGGATCGTCGCGAAAGGCAGCGAAGCGGACGAAACGCGCGTTTTCCGGGTTTTCCGGCATTTCAATCAGCTTATTCGCCTGCCAGAACTGCGCGAATGGCGGCAGCGTCACCTGCTGAGCGGCCCCCCGCTGGGTGGCAATCTGGTAGAACGTCTCCAGCCACTGCAGATCGTTTTTACCTTCCGTAAAGCGCTCCCGACCACCCGTTTCCCAGCGTTCGCTGAGGTCAGCAAAAACATCAAAATCATCGCGCGCTTCATCGCGCGGTGCCACCACGCGCTTCATCGGTACCAGATGCTGGTTGCTGTAATCGCCGGTCATGGTCATATCATTGCGTTCAAACGAGGTGGTCGCGGGCAACACGATGTCGGCATGGCGCGCCGCCGCAGTCCAGAAGCATTCGGAAATAACGATAAGCTCCGGCTTCTGCCAGGCGCGGATCAGCCGGTTGGTGTCCTGATGATGGGTAAAGTTGGCACCGCCCGCCCACCAGATAAAGCGGATATCGGGGAAATGCCGTTCCATACCGTTATGCTGATAAGCCGCGCCGGGGTTTTCCAGCGCTTCAACGATGCGTGCTACCGGAATTTTTTCTACCGCATCGGTGCCTCCCGCCACGCAGCCCTGCATGGAAGCCAGCACCGCCGCACGGCGCGTCGGGTTGCCGCCGTTAGCAAAATGGTAGGAAAGGCCAAAACCCCCGCCCTTAGTGCCTATCTGACCTAGCATCGCGGCAAGGGTCACCAGCATCCAGTGTTTCTGCTCGCCGAACTGCTGGCGCTGCATACCCCAACCGGACATCAACATTGTCGTATTTTCGTGGAATAGTTGTGCCAGTTCGCGGATTTTATCCGCATTTACCCCGCAGATTTCCGCAGCCCATTCTGCGGTTTTTGGCGTGCCGTCGCTTTCTCCTTTGAGATAGCGGGCAAAAATCCCGTAGCCACTGGTACAGCGAGCCAGGAATTCATCGTCCTGCCAGCCGTTTTCCACCAGCGTATGGGCGATGCCGAGCATTAAGGCCACGTCAGTGCCCATATGCGGAGCGATCCACTCTGCCGCATCGCCAAAGAATGCCATGGTTTCCGATCGCATCGGATCGATGCAGATCACGCGCTTTCCGCTCTGACGCAGACGATCAAACCACGGGATCCCCTGCTCATCGGACGCATTCCAGGCGATTTTCAGCGTGTTTAGCGGATTCGCGCTCCACAACACCACTACATCGCTATGTTCCAGCACCAACGGCCAGCTGGTCTGCTGCTGGTAGACCTCATTGCCACCCACCACATACGGCATAATCGCCTGCGCCGCGCCGGTGGAATAATCGCCCAGATGCCCGGTATATCCGCCCGCCAGGCTCATATAGCGCTGGAGCAGCGTCGCCGCTTTATGCAATACGCCGTTGGAACGCCAACCGTAGGACCCCGCGAAGATCGACGACGGGCCATAACTGTCACGAATACGCCGATGCTGAACATTAATCAGGTCCATTGCCTGCGCCCAGCTCACCCGCACGAACGCATCCTGGCCGCGCACGCCCTGCGGGCTATCCGGCGAGGCAAGAAATCCCTTACGTACCATCGGATAGCGTACGCGCGTTTTACTGTGTACCTGATCGCGCACTGCGGTTTGCAGGGAGTTAGTGAAAGGCGTATCAATCGCGCCACGGGATGAGATGACGTTTTCACCATCCGTTTCGACCAGCATTGGCCCCCAGTGGGCGGCGGTCAGGATGGTTTTGGTGGCAGATGAAATTGACAAAGCAGGCTCCTGGTCAGCGATAGCAGGTGTGGTGACGGCCTGTTATTAAGCCGTTCAATAGTATTTACAAATTGAGATGCGCTCTGCGGAATTTTCTCCGTCTTCGGACAACATAATCAACTGTCGTGGTTGCTGTGGCAAAGAATAAAAATAATTAAGGAAAGAAGCGAACGCATAATGGCGGGTTTCAGCACAATGCCGGACGCCAGGGGAATGGGCGAAACGTCCTCCTGGCCATTCACTCACAGCGGAGATGACAAGCACCTTTCATATTAACCGTGAACGGTACAGGCCACTGAACAGAACCAGGCAAAATGCTTGATATAGCGGATTTTCGCGCTAAGGTGTGTGCAGATTTCAGCAAAGGAAGCCACCATGGCGAAAGCGGCGCGAGCAACCATTAGCGATGTGGCGAAAGCCGCAAAAACCGGCAAAACCAGCATTTCACGCTATCTGAACGGCGAAAAACATCTGCTTTCCGACGATCTGCTGGGGCGGATTGAAAAAGCCATCGCCGAGCTTGATTATCGCCCCAGCCTGATGGCCCGCGGCCTGAAGCATGGCCGTACCCGGCTGATTGGCCTGATTATCGCCGATATCACCAACCCCTACTCCGTCAATGTGCTCAGCGGCATCGAGGCCGCCTGCCGTGATAAAGGCTTCACGCTGCTGGTGTGTAATACCAACAACGAAGTGGACCAGGAGCTTCACTATCTCGACCTCCTGCGCAGCTATCAGGTGGAAGGGATTGTGGTCAACGCGGTGGGAATGCGCGAAGACGGGCTTAACCGCCTGCAGCAGTCGGCGCTGCCGATGGTGCTTATCGACCGCAAAATTCCTGAATTCGCCTGCGATGTCGTCGGTCTCGATAACACCCAGGCCGCGACCACCGCCACCGAACATCTGGTGGAAAAAGGCTTTGAAGCATTGTTGTTCCTCAGCGAGCCGCTCGGCTCGGTCAATACCCGCCGCGAGCGCCTGAACGCCTTTCATCAGACGCTCCGCCACCATGCCGATATTGTCGCGGAAAACGCCGAAGTACCGCTGAACGATAGCGCGATGCTGGATGACGTCCTGCGTCATTTCCACTCCCACCATCGTGGGATGCGTAAAGCGGTGATTTCCGCTAATGGGGCGCTGACCCTGCAGGTCGCGCGCGCCCTGAAGCGCGTTGGCCTGATTTGGGGCAGCGATATCGGGCTGCTGGGTTTCGATGAGCTGGAGTGGGCCGAGCTGGCGGGCGTGGGGATTACGACACTTAAGCAACCCACCTGGCAGATTGGTTTCGCCGCTATCGAGCAGGTCGTGCGGCGGATTAACGGCAGTAACGACCCGGTCTGTGAACGGGTGTTTTCCGGTGAACTCATCGTCAGGGGCTCCACCTCCCGCTAACGATCCTTCGTGATGGCGATCATAAATTAGACATACTGACCTTTTCTTTGGAACCGGTACCATCTAGCGTAATAAATAACGCATCAGATAACCGCCGGGAGTTTATGGAATGGCCAGGAAAATTATTGTCGTTACCGCCGCTTACGGTAATGACCATGTTAAAGCGCTCGGCGGGCAGTCCGCCGTGCTGCCGTTTATCGCCGCTGCCGGGGCGGACGGCGTGGAAATTCGCCGCGAACTGTTCAGCGCCGATGAACTGAACCACCTGCCGTCGCTGGCCGCAGACATTGAGCGCCGTGGTCTGCTGGCTTGCTACTCAGCCCCGGAAGCCCTGTTTGCCCGCGATGGCGCGCTCAATCCGCAACTTCCCTCTCTCCTGCTGGAAGCGCAAACCCTTAATGCGCTGTGGCTGAAACTCTCGCTGGGCAACTTTAACCACCACAAGGAACTGGAAGCGCTGCGGGATATTCTGCGCGAAAGCGGGATGACGCTGGTGGTTGAGAACGATCAGACTGATTGCGGCCAGTTAGCGCCAATGCAACGCTTCAAAGCCGCCTGCCGGGTTAATCAGCTGCCCATCACCCTGACCTTTGATATGGGCAACTGGTTGTGGGTCGGCGACTCGCCGGAAGAAGCCGCCCGCCATCTGGCGCCCGCCGTCAGCTATATCCACGTCAAAGCGGCTGAGCCGCATCATTCGCACTTTCGTGCCGTGCCGCCGGACGAAGCCGCCGACCGCTGGCTGACACTGCTCGACAACCTGCCCGCCGATGCCCCCCGCGGGATTGAATTTCCGCTGACCGGGCAGGACCTGACGGCCGTGACCCGCCGCTATGTCAACCTGTTACGCAAGGATTAAGTTATGCAAAAAACGTTGGATGTCATCACGATAGGCGAAGCTATGGCGATGTTTGTCGCCAGCGAAACCGGCGAACTGGCTGACGCTGAGCACTTTATGAAACGCGTTGCGGGGGCCGAACTGAACGTCGCCACCGGCCTTGCCCGTCTGGGTTTTCGCGTCGGCTGGGTAAGCCGCGTCGGCGAGGATAGCTTTGGCCGCTTCATCCTCAACACGCTGGCGAAAGAGGGAATCGACGCTGACGGGGTTAGCCTGGATCGCCGCTACGCTACCGGCTTTCAGTTGAAATCTAAAGTCGATAATGGAACCGATCCCATTGTGGAATATTTCCGTAAAGGCTCCGCCGCCAGCCATCTGTCGCCGGACGACTTTAACGAAGCGTACTTCGCCAGCGCCCGTCATCTGCACTTAAGCGGCGTCGCCGCTGCGCTGTCAGACAGCTCGTACGCGCTGCTGGAGCATGCTGCTCGTGCCATGAAAGGCCAGGGGAAAACCCTCTCATTCGACCCGAATCTGCGTCCGACGCTATGGAAAAGTACCGCCGAAATGGTCGGGCAACTCAACCGCCTCGCTTTTCAGGCCGACTGGGTGCTGCCTGGTTTGAAAGAAGGGATGGTTCTGACCGGTCAGCAGACGCCCGAAGCCATCGCCGATTTCTACCTAACCCGCGGCGTACGCACGGTGGTGATCAAGACCGGTTCCGATGGCGCCTGGTATAAAACCGCTGACGGCGACCAGGGGGCGGTAGCGGCGATAAAAGTCGATAACGTCGTGGATACCGTCGGCGCAGGCGATGGTTTTGCCGTCGGCGTGATTAGCGCCCTGCTGGAAGGCAAGTCGCTGCAGCAGGCGGTACTGCGCGGCAACAAAATCGGTTCATTGGCCATTCAGGTCCAGGGCGATAGCGAAGGGTTGCCCACGCGCGAGGCGCTGGGCGAGTAAGCAACGCCCACGCAATGTACGGCCGTCCTGTACCCTACATGCAGCGCGGCGTAACCGATCTTTTCTAATGATAAATGTCACCTCACTCACAGAGGCAATCCTATGAATAGCTCGACAAATGCAACAAAACGCTGGTGGTATATCATGCCTATCGTGTTTATCACCTATAGCCTGGCATACCTCGACCGCGCTAACTTCAGTTTCGCTTCAGCAGCCGGTATTACTGAAGATTTGGGCATCACCAAAGGTATCTCTTCCCTGCTGGGGGCGCTATTTTTCCTCGGCTACTTCTTTTTTCAGATCCCCGGCGCGATTTATGCCGAACGCCGCAGCGTACGCAAACTGATTTTTATCTGCCTGATTCTGTGGGGCGCCTGCGCCTCGCTGACCGGGATGGTGCACAATATCCCGGCGCTGGCGGCAATCCGCTTTATTCTTGGCGTCGTAGAGGCGGCGGTAATGCCCGCGATGCTGATTTATATCAGCAACTGGTTTACCAAATCCGAACGTTCTCGCGCCAATACGTTCCTGATCCTCGGCAATCCGGTAACGGTGCTGTGGATGTCGGTTGTGTCCGGTTACCTGATTCAGTCTTTCGGCTGGCGGGAAATGTTCATCTTTGAAGGTGTACCGGCGATTATCTGGGCATGCTGCTGGTGGGTACTGGTGAAGGATAAACCGTCCCAGGTCAACTGGCTGGCGGAAAGCGAAAAAGCCGCGCTGCAGGAACAACTGGAACGTGAACAACAGGGCATCAAACCGATACGCAACTACGGTGAAGCTTTCCGCTCGCGTAACGTTGTGCTGCTGTGTATGCAGTATTTTGCCTGGAGCATCGGGGTTTACGGTTTCGTCCTGTGGCTACCGTCGATTATCCGCAGCGGCGGCGAGAATATGGGGATGGTTGAGGTCGGCTGGCTCTCTTCGGTTCCTTATCTGGCGGCGACCATCGCCATGATCGTGGTGTCATGGGCCTCCGATAAGATGCAGAATCGCAAGCTGTTTGTCTGGCCGCTACTGCTGATTGGCGGGCTGGCGTTTATCGGCTCCTGGGCCGTCGGCGCCCACCATTTCTGGGTTTCCTATTCGTTACTGGTGATTGCCGGTGCGGCGATGTACGCCCCATACGGGCCTTTCTTCGCCATCATCCCTGAAATGCTGCCGCGTAACGTTGCCGGGGGTGCGATGGCGCTGATCAACAGCATGGGCGCCCTGGGGTCTTTCTTCGGTTCCTGGTTTGTGGGCTATCTGAATGGCACTACCGGTAGCCCGTCCGCATCGTACATTTTTATGGGAGTGGCGCTTTTCGCTTCGGTATGGCTTACTCTGATTGTTAAGCCTGCTAATAATCAAAAAATTCCGCTTGGCGCACGTCACGCCTGAAACCTTCACATAATGGAGATCCGCATGAAGCCGTCAGTTATTCTCTACAAAACGCTTCCCGACGACCTGCAACAGCGTCTGGAACAACACTTTACCGTGACTCAGGTGAAAAACCTGAATCCGGAGACCGTTTCACAACATGCCGCCGCCTTTGCTGAAGCGGTGGGTCTGCTGGGCGCCAGCGAAAAAGTCGATACCGCGTTACTGGAGAACATGCCGAAGCTTCGTGCAACCTCAACCATCTCCGTCGGCTATGACAACTTCGACGTTGATGCCCTGAATGCACGTAAAATATTACTGATGCACACCCCGACGGTGTTGACCGAAACCGTGGCCGATACCGTGATGGCGCTGATTTTAAGTACCGCGCGTCGGGTGGTTGAAGTCGCCGACCGCGTAAAAGCCGGGGAGTGGACGAAAAGCATTGGCCCGGACTGGTTTGGTAACGATGTGCATCATAAAACCCTGGGCATCGTCGGCATGGGGCGTATCGGGATGGCGCTCGCCCAGCGCGCGCATGCGGGTTTCGGCATGCCGATTCTCTACAACGCTCGTCGCCAGCACCCGCAGGCGGAAGAGCGGTTTAATGCCCGCTATTGCGATCTCGATACGTTGTTGCAGGAAGCCGATTTTGTCTGCCTGATCCTGCCGCTGACTGACGAGACGTATCACCTGTTTGGCAAAGCGCAGTTCGCCAGGATGAAGTCCTCCGCCATCTTTATTAACGCCGGTCGTGGCGCCGTGGTTGACGAGAAATCGCTGATTGCCGCCCTACAGGAAGGGAAAATTTATGCTGCCGGACTGGACGTGTTCGAACAAGAACCGCTGGCGAAAGATTCTCCGCTGCTAAGTCTGCCAAACGTCGTTGCGTTGCCGCATATAGGCTCCGCAACCCACGAGACTCGTTACAATATGGCGGCCTGCGCGGTGGATAATCTGATTGATGCCCTGAACGGCAAAGTCGAGAAGAACTGCGTTAATCCGCACGTGAAGTGAGAAACAGCAATCCCGGATAAAGCAGACGCCTTACCCGGGAGATCTGACCACTTAGCGCGTCGCGTTCACCGCCGCGGTCCACGCCTGATTAAAAGCCTGGTGCTGCGCGGGCAAGGGCCCGACCAGCGTATTATACTGGCTGGCCTGCTGTGAAGTCGGGAACTGAATGCCGTTGGCGACGAAGCTGACCTGCGTCCCCTGTTGGGCAATAAAATCACCGACCTGCACCAGTTGCCGGGTGAAGACCTGCGCCACCGGGATCAGCGGCTGCAGCGCATTCGCTGGCGTCGTCACGACTTTATTATAAACCTGGTCGAAGACCGGCTTCAGATCGTCGCTCTGTTTCAGCGCGCCGTGAGCGGCATCGGCCTGCATTTTTGCGTTTTCCAGTTGCTGGCTCAGAACGCCCAGCGCGCCGTTTGCCTGACGCAGCGGTTCGCGTTGAGTCACATAATCCTGCGGCACGCGAATCGCATTCACGCTATCCACCACCGGACGCAACCCCGCATCCATCGCCTGACTCACCTGCTGTGAATAACCGTAAATCACCGCGTAATCGGAAACGAAAGGTCCGAACTGTTTTTTCTGATCGGCGGTCAGCGTCGGCAGACGTTCGCCGCTACGCATTGCCGTATTTTGCAGGAAGTCGATGAACGCTTTGCGCTGATCGCCTTCTTTATCGAAACACCCACTCAGGCTAACCACCATTAACAGGGCTGCAATAGCCGCAAACCAGCGAGAGCAGGACTTTCCTGTCGCCATTTTTTTACTCCTTTCAGCCAAAAAAAGCGCAAACAGGCACACACGTGCCAGCCGCTGACAAGGATAGTCCAGGTCAGCCTTACAGGATACCTTTTCCTGACAATCTTCCCCCTTAAAAAGCAGGTATTCGGCCTTTGCGCCCCCACGACTATCGTCTGTTAAGTACATCACAATTACGGCTAGCGCTTAATGCTCGACAGAATTATTTAATTCACTGATTTTATTTGATTTACTAACCCTTCCCTTCTGACGGTTCGCGAAAACGGACGATAATCGCACGCTTACCGGCTGACCTGCATTGCCTGAAACAGAGTTCGATGATTTTATTAAATGAGGCGATTAACGACACTTCGTTCGATAATCGCACAGACAATATCAATGACCGCGAGGGTGATAACAATAATCTATCTCTGTCCCCCGCTCAGCCTGCCAGGAATGCCGTATGAAGAAGACAACCATCGATATTCAGGCTTTTATCAATGAACATCCCTTCACGAAATACCAGTGGATGATTCTGGCCTTATGTTTTATCACCGTCGCGATGGACGGGTTCGATACCGCGATAATCGGCTTTATTGCCTCTGACCTTGTGCAGGAATGGGGGGTTGAAAAGTCGGCGTTGGGCCCGGTAATGAGCGCCGCCCTGGTGGGACTTGCCGTCGGTGCGCTGACCGCTGGCCCTCTCGCCGACCGCATCGGACGTAAGAAAGTGTTGATTATGTCGATCATGGTTTTCGGCGGCTTCAGCCTGCTGACCGCCTTTGCCACCAGCCTCAATCAGCTGACGCTGCTGCGTTTTCTTACCGGTTTAGGGCTGGGGGCCGCGATGCCAAACGCCGCGACGCTGATGAGTGAATACGCGCCTGAACGACGCCGTGCCCTGATGGTCAACCTGATGTTTGTCGGTTTTCCGATGGGCTCGTCGATGGGAGGTTTCCTCTCCGCCTGGATGATCCCCCACTACGGCTGGCAGAGCGTACTGGTGCTTGGCGGCGTGATGCCGCTGCTGCTGGCGGTTGCGCTGCTCTTTCTCCTGCCGGAATCAGCACGATATATGGTCGTTAAACAACAGCCTGCCCGGCGTATCGCCGCCGTTTTGCGCCGTATCGCGCCCGTTCCTGAGCAAGCCGAATTTGAGTTACGGGAAGCAGGACAGGTAAAAGAGAAATCGGCCATCGGGGTTATTTTCTCACCGCGCTATGCCATCGGTACCATAATGCTGTGCCTGACCTACTTTATGGGTCTGCTGATCTTTTATTTACTCACCAGTTGGCTCCCGCTGCTGATTCGCGAAACCGGCGCAACCATGAGCCAGGCCTCGATTATTACCGCGCTGTTCCCGCTGGGAGGCGGTATTGGCGTGCTTATCCTCGGCGCGTTGATGGATAAGATCAATCCGAACAAAGTGGTTGCCGTGGGCTGGCTGTTAACCGGAATATTCGTTTGCCTGGTTGGTTTCTCAACCCACAGCCTGCTGCTGATGGGGGTGATGGTCTTTATCGCCGGCAGCATTATGAACGGCGCGCAATCATCCATGCCTGCGCTGGCCGCCGGATTTTATCCCACACAGGGGCGCGCGACCGGTGTTGCCTGGATGTTGGGGATTGGACGCTTCGGCGGGATTCTTGGCGCGTTCAGCGGCGCTTTCTTGATGCAGGCCCAGCTCTCCTTCGAAACCATTTTCTCTCTGCTGGCGATCCCGGCCTTCTTGTCCGCCATTGCGCTGCTGGTGAAATACAAACTGGGTCAACAAAAGCCGCAGACGTTACCGCGTGAAGTTGATAAGCTGCAAAAAGCATAATCGGCAGGCCAGCGAGACAACGCTGGCCTTTATCCTTTTCTTCTTACCTATACGCTAAATAATTCGAGTTGCAGGACAAAACGGTTAACCGTTTTGAACGTCGCGAAGCGACGGCCCGTAGGCCGAGTTTGATGGATGAGACGCGTCACGCAAAAGCCAACACACCTGCAACTTGAAGTATGACCAGTTTATTTACAATAATTTTCTAACCTGGCTCATTTAGATACTAATCATCGCCTTACCTCACTCAGACAGCCCGTAAAAAAATCGGCGGATACATAATGACCAGGATAAGCATTCTTTGCGTTTTTTTTCCGACTATTCTTAAGAGGCTCTACAAAATTCACCCTCCGCCGTATGATAGAGAGGAGTTCTCAATGGAATATAAAGATCCTGCGTTCGAACTACTAAGCAGCCTGGAACAAATTATTTTTAACGATCAGGCTCAGACCGTTTCCCTGACGCATAAGCCCGCTGTATTCAATGAATTTGAACAACTACGCAAAGGCACCGGCTTGAAAATAGATGATTTCGCCAATGCCATGGGCGTCAGCGTCGCGATGGTAAAAGAGTGGGAATCAAGACGCGTAAAACCCTCGATCACTGAACTCAAACTAATGCGCCTGATACAGGCAAATCCTCAGCTTTCAAGACAACTTATTGACTCATGATCTCAGGTAAAGTTTGTTACGGTTAGCGGTCCTGGAAAGGACCGTTTTTATATCGCCGAAAAAAAAGTTTGCTATCACCGCCTGAAAATGCGTTAATGCTCCCCGGTTTGATGTAAAGACCACAGAGCATTCGAATAGAGCAGTCCTTCAAAGGTTATCCGTTGATAGATACCCCGGTAGTGAACTTTCCCTTTATCGCTTCAAATCTGTAGTCCAGACCATAACGCCGAAAGGCTCATTTATTTTTCTTAAAGGTAATTCACTATGTCCGGTAAAATGACTGGTATCGTAAAATGGTTCAACGCTGATAAAGGTTTCGGCTTCATCACTCCTGACGATGGCTCTAAAGACGTGTTCGTACACTTCTCCGCTATCCAGAACGATGGCTACAAATCCCTGGATGAAGGTCAGAAAGTTTCCTTCACCATCGAAAGCGGCGCTAAAGGCCCGGCAGCTGGTAACGTAACCAGCCTGTAATCTTGGCTTTATAAGCTCAGAATTGAAGATCCCTGCCAGTCGGCGGGGATTTTTTTTGCCTTTTTCCCCATAAAAAAACCTGCCAGATGGCAGGTCAGATTGCTGACAAAGTGCGTTTTTCCGGAATTGCCCGGCGGCGCTTCGCTTGCGCGGGCCTACGAAAAACCCATAACATGATGATATTATTGGTTTTACATGCCAGGTAAAGCGATAGCCGCCACCCGGCAGAAATGCGAGCACAATATCTAAATCAGGTTTGTCATCAGCCTCAAAACCTGCCAGATGGCAGGTTTTATTTTATTGCGACGAACTTACTGCAGCAGGGAAATATCCGCTACCTGCAGGAACAGATCGCGCAGTTTAGACAGCAACGTCAGACGGTTGATACGCACGTTCTGGTCTTCAGCGTTAACCATCACGTTTTCGAAAAACTCATCTACCGGCTCGCGCAAGGAAGCCAGTTCGATCAGCGCATCCTGGTAACGGCCTTCCGCGAAGTACGGCTGCAGTTTGTCGCGCAGTACCACCAGATTCCCCGCCAGTTTGATCTCCGCGGCTTCTTTCAGTACGGAAGCGTGGACGATATCGTTCAGCACTTCGTCGGACTTCGCCAGAATGTTGGAGACACGTTTGTTCGCCGCCGCCAGCGCGGAGGCTTCTTCCAGCGTGCGGAAGTGCGACACGGCCTTCATACGGGCATCGAAATCCGCCGGACGGGTCGGACGACGCGCCAGAACCGCCTGAATGGTGTCCACGGTGTAACCTTCATCCTGATACCAGGCGCGGAAACGACCGAGCATAAAGTCGATAACGTCATCCACCACATTCTCGTTGGTCAGCTTGTCGCCATACAGACGCGCGGCTTCTTCGGTCAGCGTTTGCAGATCCAGATTCAGGTTCTTCTCAACGATGATACGCAGCACGCCCAGCGCGGCACGACGCAGCGCGAACGGGTCTTTATCGCCTTTCGGATGCTGACCGATACCAAAGATACCCGCCAGCGTGTCCATCTTGTCGGCAATCGCCAGCGCGCAGGCAACCGGGTTAGACGGCAGGTCGTCACCAGCAAAGCGCGGCTGATACTGCTCGTTCAGCGCGACAGCCACATCTTCCGCTTCGCCGTCATGGCGCGCGTAGTGCATGCCCATCACGCCCTGCGTGTCGGTGAACTCAAACACCATGTTGGTCATCAGGTCACATTTCGACAGCAGGCCCGCACGGGTAGCGTGGTTAACATCCGCGCCAATTTGTGCGGCAATCCAGCCCGCCAGCGCCTGAATACGGTCGGTCTTGTCGCGCAGCGTACCCAGCTGTTGCTGGAACAGCACGGTTTGCAGACGCGGCAGGTTATCTTCCAGACGTTTTTTACGGTCGGTATTGAAGAAGAACTCGGCATCTGCCAGACGCGGACGTACCACCTTCTCATTACCGGAGATGATTTGCTGCGGATCTTTGGATTCGATGTTCGCCACGAAGATAAAGTTCGGCAACAGTTTGCCGTCTGCGGCGTAAACCGGGAAGTATTTCTGGTCGCCCTTCATGGTGTAAACCAGCGCTTCAGACGGCACCGCGAGGAATTTCTCTTCGAATGTCGCCGTCAGCACCACCGGCCATTCCACCAGCGACGTGACCTCTTCCAGCAGGCTCTCGCTCAGGTCAGCGTTACCGCCAATCTGACGCGCCGCTTCTTCTGCATCGGCTTTGATTTTCGCTTTACGCTCGGCGTAATCCGCAATCACTTTGCCGCGCTCACGCAGGATTTCAGGGTACTGATCGGCAGAGTCGAGGGTGATTTCCGGCTCGCCCATAAAGCGATGGCCGCGAATGACGCGATCGGACGGGATACCCAGAATCGTTGCCGGAATGAGCTTGTCGCCCAGCAGCAGCGTGACTGTGTGTACCGGACGCACAAAGTGAACGTCAGACGCGCCCCAGCGCATCAGTTTCGGAATCGGCAGCTTCGCCAGAGAGGTGGCAATCATGTTCGGTAGCAGCGCTTCGGTGCTTTCGCCTTTCACATGCGCGCGATACAGCAGCCATTCGCCTTTGTCTGTGGTCAGACGTTCAGCCTGATCCACGGTGATGCCGCAACCACGCGCCCAGCCTTCCGCCGCTTTACTCGGTTTGCCTTCCGCGTCAAACGCCTGGGCAATCGCCGGGCCGCGTTTTTCAACTTCGCGATCGGGTTGAGAAGCAGCAAGATTCGCCACTTTCAGCGCCAGACGGCGCGGTGCGGCGAACCACTCTACGTTGCCGTGTGCGAGGCCAGCGTTATCCAGCTCCGCAGTAACGTTCGCAGCAAAGGACTCCGCCAGGCTGCGCAGGGCTTTTGGTGGCAGCTCTTCAGTGCCGATTTCCACCAGAAAAGTTTTCTCAGACATGGCCGCCTCTTATTTGTCTTTGTTGCACATCGGGAAGCCAAGGGCTTCACGGGAAGCGTAGTAAGCTTCTGCCACTGCTTTGGTCAGGGTGCGAATGCGCAGGATGTAGCGCTGACGCTCGGTGACGGAGATGGCTTTACGCGCATCCAGCAGGTTAAAGCTATGGGCGGCTTTCAGAATACGCTCGTAAGCAGGCAGCGGCAGCGGGTTTTCCAGCGCCAGCAGTTGCTGTGCTTCTTTCTCATACTGTTCGAAACAGGTGAACAGGAAATCCACATCGGCGTATTCAAAGTTGTAGGTGGATTGCTCCACTTCATTCTGATGGAACACGTCGCCATAGGTGGTTTTACCCAGCGGGCCGTCGCTCCAGACCAGGTCGTAAACGCTGTCTACGCCCTGAATGTACATCGCAAGACGTTCCAGACCGTAGGTGATCTCACCGGTAACCGGCTTACACTCCAGACCGCCAACCTGCTGGAAGTAGGTGAACTGAGTTACTTCCATGCCGTTCAGCCACACTTCCCAGCCCAGACCCCAGGCGCCCAGCGTCGGGTTTTCCCAGTTATCTTCCACGAAACGGATATCGTGGATCGTCGGGTCCATCCCCAGCTCTTTCAGAGAACCGAGATACAGCTCCTGGATGTTATCCGGCGATGGCTTAATCACCACCTGGAACTGATAATAGTGCTGTAAACGGTTTGGGTTTTCGCCGTAGCGGCCATCGGTCGGACGACGAGAAGGCTGCACATAGGCGGTCGCCATCGGCTCTGGCCCCAGTGCGCGCAAGCAGGTCATTGGGTGAGAAGTCCCTGCGCCGACTTCCATGTCCAGTGGTTGAACAATGGTGCAGCCCTGACGAGCCCAGTAATCCTGTAAGGTCAGGATCAGGCCCTGGAAGGTCCTGGTATCAAACTTTTGCATATTATTTCGTGCTGGATACGTGTGGATTTAAAGGAAGGAGTCAGTATACCCGCTGGCTGCGAGATATACAGTATGAAACGGGATTGTTTAAGGAAAATTGCGGAAATTAACGCCGCCAGGTAGCTATTTAGCGCATCGAAAGATGCGAAAACTGACCGTCCTGATCAAAAGAGCAGATAAAACGCTCATTACGTTCAGTATGCCCTGAAAGCTCGTAGCTTCCCTGGAACTGGGCAAAATGGCTGACATCAATCTGCCCCACGCCTGTACGGTAACGAACGGCAGCATTGTCCTTGCACAGTTGTTCCATATTGAGGGTTATCTGTGGCGTTATCCGCGCGCTTTGTGTCTGCTGCGCTGGCGGAGGTGCCGTTTCGCTGCAAGCGGCAAGAAGGCACAACAGCAGTCCACAAAATACCGACTTCATCACCATTTTTTCTCGACCGCCTTGTTAGCAAGTTATTATCGTTAAGGTTATATGAAATAACATGATTATTGTGCGAATTGCGCCCCGCCCCGACAAGTCGATGGCGAAAAACTCAGATTATTCCACTGCGATGCCAGCGGATAAGAGCAGTCAGACCCTCTTTGGCAAGGGGATACCGAGGTACTGATGCAGGAAAAAATAAACTGGATTACCAATTTGCGCGGTATTGCCTGCCTGATGGTCGTGATGATTCACAGCACCGCGTGGTACATTACTCATCCGCACGCCATTAGCCTGCTGGCCTGGGATATGGCAAATTTGCTTAACTCGGCGTCCCGCGTCAGCGTACCGCTGTTTTTCATGATTTCAGGCTATCTGTTTTTCGGCGAGCGCAGCGCTCGCCCCCGGCATTTTCTGCGCATCGCGCTTTGCATTCTCTTTTACAGCGCGCTATCGCTGCTCTATATCACCCTGTTCACCCATATCAACGTCGAACAGTCGCTGAAGAATTTGCTGCAAAAGCCGGTGTTCTATCATCTGTGGTTTTTCTTCGCCATCGCCGTGATCTATCTGCTTTCGCCGCTGATTCAGGTCAAACAGGTTAGTGGCAAAATGCTACTGGCGCTGATGCTGGTGACCGGCATTATCGCGAATCCGAATATGGTGGCGGTGAAAGCGGGGGGAATAACGTGGCTGCCGATAAATCTCTACATTAACGGCGATACCTTTTACTACGTGCTGTACGGGGTGCTGGGACGCGCAATCGGTATGATGGACACCGACAAAAAAGGACTGACGCCACTCTGTGCTGCCCTTTTCATCGCGGCAGTATGGGGCATATCACGCGGTACGCTGCACGAACTGCGCTGGCGCGGCGATTTTGGCGATACCTGGTATTTATACTGCGGCCCGGCGGTTTTTGTCTGCGCGATAACCCTGCTGACGCTGGTCAAAAATACGCTGAATACGCGCCCGATACCGATAATTGCGCCGATCGCGCGGCACTCCTTAGGTATTTACGGTTTTCATGCGCTAATTATCCACGCATTGCGCGCCAGCGGGCTGGAAATCACCCGCTGGCCGTTCCTCGACATTGCCTGGATATTCAGCGCAGCGCTGCTGGGAAGCCTGCTGCTATCAGCCCTGGTTCAACGGTTCGATCGCCGTCGCCTGTTGAGTTAAGCACAGGCGAAAGTATCAGGACATCAACGGTAAGAGCTGCTGATAAATCTGCCGGAAGGTTTCCCGACGCAGAGCGTAACGGGCAAAACGGTCGGCATCCGGACGATGGGCCTGCTCCAGAGGCAACTGCGGGAGCAAATCGGAGAAGGCGACATGTTTATGCAACGCCAGTTGCGCCAGTCTTGCCGCGCCAAGCGCCGGTCCAACATCTCCGCCGGTACGGAAATCAAGCTGCTGGCCGCTAATATCCGCCAGCATCTGCCGCCAGTACGCGCTGCGCGCGCCGCCGCCAATCAGAGTCACACTCTGCGGTTGAATGCCGCAGGCGTGAACCACATCCATGCCATCCGCCAGGGCATAACCGACGCCTTCCAGCACCGCTCGCGCCAGTTCAGCCGCACCATGCTGATGGGTCAGACCGAAAAATACGCCTTTCGCCTGCGGATTATTGTGCGGCGTGCGTTCGCCGGATAAGTAAGGCAGAAACCAGACCGGATCGACACCGTCATTCGCCGATTCCGCCGCCGCGAGTAGCGCGGGAACCGTGCCGAGACCGGTTAGCTTCGCAGCCCAATCGAGGCAGGACGCCGCGCTCAGCATGACCGACATCAAATGCCAGCGTCCGGGCAGCGCGTGGCAGAAACTGTGAACGGCGCTTTCCGGCTTGCTAAGAAATCCGTCGCTGACGGCAAAATAGACGCCGGAGGTCCCCAGCGACAGCATCGCCTGACCAGCATCCGCCATTCCCACACCAACCGCGCCCGCAGCGTTGTCGCCACCACCGGCCACCACCAGCGCTTCCGGCATATTCCATGATTGTGCGACCGCAGGGCGAAGCGCCCCCGTAACGTCACAGCCTTCGAACAGCGCCGGCATGTTAGCGCGGCTCAGGCCGCAAGCAGCGAGCATCTCGTCGCTCCAGTCACGGCGCGCCACGTCCATCCACATCGTTCCGGCCGCATCAGACATATCGCTGGCAAACTCGCCGGTCATCCGTAAACGTAAATAATCTTTTGGCAGTAAAACTTTATCGATCTGGCGGAAGATTTCCGGTTCATGGCGTTGAACCCACAGCAGCTTCGGCGCAGTAAATCCAGGCATCATCAGATTGCCGGTTATCTGCCGCGAGCGGCTGACTTTCTCTTCTAATAACGCGCACTCTTCGCCGCAGCGGCCGTCATTCCATAAAATCGCCGGGCGTAGAACGCGTTGTTGCTTATCCAGCAGCGTCGCGCCGTGCATCTGCCCGGCAATACCGACTGCTTTAACATCGCGCAGAGAGTGCTGCGCGCCCAGCGCTCTCATTGCGCTGTCCGTCGCCAGCCACCAGTGTTCGGGATCCTGTTCAGACCACAACGGATGCGGACGCGAGACGCTCAGTTTTTCGCTATGCGAAGCCACAACGTCTCCCTGCTCATTAAGCAGAATGGCCTTGACCCCCGAGGTGCCCAGATCAATTCCGATATACATACAGCCTCTCCTTAACTGGCGCGAATAAAATAGAGCCACTGTTATAACAAATGCCCGGACTGGCCGGGCATCATCATTAATTATCAAACAGATAACGGTTAACCACGTTCTCCAGCAGCTCCTGATGACCGCTGTGATGCTGCGGCGCCAGGTTGTGCTGAATCGCATACCGGGCAATATCGGCGAGATCCATCTGGCCCTTGAGGATTTGCTGACCCAGTTCGCCATTCCAGCCGGCATAGCGTTTGGCGACACGCTTATCCAGTTCACCGCCTTCAATCATGCGGGCCGCCACTTTCAAGGCCAGCGCCATGGTATCCATCGCGCCAATGTGGCCGTAGAACAGATCGTATTTATCGGTGCTCTGACGACGAACTTTAGCATCAAAGTTCAGGCCGCCGGTGGTAAAGCCGCCCGCCTTAAGGATTTCGTACATCACCAGCGCGTTTTCTTCGACGCTGTTCGGGAACTGGTCGGTATCCCAACCCAGCTGCGGATCGCCGCGGTTCGCGTCGACAGAGCCAAACAGACCGAGGGCGATCGCCGTGGCAATTTCGTGATGGAAAGTATGGCCTGCCAGCGTCGCGTGGTTAGCTTCAATGTTCAGTTTGATCTCTTTTTCCAGGCCAAACTGCTTGAGAAACCCATACACGGTGGATGCGTCGTAATCATACTGATGCTTGGTGGGCTCCTGCGGCTTGGGCTCAATCAGCAGCGTTCCCTGGAAGCCAATTTTGTGTTTGTGTTCAACCACCATTTGCATAAAGCGGCCGATCTGTTCGCGTTCCTGTCTCAGGTCGGTATTCAGCAGCGTTTCATAACCTTCACGACCGCCCCACAGAACGTAGTTTTCGCCGCCCAGTTTATGGGTTGCCTCCATCGCCGTCACGACCTGCGTCGCCGCCCAGCTGAACACTTCAGGGTCCGGGTTTGTAGCCGCGCCAGCGCCGTAACGCGGGTGAGTAAAGCAGTTCGCCGTGCCCCACAGCAGCCTGACACCGCTCTGCTGCTGTTTCGCCGCCAGAACATCAACCATCTGCGCAAAGTTATTAACGTACTCTTTCAGCGACGCGCCTTCCGGAGAAACATCAACATCATGGAAACAGTAATAGGGAATGTTCAGTTTGTGAAAAAACTCAAACGCGACATCAGCTTTACGTTTCGCCATCTCCAGCGCTTCACCCGGCTGCTGCCACGGACGGTCGAAAGAACCGACGCCGAACATATCAGCGCCATTCCAGCAGAAAGTGTGCCAGTAGCAGGCCGCAAAGCGCAGGTGCTCTTCCATACGTTTACCCAGAACCAACTCATCCGGGTTGTAATGACGAAAAGCCAGTGGATTAGCGGATTTCGGGCCTTCATAACGAACGCGATCGAGTTGATCGAAATAGGTCTGCATAATGAGCTCCAT
This sequence comes from Klebsiella indica, assembly GCF_005860775.1. Lineage (GTDB taxonomy): Bacteria > Pseudomonadota > Gammaproteobacteria > Enterobacterales > Enterobacteriaceae > Klebsiella > Klebsiella indica. The sequence continues at coordinate 240,203 of NZ_VCHQ01000005.1, forward strand.
ATTCAGGGGTGCGGCGAGGAATAAGTCATAGCCCAATATAGAATTCTCTTTTTAGTTTCCTCAATTACGTTATTTCACACCGTAATTGAGAGAATCCACAAACGTGCGCCAGGTCGCAAAAATAATACCTGACGCTCTGATTTTGCTACTGACATATAGAGAGTACGATGAAATAGGCGGATCATTGATTATTAAAATAAGATCGCGATCATAAATTCACAAATAAACAAAATTTCATAACTCTAAAATAAGCATAGATAATTGCCAAGGTTCTTTCCTGGGTTAAGAATCCGCAGTGTCAATGTGTATCAGGCCGCTTCGTTTTATCGTTCGTTTATCCTGCACTCTACAGAAAAGGTGTTATTATTATGAAGATAAAGAACCTTTGTCTAACGCTCTGCGCCTCACTCCTCCTGACCAGCCTGTCGGGTATCGCGAAAGAAGTTAAAATAGGTATGGCTATTGATGACCTGCGTCTTGAACGCTGGCAAAAAGATCGCGATATTTTTGTCAACAAAGCAGAATCATTAGGCGCAAAAGTATTTGTTCAGTCAGCCAATGGCAACGAAGAAACGCAAATGTCGCAAATTGAAAATATGATCAATCGCGGCGTCGATGTTCTGGTTATTATTCCCTATAACGGCCAGGTACTGAGTAATGTCATTAAGGAGGCCAAACAGGAAGGAATTAAGGTCCTGGCCTACGATCGTCTTATTAATAATGCAGATATTGATTTTTATATCTCTTTTAATAACGAAAAAGTGGGGGAAATGCAGGCCCAAAGCCTGGTCGATAAAGTGCCTCAGGGTAATTATTTTCTGATGGGCGGGTCACCCGTTGATAATAACGCGAAGCTTTTCCGCGCCGGGCAAATGAAGGTCCTTAAACCCTATATTGATGCCGGGAAAATTAAGATCGTTGGCGATCAGTGGGTCGACGGCTGGTTGCCAGAAAATGCATTGAAAATCATGGAAAATGCCCTGACCGCCAACAATAACAAAATTGATGCGGTCGTCGCCTCTAACGATGCCACCGCCGGCGGCGCCATTCAGGCCTTAAGCGCCCAGGGGCTGGCGGGTAAAGTGGCGATTTCTGGCCAGGATGCCGACCTCGCCGGTGTGAAACGCATTATCGCCGGAACCCAGACGATGACCGTCTACAAGCCGATTACCACCCTTGCCACCACTGCGGCGGAGATCGCCGTCGAACTGGGTAACGATAAACAGCCGAAGGCCGACACCACGCTCAATAATGGGCTAAAAGATGTCCCATCACGACTGCTGACGCCTATTGAGGTGAATAAAGACAATATAGAGCAGACGGTAATTAAAGACGGCTTCCACAAAAAGAGCGAGCTGTGAACGCAGGCGCCCCTTTCCGGGGCGCTAACCTCATCCAGCCGGATATTGCTGATGCGGAGTAGATATGTCCTGGTTACTTGAAATGAAAAACATTAGCAAAACCTTCGGCACAGTGAAGGCGATTGATAATGTCAGCCTGCGGCTTAACGCCGGGGAAGTGGTCTCGTTATGTGGAGAAAACGGTTCAGGTAAATCCACACTCATGAAGGTACTTTGTGGGATATATCCGCACGGTACCTATGAAGGCGAAATTATTTTTTCCGGGGAAACCCTACGGCCTGGCCATATTCGCGATACCGAACGCAAAGGGATCGCCATCATTCATCAGGAGCTGGCGCTGGTAAAACATCTGACGGTCCTGGAAAATATTTTCCTCGGCGTGGAAATTTCCCGCCATGGTCTGCTGGATTATGAAACCATGACCTTACGCTGCGAGAAGCTGCTGGCCCAGGTCAATTTATCCATTTCTCCTGATACTCGCGTCGGAGATTTAGGCCTCGGCCAGCAGCAGCTGGTTGAAATAGCCAAGGCATTGAACAAGCAGGTGCGGTTGTTAATACTTGATGAACCCACCGCCTCCTTAACCGAACAAGAAACGGCGATTTTGCTGAACATTATTCGCGATCTGCAAAACCACGGTATCGCCTGTATTTACATTTCTCACAAACTCAATGAAGTCAAAGCCATCTCTGACACGATTTGCGTCATTCGCGACGGACAGCATATCGGCACTCGTCATGCTGACGGCATGAATGAAGATGACATTATCACCATGATGGTTGGTCGGGAGCTTACCGCCCTCTATCCAAATGAAGCCCACCGCTGCGGTGACGAAATCCTGCGAGTGGAAAACTTAACCGCCTGGCATCCGGTCAACCGCCATATTAAACGGGTCAACGACATCTCTTTTTCATTACGCCGTGGTGAAATTCTGGGCATCGCAGGGCTGGTTGGCGCGGGGCGCACCGAAGCGGTTCAGTGTCTGTTTGGCGTCTGGCCGGGCCGCTGGCAGGGAAAAATCTTTATTGACGGCCAGCAGGTCAACATTCACACCTGCCAGCAAGCCATCGCGCAGGGCATTGCCATGGTGCCTGAAGACAGAAAAAAGGATGGTATCGTGCCGGTGATGGCGGTAGGCAAAAACATCACCCTCGCCGCCCTGAATCAGTTTACCGGCCCGATGAGCAGCCTTGACGACGCCGGCGAGCAGCACTGCATTCAGCAATCCATCCAGCGCCTCAAAATCAAAACCTCCTCACCGGAGCTGGCGATCGGTCGTCTCAGCGGCGGCAATCAGCAAAAGGCAATACTCGCCCGCTGTCTGCTGCTGAACCCACGCATTTTGATTCTTGATGAACCCACCCGCGGCATTGATATCGGTGCCAAGTACGAAATTTACAAGCTGATTAACCAACTGGTGCAACAGGGGATTGCCGTCATCGTCATTTCATCCGAGCTGCCCGAAGTGCTGGGACTAAGCGACCGGGTGCTGGTAATGCATGAAGGTAAACTGAAAGCCAATTTAATCAACCAGAACCTGACCCAGGAACAGGTGATGGAAGCCGCGCTGAGGAGCGAACGCCATGTCGAAGAACACGTCGTCTGAAATCAAACTCACCCCATCCGCCTCAGGCGCGCTGTCCGGACTCAAAGGGATGAACCTCCAGGTCTTCGTGATGATCGCCGCTATCGTGGCGATTATGCTGTTTTTCACCTGGACCACCGAAGGCGCTTATCTGAGCGCGCGCAATATCTCCAATCTGCTGCGCCAGACCGCCATCACCGGTATTCTCGCGGTTGGCATGGTATTTGTGATTATTTCCGCTGAAATCGATCTCTCCGTCGGATCGATGATGGGCCTGCTTGGTGGTGCGGCGGCGATTTTTGACGTCTGGTTCGGCTGGCCGTTACCGCTGACGATCGTGGTCACCCTGGCGCTTGGCCTGCTGCTGGGCGCCTGGAACGGTTGGTGGGTCGCCTATCGCAAAGTGCCTTCGTTTATCGTTACTCTCGCCGGTATGCTGGCGTTTCGCGGTATTCTGATAGGTATCACCAACGGGACCACCGTCTCCCCCACCAGCGCGGCAATGTCGCAAATTGGTCAAAGCTACCTGCCCGACGGTATTGGCTTTGCTATCGGCGTGGCAGGAATGGCTCTCTTTATCATCTGGCAATGGCGCAGTCGCATGCGGCGTCAGGCGTTAGGGCTGGCAACGCCGGCATCGGCCTTGACCGTGGGTCGCCAGACAATGACCGCCATTATCGTGCTGGGCGCTATCTGGCTGCTCAATGACTATCGCGGCGTACCGACGCCGGTACTGATTCTCACCGCGCTGCTGCTCGCCGGGATGTTTATGGCCACACGCACTGCTTTCGGGCGGCGCATCTACGCTATCGGCGGCAATCTGGAGGCCGCGCGTCTATCTGGTATTAGTGTTGAACGAACCAAGATGGCAGTATTTGCCATTAATGGCCTGATGGTGGCTATCGCCGGACTCATTCTTAGTTCGCGTCTGGGAGCCGGCTCGCCTTCTGCCGGTAACATCGCGGAACTGGATGCCATCGCCGCCTGCGTCATCGGTGGTACCAGCCTCGCGGGCGGCGTAGGCAGCGTTGCGGGGGCCGTAATGGGGGCGTTTATTATGTCCGCGCTGGACAACGGCATGAGCATGATGGACGTCGCCACATTCTGGCAGTACATCGTTAAAGGCGTCATTTTATTGTTGGCGGTATGGATGGATTCAGCAACGAAACGACGCAGTTGATAGTGGCGCGTTTCTCTTCTCCCTCGGGCCGCTTCGAGGGAGCGTTCAACAATAAACCTGCCCAGGTTCAAAAGAACAAGCAAAATCGTCCTCACAGGGAGATCTCTTAGGTACTGATCGCTTGAAATAACCCGGGCATTGGCCAGTATTGTATGGTCGGTAAGAGAGACCAGGAACAACACTATGTTTGAAAAGCGCCATCGTATTACGCTGTTATTCAATGCCAATAAAGCCTATGACCGACAGGTCGTTGAAGGGGTCGGTGAATATTTACAGGCATCGCAACTGGAATGGGACATCTTCATTGAAGAAGATTTCCGCACGCGAATTGAAAATATTAAGGAATGGTTAGGTAATGGCGTTATTGCCGATTACGACGATCCGGAAATTGAAAATCTGCTGATCGACGTTGATGTGCCGATTGTCGGCGTTGGCGGCTCTTTTCATCGCCCGGAATGTTATCCGAACGTTCACTATATCGCCACCGACAACGCCGCACTGGTTGAGAGCGCCTTCCTCCACCTGAAGGAAAAAGGCATCAACCGCTTTGCTTTTTATGGTCTGCCCGCCACCAGTTGCAAAGGCTGGGCGGCCGAGCGCGAGCATGCTTTCCGTCAACTGGTGGCCAGAGAGAAGTATCGCGGCGTGGTGTATCAGGGGCTCGAAACCGCGCCGGAAAACTGGCAGCATGCGCAAAATCGCCTCGCTGACTGGCTGCAAACGCTACCGCCACACACCGGTATTATCGCCGTCACCGATGCCCGCGCGCGCCACATATTACAGGCCTGCGAACTGCTGCATATTCCGGTGCCGGAAAAACTGTGCGTTATTGGCATTGATAACGAAGAGCTCACCCGCTACCTGTCACGCGTCGCCCTGTCGTCCGTTGCCCAGGGCACCCGCCAGATGGGCTATCAGGCGGCAAAACTGCTGCACCGTCTGCTGGAAAACGAAGAGTTACCCCTTCAGCGTCAGCTTATTCCACCGATGCGGGTGATCGGCCGCCGCTCCACCGATTACCGCTCGCTGTCCGATCCGTCAGTGATTCAGGCGATGCACTATATCCGCAATAACGCCTGCAAGGGGATCAAAGTTGAGCAAGTGCTGGATGCCATCGGTATCTCTCGCTCCAATCTTGAAAAACGCTTCAAAGAAGAAGTGGGCGAGACGATTCATACGGTGATCCACAGCGAAAAGTTAGAAAAAGCACGCAGCCTGTTGGTTTCCACCACTCTGTCGATTAACGAGATCTCACAGATATGCGGCTACCCATCGCTGCAATATTTCTATTCGGTCTTCAAGAAAGAGTACGATGTAACGCCGAAGGAGTATCGCGACCGGCATAGCGAAGTGATGATGTAGAACACAAAGAAAAATGCCCGCGCTTACGCGTCGGGCATTAAACCTGTATCAGTGATTACATATGGGCGGCAATCAACCGCTGGTTATCCTGATACATGGCGAAGAGATAGTTGTTGTAACTCGACCCTCTGGTCGAATAGCCCTTCAGCTTATGAATCATCGTGCTGGCGGTCAGCTCTTGATCGGCCTTACGCATTTGCGCCCGCGATTTACGGAACGACGAATAAGCCGGATGCGTATTCAGATTTCTCACATACGCCTGAACGGACTGCTCAATAGAATCAAACTGAGAGTAGCCCTTCATCGCGCCACGACAGTTACCGCCGCCACACTTCATGCCAAACAGATTATTATTAACCCGCGCCAGTTTGGATGTTCCCCAGCCGCTTTCCGCCGCCGCCATCGTTGCCACCATGCTGGTCGGAATAATATCGACGCGCTCAAGCAGCGAGTTCCATGGAATATGGCGAGTATTGCCTGACCACTTCACTTTATAACGTGAGGCGATCTCTTTCAGACGCGCACGCTCAGCCGGCGACCAGCGAACATCGTACTGCTTAGAGACAAGCCAGTTACGATCGGCGGTGATCATCTGGTTTTGCTTCGTAATATAAGGCATTACCGTCCGGAGAAACGCCCTTTTCCTTGGTGTCCCGGAAGGGTATTTTCGCAAATCAGGAAGTGAACTGCTCTTTACACTATTGCGAGAATACTCTTGTTTACTGCTTACCTTACTAACTTTAACGGCACTTTTCTTCTTGATAACTGAGGCTTTATCACTCGTTGTTGCTGTGTGCGTTACTGCCAGCACACTACCTGAAAATAGACAGGTAAATAACATGAGTATCGTAGCCCCATATCGTCGTATGGGAGTCGATATCATTAGGTCTCCTGGTCGGATACACTCATTCCAACGCCTTATTTTTCATAAAAATAGATAAACGAATCGCGAATAGTATCAAAAATACCCAGATCGCGCACCCTCAGAAATAGTCCAATTCTGAAAAGCTGTCACCTGAAATGGATTTCTGCACCGCTATAAAGAGGCAAAAATGCTAGCGCCATCTCATTTTTGCTTATTTTTTGAGCGAGATCACTCACCCCTTTTCATCCTCCCTGAAAAATCGCAGGCGGGATGAGTTCATCAAACGAGCTGACGCGCAAACTGAGCAAAACACCGCTTACAGGAACTCCGGAATGAAACTCGTAGCGCTTGCACCGTTATTGTTGCCTGGGATGGCCTTCGCCGCCTGGACAACCGCCGATTTCCCCGCCTTTACCGGAGAAGGTACCGGCAGATTTATCAGTCAAACCGAGGTAACAAAGGGAACGCGGCCGCTGCGCATTAATGATAGTCAGCAGTGCTGGCAGCCTGCTGGCGCGATAAAACTTAACCAGATGCTCTCTCTGGAGCCCTGTCGTGATACGCCGCCACAATGGCGTGTGTTCCGCGATGGCCGCTATACCCTGGAAGTCGATACCCGCTCGGGTACACCGACCCTGATGATCTCGCTGGCAGAGAAACAGGTTTCCGCCACCGCGCCCCAGTTGAAGCAGTGCCCGAAATGGGATGGTAAACCGCTGACCATTGACGTCAGCAAATCCTTTGCCGAAGGCAGTAAAGTTCGCGATTTCTACAGCGGTAATATCACGACCGTAAAAGGCGGTAAAATTACCCTCCAGCCAGCACTTAACAGCAATGGTCTGCTGCTGCTTGAGCGCGCAGAGACGCAAACCGCCGCGCCGTTCAACTGGCACAATGCGACGGTCTATTTCGTCCTGACCGACCGCTTTGTTAACGGTAATCCGGCTAACGACAATAGCTATGGCCGCCACAAAGATGGCATGCAGGAAATCGGCACCTTCCACGGCGGCGATCTGCAAGGCTTGACCAGCAAACTTGATTATATCCAGCAGCTCGGCGTCAATGCCCTGTGGATTAGCTCACCGCTGGAACAGATCCACGGATGGGTTGGCGGCGGCACCAAAGGTGACTTCCCCCACTATGCCTATCATGGCTATTATCCCCTGGACTGGACAAAACTGGACGCCAATATGGGTACAGAAGACGATCTCCGTCGTCTCGTCGATGAAGCCCACAAGCGGGGGATACGTATTCTGTTCGACGTGGTAATGAATCACACCGGTTATGCGACCCTGGCCGATATGCAGGAGTATCAGTTTGGCGCGTTGTACATTCATGGCGATGAGTTGAAAAAGACCCTCGGCGCCCACTGGACCAACTGGGCGCCTCACGCAGGCCAGAGCTGGCACAGTTTTAACGATTACATCAACTTCAGCGATAAAACCGGATGGGAGAAATGGTGGGGGAAAAAATGGATCCGCACCGACATTGGTGACTACGATAACCCCGGCTTTGATGACCTGACGATGTCGCTGGCCTTCCTGCCGGACGTGAAAACCGAATCTACAGAGCCTTCTGGTTTGCCAAATTTCTATCGTCATAAACCGGACACCGCAGCGAAAGCGATCCCCGGCTATACGCCGCGCGATTACCTGACCCACTGGCTCAGTCAATGGGTTCGCGATTACGGCATCGACGGTTTCCGCGTTGATACCGCTAAACACGTAGAACAGGCCGCCTGGCAGCAATTAAAAACCCAGGCCACACAAGCGCTGGCTGAATGGAAAAGCGCCAACCCGGGTAAAGCGCTGGATAAGGCGCCGTTCTGGATGACCGGCGAGGCCTGGGGTCATGGGGTGATGCAGAGCGATTATTATCGCCACGGCTTTGATGCGATGCTGAATTTTGATTATCAGGATCAGGCGGCAAAAGCGGCAAGCTGCATGGCCAATATGGATCTGACCTGGCAACAAATGGCGGATAAATTGCAGAATTTCAATGTATTAAGCTACATTTCCTCTCACGATACCAGCCTGTTTCGTGAGGGTGGCAGTTCCGCAGCGGAACTGCTGCTACTGGCGCCAGGCGCAGTGCAAATATTCTATGGCGACGAGTCCTCACGGCCATTCGGCCCGACCGGATCCGATCCGCTACAGGGCACGCGTTCAGATATGAACTGGCAGGATGTCAGCAGCAAGGCCGCACGCAGCGTCGCCCACTGGGAAAAACTGGGCCAGTTTCGCGCTCGTCATCCAGCCATCGGCATGGGTAAACAAACCACACTACCGATGGCAAAAGGCTACGCTTTTATCCGCGAATACGGTGATGACAAAGTAATGGTGGTATGGGCTGGACAGCAGTAACTTGCTGCCCCGCGACGCCCCGGCTATCGGGGCGTTTTATCAGAATAAACATCTAAAAATAGACGATATATAAGAATAAAAACAAAGCATCATCCTGATACTTCGATTTGCACACTGTCTGCGCTGGCGTTATGGTTACCCACTTTCCAGGGATACCGATAGACTAATCGCGATGACATTTTCACTTTTTGGCGACAAATTTACCCGTCACTCGGGCATTACCCGCCTGATGGAAGACCTTAATGACGGCCTGCGCACACCGGGCGCTATTATGCTGGGCGGCGGCAATCCCGCACAGATTCCGGAAATGAATGATTACTTCCATAGCCTGCTGGCCGACATGCTAAATAACGGCAAAGCCCTTGATGCGCTGTGCAATTATGACGGCCCGCAGGGTAAAAGCGAGCTGCTCTCCCTGCTGGCGAAAATGCTGCGCGAGGAGCTGAGCTGGGAGATTGGGCCGCAGAATATTGCACTAACAAATGGCAGTCAGAGCGCATTTTTCTACTTGTTTAACCTCTTTGCTGGCCGCCGGGCGGATGGAACTACCCGTAAGGTCCTGTTTCCGTTGACGCCTGAGTACATCGGCTATGCCGATTCCGGCCTTGAAGAAGATCTGTTTGTCGCGACTCGTCCAAATATCGAACTGCTGCCGGAAGGCCAGTTTAAATACCATGTGGATTTCGAGCATTTGCAGGTGACGGACGAGACGGGAATGATCTGCGTCTCCCGTCCTACCAATCCGACCGGTAACGTCATTACCGACGATGAGCTGATCAAGCTGGATGCGCTGGCTAACCAGCGCGGTATCCCGTTGGTTATTGATAACGCCTACGGTGTTCCGTTCCCTGGGATCATTTTCAGCGATGCCCGGCCGCTGTGGAACCCAAACATCGTCCTGTGCATGAGCCTCTCCAAACTGGGTCTGCCGGGTAGCCGCTGCGGGATTATTATTGCCAACGAAAAAACCATCTCCGCCATCAGTAATATGAACGGCATTATTAGCCTCGCCCCCGGTGGTATAGGGCCTGCAATGATGTGTGAGATGATTAAACGCAACGATCTGTTGCGACTTTCGGAGACGATAATTAAGCCGTTCTATTTCCAGCGTGTCCAGGAAACTATCGCCATTATTCGCCGTTATCTACCGGAAGATCGTTGCCTGATCCACAAGCCGGAAGGTGCGATTTTCCTCTGGTTGTGGTTTAAGGATCTGCCCATTTCCACCGAGCTGCTGTACCAGCGCCTGAAACAACGCGGTGTTCTGATGGTGCCGGGCGACTACTTCTTCCCGGGGCTGGATAAGCCATGGCCACATACGCACCAGTGCATGCGCATGAACTATGTGCCAGACCCGGAGAAGATTGAAGCGGGGGTGAAGATCCTTGCCGAAGAAGTTGAACGCGCCTGGCGTGAGCAGGACGCGTAATGACGCATCATGTAGCCCGGAATTGAGGAATATTCCCGGTTTGCGCTACGCTTAACCGGGCTACGGAAACACGTTGCTGGACACTACATCGCCAGCGCCATTCTCTGGCGGCGTTCGGCGCTCATTCTTTCCAGCTCCATCGGCTCCATACAGTGCAGCGCCTGGGTCGGGCATGCTGCCACGCAAGCCGGGCCCTCTTCGCGATGGCTGCACAAATCGCACTTCAGCGCCTGGATGCCCTCATCCATCCACATCACGGTCATCGCCCCGTAAGGACACGCCACCATGCAGCTTTTACAGCCAATACAGCGGCGCTGATCCACCCGCCAGACCGCGTTTTCACGCTGAATTGCACCCTCAGGACACACATTCGCGCAGGGGGCATCCTCGCACTGATGGCACAGCGTCGCAGTCGAGAAACTATCGCTTTTCACCACGCGGATCCGCGGCATAAAGCGCGTTGGGGTTACGCCAGAACAGTCCTGATCCTGCTGATGGGACACCACGCAGGCAACTTCACAGGTACGGCAACCGATGCACTTTTGCGCATCTGCGATAATAAACCGATTCATCCTTGCTCCATTGTGGATAAAAATGCAGAGTGCCAGAAAAAAACCCTCGCGCGCCTTGATCCTGAATGGAGTCAGCCGCTTTTTCTCGCCAATATCCGGGATAAATGGTCATTTGCCTTAGTCTTCTCGCACGGAAAATCCCAACTCACGAGAAATCGCCTCTGCCGTATCACGTAGCGGTTTCAGTAAATTCTTTTCTCCAATCTGCTTGAGGCGTGATGTTGATAAGGAGATGGAAATAGCGTAAGGAACCCGTCGGTGAATATCGAAAACGGGCACCGCCAGACAGGAAACACCAAGCTCGTTTTCTTCCCTGTCCATCGCCATATTACGTTCACGGATCTGCGCTAGCTCATCATACATAGCAGGCAGACCAGTGATGGTATTCCGGGTCAACGGCTGAATAATATCCTGGTGAGAGTTCCAGTAACGTTCAACATAGTCAGGATGGCCGAACGCCATGTAAATCTTCCCCATCGCAGAGCAATACAGCGGCATATGCTGACCGATATAGGCGCGGGTGCGCAGCATGCCGGTGGTCGGCTCCAGCTTATAGATCAGGATGGCATGATCGTCTTCACGGCTGGAGAAGTTGACGGTCTCGCCAGTGGCGATATTCAGCGTCTCAAGATGCGGCGCAGCCACATGAATGATATTCAGCGATGACAGGGCTTTCTGCCCGACAGCGATAAATTTAGTGGTCAGACGATAGCTTCCGGCGGCAGGCGCGGGGGTGACATACCCGCAGGACTGCAATCCCTGTAGCAGTCGATGCACGGTACTTTTGTTCAGCCCTGCCAGTTCAGACAAGTGCGCCAGCGGGCATCCGTTCGGGTAGTTACTGAGGATCTCAATCAGCATCAAACCACGGAACAGGCTCTGACTACCGGCTGGCCTCTCTTTTTCTTGCGTCATTTCGCTCTCTTTTATGCCCATCGCTTCCGCTCCCCTTTTCGTCGCGCTCTGATGGTAGCGCAAAGTGTGTTTCAGTTCACGATCTGAACCAAAAAAACACAACTATTTGATTTTGATGATTTTAAAAAATAGACCACCCCGTTGATCTGTCAAAATTTGATCGCTATATTTGAAATCAGATTTCGCATAGTGAAATTTAAAGATAAAAAAGTGGTCAAAAATAAACGGGAGAAGCAGGAATGAAAGTGACTTTTGAGCAGTTAAAAGAGGCGTTCAATCGGGTGCTGCTGGCGCGCGGCGTTGCGGCGGAAACGGCTGACGCCTGTGCAGAGATGTTTGCCCGTACCACAGAATCCGGCGTCTATTCGCATGGCGTGAATCGCTTTCCCCGTTTCATTCAGCAACTGGATAATGGCGACATCATTCCTGATGCCAGACCGCAGCGCATCACCAGCCTTGGTGCCATCGAGCAGTGGGATGCTCAGCGATCCATCGGCAATCTGACGGCGAAAAAAATGATGGATCGCGCCATTGAACTGGCTTCCGACCACGGCATCGGCCTGGTGGCGTTACGCAATGCCAACCACTGGATGCGCGGCGGCAGCTACGGCTGGCAGGCGGCGGAAAAAGGCTACATCGGCATCTGCTGGACCAACTCTATCGCCGTGATGCCGCCATGGGGGTCAAAAGAGTGCCGCATTGGCACGAACCCGCTGATCGTCGCCATCCCTTCATCGCCAATAACCATGATCGATATGTCGATGTCGATGTTCTCCTACGGCATGTTAGAGGTGAACCGGCTGGCGGGACGTGAGCTGCCGGTAGACGGCGGGTTCGACGATGAAGGCAATTTGACCAAAGAACCTGGCGTGATCGAAAAAAATCGCCGCATTTTGCCGATGGGCTACTGGAAAGGGTCAGGTCTGTCGATTGTGCTGGATATGATCGCCACCCTGCTTTCCGACGGCGCTTCCGTTGCCGAAGTTACCCAGGAAAACAGCGACGAATACGGCGTTTCGCAGATCTTCATCGCTATTGAGGTCGATAAGCTGATTGATGGCGCCACGCGCGATGCCAAACTCCAGCGCATTATGGATTTCGTCACCACCGCTGAGCGCGCCGATGAGAACGTGGCAATCCGTCTGCCAGGCCACGAATTTACCCGGCTGCGGGATGAGAACCGCCGCAACGGCATCACCGTCGATGACAGCGTATGGGCCAAAATCCAGGCGCTGTAAGGAGGCATAGCATGATATTTGGACATATCGCACAGCCCAATCCGTGTCGTCTGCCAGACGCGATTGAAAAGGCGCTCGATTTCTTACGTACCACCGACTTTCGCACGCTGGACCCTGGGATGGTGGAAATCGACGGCAAAAATATTTTTGCCCAGATAATTGATTTAACCACCCGCACTGCGGCTGAAAACCGTCCAGAAGTTCATCGCCGTTATCTGGATATTCAGTTTCTCGCCTGGGGTGAAGAAAAAATAGGGGTTGCCATCGACACCGGTAATAACCAAATCAGCGAATCGTTATTAGAACAGCGCGATATTATTTTCTATCACGACAGTGAACATGAATCTTTCTTTGAAATGGTTCCGGGAAGCTACGCTATTTTTTTCCCGCAGGATGTTCATCGCCCTGGCTGCAATAAAACGGTCGCGACACCCATACGGAAAATCGTCGTTAAAGTGGCAATATCCGCTTTATAAAACGTTATCTTTGGAGCACAACATGAAAACGAACAATACCGGTTATATTATCGGTGCGTATCCCTGTGCACCCTCATTTCACCAAAAGAGTGAAGAGGAAGAGAAGGAATTCTGGCGGCAACTCTCCGATACTCCTGATATTCGTGGGCTGGAGCAACCCTGCCTTGAACATCTTCACCCACTCGGCGACGCGTGGTTATTGCGCCATACGCCAGGCAACTGGCAAATCGTCGTGACGGCGATTATGGAAACCATGCGCCGTCGCGGTGAAAACCGCGGCTTTGGGCTGGCCTCCAGCAATGAAGATCAGCGTCAGGCCTGTGTGGCGTACTATCGCCACCTTTACCAGAAGATCACGACAATCAACGCGGCAAGCGCCGGGAAAGTGATCGCGCTTGAGCTGCACGCCGCACCGCTGGCCGATAACCCAAACGTCGCGCAGGCAACGGACGCATTTGCCCGTTCAGTGAAAGAGATCGCTGGCTGGGACTGGCCGTGCGACCTGGTGCTGGAACACTGCGACGCAATGACCAGCGCCACACCGCGCAAAGGATTCCTGCCTCTGGACAACGTGCTGGAGGTGATTGCCGACTACGACATCAGCGTTTGCATTAACTGGGCGCGTTCCGCCATTGAAGGACGCAACACCACCCTGCCACTAACCCATACGCAGCAGGTGAAACAGGCTGGCAAACTCGGCGCGCTGATGTTCTCCGGTACAACGCAAAGCGGTGAATACGGCGAATGGCAGGATTTACATGCGCCTTTCGCGCCTTTCTGCCCTGACAGCATGATGACGCAGGAACATACCCATGAATTACTGACCTGCGCAGGAACAGACGTTCTGCAATTCACGGGTATTAAGTTACTGGAAATTAACGCTAATGCCGACGTCAGTCACCGCGTAGCGATATTACGCGACGGCATTACGGCATTAAATAACGCCAAATAATAAGACGTTGCCGGATGGCGGCGTAGGTCTGATAAGCAAAACGTCATCAGGCATTAAATAATTTACTTTTCATCGCCAGAATACTTACTTTACGAGAATACGAAGATGAATATGACCTCTCGCCCTACAGAAAAAGATATACCTCGTCAGCGTTGGCTGCGAATTATTCCGCCCATTCTGATTACCTGTATTATTTCTTATATGGACCGCGTGAATATTGCTTTCGCGATGCCTGGCGGAATGGATGCCGAATTAGGTATTTCCGCCACTATGGCCGGTCTGGCTGGCGGGATTTTCTTCATCGGCTATCTGTTCTTACAGGTTCCCGGCGGCAAAATCGCCGTTCACGGCAGCGGCAAGAAATTTATCGGCTGGTCGCTGGTTGCCTGGGCGGTTATTTCCGTCCTCACAGGCTTAATCACCAACCAGTATCAATTGCTTGCCCTGCGTTTCTTACTGGGTGTGGCGGAAGGCGGCATGCTGCCCGTCGTACTGACGATGATCAGCAACTGGTTCCCGGACGCTGAACGCGGTCGTGCGAACGCCATTGTGATTATGTTTGTGCCGATTGCCGGGATTATCACCGCCCCGCTCTCCGGCTGGATAATCACCGTACTCGACTGGCGCTGGCTGTTCATTATTGAAGGTCTGCTCTCTCTCGTCGTGCTGGTGCTGTGGGCGTACACCATTTATGACCGGCCGCAGGAAGCCCGCTGGATCTCCGGGGCGGAAAAAAACTATCTGGTGGAAACCCTTGCCGCAGAACAGAAAGCCATTGCCGGAAGCGAAGTCAAAAACGCCTCTCTCAGCGCGGTCCTTTCCGACAAAACCATGTGGCAACTTATCGCCCTGAACTTCTTCTATCAGACCGGGATTTACGGTTACACCCTCTGGCTGCCAACCATCCTCAAAGAGCTGACCCACAGCAGCATGGGGCAAGTCGGTATGCTCGCCATTTTGCCATACGTCGGTGCGATCGCCGGGATGTTCCTGTTCTCTTTCCTTTCCGACCGCACGGGTAAACGCAAACTGTTTGTCTGCCTGCCGCTGATTGGCTTCGCCCTGTGCATGTTCCTGTCGGTGGCGCTGAAAAACCAAATCTGGCTGGCCTATGCCGCGCTGGTCGGCTGCGGCTTCTTCCTGCAATCGGCGGCGGGCGTTTTCTGGACGATCCCGGCACGTCTGTTCAGCGCCGAGATGGCGGGCGGCGCACGCGGCGTTATCAACGCGCTTGGCAACCTCGGCGGCTTCTGCGGCCCCTACGCGGTTGGCGTACTGATCACGCTGTACAGCAAAGATGCGGGCGTCTATTGCCTGGCGATCTCCCTGGCGCTGGCCGCGCTGCTGGCGTTGTTGCTGCCCGCGAAATGCGATGCGGGTTCGACACCGGCAAAGACAATGAGTCCGTGTAAGCACGCCGCGTAACACCATGCCCGGGGCGCAGCGCTTACCGGGCCTACAAAACCCGTAGGCCGGATAAGCGTGGCGCCATCCGGCAAAAATGAGACATGAAAGATGAGAGAGAAAGAGGCCTTCTGGCTGGGCATCGATTGTGGTGGTACTTATCTGAAAGCCGGTTTGTATGACGCCAAAGGTCATGAGCATGGGATCAACCGGCAGTCGTTACAGACGGCAACGCCACTGCCGGGTTACGCCGAACGCGACATGCACCAGCTCTGGCAACAGTGTGCAGCCACCATTGCCGGGCTTTTGCAGCGTACAGGCATCTCCGGCGAGCAAATTAAAGGCGTCGGTATCTCCGCTCAGGGTAAAGGGCTGTTTCTGCTCGACAGGCAGGATCAGCCGCTGGGCAGCGCCATTCTCTCTTCCGACCGCCGGGCGCTAAAGATTGTCCAGCGCTGGCAGCAGGACGGCATTCCTGAACAGCTTTACCCCGTTACCCGCCAGACGCTGTGGACCGGGCATCCCGCCTCTCTGCTGCGCTGGATTAAAGAGAACGACCCTCAACGTTACGCACAAATTGGCTGCGTGATGATGGGGCATGACTATCTGCGCTGGCGCTTAACCGGCATAAAAGGGTGCGAAGAGAGCAACATTTCTGAGTCCAACCTCTACAACATGAGCAGCGGGCAGTATGACCCGCGCCTGACCCAATGGTTGGGCATCAGTGAAATCGACGATACGCTGCCCCCCATTATGGGGTCAGCCGAAATATGCGGGGAGATCACTGCTCAGGCAGCCGCCATCACCGGTCTGAAGGCGGGCACGCCCGTCGTCGGCGGTCTGTTTGACGTGGTTTCCACCGCGCTCTGCGCCGGTATTGAAGATGAATTCACCCTCAACGCGGTGATGGGCACCTGGGCGGTGACCAGCGGGATCACCGAGGGGTTGCGCGACCACGAAGCGCACCCTTATGTCTATGGCCGCTACGTCAACGACGGGCAGTACATCGTTCACGAAGCCAGCCCTACCTCCTCCGGCAATCTTGAATGGTTTACCGCCCAGTGGGGCGAACTCTCTTTTGACGAGATCAACCAGGCCGTCGCCAGCCAACCGAAAGCGAGCGGCGAGCTCTTTTTCCTGCCGTTTCTGTACGGCAGCAATGCCGGGCTGGAGATGACCTGCGGCTTTTACGGCATGCAGGCGCTGCATACCCGCGCGCATCTGCTACAGGCCATTTACGAAGGGGTGGTGTTCAGCCACATGACCCATCTCAACCGTATGCGCGAACGCTTTACTGAGGCGCACACCCTGCGCGTAACCGGCGGCCCGGCGCACTCCGACGTCTGGATGCAGATGCTGGCGGATGTCAGCGGCCTGCGCATCGAACTGCCGCAGGTTGAAGAGACCGGCTGCTTTGGCGCCGCGCTCGCCGCCCGCGTCGGCACCGGCGTATACCGCAGTTTCAGCGAGGCTCAGCACGCCTTACGGCACCCGGTACGCACGCTGATGCCCGACATGGCCGCACACCGTCTTTATCAGCGCAAATACCACCAATACCAGGATTTGATTCAGGCATTACAGGGCTACCACGCCCGCATTAAGGAGCACGCATTATGAGCCGACCATTACTGCAACTGGCGCTCGACCACACCAACCTTCAGGCGGCGCTTCGCGATGTCGCCCTGTTACAGAACCACGTCGATATCGTTGAGGCTGGCACCATCCTCTGCTTAACCGAGGGGCTGGGCGCGGTGAAAGCGCTGCGCGCCCAGTGCCCGGATAAAATCATCGTTGCCGACTGGAAGGTGGCCGATGCGGGTGAAACGCTCGCGCAGCAGGCTTTTGCCACCGGCGCCAACTGGATGACGATTATCTGTGCGGCGCCGCTCGCCACGGTGGAAAAAGGCCATGCCGTCGCGCAATCCTGCGGCGGTGAAATTCAGATGGAGCTGTTCGGCAACTGGACGCTGGACGATGCCCGCGCCTGGTATCGCACCGGTGTGCGCCAGGCGATTTACCACCGTGGGCGCGACGCGCAGGCCAGCGGACAGCAGTGGGGAGACGCGGATCTGGCACGGATGAAGGCGCTTTCTGATATTGGCCTGGAGCTGTCGATTACCGGCGGCATTACGCCTGCCGATCTGCCGTTGTTTAAAGATATTCGCGTCAAAGCATTTATCGCCGGACGCGCGCTGGCAGGGGCGGCGCATCCGGCACAGGTTGCTGCCGGGTTCCACACGCAAATTAACGCCATCTGGGGAGAGCAGCATGCGTAATCATCCGTTAGGTATCTATGAAAAAGCGCTGGCAAAAGACCTCAGTTGGCCGGAGCGCCTGGTGCTGGCGAAAAGCTGCGCCTTTGACTTTGTCGAAATGTCGGTGGATGAGACCGACGAACGCCTGTCGCGCCTGGACTGGAGCCCCACGCAGCGGGCGTCGCTGGTGACCGCCATGCTGGAAACCGGCGTGGCCATCCCGTCAATGTGCCTGTCCGCGCATCGTCGCTTTCCCTTCGGCAGTCGCGATGAAGCCGTACGCCAGCGGGCGCGCGACATCATGACCAAAGCGATTCACCTGGCGCGCGATCTGGGTATCCGCACCATTCAACTGGCGGGTTATGACGTCTATTACGAAGAACATGACGAAGGTACGCAACAACGCTTTGCCGAAGGGCTGGCGTGGGCGGTGGAGCAAGCCGCAGCAGCGCAGGTGATGCTGGCGGTGGAGATCATGGACACCGCCTTTATTAACTCCATCAGCAAATGGAAAAAATGGGACGCGCTGCTCGCCTCGCCGTGGTTTAGCGTTTACCCGGATGTCGGCAATCTCAGCGCCTGGGGCAACGACGTCGCCGCTGAGCTGAAGCTCGGTATTGACCGCATCGCCGCCATCCACCTGAAAGACACGCAGCCGGTGACAGAGAACAGCCCCGGTCAGTTCCGCGACGTGCCGTTCGGCGAAGGGTGCGTGGATTTTGTAGGCATCTTCAAAACGCTGCATGAGCTGAACTACCGTGGCGCGTTTTTGATTGAGATGTGGACGGAAAAGGCCAAAGAGCCGGTGCTGGAAATTATCCAGGCGCGGCGCTGGATAGAAGCGCGTATGCAGGAAGGAGGATTCACATGTTAGAGCAGTTAAAAGCCGAGGTGCTGGCAGCCAATCTGGCGCTTCCGGCACACCATCTGGTGACATTCACCTGGGGTAACGTCAGCGCCGTCGATGAAACGCGAAAACTGATGGTCATTAAACCTTCCGGCGTTGAATATGACGTCATGACCGCCGACGATATGGTGGTGGTGGAGATCGCCAGCGGCAAGGTCGTTGAAGGCAGCAAAAAGCCCTCGTCCGATACGCCGACGCATCTGGCGCTCTATCGTCGTTATCCGCAGATCGGCGGAATTGTACATACCCATTCCCGCCATGCAACGATCTGGTCGCAGGCGGGTCTTGACCTGCCCGCCTGGGGCACCACGCATGCCGACTATTTCTATGGCGCAATCCCCTGTACCCGGCTGATGACCGTGGAGGAAATTAAAGGGGAATACGAATACCAGACGGGCGAGGTAATCATCAAAACTTTTGAAGAACGCGGTCTGAACCCAATGCAGATCCCGGCGGTATTAGTCCATTCACACGGGCCATTCGCCTGGGGGAAAGACGCCGCTGACGCCGTGCATAACGCCGTGGTGCTTGAGGAGTGCGCCTATATGGGGCTGTTTTCCCGCCAGCTCACGCCGCAGCTACCGGATATGCAGCCAGAATTGCTCGACAAACATTATCTGCGTAAACACGGCGCGAACGCCTATTACGGGCAAAACTGATGCCCGCAGAAGCTTCTCCTGGACAGGACTACAGGCAATATCTGGATTCGTGGGTAAAACAAGGCCCCACTCGCTGTTCGGTAGAAGTGTAGGGACTATCTACATCTAAACTCTCAGCCTCCTCTACAAAAGGAGGCATCACCTACGCCGAATTCACATGCTCTTTGCAGTAAAGACGCTTCCACGCTGCCGGAGTCAGACTGGTGTGCTTGCGGAAAATTTTGCGGAAATAGCCGACGTCATTAAAACCACATTTCGTCGCCACCTCCGTAAGTGATAAGGAATCACTGATAAGCAGCTTTTCCGCTGCCCTCACCCGCTGACGGTGCAGCGCTTCAGTTAACGTCAGACGGAAAACATGACGATAAACACGTCCCAGATAATCAGCATTACAGTGCAACTCTTTCGCTAGCGTCGAAGCGGAAATGGGCAGATGAAACTGAGTAAGAATAATTTGCTGCGCTTTCCATGCCAGCGCATTACCGGGAGTATCAATGGGTTGTTCACTTGCTGCCGCCGAAATTTGCTGCAGAATTAACAACAAGATCAATTCCAGCGCGACGCTACGATGAATATTTTCCTGTTCGCGTAAGAATTGCCGGAACAGTGAAATAATATACTGAGGCTCACTGACTCGCGTGTGCTGCCGGATAGATAGCAATGGTTCAGGTAATGAAGTGTGTCCTTCAGTCGTTACTTCAAAATGCAGCCAGTAGAATTTTAAATCTGCCGGAAATTGCCCGATACCAACATGTAAACGTTGCGGCCAGAGTAGCAAACTTTCTCCGGAACTCACGCTAAAAACAGTGTTGTTTTCGCGAATCGTTAATATCCCTTTTTCGACAAAAATTATTTCCCAGGAATGAAGCTGGCGCGCCGGATGGCTACCGATACCGCGGGAAATAAACAACCCGCCGTTTTGTACCTTAACCGGAAGAAACATGGATAATTCAAGCATAGATATTCAATTTTCCGCTTTCCGCATCATAAAAAACCCTGATTATCTTTGATTATTCACGCTAAAATAGCGTTATCCTGGATCAAAATCACACTTTTTTAATTAAGTCGGAATCGTCATCTTTTTATACTTTTTCATTCCCTTGTTGCTCACAATATTTAGTGCAGAATAAATAGCGTACTTTGCAAATTACACAATAAAAGCCCGCATCTCAGCGGGATGATTTTCCGCACATCACATCCGGGAGTTATTTATGACTTCGGCTCCGATTACGACAAACGATTTGGCACAACGTGCTCAGGACGACAAATTATCCCTCCGCGAAAAAATCGGTTATGGATTAGGCGATGCGGGCGGGACAATCATTACCTGCCTGATCATGAACTTTCTGACTTTTTTCTACACTGATGTTTTTGGCCTGACGCCCGCGCTAGTCGGGACTCTGTTTCTGGCCCTGCGCGTTTTTGACGCCATTTCCGACCCCATCATGGGCGTACTGGCTGACCGAACCCAAAGCCGCTGGGGGCGCTTTCGTCCCTGGCAATTGTGGATCGCATTACCCATTGGCGTTATCGGCGTCCTGACGTTTACCGTGCCTGACGCCGGTATGGGGATGAAGATCGCCTGGGCATTCGGCACCTATTTGCTGCTGTCGGTGAGCTATACCGCGATAAACGTGCCGTACTGCGCGCTAATCAACACCATGACCACTCGTCATACCGAGGTTATCTCATGCCAGGCATGGCGTTTTGTCCTGTGCGGCGTAGCGGGTTTTTTGGTCTCCGTTGGACTTCCCTGGCTGGTAAAGGCGCTTGGCCACGGTAATACCGCCCAGGGTTATCAGTATGGCGTCGGCGTACTCTGTGCCATTGCGGTGGTGATGTTCCTGTGCTGTTTCTTCTGGGTTCGTGAACGCGTCTCGCTGGACGTGATGGGTAAGTTTACCCTGCGCGAACATATCGCCGGGTTGCGTAAGAACGACCAGCTACTGCTGATGCTGGTGATGTCGTTTTTGCTGATCAACGTCTTTAATATCCGCGGCGGCGGCTACATGTACTTTATTACCTACGTACTGGGAGGTTCTACCGGTTATACCTCCCTGTTTTTCACCATGGTGACCTTCGCATCAATTTTCGGCTCGGTCATCATCAATCTGCTGTCACGCCGCTTTGATACCGTCAAACTCTACTATTACACCAACCTGGTATTAGCAGTGATAGCCATCATGATGTGGTTTTTGCCAACTGGCCCGGCATACCAGGCCCTGTGGCTGATAGTCATCCTCGGCAACGGCATTATTCTCGGCTTCACCCTACCGCTGCACTTTTCGCTGATGGCCTTCTCCGACGACTACGGCGAATGGAAAACCGGCGTACGCTCTTCAGGCATGAACTTCGCCTTTAATCTGTTCTTCATCAAGCTGGCATGGGCCTCCAGTGCCGGCATTATCAGTCTTGTCTTTATCTACGTGGCATATCATCCGGGAGTAGCCAACCAAACGGCATTATCGCTGACCGGCATCACCTCAATGGAAACCCTTCTGCCTGCTCTGTTCCATCTGCTGCTGGCTTTTTCCATTCGTGCCTGCAAGCTCAATAATCCTATGATGGCGCGCATTTCCAGCGACCTGCGCACGCGTCACGTTCAGTCTTAAGGAGTCTGTCATGTCTGTTACGGAAGTCGATCTGCACAAACTGAAAATCAATGACCCGTTTCTCGGCCAGTACCAACAACTGGTGCGTGATGTGGTGATTCCCTATCAGTGGGATGCACTTAATGATCGCATCCCGGAAGCTGATCCGAGCCATGCGATAGAAAATTTCCGTATCGCCGCCGGACTACAGGGCGGGGAATTTTACGGCATGGTCTTTCAGGATAGCGATGTGGCCAAATGGCTCGAGGCCGTCGCCTGGTCACTGTGCCAGAAGCCGGACGTCGGGCTTGAAAAGACCGCCGATGAAGTCATTGAGCTCATCGCTGCCGCCCAGTGCGAAGATGGCTATCTGAATACCTACTTTACGGTTAAAGCGCCAACGGAGCGTTGGACTAACCTCGCTGAGTGCCACGAACTGTATTGCGCCGGGCATATGATTGAAGCGGGCGTCGCCTTCTTCCAGGCCACCGGCAAACGCCGTTTGCTGGAAGTGGTCTGTCGGCTGGCGGATCATATTGACCGCATATTTGGCTCCGGCGAGAACCAGTTACACGGCTACCCTGGACACCCGGAAATCGAGCTGGCGTTGATGCGTCTGTACGATGTAACTCAGGAGCCGCGCTACATGGCGCTGGTGAACTACTTTGTTGAGGCGCGTGGAACGCAGCCGCATTTTTACGATATCGAATATGAAAAACGCGGTAAAACATCCTACTGGCACACCTACGGCCCGGCATGGATGATAAAAGATAAACCCTACAGCCAGGCGCATGAACCGCTCTCCAGGCAAACTGTCGCCATCGGCCATGCGGTTCGCTTTGTCTACCTGATGACCGGTGTTGCCCATCTTGCTCGTTTAAATCAGGATGAAGGCAAACGTCAGGATTGCCTGCGACTGTGGAAAAATATGGCTCAGCGTCAGTTGTATATCACCGGTGGTATAGGTTCGCAAAGCAGCGGGGAAGCCTTCAGTTGTGACTACGATCTGCCAAACGACACGGTGTATGCGGAAAGCTGCGCCTCCATCGGCCTGATGATGTTTGCCCGCCGGATGGTAGAAATGGAGGCTGACAGCCAGTACGCCGATGTGATGGAACGCGCGCTGTATAACACTGTGCTCGGCGGAATGGCGCTCGACGGTAAACATTTCTTCTACGTGAATCCTCTGGAGGTGCATCCGAAATCGTTAAAATTTAATCATATTTACGATCACGTAAAGCCCGTTCGCCAGCGCTGGTTCGGCTGTGCCTGCTGTCCACCGAATATCGCCCGCGTGCTAACCTCGCTGGGACACTATATCTACACGCCACATAAAGACGCGCTATACATCAATTTGTATGTCGGCAACAATGCTGAGATCCCGGTAAACGATGGAACGCTGCGCCTACGTATCAACGGTAACTATCCGTGGCAGGGGCAGGTAAAAATTGTCATCGACTCATCCTCACCGATCACGCATACCCTGGCACTGCGTCTGCCGGACTGGTGTACGAATGCAAAGGTAACGCTGAACGGAGTGGAGGTTGCGCAAGATATACGTAAGGGCTATCTGCACATTACCCGAACCTGGCAAGAAGGCGATACGCTTCTGTTAACACTGCCAATGCCGGTACGCCGCGTGTACGGCAACCCACTGCTGCGCCATGTGGCTGGTAAAGTTGCTATTCAGCGCGGACCGCTGGTCTATTGCCTCGAACAGGCAGATAACGGCGAGGAATTGCACAATCTGTGGTTACCAAAAGAGAGTGATTTCCAGGTCTTCGAAGGCAAAGGGCTATTTGCACACAAAATGCTGATACAGGCGGAAGGCGTGAAGCAGAGCGTTGCCGA
This sequence comes from Klebsiella indica, assembly GCF_005860775.1. Taxonomy (GTDB): domain Bacteria; phylum Pseudomonadota; class Gammaproteobacteria; order Enterobacterales; family Enterobacteriaceae; genus Klebsiella; species Klebsiella indica. Next base: position 264,168 of record NZ_VCHQ01000005.1, read on the forward strand.
TGCGCAACAGAAGACCTTATGGCACTACGATAACACGCCATCTTCCCGCCAGCCACAAACGCTGACGTTCATCCCCTGGTTCAGTTGGGCCAACCGTGGCGAGGGGGAAATGCGTATCTGGGTTAATGAAGAGTGATAATTTAGCGTGCCGGATAAGCGCTTAGCAATATTTGGCCAGTGGCATTTTCTCTACAAGCCTGATATGCGATTCGCTATCAGGCATTTCAGGCTTACCGGGTTTTCCCCCTGGCAAATTAAGGTGCTTGCTTAACTTTCCCCCTGACGGACACGCCGTCCGCCAGGGGCTTCACGCTTAAAACAGTCCCTGCGGTTTCTCCGAATAACTCACCAGCAGACACTTGGTTTGCTGGTAGTGATCCAGCATCATCTTATGTGTCTCGCGCCCAATCCCCGACAGCTTGTAGCCGCCAAATGCGGCATGCGCCGGATAGGCGTGATAGCAGTTAGTCCATACGCGTCCGGCCTGAATTCCACGCCCCATTTTATAAGCCAGATTGCCGTTTCGGCTCCAGACCCCGGCACCGAGGCCGTACTGAGTATCGTTGGCGATTTCCAGCGCCTCCTCCATCGTTTTAAAGGTGGTGACGGCCAGCACCGGGCCAAAGATCTCCTCCTGGAAAACACGCATATTGTTGTTACCAAACAGGACGGTGGGCTCAAGATAATACCCCTCCTTCAGTTCACCTTCCTGTTGTTTACGTCGCCCGCCGGTCAGCACATCCGCGCCCTCTTTCTTACCGATATCAATATAATTGAGGATCGTTTCCAGTTGACCATGGGAAACCTGCGCGCCCATCTGCGTCACACTGTCCAGCGGGTTACCGCAGCGAATGCTCTCCACGCGGCGAATTGCCCGTTCCATAAAGCGTTCATAAATAGATTCCTGCACCAGTGCCCGACTCGGGCAGGTACAGACCTCCCCCTGGTTAAAGGCAAATAATGCAAAACCTTCCAGCGCCTTATCGAAGAACGAATCCTCTTCGTCCATGACATCGGCAAAGAAGATATTCGGCGATTTACCGCCCAGTTCCAGCGTAACCGGAATAATGTTTTGCGTGGCGTACTGCATGATCTGCTGTCCGACTTCCGTCGAACCAGTAAAGGCAACTTTTGCTATGCGCTTCGAGGTTGCCAGATATTCACCAATCTCGCCCCCCGCGCCATTCACAACGTTAACCACGCCAGGAGGGAGCAGATCGCCAACGATCTCCATCAGCAACAGGACCGAAAGGGGCGTCAGACGCGCCGGTTTAAGCACCACGCAGTTGCCCGCCGCCAGCGCTGGCGCCATTTTCCAGCTCGCCATCAGCAGGGGGAAGTTCCACGGGATAATTTGCCCGACCACGCCAAGCGGTTCATGGAAATGATAGGCGACGGTTTCGCTGTCCACTTCGCTGATCCCGCCTTCCTGAGCACGAATACAGGAGGCAAAATAGCGGAAATGATCAATTGCCAACGGCACATCAGCCGCGATGGTTTCACGGATCGGCTTACCGTTATCCCAGGTTTCGGCCGTCGCCAGCAGCTCTAAATTTTGCTCCATACGATCGGCAATCTTGAACAGAATCGCCGCGCGATCCTGTACGGAAGTCTGGGCCCATTTATCTTTCGCTTTATGGGCAGCGTCGAGGGCAAGGTCAATGTCCCTTTTACCTGAAGAGGCAACTTCACAGAGCGGCTGCCCGGTGACCGGCGTCAGATTCTGATAGTACTCACCGTCGGCAGGCGCTACCCACTCCCCACCAATGAAGTTGTCATAGCGAGCCTTTAATTTCAGAGGGAATCCATATTCACCGGGTTGAATATGTGTTGCAGGGGAATTATTTGTCATGGACGTCTCCTTGCAGTAGGGGTATAACGATGGCGAGATATTCGCCAATTGATTACAGCATTACGACTGCGGTCACGTTATTCGGAGTGGCCGATATTGATGTACCGGGTGGGCCTTACCATTTATCCAGCCTGAGCAAACATCCCCTTCACAGGCCTCGCCATCCGCCAGTTAATGGCATCGCGCAACGAGAGATCGCGACGATTTCGGCATGCCCATCATAAATAACGCTGAAATATCGAATGCCTGAAATGCATTCTGAATATTTCAGTCATGCCTGATTTTTTCGACTTATCATCCGTAGCAATGAATGTGTGGCGCAAACGCCTTTCCACCATGGTATTCATTGTTTCTATTAATGAACCGGCGTCGATTACATTCGAGGAAGGAATAAAAAATGTTGAAGCAGCCATTGTACTATCCTCAATCACTGCAATTAGACAGGCAGAATACGAGTGAATATTCTTTAAAAACGTGATCGTTGTTATTATTTAACGTTCTGATAATATAAAAGGCACATTAAGTTCATATTTTAATGTGCCTGTTGAGAAAATGTGCGGGTATTTCCCCCGGCTGACGCCTTACCCATCATGGGAAGCCAACAATATCATCATGTTATGAATTTCACTCAGGCCCGAGCCAGCGGCGCTGGTTACAGGGCAATGCGATAAAAGCACGTTTTATCAAACATCTTAAATTAATCGTTTCCTCGTTTAACCGGAAATAGTAACGCATCACGTAATAAATGATCGTTGCCACGACGGCGGGTAAAACCGATGCGGTCAAAATATTCCAGGATCTGAATAGCGAGCTTTCGTCCCACTCCCAATCGATCGCGAAAATCGGCCGCGCAGGTAGACCCCCTTTCCTGATCCAGTTCGCGGATCATTCTGGCGAACGTCACAATCCGATCGTTACGGTAGTAGCGATCTTTGACGATCGCGGTAATCATCCCCTGCTGCGCCGCCTGGCGTAACACTGCGCGCATTAATGCCTCTTCAACGTTAGCCTCCCGCGCCAGATCGCGAACCCACCAGGGTTCATCAGCAAACAGCCCGGCAACCCGCAGCCAGATCACCTGCTGCTCGTCGGTAAACCCCGCCTTATGATCCGGTAAATGCAGCCAGCCGTGGTGACTATGGACCATTCCGCTTTCGCGCATCTGCTCAATCAGCAGCAGCACCAGGGCTTCATCTTCCATCGGCAGCGCAATACGCCGCAGACGCTCGCGGCCCGGTCCCGGCTCATCGCGATGCTGGTCATGATAACGCGCCAGGGCGTCGAGCAGTTTCCGCTGCCAGCGCGCAGCCAGTGGCGCGCTGAGTAAACGATTCCCCGCCTGCAGATAGTCAGGACGGTGACTTAGCGCCTGTAGCCCCTCGTCGCTTAGCTGACGCGCCCAGGCAAAATCATCAAGATGAACCGCATCACGTTGCAGATGGATCTCCAGCGCGCTGGCATCATCGCTTTGCGCAGCGGCCAGCGTGTGCAGCCACTGTATGTATTCTGCCTTACGCTTGCCTCGTCGCGGCGGATTGAGCGCCACCACCCGCGCGCCAGCCAGCGTCTGACGGGCGGAGATATCGCGCAGCACCAGACGATCGTTATCCGCCAGCCACAGCGGGCAGTCGAAAACCAGTTCCGCCAGCGCCCCCTCCAGCAGTGACACGCGGCCAGTGATATGGCTGGCTGCATGATGGATATGTAGCGGTTGCCACTGACCGAGCGGCGTGTGGCACTGCAGCTCGACAATTACGCGTTCGCTGGCTTCCGGTGGCTGTACGGAAAGCAGCCAGTCGCCGCGATTCAGTTGCTCTTTTTGCGCATCACCCACAATATTCAGGGCAATGCGTTGGCCCGCCTGGGCCTTCCCGACCGGCTGATTCTGCGCATGCAGACCACGCACGCGCATCGGCTTATCCACACCAGTCAGCCACAGCGTATCCCCCACATTCACCTCGCCGGAAAGCGCCGTTCCGGTGACCACCAGACCCGCGCCTTTTACGCTAAACGCCCGGTCGATAGCAAGGCGGAAACGCTGATGCTGCGGATGCGGCCGCGCGGAAAGTCGCAGTAAATGATCGCGTAGTTCGGCAATGCCCTGGTTTTCCGTCGCTGCGGTAACAAACAGGCTCGCAGCAGTAAAACCGAATTCGGCCAGCACCGCGTCGATTTCCCTTTTCACTTCCTCAACCCGCCCGGCCTCAACGCGGTCAGATTTGGTGAGCGCGACCGTTAACCTCGGCTTACCCGTAAGCTGAAGGATCGCCAGATGTTCACGCGTCTGCGCCATCACCCCATCATCACAAGCCACCACCAGCAGCGCATGATCGATGCCGCCGACGCCAGCCAGCATGTTGGACAAAAACTTTTCATGACCCGGCACGTCAATAAATCCCAGCACTCGGCCATCGGGCTGCGGCCAGTAGGCGTAGCCGAGGTCGATAGTCATTCCGCGCGCTTTCTCTTCCGGCAGGCGATCGGCATTGATACCGGTAATCGCCTGCAGCAACGTGGTTTTGCCGTGGTCAACATGTCCGGCAGTGGCAATAATCATTTCGCTAACATCTCCATAAACCGGGTTTCATCCTCAAGACAGCGGAGATCCAGCCACAGTCGACCATCATAAACCCGGCCAATAACCGGCACCGGAAGCCGACGCCAGCGAACCGTCAACGCCTCCAGCTGGCTACCGCGGCCATTGCACGGGGTAAACGTCAATGCCGCGCTGGGTAACCGGTCCACTGGCAACGAACCGCTGCCAATCTGCGACAAACAGGGTTCTACCCGCAGTACAAAATCTGGGTAATATTCCGCCAGCGCGGCTTGTATACGTTCGCCCAGCTGGCGAATCTCGTCTACGGGGCGGGTCAACAGACGTAGCGTCGGCAGTTCAGCGGCCAGTGTCTCCGGGTGCAGATAGAGGCGTAGCGTGGCTTCCAGCGCCGCGAGCGTCATTTTATCCGCCCGCAGCGCACGTTTCAGCGGATGGCTCTGTAAACGCGCGATCAGCGCTTTCTTACCGACGATAATTCCCGCCTGCGGGCCGCCCAGTAGTTTATCCCCGGAAAAGCTCACCAGGCTGATGCCCGCGGCAATCATCTCCTGGGGCATTGGCTCTTTTGGCAAGCCGTAGCGGCTTAAATCCACCAGCGAGCCGCTGCCAAGATCGGCGACAACCGGGATATTCAGCTCGCGGCCAATTTCCGCCAGCGCCACCTCATCAACCGCTTTCGTAAAGCCCTCAATGCTGTAGTTGCTGGTGTGAACTTTCATCAGCAAACCGGTATTGTCATTGACGGCCTGACGATAATCTTCCCCATGGGTACGATTAGTGGTACCGACTTCATGCAGGATGCAGCCCGCCTGGCGCATCACGTCAGGAATGCGAAACGCACCGCCAATCTCTACCAGCTCACCCCGCGATACCACAACTTCATTACCGCCGGCGATGGCCGCCAGCATGAGCAGCACCGCCGCCGCGTTGTTATTGACGATGCAAGCATCTTCCGCACCGGTTATCCGACAAAGCAGGTCGGCCAGCGCCCGGTCCCGGTGGCCGCGTCCGGCATCCTCGAGATCGTATTCCAGCGTCACCGGCGCGCGCATGGCCTGGGCAACGGCTGCAATCGCCGCTTCTGCCTGAAGCGCACGGCCAAGATTGGTATGCAGTACGGTGCCCGTCAGGTTGAAAACCGGGCGCAGCGCACTCTGCTGCGTTTGCGCCAGACGCCGGGCGGTTTCCAGCAGCCAGTCGTCACACCAGACCGGCAGCGCATGTCTCTGACGAATATGTTCCCTTGCCTCATCCAGCATCTGACGTAGCAGCGTAACCGTCTGCGAGTGACCATACTGCATCAGCAACGAGGAAAACGCCGGAGCATGGAGTAAACGGTCAATGGCCGGAAGCCGGGTATACAGTGCACGAATCTCGGTAGTCATGAATGAACCTGTTTTCCCCTCCCGACGGGAGAGGGAGTCAATAAATGAGCAGCAATTGTAATACCTTCGCGCAAAAACTGTTACCTGCCTGGGTCAACTCCCTGGCGGTTCAGTGCGCGCAAAACTGGGGCGCTGGAAGAGTGAATCCACCAGTTTAACCAGCTTAGGCCGTGTCGCGCACCAGCCCGGCGCAACGCGGCGAATATTAAGATAAGCAATGGCGCAGGCCGTGGAAATGGTCGCCAGATTCACCTCATCGGGACGTAAAATACCGTCATTTGCATAGCCTTCCAGGGCATCAAGACCACGCGTAACTTTTTCCCGTTGGCGCAGCAGTTCGCTTTCTAACTGCTGCGTCGCCGGGCGCATTTTCTCCCGCACCAGCGCCTGCGCTGCTTCCATCACGCCATCTGCCAGCGCTTCAATTTGACGCATTTTCAGCGCGGCTTTCGGCTCCGCGGGCAGCATAGCAGGCGCAATGCCAAGCTGCTCCAGGTATTGAGCGATAATGGGGGAGTCATACCAACATTCACCGTCGTCGGTAACCAGCGCAGGCACTTTTCCCAGCGGATTGTATTTCGCCACACGATTGGCGTCGTTATAAGGAAATTCGTTGACGAACTCGAAAGGGATCGCTTTTTCCAGCAACATGACGGAAATTTTGCGCACAAAGGGACTGGTGTAGCTGCCGATCAGTTTCATTGCCTGCTCCTTTCGCCAACAAAAAAGTAAGTATGGCGCAGACCGTAGTAAAAAACCGACAAACCGAACGTAATTTACCCTGCCGTTTTCGCCATGATGGCTAAAATGTCCTTTAGTGGATCAAGTTACTGAGTTACATATCCTCATATTAGACGCGGCATAATCTGCCCAGGATCACATCAGGGAAAATCCGTGGGGATATATTTTGTGATGTAAATCACAAATAAATAACAAACTCATAAAAAATATTTGTGATACATATCACATAAAAGTGTGTTTTTTGCTCTAAAACTCCCTCCTGTTGTTTTTTTACACTCAATTTTTGTGACGCAAGTCACTATACAGACCCACTACTAACCTATATTTATGTGATGCAAATCACATAAAAGCCCACTAACTGGACAGCGTAACAATTCAGTGCCAGATTTCGCACTATCAATCCGGGCCCGGCTACCTCTGCCGCCACATTAACAACAAGCCTCGGGCTTTCAGCCTGCCGATAGCAAAAACAGAAGAAGGGGTGTTTTATGTCATCCGATATCAAGATCAAAGTGCAAAGCTTTGGTCGTTTTCTCAGCAATATGGTGATGCCAAATATCGGCGCGTTTATCGCGTGGGGTATTATCACCGCACTATTTATTCCAACAGGATGGTTACCGAACGAAACGCTGGCGAAGCTGGTGGGTCCGATGATCACCTATCTGTTACCGCTGTTGATCGGTTATACCGGCGGTAAACTGGTTGGCGGCGAACGCGGCGGCGTAGTCGGCGCAATTACCACTATGGGCGTCATCGTCGGCGCGGATATGCCGATGTTCCTCGGCTCGATGATCGCGGGTCCTCTGGGTGGCTGGGCCATCAAGAAATTCGACGTTTGGGTAGATGGTAAGATTAAATCCGGTTTTGAGATGCTGGTGAATAACTTCTCCGCCGGTATTATCGGTATGATCCTCGCCATCCTGGCGTTCCTCGGTATCGGTCCGGCGGTTGAAGTCCTGTCCAAAATCCTGGCTGCGGGCGTTAACTTCATGGTGGCGCACGACATGCTGCCGCTGGCATCCATCTTTGTTGAACCGGCGAAAATCCTGTTCCTTAACAACGCCATCAACCACGGTATCTTCTCGCCGCTGGGCATCCAGCAGTCTCATGAACTCGGCAAATCTATCTTCTTCCTGATTGAAGCTAACCCGGGTCCGGGTATGGGCGTCCTGCTGGCATACATGTTTTTTGGCCGCGGCAGCGCTAAGCAGTCTGCGGGCGGTGCGGCAATCATCCATTTCCTCGGCGGTATTCACGAAATCTACTTCCCGTACGTGCTGATGAACCCGCGTCTGATTCTGGCCGTTATCCTCGGCGGTATGACCGGTGTGTTTACTCTGACTATCCTCAACGGCGGTCTGGTTTCTCCGGCCTCTCCGGGCTCAATCCTCGCCGTACTGGCGATGACGCCGAAAGGAGCCTATTTCGCTAACATCACGGCGATTATTGCCGCGATGGCCGTCTCCTTCGTGATCTCGGCGATTCTGCTGAAAACCAGTAAAGTCAAAGAAGAAGATGATATCGAAACAGCGACCCGTCGTATGCAGGACATGAAAGCGCAGTCCAAAGGCGCAGCGACTCCGCTGTCCACAGGCGATGTCACGAACGACCTCAGCCATGTGCGTAAAATCATCGTCGCCTGCGACGCCGGTATGGGCTCCAGCGCCATGGGCGCAGGCGTGCTGCGTAAGAAAGTACAGGATGCCGGGCTGAGCAATATCTCCGTCACCAACTGTGCGATTAACAACCTGCCGCCGGATGTTGACCTGGTCATCACTCACCGCGACCTGACCGAACGCGCGATGCGCCAGGTGCCGCAAGCGCAGCATATTTCGTTGACCAACTTCCTCGACAGCGGCCTGTATACCAGCCTGACCGAACGCCTGGTGGCGGCCCAGCGTCACACGGATAACGAAGAGAAAGTTCGCGACAGTCTGCAAGACAGCTTCGATGCGGCGGATACCCATCTGTTCAAACTGGGTGCGGAAAACATCTTCCTCGGTCAGAAAGCGGCCACCAAAGAAGACGCTATTCTGTTCGCGGGTGAACAACTGGTAAAAGGGGGTTATGTCGAGCCGGAATACGTTCAGGCAATGCTGGAGCGTGAAAAACTGACCTCGACCTACCTGGGTGAGTCCATCGCGGTTCCGCACGGCACTATCGAAGCGAAGGATCGCGTTCTGAAAACCGGTATCGTGTTCTGCCAGTATCCGGAAGGCGTGCGTTTCGGTGAAGAAGAGGATGAGGTTGCCCGTCTGGTCATCGGTATCGCGGCACGTAATAACGAACATATCCAGGTGATCACCAGCCTGACTAACGCGCTGGACGATGAATCCGTCATTGAGCGTCTGGCACAGACCACCAGCGTCGAAGAAGTCCTCTCGCTGCTGAACAAGTAAACGCCGCCTCATCCTCTGCTGAGGATGAACGCAAGTGCGGTCTATTCCCTCTCCCGTTGGGAGAGGGTTAGGGTGAGGGAAAAGCCTCACCCCAGCCCTCTCAGGTAAAAACATTAATTAAAGGTTAATACTATGAAAGCATTACATTTTGGCGCAGGTAATATCGGTCGTGGCTTTATCGGCAAACTGCTGGCGGACGCGGGGATACAACTGACGTTTGCAGATGTAAATCAGGTCGTGCTCGATGCCCTGAATGCCCGTCATAGCTATCAGGTTCACGTGGTCGGCGAGAATGAGCAGGTGGATACCGTTTCCGGCGTCGATGCCGTCAGCAGCATCGGCGACGACGTCGTAGAGCTGATTGCCAGCGTTGATCTGGTGACCACTGCCGTCGGCCCGGTGGTGCTGGAGCGCATCGCTCCGGCGATTGCCAAAGGCCTGGCTAAACGTAAAGCGCAGGGCGTTACAGCGCCGCTGAATATCATCGCCTGCGAGAACATGGTCCGCGGCACCACCCAGTTAAAAGGCCACGTGTTTAACGCCCTCGCGGAAGAAGATAAAGCCTGGGTCGAAGCCAACGCCGGCTTCGTTGATTCCGCCGTTGATCGCATCGTTCCGCCGTCCGCTTCCGCCACTCAGGACCCACTGGAAGTCACCGTCGAAACCTTCAGCGAGTGGATTGTCGACAAGACCCAGTTTAAAGGTGCGTTACCGAACATCCCTGGGATGGAATTAACCGATAATCTGATGGCCTTTGTCGAACGTAAGCTATTCACCTTAAACACAGGACATGCTATAACCGCCTACCTCGGAAAATTGGCGGGTCACCAGACGATTCGCGACGCGATTCTCGATGAGACGATTCGCGCGGTAGTCAAAGGGGCGATGGAAGAGAGCGGCGCCGTACTGATCAAACGCTATGCCTTTGATGCACAAAAGCACGCTGCCTACATCCAGAAAATTATTGGTCGTTTTGAAAACCCGTATCTGAAAGATGATGTGGAACGCGTTGGCCGCCAGCCGCTGCGTAAACTGAGCGCCGGCGATCGCTTAATTAAACCGCTGCTTGGTACGCTGGAATACAACCTGCCGCACAGGAACCTGGTGAAAGGGATTGCTGCCGCCATGCACTTCCGTAGCGAGGAAGATCCGCAGGCACAGGAACTGGCGGCGCTGATTGCCGGGAAAGGGCCACAGGCTGCGCTGGCGCAGATTTCAGGTCTGGATCCGGCAAGCGCCGTGGTAGCGGAGGCCGTTAACGATTATAACGCCGCCAAATGAGGCAAGATCTGGCGCGGTCCGAACCGCGCCCATTACGACTCCTGTCAGATATGCAGGCAATAATGGAAGAAACACAGGCATTTGAAAACCGTGTGCTTGAGCGTCTGAATGCTAGCAAAACCGTAAGAAGCTTCCTGATCGCCGCCGTTGAACTGCTGACGGAAGCAGTCAATATTCTGGTGCTTCAGGTGTTTCGCAAAGACGACTACGCGGTGAAATACGCAGTGGAGCCGTTGCTGGATGGTGACGGGCCGCTGGGCGATCTTTCTGTACGCCTGAAGCTGATTTATGGCCTTGGGGTGATTAGCCGCGCCGAATATGAAGACGCCGAGCTACTGATGGCTTTGCGTGAAGAGTTGAATCACGACGGTAATGAGTACAGCTTTACCGACGACGAGATCCTCGGACCATTCGGCGAGTTACATTGCGTTGCGGCCCTGCCGCCCACGCCGCTATTCGACGAGAGCGATGCGGAACTGCTGGCAATGCAGAAAATGCGCTACCAGCAGGTTGTACGTTCAACAATGATGCTATCTCTGACCGAGCTGATTTCTAAAATCAGCTTAAAAAAAGCCTTTCAAAAATCAACGCTCTGATTCTGTCTCTTGTGGGTTGCACGCCGGCCGATAAAGCTGACGATAATACTCAAGACGACGCAAAAATAGCGCTTCTTTGTCTGCTGGAATATCCTCCGGTATATGCTGCAAACGTGGGGACTTTTTCAGATATTCCAGAAAGGCCTGACTTGAGGCCATAAAATCTACAGTTTTATCAATAACATCAAGTATGCCATCGCCAATTTTTGCCATCACGCCCTCCTCTACGTTGGGATCATCTTATTTAAGGATTAACCAAAAACAGGGAATCAGATGAAAAAAAGGTGCTTAATGGGCAACAGGCTTCACAAAAAACGAAAAACAACAACGTTTCGATAAATAACTACCCACGACACAAGCGACAGCACATACTATATGTCTGATCATGATCATTTCTTAGCAGATTAAACTACCATGAAAGAAGTCGAAAAAAATGAAATCAAGCGTCTGAGCGACCGTCTCGACGCCATTCGTCACCAACAGGCCGGTTTGTCGCTGGTTGAAGCCGCCGACAAGTACGCTGAGCTGGAAAAAGAAAAAACCACCATTGAAGCCGAAATCGCCCGTCTGCGCGACGTTCAGGGCCAGAAACTGAGCAAAGAAGCGCAAAAGCTGATGAGCCTGCCGTACCGCCGCGCCATCACCAAAAAAGAGCAGGCCGATATGGGTAAGCTCAAGAAAAACGTGCGTGGTCTGGTTGTTGTCCACCCGATGACCGCTCTGGGTCGCGAAATGGGCCTTAAAGAGATGACCGGTTTCTCCCGAACCGAATTCTGATCCTTTCTCCGAATAATCCCCCGGTGGCGTGACGGGACTGCTCCTTGCTCAGTTGGGCGTCCAACGTTCAGGCATCAGTCCACAACGCTTACCGGGGCGGTATACCCGCACGGTATTGGCGTTTGTTGTCCGGCGAAAGCACGACAGGCTCTGTCTCCGGGGCATGCGCTTGTTGAAATGTGACTCACCGTCGTCCCCTCCGGCGCCGCGTTGGCCCTACCAATTATTTAATAAATCCCCCAATAGTTCACATATCTATTATTTTTAGTCACACACATATTGCTCATCAATAACATTTGATTAACCATTCGTTGTCGTTAACCCTACAATCGCACTTTGGCCGGGCCAGTTTTACAAATGATGTGACCTGCAAACAGCGCAAGACTCAGCACCACATCTGGCGGCCCAATGGAGACCTGCATGAACCTCTGGCAACAAAATTACGATCCGGCCGGAAATATCTGGCTATCAAGTCTTATCGCATCACTACCGATTCTGTTTTTCTTTTTTGCTCTGATTAAGCTCAAGCTGAAAGGATATGCCGCCGCAACCTGGACCGTATTAATTGCGTTGTCTGTCGCCCTGCTGTTCTACAAAATGCCGGTCGACCATGCGCTGGCCTCGGTTGTTTACGGCTTCTTCTACGGCCTGTGGCCAATCGCATGGATTATTATCGCGGCGGTTTTCGTCTACAAAATCTCGGTGAAAACCGGGCAGTTCGACATTATTCGCTCGTCGATTTTGTCGATTACCCCGGACCAACGCCTGCAAATGCTGATCGTCGGCTTCTCCTTTGGGGCCTTCCTTGAAGGTGCGGCCGGTTTCGGCGCGCCGGTGGCGATTACCGCGGCATTGCTGGTCGGGCTTGGCTTTAATCCGCTGTATGCGGCGGGCCTGTGCCTGATCGTCAACACCGCACCGGTGGCGTTCGGCGCCATGGGCATTCCGATTCTGGTTGCCGGTCAGGTTACTGGGCTGGACAGCTTCGAAATCGGCCAGATGGTTGGCCGCCAGCTACCGTTCCTGACCATTATCGTGCTGTTCTGGATCATGGCGATTATGGACGGCTGGCGCGGCATTAAAGAGACCTGGCCTGCGGTAATCGTCGCCGGCGGCTCCTTTGCTATCGCCCAGTACCTCAGCTCTAACTTCCTCGGCCCGGAACTGCCGGACATTATCTCTTCCCTGGTGTCGCTGGTTTGTCTGACGCTGTTTCTCAAACGCTGGAAACCCGTACGCATCTTCCGTTTTGGCGATATGGGCGCTTCGCAGGTCGATATGAACCTGACGCACACTCGCTATACGTCCGGGCAGGTGATTCGCGCCTGGTCGCCGTTCCTGTTCCTGACCGCCACGGTGACCTTGTGGAGCGTGCCGCCGTTCAAGGCGCTGTTCGCCCCGGGCGGCGCGATGTACGATTTTGTCATCAATATTTCCGTGCCGTTCCTCGACAAGATGGTGGCTCGCATGCCTCCGGTAGTCAGCGAAGCCACGCCGTATGCCGCGATCTATAAGTTTGACTGGCTCTCCGCCACCGGCACCGCCATTCTGTTCGCCGCCCTGCTTTCTATCGTCTGGCTGCGTATGAAGCCGAAAGACGCGCTGTCGACCTTCGGCAGCACACTGAAAGAGCTGGCGCTACCGATTTACTCCATCGGTATGGTGCTGGCATTCGCCTTTATTTCTAACTATTCCGGGCTATCCTCAACATTAGCGCTGGCGCTGGCGCATACCGGTCACGCGTTTACCTTCTTCTCGCCGTTCCTCGGCTGGCTGGGGGTATTCCTGACCGGTTCGGATACCTCATCTAACGCGCTGTTTGCCGCATTACAGGCGACGGCAGCACAGCAGATCGGCGTCTCCGATATCCTGCTGGTCGCCGCTAACACCACCGGCGGCGTAACCGGTAAGATGATCTCGCCACAGTCTATCGCCATCGCTTGTGCAGCGGTCGGCCTGGTGGGTAAGGAGTCCGATCTGTTCCGCTTTACCGTGAAACACAGTCTGATTTTCACCTGTATGGTCGGCGTGATCACCACGCTGCAGGCATATGTCTTAACCTGGATGATCCCGTGATAGTGATGCCGAAACGCCTTGCCGACGACGTGGCTCGTCGTGTACGGGCGCTGATAGAAGAACAAAACCTGGAAGCGGGCATGCGCTTGCCCGCCGAGCGTCAGCTGGCGATGCAGCTTGGCGTATCGCGCAACTCACTGCGCGAAGCGCTGGCGATGTTAGTCAACGAAGGGGTGCTGCTTAGCCGTCGCGGCGGCGGCACCTTCGTCCGCTGGCAGCACGAAGCGTGGTCGGCGCAAAATATTATTCAGCCGCTGAAGACGCTACTCTCCGATGACCCCGATTACAGTTTCGATATCCTCGAAGCCCGCCACGCGATCGAAGCCAGCACCGCCTGGCATGCGGCGATGCGGGCAACCGATGCTGAAAAAGAGAAAATCCGCCTCTGCTTTGAAGCGACCCAAAGTGACGATCCGGACCTGGCCTCGCAGGCCGACGTCCGCTTTCATCTGGCGATTGCCGAAGCCTCACACAACGTGGTGCTGCTGCAAACCATGCGCGGTTTTTTCGACCTTTTACAATCCTCAGTCAAGGAGAGCCGCCAGCGGATGTATCTCGTTCCGCCGGTCTTCGCTCGCCTGACCGAGCAGCATCAGGCGGTCATGGAGGCGATTATCGCCGGTGATCCCGAAGGTGCCAGACAGGCGATGATGGCCCATTTGGGTTTTGTCCACGCCACGATCAAACGCTTTGATGAAGACCAGGCCCGCCAGGCGCGAATTACCCGCCTGCCCGGCGACCATAACGAAAATACCAGGGAGAACTCGTGATGATTATTTCCGCCGCCAGCGACTATCGCGCCGCCGCACAACGTATCCTGCCGCCGTTTCTGTTCCACTATATCGACGGCGGCGCCTACGCTGAGCACACGCTACGACGCAACGTTGAAGACCTGTCCGATGTCGCCCTGCGTCAGCGGATCCTGAGAAACATGTCGGATCTCAGTCTGGAAACCACGCTGTTTAATGAAAAACTCGCGATGCCGACGGCGCTGGCTCCGGTCGGCCTGTGCGGCATGTACGCGCGGCGTGGCGAAGTGCAGGCCGCGGGCGCGGCGGATGACAAAGGTATCCCGTTTACCCTCTCCACCGTTTCCGTCTGCCCGATTGAGGAAGTCGCTCCGACCCTTAAGCGCCCGATGTGGTTCCAGCTATACGTCCTGCGCGATCGCGGTTTTATGCGCAACGCGCTGGAGCGCGCCAAAGCGGCTGGCTGTTCAACGCTGGTCTTTACCGTTGATATGCCGACGCCCGGCGCACGCTATCGCGATGCGCACTCGGGGATGAGCGGCCCGAACGCGGCAATGCGCCGCTACTGGCAAGCAGTAACCCATCCGCAGTGGGCCTGGGATGTCGGGCTAAACGGTCGCCCGCACGATTTGGGCAATATCTCCGCGTATCTCGGCAAACCGACCGGCCTTGAAGATTACATTGGCTGGCTGGCCAATAACTTCGATCCATCGATTTCCTGGCAGGACCTTGAGTGGATCCGTGAGTTCTGGGAAGGGCCAATGGTGATCAAGGGGATCCTTGACCCGGAAGATGCGCGTGATGCGGTGCGTTTCGGCGCTGACGGGATCGTGGTCTCTAATCACGGTGGCCGCCAGCTTGATGGTGTGCTCTCTTCCGCCCGTGCCCTGCCCGCTATCGCCGATGCGGTGAAAGGCGATATCACTATTCTCGCCGATAGCGGCATTCGCAACGGCCTTGATGTGGTACGCATGATTGCCCTCGGTGCCGACAGCGTGCTGCTGGGCCGCGCCTATCTGTATGCACTGGCGACCCACGGCAAGCAAGGGGTGGCGAATCTGCTGAACCTGATTGAGAAAGAGATGAAGGTAGCGATGACCCTGACCGGCGCAAAAACCATCGGTGAAATCAGTCGCGACTCGCTGGTGCAAAATGCCGATGCACTGCGAACCTTTGATGTCATCAAGGCGGGAAATGCGGCGTAATCGGCGATCGTTTCCCCTCACCCTCTCCCACTGGAGAGGGAATCATCCGGCAGTAAATTAACTCCGGTTTTCTCCCTCTTCCTTTCAGGGTGAGGGGCGGGGTGAGGGTTTGCCGAATATCTGCTATTCTGCCTGCCGCAACGTAATGAGCCTATCCCAGTAGGCGTACATTGTTGCAGCCAATCTGGACACGGACAGCGCGGAACAACCGGAGCGTACACGTAGTACGTGAGGATTGTGAGCACTGCCCAGGTTCAGGATGGCAAATAAAATAGCCTAATGGGATAGGCTCAAGAGGGCAGCATGCTTAACATCGTCTTATTCGAACCAGAAATACCGCCTAACACCGGGAATATCATCCGCCTGTGCGCTAACACCGGCTTCAATCTGCATATCATCGAACCAACGGGATTTGCCTGGGACGATAAGCGTTTGCGCCGCGCCGGGCTGGATTATCACGAATTCGCCGCCGTCCAGCGCCATCGCGATTACGCCGCCTTTATGGAAAGCGCAAAACCGCCGCGTCTGTTCGCCCTGACCACCAAAGGCACCCCGGCCCACAGCGCGGTAAGCTATCAGGATGGCGATTATCTGATGTTTGGCCCGGAAACCCGCGGCCTGCCGGCCAGCATTCTTGATGCCCTGCCGTCGACGCAAAAAATCCGCATTCCAATGATGCCGGACAGCCGCAGCATGAATCTGTCAAACGCGGTGTCGGTCGTGGTGTATGAGGCCTGGCGCCAGTTGGGGTATCCGGGCGCGATATTACAGCGTTAAACCCGCATCTCTCCGCTTACGCTGCGCCTTACTTCTGGCACTGGCGACAATAAAACGTCGCCCGCTGGGCGTGTTTGCTGCCGATAATCGGCGTTCCGCAAATGCGGCAGGGTTCACCCTTGCGGCCATACACCTGTAGCTCCTGAGCAAAATAGCCGGGCTTGCCGTCGCTTTGTAGAAAATCCTTCAGCGTCGTCCCGCCCTGTTCGATTGAGCGCAGCAACACCAGTTTGATCACCTTCACCAGTTGTTCGCACTCTTCACGTGACAGCGAGGAAGCCAGCCGGTCTGGATGGATCCCCGCCGAGAACAACGATTCGCTGGCGTAGATATTCCCCACCCCGACCACCAGCTTGTTATCCATCAGCCAGGGCTTAATCGCGGTTTTCTTCTTCGCGCACTTCCGCTGAAGATAGTCGGCGTTGAACTCATCGCTTAACGGCTCCGGCCCAAGATGGGCCAGCGCCGGATGGCCTTCCAGCGTTTTCGCCCACAGCCAGGCGCCAAAGCGGCGCGGATCGGTGTAGCGCAGAATCTTACCGTTGCTCATGACCAGGTCAACGTGATCGTGCTTCTCTGCGGGCAACTCTTCGCTCAGGATGCGCAAACTTCCCGACATGCCAAGGTGGACAATAATCCAGCCGTCGGGCAGCTCCAGCAGCAGATATTTGGCGCGGCGACGCACGCTGAGAACCGGGACGTCGCTCAGGCGATAGATCTCTTCGGAAACCGGCCAGCGTAAACGGCCGTTGCGCACAACAGCGTGCAGGATAGTCGCGCCAACCAGATGCGGTTCAATGCCGCGGCGACTGGTTTCTACTTCAGGTAATTCAGGCATTCATCTCTCGAAACAAGCGAAAAGAGACGCTATCTTACCGCTTTCAGCGACAAGGTTCAGGGCAATTATCATGTAACCGGCCTGAAACTCACGCGAGCGGATGACATCTCTGGGGAATAGATAACAGGAAGGATTGATGCGTCTGGCAGCAGAAGATTGGTATCAAGCAAAAATGAAAAACCCCGCCGAAGCGAGGTTTTCATTACATTGAAACCAAAATTATTTGATTTTAGCTTCTTTGTATACAACGTGCTGACGGACAACTGGATCAAATTTTTTCAGTTCCAGTTTTTCCGGCTTAGTACGTTTGTTCTTCGTGGTGGTATAGAAGTGACCAGTACCAGCAGAAGAAACCAGCTTGATTTTCTCACGAATACCTTTAGCCATGATGTATTTCCTCTAAGTACTTAGTACTTTTCGC
The DNA here is from genome assembly GCF_005860775.1 of Klebsiella indica. Classification (GTDB taxonomy): domain Bacteria; phylum Pseudomonadota; class Gammaproteobacteria; order Enterobacterales; family Enterobacteriaceae; genus Klebsiella; species Klebsiella indica. Next base: position 281,822 of record NZ_VCHQ01000005.1, read on the forward strand.
CACGGGCACGCAGTTCAGACAGAACTGTATCAATGCCTTTCTTATCAATAACACGCATACCTTTAGCAGATACGCGCAGGGTGACAAAACGCTTCTCGCTCTCAACCCAAAAACGGTGAGAGTGCAGGTTTGGCAGGAAACGGCGTTTAGTCGCGTTCAGTGCGTGGGAACGGTTGTTACCGGTCACCGGACGCTTGCCAGTAACTTGGCAGACTCGGGACATGTCTATTCTCCAAAAATCAAATTAGCTCGAGCTTCGTATGGGGTATTGGCGCCTCGTCAGGCTTTACAGCCCGGTCATCGCAGTTCTAAGCGAACTCTCGATTGCCAGGCCCAAATGCCAAACCCGAGATTCTCAAAGGTGGCGTAGTATACGCTGACTCGGCGATGCGCTCAAGTCCCGAACAGACAAAGATCCCAATGGATCGCGTGATCGGGGTTAAATCCAGCCGCGCTCAGCAAAAGATACGTACGCTCCGCGGCCGATAACAAGGTGATCAAGAACTCGTATGTCCATGAATACACAACATCTTATCACTCTCTCGGTAATCAACCTGTCTGCCTTACTCGGCTCAGGACTACCGGATGGATGATTATGCGCCAGAATCACCGCGGCGGCGTTCACTTTGATGGCTTCGCGTACGATTTCTCGCGGATGTACCTCAACGTGGCTAAGGGTACCAGAAAAAAGTCGGCTATGTTTCAATACCCGGTTCTGATTGTCTAAAAAGATCACCATAAAGATCTCGCGTTGTTCATCAGCCAACTGACTTTGCAGAAATTCCCGTGTCATTGACGGACTGACCAACGCCGGTTCTTCTGTCATCCGCAGACTAAAATAGCGCCGCGCCAGTTCAGCAATGCCTTTAAGCTGCGCATATTTCGCCAGGCCAATCCCGTCAACCTCATCAAGCTGTGCTTTTTCCGCCGACAGCAGACCGTATAGCGAACCAAACCGCTGCAATAAATCGTGGGAAAACGCCATGACATCCTGCTTTCGCGTTCCGGTGCGTAAAAACAGTGCCAGCAGCTCAATATCCGACAGAACTTCAATACCGTAGCGCTGCATCTTTTCCCTCGGCATCAGGGGCTTCTGTATATCCATGGCGGACTCTCCTTTTCAATCCGTGCTATCCTGACACAGCGCCATAGCCCTGCCGATACGCAAATTTTATCCCTGCTTAACGCCTCGCAAAGGGGCGATCCGCAGGTCACACGATGTCAATCAGATTGTGATAAGATGCGCGAATTCTGGTGTACCGCTACAGGAAAAAATCATGATGAGTCTGGCTGGTAAAAAGATCGTTCTTGGCGTGAGCGGCGGTATTGCTGCTTATAAAACGCCGGAGCTGGTACGCCGCCTGCGTGACCGCGGTGCGGATGTACGCGTCGCCATGACGGAAGCCGCAAAAGCCTTCATTACGCCGCTGAGCCTACAGGCGGTATCCGGTTATCCGGTTTCCGATAGTCTGCTCGACACGGCCGCCGAAGCGGCAATGGGTCATATTGAACTGGGGAAATGGGCCGATCTGGTGATTCTCGCGCCCGCTACGGCCGATTTAATTGCCCGCATTGCCGCAGGCATGGCCAATGACCTTGTCTCCACAATTTGCCTCGCCACGCCATCGCCGGTCGCGGTCCTGCCCGCCATGAACCAGCAGATGTATCGCGCCGCCGCCACCCAGCATAATCTTGCCGTGATTGCTTCACGCGGTCTGCTGGTCTGGGGCCCGGATAGCGGCAGTCAGGCCTGCGGCGATATTGGTCCAGGACGCATGCTGGACCCGTTGACGATCGTCGATATGACCGCGCAACATTTCTCTGCTGTCAAAGATTTGCAACATCTCAACATCATGATTACCGCGGGGCCGACACGCGAACCGCTCGATCCGGTGCGTTATATCACTAACCACAGCTCTGGTAAGATGGGTTTCGCTATCGCCGCCGCGGCCGCGCGCCGTGGCGCGAACGTGACGCTGATTAGCGGCCCGGTTTCGCTCGCTACGCCGCCGTTTGTGCAGAGGGTTGATGTCACCACCGCGCTGGAAATGGAAGCCGCCGTGCAAAGCGCTGCGCAGCAGCAGCACATTTTTATTGGCTGTGCGGCCGTCGCTGACTACCGTGCGGCCGCTGTTGCCGATGAAAAAATCAAAAAACAAGGTGATGAATTAACCATAAAAATGGTTAAAAATCCGGATATCGTCGCCGGGGTCGCGGCGCTTGAGGCTAACCGTCCTTACGTCGTTGGGTTTGCCGCCGAAACGAATAATGTGGAAGAATACGCCCGGCAAAAACGCGCCCGCAAAAATCTCGATCTGATTTGCGCCAATGACGTTTCACAGCAAAATCAGGGATTTAACAGCGACAGCAATGCATTACACCTTTTCTGGCAGGAGGGAGATAAGCGCTTACCACTTGAGCGAAAGGCACTCCTTGGCCAATTATTACTCGACGAGATCGTTACCCGTTATGATGAAAAAAATCGACGTTAAGATTCTGGACCCGCGTGTTGGTCAGCAATTTCCGCTGCCAACCTATGCCACCTCCGGTTCCGCCGGGCTTGACCTGCGAGCCTGTCTCGATGACGCCGTAGAGCTGGCTCCCGGCGCAACCACGCTTATACCGACCGGCCTTGCGATTCATATTGCCGATCCGTCTCTGGCTGCGGTGATTCTGCCGCGTTCGGGGCTGGGCCATAAGCACGGCGTAGTGCTGGGCAATCTGGTGGGACTTATCGATTCTGATTACCAGGGTCAACTGATGGTTTCCGTCTGGAACCGTAGCCCACAGCGTTTCACTATCGAACCTGGCGAGCGTATCGCGCAAATGGTGTTTGTGCCTGTTGTACAGGCGGAATTCAACCTGGTGGAAGAGTTTGACGCCACCGATCGTGGCGAAGGTGGCTTCGGTCACTCCGGGCGTAAATAAGCCCTGTGATACACAAAATCATTCCGGGATAACGCCCGCGGAGGGCGGTCTGAAGAATGACGTGCAACCTGCATTCCAAATGCGAAATAATGCAATAACATCACCGCAGGCAACAGCTTGCGGTCGCTTTGTGGATGCCTGCCTGGCAAGTGCTTTTTTCAGGGGTATTTTAAAACATGGCAGAAAAACAAACTGCGAAAAGGAATCGTCGCGAAGAAATACTGCAATCTCTGGCGTTAATGCTTGAATCCAGCGACGGGAGTCAACGCATCACCACAGCAAAACTGGCGGCGTCTGTTGGCGTGTCCGAAGCAGCTCTGTATCGGCATTTTCCCAGCAAAACCCGCATGTTTGACAGCCTGATCGAGTTTATCGAGGACAGTCTGATTACGCGCATCAATTTAATTTTAAAAGATGAAAAAGATACCTCATCGCGCCTGCGCCTGATTGTTCTGCTGATTCTTGGGTTTGGCGAACGTAATCCGGGGCTCACGAGGATTCTGACTGGCCATGCGCTGATGTTTGAACAGGATCGGCTTCAGGGGCGCATCAATCAGTTGTTCGAGCGCATTGAAGTACAGTTGCGTCAGGTCATGCGTGAAAAGAAAATGCGTGAAGGCGAAGGCTATACCGTCGATGAAGCTCTGCTGGCCAGCCAGCTGCTGGCCTTCTGCGAAGGGATGTTGTCTCGCTTTGTACGCAGCGAGTTTAAATATCGCCCGACGGACGATTTCGAGGCGCGTTGGCCGTTGGTCGCCGCCCAGTTGCAGTAACCCCACTATGCAGCCCAAAAGGCTGCATGTTCATCTTGAATGTCAAGTCATCACACCAGTGAGGTTCCCGACACGCTCCCTCACAAAATATCTTTTTATCGTTTCTTGTTCCTGACAACAAAACGCCACTGGCAACACCCTTTCACTGCCGGAATGCCGCACTCCCCGCGCATAAACGATAAGCACGTCATCGCCTGTCTATCGCTGGCGGCACTGCTGTCTGTTCGCTGTATGCGTATGGCAAAACTGTGATGAATCCCGACAGGGATTATCCTGCCGGGACGATGCTTATACTCCGTACGCCTCACGATAGGCGCGAACCGATGCCAGGTGTTCGGCCATTTCCGGTTTTTCTTCCAGATAGCTAATCAGGTCTTTCAGGGCCACGATGGAAATCACTTTGCAGCCGTAGTCACGTTCAACTTCCTGAATCGCAGAGATATCGCCGCGTCCGCGTTCCTGACGGTCGAGAGAAATCAGCACCCCGGCTAATTCGGCGCCGTTGGCCTGAATAATCTCCATTGACTCACGTATAGCGGTGCCTGCGGTTATAACGTCATCCACCAGCATTACGCGGCCCTGCAGAGGGCTTCCGACCAGATTACCGCCTTCGCCGTGGGTTTTGGCCTCTTTCCGGTTAAAGCAGTATGGCAGATCGCGGTCATGGTGTTCAGCCAGCGCAACCGCCGTGGTGGTGGCAATCGGAATACCTTTGTAGGCAGGGCCGAACAGCAGATCAAAATCAATCCCGGCGTCCATCAGCGCTTCGGCATAAAAACGCCCTAACAGTGCCAGATCGCGCCCGGTATTAAACAGGCCGGCGTTGAAGAAATAGGGGCTTTTACGCCCGGATTTCAGCGTAAATTCGCCAAATTTAAGGACCTGCTTGTTAAGCGCAAATTCAATAAACTGGCGCTGATACGGTTTCATGGATTCGCTCCTCATCTTGCTTTTTGATGGACAAAAAAAAGCGACTTTTCAGTCGCTTTAAAAACTAGTTCTCTAACGCCGCTTTCTGTGTCGCGACAATGGATTCAATCCCCCCTCGGGCCAGTGCCAGAAGGGTGAGAAGCTCTTCATGCGTGAACGGTTCGCCTTCCGCCGTGCCCTGCACTTCAATGATGCGGCCATCTTCTGTCATCACCACATTCATATCGGTTTCCGCTGCAGAATCTTCAATATATTCCAGATCACAAATCGCTTCGCCATTGACGATACCCACCGATACCGCCGCAACCATGCCCTTCATCGGGTTGGTTTTCAGCTTACCGGCGGCGACCAGCCGATTCAGCGCATCAGCCAGCGCCACACAGGCACCGGTAATAGACGCCGTGCGCGTACCGCCGTCGGCCTGCAGTACGTCGCAGTCCAGCGTAATGGTGAATTCACCCAGTGCTTTCAGATCAACCGCTGCACGCAGTGCGCGGGCGATCAGGCGCTGGATTTCCATTGTACGGCCACCCTGCTTGCCTTTCGCCGCTTCACGGGCGTTGCGCGTGTGGGTAGCGCGCGGCAGCATGCCATATTCCGCGGTGATCCAGCCCTGGCCCTGGCCTTTCAGAAAACGCGGTACGCCTTCATCAATAGAGGCGGTGCACAGCACTTTGGTATCACCAAATTCGACCAGCACGGAGCCTTCAGCGTGTTTCGTATAGTTACGGGTCAGGGTGACTGGGCGTACTTGATTAGCGCTACGGCCTGCTGGACGCATAATATTCTCCGGCTTGAAACGAATGTGGCTGCGCATTATACGGATAATACATGCTTATTCCTATCCTCATCAGGCCTCGAAAGCTATAATCCCCTCACTCTCCGTTAAAAAACAGGAACGTCTATGATCCGCAGTATGACCGCCTATGCCCGGCGTGAAATAAAGGGTGAATGGGGTAGCGCCGCGTGGGAACTGCGCTCGGTAAACCAACGATATCTGGAAACTTATTTCCGTCTGCCGGAGCAGTTCCGTAGCCTGGAGCCTGTGGTGCGCGAGCGTATTCGCGCCCGTCTGACCCGCGGCAAAGTCGAGTGTACTCTGCGTTTTGAGCAGGATCCGAGCGCCCAGGGCGAGCTGATTCTGAACGAAAAACTGGCAAAGCAGCTGGTTAACGCCGCCAACTGGGTAAAAATGCAGAGCGATGAAGGCGAGATCAATCCGGTCGATATCCTGCGCTGGCCAGGCGTCATGTCTGCCCATGAACAGGATCTGGACGCGATTACTGCCGAAATCCTCAACGCACTCAATGGCGCGCTGGATGATTTTATCGTCGCGCGGGAAACCGAGGGCCAGGCGCTGAAAGCGCTTATCGAACAGCGTCTGGAAGGCGTGACGGCTGAAGTCGCTAAAGTACGCGCCCATATGCCAGAAATACTGCAATGGCAGCGGGATCGTCTGGTCGCCAGGCTGGAAGATGCGGAAGTACAACTGGAAAACAACCGCCTGGAACAAGAGCTGGTACTGATGGCACAGCGTATTGATGTCGCCGAAGAGTTGGATCGCCTGGAAGCGCACGTGAAAGAGACCTGGAATATCCTGAAGAAGAAAGAAGCGGTCGGGCGCCGTCTCGACTTTATGATGCAGGAGTTCAACCGCGAGTCGAACACGCTGGCGTCTAAATCAATTAATGCCGAAGTGACCAATTCTGCCATTGAGCTGAAAGTGTTGATCGAGCAGATGCGCGAGCAGATTCAGAATATCGAGTAAATTCCCCCGTACCAACAAGCCCGAGCAATATCGGGCCTGTTGAGGCCATAACATTTCACGATTCGGTCGGATATTTAGCTGCCTTAAGCGCATTCTCTCTCTGCGAACAGACCTTTAACGTCATTTCACAAACCGCTGATCCTGATAACCAGTCGCATGCTGAACAGTATGATTAGTTGGTACGCATCGCGGCATAGACAGAACATAGCTCCTGAAGGCTTTTCGTTCCCGTACGTTTCATCAGGCCGTTGCGTTGAACGCTTATTGTTGTAGGACTGACGCCGCGGATTTGGGCAATATCATCCAGCGAGTGCCCACGCATGATAAGCTTCATAATTTGGTGTTCAGCGTTGGTAAATTTAAACGTATCAGGAAGATAACTTGATTTTTGATTTTGTGCAGATAATAAGCACATCACCCACAAAGCCTGCTTCAGTTCTGCCACTTTCACTCTTTCCGGGAGGCACAACTTCACCAACCCCGGGAAAAGGCGATTGATAGAATCAAAATACCGTTCCGAAGTGATAAATACTGAGTAGTGCATCGGCGTTGTGGTGAAGAACAGAGAATACGTCTCCTGAATATCCATTCCAGCGGTGCAATACACATATGGCCAATCTGCGCTTACGCTAACGTTTTGTTCATGGCGTAACTGCTTCAGAATTTTCTCTATTCCATAGATGAAAAAACAATCCTTTCCATAGATAGTCATATTAATAGTCCTGAGATTACGATCATGTTATTGCCCAGCCTACAGCATTTCGTTTAGCCACAAATGGTGCCACCCTCTCCCCAAGGATATCGTCGTCCAAGTTTACGGCATATCTATCATCAGATGTTGTTTTCATTTAGGAATAAACTTATCTGATAACTATTACATATCTTTGCTTTTGACGCCAAAAGAAGATGAAAAAATCAAATTTAAATTATAACTACATGATTTTAATCGAATTAATTATTAGGATTATCTTTATATGATATATATTAAAATAATTTCAACATATTTCAATAGTCAGATCCAAGTCTCAAAACAGCATTTCATTTTATGTAAAAGTACATTCCATGATAATTTTTGAATTATGATAAGTCTTACAAAAAGAATTATGTGTGGTGAATCCCCCTAAGCGGCGGGGTCATGCTGACATGAGATAATCCTCTATGAAGTTTCGTTTTTATGGACGAATTGGAAAATCAGCGCCCAATTCACCGGGAGGCACCCGGCACCACACGCCAAATTATTTTATCGATCACACTGCTGACCAGTGAAGATCTTATCATACCTTTGGACTATAAAAGTAGAGGCTTCTATGTTGCGCTCATTACTATTATTTACTGTACCCTTCATGAGTATTGCTGCACATGCCGTTACCTTCGATTATCGTCACGAAATGAACGATAGCGGCGGTAATAATCATAAAGATCGATTATTGATGTCACACCGTTTTGCTAATGGATTTGGATTGTCACTGGAAGGTAAATGGAAAGGTTCGCAGGATAAAGATAAAGCCTTTGATGAAACCGTCAGTAATGGCACCGAAGTCGTGGCAAGCTATGTCTATAAAATTAATAAAACATTCCAGATTGAGCCCGGGTTCTCACTAGATACCAGTTCATCGTCAAACAATTATCGCCCTTATCTCCGTGGCAAAGCTAATTTAAGTGACGATATCAGCGCATCTCTACGTTATCGCCCCTACTACAAGCGTAATTCAGGAAATATAGGAACATCCAAAGATACATCAGAAAATGGTTATAACCTGACCAGCGTTATTTCATGGAAATTTCTGAAAGATTATCAACTTGACTATGAGCTGGACTATAAAAAAGCAAACTCTGCAGGCGTAGTGTTAGCGAATAATGAAAGCTATGACTGGACTCATGATTTCAAACTAACCTATAAACTCGACAAGAACTGGTCGCCTTATATGGCAATCGGTAATGTCTCTGGCAGTAAAACCACAGATGAAAGACAAACACGTTATCGTGTGGGTGTAAAATATTCTTTCTGATAAAAAAAGAAAAATTATCAACAAGGGTTCTCTGAGCCCTTGTTTCAATAATAAATCTCACTCATAGGTTTACCCGTATTTATCCTGGTCTTTCGCTGAAACCACCTCAAATAATCAATAGCGTAGTAGTGTAAAATGATTTACGAATACCGTATTGCGTAAACCTGGTGACAAACAATACGTTAACCCCGCAGTAAAAACTGCATAAAATAATTACGTCAAATAGTCACAGTGAAGAAACAGGTAACACCCCTGATACGATATAATTAGTCCCTATAACATAAACGCTAATCGCCATACCTAAAACCCATAAAAAAGCCGCTGATTATCAGCGGCTTTGGCAACAATCCGTTTAATTACTCTTCTTTCGCCCCACGCATAGCGCGTTTACGGTCGTTCTCGGTCAGATGACGTTTACGGATACGGACAGAAGTCGGGGTCACTTCCACCAGTTCGTCATCATCAATGAACTCCAGAGCCTGCTCCAGGGTCATCTTAACCGGCGGAACCAGAACTGTTGCTTCGTCAGTACCGGACGCACGCATGTTAGTCAGTTTCTTACCGGTCAGGCAGTTTACCGTCAGGTCGTTAGAACGGCTGTGAATACCGATAATCTGGCCTTCGTAAACTTCTGCACCGTGGCCGAGGAACAGCTTACCGCGATCCTGCAGGCTGAACAGGGCGAACGCGACGGCTTTACCCTGACCGTTGGAGATCAGTACACCGTTCTGACGCTGGCCCACATCACCCGGACGAACGTCGTCGTAGTGGCTGAAGGTGGAGTACAGCAGACCGGTACCGGAGGTCATGGTCATAAATTCTGAACGGAAACCGATAAGCCCACGGCTTGGGATCACGTAGTCAAGACGTACGCGGCCTTTGCCATCCGGATTCATGTTTTTCAGATCGCCTTTACGCTCACCCAGTGCCTGCATCACAGACCCCTGGTGCTGCTCTTCAACGTCCAGCGTCACGTTTTCGAACGGCTCCTGCTTGCGGCCATCGATTTCGCGGAAGATAACTTTCGGGCGGGAAACCGCCATTTCGAAACCTTCACGACGCATGTTTTCAATAAGCACAGACAGGTGCAGCTCACCACGACCAGAAACGCGGAATGCGTCTGCATCCGGAGTTTCTTCAACGCGCAGCGCAACGTTGTGTACCAGCTCTTTATTCAGACGGTCAAGAATCTGACGCGAGGTCACGTACTTACCTTCTTTACCGCAGAACGGAGAGGTGTTAACACAGAAGAACATAGAAACAGTCGGCTCATCAACAGACAGCGCCGGCAGCGCTTCAACATTCTGCGTATCGCAGATGGTGTCAGAGATGTTCAGTTCGCCCAGACCAGTAATCGCGATGATGTCGCCTGCTTCCGCAAGGTCGCTGTCAATACGCTCCAGGCCCAGGTGGGTCAGAACTTTACCGACTTTACCGTTACGCGTTTTACCTTCGCTATCAATGATAGTGACCTGCTGGTTCGGTTTTACTTTACCGCGTTTGATACGGCCGATACCGATAACGCCAACGTAGTTGTTGTAGTCCAGCTGAGAGATTTGCATCTGCAGCGGGCCATCCAGGTCAACGTCCGGCGCCGGTACGTGATCAACGATCGCCTGATACAGCGGAGTCATGTCTTCCGCCATATCTTCGTGATCCAGACCGGCGATACCGTTCAGCGCCGACGCGTAAACGATAGGGAAATCCAGCTGTTCGTCGGTTGCGTCGAGGTTAACGAACAGGTCGAATACCTGATCGACAACCCAGTCCGGACGCGCGCCAGGACGGTCAACTTTGTTGATAACAACAATCGGCTTCAGACCATAGGCAAAAGCTTTCTTGGTGACGAAGCGCGTCTGCGGCATCGGGCCATCAAAGGCGTCAACCACCAGCAGCACAGAATCCACCATGGACATAACACGTTCAACTTCACCACCGAAGTCGGCGTGCCCAGGGGTATCAACGATGTTGATACGGTAATCATTCCATTTGATAGCGGTGTTTTTAGCGAGGATAGTAATCCCACGCTCTTTCTCCAAATCGTTGGAGTCCATCACTCGTTCTTGTGCTTCAGTACGCGCGTCGAACGTACCGGATTGCTGTAGCAGCTTATCAACCAGGGTAGTTTTACCATGGTCGACGTGCGCGATGATGGCGATATTACGCAGATTTTCGATCACAACTTTGCCTCAGGCATTAGAAATAGCGCGTTATTGTACACGGATTAATCGCGCTACAAAACAGGATCACAAACATCCTCCGCAAACAAGTATTGCAGAGATTCTTTGTGATCGCTTTCACGGAGCGTTAAAAGGGTTATTAAAATTATTTTGCACCAAAAAAGTGCTTCACGCTCACGTAAAAGCACCATATTGGTGCAATGCATTCATTTTGGTGCAACCCTTTTGCACGATGATGTGCATGATAACGCCTTTTGGGGGCAATTTAAAAGTTGGCACAGATTTCGCTTTGTATATTTTAAGGCAACAACGCCACTTTTAAGTAGTTAGAAAGTTTCGTTTCCACGACGACAATGACCAATCCGGGAGAGTTTAAGTATGTCCGCTGAACACGTTTTGACGATGCTGAACGAGCATGAAGTGAAGTTTGTCGATCTCCGCTTCACCGATACCAAAGGTAAAGAACAGCACGTTACTATTCCTTCTCATCAAGTAAATGCCGAATTCTTCGAAGAAGGCAAAATGTTTGATGGCTCCTCGATTGGCGGCTGGAAAGGTATTAACGAATCCGACATGGTTCTGATGCCGGATGCGACCACCGCGCTGATCGACCCGTTCTATGAAGAACCGACCCTGATCCTCCGTTGCGACATCCTGGAACCAGGCACCCTGCAAGGCTATGACCGCGACCCGCGCTCCATTGCTAAGCGTGCTGAAGAATATCTGCGTTCCACCGGCATTGCTGACACCGTACTGTTCGGGCCAGAACCAGAATTCTTCCTGTTCGATGACGTCCGTTTTGGTGCGTCCATCTCTGGTTCCCACGTTGCTATTGATGATATCGAAGGCGCATGGAACTCTGCCACCAAATATGAAGGCGGCAACAAAGGTCACCGTCCTGGCGTGAAAGGCGGTTACTTCCCGGTTCCACCCGTAGACTCTTCTCAGGATATCCGCTCTACCATGTGTATGATTCTGGAAGAGCTGGGCCTGGTTGTTGAAGCTCATCACCACGAAGTGGCGACTGCCGGTCAGAACGAAATCGCTACCCGCTTCAATACCATGACCAAAAAAGCGGACGAAATTCAGATCTATAAATACGTTGTGCACAACGTCGCGCATCGCTTCGGTAAAACCGCCACCTTTATGCCAAAACCGATGTTCGGCGATAACGGTTCCGGTATGCACTGCCACATGTCGCTGTCTAAAAATGGCGTAAACCTGTTCTCCGGCGATAAATACGCAGGCCTGTCTGAAGAAGCCTTGTACTACATTGGCGGCGTTATCAAACACGCTAAAGCGATTAACGCATTGTCTAACCCGACAACCAACTCCTACAAACGTCTGGTCCCGGGTTACGAAGCGCCGGTTATGCTGGCTTACTCTGCCCGTAACCGCTCCGCGTCTATCCGTATTCCGGTAGTTACCTCGCCGAAAGCGCGCCGTATCGAAGTTCGTTTCCCGGATCCGGCAGCCAACCCGTATCTGTGCTTTGCCGCTCTGCTGATGGCCGGTCTTGACGGAATCAAGAACAAAATCCATCCGGGCGAAGCTATGGACAAAAACCTGTACGATCTGCCGCCAGAAGAAGCGAACGAGATCCCACAGGTTGCAGGCTCTCTGGAAGAAGCACTGAATGCGCTGGACGCAGACCGTGAATTCCTGACCGCCGGTGGCGTATTCACTAACGACGCCATTGATGCTTACATTGCGCTGCGTACTGGGGAAAACGACCGCGTGCGTATGACTCCGCATCCGGTTGAGTTCGAACTGTACTACAGCGTCTAATTTTGCTGTAAATCCCTGGCGTTCCGTGTTGTGGCGTGGAGTACCAGGGATGTTTTGTTGCCGTGGAAACTTCAGCCCATCTCAGGATGGGCTTTTTTCTCCACCAACACGCTGATCTCATGAGCTTTTTATTTATAAAAAGCTATAATGCACTAAAATAGTGCACCTTTTTCAGGAGACTGTCAGATGGCAACAGGCACACTGCCCGATGCTGGGCAGATCCTTAACTCTTTAATCAACAGTATCTTACTGGTCAACGATGACCTGGAAGTTCATTACGCGAACCCAGCGGCGCAGCAGCTGCTGGCGCAAAGTTCACGCAAGCTGTTTGGTACGCCACTTCCAGAGCTGTTGAGCTATTTCTCGCTGAATATCGGCCTCATGCAAGAGAGCCTGGCGGCGGGTCAGGGATTTACCGATAACGAAGTGACGTTGGTTATTGACGGACGCTCGCACATCCTTTCCCTGACTGCGCAACGTTTGCCAGAAGGCTTTATTCTGCTGGAAATGGCCCCAATGGATAATCAGCGTCGCCTGAGCCAGGAACAGCTTCAGCAAGCCCAACAGGTCGCCGCACGAGATTTAGTGCGCGGTCTGGCCCACGAGATTAAAAATCCGCTGGGAGGGTTGCGCGGCGCGGCGCAACTGCTGAGCAAAGCGTTGCCCGATCCAACGCTGACGGAATACACCAAAGTTATTATTGAACAGGCCGATCGGTTAAGAAATCTGGTCGACCGTCTGCTGGGACCACAGCATCCGGGGATGCACGTAACAGAAAGTATCCACAAAGTTGCTGAGCGGGTGGTAAAGCTGGTATCGATGGAGTTGCCAGATAACGTCAAACTGGTTCGCGACTATGACCCGAGTCTGCCGGAACTCCCGCATGACCCGGATCAAATTGAACAAGTGCTGCTAAATATCGTGCGCAATGCGCTACAGGCACTGGGACCGGAAGGGGGTGAGATCACCCTGCGCACCCGAACAGCCTTCCAGCTCACTCTGCACGGCGTGCGTTACCGCCTCGCCGCACGCATTGATGTTGAAGATAACGGTCCAGGGATCCCATCCCACTTACAAGATACGCTGTTTTATCCGATGGTTAGCGGGCGTGAAGGCGGCACCGGACTCGGCCTGTCTATTGCCCGCAGCCTTATCGATCAGCACTCCGGCAAAATTGAATTTACCAGTTGGCCAGGGCATACCGAATTCTCGGTGTACCTGCCTATTCGGAAGTAGAGGTGTTTATGCAACGAGGGATAGCCTGGATCGTTGACGACGATAGCTCCATCCGTTGGGTGCTTGAACGCGCGCTCACCGGGGCAGGCTTGAGTTGTACAACATTTGAAAATGGCAACGAGGTGCTTAATGCCCTCACCACCAAAACCCCGGATGTTCTGCTGTCTGACATCCGTATGCCGGGGATGGATGGGTTAGCGCTACTAAAGCAGATTAAACAGCGTCATCCGATGCTCCCGGTCATCATCATGACAGCGCATTCGGATCTGGACGCCGCGGTTAGCGCCTATCAACAAGGCGCCTTTGATTATCTGCCGAAACCGTTTGATATTGATGAAGCGGTAGCGCTGGTTGATCGCGCGATTAGCCATTATCAGGAACAGCAGCAGCCACGTAATACGCCGATGAATAGCCCGACAGCCGATATTATCGGCGAAGCGCCGGCGATGCAGGATGTTTTTCGCATTATCGGCCGCCTGTCGCGCTCGTCAATCAGCGTGTTGATCAACGGAGAATCCGGTACCGGTAAAGAGCTGGTCGCCCATGCGCTGCACCGCCACAGTCCGCGCGCGAAGGCCCCGTTTATTGCGCTAAATATGGCGGCTATCCCGAAGGATTTGATTGAATCAGAACTTTTCGGCCATGAGAAAGGCGCTTTTACCGGTGCGAATACCGTGCGTCAGGGGCGCTTTGAACAGGCAGATGGCGGCACGCTATTCCTTGACGAAATCGGCGATATGCCGCTGGACGTACAGACACGTCTGCTGCGTGTTCTGGCTGACGGTCAGTTTTATCGCGTAGGCGGATATGCTCCGGTGAAAGTGGATGTGCGTATCATCGCCGCCACCCACCAGAACCTTGAACTACGCGTGCAGGAAGGCAAATTTCGTGAGGATTTATTCCACCGCCTGAACGTCATTCGCGTCCATCTCCCACCGCTGCGCGAGCGGCGGGAGGATATTCCACGCCTGGCGCGGCATTTTCTGCAAATTGCCGCTCGTGAACTGGGCGTCGAAGCCAAGCTGCTACATCCGGAAACGGAAATGGCGCTGACCCGGCTGGCCTGGCCTGGTAACGTACGTCAGTTGGAAAATACCTGTCGCTGGCTGACAGTGATGGCCGCAAGCCAGGAGGTTCTGACTCAGGATCTTCCCAGCGAGCTGTTTGAAACCGCGGTACCGGATAATCCGACGCAAATGCTACCGGATAGCTGGGCCACGCTGCTGGGACAATGGGCCGATCGCGCCTTGCGTTCTGGTCATCAAAACCTGCTATCGGAAGCACAGCCGGAAATGGAGCGAACATTGCTGACCACCGCGCTGCGCCATACTCAGGGCCATAAACAAGAAGCGGCGCGTCTGCTGGGGTGGGGGCGTAACACGCTGACGCGTAAGCTAAAAGAGTTAGGAATGGAGTAGCCGGGCGGCAGTGTGTAAAAAATAGTCACCCAGCGCAAACTGCTGCTATTTTGTACTTTACTGTTGCAGTGCATTGGGTATGATCTTGCCCGGAAAGACGGGGGAAATCATGCTTGAATCACTCATAAATATTATATCGAGCGGTGCTGCAGCCAGCCATACGCCGCAAACGGCGATAGCTGCCGTTCTGTGCGCAGCTATAGTTGGTCTGTTTAACTGATTCATTCACCCTCTCCTTGTTCGGGAGAGGGTGAGTGGTTTAAATCACCCGGGAAAACTGCTGCATCCGCGCTTTCTGGCGCAAATAAGCATCAAAACACATACAGATGTTGCGAATTAACAACCTGCCTTTTGCCGTCACCTGAATGCCTTTTTCGTTCACATCCACCAGCCCATCGTTAGCCAGCGGCGCCAGTAGCTGCAAATCCTGGGCAAAATAGCGGCCAAAATCTAACGCCCACTGCGCTTCTATCACGGAAAAATCGAGGCGGAAATTGCAGATGAGAGACTTAATGACATCACGACGAATACAGTCATCGCGAGTCAGCGCAATGCCGCGCCACAGAGCCGTTCCGGTTTCATCTACCTGCTGATAATATTTCTTCAGCTCTTTCTGATTCTGCGCATAGCAATCGCCAATCATACTGATCGCCGAGACGCCCAGTCCCAGCAGGTCGGTATCTCCCTGAGTGGTGTATCCCTGAAAATTGCGATGCAAAATGCCTTCACGTTGGGCTATCGCCAGTTCATCATCCGGACGAGCAAAATGGTCCATACCAATAAACTGATACCCCGCGGCCGTCAGCGAATCTATGGTCTCCTGCAGGATATCCAGCTTCTGCGCGGCCGAAGGTAAATCAACATCTTTGATTTTTCGCTGCGCGGCAAAAAGCGTCGGCAGATGAGCATAGTTAAAGACGCTCAGACGATCGGGGTTTAACTCCGCCACTTTCCGTAACGTAAAGGCAAAGCTCTGCGGCGTTTGCTTCGGCAAGCCGTAAATCAGATCAATATTGGTAGAGGTAAAGCCGATCTCGCGCGCATGGTTGAGCAGGGCGAAGATAAACGCTTCATCCTGCTCGCGATTCACCCGTTGCTGTACTTCTTTGTTGAAGTCCTGCACGCCCATACTCAGGCGGTTGAAGCCTTCAGCGCGTAAATGATCCAGTACATCAAGCTCGATTTCACGGGGATCGACCTCAATGGAAATCTCCGCATCGGCATTAAAATTAAAATGCGTTCGCAGCAACGTCATCAGACGGCTAATTTGCGCCTTGTTTAAATAGGTCGGCGTGCCGCCGCCCCAGTGCAGTTGACTCACCAGGCGACCAGCGAAAAGCGGGGCGCGATGAATAATCTCCTGCTCAAGGACATCCAGATACTGATCGGCTTTATGCTGCTGCCGGGTAACAATTTTATTGCAGCCGCAGAAATAGCACAGCTTATGGCAAAACGGGATATGTACATACAGCGATAAAGGTCGCTGCGGATAGCGGGCAACCGCTGCGTCAAATTCAGCGGCGCCAAATTCCGCAGAAAACTCCAGCGCAGTGGGATACGAAGTATAACGCGGCCCGGAATAGTTATATTTCTGGATCAGGGCCAGATCCCAGTCGATTAACTGCACAGACATGCTCACTCCTTCCGATGGTGCCGTCGGCGGGTACGCCGCGCCGGCCCAACCGCACCTCGGGTAATGAGCCGGTTGCGCAGCCAGCTTTTACGCCGCGACAACCGTCGTAGTTTAACGAATAACCACAGCAGATAACATATAACCAGAAGGGTTATAAGCAGGACCGGGAACCCGATGGGATGCAAATGTTAGTTTCCACCCTTCAGTAAGCGCATCATATCTTCTTTGCGCTCTTCCTCTTCCTCATCGTCGTCATCATCATAAGAGAGCCCAAGTTGCTGCATTAGCTCATCAATACGATCCAGTTGGGCATCCATCCATGTTTGCTCTTCAGCATTCAGGGTGTCGCCCTCTTCCAGACGTTCCAGCAGCGCGTCCAGGCGCTCATCATTCTCCAGCAAATCCAGCTCAGCCTGCGGTGAAAGCATAGGTTTCTCGCTCTTCGGTTTATGCTGCTTAACCGTTGGGGTACTGTCAGTCACGCCCAACGGGATCGGTTTTTTACTGCCAATTCGGGGATCATGCTGTTGGCCCTGCTTTTTACTCGCTGAAGCAGTTTGAGCGCCGGTCATACGACTACCTGGCGCATGACCGCGATGCTTCTTCTGATGCTTACGCTCGCGGGCTTCCTGGTTCAATTCTTCGCGCGTTTTACGACTTTTTTTGCCATGAGGTACGGATGACGGTTTTTTCATAATGTGTAATCTTCAGGCCATTTTCTTCAGTATAGAATTGAGGCGGAATCTAGCAGAAAGCAAGCAAAGAAAAAAGGCGACAGATTACTCTGCCGCCTTTTTCCGCACTGATAACCCTTAATGGGCTTCCACTTTCCATGTTAGCTCACGACACACCCTGTCTTTCCTTTAGCTACCCACGATCCCTGTTACGTCCATTTCCTTGTTAAAACGTCTTCCCAGACGCGTGTCATCCTGACAATCGGTGGTCTTCACCTTCCTGGAGCTTCCTGACCCCTCATCCTGAGTCGCAATCCTGATAAGCATCCTCGCCCTTCATTGCTACTTTACTGGTTTGAGAAAAACCTACAACCCGCTGTACAAGAAAAACACAGATTTAAGAATTTTCCATCAATTTAATCTGATGATTTATAAACGGTTGTATAATTTACGCTCGGTTTTTTCTCATGAATTTCTTATATATACAGTAGTCAATGTCTTACAAAACATATGGCCTTTGCCTGCACGGTCATGCACGGTTAAAAACAGTCTTTTTCTGCTGTTCAGGTATAATCCCCCACTATAACCTGATTTTACGGAGACGACCGTCTTGACCAACTGGAATTATCAACTGACGCATTTTGTCACGAGTGCGCCGGATATCCGCCATCTTCCTGCAGATACGGGTATCGAAGTGGCATTTGCTGGCCGCTCCAATGCCGGGAAATCCAGCGCCCTGAACACGTTGACTAACCAGAAAAACCTGGCGCGCACATCAAAAACGCCAGGTCGTACACAGCTCATCAACTTGTTTGAAGTCGCTGAAGGCAAACGCCTGGTCGACCTGCCTGGCTATGGTTATGCACAGGTCCCGGAGGAGATGAAAATCAAATGGCAGCGCGCCCTGGGTGAATATCTGGAGAAGCGCCTGTGTCTGAAAGGCCTGGTCGTACTGATGGATATTCGCCATCCGCTAAAAGATCTCGATCAGCAGATGATCCAGTGGGCCGTTGAAAGCAATATACCGGTTCTGGTGTTACTCACTAAGGCCGACAAGCTGGCCAGCGGGGCGCGTAAAGCGCAGATCAACCTGGTACGCGAGGCGGTGGTCGCTTTTAACGGTGATGTTCAGGTGGAAGCCTTTTCTTCACTGAAAAAGCAGGGGGTGGATAAACTGCGCCAGAAGCTGGATAGCTGGTATAGCGATCTCCCCCCTCAGGAAGCGCCTGAAGACGAGAAATAATTTTTCCCGTTTCCCCGGATAACAGCGCGCAGAGCTTTATCCGGGCCGTCCCTTCGCTATCATCCGGATGGCAAAAATTTTCTTGTGCACAATAAAAAACGCCCCGGTCATAAATGACCGGGGCGGCTAAAATATTCAGCCAAATCCGATTACGTGAAGTAAAAGGTCTGAAAGATAGAACATCTTACCTCTGTACCCTACGTCTTTAACTCTACTCTTCTTTCAGTTACGGATAAAGCATTTTTTGTAGTTTTTTTTCATTCTTTACATAGCAAATTCAAATGATCATCACAAAAAGCGATAAGTTATGTTGCTCACTTACAAAAAATGGCCTTACCCGTCGCGTATTTAGTGCGCTTGATCCCAGTTATCTCCGCTTCCAACTTCGACCAACAGCGGAACCGCCAGCGTCGTACTGCTTTCCATCAGCTCATGGACCTTCTTCGCTACGGCATCCAGGTCATCTTTATGCACTTCGAAAACTAATTCATCGTGTACCTGCATGATCATACGTACGCGGGGTTTTTCACTCAGTAACCAGTTATCGACTGCGATCATCGCTCGCTTAATAATGTCCGCAGCGGTACCTTGCATCGGGGCATTGATCGCCGCACGCTCGGCACCTGCGCGCCGTGCGCCGTTGCTGGATTTAATATCAGGAAGATAAAGGCGGCGGCCATCCAGAGTTTCGACGTACCCCTGTTCTTTTGCCTGCGCCCGCGTACGCTCCATATATTCCAGTACGCCAGGATAGCGCTCAAAGTAGAGATCCATATATTTTTGTGCTTCTTTTCGCGGAATATTGAGCTGCCGCGCGAGACCAAACGCGCTCATGCCGTAAATCAGGCCAAAGTTGATCGCCTTCGCACTGCGACGCTGCTCACTACTTACGCTATCCAGAGGCAAGCCAAAGACCTCTGCCGCGGTGGCCCGGTGGATATCCTTACCTTCTGCAAACGCGGTTAACAGGCCCTTATCGCGAGACAAATGCGCCATGATACGCAGCTCAATTTGCGAATAGTCGGCAGAAACAATCAGATAGTCTTCCGGAGCGATAAATGCCTGGCGAATGCGGCGCCCTTCATCGTTGCGTACCGGAATATTTTGCAGGTTCGGGTCGGTGGACGACAGGCGCCCCGTTGCGGTAACCGCCTGATGATAGGAAGTATGCACTCGACCCGTTTTCGGGTTAATCATCAGCGGCAGCTTATCGGTATAGGTAGATTTGAGTTTCGCCAGTCCCCGATATTCCAGAATCACTTTCGGCAGCGGATAATCCAGCGCCAGCTCTTCCAGCACCTCTTCCGATGTAGATGGCGCGCCGCCCGGGGTTTTCTTGAGCGGTTTAATCCCTTGTTTTTCAAACAAGATTGTTTGCAGTTGCTTTGGTGAAGAGAGGTTAAACTCTTCGCCGGCGATCTCGTAGGCCTTTTGCTCCAGTTCAACCAGACGTTTAGCGATTTCCTGAGAATGCGCATGCAGCACGGCCGGATCAATCTTCACGCCATTGCGCTCAACGCGCGAAAGCACCGGAACCAGCGGCATTTCGATATTTTTAAAGACGTTCAGCGGCCCTTCGTTCTGCTGAAGTTTTGGCCACATTTTCAAATGCAGTTGCAGAGTGACATCAGCATCTTCCGCTGCGTAACGACCCGCTTCTTCCAGCGCGATCTGGTTAAATGTGAGCTGATTTTTCCCCTTGCCGGCAATCTCTTCAAAGGTAATCGTTTTGTGATTTAGCCAGCGCGCGGAGAGGCTATCCATATCATGGCGACCCGCTACGCTGTCGAGAATATAGGATTCCAGCATGGTATCAAACGCGATACCGCGCAGCTCAATGCCGTAGTTAGCCAGAATCCCCCGGTCATACTTGAGATTCTGCCCAACCTTCAGAAGATTATTGTCTTCCAGCAGCGGTTTCAGCAGCGCCAGCACACGATCCCGCGGGATCTGATCCGGCGCATCCAGATAATCATGGGCGACCGGTACATAAGCCGCCATGCCCGGCTCAACGGCGAAGGACAGACCAACCATATTGGCAGAAACGTTATCCAGGCTGTCGGTCTCGGTATCAAAAGCGAAGAGCGGCGCTTCCTTCAGTTTTGCGATCCACGTCGTCAGCATTTCTTCATCGAGAATCGTGACATAATTTTCAGCGGAGAGCGCCGTCGCCGCTGGCTCTTCTTTATCTGTCACCTCAGCAACGGCTTCCAGCGGCTTCGCCGCTGGCCTGGTCCCCTTCGCCTGCAGCCACTTGCCGGATTCAACATCAGTGATCCAGCGTTTGAATTCATATTTTTTAAACAGCGCCAGCAGTTCATCCGCGACCGGTTGTGCAACCAGTAGCTCTTCACAACCCAACTCCAGCTCAACGTCAGTTTTAATCGTCGCCAGCTGATAAGAGAGATATGCCACCTCTTTATTTTGTTCCAGCTTCGCCGCCATCGTTTTCGCGCCACGGAAGCTCAGTGCGGCGATTTTTTCAGGCTCAGCATATAACGTATCAAGACCGCCCAGCCCCTGTAGCAATGCCTGCGCGGTCTTTTCTCCCACACCCGGCACGCCCGGAATGTTGTCCGACGAATCGCCCATAAGGGCAAGGAAATCAATGATCAACTCCGGCGGTACGCCATATTTCGTCACCACTTCATCCGGGCCAAGGATGGTGTTGGTCATCGTGTTGATCAGGGTAATTCCCGGCGTAACCAGTTGGGCCATATCTTTATCGCCGGTACTGATCAGCACCGGACGGCCCGCTTTTTCGGCTTCACGCGCCAGAGTGCCGATTACATCGTCAGCTTCTACGCCAGGAACAGCCATCAGCGGCAGGCCCATTGCTTTCACCATGGCATGCAACGGCTCGATCTGCGCCCGCAGATCGTCCGGCATCGGTGGACGATGAGATTTATAGTGCTCAAACAGTTCATCACGGAACGTCTTCCCTTTGGCATCAAAAACGACGACGGCGTGAGTCGGTTGATATTGCAGAATCAGGCTACGCAGCATATTCAGCACGCCATACATTGCGCCTGTCGGTTCACCGGCGCTGTTAGTCAGCGGGGGAAACGCATGATATGCCCGGTAAAGGTAAGAGGAGCCGTCAACGAGGATGAGAGGGTTTTCTGGGATCTGAACCATAATTTCCGTGCCTGTTTATCAGATTATCGGTAAAGGATGCCACAGACGGGCATTAAATCCTGAATTTTTCCCACATTTCGTCGAAAAGATTCGCCGTAGCTGGCGAGGGTGTTGCACATTAATCTGTGGATAACTTTGTGTATATTTTTATAACCAGAGCTATCCGGAGCAGAACAGCACAGCACATATATCAATTATTCATTATTTTTCAAAGCATTATATTTATAGTTGTATCGTTAATATCATTATGATGACTCAATGTTCCATGTGGATATAAGATCCAGAAATTTTTCTGTTCTGGTAACAACCGTCATTTACTGTATTTTCTGATAAAATCAGCCCCTTACGTTGTTTAAATGCGTTCTTTGTCAGCCTAACTTTCTGAATAAATTAACTATGTCGAGATTACTCGCTGCGATAACGTTTCCGTTGAGTATCGCCCTTACCATCGTAGTCACCATAATCTGTTCCGTACCGATCATCGTTGCCGGACTGATTAAACTTCTAGTGCCTATTCCACCGGTCTGGCGCTCGATATCCGTTTTTTGCAATTTCATGATGTATTGCTGGTGTGAAGGGTTGGCGCTACTGCTATATCTTAATCCCTGGCTAAAATGGGACGTTCAGGGCCTTGAGGGGCTGAGTAAGAAAAACTGGTATCTGCTAATCAGCAACCATCACAGTTGGGCGGATATCGTGGTGCTCTGCGTGCTGTTTCGCAAACATATCCCGATGAATAAATACTTCCTTAAACAGCAACTGGCCTGGGTGCCGTTCATTGGCCTTGCCTGCTGGGCGCTGGATATGCCCTTTATGCGCCGGTACTCACGTGGTTATTTAATTCGTCATCCGGAGCGTCGCGGCAAAGATGTCGAGACTACGCGCCGATCCTGCGAGAAATTCCGTACCCATCCAACGACTATTGTTAACTTTGTTGAAGGCTCGCGTTTTACACCAGAAAAGCAGCGTCAGACACGTTCGCCGTATAATAATTTATTGGCCCCAAAGGCGGCGGGAATCGCGATGGCATTGAGCGTTCTGGGCTCGCAGTTTGATAAGCTGCTGAATGTGACTTTATGCTATCCGGAGAACGACCAACGGCCATTTTACGACATGCTAAGCGGCCGACTGACGCGGATTGTGGTGCGAGTCAGTCTTGAGCCTGTTACTGAAGATCTGCATGGCGATTATGTGAATGATAAAAATTTTAAGCGCCGCTTTCAGCGTTGGCTAAATACGCTGTGGGAAGAAAAGGATCGGCAGTTAACAGAAATAATGCGGCTGAGGAAAAAATAATTTTTCTCGCAAACAACAACGCCGGTCACTGACCGGCGTTCAGTTTTTACTTCTTCTCAACTAACTGTTTAACAGTATCAGCATATTGGGCAACGAATGCATCCATATTGCTGGTATCCATCCCTTGTGGGTTGAGCTGATATTTACCGTTAACGTACATTGCTGGTACGCCCTGCAGTTGAAAATCAGCCGCAGCTTTCTCTTGCTGAGCCACCAGAGACTTCACTACAAAGCTGTTCCAGGCTGCATCGTATTCTTCCCCTTTCACACCAGCATCAACGAAGACTTTACGGATATCCGCCACGGTCTGCACGGTCTGCGTTTTCTGTACCGCTTCAAACATTGGAACGGTAATTTTATCTTCCACACCCAGCGCCATGGCCACAGCCCAGGCATGGGTTAGATCCTTGCCCAATGGGCCGAGGAAGTCGACGTGGTATTTCGTCATTTTGACGCCTTCAGGCAGCTTTTTCTTCACGTTATCTGAAACATGAAGTACCTCTTCGAACTGGTAGCAGTGCGGGCAGTAGAACGAGAAGAACTCAAGCACCTGCGGCTCGCCAGCAACGGGCTTATCAAGGGTAATATATTGCTTACCATCGGTGATCTGGGCAGCGGATGCACTAAAAGCCAGAATCATACCAGCCAGCGCCAGCCAAATTTTTTTCATGATTAATTCTCTCCTGGGTATATCACATTAATACATTGGCGTTAACTGAAGAGGGGGTTCCTGCAGAACCTTCACCTGCTCAAGAAAAGTTGTTATCTGCCCGCGCCAGTAATCTTCCCCGGTTAACCATGGGAAATTGACGGGAAAAGCGGGATCGTTCCAGCGTCTGAGCAACCACGCCAGATAATAAACTAACCGCATTGCGCGTAAAGGTTCGATGAGCGCGATTTCATCTGTATTGAAAGCACTGAACTCTTCATACGCTTCAATGATCATTTCCAGTTGCATGCGCTGCTCGGCTTTATCACCATTCAACAGCATCCAGAGATCCTGAACAGCCGGGCCATTTCGTGAGTCATCTAAATCAACAAACAGGGGACCATCGCGCCAGAGTATGTTTCCCGCGTGGCAATCACCATGCAAACGCAAAATATTGGCGCTCCCGTGCCATCGTGCCATTACCGCATCAATCAGCTTGTCGGCAGCGCTAAGAAAAGCCTCTTTAAGCGTGGCAGGAATAAGCCTGGAGTGCTCAAAGACCTGGCGCGGCTCAAAGAGATACTCATTGATGCCAATATCAGGACGAGCAACAAAACGCTGTTTACGTCCCGTTTGATGCATGCGGCCCAGATAGCGCCCAACCCATTCCATCTGATCAAGGTTATCCGCCTCAAACTGGCGTCCGCCCAGACTTGGAAAAACGGCGAAAAAGAACCCCTGATGCTGGTGAAGCGTATTTTCGTTAAACGATAATGGCGCGGCAACGGGAACGTCGTCCTGGACAAGCTGAAGGGAAAACTGGTGTTCTTCGAGAATTTGTGCTGCGGACCAGCGTTCAGGACGATAGAATTTCACCACATAACGGTGACGATCTTCGTCCTGAAACTGGTAAACGCGGTTCTCATAGCTGTTAAGCGGCGTGAGACCGGAATCCACCCGCATTCCCAGATTAAACAGACCATCAATGATGGTATCTGGGTGAAGCGTCTGAAAAGTAAAAGCCTTATCGTGCATCCTGACATCCGATAATCGTACGAATGATTCAGGATATCATCTCATTGCCCGTTCTGCGGCAGCGCTTACAACCTTTTACTCTTTAATTACGCCACGAGCACGTAGCAAGGCGGTTTTGAAATCCTCTTCATAATCTTTCTGAATGCCAGGAATAACGGCTTCTTTCGCAGAGTCGCGCATTTTCAGATGATAAATCAGAATATCATCGGAAAGATCGCTCAATTCACCGGTATAACCCGCCTCTTTTGCCAGTTTTTGCAAGAATTGCATTAAATTCAGTTCAGGATCTTTCTGCCAGGCTGGCTGGAGAAGCTCAATGACTTCATTCAGGCGTTTACATTTCATAGCGTTGCTCCTTACTCTTAATATGAATACGTTAGCAGGGACAATCCCACAATGAAAGAGGCGATATTAATATGCAGGGCGAGGTAATAACCGGTGTTGTGCTGGCCGGAGGACGGGCCACACGCATGGGCGGGATA
This sequence comes from Klebsiella indica, assembly GCF_005860775.1. Lineage (GTDB taxonomy): Bacteria > Pseudomonadota > Gammaproteobacteria > Enterobacterales > Enterobacteriaceae > Klebsiella > Klebsiella indica. The sequence continues at coordinate 307,002 of NZ_VCHQ01000005.1, forward strand.
GATAAAGGATTGCAGTTGCTAAACGGTAAGGCCTTGTGGCGTCACGTCGCAGATGCGTTAGAACCCCAGGTAACAAACCTGGTGGTTAGCGCTAATCGCAATCTTGATCGCTGGCAAAAAAGCGGTTACCCGATTATTACTGACAGCCTGAACAATTTTCCTGGCCCGCTCGCCGGAATGCTGTCTGTTATGCAACAAGTCGACAATGAGTGGTTTCTGTTTTGCCCATGTGATACACCATTTATCCCCCCATTTCTCGCAGAGCGCTTAATACAGCAGAAAGAATCGTCCCCGGCCGTTTGGGTACATGACGGTGCACGCGATCATCCTGCGATTGCTTTAGTGAACCGAGAGGTAATTCCAGAACTGGAAACTTATCTGGCCGCAGGCGAGCGGCGCGTGATGGTATTTATGCGCAAAATTACCGGGCATTCTGTCGATTTTAGCGATGTAAAATCATCATTTATTAACGTCAACACGCTTGAGGATCTACAAAGTATGCAGGAACCATCATGATCCCTCTTTTAGCGATTTCCGCCTGGAGCGGTACGGGTAAGACGACGTTATTAAAGAAATTAATTCCGGCATTATGCGCGGAAGGCTTACGCCCGGGACTCATTAAACATACGCATCACGATATGGATGTGGACAAACCTGGTAAAGACAGTTATGAGCTACGTAAAGCCGGGGCAGCTCAGACGATTGTCGCCAGTTCACAGCGTTGGGCGTTAATGACGGAAACGCCTGATAAACCTGTTCAGGATCTTAACTGGCTGGTTAGCAGAATGGATACATCAACGTTAGATTTGGTGCTGGTGGAAGGTTTTAAGCATGAATCTGTGCCTAAGATTTTACTTTATCGGCAAAACGGCAGGCATAGCGCGGAAGAGTTGGTATTTGATGAGCATGTCATTGCGGTGGCCAGTGATATTCCTGTCGGAACATCACTGCCAGTGTTAGATCTAAATGATATTCCGCAGATCGCCGCGTTTATTATGCAGTGGTTAAAATGGCGAGATTAGAATGGTAGATATTTCAGTATTTCGCCATGCTTTATAACCCTGCGAGCAGTTAACGATCTTTTCGGGTGGCGAAAACGCAAAAAGGCCATCCGTGAGGATGGCCTTTTCACTTATCTGATGCCTGGCAGTTTATGGCGGGCGTCCTGCCCGCCACCCTCCGGGCCGTTGCTCCGCAACGTTCAAATCCGCTCCCGGCGGATTTGTCCTCCTCAGGAGAGCGCTCACCGACAAACAACAGATAAAGCAAAGGGCCCGGTCTTTCGACTGAGCCCTTTGCTTTATTTGATGCCTGGCAGTTCCCTACTCTCGCATGGGGAGACCCCACACTACCATCGGCGCTACGGCGTTTCACTTCTGAGTTCGGCATGGGGTCAGGTGGGACCACCGCGCTACGGCCGCCAGGCAAATTCTTTGTGCTCTGTCCTGTGTCTTTTGCGCTGATACTGCGTTGGCTGCTCTGGCGAACGTCAGTCACATACCTGTGTATGCTCCTTCCG
>NZ_VCHQ01000050.1 GCF_005860775.1 Klebsiella indica
CATCTGCCGCTGTATCGTCAGACTGAAATCTTTGCCCGTCAGGGCGTGGGGCTGAGTCGTGCGCTGCTCTCCAACTGGGTGGATGCCTGTTGCCGGTTAATGGCACCGCTGGATGAAGCTCTTTGCCAGTACGTGATGGACTGCCGCAAACTGCATACGGACGATACTCCGGTGCCGGTACTGGCGCCGGGCAGAAAGAAGACGAAAACCGGGCGCATCTGGACGTATGTACGCGATGACAGGAGCGCGGGATCGTCAGACCCACCTGCAGCGTGGTTCGCCTTCTCGCCAGACAGGCAGGGGAAACATCCCCAACAACATCTTCGCCACTATCATGGTGTGCTGCAGGCGGACGCCTTCGCAGGTTATGACAGGTTGTTCCGTCCGGAACGTGAAGGAGGGCCGCTGACAGAAGCCGCATGCTGGGCCCATGCGCGCCGCAAAATCCATGACGTCTATATAAGCACTCAAACGGCGACAGCAGAAGAAGCCCTGAAACGCATCGGTGAGCTGTACGCGATAGAAGAGGAAATACGCGGCCTCACGACAGCAGAGCGTCTGGCAGCCAGACAATCCCGGAGCAAACCGCTGCTGGCTTACCTGCATGAGTGGTTGGTGGAAAAAAGCACGACGCTGTCAAAGAAATCCCGACTGGGCGAGGCGTTCGCTTATGCACTGAACCAGTGGGATGCGCTGTGCTACTACTGCGATGATGGTCTGGCAGAGCCTGATAATAACGCAGCTGAGCGCGCGCTACGAGCGGTCTGTCTTGGCAAGAAAAACTATATCTTCTTCGGCAGCGATCATGGTGGCGAGCGTGGGGCCCTGCTGTATGGTCTGATCGGAACGTGCAGACTGAATGGCATCGATCCGGAAGCCTACCTCAGATATATCCTGAGCGTGCTGCCAGAGTGGCCATCGAACAAAGTGGCAGAACTTCTGCCATGGAACGTAGATCTCACCAATAAATAGCCGTCAATACGGCACTCACTTTACGCTTACGGATCAGGTCGTACAGCAGGCAGCCAAGGTAATTTCGGGTTTCCGGTAATAGCCCCTGTCCCGTCAGCACCTGCGTCAGGGCAAGGCAGTAGTGGCAAAGTTCGGTACATTCGGGATCGAAACGCGGTGAGCTGGCAGGGAGTGTATCAACGGTCAGACTGTCCATCATGTGATCCGGGATCGGATCGAGCAGCGAGGGCTGGAGCAGCCTCAGACAGGCGTTAAGCCTGCCGCAGAGCGCCATTTTCAGCGTGGGATCGTCGTGTTCGATCAGGATTTCGGCGAACTGTTTGCAGTGTTCTGCCAGTACGGTGAAATCCGTGGCAGCGTTGAAGGGAACGGAAAGTTGCTCAGAGTTTCGTTATTTGTGATTTGTCTCTCCTCATTATCGAGAGGAATTTTAAGGTCATAGAACTGGACATTTTTTGTAAGCTCTAATCTGTCAATCATTAAATTATCTGTATTAGTCGCGACTTGATCTGACACATGGCCTTGAAAGGTTGAGAGTTACCGGTTTTGATATGGGTGTCGAATCCTTATACAAAACACGAGGTAACTCTCATGCTTCATACTACCAATCCCGTTATCAAACACAAAGCCGGTTTGCTCAATCTGGCTGAAGAACTCAGCAACGTGTCGAAGGCCTGCAAAATCATGGGCGTCTCCCGCGATACGTTTTATCGTTATCGTGAGCTGGCCGATAAAGGTGGCGTGGATGCGTTGATAAATCGTAGCCGTCGCGCTCCTAACCTTAAAAACCGAACCGATGAGGCCACTGAGCGGGCTGTTGTTGATTATGCTGTGGCATTCCCGGCTCACGGCCAGCACAGGAGCAGTAACGAGC
>NZ_VCHQ01000051.1 GCF_005860775.1 Klebsiella indica
CCGATGTTGAGGATACTGACCGACAGAGGCACTGAGTTCTGCGGCAAAGTGGAGCAGCATGATTACCAGCTTTATCTGGCGATAAATGACATTGAGCATACGAAAACGAAGGCAATGTCACCGCAGACCAACGGCATCTGCGAGCGGTTCCATAAAACGATACTGAACGAGTTTTATCAGGTGACGTTCCGCAAAAAGTTATATGGCGATCTTGAAGCATTACAATCGGATCTTGATGAATGGCTGGCTCACTATAATAATGAGCGAACCCATCAGGGGAAAATGTGTTGCGGCCGGACGCCAATAGAAACGTTACTTGATGGAAAACGCATCTGGGCTGAGAAAAATTTAAGCCAGATGTAATCTGACAGATACCTGTATAAATAACCGGTAACTGTCAGATCAGGTCTGAGCTAATACAATGATCTTGCGTTCTATCTCGTCGGACAGCGTAGTCTGATGCTTCTTCACCAGTTGTGGCTCAAAAGTGCCGTTACGATCGCGCGGGGTTGTCAGTTCAAAACTGCCTGTCGGGGCTTTAATGGTCTTTTTACCGGAACCATTTTTACGGTTCGCTTCCACATCCTGAGCCAGATGAGAGTCAAGTTCAGCAGACAGGGCCGCCTCGGTTAACTGCTTGATTAATGGCGTTAAGATACCATCTTTGCCCGTTAATGCCTGACCGGACTGGAGGGCTTTAAGTGCTTTGTCGAAATCGAAGGGCTGGGACATGTGTCATTCCTTTTTGATTGTATATTACTGGAATGACACAGAATTTCTAACACTCCCTGGTGCCTTACTGTCCTGAGCGTGACTCCGTTTCCACATCCCTCTCATCGAACCGGACTTGCGGATTTCCCGCATCCGGCTCTCTTGCAGCACATCAGACCTTCGCGTTCGGGCGGTTACGGGGGAGATCCAGCAGGCGTATCAGTCCTAACTGCTCGTACAGGTACTGGTCGGGATACTGGCGATATCCCGTTCCCCGCTGACCTTTTCTTCTCTGTAACCAGATCCTGACCCGTCTCGCCGTATAGATATCAATGTCACGGTAAATCTGTAACACTGGTCCCTGATTGAAATAACTGGCCCAACCCCTGAGAAGCGGGTTTAACCTTTCAGCTCTTTCAGCTATGGGGGTACAGTTCCAGCGTGACGTAGTCTGGGCGTGTATTTCCTGTTTGAGCCGTTTGATCGCTTTTCGGGATATTGCGGTTCCCCAGTAGGGGCGCCCACCTTTGCCATAAAATCGGCCAATGGTATATCC
>NZ_VCHQ01000052.1 GCF_005860775.1 Klebsiella indica
CGCCAGGGGGGATGAGAAGCCCCGACCGGGGGTCGACAACTGGCGTAGCCAGTTGGACAGATGACGAGCCCGCGAGGAATCTGCCCGCAGGGCGAGCGCAGCGAGTCAATCCCCCCCTCACCGCCATCTTTAAAGAAGAGCGCGTACGCAAGTACGGGCTCTTTTTTGTATATCGCACACGCCGGGGGGGATGAGAAGCCCCGACCGGGGGTCGACAACTGGCGTAGCCAGTTGGACAGATGACGAGCCCGCGAGGAATCTGCCCGCAGGGCGAGCGCAGCGAGTCAATCCCCCCCTCACCGCCATCTTTAAAGAAGAGCGCGTACGCAAGTACGGGCTCTTTTTTGTATATCGCACACTCAGGGGGGGATGAGAAGCCCCGACCGGGGGTCGACAACTGGCGCAGCCAGTTGGACAGATGACGAGCCCGCGAGGAATCTGCCCGCAGGGCGAGCGCAGCGAGTCAATCCCCCCTCACCGCCATCTTTAAAAAAGAGCGCGTACCAGGTACAGGCTCTTTTTTGTATATCGCACACACAGGGGGGATGAGAAGCCCCGACCGGGGGTCGACAACTGGCGTAGCCAGTTGGACAGATGACGAGCCCGCGAGGAATCTGCCCGCAGGGCGAGCGCAGCGAGTCAATCCCCCCTCACCGCCATCTTTAAAGAAGAGCACGTACCAGGTACGGCAGATTGCTGACGAACCCCATATTTTTGCATGGGGTTCTTCTTTTGTAGCGACCACAGGTCGCGATCGCGATTTTTTTCGCTTATCACCCCATCATGGCGTTTTGCCATCCTGATGACGTTACGGGTCTTCCTGACTGCCCTTTCTGCACCATTAACAGCCAGTAAAAAAGCGCCAGAAGCGCCAACTTCTTCATATTCTGCGCTGTCGCCGCCAGCAGACACTGCATCTGCACTTTCATCAGGCCACGGAACCGTGCATACCGGTGACCGTGATGCTGTTTCGCGTCCGCGAAGCTTCTCTCCACCGTTTCCTTGCGCCTCGCGTACACTTTTTTACCCCATTTCGTCAGCCGCAGCGCGTTCGCTTTCTCTTTCGCCTCTTCCCACACGTGCCGCGTTATCG
>NZ_VCHQ01000053.1 GCF_005860775.1 Klebsiella indica
GGTGAATACGTTCCCGGGCCTTGTACACACCGCCCGTCACACCATGGGAGTGGGTTGCAAAAGAAGTAGGTAGCTTAACCTTCGGGAGGGCGCTTACCACTTTGTGATTCATGACTGGGGTGAAGTCGTAACAAGGTAACCGTAGGGGAACCTGCGGTTGGATCACCTCCTTACCTTAAAGAACCTGCCTTTGCAGTGCTCACACAGATTGTCTGATGAAAAGTAAGAAGCAAGACGGCTGCGAAGTCGAGACACTTTGTGTCCCCTTCGTCTAGCGGTTAGGACTCCGCCCTTTCACGGCGGCAACAGGGGTTCGAATCCCCTAGGGGACGCCACTTGCTGGTTCGTGAGTGAAAGGCACAACCGACGATATCTCAAAACTCATCTTCGGGTGACGTTTGAGATATTTGCTCTTTAAAAATCTGGATCAAGCTGAAAATTGAAACGACACACTGAATAAGTGTGTTCGGGTCTCTCAAATTATCGCAATCAGAAGATGACACTGTAAAAGGTGATGTGAGCGATGTGAAGACAAGGCGTACCGCACGCAGCGAGCGCAGTGGACTGAATGTCCATGAGCATCGCGAGTACGGAACAACGCAGTATTCACGACGCGCAACAAGCCGGACAGAATAAAACATCTTCGGGTTGTGAGGTTAAGCGACCAAGCGTACACGGTGGATGCCCTGGCAGTCAGAGGCGATGAAGGACGTGCTAATCTGCGAAAAGCGCCGGCGAGGTGATATGAACCCTTGACCCGGCGATGTCCGAATGGGGAAACCCGGTGCATTACGGTGCATCATCGTTTGATGAATACATAGTCAAACGAGGCGAACCGGGGGAACTGAAACATCTAAGTACCCCGAGGAAAAGAAATCAACCGAGATTCCCCCAGTAGCGGCGAGCGAACGGGGAGGAGCCCAGAGCCTGAATCAGCTTGTGTGTTAGTGGAAGCGTCTGGAAAGTCGCACGGTACAGGGTGAAAGTCCCGTACACGAAAATGCACAGGCTGTGAGCTCGATGAGTAGGGCGGGACACGTGGTATCCTGTCTGAATATGGGGGGACCATCCTCCAAGGCTAAATACTCCTGACTGACCGATAGTGAACCAGTACCGTGAGGGAAAGGCGAAAAGAACCCCGGCGAGGGGAGTGAAAAAGAACCTGAAACCGTGTACGTACAAGCAGTGGGAGCCTCTTTATGGGGTGACTGCGTACCTTTTGTATAATGGGTCAGCGACTTATATTCTGTAGCAAGGTTAACCGTATAGGGGAGCCGAAGGGAAACCGAGTCTTAACCGGGCGTTAAGTTGCAGGGTATAGACCCGAAACCCGGTGATCTAGCCATGGGCAGGTTGAAGGTTGGGTAACACTAACTGGAGGACCGAACCGACTAATGTTGAAAAATTAGCGGATGACCTGTGGCTGGGGGTGAAAGGCCAATCAAACCGGGAGATAGCTGGTTCTCCCCGAAAGCTATTTAGGTAGCGCCTCGTGAATTCATCTCCGGGGGTAGAGCACTGTTTCGGCTAGGGGGCCATCCCGGCTTACCAACCCGATGCAAACTGCGAATACCGGAGAATGTTATCA
>NZ_VCHQ01000054.1 GCF_005860775.1 Klebsiella indica
GTGTACGCTTAGTCGCTTAACCTCACAACCCGAAGATGTTTTATTCTGTCCGGCTTGTTGCGCGTCGTGAATACTGCGTTGTTCCGTACTCGCGATGCTCATGGACATTCAGTCCACTGCGCTCGCTGCGTGCGGTACGCCTTGTCTTCACATCGCTCACATCACCTTTTACAGTGTCATCTTCTGATTGCGATAATTTGAGAGACCCGAACACACTTATTCAGTGTGTCGTTTCAATTTTCAGCTTGATCCAGATTTTTAAAGAGCAAATATCTCAAACGTCACCCGAAGATGAGTTTTGAGATATCATCGGTTGTGCCTTTCACTCACACCCAGCAAGTGGCGTCCCCTGGGAGGTCTGACCTCATCAGTTGAACGCTGGCGTCCCCTAGGGGATTCGAACCCCTGTTACCGCCGTGAAAGGGCGGTGTCCTAGGCCTCTAGACGAAGGGGACACGAAAATTGCTTATCACGCGCTGCGTGATATTTTCGTGTAGGGTGAGCTTTCATTAATAGAAAGCAAGCGGCCTTATTCTGTTCAGCCTCACTCCCAACGCGTAAACGCCTTGCTTCTTATTTTTCATCAGACAATCTGTGTGAGCACTGCAAAGGCAGGTTCTTCAGGTAAGGAGGTGATCCAACCGCAGGTTCCCCTACGGTTACCTTGTTACGACTTCACCCCAGTCATGAATCACAAAGTGGTAAGCGCCCTCCCGAAGGTTAAGCTACCTACTTCTTTTGCAACCCACTCCCATGGTGTGACGGGCGGTGTGTACAAGGCCCGGGAACGTATTCACCGTGGCATTCTGATCCACGATTACTAGCGATTCCGACTTCGTGGAGTCGAGTTGCAGACTCCAGTCCGGACTACGACGCACTTTATGAGGTCCGCTTGCTCTCGCGAGATCGCTTCTCTTTGTATGCGCCATTGTAGCACGTGTGTAGCCCTGGTCGTAAGGGCCATGATGACTTGACGTCATCCCCACCTTCCTCCAGTTTATCACTGGCAGTCTCCTTTGAGTTCCCGGCCGGACCGCTGGCAACAAAGGATAAGGGTTGCGCTCGTTGCGGGACTTAACCCAACATTTCACAACACGAGCTGACGACAGCCATGCAGCACCTGTCTCACAGTTCCCGAAGGCACATTCTCATCTCTGAAAACTTCTGTGGATGTCAAGACCAGGTAAGGTTCTTCGCGTTGCATCGAATTAAACCACATGCT
>NZ_VCHQ01000055.1 GCF_005860775.1 Klebsiella indica
GGTTCTGACTGTACTGTATGGGGCTATAGCTCAGCTGGGAGAGCGCCTGCTTTGCACGCAGGAGGTCTGCGGTTCGATCCCGCATAGCTCCACCATACTGTAGACGGTATCAAGAAAACTTCAGAGTGTACCTGAAAAGGTATGCTGCGAAGTTTTGCTCTTTAAAAATCTGGATCAAGCTGAAAATTGAAACGACACACTGAATAAGTGTGTTCGGGTCTCTCAAATTATCGCAATCAGAAGATGACACTGTAAAAGGTGATGTGAGCGATGTGAAGACAAGGCGTACCGCACGCAGCGAGCGCAGTGGACTGAATGTCCATGAGCATCGCGAGTACGGAACAACGCAGTATTCACGTCGCGCAACAAGCCGGACAGAATAAAACATCTTCGGGTTGTGAGGTTAAGCGACTAAGCGTACACGGTGGATGCCCTGGCAGTCAGAGGCGATGAAGGACGTGCTAATCTGCGAAAAGCGTCGGTAAGGTGATATGAACCGTTATAACCGGCGATGTCCGAATGGGGAAACCCAGTGCAATTCGTTGCACTATCGTTTGATGAATACATAGTCAAACGAGGCGAACCGGGGGAACTGAAACATCTAAGTACCCCGAGGAAAAGAAATCAACCGAGATTCCCCCAGTAGCGGCGAGCGAACGGGGAGGAGCCCGGAGTCTGAATCAGCATGTGTGTTAGTGGAAGCGTCTGGAAAGGCGCACGGTACAGGGTGAAAGTCCCGTACACAAAAATGCAGGTGCTGTGAACTCGAAGAGTAGGGCGGGACACGTGTTATCCTGTCTGAATATGGGGGGACCATCCTCCAAGGCTAAATACTCCTGACTGACCGATAGTGAACCAGTACCGTGAGGGAAAGGCGAAAAGAACCCCGGCGAGGGGAGTGAAAAAGAACCTGAAACCGTGTACGTACAAGCAGTGGGAGCCCCACCACCAAAGCGTTTCGCTTTGTGTGGTGCACAAAGAAGCGTAACGACAGCACTGAATGACGGTTAACGGCGCGTAAGCGACGTTCAACACAAAAATCAGGCAGTGGAGCGC
>NZ_VCHQ01000056.1 GCF_005860775.1 Klebsiella indica
GGACTGGAGTCTGCAACTCGACTCCACGAAGTCGGAATCGCTAGTAATCGTGGATCAGAATGCCACGGTGAATACGTTCCCGGGCCTTGTACACACCGCCCGTCACACCATGGGAGTGGGTTGCAAAAGAAGTAGGTAGCTTAACCTTCGGGAGGGCGCTTACCACTTTGTGATTCATGACTGGGGTGAAGTCGTAACAAGGTAACCGTAGGGGAACCTGCGGTTGGATCACCTCCTTACCTTAAAGAACCTGCCTTTGCAGTGCTCACACAGATTGTCTGATGAAAAATAAATTTCAAAATGTACCAAAAAGTGCATTGTGAAATTTTGCTCTTTAAAAATCTGGATCAAGCTGAAAATTGAAACGACACACTGAATAAGTGTGTTCGGGTCTCTCAAATTATCGCAATCAGAAGACGACACTGTAAAAGGTGATGTGAGCGATGTGAAGACAAGGCGTACCGCACGCAGCGAGCGCAGTGGACTGAATGTCCATGAGCATCGCGAGTACGGAACAACGCAGTATTCACGACGCGCAACAAGCCGGACAGAATAAAACATCTTCGGGTTGTGAGGTTAAGCGACTAAGCGTACACGGTGGATGCCTTGGCAGTCAGAGGCGATGAAGGACGTGCTAATCTGCGAAAAGCGCCGGTAAGGTGATATGAACCGTTATAACCGGCGATGTCCGAATGGGGAAACCCAGTGTGATTCGTCACACTATCGTTAACTGAATACATAGGTTAACGAGGCGAACCGGGGGAACTGAAACATCTCAGTACCCCGAGGAAAAGAAATCAACCGAGATTCCCCCAGTAGCGGCGAGCGAACGGGGAGGAGCCCGGAGTCTGAATCAGCATGTGTGTTAGTGGAAGCGTCTGGAAAGGCGCACGGTACAGGGTGAAAGTCCCGTACACAAAAATGCAGATGCTGTGAACTCGAAGAGTAGGGCGGGACACGTGTTATCCTGTCTGAATATGGGGGGACCATCCTCCAAGGCTAAATACTCCTGACTGACCGATAGTGAACCAGTACCGTGAGGGAAAGGCGAAAAGAACCCCGGCGAGGGGAGTGAAAAAGAACCTGAAACCGTGTACGTACAAGCAGTGGGAGCCCCACCACCAAAGCGTTTCGCTTTGTGTGGTGCACAAAGAAGCGTAACGACAGCACTGAATGACGGTTAACGGCGCGTAAGCGACGTTCAACACAAAAATCAGGCAGTGGAGCGCTTTGGGGTGGGGTGACTGCGTACCTTTTGTATAATGGGTCAGCGACTTATATTC
>NZ_VCHQ01000057.1 GCF_005860775.1 Klebsiella indica
ATAGTAAAGGTTCACGGGGTCTTTCCGTCTTGCCGCGGGTACACTGCATCTTCACAGCGAGTTCAATTTCACTGAGTCCCGGGTGGAGACAGCCTGGCCATCATTACGCCATTCGTGCAGGTCGGAACTTACCCGACAAGGAATTTCGCTACCTTAGGACCGTTATAGTTACGGCCGCCGTTTACCGGGGCTTCGATCAAGAGCTTCTCCGCGAGGATAACCCCATCAATTAACCTTCCGGCACCGGGCAGGCGTCACACCGTATACGTCCACTTTCGTGTTTGCACAGTGCTGTGTTTTTAATAAACAGTTGCAGCCAGCTGGTATCTTCGACTGATTTCAGCTCCACGAGCAAGTCACTTCACCTACATATCAGCGTGCCTTCTCCCGAAGTTACGGCACCATTTTGCCTAGTTCCTTCACCCGGGTTCTCTCAAGCGCCTTGGTATTCTCTACCTGACCACCTGTGTCGGTTTGGGGTACGATTACGTGTCACCTGATGCTTAGAGGCTTTTCCTGGAAGCAGGGCATTTATTGCTTCAGCACCGTAGTGCCTCGTCATCACGCCTCAGTGTTAAAGTGAACCGGATTTGCCTGGAGCACACACCTACACGCTTAAACCGGGACAACCGTCGCCCGGCCAACATAGCCTTCTCCGTCCCCCCTTCGCAGTGACACACAGTACAGGAATATTAACCTGTTTCCCATCGACTACGCCTTTCGGCCTCGCCTTAGGGGTCGACTCACCCTGCCCCGATTAACGTTGGACAGGAACCCTTGGTCTTCCGGCGAGCGGGCTTTTCACCCGCTTTATCGTTACTTATGTCAGCATTCGCACTTCTGATACCTCCAGCATGCCTCACAGCACACCTTCTACGGCTTACAGAACGCTCCCCTACCCAACGAACGTATCCTTAAACCGACTCGACTTTGTAAAACGCTTTGACGTCGCTCCGCTCCGTCAATCGTTAAGCCTGTAAATCGATTTAAGTGATACGTTCGCTGCCGCAGCTTCGGTGCATGGTTTAGCCCCGTTACATCTTCCGCGCAGGCCGACTCGACCAGTGAGCTATTACGCTTTCTTTAAATGATGGCTGCTTCTAAGCCAACATCCTGGCTGTCTGGGCCTTCCCACATCGTTTCCCACTTAACCATGACTTTGGGACCTTAGCTGGCGGTCTGGGTTGTTTCCCTCTTCACGACGGACGTTAGCACCCGCCGTGTGTCTCCCGTGATAACATTCTCCGGTATTCGCAGTTTGCATCGGGTTGGTAAGCCGGGATGGCCCCCTGGCCGAAACAGTGCTCTACCCCCGGAGATGAATTCACGAGGCGCTACCTAAATAGCTTTCGGGGAGAACCAGCTATCTCCCGGTTTGATTGGCCTTTCACCCCCAGCCACAGGTCATCCGCTAATTTTTCAACATTAGTCGGTTCGGTCCTCCAGTTAGTGTTACCCAACCTTCAACCTGCCCATGGCTAGATCACCGGGTTTCGGGTCTATACCCTGCAACTTAACGCCCAGTTAAGACTCGGTTTCCCTTCGGCTCCCCTATACGGTTAACCTTGCTACAGAATATAAGTCGCTGACCCATTATACAAAAGGTACGCAGTCACCCCACCCCAAAGCGCTCCACTGCCTGATTTTTGTGTTGAACGTCGCTTACGCGCCGTTAACCGTCATTCAGTGCTGTCGTTACGCTTCTTTGTGCACCACACAAAGCGAAACGCTTTGGTGGTGGGGCTCCCACTGCTTGTACGTACACGGTTTCAGGTTCTTTTTCACTCCCCTCGCCGGGGTTCTTTTCGCCTTTCCCTCACGGTACTGGTTCACTATCGGTCAGTCAGGAGTATTTAGCCTTGGAGGATGGTCCCCCCATATTC
>NZ_VCHQ01000006.1 GCF_005860775.1 Klebsiella indica
TTTGCTGACACTGGTGTAATCCGGGCAGCGCAAAGGAATGCCCATCAGGGCAAAAATGGAATCAATAAAGCCCTGTGCAGCCCGCAGGGTCAGCCGGAAAACGCGCTTAACGACCAGAACGGTAGTGATGGCAAGGTCTGAATAACGCAGAGGTCTGCCTCGTGATGAGGGCGTTGCTGATTCGTACCACGCCTGAATGGCTTCGTCGTCCAGCCAGAAAGTGACGGAGCCGCGATGAATGAGGGCCTTGTTATAGGCCTTCCAGTTGGTGATTTTGTACTTCTGCTTTGCCACGGTGTTGTCTGTATTATCAGGATAATGCGTGATCTGATCCTGCCGCTTGGCAAAAGTTCGATTTATTCAACAAAGCCATCAACAGCCACAAAACGTCATTTCCTGATGAAAACAATTTTATATGAGCTAAGCGACTGCGCCAGCTCAATTAACCCATACCATAAAAAGAATAATGGCTCTAATATCATGTTGTTGTCATTAGAACCGTACTTTGTCGCAAAAATACAATACCGCTCCGTGCTAATCCATTATCACTATACCGACAGAACGCTGATTGTTGATATATACCATTAATACTTCAAGCAACATCGTTATTGGCTACTGGCGCTCACCCTTGCCACGAACTATTTGTTCGTTCCCGGGGATGCGCTGAGTTTTCGCCTTGATGCAACGCGAATTATTTTACAAATATCAACACAACTCAATGAGATACTACTACTACGAGGTTCATTATGTCTGACAGCACCCGGATCGATTTCATCTACCTTTCCGAACAGGATATGATAAAAGCCGGCGTCACCAATATGAGCGCCTGTGTCGATACAATGGAACAGATGTTTGTTCTGTTATATCGCGGTGATTATCGTATGGCTGGCGCAAACAATGATTCGCACGGTGCCATGGTGACTTTCCCGGAAGACTCCCCGTTTCCTAACATGCCAAAACCCACTGCTGATCGGCGTTTTATGGCAATGCCGGCATATCTTGGCGGGGATTTTTGTACCGCTGGCGTAAAATGGTATGGTTCCAACATCGCAAACCGCGAAAAAAGCCTGCCGCGTTCTATTCTGATGTTTACCCTCAATGACGCTGACACCGGGGCGCCTTTAGCCCATATGTCTGCTAACTTACTGTCTGCATACCGTACAGGTGCCATTCCAGGTGTGGGCGCTCGCTATCTGGCACGTAAGGATTCGAAAACCATTGGCCTGCTGGGGCCAGGAGTCATGGGGAAAACCACTGTCGCCGCATTTATTGCCGTTTGCCCGCAAATCGACACCCTAAAAATCAAAGGACGAGGCCAGAAAAGCCTTAACAGTTTTATTTCATGGGCAAAAGAAAACTACCCACAAATTACCACCATTGAAGTCGTGGAAACTCTCGAAGAAGTCGTTCGCGACTCAGATATCGTGACTTATTGTAATTCAGGCGAAACGGGTGATCCTTCAACCTATCCCATGGTAAAACGCGAATGGGTTAAGCCTGGCGCATTTCTGGCGATGCCTGCCTATTGTAATATTGATGAAGGAATGGAGCAGGCCGACGTGCGTAAAGTCGTCGATAATACCGGCCTGTATAAAGCCTGGTATGAAGAAGTCCCCAAACCGGCACATAAATATATCCCGGTCATTGGCGTTCGGTTTATGGATATGCTCGATGAAGGGAAAATGACTGCCGAGCAAATTGAAGATATCGGCAAAATTATCGCGGGAGATGCGCCGGCCCGTAATAATGATGAAGAGATAATCATTATGTCCGTCGGCGGTATGCCCGTTGAGGACGTCGCCTGGGGCACAGTAATATACCGCAACGCTCTCGCCAAAAATATTGGCGTGAAACTGAATCTTTGGGAAACGCCAGTTCTTAGTTAAATCACAGACAAGGGAGGCGATTTAAATTGTCTCTCTTGTCATAACATTTTTACTCTCTAACGGATAAAAATCATGCCACAAATCATTAAAGTCAACAGCGGTTCACCCTTTGAAGCTGAAGCCAGTTATTCACGTATTGTTGCTGTCGATAACTGGATTTATGTCTCCAATACTGCGGGACGCAATCCACAAACTAAAATCATTTCCGATGACATCACTGAACAAACGCATCAGGTTTTCGCTAATATTGAAACGGCACTGGCGGCTGTGGATATAAAACTGGCGGATGTCATTTTTTCCCGAGTGTATATTCAGGATCCAAACGATATTCCCGCTGTTATCCCGATTCTTGGACATAAATTTCGCGGCATCAATCCGGCAACAACAATAACCTGCCCACCACTTGGCAGCTCAATTTATAAAGTTGAGATCGAAGTGACCGCATATCGCAATGCGTCAACCGCAGATGTGAAAACGATCACTGTCGGCTCATAAATAGTGATCGCGATGTAACGATCAATACCGAAAAGTTTATTATCTAAGGATTCCCCCTTATGGCTCCGAAAATCGCCCCTGTTCGTACCTCCGACCAACTTCCCTCGTCAACTACGGTTGTCGTTATTGGCGGTGGCATTGTTGGGCTGACGGCAGCATTAACACTGGCCGAGCGCAATATTAGCGTGGTTGTACTGGAGAAAGGACATCTCGTCGGGGAACAATCATCGCGAAACTTAGGCTGGGTTCGAAAAACCAGCCGAAGCGCCGATGATATTCCGCTGGCTCAAGCGGCCGATCGTCTCTGGTCTACGATGGCTGAACGCGTAGGATGCGATGTTGGCTATCGCCAGGCCGGGATCATGTTCATTGCGCGCAACGAAGCGCAAATGGCGATGCATGAAAACTGGCTGAATTCAGTGCGCGATCTCGCGTTAGATTCTCGCCTGCTCAGCGCGCAACAGATAGCCAATCTGGTTCCAGGCGGTAAAGGGCAATGGCGAGGGGGTATCTATACCGCATCAGACGGGCGGGCGGAACCCACACTGGCTGGCAGCGCGATGGCCAATGCGGCAATCGCCAAAGGCGCAACCATTATTGAAAACTGTGCAGTGCGTAGCTTATCAACCTCCGGTGGAAAGGTGAGTGGTGTCATCACTGAGAAAGGCGAAATTCAGTGTCAGCACGTGCTACTGGCGGGTGGGTTATGGTCGAGACGTTTTTTAGGCAACCTCGGTGTATCGCTGCCGACCCTGCCGCTCATTTGCTCGGTATTACGAACACGCCCGATGGAAGGCCCGAGCGAAATTGCTGTCGGCGCACCTGATTTTTCCTTCCGTAAACACCGGGATGGCGGATACATTATTACTCAACGTGGCGCCCTTGATGCCCCTCTGTCGCTTGACCATATCCTGACGGGGCTACGCTACGTCCCCCAATTGCGTAGCCAACGCGGCATGCTGCGGGTCTCATTAGGGAAATATTTCTTTAAAGATTTAGCGCTGTCCCGCCGCTGGGGAAATCACCGTATTTCGCCTTTCGAACGTGTCCGCACCATGGATCCACCAGCCAATATGGCGCTAAACAACGAAGCGATGAATAATCTCAGAGCGGCCTGGCCTGCTTTCGAAAATGCCGTGATTGAAGAAGCCTGGGCAGGAATCATTGACGTCACCCCGGATTCAAACCCGGTCATTGGACATGTTGATAAAATTCCAGGGCTGACATTAGCCACCGGTTTTTCCGGTCATGGCTTTGGGACATCGCCAGCAGCGGGCCAACTGGCGGCAGATCTCATCACCGGGAGCACGCCACTGATAAACCCTGCGCCATATCGGTTTTCCCGGTTTTAAACACCAACAATGGCCTCATGCGCCCCGTTTCAGGATATATGCCCTGTTTCGGGGCAACGCCCTTCTCTTCTCCGGCCATTTGTGATCACGGATAATGCCATCGCTTTCTCAATAATCTTCGTTAATACAAACACCTGGATAGGAAAGTGTTTCTATTTGTTAATATCATCGTGTAATACGAAGCAAATCAATTTTTGGTATGGAACATGCATCTTGTTTTTTGACCTGAATCAAAAAACTGGAGTTAACATGTCACAGTTAACAAGTGCTCTTAAGCCTAAAGGTATTCATCCGCTACAGCCTCACTTTGTTGCCTGTGGAAATGACAGCTATAAAGAGCACGTCTTAAACGACGATAGAATTTCTCATTTTTATACTTTCAAAGTTACAGGCAAAGAAAATCAGACACTTGCCGTGCCTGATGGGTGTACAGATATCGTTTTTGATTGTGATGAACATTCTCGTGGCGCACGTATCTGCGGCACCACGTTAACCACACACTCTACGGAATTTAAGGCCGGACATGAGTATTTTGGGGTGCGCTTTCTGCCTGGCATCGTCCCCGGTTTTAGCGATCTTTCCGCCGAAGATCTCGCCGATAAAGAGATCAACATCCTTGACTCGCTGAGCAATGCGCAAAATTTGATCGAAGAGATAACATCATGCACCAGTTTCATGCAAAGAACGTCGCTCTTCCAGTCTAAGTATGCCCCACATCTGATCCGTGACATTTCAGATATCACCAAATATATGATTCAAACTATTCAGCAATGCAAAGGCGATATTCGCATTGAAGAACTGCAACGCCTGACTGGCTACAGTTGCCGAACCATCCAACGCATGTTCAGGCAGGATACCGGTCTGTCGCCGAAAACATTCTGCCGGTTAATCAGATTCCAAATCGCTATCGGCTTGATCAGTACAAACAAGAAACTGTCTCTTTCATCGCTTTCACTGGATCTCGGATACAGCGATCAATCACATTTTCTGCGTGAATTTAAGTCGCTGAGCAATATGACGCCCGGAGAATATAAAAGTTATGCCTCGAACATCAAACTACCTATGGATGATTATCTCTTTGCACCGCCAGCAGAGTCCAAAAACCTCTCAACTCGCCGCTATGGAAACCACACCAACACCTTATTATGAACTCGCCATCAGGGGGATTTTCCCTACATAAATGCCGCAGGATATCTCTCCTGGCGAATGACATCAGCGTTCTTCGTTATCTTCATGGCCCAGGTTTTCTTAGACCTGAACCCGCCTTTATTCATTCCACTTCGGTCTGGCCACCGTATTCTTCTTCAGGAGATCACGAAACGCTTTCAAAAAAGGTTCATTGCTGCGCCCGCGTTTGCATATCGCCGAGAATGGCGACTGAAAACCAAACTCATTAGGCAATAATACCCGCAGCCGATTCTCTTTAATCCACGGCCAGGCGTAATGCTCTGGAAGATAACCGATATATTTCCCCGACAGAATCAACAGCAGCTGCGCATCCACCGTTTCAACGGTGGCGCTGCCCTTGCTGAATCCACGCCGCCGCAGGTCGCTGGTGTTCCAGTAACTGCGTGTTACCAGCGGGCACTGGCTGATCTGATCTTTGTCCAGTTGTCGGCTGAAGAACATCGGATGCAGATCGCTACAGTAGAGCCAGTGCTGCTCGCGATACAGCGGTTCGCTGATAATGTTATGCACCTGCGAGTTATAGCTGCCAATGGCAAGATCGATCTGGTTATTCAATACGCCGTTAAGCTGTTCCGCCGGGGTACGGATAATCAGCTTGATATGCACATTGGGGAACTTATCGCTAAAGCTGCGTAGCACCACCGGCAGCGACAGCGCGGTTTCGGTTTCGATGGAGTCGAGCACTGAGATACAAATCGTTCCACTGTGCTCGCCTTTTAGCAGCGCCGACTGGCGCTCCAGCTCGTTCAGTTCACTCAGTACGCGGATCGCCTGCTGCAAAAAATGCTGGCCCTTCTCGGTCAGGGCAAAACCGCCGCGTCCGCGCTGGCACAGGCTAAAACCAAGCTGGCTTTCCAGTTGCGACATCGCATTGCTGATCGCGGATACAGAGATCCCCAGCTCCTGCTGGGCCCGGTTATAGCTCTCAAGACGGGCCACCGTCTCGAAAACCTGTAGCTGTCGAATATTTAGCGTGGCGTCATTAAGCATGGCGTTTAGTTCACAAATAAATGAACTGAGTATTTACGGCAGACGATGTAAAGTCCAGCACATCTTTCGCACAATCCCTGCTGTTGAGTTTTGTATGTCAGATTCAGGAGCAGAAATGGATAACGTCTTTCATCAACCGCAAGGTGGCAACGAGATGCCGCGCTTTGCTGGCCGCGCAACAATGATGCGCCTGCCATTTATTGAAGATTTACAGGGACTTGATGCAGCATTCGTCGGCATTCCGCTGGATATCGGAACGTCCCAGCGCTCAGGGACGCGCTACGGACCACGCTATATTCGTAACGAATCAGTCATGATTCGTCCATACAACATGGCTACCGGCGCGGCCCCCTTTGATTCACTGTCGGTAGCGGATATCGGTGACGTAGCGATTAACACCTACAGTCTGCTGAAATCCGTGCAGATCATCGAAGATTACTACACTGGTTTAAATAGTTTCCCGCTGATTCCCCTGACGCTGGGGGGCGACCACACCATCACCCTGCCGATCCTGCGCGCGCTGACCAAAAAACATGGTCCGGTCGGCCTGATTCATGTTGATGCCCATACCGATACCAACGATGAGATGTTCGGCGAAAAAATCGCCCACGGCACCACCTTCCGCCGCGCCGTCGAAGAGGGGCTGCTGGACCTTAAACGCGTCGTCCAGATCGGGCAGCGTGCGCAAGGCTACGCTGCCGGTGACTTCCAGTGGGGCGTCGATCAGGGCTTTCGTCTGGTGCAGGCGGAGCAATGCTGGCACAAATCCCTGGCACCGCTGATGGCGGAAGTTCGCCAGCAAATGGGCGAGGGTCCGGTCTATCTCAGCTTTGATATCGACAGCCTCGATCCCATCTGGGCGCCCGGCACCGGCACCCCGGAAGTGGGCGGCCTGACGTCGATTCAGGCGCTGGAGATTGTGCGCGGCTGCCGCGGCCTGAACCTGATTGGCTGCGACCTCGTTGAAGTCTCCCCGCCCTATGACATCAGCGGCAACACCGCGCAGCTGGCCGCCAACCTGCTGTATGAAATGCTCTGCGTTCTCCCCGGCGTGAAATATGAATAGAGGATAAACCATGCAGCTCAACGTCTTTCGCACGCTGTGGGGCGTCACCACCCCGTGGCAGCAAACGGTTAGCGAACTCAAAAGCGCCGGCTGCTGCGGCATTGAAGCGCGAGTCCCGCTTAGCGCAGAAGAGCAGCAGACGCTGGGTCGGCGGATTGAAGCGTCGGCGCTCCAGTATATCGCCATCGTGTTTAGCGGCGGCGGCGTCATTCCGGCTCAGTCGGAAACGCCGGCGCAGCATCTGGAACGTTTAAAAGAACGATTTGCGGCGGCGAAAGCGTTGAATCCTCGTTTCGTCAACCTGCTGGCCGGTAATGATCGCTGGCCGCTGGCGCAGCAGGTCGATTTTCTCGGTAAGGCTCATGAGCTGGCCGCCGAGTATGAGCTGACCTGCAGCTTTGAAACCCATCGCGCCACGTCGCTGTATAGCCCATGGCTGACGCTGGAGATCATTCAGCAACTGCCGCAGTTGCGCTTTACCGCGGATATCAGCCACTGGATTGTCGTGAGCGAGCGCCTGCTCGACGACCCCTGCGATGATTTCAGCACCTTTATTGAACGGGTACACCATATTCAGGCCCGCGTCGGATATGACCAGGGGCCGCAGGTGCCGCATCCCGCCGCGCCGGAATACCAGGCTGCCCTGCGGTTTCAACAGCGTTTCTGGCAGCAGATCTGGCAATCGCAACGCCAGCGTGGCTACCAGCACACCACGCTGACGCCGGAATTTGGCCCCGATGGTTATTTGCATCACCTGCCGTTTACCAACGTTCCGGTGGCCGATCTCTGGTCGCTGAACGCCTGGATAGCCCAGCATGAACAGCAGCATTTTGTTGAATTTACCTCGCTAACTGAATAAGGAACTGCCGAAATGACCGCCGCAAAAAGTGCTTTTACTGAATTACCGATAATAGATATCAGCGATCTGGCCTGCGACGATCCCGCCAAACGCCAGGCGGTGGCCGACACCATCGGCCGGGCCGCCCGTGACGTCGGCTTTTTCTACATTACCGGTCACGGCATTGCGCCCGAATTGATCGCCGGGATCCGCGCGGCGGCAAAACAGATTTTCGCCCTGCCGATGCAGCGCAAGATGGCGTACTACATCGGCCAGTCAAAAAGCCACAAAGGTTATGTCCCCGAGGGCGAAGAGATTTACGGCTCCGGCAAACCGGACCATAAAGAGGCGTTCGATATCGGCTTCCAGGCCGCCGACGATCACCCTCTGGTCATTGCCAGAACACCGCTGATTGGCGCCAACGAGTGGCCGGATGTCCCGGAGTTTAAATCCCGGGTGCTGGCCTACTATGATGCGGTATTCGCACTCGGGCATCGCTTGTTTGATGCCTTTGCTCTCGCCCTCGGTCTGCCGGAAGGCTATTTCCGTTCCATGGTCACCTGCCCGCCTTCGAAACTGCGCCTGATCCACTACCCCTTTGACGCCAGCGCCGAAGATGTTCCCGGTATTGGCGCACATACCGACTACGAGTGTTTCACTCTACTGCTCGCCGACCAGCCTGGCCTCGAAGTGCTGAATGAAGATAGCAACTGGATCGACGCCCCACCGCTGAAAAGCGCCAGCGGAGAAGAGGCTTTCGTGATTAATATCGGCGACATGCTGGAAGTGTTGAGCGCTGGCACATTTGTTGCAACAGCCCACCGGGTACGCAAGGTGCCGCAGGAACGCTACTCCTTCCCGCTGTTTTTCGCCTGCGACTATCACACGCTGATTCGCCCCCTTCCGGGCTTCCTCGAAGCAGGCGAAGCCAGCGAGTATCAGGAACTGAGCATCGGCGAACATATGTGGAGCCAGGCGCTGCAGACTTATCGCTACCTGCGCGAGAAAGTCACCAGAGGTGAGCTCCAGCTCCCCGAACGCGCCCGCGGCACCAATACATTTGGTCATCTGAAAAAACAAGCGCAACAAAAAACCGTTAACAACCCGTGAGAACCCGTGAGGATAAATGATGAAACAAACGCTAAAAAAACTCTCGCGCCGTGTGGCGTTATCCATCGCCGTCACTGCTTGTTTTTCACCGCTCACTCAGGCGGCTGAATTGCTGACCAACGGCGTATTTAAAGTCGGTATGGAAGTGACCTATCCGCCGTTTGAGTCCTACGACAGCAATAACAATATCGTCGGTATCGACCCGGAGTTCGCGACGCTGATCGCCGAACATCTGAACGCCAAACCGCAGCTTATTGACACGAAATTCACCAGCCTGATTTTAGGCATCGGTAAAAAATATGACGCGGTGATCTCCGGAATGTACGTCACCCCGGAACGCCAGAAACAGGCGGATGCCATCCCTTACGCGTTGTCCGGCGCATCGATTATCGCCCTGAAAAACAGCCCCATTCAGCCGAAAACGGAAGATGAGCTATGCGGCGTGAAGGTGGGTCTGCAACAGGGAACAGCCTGGGTTTCCAGCCTGAAAAAACACTCCGACGACTACTGCCTGAAAAACGGTAAACCGGCCATCAGCATTCAGGAATACCCGACCGCGCCTGAAGTCTCCCAGGCGCTGTTATCAAAAAATATTAACGCCCAGTTAGAAATCGCCCCGGCGGCGCAAATTATTGTCGGGAAAAGCCGTGGTCGCCTGGTAATCAGTTCGAGCCGCCTGGTTTATCCATTACCGCTGGGAATTTACGTCGCCAAAGGCAACACCGAACTGGCCGAGGCCATTAAATCAACGTTAGCCGCCCTTAAAGCCAACGGCAAATATGACGCCATCATCAAGAAATACAACTTAGAAAGCATCGATTAATACAATAAAGAAACAGGAGTCGGTATGGAGTTCGATTGGGGATACTTTTTCTCATTATTTAGCTTTGGCGCATTCTGGCAAGCATGTGTAACCGTTGTCGCGGTCAGTTCGCTGTCCTGGTTTATTGGCCTGATATTAGGTTTTCTTTTAGCCTGCGCCAAGCTCTCCGGCCCGCGCTGGCTAAAAGTTCCCGTCGAACTCTATATTTGGTTTTTCCGCAGCGTACCATTGATGGTATTACTGGTCTTTGTCTATAACCTGCCGCAGCTATTTCCGGTCACCCAGCCGCTGCTCGGTATTCCATTTATTGCCGGACTGATTTCAATGACGGTGACCGAAGCGGCCTATATGGCGGAAATCCATCGCGGCGGCCTGCTTTCCGTCGCCAAAGGGCAAAGCGAAGCCGGGCATGCATTAAGTTTTAGCTTTATCGGTATTCAGCGCTTAATTATTATCCCGCAGGCGTTTCGCATTTCGCTGCCTACGCTGATTAACGAATATATCACCATCATTAAACTCAGCTCGATTCTGTCGGTGATTTCACTGCCGGAACTGCTGCTTACCGGCCAGCGTCTGTACGCGCAGAATTTCCTCGTGATGGAGACGCTGCTGGCGGTCGCCATCTATTACGTTATGGTGGTCACCGTCTTTAGCTGGCTTTTCCGGGCGCTGGAAAACCTGCTGGATATTCAGCGCAAACGTCCGCAAACGCTTAATGACAGCGAATGCGAAACCCTGCGCCAGAAGCTGAAACCGCCGGTACAGGGGCAAAAGGCGCAGCCCGCCAGCGGCAATCCACCGGCGCTGGATTTGCACGCCATCAAAAAGTCCTGGGGCCAGCATGAGGTGCTGAAAGGTATTGATCTGAAAGTTGAAAATGGCGAAGTGATCAGCATCATCGGGCCGTCAGGTTCCGGCAAAACCACCCTGATCCGCACCATTAACGCCCTTGAAACCATTGATGCCGGCGAAATTATTCTGTATGGCGAAGATTACCTGAAGGGAGCCTCCATTGTTGATAAGCAGCAAATGCGCGCTGGCGTACGCCGCATCGGCATGGTGTTTCAGGGCTTCAACCTGTTCCCCCATCGCACGGTGCTGGATAACGTTATGCTCGCCCCGCTGTATCACAAACTGCTTGATCGCCCGGTGGCCAGAGAGCAGGCGCTGTGGCTGCTGGATCGCGTCGGTCTGCTGGCCCATGCCGAAAAATATCCGTATCAGCTCTCCGGCGGCCAGCAACAACGCGTGGCCATCGCCCGCGCCCTGGCGCTCAAGCCCGATATCATGCTGTTCGATGAACCGACTTCAGCGCTGGATCCGGAGCTGGTTGGCGAAGTGCTGAAAGTAATTCAGTCCCTCGCCCGTGACGGCATGACGATGTTGATCGTGACCCATGAGATGGATTTTGCGTTATCGATTTCTGACCGGATCGTGATGATGGAAAATGGCGTGGTGCAGAGCGATATGCCGCCGCAGCGTATCCGTAACGGCGCCGCCGATCCGTCCCTGACCCGCATTCGTGAATTTATGGGAGTGCAATAAATGGCAACTGAACTGGAATTACGCCAGCAACTGGCCGCCGCCTATCGTCTGGCGGCGCTGTTCGGCTGGGAAGACACGCTCTATACCCACTTCTCCGTGCGCCTGCCCGGCGGCGGCGAGCCGCGTTTTTTGATTAACCCCTTTGGCATGATGTTTGATGAAGTCACGGCCAGCAATCTCATCGTCGTCGATATGCAGGGCAAGGTTGTCGAGGGCAGCGCCCCGGCAAACTCGGCGGGTTTTACTATTCACAGCGCGGTCCATATGGCCCGCGAAGACGCCCATTGCGTTATTCATACCCACACGCTGCCGGGAATGGCGGTCGCCGCCTGTAAAGATGGCCTGCTGCAGCTTAACCAGATCAGCACCGAGTTTTATCAACGCGTCGGCTACCATCCCTATGAGGGCGTGGCGTTCGATCTCGATGAACGCGTACGGATCCAGCAGTCGCTCGGCGACAATATCGCCATGATCCTGCAAAGCCACGGCCTGCTGTCGGTCGGGCGCACCGTCGCCGATGCGTTTTACATCATGTACTATCTGAATCGCGCCTGCGAGATCCAGATGGCCGCCGCGCAGCTGGCGCCGCTCAGTCCCATTCACACGATCCCGGAGCATTTGAGCCAGCACGCCTGCGAGCAGCTTATGGGGGTTGAACATGAACGCCAGTTAGTGTGGCAGGCGTGGCTGCGCCGCCTCGATCGTCTTGATACTGCTTATAAAAACTGATGCCTATGACTCAATTAACTATCGTCGTGGATTGTAACGATCCTCAGTATGCCGGAGAAATTTGCGCGGCATTGAACGCATTCCCCCAGGTGAAGGCGGTTCTGCCCGCCGATCCCACCGCCCGCGAGGCGCAATACGCCTGCTGCTGGTTTCCCGATCCGCAGCTATTGGTTCACTCGCCTCAGTTGCAATTGATCCAGGCCGCGTCTGCCGGGGTCGATCATTTGCCCGCCAGCGTCTTTGCCAGCGACGTGCCGCTCTGCCGGGTGGTTGACGAAGATTTTCGCCACGGCATGTTTGAATATGCCCTGTGGGGCGTGCTTTGGTTTCAGCGCCGCTTCGATCGGGCGCTGGCCCACCAGCGCGAGCGCGTCTGGAAGATATATCCGCAGCGTGCGGCGACCGATTATCACGTTGGCGTGATGGGGCTCGGTGAAATTGGCGGCTATATCGCCACGCAGCTTGCCGGGCTGGAATATCAGGTTTCCGGCTGGGCGCGCAGCGAAAAATCCCTTGCGGGCGTGCGCTGCTATCACGGAGAGGCGCAGGCCGGTGAATTTCTTGGTCAACTGGATGCGCTGATCAACGTTCTGCCGTTAACGGAACAGACGCGAGGCATTCTCGCCCGGCCTTTACTGGCGCAACTGCCCGATGGCGCTGCGCTAATTAACTGTGGCCGCGGCGAGCATATGGTCAATCAGGACGTTCTCCAGGCGCTGGATAGTGGCAAATTATCCGGCGCGGTGCTGGATGTGTTTCCCGTCGAGCCGCTGCCGCAGGATGATCCGCTATGGCAACATCCGCAGGTAGTGATCACCCCACATATGGCCTCCATGGCGCAGACTGAGGTGATTGTCCGCCAGCTACTGGACAACATTCAGCGTCTGCAACAGGCGCTGCCGCTGAAAAATCTTGTTAACAAACAGAGCGGTTATTAACCCGGAAAACGTCAATAGCATCTTATTCACTGCTACGCTTAATGGTCTGTTCGACAAAAAATAAGGCTATCAGCATGAATATTAATTTATCGGGGAAAACCGCACTGATCACCGCCTCCAGCGGCGGTATTGGTTTCGCCATCGCCAAAGGACTGGCAGCCAGCGGGGCGGAAGTCATTATTAATGGTCGTAGCGAACGTAGCGTGAGCGCGGCCATCGCCCGTTTGCAAAATGACGTTCCCGGCGCGAAGCTGCGCCCGGCCATTGCCGACCTGAGCAGCGCCGAAGGCGTCAGCCAACTGGTGCAGGCGGTAAACGGTGTCGACATCCTGGTTAATAACGCCGGTATTTACGGCCCGCTGGATTTCTATGCCACCGACGATGCGACCTGGGAAAACTACTGGCAAACCAACGTGATGTCCGGGGTTCGCCTTTCCCGCGCGCTGCTCCCGGCGATGGTGCAAAAAGGCTGGGGCCGGGTAGTGTTTATCTCTTCGGAATCGGCACGCAATATTCCAGCGGATATGATTCATTACGGAGTCACGAAAACCGCTCAGCTATCGCTGGCCCGCGGGCTGGCGAAGTTTGTCGCCGGTAGCGGCGTCACCGTTAACAGCGTGCTGCCGGGACCAACCATCTCCGATGGCTTTGCCGAAATGATGAAGGACGAAGTCGCGAAGACCGGAAAATCGCTGGAACAACTGGCAAAAGAGTTCGTGATGGCGAACCGCCCGAGTTCGGTGATTCAGCGTGCGGCCTCGGTAGATGAAGTCGCCAATATGGTGGTTTACGTCTGCTCGACTCAGGCCTCCGCGACTTCAGGCGCGGCGCTGCGCGTGGATGGCGGCGTGGTGGATGATATTGTGTGACAAGCTGCGCCCAACCGCAGATTAGCGGTCGGGCGCTTTCGATATCTCTTTTCTGCTCCCGGGAAGCCAGGAGAATCATTCTCGCCTGCGACCTGCACGCTCCGGTTATTCCACGCATACCGTGTCCAGACTGACGGCGACCATTTGCGGCAGCAGAGAGAAGATTTTAACCTTTTAATACTCTCTGCCTGCCGACCAGCAACACGACCAGCGCCACCACAACCGGCACCAGCGAGCCCCACAGCACGGCATTCCAGCCGAAAAGGTTCATCAACGCCCCCGAAGAAAATGAGCCAATCATCATTACGCCGAATACAATAAAATCATTCAGCGATTGCACCTGGGTTTTCTCTTCCGGACGATGAAAATCCATAATCTGCGCCGACGCGCCGGTAAAACCAAAGTTCCAGCCGATACCCAGCAGGATCAGCGACAACCAGTAGTGCATGACATCGATACCGGCCAGGCCAACCATCACCGACAGAACCAGCAGTATTAACCCGGCCGCGTTAATACGCCGGGCTCCGAAGCGGCTGATTAACCTACCGGTGAAAAATCCGGGGCCGTACATGGCGATCACATGCCACTGAATACCGAGATTCGACGCCTGCTGCGAAAGACCGTGCATATGCATGGAGAGCGGGGCGGCGGTCATCAGAAAGTTCATCACCATGTAAGAAACCGCGCCGCTAAACACCGTCCGGGCAAAGCCCGGCTGGCGCACAATCTCCCTCAGCGGACGCCCGCCGGATTTCGTCTGCGCAACCGGCACCGCGGTTTTTACCCCCAGCAATACCAGCGCCGATATTGCCGCCACCCCGCCCTGGGCGATAAACGTCATCGCAAAAGTATGCGGCGGCCACAGATTCATCGTACCGGTCACCAGCATCGGGCCAATCACCCCGGCCGCCACGCCGCCCCCCATCACCAGCGAGAGCGCCCGTGCGCGGCGTTCGTTGCTGACGCCGTCGGCGGCGGCAAAACGGAATGACACCGCCACTGCCGCATAGGCTCCGCCTAAAAAAGCCGCCAGGCAGAACAGCCAGAATGAGCTGACAACAACCGCCAGCGCCGCCGTCAGTCCCGTCAGAATACCGGCTCCCGTACCGGTCATAAAAACCGTTTTGCGCCCGCGCCTTCTGGCCAGCGCGCCAAACGGCAAAATACAGGCCGCCATTCCCAGCACAAAAATGGTGATGGGTAGCGTCGACAGCGTCGGATCGGGCGCGATTGCGTTACCGACAATCGCCCCGGTAGCGTAAAACACCACCGAGTTCGCCCCCGCCAGCGCCTGTGCCGTGGCCAGGCGAACGATATTTTGGTTTTGCTGCCTGATGGGCAGGGCTAGCTCAGCGCTCATAAATTCCCTTTCTATATCAGTGTGTTATCTGGTCGTGAATCCGCCATTTCTGCTTCAGCACATTCTTGTCCTGGCTCTCCAGCCACTGATTGACTTTCTCCAGCAACTGCGGATTATCTTTATTCATCATATAGACTTTAAAGCTGCGGGTTCCGGGAAACGGCGTCTCGTTAGCCACGCAAAAGACCCCCGGTTCATTACTTTGATAATAAACACCTTCAATTAGATCGGTGACCATCATATCCGCCGTTTTCCGCCGCAGCGCTTCCAGGTTATCGACGTTATTTTTCACCCGAATAATCTGCGCATGCTTGATATGTTCATCGACAAAGCTTTGGTTGGTGCCGCCTGGATTGACAACCACTTTCACATTTGGCTGGTCAATTTTCTCCAGGCTGCCAAGTGCGGGGGCCGCCGCACAGTTGGCCAGCGCAATCTTGCCATTCGGCACTACCGGCTTGCTTAAGGCGAAATCTTTTGCCCGCGCCAGGGTTGCCGTTACGCCGCCCATGGCGATATCAAATTTGTCGGCTTTCAGGTCAGCGGACAGCGTCGGCCAACTGGTCTGCACGAAGCTCACCTTCAGCCCAAGACGCTTGCCGAGATCTTTCGCCATATCAACGTCGTAACCCAGTAACTCCCCGGCTTTATTGTGAAACGCCAGCGGCGCGTAGTCTCCCGGCACGCCGACCTTGAGTACACCGCTTTGTTCGATGCTGTTCATGTCACGGGCCTGAGCGCCAAAGACGATGACGGCGATGGTGAAAGCGATACCTGACTTCAACTTCATGTTTTTATCCTTGTTCAAATGAGAACGTTTTCTGATGAAACCGCGTCGCCAACGGCTTCTGTTTGTTAGTCATCACATCTTTAATCATGGAAGCCGTCAATACTCATGACGGAAAAATCGCCAAATGGCAATCTTCACAGGACATAAAAAGCCCGCAACCTGTATTGAGGATTGCGGGCAGTATTTATTCATCAGGGACGTAACGGCGGTTCGCTCAGAACAACCCCAGCGGCGCGGTACCGTAGCTGACCAGCAGGTTTTTCGTCTGCTGATAAGCATCAAGCGCCATCTTATGCGTTTCCCGCCCTACGCCAGACTGCTTGTAACCGCCAAAGGCCGCATGGGCCGGATAGATATGGTAGCAGTTGGTCCACACCCGACCGGCCTTAATACCGCGCCCCATGCGATACGCCAGGTTGGTATCCCGCGTCCACACCCCGGCCCCAAGACCAAATTGGGTCTGGTTGGCAATAGACAGCGCCTCTGCTTCATCTTTAAATGTCGTGACGCCGATAACCGGGCCAAAAATCTCCTCCTGGAAACTACGCATATCGTTACGCCCCTGAATCAACGTTGGCTGAATATAGAAGCCGTTATCCAGCTCAGCGGAGATCGTGGCGCGTTCGCCGCCGGTGAGGATCTTGCCGCCTTCATCGCGCGCAATCTTGATATAAGAGAGGATCTTATCAAACTGCTGGCGCGACGCCTGCGCGCCGATCATGGTGTCGGTATCGAAGGGATCGCCGCGGCGAATTTGCGCGACTTTCGCCATGACGCGCGCCATAAAGGGTTCGTAGATAGACGCCTGGATCAGCGCGCGGGACGGACAGGTGCAAACCTCTCCCTGGTTAAAAAAGCCCAGCACCAGGCCTTCGACCGCTTTCTCGATAAACTCCTCTTCGCCTTCCATCACGTCAGCGAAGTAGATATTCGGCGATTTACCGCCCAGCTCCACGGTACAGGGAATAATATTCTCCGCCGCGCAGGCCATAATATGGCGTCCCACCGGCGTCGAACCGGTAAAGGCGATTTTGGCAATACGTTTACTGGTTGCCAGCGCCTCGCCAGCCTCTTTACCAAAGCCCTGCACCACGTTGAGTACGCCCGGCGGGAACAGATCGCCAATAATCTCCAGCAGCAAGGTGATGCTTAGCGGCGTCTGCTCGGCGGGTTTCAGTACCACGCAGTTGCCTGCCGCAAGGGCCGGAGCCAGCTTCCAGGCCGCCATCAGCAGCGGGAAGTTCCACGGAATAATTTGCCCGACGACGCCCAGGGGCTCATGGAAGTGGTAGGCCACCGTCGTTTCGTCGATCTCCGCCGTGCTCCCCTCCTGCGCGCGCAGGCAACCGGCAAAATAGCGGAAATGATCGACCGCCAGCGGCAGGTCGGCGTTAAGGGTCTCGCGGATCGGTTTACCGTTATCCCAGCTCTCCGCTACCGCCAGATACTCCAGGTTCGCCTCGATACGATCGGCCACCTGCAACAGCAGGTTAGCACGATGCTGGGCCGGGGTTTTGCCCCAGGCTTCGGCAGCCCGATGCGCCGCATCAAGGGCGAAGTCGATATCTTTGGCATCTGAACGTGGAAACTGCCCGATGTCGCTGCCGTCGACCGGGGAGGTATTCATGAAGAATTCACCACCAATCGGTTCAACAAATTTACCGTCAATAAAGTTACCGTAAGCGGACTTTAATGAAACCAAAGCGCCCGGTGTGCCGGGATGTGCATAACGCATCGTGAATCTCCTTCTGTAGGGTTGAGGCGCAGCGGCGTATTAGTTTTGTACGATTGCTCGCGGCGCCTGCAATCCATAGCAGGGGTTATGCCACTTTTTCATTTTTCATAAAATATGAAAATATTCAATAAATTAGATATCAGATTATTTTTTCTGATCCGCAGAATGCTTCTTATGTGTTGCAAATCGCAACACCAAGAAAACCATGTAGCTACAATATTGCAACAATAAAATCACCTGTGAGGTGCCTTGTGCCTGCCAATCCGTTAGCCCTGACGCCAGAAGTCAAAGCGAGCCCGCTACTGAGTGAATCCTGGTATCGCAGTCAGCGTTACGGTCTCGATCCCGCCTCGGATGACTTCCCCAGCCTGCACGCCAGCGAGTTGGCTGACAGGCTTGCCAGCCATAGCCGTCTGCAAACGTTGATCCAGCCGGTCATTAACGGGCTAACCCAAAAAGTGAGCGACCTGCAATCGGTGGTGGTCCTCTCCGACGCCAGTGGCCTGGTTTTGCAAACTTTCGGTAATACGCATGCCATGCAGAAAGCGCAGCGTTTCGCTTTAGCGCCGGGAAACCTGTGGAGCGAGAACAGGCGCGGAACCAACGCCATTGGCACCGCGCTGGCGATCGACGATAGCTGTGAAATTGATGGCCGCCAGCATTTTCTGACCAGTAATCAGGAGCTTTATTGCGCCGCCGTACCGCTACAACGCCCCGATGGAAAGATAGCCGGGGTGCTGGATATCTCCGGCCCGGCCCGGTATCCGCATGCTCAGACACTGGCATGGGTAAAAGGGGCAGCGAAGCAGATTGAGTATCTGTGGGTTAAACGGAGTCTGCATCCGCAGCAGTGGCTGATGAGCCTGCATACCCAGCCGGAAAAACTCGACAGCGTGGAGGAGTTGTTGTTGGTGTTTACGGATAGTGTTCTGACGGCGGCTAACCGGCTGGCAATGCGCGAGTTCAATCTCCATGCGGAGCAATTTGGCCACCTCACCTTCCGACAGATTTTTCCCCTGGTGGCGCAAACCGCGGTAACTGTGCCACTGCCGCTCGCCGTCTGCGGCCAGAACTATTATTACCGCTTACGCGCCCCGACCGCTGGCGGCGTGGCGATAACAGCGCGACCGGCCATCGACCTCCCCTTCTCCAGACAGCGAGAAGGAGAAAAACTGCTTCGCCTGCTTAACGCCGGGATCGGCTTGTGTATTGAAGGGGAGACCGGCTGCGGCAAAGAGTATCTCAGCCGTACCCTGCATCAGCATAGCCGCTGGCGCGACGGTAAATTCGTCGCCATCAACTGCGCCGCCATTCCGGAATCGCTGATTGAATCAGAACTGTTTGGCTATCAGCCCGGCGCGTTTACTGGCGCAAACAAAAACGGCTATATCGGCAAGATCCGCGAAGCTGACGGCGGCGTACTGTTTCTTGATGAAGTGGGCGATATGCCGTTAACCTTACAGACCCGGCTGCTGAGGATCCTGCAGGAAAAGGAAGTCACGCCGCTCGGTGCCAGCCAGAGCGTACAGGTCAACTTCGCAGTGATTTGCGCCACGCACCGTAATCTGGCGCAACGCGTCGCCGAAGGGACTTTCCGTGAAGACCTGTTCTATCGCTTACGTGAGTTTTCCCTGACGCTACCGCCGCTGCGCGACTGGCCGGAACTGCCGACGTTTATACGCCGCCTATGGCGCGACCTGGGCGGGGAAAAGCGGCAAATTACATTGACGACAGAGGTGCTTGATCACCTGGCGACGCAATCCTGGCCAGGTAACGTCCGTCAGTTACAGAGCCTGCTGAAGGTGCTACTGGCGCTCGCTGAAGAGGGGGAAACGCTGAGAATAGATGCGCTCCCCGCAGAATATCGCCCCCGCCCCGTCAGCCCTGCGCCGCGAGGTCTTCAGCAGCACGACGCCCAGTTGATTGCCGATACGCTGGCGAGCTATAACGGCAACGTCAGCAAAGCCGCGCAGGCGCTAGGCGTCGCGCGCAGTACCCTGTATCGCCGCGCGGCCCGCCGCGGAAGCCATGGGGGCTAGGCGGTGTCCCGCCCCGGTGCGTGACTGCCGCTGGCGTCATCAGGCTGCGTGTCAAGGCGCGAACCGTGCCGTTTGGGCGCTCAAATAAACGGCGAGTCACGCAGAAGCGCGCCACAGCCAGAATAACCTCCGCAATGCCGGGCGACCTACTTGTGGCAAAAAGCGCCTTCCGGTGCGCTCATGCCTATCGTTCAGACCATCCAGCTATCGGCTTAATCGCGCCCCCTGGTAAGGCATTGTCATAATTCCTGACGAATGATGCCATTGCAGAAATTTTCTATCGCTGGCGCAATCGCGTTTTTTATTTTATATTTTTCTAAATTTAGAAAAGACTAAAATAAATGAATACACCAGAACAGCTACAGGCCAGCGCCGGAGACGCCGCCGCCCTGCTGAAAGCCATGAGCCACCCCAGCAGGCTGTTGATTCTGTGCATGCTGTGCGAAACCCCAGGGGTCAGCGCCGGTGAGCTGGCGCGGATCACCGGCCTGAGCCCCTCGGCAACATCACAACATCTGACGCGGATGCGTGATGAAGGGCTTATCGGCAGCGAACGCCAGGCGCAGCGGATTCATTACTTCATTACCCGGCCAGCGGTTCAGCAAATCGTGGCCACCCTGAAGTCAATCTATTGTCCTTAAGGAAGGTTTATGACTATCGCTACTCTTTCTCCTGCAGAAGCCCAGGCGCTCATCGCCCAGGGCGCCCGGCTGGTTGATATCCGCGATACCGATGAGTACGCTCGCGAACATATCCCCGGCGCGGAACTGGTGCCACTGGACACGCTGAACAATGGCGCGACGCTACACCCCCGTGCCGAAGAGACGATCATTTTTCACTGTCAGGCCGGTTCCCGGACGCAGAATAACGCCGCCCGTCTGGCGATAGCCGCCGCCCCCGCGCAGATGAAACTGCTGGCGGGAGGCATTCAGGCGTGGAAAGCGGCGGGTCTACCGGTGAAAGAGGATAAATCACAGCCGCTGCCGCTAATGCGCCAGGTGCAGATCGCCGCTGGCGTCCTGATTTTGCTTGGGGTTGTATCAGGTTATGCGCTTAACAGCGGCTTTTTCCTGCTTAGCGGCTTCGTCGGCGCCGGATTAACCTTCGCCGGTATTACCGGCTTTTGCGGTATGGCTCGCCTGCTGGCGGTAATGCCGTGGAACCGTCGTTAACGTCTCCCTTTGAGAGCGTTGAAGCGGGTGACAATCGGATGACTGCCGTGCGGGCAGATAATGACTGGATGAATAATATATCCGCCATAGTCCAGGTTACATATACGGTGGCAATAATCCGGCTGATCCCTGAACGTCACTCTGACCGACGCGGTGAAAGGCCTTCACATTGCTTCCGGCAGCACGACGAATGATTCTGGCTTAGATCAGGAAGCTCTCAAGGGGTTTCCCCTCCGCAACAGCGTTAGCGAGACACTTTGGCATTCGTCCCTGTCCGGTCCAGGTTTTTTCTGCGCCGGTATGATCGGTAAAGCGATATTTCGCCGGACGCGGCTGACGCTTTTTCGCACGCTTAGCGCTGGCGCCGGACAGACCAACTAATTGCTCCGGCGTAATACCGTCAGCCCTCATCAATTCCAGCCAGGTATGTATTTTTTCCTGATATTCCGCCTGCTGTTTCTGAGCGGCCTGCTCTTCAGCTCGTTTTTCTTCAGTGACAGTCCTGAGCTTTTCCAGCATATTTTCAAGCTCGTCAATGGAGAATTCACGGGACATTGCGCGGAGTGAACGAATATTATTCAGTTTATCTAATCGTAATGACATATAATCAAAAAATTTCCAGACAGTAAATAAAACACAGGTACGGTGGTAGTTTAATTGATAAGATTATTATTTTCCACCCTTTAGATAATTCATAATATATCATTATCCCCAGGAAATACCGGAAGCAAATCGATACAAGCATAATATTCAAAGTGAATAATATAGATTATGCCGATAAATATTCGTTGTGAAATATTCATCATCCTGTCTCTTGTCTGCTCAGAACGTTAACCGTATATCGTTGGGAGACCACTAACGCGAGAAACTCGCGGATAAAGAATATTAATACATAAAATGTGACTTTATATTCAAAATGCAAAACAGACCATTATGCTGAGTGACCACCCTAAAACACGGTAAAAACGCTAAAGTGGATACAATCCCTATCTGAACGCGATTCTGCACCTAAAGCAGACCATCGCTAAACCGCACTACGCTTATCCACATTAAGAGGATTTTAATTAAGTCATTGATAAATAACACAAAAATAAGCAACGGGAACAAAAATAGCGTAACACAAAAAAAACAGACCCATACAGAGTATTTTATCGACAAAAAGCCATTAAATAAAAATTTATAGCTAGTTGTAAGTTTTAAAGTAGAGATATAATCTACAAACGCTAATACATGCAATGAAAAACAACTGTAAATAAGCAAATCTTCTGCCATAACTGGCTTTATTTCCGAGGAGCACACCGATGTTCTCTGCTCAGTCCCGCTTGCGGCATGCGGTAGCAGACACCTTTGCGATGGTGGTTTACTGCACCGTCGTGAACATGATAATCGAAATCTTTCTCTGCGAAATGTCTTTTCAGCAGTCGTTATCTTCAAGACTGGTGGCAATCCCGGTGAACATTATTATTGCCGTTCCTTACGGTTTTTACCGCGATTTCGCCATGCGCCAGGCGCGCCGCATCAGCTCGTCAGGGTGGATGAAGAATATTGCGGATGTGGTTGCCTATGTAACCTTTCAGTCACCG
This sequence comes from Klebsiella indica, assembly GCF_005860775.1. GTDB lineage: Bacteria > Pseudomonadota > Gammaproteobacteria > Enterobacterales > Enterobacteriaceae > Klebsiella > Klebsiella indica. The sequence continues at coordinate 22,509 of NZ_VCHQ01000006.1, forward strand.
GTATATGTTGGAATTCTGCTGGTTGTCGGCGCTGACTGGCATCAAATAGCCGCCGCGGTCAGTTCAAATATCGTGATATCCATGATGATGGGCGCCGCATACGGCTATTTCCTCGACTATTGTCGTCGCCTGTTTCGCGTTAGTTCCTACCAGCATGCCAAAGCCTGAACCGCTTCAGTAAAGGCGGTAAATCGGTGGTTCCGGCGAAAGGGGGCCTTTCGCCCGCCCCCGTGCCCACGGCTATTGCACTGAAAACCTGCCGCAGTGCGCTTCGCTTCACGCCCGCTTCATCTGGCATTCACCAAAACTAATCCAAAATCGCGCCAGCTCTTTTCATCAGCTAAATTGCGCTTCGCCAAATAAACCACTTAAAAAACGCTCAAGCGCCATCCGTGAGCTGAACCCGTGTGGAATACCATAATGCTGCTGCGCATCACCCGCTAAATAAAGCGGAAACTGCTGGTAATGCTCGCAGGTTTTTATATCTGACGCGGGCTCCGCCAGCGTCGTGCTGCGCTCTTTTAAAGCCGGATGAATAATTAACGCGGTACGCCCCATACGTGCTTCACGGTTCACATAGACATAATTATCACCACGACGATAGCCATAGGTCTTTTGCGTCACAACATCCATGGTGAAACCGGCTTTTTCAAGAACGCGCGCCACCTCATCTGGTCTTAAATACATACTCATTCCTCATTATCTTTTACCGCATCTTAACCTTACCTTATTTATTAAAGACAACGCTTTCGGAATATTCCATAAACGGCGTCGGACAGCAGAAATCAACATTCTGGACTACACTGAACATTTCTATCCTGAATAATTCAGCGTGCGGAGGAAAGATAACGCACTTTTCATCCCCCCTGAAGCATGACGGGTATCAACGGAATTAAGGGAGAAACCAATGGCAAACCGCAACACCGCAGAAGACAGCGCAGAAGAGATCCACCATGATGTCAGCCAGCTTGCGGATACGCTGGAAGAGGTACTCAAATCATGGGGCAGCGATGCCAAAGAGGAAGGGGAAGCCGCACGCAAAAAAGCGCAGGCGTTGCTAAAAGAGACCCGCGCCCGGCTTCACGGCAATAACCGCGTCCAGCAGGCGGCACGTGATGCCATGGGCTGCGCTCGCGATGCAGTAGGGTGCGCAGACAGCTACGTACACGACAAACCGTGGCAAAGCGTCGGCGTCGCTGCCGCCGTTGGGGTATTTATTGGCGTACTGCTGAATTTGCGTCGATGATAAAACAATCGGTCCGGTGCAAATAACCAATACCCGTCCTCCTCTGCATAGCTGATATGCCGGGGAGGACTGATAACAAGCCAGTATGAAAGAGTACGCCAGCATTGCCGTCTGCAGGCGGCTAACGCTTTCCCGTATAAAGATGCTATGCGCTTAACGTCAGCCAGTCGCCGAGTCTCCTGCCATTTCTGCCGCGGTTAAAGAGGTAAAACTTATCCCCTTCCCTTTCATGCCGTTATTCACTTGCCCTTCGCTCAACGCCAGCACGGCCTGTTCAGCAGATTAGTTATCGCAGCCGGATCATGTCAGCACCCGCCAGATTAGCATTCTGACTTTTGCCGTTACGCCGATCCACACCGTTAACCACCTGACCATCAGCATGCGCCAGTCATTTTAAGACAAAGAACCCGCCCTCCAGCGTCGTTTTTCGTGGCGGTCAGTTTTTACAAAAACCATATATATTGAGTTGTTGAACTTTTAAATAACTACATCTAGTATTTCCTTTAACGACAACCCATAGCACGCGACATGATTTTCTGCGTCGAGTTGCTATTTTAAATGGAAATACGAATCATGCGCATTACTATTTACACTAAAAATGACTGCGTCCAATGTCATGCCACGAAGCGGGCGATGGAAACCCGCGGGTTTGCATTCGAGATGATCAATATCGACCAGCATCCTGAAGCCGTCGACATGCTGCGCGAGCAAGGTTTCCGCCAGCTACCGGTAGTGATTGCCGGAGAGACCCGCTGGTCTGGCTTCCGCCCGGATATGATTAACCGCCTGCGCCCGACAGCCACCGCGGTCAGCGCATGAGCCTGATCGTCTACTTTTCCAGCAGCTCCGAAAATACGCACCGGTTCGTCCAGCGTCTGGGGCTGCCCGCAGTGCGTATTCCGCTTAACGAGCGGGAACGCATTCAGGTAGACGCTCCCTACATTCTTATCGTCCCCAGCTATGGCGGCGGCGGCACGGCAGGCGCGGTTCCGCGACAGGCGATCCGTTTCCTCAACGATCCGCACAACCGCCAGCTCATTCGCGGCGTCATTGCTGCGGGCAACCGTAACTTCGGCGAAGCCTATGGCCGCGCTGGGGACATCATCGCGCAGAAATGCGGCGTACCGTATCTCTATCGCTTTGAGCTAATGGGCACCCCACAAGATGTCGACAACGTGCGTAAAGGAGTAAACGAATTTTGGCAACGACAACCGCAGAACGTGTAACCACCGGGGCGCCTGACTTCCACGCCCTCAATGCGATGCTGAATTTGTACGACAGCGACGGGCGTATTCCGTTTGAGAAAGACCATCAGGCGGTGGCGGCGTTTATGACCAACCATGTTGCGCCGAATAGCGCGCCTTTCGCCAGCCAGGACGATAAGCTGACATGGCTGGTCGCCGAGGGTTATTACGATGCGAAAGTGCTGGCCCGCTACGATCGCCAGTTTGTGCTTGAGCTGTTCGCTCATGCCCGGCGCTACGATTTTCAGTTCCAGACGTTTCTCGGCGTCTGGAAGTTCTATACCAGCTATGCGCTGAAAACGTTCGACGGCAAACGCTACCTGGAAGATTTTGCCGAGCGCACCTGCATGGTGGCCCTGTGTCTGGCTCAGGGCAACGAGACGCTGGCCCATCAGTTGACCGATGAGATCCTCTCCGGACGCTTCCAACCGGCCACGCCGACCTTCCTTAACGCCGGTAAGCAGCAGCGCGGCGAGCTGGTCTCCTGCTTCCTGTTGCGGATTGAAGACAACATGGAGTCCATTGGCCGGGCGGTAAACTCGGCGCTGCAGCTGTCAAAACGCGGCGGCGGCGTAGCGTTTCTGCTCTCCAACCTGCGTGAAGCCGGGGCGCCGATCAAACGCATTGAGAATCAATCCTCCGGCGTGGTGCCGGTCATGAAAATGCTGGAAGACGCCTTCTCCTACGCCAACCAGCTTGGCGCGCGCCAGGGGGCCGGGGCGGTCTATCTGCATGCCCATCATCCGGATATCCTGCGCTTCCTCGATACCAAACGTGAGAATGCCGATGAGAAAATCCGCATTAAAACGCTCTCGCTCGGGGTCGTCATTCCTGACATCACCTTCGAGCTAGCAAAAGAAGATGCGCAGATGGCGCTGTTCTCGCCCTACGACGTGGCGCGTCTGTACGGTAAACCGTTTGGCGATATCGCGGTGAGCGAAATGTATGCGGAACTGGTAGCCGACGAGCGGGTAAGCAAGCGCTGGATCCGCGCCCGCGACCTGTTCCAGCGGCTGGCGGAAATTCAGTTTGAATCCGGCTATCCGTACATTATGTTTGAAGACACGGTGAATCGCGCAAACCCGATTGCCGGGCGCATCAATATGAGTAACCTGTGCTCGGAGATTTTGCAGGTTAATACGCCGTCTACATTTGACGAAAACCTTGATTACGCCGACATCGGCCAGGATATCTCCTGCAACCTCGGATCGCTGAATATCGCCCACACCATGGACTCCCCGAACTTCGCCCGCACGGTTGAAACGGCGGTGCGTGGACTGACGGCGGTTTCCGATATGAGCCATATTCGTTCAGTGCCCTCGGTGGCGGCGGGCAATGCCGCCTCACATGCGATTGGCCTTGGGCAGATGAATCTGCACGGCTATCTGGCGCGAGAAGGCATCGCCTACGGCAGCGAAGAGGGGCTGGATTTTACCAACGTCTATTTCTATACCGTTACCTGGCACGCGCTGCGCACCTCAATGCTGATGGCGCGTGAACGAGGGAGCCGTTTTGCCGGTTTTGAGCAGTCGCGGTACGCCAGCGGCGACTATTTCCAGCAATACCTGGAGGGCGACTGGCAGCCAAAAACGGCAAAAGTCCGCGAACTGTTCGCCCGATCTGGTATTACCCTGCCCGATCGCGAGATGTGGCGACAGCTTCGCGATGACGTGATGCACTATGGCATCTATAACCGCAATCTGCAGGCCGTGCCGCCGACGGGATCTATTTCGTACATTAATCACGCAACCTCCAGCATCCACCCGATCGTGTCGAAAATAGAGATCCGCAAAGAGGGGAAAACCGGCCGCGTGTACTATCCCGCGCCGTTTATGACCAACGACAACCTGGCGCTGTATCAGGATGCCTGGGAAATCGGCCCGCAGAAGATTATCGACACCTACGCCGAGGCAACGCGCCACGTCGACCAGGGGCTGTCGTTGACCCTGTTCTTCCCCGATACCGCCACCACACGCGATATCAACAAAGCGCAAATCTACGCGTGGAAGAAGGGCATTAAAACGCTGTATTACATCCGTCTGCGCCAGCTGGCGCTGGAAGGTACCGAAATCGAAGGCTGCGTGTCCTGCGCGCTGTAAGGAGAACCGGATGACCCATCTATCGCGCATCAGCGCCATCAACTGGAACAAGATTGAGGATGACAAGGACCTGGAAGTCTGGAACCGGCTGACCAGCAACTTCTGGTTACCGGAGAAGGTGCCGCTGTCCAACGACATCCCCGCCTGGCAGTCGCTTACGCCGACAGAGCAGCAGTTGACGATCCGCGTCTTTACCGGGCTGACGCTGCTGGATACCATTCAAAATAGCGTCGGCGCCCCGGCGCTGATGGCCGATGCCCTCACTCCGCATGAAGAGGCGGTGCTGTCGAACGTCAGTTTTATGGAAGCGGTACACGCCCGCTCCTACAGCTCTATTTTCTCCACCCTATGCCAGAGCAAAGACATCGACGCCGCCTATGCCTGGAGCGAGCAAAACGCGCCGTTGCAGCGCAAAGCGCAGCTGATGCTGGCGTTCTATCAGGCCGATGAGCCGCTGAAGAAAAAAATCGCCAGCGTGTTTCTCGAATCCTTTCTCTTCTATTCTGGTTTCTGGCTGCCGATGTACTTCTCCAGCCGGGGAAAAATGACCAATACCGCCGATCTGATTCGCCTGATCATCCGCGATGAAGCGGTACACGGTTATTATATTGGCTACAAGTATCAGAAAGGACTGGAGATTGTCAGCGCTGAAAAGCGTGAGGAGCTGAAAAACTTCGCCCTCGACCTGCTGATGGATCTGTATGACAACGAGCTGGCCTACACCCGCGAGCTCTATGCCGACAGCGGCTGGATTGAAGAGGTAAACGCCTTCCTGTGCTACAACGCCAACAAAGCGCTGATGAACCTTGGCTATGAGGCGCTGTTCCCGGCGGAAATGGCCGCCGTCAATCCGTCGATCCTGGCGGCATTGTCGCCGAACGCCGATGAAAATCATGACTTCTTCTCCGGTTCCGGCTCTTCATACGTAATGGGAAAAGCGGAAGAAACCGTCGACGACGACTGGGATTTTTAACCTCGCAATCACCAGGAATATATCGACATATCTCCTGGTGAATTATTTCATATTATACATTTCCGCTCCCTTCAATATCTTTCCGCCATCACCTTGTCATATTCGGCAAAATCCTGTTGATTTCCGGTCAAATTAACAAAATATAACTAAAAAATATCAGCCATTTGCAATTTGCGCTCAGCCCTTATATCACGGGCGATGTAGCGGATTTCACCTTCCGGCGCATCCTGCGTAAATCAGCATAAAGGGTTGTCACAGATTCTCAGTATGTTAGGGTGTAAAAAATCAACTTTCTTCATCAGGTACAATATCGATATAAATAATAACAGGAAAATCTCTATTGCATGGCAATTAAATTAGAAATCAAGAATCTCTACAAGATATTTGGCGAGCACCCACAGCGGGCCTTCAAATATATCGAAAAAGGACTATCGAAAGAACAAATACTGGAAAAAACGGGGCTTTCGCTTGGCGTCAAAGATGCCAGTCTGACCATTGAAGAAGGCGAGATATTCGTCATCATGGGGCTCTCCGGCTCGGGGAAATCCACCATGGTTCGCCTTCTCAATCGCCTGATTGAACCTACCCGCGGCCAGGTGCTTATTGATGGCGTTGACATCGCCAGGATCTCAGATGCCGAGCTTCGCGAGGTGCGCAGAAAGAAAATCGCAATGGTTTTTCAATCATTTGCCCTTATGCCGCATATGACGGTCCTCGACAATGCCGCCTTTGGCATGGAGCTGGCCGGCGTAGCCGCTCAGGAACGCAAAGAGAAAGCGCTGGAAGCGCTGCGTCAGGTCGGACTGGAAAATTATGCTCACGCCTGGCCGGACGAACTCTCCGGCGGGATGCGCCAGCGCGTTGGCCTGGCCCGTGCGTTGGCGATTAATCCCGATATCCTGTTAATGGATGAGGCTTTCTCCGCGCTCGATCCATTAATTCGTACCGAAATGCAGGATGAGTTAATAAAATTACAGGCCAGACATCAGCGCACCGTGGTATTTATTTCCCACGATCTTGATGAAGCGATGCGAATTGGCGATCGCATTGCCATTATGCAAAATGGCGAAGTGGTTCAGGTCGGTACCCCGGATGAAATATTGAATAACCCGGCTAATGATTATGTGCGGACATTCTTCCGCGGCGTCGATATTAGCCATGTGTTTAGCGCCAAAGATATCGCGCGTCGTAGCCCGGTTGGTTTGATTCGTAAAACACCAGGCTTTGGCCCGCGTTCGGCGTTGAAATTATTGCAGGATGAAGACCGCGAATATGGCTACGTCATTGAACGCGGTAATAAGTTTGTTGGCATTGTCTCCATTGATTCACTGAAATCCGCGCTGGGCGAAGGTCAGGGAATCGATGCGGCGTTAATTGACTCCCCGCTCGCGGTGGATGCGCAAACGCCGCTTAGCGAACTGCTCTCTCACGTCGGCCATGCACCGTGCGCGGTGCCGGTTGTCGATGAAGGGCATCAGTACATCGGCATCATTTCAAAACGTATGCTGCTGCAGGCTTTAGATCGCGAGGGGGTAAACAACAATGACTGATCAATCTAACCCGTGGGACACCGCGGCAGCCGCGGATAGCGCGTCGCAATCCGCGGATGCCTGGGGTGCGACGTCCACGCCAGCGCCGTCCGGCGGCGGTGCCGACTGGCTGAACAGCGCGCCTGCGCCGCAGCCTGAACACTTCAATATTATGGATCCGTTCCATAAAACGCTTATCCCGCTGGATAGCTGGGTCACGCAGGGTATCGACTGGGTTGTCATGCACTTCCGCCCGCTGTTTCAGGGGATCCGCGTGCCGGTGGATTACATCCTGAGCGCTTTCCAGCAGCTCTTATTGGGCATGCCGGCGCCGGTGGCGATTGTTATTTTCTCGCTGATTGCCTGGCAGATTTCCAGCGTCGGCATGGGGGCTGCGACGCTGATTTCGCTTGTTGCTATCGGCGCCATAGGCGCCTGGTCGCAGGCGATGGTCACGCTGGCGCTGGTGCTGACCGCGCTGCTGTTTTGCATGCTGATCGGCCTGCCGCTAGGGATATGGCTGGCACGCAGTCCGCGGGCGGCGAAAATTATTCGCCCGCTGCTTGATGCGATGCAAACCACCCCGGCGTTTGTCTATCTGGTGCCGATCGTGATGCTGTTCGGCATCGGCAACGTTCCGGGCGTGGTGGTGACGATTATCTTCGCCCTGCCGCCGATTGTTCGTCTGACCATTCTGGGGATTAACCAGGTGCCGGCGGATCTGATCGAAGCCTCGCGCTCCTTTGGCGCCAGCCCGAGACAACTGTTGTTCAAAGTCCAGCTGCCGCTGGCGATGCCGACGATTATGGCCGGAGTCAACCAGACGCTGATGCTGGCCCTGTCGATGGTGGTTATCGCCTCGATGATTGCCGTTGGCGGTCTCGGCCAGATGGTACTGCGCGGTATTGGCCGTCTCGATATGGGGCTGGCTACCGTCGGCGGCGTCGGGATTGTTATCCTCGCCATTATTCTTGACCGTTTGACTCAGGCCGTAGGACGCGACTCGCGTAGCCGCGGCAACCGTCGCTGGTACACCACCGGCCCTCTGGGGCTTATCACTCGCCCTTTCTGTAAATAAAAGCACATGCCCCGGCCGCCACCCGACCGGGGACATGAACTTCTCCTCTGCTGAATAAAAGGAACAACGATGCGACATACAGCGATTCTTGCCACAGCGTTTACCGCCCTTATTTCCACCTCCGCCTTCGCCGCGGATCTGCCTGGCAAAGGCATTACCGTTAAACCGATTCAGAGCACTATTTCGGAAGAGACTTTCCAGACTCTGATCGTCAGCCGCGCGCTGGAAAAACTGGGTTACACCGTCGATAAGCCAAGCGAAGTGGATTACAACGTCGGCTATACCTCGATCGCCTCCGGCGACGCCACCTTTACCGCCGTCAACTGGCAGCCGCTGCACGATGATATGTACGCCGCCGCCGGTGGCGACAAAAAATTCTACCGCGAAGGCGTTTTCGTCAGCGGCGCCGCGCAGGGATATCTGATCGATAAGAAGACGGCCGATAAATACCACATTAAATCTATCGACCAGCTAAAAGATCCGAAAATCGCCAAACTGTTTGATACCAACGGCGACGGCAAAGCCGATCTGACCGGCTGTACGCCGGGCTGGGGATGCGAAGCGGTGATTAACCATCAGATTGAGGCTTACGGTCTGAGCAAAACCGTTACCCATAATCAAGGCAACTACGCCGCCATGATGGCTGACACCATCGCGCGTTACAAAGAGGGTAAGCCGATTCTCTACTATACCTGGACACCTTACTGGGTCAGCGATGTGCTGAAACCGGGTAAAGATGTCGTCTGGCTGCAGGTGCCGTTCTCTTCTCTGCCTGGCGTGCAGAAAAATATCGACACGAAGCTGTCTAATGGCGCCAATTACGGCTTCCCGGTCAGCACCATGCATATCGTCGCTAACAAAGCCTGGGCCGAGAAAAACCCTGCGGCGGCAAAACTGTTTAGCATCATGAAACTGCCTATTGCCGATATCAACGCAGAGAATGCAATGATGCACGAAGGTCATGGTTCAGAAGCCGATATTCAGGGCCACGTTGACGGTTGGATCAAAGCCCATCAGCAGCAGTTTGACGGCTGGATAAAAGAAGCCCTGGCTGCGCAGAAGTAATCCCTGCTTTTATCGCATATCCCGGAGAAGGCTCCCGCCTTTTCCGGGTGAGCAATACGGTGAAAATCAAATTCCGCTTTCATCTGCTTTCTTTCCCCTCCGATGGGTATCAACCCACAACGTCTCAAATGCTGTAAAGCCTCGCCGCTCTCTGTTAAGGTAAATGCCACCCGTTCAATCATGTTATTTTCACGTCAGTTATTAATAAGTCATCCCTATGGAAAACTCCGACGCATTGACGCATACGTCTCCTGTGAACGAAGCCACGCTGGCGGAAGGTATCAAAGACAGCCTGCCGATTGTTATCAGCTATATTCCGGTGGCCTTCGCCTTTGGTCTGAACGCCACCAAGCTCGGTTTCACCCCGCTGGAAAGCCTGCTTTTTTCCTGCATTATTTACGCAGGCGCCAGCCAGTTCGTGATCACCGCGATGCTGTCTGCCGGGAGCTCACTGTGGGTCGCGGCGCTCACCGTGATGGCGATGGACGTTCGCCACGTGCTTTATGGCCCTTCCCTGCGCAGCCGCATTCCGTGTGCGCTGAATAAGAAAAAAACCGCCCTCTGGGCCTTCGGCCTCACTGATGAAGTATTCGCCGCCGCCACAGCGAAACTGACGCGCGACAACCGCCGCTGGAGCGAAAACTGGATGATCGGCATCGCCTTTCTGTCCTGGGGTTCATGGGTCTTTGGCACACTAGCTGGCGCTTATTCAGGCAGCGGCCTGCTAAATGGCTTCCCGGCCATAGAGGCTGCGCTGAGCTTTATGCTGCCCGCGCTATTTATGAGTTTTTTACTGGCGTCGTTCCAGCGTAAGCAGTCGCTTAGCGTTAGCGCCGCGCTGACGGGAGCGCTGGGAGGGATGCTCCTGTTTTCCATTCCCGCCGCAATCCTTGCCGGGATTGTCTGCGGCTGCCTGACCGCTCTGGTGCAGGCCAGTATTCAGGGGATGCCCGATGAACAGTGATGTCCTTATTATCGGAGCCGTGGTCGGCTGCGTAAATTATCTGTTCCGCTATCTGCCATTGCGTCTGCGTGCCGGGAGCGCCCGCCTCTCACACCGCGGTCCGCTCGGCGTCCTGCTCGATACCATTGGTATCGCCTGCATTTGCGCGCTACTGGTTGTCTCCAGCGTACCGGAGATGCTCCACGACGCCCGTCGTTTGCTGCCTACCTTAGCGGGTTTCGCGGTGCTGGGTCTGGCCTTCTGGAAAACGCGCAGCATTATTATTCCGACGCTTTTGGGCGCGTTAACCTACGGCGTTATCTGGAAAATCGGCACAGGGTTATAAGTATCGGTTTTCATCAATAATTCATTTGCTTTATTTGTCACAATAGTTATTATATCGACTGCAATTAATGAGGTCATAATCAAAATGGACAGTTCGTTTACTCCCATTGAGCAAATGCTCAAGTTCCGCGCCAGCCGTCACGAAGACTTCCCTTTTCAGGAAATTCTGCTCACTCGTCTTTGCATGCATATGCAGGGTAAGCTGCTGGAAAATCGTAACAAGATGCTGAAGGCGCAAGGGATTAACGAAACATTGTTTATGGCGCTGATCACCCTTGAGTCTCAGGAGAACCACAGCATTCAGCCTTCTGAATTAAGCTGTGCGCTAGGCTCCTCGCGTACTAATGCCACGCGAATTGCCGATGAGCTGGAAAAACGCGGCTGGATCGAACGCCGCGAAAGCGATAATGACCGCCGTTGCCTGCATTTACAACTTACCGATAAAGGTCATCAGTTTCTGCGCGAAGTATTGCCGCCGCAGCATAACTGTCTGCATCAACTTTGGTCTTCTTTAAGCGCCAGCGAAAAAGATCAACTTGAGCACATCACCCGCAAACTATTGAGCCGCCTTGACCAAATGGAAGAAGATGGCGTGCTTGCGGAGTCTCTGCGCTAAGCGTGGAATCACTCGCTCAACCCTTTTTCTGGATTGACAAGGAAAGCGGACAGGCCAGCAGATCATCTGCTGGCCTGTCTGATAAACCGTTCGGATCAGCCGATGTGAAATAATAAGATCGTGGAGAATAACATGAGCGTAAATGCGGAGAGCCAAACCCCGCCGCAACCGGGCAGCAAAAAAGGAAAGCGTAAAAACGCTCTTCTCTTACTGACCTTACTCTTTATTATTGCTGCCGTGGCATACGGGGTTTATTGGTTTTTGGTCCTGCGTCACTTCGAAGAAACGGATGACGCCTACGTGGCAGGAAATCAGGTACAAATTATGGCGCAGGTGTCCGGCAGCGTAACCAAAGTCTGGGCTGACAACACCGATTATGTACAAAAAGGCGATCCGTTAGTCACCCTCGATCCGACCGACGCCCGGCAGGCGTTTGAAAAGGCAAAAACCGAGCTGGCCGTCAGCGTGCGCCAGACGCGTGAGCAGATGATCAACAGCAAGCAGTTACAAGCCAATATCGAGGTCAAAAAAACCGCCCTTTCTCAGGCGCAAACCGATCTCAAGCGGCGCATTCCGCTGGGAGCCGCTAACCTGATTGGCCGTGAAGAACTGCAGCATGCTCGCGATACGGTTGCCAGCGCGCAGGCCGAACTGGACATGGCGATTCAGCAATACAATGCCAATCAGGCGATCGTGCTGGGAACGTCGCTGGAACAACAGCCTGCGGTGCTGCAAGCAGCTACCGAAGTTCGTAATGCGTGGCTGGCGCTGCAGCGAACAAAAATTGTCAGCCCAATTAGCGGCTATGTTTCCCGCCGTTCCGTACAACCTGGCGCGCAAATCACCACCGCCACCCCGCTGATGACCGTGGTTCCGGCCACGAATCTGTGGATTGACGCCAACTTTAAAGAGACGCAACTGGCGCATATGCGCATCGGCCAACCAGCAACCGTTATCAGCGATATTTACGGCGACGATGTGAAATACACCGGTAAAGTCGTTGGTCTCGATATGGGCACCGGTAGCGCTTTCTCGCTGTTGCCCGCGCAGAACGCCACCGGCAACTGGATAAAAGTGGTTCAGCGTCTGCCGGTACGTATCGAGCTGGATGAAAAACAGCTGGCGGAACACCCGCTGCGTATCGGTCTGTCGACGCTGGTTGAGGTGAATACCACCGATCGCAGCGGTCAGATGCTGGCAAACCAGGTACGTAATACCCCGGTTTATGAAAGTAATGCCCGCGAAATCGGCCTCGAGCCGGTGAATAAATTGATCGACAGTATCATCCAGGCGAACGCCGGGTAATTCGGGGTGAGCGTAATGCAACAGCAAAAACCGCTGGAAGGCGCGCAGCTGGTCATTATGACCATTGCGCTGTCGTTCGCGACCTTCATGCAGGTGCTGGACTCAACTATCGCCAACGTGGCTATCCCCACCATTGCCGGCAATCTGGGTTCATCATTAAGCCAGGGAACCTGGGTTATCACCTCATTTGGCGTCGCGAACGCTATCTCCATCCCGATTACCGGCTGGCTGGCAAAGCGCGTCGGCGAAGTGAAACTGTTTCTCTGGTCGACAGTGGCATTTGCTATCGCCTCCTGGGCCTGCGGTATGTCAAACAGCCTGACGATGCTGATTTTTTTCCGCGTGATTCAGGGGATCGTCGCCGGCCCGTTGATTCCGCTGTCGCAAAGTCTGCTGCTCAGTAACTATCCGCCCGCTAAACGTTCTATTGCGCTGGCGCTGTGGTCAATGACGGTGATCGTGGCACCGATTTGCGGCCCGATTCTCGGCGGCTATATCAGCGACAACTACCACTGGGGCTGGATCTTCTTTATCAACGTCCCGATTGGTATTGCCGTGGTGATTATGACGCTGCAAACCCTGCGTCACCGGGAAACACGCACCGAGCAACGGCGAATTGACGGCGTGGGTCTGGCGCTGCTGGTTATCGGTATCGGCAGCCTGCAGGTAATGCTTGACCGGGGTAAAGAGCTGGACTGGTTCTCCTCGAACGAGATAATCATCCTGACGGTTGTCGCCGTGGTGGCAATCTGTTTCCTTATCGTCTGGGAGTTGACCGACGATAACCCAATAGTCGACCTGTCATTATTTAAGTCGCGAAACTTTACCATCGGCTGTCTGTGTATCAGTCTCGCCTATATGCTCTACTTTGGCGCTATTGTGCTGTTACCGCAGCTATTGCAGGAAGTGTACGGCTATACCGCCACATGGGCTGGTCTGGCCTCGGCGCCGGTCGGCGTGATACCGGTGATTCTGTCGCCGATTATCGGCCGCTTTGCACATAAACTCGATATGCGCAGACTGGTCACTTTCAGCTTTATTATGTACGCGGTCTGTTTCTACTGGCGTGCCTGGACTTTCGAGCCTGGGATGGATTTCGGCGCCTCGGCGTGGCCGCAGTTTATTCAGGGCTTCGCGGTAGCTTGCTTCTTTATGCCGCTAACCACCATCACCCTTTCCGGTCTGCCGCCGGAACGGCTGGCGGCGGCATCCAGTCTGTCAAACTTCCTGCGCACGCTGGCGGGGTCAATCGGTACTTCGATTACCACCACCATGTGGACGAACCGCGAGGCGCTACATCATGCGCAGCTTACCGAATCGGTTACGCCGTATAACCCCAACGCCCAGCAAATTTACGGCCAGTTGCAGGACTTAGGAATGACGCAGCAGCAAGCGTCCAGCTGGATAGCACAGCAGATAACAAACCAGGGGTTGATCATCTCCGCCAACGAGATTTTCTGGCTCTCGGCAGGCATTTTTATCCTTCTTCTCGGGCTGGTGTGGTTCGCCAGGCCGCCGTTTAGCGCCGGAGGAGGCGGTGGCGGCGCGCACTAAGGGTGCGATCAGTGTCTGCGGGTGAATATCAGCCCGTTCGGGAAGATTATGCTGTTTTATTAGTCGGCATGAGATTCTTTGCTACGGTCGTTCTGGCGGAAATCGTCTGTGTTTTATTTCCGCCAGATTTTGATCTGTCGCTTCTCCGTTCATCGTAATACGAGAAAATACTTCCTGTTCATGGCGTGTGAACGGCTCGCTCGCCTCCCCCCCCTCGGCATGGCGCTGAAATCTGCCGCGATGCCATGCGCTTCACTTTGGCATCAGTCAGCAGCGTTGAAAGCTGAAGGGCAACATTATCGGCATTACGGCGTAGGGAAATCGTGGCCCGACGACTCGCCGGGCCGTGGCGGGATTGCGACTAGATGTGCAACTCTTGCAGTTTTTCTTTCGGCAGCGCCAGCTCGTCATTGCTATTGATGCGAACATCACGCTCAATAATATGTCGAGCGATTTCCTGCGCCTCTTCCAGCGAATGCATCGTGTAGGTACCACACTGATAAACGTTCAGCTCAGGGATCTGGTTTTGATCTTTTACTTTCAGCACGTCGGCCATCGCCGCTTTCCAGGCATCGGCAACGCGCTGTTCATCCGGCGTACCAATCAGGCTCATATAGAACCCGGTGCGACAGCCCATCGGAGAAATATCGATAATTTCCACCCCCTTGCCGTTCAGATGATCGCGCATAAAGCCGGCAAACAGGTGCTCAAGCGTGTGGATGCCTCTTTCCGGCATCACTTCCTGGTTTGGCACGCAAAATCGCAGATCGAAAACGGTGATTTCATCGCCATGAGGCGTGTTCATTTTCTTCGCGACGCGCACCGCGGGCGCTTCCATTCGGGTATGGTCGACGGTGAAACTATCTAACAACGGCATTATTGACCTCCGATAGTGATTTTTTTAAAAATAAAATGAACTCTTTTTAGGGCAGCGGGTCTGACCATGTGAAAGACGCGCATTTATTATCATCATCCCTGAGTCAGAGATGAAAATTTGGCCACAGAAATGTGGCCGTTTTCTTTTTTACGGCACGCAAAACTACGCATGTCTTGCCAGTAACGCGGCAAACGGCTCGCTATCCGCCACTTCGACTCTACGCTGGCGCTCCACTGATGCTTCACGCTCGGCCACAAAATCCTCTTCGCGTAAAATCTCCAGCGGTTCTTCACGCAGTATCGTCCGATATCGATCGGCCAGCATCCTGCCGATGCCGCCAATACCTTCTTCAAGCATAGACCGCAGAATGCGCGCAGAGAAGGTTAATTCCGGGTCGTCAAAACAAGCGATCAGCTCATCGCAAACCTGCTGATACGCCTGGCATCCGTGAATGCTATCCAGCGTTTGCGCTACACGGCGTAAATCACGGAACAGATCTTTCCCTACCTGAGCCAACGGGAACTGGGCAGTTTCGCAACCAATGCCCAGCGTTAGCCCAGGCTTACGACCTTCAAGAATCACACGATTCCAGTTTTTACGCGTACACAGCAGTTCATCGCTGCTCATTTCTGGCGCATCGGCCAGCACGCACCAGACCATAAACAGATCCAGGAAGCGCACCTGTTGCTCATCAACACCAATCGGTGAAAAAGGGTTAATATCCAGGGAGCGCACTTCGATATATTCGATACCGCCGCGCAGCAGCGCATCAGAAGGCGTTTCGCCGCTGCGAGCCACACGTTTCGGACGAATCGGCGCGTACAGTTCGTTTTCGATCTGCAATACATTGCTGTTGATCTGCAGACGCTTGCCGTCTTTCTCCAGACCAATTTTGGCATACTCTTCAGAAGGCGTTTTAATCGCCCGCTTCAGTCCTGCCACATACTCATTCAAATCGTTAAACGTAATACCAAGATTACTTTGCGACTTATTGGTATAACCCAGATCACTCAGGCGCAGAGAGGTCGCGTAAGGCAGGTAATACATCCCGTTACTGGCTTCCTCAAACGGCAGTGTCGTCGTTTTCCCTTGCAGGAACGAAGAGCAAATCGCCGGAGATGCGCCAAACAGGTACGGGATCACCCAACCAAAGCGGTAATAATTGCGAATTGCACGGAAATAGCCTGCTGAAATGGCCTCTTTTCCGCTTTCCACATCCTCAACTCCGCACTTAGCCTGCCAGAAAGCCATGGGCAGAGAGAAGTTATAGTGTACGCCGGAGATGGTTTGCATCAGCGCGCCATAGCGGTTTTTCAGCCCTTCGCGATAGAGCGTTTTCAGGCGACCGATATTTGAGGTGCCGTACTGGGCCAGCTCAATATCCTGGCCAGGCGCGATATAGCAAGGCATACTTAGCGGCCACATCCGCTCGTCACCAATATGGCGCGCGGTATAACGATGCACATCGCGCATAAAAGTGAGCATATGCCGGATATCACCATCAACAGGTGTAATAAATTCCAGCAAAGCCTCGGCAAAATCGGTGGTAATCCATTTATGCGTCAGCGCTGCCCCCAATGCTGCCGGATGACCGGTAGTGGCCAGCGTGCCATCAGCATTGACGCGCAACGTTTCGCGTTCAAGACCACGTTGAATACCTTTCAGAGCCTGCGGATTTTTTTCCAGCCAGGCCAGCGCCTGTGATACGTCCGGGATCAATTTGACCTCCCGCCTGTCGAAATCATTTGAATTAGCATAATTGTAATGGTCGAACAATCAGTCCAATTAGTGCCACCACGTCATGCCCTGAAGCGTTATCGCCGCGATGGCGATATAGCGTAATGCTTTGCCAAGGCACAAGAAAAAGAGCACTGGTCCCCAGGAAATGCGCATCCATCCCGCCAGTAAACACAGCAAATCGCCTATAACAGGCGCCCAACTTAATAATAGCGCGGCCGCGCCATAGCGTCTTAACCAGCCGGACGCCTTCTCCTGCCAGCGCGATGTTTTGCGCAGCGGAAATAAGCGCCCCAGAATAACGTTAGTTACCCCTCCAAGGCTATTACCGATTATTGCTGTTAAAATCAGTAACCACGGCTGGCTGGCCCCTGCCAGTAGCATAGCAATCAACACCACTTCCGAATTACCGGGAAGCAGCGTTGCGCTCAAAAAACTACTGGCAAACAGCGAAATCAGCGACAGCGCGTCGCTCACAATCGTCGCACGTCCACGGCATCCATTCCGGCGCGCTTCGCCGCCTGCAGACCAAAGTCCGCATCTTCAAAGACAACGCATTTTTCCGCCGGCACGCCCATGCGTTCAGCGCAAAGTAAGAAGGTATCGGGCGCGGGTTTATGGTTTACGACATGATCGGCGGCAACCACCGCAGAGAAGTAGTGGCGCAGCCCCAGATGAGCCAACAGCGCTTCCGCCACGGCGCTCTCGCTGCCAGTACCAACCGACATGGGACGACGACCGTGCCACGCCTTAACCACCTCAATCAGCGGCAAAGGGCGAACACTATCAAGAAGCATCGCCTTCACAGCGTTCGTTTTTTCCTGCGCCAGTTGGTGAGGATCTAAATCAGCCTGATTTAATTCGATAATGGCCTGAGCAATCCGCCAGGTTGGAGAACCATTAAGCGCGACCATAGCCTGCATATCGAAACGCATGCCGTAACGTCCCAGAACCTCGTTCCATGCCTTACGATGCGTCGGCTCAGTATCGAGGATCGTGCCATCCATATCAAAAATCAGTCCTGCATAACGTTCGTACATCGTGTTCTCACCCGCCGGTTAAGGAGAGGTTACTGTAACGCAAAAGGCCGGTTTTGTCGCTGCCAGCGACAAACGCAACAAAGGCGCTTTATCGCGCCTTTGTTGGTAATAATATCGTTTTGTGCGTTTATTTGATTCTTAAATCGTTCTCAACCACGCGAACACCCTGTACTTTTCGCGCCACGTCCACCGCCCGTCTGGCGATCTCGGCTGATGAGACAAAGCCGCTGAGCTGTACACGCCCTTTAAAGGTTTCGACACTAATTTCAGAAGACTTAATCTCCTTGTCATTGAACAACGCGGCTTTTACTTTAGTCGTGACCACCGTATCGTCAATGTACCCGCCGGTACTCTCCTTGGTAGGCGAACCCGCACAGCCTGCCAACGATACGGCTACCAGAAGCGTCGCGCAAAACGCAGATATGGCTTTGAACCATTTCATGGATTTCTCTCCTTGCATTTATATCACCCAAAATCAGGTTGTATACAAGGATAAACTATAGTGGAAAGAGGGAGTTGCCAATGAAAAAAGTGCTGAAAAAGATTGTGAATTATTACTCTGGAGAGGGATTAAAAAGACAACTGGAGGTTATTTTAGCAGGAAAACAGAGGAATTCTACAGGATGACTTGTTTTGCCACTCGCCCTTCGGGCCGTTGCTGAAGCAACGTTATCCTCCCTGGCGCTGGCGGCTATCTCGCAGACCATGAAATAACAACGCTGCTGTTATTCTGGAGAATAATGGTGCATCCGGGAGGATTCGAACCTCCGACCGCTCGGTTCGTAGCCGAGTACTCTATCCAGCTGAGCTACGGATGCATAAGAAACTTGTTTACTACGCGTCAGTGTCACATCTAACACCTGCCACACTGCGTAAAGAGGATGACTCACGCGGTTCGCCCTGCGGGCCGTTGCTGAAGCAACGTTATCCTCCCTGGTGCTGGCGGTTATCTCGCAGACCACGAAATAACAGTGCTGCTGTTATTCTGGAGAATAATGGTGCATCCGGGAGGATTCGAACCTCCGACCGCTCGGTTCGTAGCCGAGTACTCTATCCAGCTGAGCTACGGATGCATAAGAAACTTGTTTACTACATTTACTACGCGTCAGTGTCACATCTAACACCTGCCACACTGCGTAAGGAGGATGACTCACGCGGTTCGCCCTGCGGGCCGTTGCCAGAGCAACGTTATTCTCTCTGGTGCTGGCGGTTATCTCGCAGACCATGAAGTAACAGCGCTGCTGTTATCTCGGAGAATATGGTGCATCCGGGAGGATTCGAACCTCCGACCGCTCGGTTCGTAGCCGAGTACTCTATCCAGCTGAGCTACGGATGCATAAGAAACTTGTTTACTACATTTACTACGCGCAGTGTCACATCTAACACTTGCCACACTGCGTAAGGAGAATGGCTACGCGGCTTGCTCTTTGGAAGCAACGTTATCTTCTCCGGCACTGGCTGCTTTCTTGCAGACCATTAGACAACAGCGCTGCTGTTCCCCTGGAGAAGATGGTGCATCCGGGAGGATTCGAACCTCCGACCGCTCGGTTCGTAGCCGAGTACTCTATCCAGCTGAGCTACGGATGCAAAATGGCGGTGAGGCGGGGATTCGAACCCCGGATGCAGCTTTTGACCGCATACTCCCTTAGCAGGGGAGCGCCTTCAGCCTCTCGGCCACCTCACCACACGCCTCTTACGAGTGCTTCGAAGAACTTGTTTGCGCTCTTCGTCGCTGCGATGGCGCACATATTACTTTCTGGTACCTATAAGTCAAACGATTTTTCGAGACCTTTTTTTCGTTTGCACACTTCCCGCGCAATTAGACGGTGAAAACGGCAAAAAGAGTATTTTATCAACAAGAAATTGACGATCACACCGCTATGAAAGGAAAAAATAGCTGTAACGGATATCAGGGAATAGTCAAAAAAGAGAAGCAATCGAAGAAGAAAAGTGAGGAAAATAGCGGGCAGAGAGAGGCGCCTCACCGAATAGCGAGGCGCGAAAACCTTAGTAACTGGACTGCTGGGATTTTTCAGCCTGGATACGCTGGTAGATCTCTTCACGATGGACAGAGACTTCTTTAGGGGCATTAACGCCAATACGTACCTGGTTACCCTTAACCCCTAAAACTGTCACAGTGACCTCATCTCCAATCATGAGGGTCTCACCAACTCGACGAGTCAGAATCAGCATTCTTTGCTCCTTGAAAGATTAAAAGAGTCGGGCTCTCGTATCCCGGCATTATCTATCATATAACGCCAAAACGTAAGCGATCACAAACACCCTACAGTGTAAGCAGCCGCGGCATCACATTCTGTGAACCTAAGTTTAGCCGATATACACAACTTCAACCCGACTTTATCGTTATCAGTGCTTCTCGCGCAAGATGCCGCCATCCGGGAACGGCAGCATCTATTGTTTATAGTTATTACAGTTTTGCGCTTACCCAGCCTTTCACACTGGCCAACGCAGCAGGGAGAGCAGACGCATCCGTACCACCGGCTTGCGCCATATCCGGACGACCGCCCCCTTTTCCGCCCACCTGCCGGGCGACCATACCAATCAGTTCCCCTGCTTTCACGCGGTCTGTCACATCCTTAGACACTCCGGCAATAAGAGAAACCTTACCATCTGCAACCGTGGCTAATACGATAACCGTTGAACCCAACTGATTCTTCAGGTCGTCCACCATGGTACGCAGCATTTTCGGCTCAACGCCAGCCAGCTCGCTGACCAGCAGTTTAACACCGTTAATCTCTTCCGCTTTACTGCTGAGGCTTGCGCTCTCCTGCGCCGCAGCCTGCTCTTTCAGTTGCTGAAGCTCTTTTTCCAGTTGGCGGCTGCGTTCTAACGCGGCGCGCACTTTGTCGCCGAGGCTGTGGGTATCCCCCTTCAGCAACTGCGCAATATCGCTCAGTTGATCGCTTTGCGCATGCAGCCATGCAATCGCGCCTTCGCCAGTGACCGCTTCAATACGGCGCACGCCTGCGGCAGTGCCGGACTCAGACGTAATACGGAACAGGCCGATATCACCGGTGCGCGAGGCGTGAGTGCCGCCACACAGTTCCGTGGAGAAATCCCCCATACTTAGCACGCGGACGCGATCGTCGTATTTCTCACCAAACAGCGCCATAGCGCCTGATTTACGCGCAGCATCAATATCCATGATATTGGTTTCGATTGGCAGGTTGCGACGAATTTGCGCGTTGACCAGATCTTCTACCGCCCGGATCTCATCCGGCTTCATCGCTTCAAAATGCGAGAAGTCAAAACGCAGCGCCTTGTCGTTGACCAAAGAACCTTTCTGCGCGACGTGCGTCCCAAGAACCTGACGCAATGCCGCATGCATCAGGTGCGTTGCGGAGTGATTCAGACGGATACGCTGCCGACGAGCTTGATCGACATCGGCCTGAACCGCATCGCCTGATTTCAGCGAGCCGCCGATCAGTTTCCCGATGTGACCAATCGCCTGACCGTATTTCTGGGTATCACTGACCTGGAAGGAAAAACCGGCACCCTTCAGTTCGCCTTTGTCGCCCACCTGACCACCGGATTCAGCGTAGAATGGCGTCTGATCCAGAATAACCACCGCCTCCTGGCCCGCATTCACTGTTTCAACCGCTTTACCGTCGATAAACAGGGCTGTCACTTTAGCGTTTAGTTCCAGGCTGTCGTAGCCTTTAAACTCAGAGGCGCCGTCAACACGAATCATCGCATTGTAGTCGGCACCAAAACCACTGGATTCACGCGCGCGACGACGCTGCTCTTCCATCGCTTCGTCAAAGCCCGCTTCATCAACTTTAATATTGCGTTCACGGCAGACGTCTGCGGTCAGATCAACCGGGAAACCGTAGGTATCGTACAGACGGAAAGCGGTTTCTCCGTCCAGCGTATCGCCTTTCAGTTTAGCCAGTTCTTCGTCCAGTAGCGCCAGTCCGCGCTCCAGGGTGCGGGCAAACTGCTCTTCTTCAGTTTTCAGTACCTGCTCAACCTGAGCCTGCTGCTGTTTGAGTTCTTCACCCGCTGAGCCCATGACATCAATCAACGGAGCAACCAGTTTCCAGAAGAAAGTATCCTTCGCGCCCAGCATGTTGCCATGACGAATAGCACGACGAATAATGCGGCGCAGCACGTAGCCGCGGTTTTCATTCGACGGCGTAACGCCATCGGCAATCAGGAACGCGCAGGAACGAATATGGTCAGCAATAACGCGCAGCGATTTGTTAGACAGATCGGTCGCGCCCGTCACGCCAGCCACGCTGTTAATCAGATCGCGGAACAGATCGATTTCGTAGTTGGAGTTTACGTGCTGCAGCACAGCAGCGATACGCTCCAGGCCCATCCCGGTATCAACGGACGGTTTCGGCAGCGGTTCCATCGTCCCGTCAGCCTGACGGTTAAACTGCATAAAGACGATGTTCCAGATCTCAATATAGCGATCGCCATCTTCTTCGGGACTTCCCGGAGGGCCCCCCCAGATATGGTCGCCGTGGTCGAAAAAGATTTCGGTACACGGACCGCACGGCCCGGTATCACCCATCTGCCAGAAGTTATCAGAAGCAAAAGGCGCGCCTTTGTTATCACCGATACGGATAATACGCTCGTGCGGTACACCGACTTCATTCGCCCAGATATCAAAGGCTTCATCATCGGTTTCGTAAACGGTCACCCACAGTTTTTCTTTCGGTAACGCGAACCAGTTTTCTCCGGTCAGCAGTTCCCATGCATATTTAATAGCATCCTGCTTAAAGTAATCGCCGAAGCTGAAGTTACCCAGCATTTCAAAAAAAGTGTGGTGACGCGCGGTGTAACCGACGTTTTCCAGATCGTTGTGCTTACCACCCGCACGAACGCAACGCTGCGCGGTAGTCGCGCGCGAATAATTACGTTTGTCGAGACCAAGGAAAACATCCTTGAACTGGTTCATCCCGGCGTTGGTAAACAGCAGGGTCGGGTCGTTATGCGGCACCAGGGAGCTGCTCGCAACTACCTGATGTCCTTTACTATGGAAAAAGTCGAGAAACGCCTGACGGATCTCAGCGGTGCTCTTGCTCATAATTATCCTGAAATCAAGCTAACGAAATGTCGCTGGCAGCCCCTACCCAGTATTGACCGGCAGGCTACTCACGAAAATAAAGTGGGAATAAGATAAGTTTTCTTCACGGGGAAGTAAAATCCCGGATGGGTCAATCTGCAAAATTTCGCCAGATTTCCTGGATATCCTCCATCAGATAGCCGCGGTAGAGCAAAAAGCGCTGAATTTTGACTTTCTCGGCAAATACGGTGGGCAGGGGTTCGCCATATTTTCGCTGCGCCTGCTCTTTGGCAAGCCGCACCCAGTCAATTTCGCACTCGCGCATGGCTGCCTCTATCGTCTCACGAGAGATCCCCTTCTGCTTTAGCTCCTGACGGACGCGCGCCGGGCCGTATCCCTTGCGGCTACGGCTGGCAATAAACTGATGAACAAAGCGTTCGTCGTCCAGATAGCGGTTATCAATGCACCACGCGACAACGTTTTCAACCTCTTCCTGAGTCGCCTCCAGTACCTCCGGGCCATTCTTCCCCATGACCGGAGCTGACAGCTTACGTCTTAGCTCCCGTTCACTGTGGTCGCGCATGGCGAGAATTCGCATAGCGCGATCAAGCAGGCGAGCATAGCCAGAGCGGCGGGATGAAGTTTCAGTCACGGAAGCCTCGCTAATCAAAAAGCCAAAGGGCCGCAGAAGCGGCCCTTTTTAGTCTGTGCAGACAATATCAGAAATCTTGTGCGGTTTCTGCTTCGCTGTTGCCATCAACCGCGAAATCCGGTGTGGAATCCTGATTGCTCAGCAGCAGTTCACGGACTTTCTTCTCGATCTCTTTTGCCGCAGCCGGATTCTCTTTAAGCCAGGAGATCGCATTCGCTTTGCCCTGACCGATTTTATCGCCGTTGTAGCTGTACCAGGCACCGGCTTTCTCAATCAGCTTCTCTTTCACGCCGAGATCGACCAGCTCACCGAAGAAGTTAATACCTTCGCCGTAGAGGATCTGGAATTCAGCCTGCTTAAACGGCGCGGCAATTTTGTTTTTCACCACTTTAACGCGGGTTTCGCTACCGACAACATTATCGCCCTCTTTCACTGCGCCGATACGACGGATATCCAGACGAACGGAGGCGTAGAATTTCAGCGCGTTACCACCGGTGGTGGTTTCAGGGTTACCGAACATTACGCCAATTTTCATACGAATCTGGTTAATGAAAATCAGCAGCGTATTGGACTGCTTCAGGTTACCCGCCAGCTTACGCATCGCCTGGCTCATCATGCGTGCCGCAAGGCCCATGTGAGAATCGCCGATTTCGCCTTCGATTTCCGCTTTCGGGGTCAACGCCGCAACGGAGTCGACAACGATGACATCTACCGCGCCGGAACGGGCCAGCGCGTCGCAGATTTCCAGCGCCTGTTCGCCGGTATCCGGCTGGGAGCAAAGCAGGTTGTCAATATCAACGCCCAGCTTACGCGCATAGATGGGATCCAGCGCGTGTTCTGCATCGATAAACGCACAGGTTTTACCTTCTCGCTGCGCCGCAGCGATGACCTGCAGAGTCAGCGTCGTTTTACCGGAAGATTCAGGCCCATAAATCTCGACGATACGCCCCATCGGCAGGCCGCCAGCGCCCAGGGCAATATCCAGAGAAAGCGAGCCGGTGGAGATAGTTTCCACATCCATAGAACGGTCTTCACCCAGGCGCATGATGGAACCTTTACCGAATTGTTTTTCAATCTGGCCCAGTGCTGCCGCCAACGCTTTCTGTTTGTTTTCGTCGATAGCCATTCTAACTCCTCTCATGCCGGGTGTTACCGGATAGTCAATTCTGTTCTGTTGAGGCAATTATACTGTATGGTCATACAGTATCAAGTATTTTGTAGAAATTGTTGCCAGAGGAGTGTTAACGCATACGCCGTTGCCTGACGGCGCACCGACTCACGGTCTCCGGAGAAACATTCGCATTGGGTAACCCCCTGGCCGCTGGCGCTGGCAACGCCAAACCATACGGTCCCAACCGGCTTTTCCACACTGCCGCCATCCGGTCCGGCAATGCCGCTGACCGATATCGCATAATCCGCGCGAGCCGCGCGAAGGGCGCCAATCGCCATCTCCACCACAACCGGTTCACTCACCGCGCCATGGTCGAGTAGCGTCTCTTCATTGACGCCGATCATCTGCGATTTCGCTTCATTACTGTAAGTGACGAAACCACGCTCAAACCATGCCGAGCTCCCCGCGATATCGGTAAGCGTTTTGGCTACCCAACCGCCGGTGCAGGACTCTGCCGTGGTCACCGTTGCGCCGCGCGCTTTCAGTGCCTGCCCCACTTGCTCACTCAGTTGCATTAATTCTGAATCAGTCATTCGTTGCCCCACGTAGGCCATATAAAGAAGCCATCAAAGATAGCACTTTCAGCGGAAATATGGGGATGAAGTGGCAATTTTACGAGGGGTCTTGCGAAAAACATCGTCCACGCTGGCTCAGCATTAGCCGGGAACGGTCAGGCTTATCCGTACCGCCATTCGCCGCCGATAAGAGAGTTGAATTCGAGGTTATCAGGAATGAGCGCGCACAGAATCACGGCATACAGCTATTGCTGAATGAAGCTTTAGTCTACGGCGCTCAGAAAGAAAACAGATATCGAATGGTCATGACTAACCGGCCCATCACGGGCCGGCTTCATTTATTTCATACTCGCAGCGATCAGTTGCACGTTATGACGCATCATTTTCACGTAGCTGTCCGCCACGCCGCCCGGTCTGGAGAGCGCTTCAGGATAAAGTTCGCCGCCCGGTTGCGCACCCGTTGCGCTGGCGATCTGTTTAACCAGTCGCGGGTCGAGCTGATTTTCCATAAACCAGGTATGCACGCCGTCAGCTTTAATTTGTTTGATTAACGCCGCCACCTGCGCCGCGCTGGCTTCACTTTCCGAAGACAGGCCCTGCGGCGCGAGGAAGGTTACGCCATAAGCGCGGCCAAAATAGCCGAAAGCGTCATGGCTGGTCAGTACCTTACGCTTTGCTTGCGGAATAGCGCTGAACTGTTTTTTGGCCCAGCTATCGATCTCTTTGAGCTGGCTGATATAGGCTTTGCCGGAGGCCTCCAGTGCGGTTTTATCCTGCGGATCGGCCTTAACCAGACCGTTGAGGATATTCTGCGCATACAGCGCGCCGTTTGCCGCGCTGTTCCAGGCGTGCGGATCGGTTACCGTCTTTCCGTCTTCATCAAGGGTATGGGTTTTCACGCCTTTGGACGCAACAACCAGTTCGCCTTTAAAACCAGAGGCTTTAATTAATCTGTCGAGCCAGCCTTCCAGTCCGAGGCCATTCACCACCACCACATCAGCCTTACTGAGCAGCGCACTATCTTTCGGCGATGGTTCGAAGGTATGTGGGTCGCCGTCAGGGCCCACCAGCGAATCCACATGCACATGCTCACCGCCAACCTGCTGTACAATATCGCCTAAAACGGAAAAACTACTCACCACATTCAGCGTTTTCGCCATTACCCCTTGCGATGCCAGGCCTAACGCCAGCGCCAGCAAGATCCCGGTACGTTTCATCATTTTCTTACCCCATTAATTTACGCCAGCCGACAACCAGCCGACTGCGCGTGCCAAAAAACACTGAAACAAAAAAGATGCCGCTGGCGGTCAGCACAATGGCGGGCCCGGCAGGCAAATTCGCCGCCCATGACAGGCTCAGCCCCATCCACGCGCAAAAGCCGCCGATGAGCGCCGCCAGCAACAGAATCCCCGGCAGCGTCTTCATCCAACAGCGCGCTGCCACCGCGGGTAGCATCATGACGCCCACCGCCATCAACGTGCCGAGAACCTGAAATCCCGCCACCAGATTGAGCACCAGCAAGGCGAGAAACAGACCGTGCAACAGCGCGGGCAAGCGTCGGGAGTTCACCTGTAGCCAGACGCTATCGAAAGCTTCGCTGACCAGTCCGCGATAAAACAGGGCGATACACATCAGCGTCAGGCTGGCGACACCGGCAACAAACAGCGCAGAATCGCTGTCGACCGCCAGAATCGAGCCAAACAGCAGATGCAACAGGTCGACGTTTGAACTGCGCAACGATACCAACGTGACGCCCAGCGCCAGGGAGCCGAGATAAAATCCGGCAAAGCTGGCATCCTCTTTTAACGGCGTGCGACGACTGACCCACCCCGCCACCAGCGCAACCACAATCCCGGCGATAAAACCGCCGACGCTCATCGCCAACAGAGACATTCCGTTAAGCAGGTAGCCCACCGCCACCCCGGGCAAAATCGCGTGAGATAGCGCATCGCCCATCAGGCTCATGCGCCGCAGAAGCAAAAAGACGCCAAGCATGGTGGTGCTCAGCGATAACGCAAGGCACACCACCAGCGCGCGGCGCATAAAACCAAATTCGATAAACGGCTGAAAAAAGGTATGCCAGATCATGCCAGCCTCACGGAGTTAAATGCGGGTAGCACATCGGGCGTGTTCCCCCAGCGGGCGCGCTGCGGCGTCAACAGCATCGTTTCCGGGAAATAGTCGGTCACTCGCTGGTTATCGTGCAGCACCGCGAGGATCGTCTGGCCCTGCCGATGCATGTCGAGGATCAGCGCCATCAGTTCGCGACTGGTCGCTTCATCAATGCCGGTAAACGGCTCGTCCAGCATCACCAGCGGCGCCCGTTGCACCATCACTCTGGCAAATAACATGCGCTGAAACTGACCGCCGGAAAGTTCCTCGATCGGTGTTTTCGCCATCGCCGACATCCCTACCCGCTCCAGCGCCGCAGAGATGCGCTGACGCACCTCTCCGCGCAACCCGCGCAGTAACGACACCCGCGGCCAGGCGCCCTGGCTGACAACATCCTGCACCGTCAACGGAAACTGGGACTCCAGCGCATGCCGCTGCGCCAGCCAACCGATAATGGGCCGCCCGTTGCGCCAGCTCAGTCGGCCGCTTACCGGCGGAATAAATCCGGCCAGCGTCTTCAACAACGTCGATTTACCACAGCCATTCAGACCAACGATGGCCGTCATGCTCCCCATCTCTATGGTGCCGCTCAATGATGGAGTAATCGCCAGGCCCTCGTAGCCTGCCACCAGATGATCAAGCTCAATCATGGCAACGACACCGCCCACCAGGTCGCCAGCCACAGCACGGCCAGTAAGGCGCAGGCGATTGCCAGCCGCGTTGCACCAGAGGCCATCAGTATGGAAATCAATTTTCTCACCTCAACAAAACGTTATAACGTAACAATATTGAAAGATGAGCAAAATGTAAATTGGTGTCAACGAAAGGAAATGCTGCAAAATGTTACGGACTCGTCTTAGAACGGAGAGGAGTCCGTAAGTCAGGATTACTGTATGCGGGCCTGAGAAACCGCCAGCCCCAGTTGCCAGACGGCCATTGCATAATGGGTGCTGTGGTTATAGCGAGTAATGGTGTAGAAATTCGGCAGACCGTACCAGTACTGATATCCCGTGCCGATATCCAGCCGCAGCAGGCTTACCTGCTGGTGGTTGCCCAGCGGTTGAGTCGGCGTCAATCCTGCTGCCGCCAGCTGCGAGACGCTGTATTTGGTTTTAAAACCGTCGTTCAGCCCCGGCGCCTGGCCCATCGCCTGTACCGCCACCAGATCGCCGTTCACCCAGCCATGCTGTTTAAAGTAGTTCGCCACACTGCCGATGGCATCCACCGGATCCCACAGGTTGATATGTCCATCGCCGTTAAAGTCCACCGCGTACTGGCGATAGGAAGAAGGCATAAACTGACCGTAGCCCATCGCCCCGGCGAAGGAGCCTTTCAGGTCAAGCGGATCATCTTTTTCGCTACGCGCCATCAACAGGAACGTTTCCAGCTCGCTGGAGAAATATTCGGCGCGACGCGGGTAGTTAAACGACAGCGTCGCCAGCGCATCAAGGATGCGAGTTTTGCCCATCACCCGGCCCCAGCGGGTCTCTACGCCAATAATACCGACGATAATTTCCGGCGGCACGCCGTAAACCTGATACGCACGATTAAGCGCATCCTGATACTGATTCCAGAACGCCACGCCGTTCTGTACGTTAGCCGGGGTAATAAACTGTTTTTTATAGCGCAGCCAGGCGCCATTCGGCCCTGACGGCGGCAATCTGCTCGGTGCCTGACGGTCCATCAAACGCAGAACGTAGTCCAGACGTTTGGCCTGCGAGAGGATGTCATGCAACTGCTGCCGGTCGAAACCATGTTTACTGACCATTTTGTCGATGAACTGCTCTGCCGCCGGATTATTGGCGAAATCCCCCCCCATCTGCATTACGTTATGCTGCGGATCCAGCAAAAAACCGCCCGTACCGCCCGCTATTTCCGTTTCTGCGGGAGTGTGGGGTTTGCTGCTACAGGCAGCGAGAATGAAACACAAGGGGAGTAAAGCCAGAGAGCGACGCTTCAACATGGGACATCCATTTAACAAATCGGCAAGAGATCGTTATGGTAAAACATGCGCCCGCTCACAAGGAAGCGCAGGTAATGTAAATTCTTTTTTATTGCCACTTTTTCCTTATCACTCGTCACATCCATTCTTTCTCTCGCACAAACTTTCAAAATAAAATATTTATCTTTCATTTTGCGATCAATTTAACACTTTTAAATCTTTCAAAGTGATTAAAATTGGCCGCCAGTTAGCAAGAAAAATAACACGCTGAAGGAGAGAACAATGATTGATGTCATTACCCACGCCGCCGAATGGTTTATCGGCCTGTTTCAGAAGGGAGGTGAGGTGTTTACCGGAATGGTTACCGGGATCCTGCCCCTACTGATCAGTCTGCTGGTGATCATGAACGCGCTGATCAATTTTATTGGTCAGCAACGGATCGAAAAGCTGGCGCAACGCTGCGCCGGTAATCCGATCTCCCGCTATCTGCTGTTGCCCTGTATCGGTACCTTCGTTTTTTGTAATCCGATGACCCTGAGCCTGGGGCGCTTTATGCCCGAGAAATACAAACCGAGCTACTACGCGGCCGCTTCTTATAGCTGCCACTCAATGAATGGCCTGTTTCCGCATATCAATCCCGGCGAACTGTTTGTCTATCTGGGGATCGCCAATGGGCTGACCACCCTCGGTCTGCCGCTGGGGCCGCTGGCGGTGAGCTATCTGCTGGTTGGTCTGGTAACCAACTTCTTCCGTGGCTGGATAACCGATCTGACCACATCGATTTTTGAGAAAAAAATGGCCATTCAACTTGAACAGAAAGTTCGTCTGTCAGGAGCGACATCATGACGCGTATTCGCATTGAAAAAGGCACCGGCGGCTGGGGCGGCCCTCTCGAACTGGACGCCGTTGCCGGTAAAAAGATTGTCTATATCACCGCAGGCACCCGTCCGGCGATCGTCGATAAAATTGCCGGTCTGACCGGCTGGCAGGCGGTAGATGGTTTTAAAGAGGGCGAACCGCCGGAAGCGGAAATCGGCGTGGCGATTATCGACTGCGGCGGCACCCTGCGCTGCGGTATCTATCCAAAGCGCCGCATCCCGACCATTAATATTCACTCTACCGGTAAATCCGGCCCGCTGGCGCAGTATATCGTTGAGGATATTTACGTTTCCGGCGTTAAAGAAGAGAACATTACCGCGCAGGA
Organism: Klebsiella indica; assembly: GCF_005860775.1. Taxonomy (GTDB): domain Bacteria; phylum Pseudomonadota; class Gammaproteobacteria; order Enterobacterales; family Enterobacteriaceae; genus Klebsiella; species Klebsiella indica. The sequence continues at coordinate 52,791 of NZ_VCHQ01000006.1, forward strand.
AGGCAGCCGCGCCCCGGCGCCAGAGGCTGCGCCAGCCCAGTCAGCGCCCCGTGACTATGATGCCAGCAAGAAAATAACCGAGCAAAGCGATGGCCTGCTGGCGAAGATCGGCATGGGAATGGGCTCCGTCGTGGCGGTGATGTTCCAGGCCGGTCGCGACACCATTGATACGGTGCTGAAAACTATTCTGCCGTTTATGGCCTTCGTTTCGGCGCTGATTGGCATCATTATGGCCTCCGGCGTCGGCGACTGGATCGCCCACGGCCTGGCGCCCCTCGCCAGCCATCCGCTGGGCCTCGTTACCCTGGCGCTCATCTGTTCTTTCCCCCTACTGTCGCCGTTTCTTGGCCCTGGCGCAGTCATCGCGCAGGTTATCGGCGTGCTGATTGGCGTCCAGATTGGTCTTGGCAATATTCCACCGCATCTCGCCCTGCCCGCGCTGTTTGCCATTAACGCCCAGGCCGCCTGCGACTTTATTCCGGTTGGCCTGTCGCTGGCGGAAGCTCGTCAGGAGACCGTGCGCGTCGGCGTACCGTCAGTGCTGGTGAGCCGCTTCCTGACCGGCGCGCCAACGGTACTGATCGCCTGGTTCGTTTCCGGGTTTATTTACCAATAAGAGGTTCCTGAAGATGACCGTGATTTACCAGACCACCATTACGCACATTGGCGCCAGCGCGACGATGGCGCTGGCAGACCAGATGCTGATCACTTTCCGGGAGGGCGCCCCGGCCGATATCGAAGAGTACTGCTTTATTCACAACCACGGCGAGCTGTCCGGCCCGCTGCTGCCAGGCGCAGAGCTCCAGCTTGGTGAACAGCGCTATCCGGTGACCGCCGTCGGCGATGTCGCTGAGCAAAACCTGCGCGAGCTCGGCCATATCACGCTGCGTTTTGATGGACATCACGAAGCGGAGTTCCCCGGAACCGTCCACGTGGCGGGCCCGGTGCCGGAAACCATCGCCACCGGCTGCGTACTGAAATTTGTTGCTTAAGTTGTAAGGAGAAAATTATGAATCAGGTTGCTGTTGTCATCGGTGGGGGACAAACCTTAGGGGAGTTTCTGTGTCGTGGGCTTGCCGCAGAGGGCTATCGTGTCGCCGTTGTCGATATTCAGAGTGATAAAGCGACCCGCGTCGCACAGGCCATTAATGCGGAATATGGCGAAGGAAGGGCTTACGGCTTCGGCGCAGACGCCACCAGCGAAGCCAGCGTTGTCGCCCTTGCCCGCGGCGTGGACGACATATTTTCCCGCGTTGACCTGCTGGTTTACAGCGCCGGAATCGCCAAAGCGGCCTTTATCAGCGACTTCGCGCTGGGCGATTTCGACCGCTCGCTACAGGTTAATCTGGTGGGCTACTTCCTCTGCGCCCGTGAGTTTTCCCGGCTGATGATCCGCGACGGGATTAAAGGGCGCATCATTCAGATCAACTCCAAATCCGGCAAAGTCGGCAGCAAGCATAACTCTGGCTATAGCGCGGCGAAGTTCGGCGGCGTGGGGCTAACGCAGTCTCTGGCGCTGGATCTCGCGGAATATGGCATCACCGTGCATTCTCTGATGCTGGGCAACCTGCTGAAGTCGCCAATGTTCCAGTCCCTGCTACCGCAGTACGCCACCAAACTGGGGATCGCCGAAGATCAGGTAGAGCAGTACTACATCGATAAAGTGCCGCTGAAACGCGGCTGCGATTATCAGGATGTGCTTAATGTGCTGATGTTTTACGCCAGCCCACAGGCTTCGTACTGCACCGGGCAGTCTATTAACATCACCGGCGGGCAGGTGATGTTTTAAAACAGGCGTCCCGGATTACGCTGCGCGTATCCGGGCGACAGAAGCAGAGCGTCCCTCGGGCAAGGCGTGCGCGCCGCGCCCCGGGGATTTCCCGACAACACACCGCTAAGGAAACTGATATGGTTAACACATTAATCACCGTCGCCGCCCTCGCCTGGATAACTCAACTCATCTTTGGCGGCTGGCAAATCAGGCAATTTAATCACGCCTTTGATCAACTCAGCCAGAAAGGACGCGTTGGCGTTGGCCGTTCCGCTGGCCGGTTCAGGCCGCGCGCCGTCATCGCTATCGCCGTCGACGAGCACGACCGTATTCGCGATACGTTGTTGATGAAAGGTCTCACCGTTTTCACCAGGCCGCAAAAAATCCCTGCGCTTAACGGCAAACATATCGAAGAATTGCAGCCTGATGTGATCTTTCCCAATGATCCTCTCTGTCAGAATGCACTATTATTAGCGCTTAATCCGAAATACCTATAATTTCGTTGTGAAAGTTAATATCTTGCGAAATTATCACTTCGAAATTTTAACCGCAGGATACAACACCTATGAAACCACGTCAGCGCCAGGCTGCCATTCTTGAACATCTGCAATCGCAGGGCAAATGTTCGGTCGAAGAACTGGCGCAACACTTCGACACCACCGGCACCACCATCCGTAAGGATCTGGTCATCCTTGAGAATGCGGGGACCGTTATTCGCACTTACGGCGGCGTCGTGTTAAATAAAGACGAGGCCGACCCGCCCATCGACCACAAGACGCTGATCAACACCCATAAAAAAGAGCGGATTGCGCAAGCCGCCGTCAGCTTTATACATGATGGCGACTCGATCATTCTCGATGCCGGCAGTACGGTGCTGCAAATGGTGCCGATGCTCAGCCGTTTCAATAACATCACCGTGATGACCAACAGCCTGCATATCGTTAACGCGCTTTCCGAACTGGATAATGAACAAACGATCCTGATGCCGGGCGGCACCTTCCGCAAAAAATCGGCCTCTTTTCACGGCCAACTGGCGGAAAACGCCTTCGAACACTTCAGCTTTGACAGACTGTTTATGGGCACCGACGGCATTGATTTAATCGCTGGCGTCACCACCTTCAATGAGGTTTATACCGTCAGCAAAGCCATGTGCAATGCGGCCAGAGAAGTTATCCTGATGGCCGACTCATCGAAATTTGGCCGTAAAAGCCCCAATATCGTCTGCGGCCTGGAGAGCGTGGATAAACTGATTACCGATGCCGACATCGACCCGGAATTCCAGCGAGCGCTGGAGGACAAAGGAATTGAAGTCATTACTACTGGAGAACATCATGAGTAACGTGCTGCTGGAAGCCGGACGCCAGACCCTGTTGCTGGAACTTCAGGAGGCAAGCCGCCTGCCTGAACGCCTGGGCGACGACTTTATCCGCGCGGCGGAAACCATCATCCACTGCGAAGGCAAACTGATTGTCTCGGGTATCGGTAAATCGGGCCATATTGGTAAAAAGCTGGCCGCCACCTTCGCCAGCACAGGGACGCCGGCCTTTTTCGTGCATCCGGCGGAAGCGCTGCACGGCGACCTCGGGATGCTCGACAGCCGCGACGTGATGCTGTTTATCTCCTATTCCGGCAGCGCCAAAGAGCTGGATCTCATCGTCCCGCGTCTGGAGGAAAAAGCCATTCCGCTGCTGGCGATGACCGGCAAATCCGCTTCACCGCTGGCGCTGGCGGCCAAAGCAGTGCTCAATATCGCCGTAGAGCGAGAGGCCTGCCCGATGTACCTCGCCCCGACCTCCAGCACCGTCAACACCCTGATGCTCGGCGATGCGCTGGCGATGGCGGTGATGCAGGCGCGGGGATTCAGCGAAGAGGATTTTGCCCGCTCGCACCCGGCTGGCGCGCTGGGCGCGCGGCTGCTGAATAAAGTTCATCATCTGATGCGTCGCGATAACGACGTGCCGCGCGTGTCTATCGACGCCAGCGTTATGGACGCGATGCTCGAACTCAGCCGCACCGGACTGGGGCTGGTGGCAGTCTGCGATGAGCGCAATCGTGTCCAGGGCGTATTTACCGATGGCGACCTGCGCCGCTGGCTGGTAGGCGGCGGCAGCTTACAGGATATTGTCAGCCAGGCAATGACCCGTAACGGCGTAACGCTGCAGGCAGACAGTCGCGCAATAGAAGCCAAAGAGCGCCTGATGAAGCACAAAATCAGCGCCGCTCCGGTAATTGATGAGAACGGCCAGCTGGTCGGCGCCATCAACCTGCAGAGTTTTTATCAGGCCGGGATCCTTTAAGCCCGAGACGCTTCGCCAGCCGGTGCAGGTTGGCAACATCAAGATCCAGCGCCCGGGCGGTGGCTGCCCAGTTACGGTTGTTATCCGCCAGCGCTCTGGCAAGGGTTGCACGCTGAAACGCCTCCGTCGCCGCGCGCAAACTCACGACTTCAGCCACTGGCTGCGGGCTTATGCCCGGCAGACCCGGCGCTTCAACCGTGAACTGAAAATGCTGTGGCTCCAGCACCACCTCATTACCCGCCTGGGTCGCCCGCGCCAGCACCACCGCCCGATGAATGGCATGCTCAAGCTCGCGTACATTACCCGGCCATGACCAGGCAAGCAGCCTGGCGCGTGTGGCCTCGCTTAAAATCACCTGCGCCAGCCCCATGCGTAAACGGCACTGCTCGCAGAAATAGCCCGCCAGCAGCACCACGTCATTTCCCCGTTCGCGCAGCGCCGGAACCGACAGCGGGAACACGCTCAGACGATGATAAAGGTCGGCGCGGAAACGCCCCTCCACTACCTCGTGGCGCAGGTCGCGGTTGGTGGCCGCCAGAACCCGCACATCGACCCGCAGGCTGCGATCGTCACCGACCCGTTGAATATCGCCATATTGCAGCACCCGCAACAGCTTGGCCTGCAGCGCCAGCGACAGTTCACCAATTTCATCGAGGAAAAGCGTCCCGTTATCCGCCATTTCAAACTTGCCGCTGCGGTTGCTTATCGCCCCGGTAAACGCCCCTTTAACGTGACCAAACAGCTCGCTCTCCGCCACGCTCTCCGGTAAAGCCGCACAGTTGAGATATACCAGCGGATTAGCCACCCGCGGCGATCCCTGATGAACAGCCTTCGCCACCAGCTCTTTACCGGTGCCGGTTTCACCGCTAATCAGGACGTTTAGATCGGAAGCGGCGACGATATCGATCTCTTTTTTCAGTTGCTGCACCGACGCCGACAGACCAATAATTTCCTGGCGTTCGGATACCGGGTAAACGCTGGTCGGCTCCGGCAGCACATTTTGATTTTCCAGCCTGGCAATCAGCAGCGCGTTATTGAGCGCCCCGGCCACGAGGGCGGCAATCAGGCGCAGTTCCTCATCGCTGAAGCTATCGAAACGGTCCGCATCCATGCCATCAAGGGTAAGGGCGCCAATCAACGTTTGCCCGGCAAACAGCGGCAGCCCGACGCAGGCGTGTACCTTCAGACTCTCCAGGCCGGGGATCAACCCATCATAAGGGTCCGGCAAATCGCTGTCTGCGGGGAACCGCACCACATCCCCGGCGCGGGCAATCGCCTCCAGCCGCGGATGCCCTTCAAGGGCGAAGCGCCGCCCGAGCACATCCTGAGCCAGACCATCAATCGCCAGCGGCACAAACTGATGCGCTTCATAGCGCAACAGCGCAGAAGCATCGCAACCAAGGATCTGTCGCAGAGTGGCGATCAGGCGCGAGAAACGATCGGCATGACCAAGATCGCTTTGTAAATCAATGGCGATTTTCGCCAGGGCTTCGACGGAAAAACTCATTGTCGCCTCATTGTCATTTTGACAATAAAAAGAGTCATAATGACTATTATGACCATTGTCTTTTTGACATCAATAGTTTTAATGAAAATATTAAAACATTAAAAATCAAATAATTAAAAATTGGCACGCACCTTGATATAAGCAACATATCTGTTTTTAAACCATGCTGAATTTATTGAGGTTGCTATGTCAATTCTGGTTAAGAATAACATTCATTGGGTGGGCCAACGTGACTGGGAAGTCCGTGATTTTCACGGAACCGAATACAAAACGCTGCGTGGCAGCAGCTATAACAGCTATCTCATCCGGGAAGAACAAAATGTGCTGATCGATACCGTCGACCATAGATTCAGTCGCGAGTTCGTGCAGAATCTGCGCGGCGAAATTGACCTCGCCGATATCGATTACATCATTATTAACCATGCCGAAGAAGACCATGCCGGCGCGCTGACCGAACTGATGGCGCAGATCCCGGACACCCCGATTTACTGTACCGCCAATGCCATCGACTCCATCAACGGCCATCACCATCATCCGGAGTGGAACTTTAATGTGGTGAAAACCGGCGACAGCCTGGATATCGGCAACGGCAAGCAATTGATCTTCGTGGAAACACCGATGCTGCACTGGCCGGACAGCATGATGACCTACATGACTGGCGATGCCGTGCTGTTCAGCAACGACGCCTTTGGCCAGCACTACTGCGATGAACGTCTGTTCAACGACGAAGTGGACCAGAACGAACTGTTCGAACAGTGCCAGCGCTACTACGCCAACATCCTGACCCCGTTCAGCCGTCTGGTCACGCCTAAAATCACCGAGATCCTCAGCTTCAACCTGCCGGTAGAGATGATAGCCACCTCCCACGGCGTGGTATGGCGCGATAACCCAACGCAGATCGTTGAGCTGTACCTGAAATGGGCGGCGGACTATCAGGAAGACCGGATCACCCTTTTCTATGACACCATGTCCAACAACACCCGCATGATGGCCGACGCGATTGCCCAGGGCATCAATGAAGTTGACCCGAACGTGGCGGTGAAAATCTTTAACGTCGCCCGCAGCGATAAAAACGACATTTTGACCAACGTGTTCCGCTCAAAAGGCGTGCTGGTCGGTACCTCAACCATGAACAACGTAATGATGCCGAAAATTGCCGGTCTGGTGGAAGAGATGACCGGCCTGCGTTTTCGTAACAAACACGCCAGCGCCTTTGGTTCCCACGGCTGGAGCGGCGGCGCGGTTGACCGTCTGTCCACGCGTTTGCAGGACGCGGGATTTGAAATGTCCCTGAGCCTGAAGGCCAAATGGCGTCCGGATCGCGACGCCCTGGCGCTGTGCCGCGAACACGGTCGCGAAATCGCCCGTCAGTGGGCCCTCTCCCCGCTGCCGCATAACCAGGAGAACGCCACGGCTTGCGCAGCGGCAGCCACCGTTGATTGCGGTCCGAAAATGCAGTGCGGCGTTTGCCAGTGGATTTACGATCCAGCGAAAGGTGAACCGAACCAGGATGTCCAGCCCGGCACGCCGTGGAGCGAAGTCCCGGATAACTTCCTGTGCCCTGAGTGTTCTCTGGGTAAAGATGTGTTTGATGTTCTGGCATCGGAGGCAAAATGAGTGCTGGCATCGTTATCATCGGTTCGGGCTTCGCGGCCCGTCAGCTGGTGAAAAATATCCGCAAACAGGACCTGCAAATCCCGCTGACGTTAATAGCCGCCGACAGTATGGATGAGTACAACAAACCGGATCTCAGCCATGTGGTCAGTCGCAAACAGAACGCCGACGATCTGACCCTGCAAACGGCGGGAGAGTTCGCTGAGCAATATTGTTTGCGCCTGTTTCCGCACACCCGGATAAGCGAGATCGACGCCGATAATCAGGTGGTGAAGAGCCGGGCGCGCGAGTGGCCCTATGACAAGCTGGTGCTGGCCACCGGCGCGATGCCGTTTATTCCGCCGGTGCCAGGACGCGAGCTGATGCTGACCCTGAACAGCCAGCAGGAATACGGCGCGGCGCAGAGCCAGCTACGCGACGCCAGGCGGGTGCTGATTGTCGGCGGCGGCCTGATTGGCTGCGAGCTGGCGATGGATTTCTGCCGCGCCGGGAAAGCGGTGACAGTAGTGGATAACGCCGCCAGCGTGCTGTCGGCGCTGACGCCGCCGGAGGTGAGTAGTCGTTTACAGCATCATCTGACCGATAGGGGCGTACATCTGATGCTGAAATCGCAACTTAAAAGCCTGGAGCAGCGCACTGATGGTATTCGCGTCACTGTGGACCGTGAACGCACGGTGGTCGTTGATGCGGTGGTCGCTGCTGCCGGTTTGCGCCCGGAAACAGCGCTGGCGCGGCATGCGGGCCTGAAGATTAATCGCGGCGTAGTGGTAAACAGCCAGTTGCAAACCAGCCATCCGGCGATATACGCCCTCGGCGACTGCGCGGAAATCAACGGGATGATCCTGCCGTTCCTGCAGCCGACTCTGCTGAGCGCCATCTGCCTGAGCAAAAATCTGCTGGCCTGGCAGAGCGAACTAAAACTGCCGCCGATGCTGGTGAAAGTCAAAACGCCGGATTTACCGCTGCACCTGGCGGGCGATACGCTGCGTGAGGATCTGACGTGGAATATCGTTGCCGCTAAAAACAGTATGGTGGCGAAAGGCGTGGATGCCGAAAACCAGTTGCGTGCTTTTGTGGTCAGCGAGGACCGCATGAAAGACGCCTTTAGCCTGCTCAAACAACTGGCCAGCTAAATGGCCAGAACGGACGTTATTCCCGGAGGCGGCCAATTTCCCTTACCGCTTCCGGGAGACTATCCCCAATCTACCTGGCCAGCTTGTCGTAACCGCGCCAGCGATAGTTAAGCACCGACAACACCCAGCAGGCCACAAATAGCCCCACAACGGCAAACCCCGCATCGCCAAGATGATCATTTAATGCGCCAATCCAGCGCCATACTCCGCCGCTCAGGGAAAACTTATCCATCAACAGCCCCAGCGCCTCCAGGCCGCCGATAAACAGCGCCACCACCACTGAAGTACCGGTAATGGTCATATTGTAATAGAGCTTGCGCTGGGGTTTGCTGAACGCCCAGCCGTAGGCGCCGACCATCAGCACGTTATCGAGCGTATCCACCAGCGCCATCCCGCTGGCGAACAGCGCCGGAAAAACCATAATCGACCAGATCGACATCCCGCTCGACGCGCTGGCGGCGGAAATCCCCAGCACGCCGATCTCCGTCGCCGTATCAAAGCCGAGACCAAACAGAAATCCCACCAGATACATCTGCCAGCTGCGGCTGATGAGGCGAAAGGTTTTGGCAAACAGCCAGCTCATCATGCCGCCGCTGGCCGCCACCTCATCGCTGACCTTTTCGCCCTGCTTCCACGCCTGAAAGCTGCGCCAGACGCTGCGCAGAATAACCAGGTTGATAAACGCCATCACCAACAAAAACAGCGCCGACACGGCGGTACCGATCACGCTGCCGGTATCGTGAAACCAGCTCATCTGCTGGCCGAATGCGGTAGCCGTAGCGGCAATCGCCGCCGAAGCCAGCACCACAATCGACGAGTGCCCCAGCGAAAACCATGCGCCAACGGCGAAAGGCCGTCGCCCCTGCTGCATCATTTTGCGCGTAACATTATCGATCGCCGCGATATGATCGGCATCCACCGCATGACGCAGACCGTATCCCCAGGCCAGCAGGCTGGCGGCCATCAGCGCGCCGCTATCGCCAAATGCCGCAAACGCCCAGATCCAGGCCAGCAAATTGGCCACAATTAACACCATCACCAGCGCCGTCGCGCGCGGCTGCTGACGCAAAATCGTCACTATCATGTTGCTATCCTTTAAGACTGCAGGCGGGCTGCGGCGATAACCGCCTGGCCGAGAGCAATCGCGCCATCGCCAGCAGGAAACTGCTGCGGAAAGAGCAGAGTAAAATCGGCCAGATAAAAGGTCAATCGCGCCACCAACAATCGGTTATGCAGCACGCCGCCGCCAAAGGCCAGGGTGGAGATCTTCTGCGCGCGCGCGCAATCACGGGCCATTGCCGCCAGCCCGCGGGCCAGGGCGTCATGAAATGCCCACGCCTTCTGCGCCGGAGTGGCCTGCCAGGCCAGCCACTGTCGCCAGAAAGTGGATAAATCCAGCGCGCCGTCGCGCCACGGCAATGTCACCGGGTGGTCAATACCTTTGCAGGTCGCCGCCAGCGCTTCCAGCCGACAGGCCGCCTCGCCCTCATAACTCAGGCCTGGCGGCGCGCAGCCCAGGGCACAAGCGACAGCATCAAACAGACGCCCGCACGACGACGCTTTCGGCGCATTAATGCCGCGCTCGATAGCCCGCGCCAGCAGCGGCCAGTTTTGCTGGCGCAGCGCCGCGGTTTCGGCATAGTTCTGCCACTCAGGCACAAACGCCAGACAGTGGGCGAGCAGATTGCGCCACGGCTGACGGGCGGCAAGATCGCCGCCGGGCAACGCCACCGCGGGCAATCCGCCGAGACGCTGGCACTCCCGGTAGTTGACCCGCAGGCACTCGCCGCCCCATAGCTCCCCGTTTTCCCCCATGCCGATGCCATCCAGCGTCAGGGCGATAACGTCGCCGCCATCCAGCGGCCAGCGATGCTCGGCGAGACACGCGGCCGCATGGGCATGATGATGTAAAACGTGCTCCACCGGCAGCGCCAGCGATGCCGCCCACTGCGAGACGCGATAGCCGGGATGGGTATCAGCCACCACCTGCTGCGGCGTAAAAGCGTAAATCGCCTGCATCAGGTGCAACGCCCGCCGCCACTGCGCCTCCACGCCCTCATCGTCAAGATCGCCGAAGTGCTGACTGAGCACCGCTTCGTTTCCGCGCAGCAGGCAGAAAGTATTTTTCATATCCGCGCCGAGGGCCAACAGCGGCGGCGCATCGTGGAACCCCGGCGGCAGCGTCAGCGCGTCCGGCACGTAGCCGCGGGCGCGGCGCAGCATTTCGCCGCTTTGCCGCGCCACGGAATCATCCATCCGCTGCACAATCTCACGGTTATGCAGCAGAAACCCGTCGGCAATCCCGGCTAAATCCGCCAGCGCCTGGTCATTGCTTAGCGCTGGCGGGCGGCCGCTGAGGTTGCCGGAAGTCATCACCAGGGGGCGCGCCAGCGCCTGCGAAAGCAAATGCTGCAGCGGATTCGAGGGCAGCATTCCCCCGACGTCAATAAGCCCTGGCGCAATGAGATCGCACAGGCCATCAACCTGCGCTTTGTCCAGCAGCACAATCGGCGCGGCGGGAGAAGTCAACAGCTTCACCGCCTGGTCAGAGAGTCCCACCGTCGTCGCCAGCATCACCGCCAGCGGTTTGGCCGGACGACGTTTACGTGCCCGCAGCGTCGCCACCGCATGGCGGTTTCCGGCATCGCACACCAGGTGGAAACCGCCCAGCCCCTTCACCGCCACAATCTCTCCCGCCATCAGGCGAGCAATCGCCGTGTCTAAAGCGCTCTCTCCGAACAGAGCGCCCTCCGCGCCGCGCCACTCCAGCCGCGGCCCGCATTCAGCGCAGGCCACAGGCTGAGCATGAAAGCGGCGATCGGCAGGATCGCCATATTCCGCCGCGCAGACGGGACAAAGAGGGAACGGCGACATCGAGGTTAACGGTCGGTCGTAGGGCATGGCGCGAATAATGGTAAAACGCGGCCCGCAGTGGGTGCAGTTAATAAACGGGTAGCGGTAGCGGCGATCCTGCGGATCGTTCATCTCCGCAAGACACGCCGGGCAGGTGGCGGCATCGGGCACGATCTGGGTGCGCATGCTCCCGGCTCCGCTTTGGCGGATGGAAAAGTCTGACGGTGCGGCAGCCCAGACAAACGGCCGGGTTTCGGTACTGTCAATACGCGCCAGCGGCGGACAGCGTCGGGTTAACGCGGCGAGAAACAGCGCGTCATCACTGGCAAGGCGCACCAGCACGCCATCGCCGTCATTGCACACGTCGCCGCGCAGACCCAGTTGCTGCGCCAGTTGCCAGACAAAGGGGCGAAATCCCACCCCCTGCACTTTGCCGCGAATGCGGATTTGCACCCCGTTCAGCATGCGGTCGGGTTACCAGCTCAGCGCCGTACGATGGCGCTTTTCGTTATTCATCTGTTCGAGTTTGCCGCGATCGACGCACATCAGCGCGTGAGTCGGGCAGGCATCCATACAGGCCGGTCCCGCCTCGCGATGGTAGCAGAGGTCGCACTTGTTGGCTTCGGCTTTATCCGCCACTATGTTCAACCCTGCTCCGCTGTGGCGGATAACCGGACGCACCACCACCTCCATCGCGCCATACGGGCAGGCCACCACGCAGGTCTTACAGCCGATACAGCGCTCCTGCATGACGTGGACAAAATCTTTGTCGCGGCCAATCGCCCCGTTCGGACAGGCGTTGGCGCACGGGGCGTCTTCGCACTGACGACAGGCGGTAGCCGTCGAGACATTGACGCCTTTAATCACATGAATACGCGGTAAAAAGTTTTTTGGCGTCAGCGCGGCGCAATCCTGATTTTCCTGATGAGAAACCACGCAGGCCACTTCACAGGTGCGGCAGCCGATGCACTTGCTCGCGTCGGCGATAATGAAACGGTTCATCCATTTCTCCAGCGGTAAGAAGGTTACCCGCCAAAGTATGCATAATATATTCCAGTTTTTACCTTATTGATAATAAAGGAAATAAACCGATAAAAGACTGTCATCGTCAGTTGTGACGATGACAGATGACGACGTCAGGCAAAGGGTCCGGGAATAATGGAGCCGCGTTCCATTAGCGCGCCGGGGAAGGTTTGCTGATATTTCAGATCCCCGCCATCGAGCATAAATATCAGGCGGTTAATACTCTCTTTAATCATCTCCGTTACCGGCACTTTAACGCTGGAGAGCGCGGGCACCATAAACGGGGCCAGCACAATATCGTCAAACCCCACCACCGACACCTGCTCCGGCACCTTAACGCCAAGCTGATGCAGTTGTTTCATCGCGCCAATCGCCATATCGTCATTACTCGCCACCAGCGCGCTGTAGCTGGCATTGCGCTGGCGCAGCGTCTCCACCCCTGCCGCGCCGGTTTCCGGCGTCCAGCGCCCTTCGACGATCAAATCACTATTCAGGGCAATACCGTGACGGGCCAGCGCGTCCTTATAGCCGGAGAGGCGCTCGACCCCGGTCGGTGAATCCAGCGAACCGGTAATAAAAGCGATATCGCGATGCCCAAGCGCAATCAGCTTTTCTACCGCCATCTGCGCCGAGGCTTTTTGATCGGACCAGACGCAGTGGCTGGCGTTACGGCGCAGACGGCGGTTCAATACCATAATAGGCTGATTATGATCCTCAATGATCTCATCCATCTCATCAACGCTGAGAAAGCGCGGATAGATAATAATCGCGTCACAGCGCAGATCGAGCAGATACTGGATCGCTTCCCGCTCCTCCTCCGCGCTGTGCTTGCCGTCGGCGAGGATTAACTGCCGCCCTTTATCTTCGGTCATCCGCGCCACATGATAGAGCAGCTCGCTAAAATAGACGCCGTGATAGAGGGTGTTGGTCACCACCAGCCCGAGGGTCTGGGTCTTTTTGGTCGCCAGATTGCGCGCCAGCAGATTAGGCCGATAGCCGCTTTCAGCCACCGCCTGGAATACGCGATCTTTGGTCTCCTGGCTGACATAGCCATTCCCTGAGAGAACCCGCGAAACGGTGGCCTTCGATACCCCCGCGCGCTTCGCTACCTCCAGCATCGTTGCCATGTGGTTATTCCTGTTGCCAATGTTGCCCGCAGTGTACTGCACCTGCGGTGTTTTTTCAGCATTTGCCCCCATCCCGCCTGCGCTTACAAAGCGATCAAAATCACAAAATTAATATTTTCTTTTTTTAACTCTTGCTGATGAAAATGAAACTAATCATGATTTTGTGGAACCGGTTTCCTATATATGCATGGTGCCGCGCTGTTCTACCGCGCGGCGACAGGCCAGTACCCCATTGATAAACAGGATAAAATCCGATGTCTAAAAATTATGCCGCCCTGGCGCAGCAAATTATCGTGGCGATTGGCGGCGTGGATAACGTCACCGCCGTCACTCACTGTATGACGCGCCTGCGCTTCGTGGTCAAAGACAACCAACAGGTCGATAGCGCCACCCTGAAGGGACTGAAAGGCGTACTCGGCGTGGTGCGCAGCGATAACCAGTGCCAGGTGATCATCGGCAATACCGTCTCCCAGGCGTACCGTGAAGTGGTGGCCTTGCTGCCGGGGGATCTGCGCCCTGCTGAACCACAGGGTAAACCGCCCGTCACGTTAAAACGCATCGGCGCCGGGATCCTCGACGCGCTGATCGGTACCATGTCACCGCTGATCCCAGCCATTATCGGCGGATCGATGGTCAAACTGCTGGCGATGATCCTCGAAATGACCGGCGTGTTGCCAAAAGGCGCGCCAACCCTGACCATTCTGACGGTGATTGGCGACGGTGCATTCTTCTTCCTGCCGCTGATGGTGGCGGCTTCCGCGGCGGTAAAATTCAAAACCAATATGTCGCTGGCGATTGCCATCGCCGGGGTACTGGTGCACCCGAGCTTTATCGATCTGATGGCGAAAGCCGCCCAGGGCGAGCACGTTGAGTTTGCCTTTATTCCGGTGACAGCGGTGAAATATACCTACACCGTGATCCCGGCACTGGTAATGACCTGGTGTCTCTCTTACATCGAACGCTGGGTCGACCGTATTACCCCGGCAGTAACCAAAAACTTCCTTAAACCGATGCTCATCGTGCTGATTGCCGCCCCGCTGGCGATTCTGCTGATTGGCCCGCTTGGGATCTGGATCGGTAGCGCCATCTCCGCGCTGGTTTATACAATTCATAGTTATCTGGGCTGGCTGTCGGTAGCCATTATGGGCGCGTTGTGGCCGCTGCTGGTGATGACCGGGATGCACCGCGTCTTTACGCCGACGATCATTCAAACCATTGCCGAAACCGGTAAAGAAGGTATGGTGATGCCGTCGGAAATCGGCGCAAACCTGTCGCTGGGCGGCTCATCGCTGGCGGTGGCGTGGAAAACCAAAAACCCGGAACTGCGGCAGACGGCGCTGGCGGCGGCGGCCTCCGCGATTCTGGCAGGGATTTCCGAACCGGCGCTGTACGGTGTGGCGGTGCGTCTCAAGCGCCCGCTGATCGCCAGCCTGATCAGCGGCTTTGTCTGCGGCGCAGTAGCCGGAATTGCCGGGCTCGCCAGCCACTCAATGGCGGCGCCGGGCCTGTTTACCAGCGTTCAGTTCTTCGATCCGGCCAATCCGATGACCATCGTCTGGGTCTTTGGCGTTATGGCGCTGGCTATCGTACTGTCTTTCATTCTGACGCTGATACTCGGTTTCGAAGATATTCCGCCTGAAGAGGCCGCTGCCGATGCCAGACAGCGCCAGGCCAGCCCCCTGGCATCACACGCCTGAACACAATTTTATTAACGAGGTAACGCATGGCGACTTTTCCACAGGGATTTTTATGGGGCGGCGCACTGGCCGCCAACCAGTCTGAAGGAGCATATCTGGAGGGCGGTAAGGGACTGACCACCGTCGATACCATTCCCCACGGCGCTCACCGCCTGCCGATTAAGCTGGGGCTGGAGAAGCGATTCGAACTGCGCGACGATGAGTTCTACCCGAGCCACGAGGCCATCGATTTTTATCATCGTTATAAAGAGGATATCGCCCTGCTGGCGGAGATGGGTTTCAGCGTCTTCCGCACCTCCATCGCCTGGAGCCGTCTGTTTCCGCAGGGCGATGAGCTGGAGCCAAATCAGGAAGGGATCGCCTTTTATCGCTCGCTGTTCGAAGAGTGCAAAAAGTACAATATTGAGCCGCTGGTGACGCTGTGCCACTTCGACGTGCCGATGCATCTGGTGACTGAATACGGCTCCTGGCGCGATCGTAAAATGGTGGCGTTTTTCACCCGCTACGCCCGCACCTGTTTTGAAGCCTTTGACGGTTTAGTCAAATACTGGCTTACCTTCAATGAAATCAACATCATGCTGCATAGTCCGTTCTCCGGGGCCGGTCTGGTGTTTGCAGAGGGTGAGAATCAGGATCAGGTGAAATATCAGGCCGCACACCATGAACTGGTGGCCAGCGCCTTAGCCACCAAAATCGCCCACGAGGTGAACCCGCAAAATCAGGTCGGCTGTATGCTGGCGGGCGGCAATTTCTATCCATACTCCTGTAAGCCGGAAGACGTATGGATGGCGCTGGAGAAAGATCGCGAGAATTTGCTCTTTATCGATGTCCAGGCGCGCGGCGCGTACCCGGTGTGGGCGGCGCGGGTATTCCGCGAGAAAGGGGTAACCCTCGTCAAAGAAGCGGGCGATGATGAGATTCTGCACAATACCGTCGATTTCGTCTCCTTCAGCTATTACGCTTCCCGCTGCGCTTCGGCGGAGATGAACGCCAGTAACACCAACGCCGCCAATATCGTCAAGTCGCTGAAGAACCCGTATATTCAGGCCAGCGAATGGGGCTGGGGTATCGACCCACTCGGTCTGCGCATTACCATGAATATGATGTATGACCGCTATCAGAAGCCACTGTTTCTTGTGGAGAACGGTCTCGGCGCGCGCGATGAGATTGACGCCAACGGTGAGATTAACGATGACTATCGCATTAGTTATTTGCGCGAGCATATTAAAGCGATGGGCGATGCTATTGAAGACGGCATTCCGGTGATAGGCTACACCAGTTGGGGCTGTATCGACCTGGTTTCCGCCTCTACCGGTGAGATGAGCAAGCGTTACGGCTTCGTGTACGTTGACCGCGACGATGCGGGTCAGGGTACGCTGGCGCGTAAGCGCAAGAAGTCATTCTGGTGGTACAAGAAAGTGATTGCGAGTAACGGGGAAGATCTGGCGTAAACATAGTGTGCCGGGTGGCGGCTTCGCCTTACCCGGCCTACAAGAAACGCGCCGTATGCAGGCCGGATAAGCGTTAGCGCCATCCGGCATCACAAACGACGCCTACTCCTCGTCCTCAGCAACCAACTGCTCAAATCCACCATTCCCCTGCCATCCTTCAAGACGCTGATAAACCACCTCAACCGCGTCTTTAATCGCTTGCGTCATCGGATAATAAAAACCGACGATATCTGGCTGAATGCCTAAGAAAATCACCTCGCCGATATCCTCTTTCAACTGATCGATAAGGTAGTTCAGCGGCATATTGTGGGTGGTCATCAGAAACATCTCGGCGATATCGTCCAGGTCAACGATGCGGATTTCGCCGGGATTCAGCCCCATATCGGTAGCATCGACGATCAACAGGCGATCCGGGCGCAATTCGCGAATGGCGACGATATCGTTTTCCGGGGTGCTACCGCCGTCAATAACAACCCAGTTGCCTTTAGGCTGCGCGGCGCACATTTCCGCCAGCAGCGGGCCCGCGCCGTCATCGCCCATCATGCTATTGCCGACACAGAGTAAAACATCAGTCATGGAGTCTCCTCACCATCAGGTAAATCGCGCTCTCCTCGTGAATATCATGCAGCATACTGAGCATCGTTTTGCTCCACGCCTGCTGCTCAGGGGTCTGCCTGACCAGCGCTTTATCGAAGGCATGGGCAAGCATCGACACATGATTACTGTCGATGACGATCTCGCCATACTTCGGCACACCGGCCATTTTACGATGCGCGACGCTGCCCTCTTCCAGAGTGGCAATCCACGCCAGATACGCCTCCCACGGACAGCTTAGCGCCGCCTCCAGACAGTCGATAACGCCGAGGTGGTGGCCAATCGCCAGGCTATAATAAACCACCTGCTGCGCCTGGTCAGGCGTGGCGTCGTTTTCATCAATAAATTTACGGCTCAGCTGACTGAACACCACCGTCTCGCTCATCGGATACGCGCTCCCTCAACCACCTGATTAAGATGGGTGACGATTTCCGTCAGACGCGGATCGCTTTCCGCTTCCAGCCAGCGCGCCACCTGATGATCGCCCAGCCCCAGCAGGCGCATATAGTCATCGGCAATCTGCCGACCGTAGCGATACCCTGCCAGACGACGCGCTTCGCGGTCGACACGCACGCGCAGCGGCTGCACCATCTCCGGGTGGAGAAGCCCGGTTGGCTGTTCGTCCAGCTCGCCCGGCAGACGGGCGTGGATCTTCTGCTCCAGCAGACCCAGCGCCATCGCGAAGCCGTACAGCGTTGCGGCGGGCGTCGGCGGGCAGCCGGGAATATACACATCCACCGGCACAATTTTGTCGGTACCGCCCCAGACGCAATAAAGATCGTGGAAGATACCGCCGCTGTTACCGCAGGCGCCGTACGAAATGCAGATTTTCGGGTCCGGCGCGGACTGCCAGGCGCGCAGCGCCGGCGAACGCATCGCGCGCGTCACCGCCCCGGTAAACAGCAAAATATCCGCATGTCGCGGCGACGGCACCACTTTGATGCCAAAACGTTCGGCATCAAACAGCGGCGACAGAGTAGCGAAAATTTCGATTTCACAACCGTTGCAGCCGCCGCAGTCCACGCGGTAGACGTAGGCGGAACGCTTAATTTTCTTCAGCAGCGATGCTTTCATGCTGGCGATGGACTCATCCACCGTCATCGGTAGCGGAATGCCATTTTCATCGCGCGGGCCTAATAAGTTGCTCATCAGCAGGCCTCTCTCATATGGCGGGTCAGTTCAATACGATCGGACGGCAGCAGGCATTTCTGGCGCTTACACTCCGGGCAGGTTTCAAAGCTTTCGCGATGGCGCTCAGCGCGGGTGTCCCCGTTGTGCTTCAGTAACGCGATGGTGTAGTCGATCTCTTTTTGCACGGCGAACGGCCGTTCGCATACCCGACAGCGGCAAATGTCGAAACGCGACTGCTGAAGGAAATCCTCTTTTTTCCACACCGCCAGCTCATACTCCTGCGAGAGCGTAATCGCCGCCGTCGGGCACACTTCCTCGCAGCGGGCGCAAAAGATGCAGCGCCCGAGGTTGAACTGCCATGCCAGTTCGCCGGTAGCGAGGTCGGTTTCAACCGTCAGCGCATTCGACGGACAGGCATTGACGCAGGCGGCGCAGCCAATGCACTGCTGCGGGTTATGATCCGGTTTGCCGCGGAAGTGTTTATCGGCCGCAATCGGCTCCAGCGGATACGACGACGTCGGCGCCCCGGTTTTGATGACTTTTTTGATAAAGGTAAACATGGCGATTCCTTATTTCAGCGGCGAGTTTTTACGCTCAATGCTGTAGCGCTCAAGTTCTTTGTACGGCACCACTTTGCTCTTCTTCTTACGCACATCCACCACGGTCATACGGTCAGTACAGGAGTAGCAAGGGTCGAGGCTGCCGATGATCAGCGGCGCGTCGGAGACCGTGTTACCGCGCAGCATATAGCGCAGGGTCGGCCAGTTGGCGTAGGTCGCCGCCCGGCAGCGCCAGCGGTACAGCTTCTGGTTGTCGCCGGTCATGCTCCAGTGGATATCATCCCCACGCGGTGCTTCGGCAAAGCCCAGCGCAAAGCGATGCGGAATATAGGTGAAGCCCTCGACTATCAGCGGGCCGCCCGGCAGGTTATCGAGACCGAAGTCGATCATATTCAGCGCGGTGTAGACTTCATTGATACGCACTTTCAGACGGGAGATGACGTCACAGCCCTGCTCGCTGTGCACTTCCATCGGCAGCAGGCCATAGCCGACAAACGGGTGATCGGCGCGGGTATCGCGGGCGTGGCCGCTGGCGCGCACCATCGGCCCGACGTTACTGAAGTCACGGGCGATTTCCGGATCGAGGCGACCAATACCGACGGTTCGCTGCGCCATGTTCGGCGTGCTGAGCAGCATATCCACCAGCTCCTGCACCTCCCGGCGCATCTGCTGCGCCAGTTGACGGGTCTGGATCATGTCCGCTTTCAGCAGATCGCGACGAATCCCGCCGATCAGGTTCATCCCGTAGGTTTTACGCGCCCCGGTCAGGATCTCCGCCATTTTCATCGACGTTTCACGCACGCGGAAGAACTGCATAAAGCCAGAATCAAAACCAGTGAAGTGACAGGCCAGGCCGAGATTCAGCAGGTGCGAATGCAGGCGCTCAACTTCCAGCAGGATGGCGCGGATCATCTGCGCGCGTTCCGGCACCACGATGCCCATCGCGTTTTCAACGGAGGTGGTATACGCGGTGCTGTGGGCAAAGCCGCAGATGCCGCACACGCGGTCCGACAGGAAGGTAACTTCGTTGTAGCCCATACGGGTTTCCGCCAGTTTCTCCATACCGCGATGGACATAGAACAGACGGTAGTCGGCGTCGATAATGTTTTCGCCGTCGACAAACAGACGAAAGTGGCCCGGTTCATCAGAAGTGACGTGCAGCGGGCCGATCGGCACCACCTTATTTTTCTTGTCACCCAGTTCGTTGATAAATTCGTAGGTTTCGTCATCGACGACTGGCGCCGGGCGCTGGCGGTAATCCATGCTGTCTTTACGCAGCGGGTAGAGTTCATCCGGCCAGTCGTCCGGCAGCACCAGGCGGCGTTCGTCAGGCAGGCCGACCGGTACCAGGCCATACATATCGCGAACTTCACGCTCGCCCCACACGGCTGCGGGCACCCGTGGCGTCACCGACGGATATTCCGCTTTACTGGCGTCCACCTCCACGCGCACGGTGATCCAGCATTTCGTCCCCTGTTCCATCGACAACACATAGTAAACGGCATAATGACCGTTGAGTTTACGTTCGTCATTGCCAAACAGCACCGACAGCCAGCCGCCCTGCTGATAGTAGAGATATTCCACCACTTCCGGCAGATAGTTCACCTTCACGGTGAGGGTCAGCTGATCTTTGGTCTGCCAGGCTTCATCCAGCACCACGCCGGGAAAGGCCTGATGCAGCGCGGCAAGATAGTGTTGACCGATTTTTTCTTCAGACATGCTCAAACTCTCTTAAATCACGCCACCAGCAAGGAGACGAAGGCTAAAAAGGCAAAACCAAACCCGGCCCAGGTGACGCGGGAAACGGCGCAAAAGCGCAGGCGCGCCATGCTGTTTTCAAACAGGGCAATCACCAGCACGCCGACAATCGGCTTGACGACGGCAAGTACCAGCGCCAGCAGCAGTCCACTCGCGCTGAAGGTCTCCATCTGTCCCCACGGGATAAACACGCCGACGAACATCTGCAATACCACCAGTTGTTTGAGACCGATCCCCCACTTCAGCACCGCGAAGCCGCTGCCGCTGTATTCGGTCAGCGGGCCTTCCTGCAACTCCTGCTCCGCTTCCGCCAGATCAAACGGCAGTTTGCCCATCTCGATAAAGGTGGCGAATGCGCAGGCGCACAGCGCCAGCATCAGCGGAATGCTGCGCGCTACCGGCCAGTGGTAAATCGTGTCGGTGATATTGCTGATGTGCGTGGAACCGGCCACCTGCGCCGCCACCCACAGGCCGAGCAGCAGGATGGGCTCCACCAGTACGCCGAGCATCGCCTCGCGGCTTGCGCCGATCGCGGTAAACGGGCTACCGGTATCAAGGCCGGAAATAGCGAAGAAGAAGCGAGCGATAGCGAACAGATAGATCAGGGTGATCAGATCGCCCAGTTGCGGCAGCGGCGACCTCACTGTCACCACCGGCAGCGCGGTGGCGATAGTCAGCATCACGCCGACCATCACGTACGGCATCAGACGAAAGACCCAGCCGGAATCCGCGGGCGCCACGCTCTGCCGCCCGAGGAGTTTGATCAGGTCGCGATACTCCTGCAAAACGCCCGGACCGCGGCGGTTATGCAGACGCGCGCGGGCGACGCGGGTAATGCCAGACAGCAACGGCGCGGCGGCGAACAGCGCCAGAGCCTGCAAGAATGCAATCACCAGGTTCATTTTCAGGCTCCTCGGGAAATCATAATCACCACCAGCACCGCCAGTTCAACCAGCGCTACGCCGCGAAACAGCGCAGGCGCGGAATCGCTCTGCCAGCCGGAAATCCGTACGGGCGCGGCGGTACGTTGCCAGCGGGGGAGCAGACGCGCCGGATGCAACCAGTGACGCAGTTTAAAAACCGGCGCAAAAGCCTCTTTCACCGGCATGGCGAAACCGTGGGCGGTAACAACCATCGATTTCTCATGGTTGTAGCCGCAGACCCAGGCCGTGCCGCGCGTGCGGGCAGGCAGACGATCGCCTTTAAAGAAGAGCATCAACAGCAGCGGCAACAGCGGACAGGCAATGAGCAGGAGGGCTATCAGCGGCTGGGAAACCACGCTTGAAGCCTCAGCATGAGCCGGGAAAACGCGCCCGACAAGCGGTAACAGCAGCGGCGCGGCGACTCCGCCAATCACGCAGCAGATGGCGGCCAGCGCCACGCTAAAGGTCATCAGCCGCGGCGCGCAGGTCGCGTTCTCCGCCTCCGGGCTGCGCGGTGCACCAAGGAAAGCGACGCCATAGACTTTCGCCATACACATCACCGCCAGCGCGCCGGTCACCGCCAGGCCTGTCGCCAGTAGCGGCCCAAGCAGACGACCAATAAACACCTCGCCCGTGCTCATCCGGAAGAAAGACTGATAGATAACCCACTCTCCGGCGAAACCATTCAGCGGCGGCAGCGCAGCCATCGCCATCAGGCCCACCAGCATGGAAAGCGAAATCAGCGGCATTTTCTTGCCTATCCCGCCGAGTTTTTCGATATCGCGATGGCCGGTGCGAAACCACACCGCCCCCGCGCCGAGAAACAACGTGGTTTTAAACAAACTATGGTTGATGAGGTGATACATACCGCCAATAAAGCCCAGCGCCATCAGCGCCGGGTTATGGCTGGCGATGCCGGTGACGAAGGCGCCGAAACCGAGCAGAATAATGCCGATGTTTTCCAGAGTGTGGTACGCCAGCAGCCGCTGAATATTGTGCTCCATCAGTGCGTACAATCCGCCGACGAATGCGGTGATCATTCCCAGCACCAGCAACATCACGCCCCACCACAGCGGCGGCACGCTCCCGGCCAGCGACACCGTCAGAATGCCGTACAGGCCAACCTTCATCACCACCGTGGAGAACAGCGCGGCGGCCGGGGCGCTGGCGCCCGCATGGGCCTGCGGCGCCCAGCCGTGGAGCGGGATAACACCGGCCAACAGCGCAAAACCGATCAGCCCAGGCAGCCACAGCAGCGCGTTTTGCGGAGCGTCCATCGCCAGTTGCGTAATCTGCGCCAGTTCAAGCGTGCCGTAGAACGACCAGACCAGCCAGCAGCTCCAGGCCAGCAGCAGAGTGCCAAACCGCCCCAACGCAAACCACAGTTTGCCGGACTGTGGGCAGCCGGTAAGGAAAGCGGCGCAGAGAGCCATAATCTCCGCCATCACCACCAGCGCGCCAAAGTTAGTGACAACCACCGCGCTGGCGGCGGCAGCCAGCAGCAGGTTCACCAGCAGGCCGTTAGCCTTCACCTGCGGGTGGCGATGCCAGGAAATATTAAACAGGGAAATCGGCAGCGCCGACAGGCCAATCGCCAGCAGCCACAGGGCGTTGACGCCGCCAATCCGAATGCTCAGATGCAGCATCTGCAACATGCCGTCGTCTCCGTGCTCCGGCATCAACAGCGCCGTTCCGCCCGCCAGCGCCAGCATGACGCTGGCGACCGCGCCGCCCACCCCGGCAATCGCGCCGCTCAGCGGTTTACGCAGCGTGAACAGAAACGCCAGCACCGCGCTGGCGGCGTACCAGACCACCGCCTGATTCACTAAGGCAATCACACTCATTTCACATCCCCTTGTTGCGCCTGAAACCGCGACAGATCGCCGAAGTCGGTATGAAAGGCCAGTTGCCGCTTACGCTTGTTGGCCTGGGCGATATCACGAATATCCACCAGCATCAACGCTTTGGTCGGGCAGGTCCGTACACACGCCGGGCCCTGTTCATCGAAATGGCACAGGTCGCATTTGACGGCGACGGCACGCACGCCCGGCAGCCAATCGAGCAAAGCGCTGACGCGGGACTGGGCCGGTGGCGCGGCGGGGGCCATCGGCGTATTGGCATTAGCCGGAATATCCAGCGGACGGCTGCCGGAAAACGCAATAGCGCCGAACGGGCAGGCGATTGCGCATAACTTGCAGCTTACGCACAGGCTTTCATTGAGCTGTACCGCGCCATTGACGCGATTAATCGCGTTGACCGGGCATACGACAGCACAGGGCGCATCTTCGCAGTGGTGGCACATCTGCGGCGCGGATTCTTTTTCATTGCGCATCAACCGCAAGCGGGGCGCAGATTGCAGTCCCTGCTGGCGGTGAGTCTCAGCGCAGGCGGCTTCGCAGGTACGACAGCCGATACAAACGGTGGAGTCAGCAATTACAAAACGGTTCACCGGGTCATCCTCAGGTGAAAGTCATTTTTGACGAAAACAGGCTACGTAAGTGTCAATTTCGACACTTATCGACACCTGGCGATTAACGGGCCAGCGTCAGACGGCTTAAATCCACCGGCTGGTCCTGTTCCATCGCGTCATACAGGCGGTCATACACGGTGGCGATCGTCGCCAGATAGTGTTCGAGTACCTGTTCGCGATCGCGGTTACTGATACGGCCATCAATGGTGCCATCGGAGTCCAGCGTTGCCCGGGCAATCAACTGCCTGTCAGCGCGGTTCCGGGTTTCCACGTAATATTCGATGGTATGGCTGTTAAAGCCCTCGGCCAGCGCCACGTAGACCTGAAAGTGGCCAAACAGTACGAAGCAGAGTTCGCTATCTGGCGCACAACTCATTTCATGATGCAGACGCGCTTTCGACAGGGTTATCCCCTGGACCAGCGAGCTGCAGTAGGTGTGCCACTGCTTCTGATGCTGGCGGTGACGATCGGCGATGTAGTCCGCCTTTTCACTTAATTCCCAAATAGTCATCCTGGTTCCCCCGAGATATGAGTCGCACCGGTTAAGCACTTTCCATGCCAAATTGTAATTAATTGATATTTAATAAATTTAATCACAACAATGCGTTAAGAAGACATGACGATGACGATACCTGACGGTCGTCATCGTCAGTCAGTCGACAGTAGCGGTGAGATGGCATCGTTATTGCATAGATGGGCCATCGCGATACGGAGGCATCATGCACGAAATCACGCTTAGCCAGCGGGCGTTGGAAATTATCGAACAGCAGGCGCAGCAGGCTGGCGCACGTCGGGTTACCGGCGTGTGGCTAAAAGTTGGGGCGTTTTCCTGCGTGGAAGCCAGCGCGCTGACCTTCTGTTTTGAACTGGTGTGCCGCGGCACGCTGGCGGAAGGCTGCGAACTGCATATCGCCGAACAACAGGCTGAATGCTGGTGTGAATCCTGCCAGCAGTACGTGCAGCTTATCTCGCAGCACGTGCGCCGCTGTCCACAGTGTCAGAGCGATCGGTTGCAGATTGTGGCGGACGAGGGTTTACAGATTCAGCGAATAGAAGTGATTCCCGGGTAATTCGGTTGTCTCGCAGCGCCAGGCGCGGCCAACAAAGCGACAATACGAAATATGACGGGACAGACCAGGAGCAAAACTATGTGTACGACTTGCGGCTGTGGGAAAGGCAACCTTTATATAGAAGGCGACGAACATAACCCGCATTCGGCGTTTCGCAGCGCCCCCTTCGCGGCCGCCCCGCGTCAGATGATGAATATTACCGGCATAAAACGTGATGACTTCACCCCTGAGCGTACTGAAAACGGCGATCTGCACTACGGTCACGGCGAAGCGGGTAGTCATGCGCCGGGTCAGAGCCAGAAACGCATGCTGGAAGTGGAAATCGACGTGCTGGATAAAAACAACCGTCTGGCCGCCCGCAACCGCGCGCGCTTCGCCGCCAAAAACCAGCTGGTGCTGAATC
Organism: Klebsiella indica; assembly: GCF_005860775.1. Lineage (GTDB taxonomy): Bacteria > Pseudomonadota > Gammaproteobacteria > Enterobacterales > Enterobacteriaceae > Klebsiella > Klebsiella indica. Next base: position 78,173 of record NZ_VCHQ01000006.1, read on the forward strand.
TGGTCTCCAGCCCCGGCTCCGGCAAAACGACCCTGTTGACGGAAACCCTGCTACGGCTGAAAGAAAAAACCCCCTGTGCGGTCATTGAAGGCGATCAGCAGACGATCAACGACGCCGCGCGCATCCGCGCCACCGGCACGCCGGCCATTCAGGTCAACACCGGTAAAGGCTGCCATCTTGACGCCCAGATGATCGCCGATGCCGCGCCGCGCCTGCCGCTGGATGACAACGGCATTCTGTTTATCGAAAACGTCGGCAACCTGGTATGCCCGGCAGATTTCGACCTCGGCGAGCGCCATAAGGTGGCAGTGCTGTCGGTGACCGAAGGGGAAGACAAGCCGCTGAAGTATCCGCATATGTTCGCCGCCGCCAGCCTGATGCTGCTCAATAAAGTCGACCTGCTGCCGTATCTCACCTTTGATGTGGAAAAATGTCTGGCCTGTGCCCGGGAGGTGAATCCGGATATTGACATTATTCTTCTTTCCGCCACCCACGGGGAAGGCATGGACCAGTGGCTTAACTGGCTGGAGGCGCAGCGATGTGCATAGGCGTTCCGGGACAAATTCGCGCCATTGACGGCAATCTGGCAAAGGTGGACGTGTGCGGCATTCAGCGCGAAGTCGATCTCACTCTGGTCGGCCCGGTCGATGACCAGGGCCAGCCGCGCCTGGGCCAGTGGGTGCTGGTGCACGTCGGTTTCGCCATGAGCGTGATTAATGAAGCTGAAGCCCGCGATACCCTTGACGCGCTGCAAAACATGTTTGCCGTCGAGCCGGACGTCGGCGCGCTGCTCTACGGCGAGGAGCGGTAAATGCGTTTTGTTGATGAATACCGCGCTCCGGAGCAGGTAATGCAACTGGTGGAACACCTTCGCAAGCGGGCCCGCCTGCTGACGCATACCGCCGAACGCCCGCTGCGCATTATGGAAGTGTGCGGCGGCCATACTCACGCCATTTTTAAATTCGGCCTCGACCAGTTGTTGCCGGAAAATATCGAATTTATCCACGGCCCCGGCTGCCCGGTGTGCGTACTGCCGATGGGACGCATTGACGCCTGTATCGATATCGCCAGCCGTCCGGGCGTCATTTTCTGCACCTTTGGCGACGCCATGCGCGTGCCGGGAAAAAACGGTTCGTTGTTGCAGGCGAAATCACGCGGGGCCGACGTGCGTATCGTCTATTCGCCAATGGATGCCCTGAAGCTGGCGCAGCAAAATCCCGACCATGAAATAGTCTTCTTCGGTCTCGGTTTCGAAACCACTATGCCCGCCACCGCCCTCACGCTGCGTCAGGCCCGCGAGCGCGATGTGGCTAATTTTTACTTTTTCTGCCAGCACATCACTCTGCTGCCGACCCTGCGCAGCCTGCTCGATCAGCCGAATAACGGGATCGATGCTTTTCTCGCCCCCGGTCACGTCAGCATGGTTATTGGCACCGAAGCCTACGGGTTTATCGCCAGCGACTATCATCGTCCTTTAGTGGTGGCGGGATTCGAACCGCTTGATCTACTGCAAGGCGCGGTGATGCTGGTTGAGCAGACAATAGCGCGGCACAGTGAGGTGGAAAACCAGTATCGCCGGGTGGTGCCTGATGAGGGCAATCCACTGGCGCAGTCGGTCATCGCCGATGTGTTCTGCCTCAGCGGCGACAGCGAGTGGCGAGGTCTGGGCGTGATTAACAACTCTGGCGTCCGTCTGATGCCCGCGTATCAGCGTTTTGACGCCGAGGCGCATTTCCGCCCGGCACCGCAGCGCGTTTGCGATGACCCGCGCGCCCGCTGCGGCGAGGTGCTGACCGGCCGCTGTAAGCCGCACCAGTGCTCGCTGTTCGGCAGTACCTGCAATCCGCAAAGCGCCTTTGGCGCGCTGATGGTTTCCTCGGAAGGGGCCTGCGCCGCCTGGTATCAATATCGCAGTCAGGAAATCGAAGTATGAAAAGCATCCAGTTAGCTCACGGTAGCGGCGGTCAGGCGATGCAACAGTTGATCGGCGACCTGTTTATGCAGGCTTTCGCCAACCCCTGGCTGGCGGAACTGGAAGATCAGGCGCGGCTTGATCTCGCCGGGCTTACCGCGCAGGGCGATCGTCTCGCCTTTTCCACCGACAGTTATGTTATCGATCCGCTATTTTTCCCCGGCGGCAATATCGGCAAGCTGGCGGTATGCGGCACAGCGAATGACGTGGCGGTGAGCGGCGCGCTGCCGCGCTACCTCTCCTGCGGGTTTATTCTTGAAGAGGGGCTGGCGATAGCCACGCTCGAAGCGGTCGTCGATAGCATGGCGCAGACCGCACGGGAAGCCGGGATCGCGATTGTCACCGGCGATACCAAAGTGGTGCCGCGGGGATCGGCGGATAAACTGTTTATTAACACCGCCGGGATCGGCGCGATCCCGGCAGACATTCACTGGGGCGCCCAACAAATTAGCGCCGGCGACGTGCTGCTGGTCAGCGGTACGCTTGGCGATCACGGGGCAACGATTCTTAATCTGCGCGAGCAGATGGGGCTGGACGGTGCGCTGTCCAGCGATTGCGCGGTGCTGACACCGCTGATTCAAACGTTGCGCGACATCCCCGGGGTCAAGGCGCTGCGCGATGCGACCCGCGGCGGCGTTAACGCAGTCGCTCATGAGTTTGCCGCCGCCAGCGGCTGCGGGATTGAACTGCATGAACAAAATCTGCCGATCAACGATACCGTACGCGGCGTATGCGAACTCCTCGGGCTGGATGCGCTTAATTTTGCCAATGAGGGCAAGCTGGTGATTGTCGCCGCCCGGCACGCTGCGGAAAACGTGCTGGCGCGTTTACGCGCTCACCCGCTGGGGCGCAATGCGGCGATCGTTGGCGATGTTGTGGAACGTCCGGGCGTGCGCGCCATCGGCCTGTACGGTGTGAAGCGCACCCTTGATCTTCCCCACGCCGAGCCGTTGCCGCGAATTTGTTAACAATGTATGGCGATTTCCCGGAGGCGACGCGTTGTGCCCGTCCGGGTAGCATTATCTCAACGACTTGTTATGGAAAACTAAAGAACACATTGTTGCTCCCCCCGCCCCTTCAGGGAGAGGGTGAGGAGGAATGCACGGCACGGATAGAATAGCAAGGGTGAAAACCCGCCTGGCTCACCGCTTCATTATCCAGCCCAAATCATCGGGCCACCACGGATCGGTTTACGGCGGCAATGACCGCTTAATTTAACAGACTATTAGAGCCTATCCCTGTAGGCGTTATTGGCGCAGACAGTTTGAACACGGCCAGCGCGGAAGAACCGGAGCGTACACGTAGTACGTGAGGATTCTGAGCACTGCCCAGGTTCAAAATGACAAGTAAAATAGCCCTAATGGGATAGGCTCTTATTTGTATCATCACTTTATTACGCGCTGCTTTGCGGTGCTTTTGGGCTTAAGCAATGTCGTATACACCAATGGGCGATCTTGGGCAGCAGGGCCTGTTTGATATCACCCGCACGTTATTACAGCAGCCGGATCTGGCTGCGCTGAGCGAAACGTTAACCCGTCTGGTGCAACAGTCCGCGCTCGCCGACCGGGCGGCAATTATTTTATGGCATCCCGGTAACCATCGTGCGGTCCGGCATGCCTGCGACGAAGCCGGGCACCCGCTAAACTACGAAGACGAAACCGTCCTTGCCAACGGTCCGGTACGACGCCTGCTGTCGCGACCGGATGCGCTGTATTGCGACAGGGCGACTTTTGCCGAAACCTGGCCGCAGCTGGCCAGCAGCGGACTCTACCCCACATTTGGTTATTACTGCCTGCTGCCGCTGGCGGCGGAGGGCCGCATCTTCGGCGGCTGCGAATTTATACGCAATGCCGACCAACCGTGGACGGAAAAAGAGTACCAGCGGCTGCACACCTTTACGCAAATCATTGCCGTGGTGACCGAGCAAATCCAGAGCCGTGTCAGCAATAACAGCGATTACAATCTGCTATGTCGTGAGCGCGATAATTTTCGCATTCTGGTGGCGATCACCAATGCCGTACTCTCGCGGCTGGATATCGATGAGCTGGTCAGCGAAGTGGCGAAGGAGATTTATCATTATTTCCGCATTGACGCCATCAGCGTCGTGCTGCGCAGCAACCGTAAAGGCAAGCTCAATATCTACTCCACCCACTATCTTGACGCCGACCATCCGGTGCACGATCAAAGCGAGGTGGATGAAGCCGGAACCCTGACCGAGCGGGTATTTAAGAGCAAAGAAATGCTGCTGCTCAATCTGCAAGATTATGACCGGCTGGCGCCGTACGAAAAAATGCTCTTTGAAATATGGGACAACAAAATCCAGACCCTGTGCCTGTTGCCGTTGATGTCCGGCAACACGCTGCTTGGCGTGCTGAAGCTGGCGCAGTGCGATGAAAAAGTATTCACCACCACCAACCTCAAATTGTTGCGGCAGATTGCCGAACGGGTCTCAATCGCCATTGATAACGCCCTCGCCTATCGTGAGATTCAGCGCCTGAAAGAGCGTCTGGTGGATGAGAACCTCGCGTTGACTGAACAGCTCAATAACGTCGAGAGCGAATTTGGCGAAATCATTGGCCGCAGCGAAGCGATGCATCGCGTGCTTAAGCAGGTCGAGATGGTGGCGCACAGCGACAGCACGGTGCTTATCCTTGGCGAAACCGGGACCGGTAAAGAGCTGATTGCTCGCGCCATTCATAACCTGAGCGGCCGCAACAGCCGCCGGATGGTGAAAATGAACTGCGCGGCCATGCCCGCCGGACTGCTGGAAAGCGATCTCTTTGGCCACGAGCGCGGCGCCTTTACCGGCGCCAGCGCCCAGCGCATTGGCCGCTTCGAACTGGCGGATAAAAGTTCGCTGTTCCTTGATGAAGTCGGCGACATGCCCGTGGAACTGCAGCCGAAACTGCTGCGCGTATTACAGGAACAGGAGTTCGAACGCCTCGGTAGCAATAAGCTGATTCACACCGATGTCCGCCTGATCGCCGCGACTAACCGCGACCTTAAGCAGATGGTCGCCAATCGTGAATTCCGTAGCGATCTCTACTACCGCTTGAACGTCTTTCCGATCCACCTGCCGCCGTTGCGCGAACGCCCGGACGATATTCCGTTACTGGTGAAAGCCTTCACCTTTAAAATCGCCCGCCGTCTTGGGCGCAATATCGACAGCATTCCGGCGGAAACGTTGCGTACCCTCAGCCGTATGGAGTGGCCGGGTAATGTGCGCGAACTGGAGAACGTTATCGAACGGGCGGTGCTGCTGACCCGCGGCAACGTGCTGCAATTATCACTACCGGAAATAAGTATCGAGCAGGCGCCGCTGACAGCGGAGGTAGCAGCAAAAGAAGGAGAGGACGAATACCAGCTGATTGTCCGGGTACTGAAAGAGAGCAACGGCGTGGTTGCCGGGCCGAAAGGCGCGGCCCAACGACTGGGATTAAAACGCACAACATTACTTTCCCGTATGAAACGTCTGGGCATTAGCAAAGATGTTCTGGTATAACCAGAGAGTCATTTCTAAACGCATTGAGCGGAGGCATTATGGCGGTATCAGCACGTAACCAACTCGCCGGCACAGTCAGCGCGGTCGCCACTGGCGCAGTCAACGACGAAATCGAACTGACTTTAGCGGGCGGCGCAAAGCTGGTGGCGATCGTCACCCACAGCAGCAAAGAAGTGTTGGGTCTGGCGACAGGTAAAGACGCCATTGCGCTGATTAAAGCGCCGTGGGTCACGCTGGCGACAGAAGATTGTGGTCTGAAGTTTTCCGCCCGCAACCAGTTCACCGGTAGCGTGACCCAGGTGACAGAAGGCGCGGTGAACGCCACCGTGCATATTCAGGCCGACGCGGGCTTTGAAATCATCGCCGTGGTCACCAATGAAAGCCAGCAAGAGATGAAGCTGGCGCAGGGCAGCCGTGTCATCGCGCTGATTAAGGCTTCCGCCATTCTTATTGCCACCCGCGCCTGATTAATATTCAGAACGCCGTTTCATTTCTATTTAAATGAAACGGCGTTCTGTGAAGCCACTCGCAATACTTGTTACTCATCAATGATAAATAAGCCTTTTCCTTACTGGAGATGCTTATGACGCGTTTACCCCTGGCGGCGGCCATCATGCTGCTTTTGTCTGCTCCGACGGCATTCGCCTCCCTGTCGACCTTTTCAGTCTGGCCCGGCGGTGAAGCGCCCGGGGCGAAACACAGCCCGGTGGTTGAATCTCTCGTGGAGCGCAGTAACAATCCCGTGCTGCCTGACCGCGCCGTCACCGGCATTCGCGCCCCGGCAATCACCGTTTATGCGCCAGAGAAGCCCAACGGTATCGCCCTGCTGGTGACGCCAGGAGGATCATATCAGCGTGTGGTGCTGGATAAAGAAGGCAGCGACCTTGCGCCGGTATTTAATGCGCAAGGCTATACCCTGTTTGTGATGACTTATCGGATGCCCGCGGAGGGTCACACGGAGGGCAGCGATGCTCCGCTGGCCGATGTACAGCGCGCGTTGCGTACCCTGCGGTCGCGTGCCGCAGAGTGGCATATCGACCCGCATAAAATCGGTATCATGGGGTTTTCCGCCGGGGGGCACGTGGCAGCGAGCCTGGAGACCCGCTACAACGCGTCGGTTTACACCGCCATCGATGCTATCGACCAGCAGAGCGCGCGACCAGATTTTGCCATACTCGCGTACCCGGTGATTTCCATGGAGCCGGCGATTGCCCATCGCGGCTCGCGCAAAGCGCTGATTGGCGATACGCCGACAGCAGAGCAACAGCGCCGTTATTCGCCGGAGCAGAATGTGACGCCTGAGACGCCGCCGACATTTATTCTGCATGCGGTAGACGATCCTTCGGTACCGGTGGATAACTCACTGGTCATGTTCAACGCGCTGCGCGCCCACAAGGTGCCGACGGAATTGCATTTGTTCGCCGAGGGCAAGCATGGCTTCGGTATTCGTGGAACGAAAGGTCTGCCCGTCGCCGAGTGGCCGCAGCTGGCGATGAACTGGATAGACTCGCTGCCCGACATGAAAAAATAGCGTCACCTGTTCTGATGCCAATCGGTTAAGCGAGTCATCGGTGTTGTCGTCTGTTTCATTGACTAACGGCATTCGCTTTTTCGGTGGTTCTGGTGAAAATGGCGCATTTTTAATTTCCCCATTGGATTCAGTGGCCTGTTCCGTTCACGGTTAATACGAGGATATTCTTCATATGCATTGCGTGTGAACGGCCAGGGGGACGTTTCGCCCGTCCCCCTGCACCCCCGGCATTGCGCTGAAAACCTGCCGCTGCGCGGTCCGCTCCACTCCGGCTTCATCTGGCGGACCGGGCGGGACTCGACGTCCTGTCTCGACCCGCCCTCTGGCCGCCGTCCTGGCGGCCAGTCCTGGATGCGCGCCTGCGTTCCCGCCAGGTTTCCTTGATGCGCCCAACCCCCCTGCTGTGAGCCTGGGCTGAAACGGTTACTCCCCTGCGGCTGTGGGTTCAAATCTCCTGCGTTTTGCAACCGAATAGGGATTTCGCCAGAACCACCGATTAACGGAACCGAGCAGCCAGCCTCTACACACGGCTGACAGCCCCTTAACTGACCAGCATTAGCCTCCTGCCTCTTGTAAGTCGGTAAGCGCACGCTTCATTAAGCGTCTCTTCAGTAAATGGCCTTAAACAAATAACATATTGTTATATAATAAAAAATTAAGAAAAACCGCCTCCACTGCCTTCTTCATCATTCCCCTGACAGAATCTGGTCTGCTGCACGATTTTGTTCTCATGCTAACCATTTGCCTTGAATTTAAATAATAATCATTTTCATTTACTAATAGCCTGTGCTATATAACATAGCAAAAGCTATAAATGATGATTAATTAATCGCAACCTGCAACCTGTGAGGGATCCTATGCTGCACCTGCCACCTTTGAAACATCTGCTGCTTGCCACGACTCTGGCGCTACTGACCATTGCCCCCGTCCAGGCAAAAGAGAAATTTAAAGTCATTACCACGTTTACCGTCATCGCCGACATGGCGCAAAACGTCGCGGGCGATGCGGCTGACATCAGTTCAATCACTAAACCCGGTGCCGAGATCCATGAATATCAGCCGACCCCCGGGGATATCAGGCGGGCACAAGGCGCGCAGTTGATCCTCGCCAACGGCCTCAATCTTGAACTGTGGTTCGCCCGTTTTTATCAGCACCTGAACGGCGTACCAGAGGTGGTGGTCAGCAACGGCATTCAGCCGATGGGCATCAGCGAAGGGCCTTATAACGGCAAACCCAACCCACATGCCTGGATGTCCGCAGATAACGCCCTGATCTATGTCGACAATATCCGCGACGCGCTGGTGAAATACGATCCTGAGAATGCCAATACTTACCGCCACAACGCCGAGACTTACAAAGAGAAAATTCGCCAGACCATGGCACCGCTGAAGGCGGAACTGGGGAAACTGCCGCAGGATAAACGCTGGCTGGTGACCAGTGAGGGCGCATTCTCCTATCTGGCTCGCGACAACGATCTGCGCGAACTCTACCTGTGGCCAATCAACGCCGACCAACAGGGCACGCCGCAGCAGGTGCGCAAAACCATTGATACGATGAAGAAAAAGCATATCCCGACCATCTTTAGCGAAAGCACTATCTCCGATAAACCGGCGCGCCAGGTGGCAAGAGAAGCAGGCGCTCACTACGGCGGCGTTTTATACGTCGACTCTCTGAGCGCCGCCGATGGCCCGGTGCCGACCTATCTCGACCTGCTGCGCGTCACCACGCAAACCATCGTCCAGGGCATCAACGACGGATTGAGGAAACAATCATGAGTGACGCACTACCGGGGATCGCAGTCAACAACGTCAGCGTGACCTGGCGTAACGGGCATACCGCCCTGCGGGATGCGTCATTCAACGTCCCACGCGGTTCGATTGCCGCGCTGGTCGGGGTGAACGGCTCAGGAAAGTCGACGCTGTTTAAAGCATTGATGGGCTTTGTTCACGTGGCGCGCGGCGATATTGCGATTCTCGGCCAGCCGGTTAACCGGGCCCTGCGCCAGAACCTCGTCGCCTATGTCCCGCAGGCGGAAGAAGTGGACTGGTCCTTCCCGGTGCTGGTGGAAGACGTGGTGATGATGGGCCGCTACGGCCATATGGGCTGGCTACGACGAGCGAAAAAACGCGACCATGAAATTGTTGATGCCGCGCTGGCGCGGGTCGGCATGAGCGAGTATCGCCACCGGCAGATAGGCGAACTTTCCGGCGGACAGAAAAAGCGCGTGTTTCTGGCCCGCGCGATCGCCCAACAAGGGAAAGTGATTCTGCTGGATGAGCCCTTTACCGGCGTCGATGTGCAGACGGAAGCGCGCATCATTGAGCTGCTGCGGGAGCTGCGCAATGAAGGGTGTACCATGCTGGTTTCGACCCATAACCTCGGTTCGGTGAGCGAATTCTGCGACTACACGGTGATGGTCAAAGGTACCGTGCTGGCCAGCGGCCCGACGGAAACCACGTTTACCGCTGAAAACCTTGAGATCGCTTTTAGCGGCGTACTGCGCCATGTAGTGTTGAGCGGCGCGGAAGAGAAAATTATTACCGACGATGAGCGGCCGTTTATTAGCCGCTGCGTGGCGGGAGGTAAGGAATGAACTGGCTGCTGGAGCCGTTTGGCTATCAGTATATGCTGAACGCGATGTGGGTCTCGGCGCTGGTGGGAGGCGTGTGCGCGTTTCTCTCCTGCTATCTGATGCTCAAAGGCTGGTCGTTGATTGGCGATGCCCTCTCCCACTCCATCGTACCCGGCGTGGCGGGAGCATATATGCTCGGCCTGCCTTTCGCGCTGGGCGCCTTTCTTTCCGGCGGGCTGGCAGCGGGCAGTATGCTGTTTCTCAATCAACGCTCGAAGCTGAAAGAAGATGCGATTATCGGCCTGATCTTCTCCTCTTTTTTCGGCATCGGCCTGTTTATGGTTTCACTGAATCCCACGTCGGTGAATATCCAGACCATTATTCTCGGCAATATTCTGGCCATTGCCCCGGAGGATATTATTCAACTGGCGGCAATTGGTTTTATTTCGATGGTAATTCTGCTGCTGAAGTGGAAAGACCTGATGGTAACCTTTTTCGATGAGAACCACGCCCGTTCAATTGGCCTCAATACCCGTGGGCTGAAACTGTTGTTCTTCACGTTGCTGGCGGCCTGTACCGTGGCGGCACTGCAAACCGTCGGCGCATTTCTGGTGATTTGCCTGGTGGTCACCCCCGGCGCCACCGCCTGGCTGCTGACCGACCGCTTCCCGCGCCTGCTGCTCATTGCCGTGGCTATCGGTAGCCTGACCAGCTTTTTCGGCGCGTGGATCAGCTACTATCTGGACGGTGCGACCGGCGGCATCATCGTCGTGGCGCAAACGCTGCTGTTTTTAGTCGCTTTTGTTTTTGCACCGAAGCACGGCCTGCTTGCCAGCCGTCGTCTCGCCAGGAGGTCCCATGCTGAACGTGCTGCTTGAACCTTTCCAGTTTCCTTTTATGGTTAACGCCATACTGGTGGCAATGATTGTCGCCGTTCCCTGTGCGCTGCTTTCCGTGTTCCTGGTGCTGAAAGGCTGGGCGCTGATGGGCGACGCCATGAGCCATGCGGTATTTCCCGGCGTCGTGGTGGCCTATATTGTCGGCGTCCCCTTCGCCATCGGCGCGTTTATCGCCGGGTTATTCTGCGCTATCGCCACCGGTTACCTCGATGATAACAGTCGCATCAAGCGCGACACGATCATGGGAATTGTGTTTTCCGGGATGTTCGGCGCGGGTCTGGTGCTGTACGTCGCGATTCAGTCGGAGGTTCATCTCGACCATATTTTGTTTGGCGATATGCTGGGTATTTCGGCCAATGATATTGTACAAACGTCGCTGATTGCGCTGCTCATCGCCTTAATTATCGGCCTGAAGTGGCGCGATTTTCTGTTGCACGCCTTTGATCCGCAGCAGGCCAGGGCCAGCGGGCTGCGCTGCGGGCTGCTGCACTACGGGCTGCTGTGCATGATTGCGCTGACCATCGTCGCAACGCTAAAAGCCGTGGGGATTATTCTGTCGATTTCATTACTGATCGCGCCGGGGGCAATCGCCCTGCTGTTGACACGGCGCTTCGTCAGCGCTCTGTTGCTGGCAGTGGTCATTGCGGTGAGCTGTTCACTGGGCGGCGTGTGGTTGTCGTTTTATCTCGACAGCGCCCCCGCGCCGACCATTGTGGTGTTGTTTACCCTCCTGTTTGTTATCGCGTTTGTCAGTACGTCGGTTCGCGATCATCGAACGCTGTCAGAAGCACCAGGCCGCGGCTAGCGCCGCCGGAAGTGCCTGGAATAAAACAGGCCCCCTTGCCCTTTCAGGGTGAGGGGACGCTTCCGAAGGCGCTACGCAGCGCGAGCCGGGGCTATTTTTTAGACCGGTACTTTTCGGGAAGCGCGGGGACAGGGCGTTTATCATCAATCAGATGGCGAAGAGTCAGGATCGGATGACGCCAGAGCATTCGCGGCCCGGCCCAGCGCATAATCTGCTTCATCTCTTCGCGTCTCGCGGGTTGATAGCAGTGTACCGGACACTGCCTGCAGGCGGGTTTTTCTTCACCAAATACGCACTTATCCAGACGCTTGTCCGCGTAGGCATTAAGCGCCCGGTAATGTTCAGCGTCGTCACTGGCATCCTGACAGAGGCGCCGATAGAGCGAAATCATACTGCTAATGGTCTTTTTTTCCCGCGCAATACGTTTCCCCGCCATAGACTGTTCCTCACCAATAAAGATGCATTAATAATACACGTTTAAAGAGAGCAATGTCACTCACTACTCCCTGAGGAGTATGCCGGTTTATCCACGTGTCCCAGCGCTTTGTCCGGGAAGCAAACGTCGCGAACCCGGCGTTTCAGTTCGGCGGCATCGGGAAAACCACCATCCTGCTTACGCTCCCAAATTTGTACCTCATTAACCGTCACCACGAAAATCCCGCCGGTTCCCGGTACCAGCGTCACCGAGCCAATATCGGTACTGAAACTGTGCAGCAATTCCTGGGCCATCCAGCTGGCGCGCAGCATCCAGTTACATTGCGAACAATAGGTAATGGTAATAGCGGCTTTGTGACTCATCGCTTTCTCACTGTCAGTAAAGGGGTAAATTGTAAACAACTTGCAGATTAATTGAGAAATAATCAATAATTTTGTTGCAAACGATAATACCTATCATTACCATTCGCGATAATTAAGTATGGAACAATATGTCCGGTCATGGAATAACAGGACACACCTGCACTCTGGAAGTAATGCGTGGGCCAATACTAATAATTATCAAGGCGTGGCTATTATGTATATCTCCACTCAATCAACAGCATGGTTCAAGAAAAGCCTGCTGGTGACCTCTTTGCTTGCAGCAATCTATCAAACTTCTGCCGGGGCGGCAGATACCAACACGAAAGCGGCCAGCAATACCGCCTCTGAGGATAGCTCGGAACAGATGACCGTGACCGCGCCAGCCCCTGTGCTAAAAGCAGGCAGCGAGCATTCCATCAGCGCTCAGGAATTGCAGGATAAAGGCGCCAACGATTTTGGTTCCATTATGCGTTACGAACCGTTGATTAGCGCGACCGGCGCCAGCGGCGGTTCCGGCAACGGTAAAAGCGGCTTCGACCGCGGCGGCTATACCGGCTACAACATTCGCGGCATGGAAAGCAACCGCGTCGGTATCGACGTCGACGGTATCGCCCAGCCCAATGCCACCGGGCGCAGCTATGCCAGCCGCGCAGGCCTCAATACTTTCGGAATGGGGCGCGACTACATCGACCCGTACATGTACGGCAGCATTGATATTCAGTCCGGAGCGACCTCGATCGATACCCCCAACAACGCTATCGGCGGCAACGTCTCTTTCCGTCCGAAATCCGCCGATGACTATCTGCATCCGGGGAAAACCAGCGCCTTCGGCTACCGCAGCGGCTATGATTCCGCCGACCGTAGCTGGCACAATGGCGTCACGGTCGCTGGCGGCGATGAAACCCTGCGCGGCATCTTCGTCTACAGCCGTCGCGACGGTCAGGAGACGGAAAATAACAGCGGGACGCTTGATTCATACCCGGCAAACTGGCACTCGGACGCGTTTATGGCGTCCGGGATCTGGCAGCCGAATGACGAACACAAGCTGACCAGTACATTCGATTATTACCATAAAACCAACCATACCCATTACGACGCCTGGAACTCCAGCGGCAGCAGCATCATCGGCACCACCAACCAGACCAGCCAGACCCGCCGCTGGGGCCTGAGCCTGAAAGATGACTGGACGCCGATGAATGACTATATCGACGGCGTATCAACCAAAGTCTACTACCAGCATACCGAAGCCCATGACTGGACTTATATGCCGGACAGTATCACCCGCGCGATGCAAACAGTGAGCTCCGACTACGATACCGATACCTGGGGCATTCAGAGCGCGCTGGTAAAATCGATCGGCCGCCACGACCTGAGCGCCGGTTTTAACGCCAGCACCACCAAAACTCAGCGCCCGCTAACCCAGTCGCCAACCCCTGGTGCCTACAGCGTGATTATGCAACCGGACGCCGACAGCCGCAGTTATATCGTCGCCGGTTTCGTGCAGGACCAGATTAACTTCGACCTCGACAGCCATAATTTCGCCGTTATCCCGGGCATTCGTGTGGTACATCAATCGACCAAACCGGAAAATCTCTCCGACCTGGCCAACAACAGCAGCGTGCTGACGGGGTCGGCGGTCTCGACGCTGTATGGCAAGAACGCCGATACCCAGGCGCTGCCGTCGTTGACTTTCCAGTACGATATCACTCCTCGGCTGATGACTTACCTGCAATATAAGCGCGGGGCGCAGTTCCCCAACGCCAGCCAGCTGTATGGCTCCTGGAACCTCGGCTCCAGCTATGCGGCCAGTCAGCAGTATGCACTGATCGGGAATACCGATCTGAAAACCGAAACCAGCGATAACCTCGAGTGGGGGATGAAGGGCGAAGTGACGGAAGGCATTACCCTGCGCACCGCACTGTTCTACAACAGCTATAAGAACTTTATCGCCTATACCCGCTACACCCGCGCCAATAACCCGACACAGTTCACCAATGTGCCGTCGAACATCTACACCATCTACCAGGCGGAAAACCGCGATAAAGCCTATATTTACGGCGGCGAAATTAGCGCCAGATTCAACTTTGGCACCTGGTTTGAAGAGGTTAACGGCCTGAGCGCCACCCTCGCCTACGGTTATAGCGAAGGACAATCGAAATCCAGCTACAGCGGCGATAAATACGTCGATCTTGATAGCGTCGCGCCAATGAAGGCGATCGTCGGCGTGGCATGGGACGATCCGGCAAAACGGTACGGTACCGCCCTGACTGCCACCTTTGTTAAGGGCAAACGCGCTACCGCCACCAACCGCGAAAGCTACTCCAACAGCGGCTCGGCCATTACCGATTCCACCAGCGAATATATGCGCGTTCCGGGTTACGGCATGCTGGACTGGACCGCTTACTGGCAGGTGACGAAAAACGTGCGCCTGAACGGCGGGGTTTACAACGTTACCGATCGTAAATACTGGGATTATCTGAGCAGCCGCAATATCGAAACGGCCACCAATCAGGACGCTAACGATAAAGCGCTGGCGGTGATGCCTGGACGGACCTGGCAACTGGGCGTTAACGTCGATTTCTGATTAGCCAGATACGTTTTTGACAAACGCAATAATAAGAAACCTGCTCCCCGGCCCGCGCGCCGGGGATACTCATCGTAGAGAAGGATGTGAATTATGCCAAACACGCCATCGCAACATGCTCCGCTGTGGCAGCGCTATCTGACCACCAAAGCACAATCCTCCGCCAGATACGCGCGCGATATCGCCAGTGAAATGGGGATTAGCGAAGCCGAACTGACCGAGGCCCGTCTGGGCCACGATGCTGTACGCCTGCAGGACGACGCGCGCGCGATTCTGGCGGCGCTGGAAGCGGTAGGCGAAACCAAATGCATCTGCCGCAATGAATACGCGGTACATGAACAGGTCGGCGCATTTACTCATCAACATCTGAGCGGCCACGCCGGGCTGATCCTCAATCCACGCGCCCTCGACCTGCGCCTGTTCCTTAGCCAGTGGGCCAGCGCTTTTCACCTGACCGACAATGGTCGCCAGAGTATTCAGTTCTTCGACGCCCACGGCGATGCGTTGCTCAAGGTTTACACCACCGGAAATACGGATATGGCGGCCTGGGATGCGCTGATTGCCGGGTACCGGCAAAGCGCTCCTGCTCCGCTGACGATTCTTCCGGTCACGGAGGTGAAATTTGCCGATTCCGCCGACGGCGCGGCGCTGGAAAAGGAATGGCGCGCCATGACCGACGTACACCAGTTCTTCGGCCTGCTGAGAAAATATAACCTGTCACGTCAGCAGGCGTTCCGCCTGGTCAGCGATGATCTCGCCTGCCGGATTGAAAAAGAGACACTCCCGGCACTGCTGGACACCATCCACAAGGATGGCAATGAGATCATGATTTTCGTCGGCAACCGTGGCTGCGTGCAGATCTTCACCGGCGTACTGGAAAACGTTGCCCCAATGCGCGGCTGGCTGAATATATTCAATACCGCTTTTACCCTGCATCTGCGCGAAGATAGCGTCGATGAAATCTGGGTAACCCGCAAACCCACGTCCGACGGTCACGTTACCAGCGTCGAGTTGTTCGCGAAAGACGGCACGCAAATCGCCCAGCTATATGGCCAACGCAGCGAAGGCCACCCGGAACAGGCGCAGTGGCGCACGCAGGTTGATCGTTTAACAACCGAAGGGTCGATCGCATGAAGCGCTGGCTGATATTACTTGCGGCGTTTCCGCTGCTGGTCTGCGCCGCCGCCGAGCGGATAGTCTCTCTCGGCGGCGACGTCACGGAGGTGGTTTACGCGCTTGACGCCCAGCCGCAACTGGTGGCCAAAGACAGCACCAGTACCTGGCCTGCTGCCGCGCAGAACCTGCCGGATGTGGGCTATCTGCGCCAGTTGAACGCCGAAGGGATCCTCTCTCTGCGCCCGACGCTGGTCTTAGCCAGCGCGCAGGCACGGCCCTCTCTGGTGCTGAAAAAGGTCGAAGAGAACAAGGTTAAAGTGGTCAGCGTACCGGGCGGCTATGATTTTCCGGCAATCGAGAAAAAGATCGCTGTCATTGCTGACGCCCTCGGCAAACAGCGCGAAGGTGAAGCCTTGCGTCAGCAGCTTCATCGGCAGATAGCGCAAATTCCGTCTCAGCCCATGAATAAACGCGTGCTGTTTATTCTCAGCCACGGCGGCATGAACAGCATGGTGGCCGGTAAACAAACGGCGGCAGACGGCGCGATCAGGGCGGCTGGTCTACAGAACGCGATGCAGGGCTTCGACCATTATCGCAGTATGTCCCAGGAAGGCGTTATCGCCAGCCGGCCGGATCTGGTGGTCATTTCCGCCGATGGTCTGAAAGGGATGGGCGGCGAAACCGGACTGTGGAAGCTGCCGGGACTGGCGCAAACGCCGGCGGGCCGTCATAAGCAGGTGCTGGTGATTGACGATATGGCCCTGCTTGGCTTTGGCCCGCGCACGCCGCAGGCGATACTCGCCCTGCGGCAAAAAGCGGAGCAGTTGCCCTGATGCGATCCCACCTTGCCCGTCATCTGTGGTTAATGACGCTGCTTCTGGTCATCCTGACGCTGTTTGCCACGAGCCTTGGGGCGATGCGTCTGCCATTGAGCAGCCTGCTCCCTTCCGGCGATGAGATCCTGAGAAATATCTGGTTAACCATACGCCTGCCGCGGGTACTGCTGGCGCTGCTGGTGGGTGCTGCGCTGGCGCTCTCCGGCTGCGTGATGCAGGGGCTGTTTCGCAATCCGCTCGCCGATCCAGGGCTTTTAGGGATCAGCAGCGGCGCGGCGCTGGCGGTGGCCTGCTGGCTGGTGCTCCCTCTGTCGGTCCCGGCGCTGGTGGCGCTGTATGCGCCGATGCTGGCGGCGTTTATCGGTAGCGTGGCGGTGATGGTAGTCATTTTTATTCTCAGCCGGGCCGGAGACGCCTCGCTCTCGCGCCTGCTGTTGGTCGGCATTGCCATTAATGCCCTGTGCGGCGCGCTGGTCGGGGTGCTGGCGTGGCTCAGCAATGATAGCCAGTTGCGTCAGCTTTCCTTGTGGGGCATGGGTAGCCTCGGCCAGGCGGAATGGTCCACGCTGCTGGTGGCGGCCACGCTGATGATCCCGGCCGCCATCGTGGTATGGGCAATGGCCTCGCGTCTTAATCTGTTACAGCTGGGCGATGAAGAAGCGCACTATCTCGGCGTTAACGTCCGCGCATTGCAGCGGCTGTTGCTGTTATGCAGCGCACTGCTGGTGGCCTCCGCAGTGGCTATCAGCGGCATTATTGGTTTTATCGGCCTTGTGGTGCCGCATCTGATGCGGATGTGGCTGGGGCCTGACCATCGCGGCCTGATCCCCGGTTCGCTGCTGTGCGGCGCGATACTGCTCCTGCTGGCCGACACCCTGGCGCGCACCGTCGCCGCCCCTGCGGAGATGCCGGTCGGTCTGTTGACCAGCGCGCTCGGCGCGCCGTGGTTCCTGTGGCTCATTTTTCGTCGGGAAAGAGAAATTCATGGATAACCGCTATAGTGCGCGTTCGCTCTCTTTGCGCATCGGTAATCGGCAGATTATTAACGATGTTTCCCTTGAACTGCGTGGCGGCGAAATGATGGCGCTGATTGGCCCTAACGGCGCGGGGAAATCAACCCTGTTGCGTCTGTTAACCGGTTTTTTAACCCCCGACGATGGCGAACGGTTAATCGAGGGACGGCCGCTGGAAAGCTGGTCGGCGCAAGCGCTTTCCCGTCGCCGGGCGGTGATGCTGCAACGTACTCAGCTCCACGCCGACTGGCCGATTGAAACCGTTATCGCCATGGGCCGCTCGCCCTGGGGCAGCACGCCGAACATGGAGATGATCCGCCAGGTGATGAATGAGACCGGCTGTGATCACCTCGCCGGGAGACGCTATCCATCTCTTTCCGGCGGCGAGCAGCAGCGAGTCCAGTTGGCCCGGAGTCTGGCGCAGCTATGGCGCGATGGCGCGCCCGAAGGCTGGCTGTTTCTCGATGAACCCACTTCGGCGCTGGATCTGTACTATCAGCAACATCTTCTGCGCCTGCTCAGGCGTCTGACCCGCAGCGGCAAACTGCATGTCTGTGTGGTCCTGCACGATCTGAATCTCGCGGCGCTCTGGGCCGACCATATTCTGTTGCTGCATCAGGGCAACGTGGTAGCGCAGGGCACGCCGCGGGAAGTGATTCAACAACCGATTATTAGCCGCTGGTATGGGGCGGAGGTAAGTATGGGAGAGCACCCGGATATCGCCGTACCGCAGGTGTATCTGGCGCCGTGAGCAAAAGGGCGCAAGCGTATATAAAGCCCGCTTGCGCCGTTTCAGTGGTTTACTGCGCAGCTTACGGTCTTGACGCGGTCCCATCCGGCGTCCGCGCCATCGTCCATGACGGGATCCCGCCTTCACAGGGATACTTCGCCGCTTTAGCTTCATCTATATCGATTCCCAGGCCCGGCTTATCGTTCACATAAGCGTACCCTAGCTCTATCTCTGGACATCCCGGGAAGACATCACGTAAAGCATCATTCATCGGCGTGTACTCCTGAATGCCGAAGTTTGGCGAGCTCAGATCAAGGTGCATATTTGCGCTGACACCGACCGGCGAGATGTCGCCAGGTCCGTGCCACGCAGTACGCACGCCGTTCAACTCACTGTATACCGCCAGTTTCTTCGCGGGTGTAATGCCGCCGATGGTGCTGACGTGACAACGGATGTAATCGATCAGCTTATTGTCGATTAACGGCTTCCACTCATTCACATTCACAAACAGCTCCCCCATGGAAATCGGCGTGGAAGATTGTTGACGAAGCATTTTGAGCCAGTCGATATTTTCCGGTGCTACCGGGTCTTCAAGGTAAAAAAGTTGATATTGTTCAAGCGTTTTCGCCAGATTAATCGCGGTAACCGGGGTCACTCGCTCATGTACGTCATGTATGAATTCAATACCAAAGCCCAGCTTATTGCGAAGATGGTCAAACAGACGCGGAACACTTTTCGCGTAGGCGTCCGGGTCAAAATAAATACCCGGCGTTTTACTCCGTGGAGAGCGTTTGGGCTGAATATTTTTCGCCCGAGCCAACTGAGTTGCAATCAGCTTTAAATCATCTGTCCCTGCACCGCCATACATCCCCATCTGACAGCGTACATACTGATAACCTTCCTCCATTCGGGCGCGGATATTGTCCTCAACTTCCACCTCATCACCACCATCGGTATGGCAATACAACGGGATACCGTCGCGGCATTTGCCGCCCAACAACTCATAAACCGGCATCCCCGCCAACTTACCTTTAATATCCCACAGAGCCATATCAACGCCGGATAGCGCATTATTCATAATCGGCCCATTACGCCAGTAACCGCTGACCGCACCTGACTGCCAGATATCTTCAATACGCATCGGATCTTTGCCAACGAGAAAAGGCGACATGTACTCATCGATGGCGTTTTTCACCGCGAAGATACGCTGGGTAAATGTCGCACAGCCCAGGCCATACAGCCCTGGTTCGTTGGTTTCGATTTTTACAACGGCCAGATCAATGCCACCGGGCGCCGTCAGAATCGTTTTCACATTGGTGATTTTCAGGTTACTCACTTTAACTCCTTAGTTCCGCGAATTAACTACATGCCATGCAACAAGTCATAATGAAATGGCAACGCTAAATTTGTAGGTTGTCCTACAACTTAGTATTGTTATATCACGCCTGAAAGGTAAGCGTTTCCTCAATGCCCTATTCTGTGACCTCGATCATATCATTGATACAAAATATAAAAAAATACATTAATAACAATAATATAACTATAAACACTTTATAAGAATGCCTTGCATTTGTGATCATGGTTGCAAATTTATTTTTAGGATGTTGCTTTTATCATTCAAAAAAACAATCTTAAATAAGACAGTCGTCATACAAATAAAGCCAATGAGGAAATGAAATGAGCGCATTATTCGATTTAACGGGGAAAACAGCGCTGGTCACCGGATCGGCACGTGGGCTGGGATTTGCCTATGCGGAAGGGCTCGCCGCTGAGGGCGCAACAGTAATTCTGAACGACATTCGCGATACGCTGCTGACAGAGTCTGTAGAAAAACTGGCAAGTAAAGGGTATCGCGCACACGGCATGGCGTTTGATGTGACAAATGAAGACGCCATTGAAAAAGCCTTTGCAGAGCTTGATGCGCAAAATATCCACGTCGATATTTTGATAAACAATGCCGGTATTCAGTATCGTAAACCGATGGTGGAACTTGAGCTGGAAAACTGGCAAAAGGTGATTGATACCAACCTGACCAGCGCTTTCCTCGTTTCTCGTGCCGCTGCGAAACGGATGATTGCTCGCAATTCCGGAGGGAAAATCATCAATATTGGTTCGCTGACCAGCCAGGCAGCCCGACCGACTGTCGCCCCCTATACAGCGGCGAAAGGCGGCATCAAAATGCTCACCTGCTCCATGGCAGCCGAATGGGCGCAATTTAATATCCAGACTAACGCCATTGGCCCAGGCTATATTCTGACAGATATGAATACCGCGCTTATAGAAGATCAACAGTTCGATAGTTGGGTGAAAAATAGCAACCCATCACAGCGCTGGGGTCACCCAAGTGAATTAATTGGCACCGCTGTTTTTCTGTCATCAAAAGCCTCTGATTATATAAACGGGCAGATTATTTACGTCGATGGCGGCTGGCTGGCGGTGCTGTAATTCGGCAAAGAAATTAACATTTTTGCCTTTAAAATTCCCGGCAAGTTTTTGCATTAAATGTAAAAACCTGCCGACATAACACAGGTATTATTATGAAGGCTTCAAGATCACGACTCTTTATTCTCACATTGTTGTTTATTGTAACGGCAATTAATTATATGGATCGCGCCAATCTTGCAGTTGCCGGCACGAATATCCAGAATGATTTTACGCTAACGCCAACACAGCTCGGTTTACTTTTTTCTATGTTCACCTGGGCTTATGCCGCCAGCCAGATCCCCGTCGGCTACGTTCTCGACCGAATTGGCTCGCGTATTCTTTATGGCGGTGCAATTATATTATGGAGTATATTTACTTTCATGATGGGATTTTCCTCTCATCATTTATTCACTACCACTACTGCTTCATTCGCTATGCTATTAGTGTGCCGCGCATTAATTGGCGTCGCCGAAGCACCATCATTTCCTTCTAATACAAAAATTATTGCTACCTGGTTTCCGGATCATGAACGCGCACGAGCCACGGCCATTTACTCCAGCGCACAATATATCGGTCTGGCTCTGCTGACACCGGCACTATCATTTGTTGTGGCGAATTACGGTTGGGAAATGTCATTCTATTTGTCCGGTGGCGTGGGAATATTGTTTGGCATATACTGGTTAATATACTACCGTGATCCGCAACACAGTACTTCGGCTAATCAAGCAGAGCTCGATTATATCAAGGCCGGTGGTGGTTATGGTTCCGTAAACCAATCTTCCGTCAATACCAAAATAAGCTGGCAGGATATTAAATTCTTTCTCACTAAGAAGACCGTCTGGGGGCTTTTTATTACCCAATTCGCCTGTTCCTCAACGCTCTATTTCTTTCTCACCTGGTTTATTGTCTATCTGGAAAAAGGGCTACATCTTTCTATTTCCAAAGCAGGCATTGGTGCCATGCTCCCCTATATTATGGCAATGCTTGGCGTGTTATGCGGCGGAACACTCAGTGATATGCTATTGAAAAAAGGAAAATCCAGAACATTAGCACGTAAATTACCAGTAATGGCTGGCCTGTGCGTCACCATGATTATTGTCATGGTGAACTTTTTTGAAGATCAACCGATCGTCGCTATTGTTATTCTCTCAATCGCATTTTTCGCCAATGCTTTTTCAAATTTAGGCTGGGTAGTCTGGAGCGATGTCATACCACGTAATTTTCTCGGCACTATGGGGGGAATCCTGAATATATGTGGAAATTTATCTGGTATCGTTAGCCCAATAGTTATCGGCGTTATTCTCGATCGTACGCATAACTTTCATTATGCCATGTGGTATATCGCAGCGGTCGCCGGACTCGGACTGCTGGCTTATATTTTCCTGGTAGGAAAAATCGAAGTTATTTTGCCTGATAACAAGAAGGCAAATAGTAGCAATGACAGCGTAATGCATCCAGCCGCCCCCACAAATAAATAATGAGGAAATCATGAACACTGAGAAAATAACCTGTAATGCATGCCTGGCGCATGCAGAAAAAGATGTTCGTTTTGAATCGCGTGACATTGAATACAGTAATGATGACGTCGTGGTCAAAGTAGCCTGCGGTGGGATCTGTGGCTCTGATATCCACTATTATCAGCATGGTCGCGCTGGCATGTCGATTCTGAAACATCCGATGGTTATCGGACATGAATTTGTCGGCATCGTCGAAAAAATCCCGGCAGGCAGTGAATTGAAGGTTGGTCAGACTGTAGCCATAAACCCCTCCAGCCCGTGTAACCAATGTGAAATGTGCCTTTCAGGCAAGCAAAATATGTGTGGCGCGATGCGCTTTATGGGAAGTGCGCAATTTAACCCTCACGTTAATGGCGGCTTCTCAGAATATGTGGTGGTTAAACCGGAACAATGCATTCCTTATGCCAGTCAGGTTCCGGCAAATGTGATGGCCTTTTCCGAACCTTTAGCCGTCGCCATACACGCGGTAAAAATGGCGGGACAGCTCACCGGGAAACGTGTGTTGGTCATCGGCGCGGGACCTATCGGTTGTCTGATTTTAGCCGCGGCAAAATGTGCTGGTGCTTCTGAACTGGTCGCCTCCGATTTAAGTCCACGGTGTTTGGATCTGGCACGACAGATGGGGGCTACGGCAGTTATGGATCCACGCGACGAAAAACGCGTGACGCATTATCAGCAAAATAGAGGTTACTTTGATGTAGTCTTTGAAGCATCAGGCGCACCAGCCGCTATCACCTCAACGGTGGCGTTCACGCGACCTACGGGAAAGATCGTTCAGGTTGGTATGGGCGCAAATCCGGAAAGTTGGCCAGTTTCAGCAATGTTGGTCAAAGAGATAAATTGGATTGGTTCTTTCCGATTTATCGACGAATTTACAACTGCGGTGAGGTGGCTGGAAGACGGGCGCATTAATCCACGCCCGTTAATCAGCGCCGAGTTCTCTCCAGAAAAAATTGAAGAGGCATTGATTACCGCCACCGACAAAAATATTTCTGCTAAGGTCCTCATTCGCTTTGAATAATAGTGACAAGCGCCCGGTCGGGCGCTTTGTTCTTAAAAATGAATTGTTATACAATGCTGTTATTCTCAGCACTTTAATGGACAGCGATTTTGAGCATAAAATCCATTCAAAAACAGAATGTTGTCAGTGAAATTTATGATCAGATAAGCGCAAAACTGCTGGATGGTAGCTGGCCGCCGGGTAGCCGCCTCCCCTCTGAAGCTGAGCTTACCACTTCCTTTAACGTCAGCCGGGTCAGCGTGCGCAGCGCAGTTCAACGTTTTCGCGATCTCGGCATTATCGTCACCCGCCAGGGAAGCGGTAGTTACGTTAGCGATCACTTCACACCGCAAATGCTGAGCAACGATCCTCGCCCTATCATGCATCTTAGCCGAGAAGAGTTTCACGATATGATGATCTTCCGTCAGACCGTGGAATTCAAATGCGTAGAACTGGCCGTCACTCACGCTACTGATGAAGATATTCTCCAGCTTGAACAAGCGCTCAACAATATGCTCATCAACAAAGGCGACTATAAAAAATATTCTGAAGCGGATTACGCTTTCCATCTGGCGATTGTCAAAGCCTCGCACAATAGCGTCTTTTATAACGTAATGAATTCTATCAAAGATATTTATTACTATTATCTTGAAGAACTTAACCGCGCACTGGGCATTACCCTTGAAAGCGTTGAAGCCCATATCAAGGTCTATATGTCGATTAAGAATCGCGATGCCAGCACAGCGGTAAAAGTCCTCAATGAAGCGATGTCGGAAAACGTGACTGCCATTGACAAGATTAAGTCTGAAACGAGCGGTAATTGATGGATGGTTATAGCGAAATCACACCGTAGCCGGTTGCATTACCGGCTACGGTTGAGATGGTTAGCTTAAAAAATTGCCCGATACAGCGCCTTAATCTCTTCCAGACTGGTATCACGCGGGTTACCGCCGGTACATACGTCCGCCAGCGCTGCGGCAGCCAGGGCGTCAATATCGTCCTCTTTCATTCCGACATCGCGCAGACGCGCAGGGATATTCACGTCGCGATTAAGCGCGGCCACCGCGTCAACCGCCGCCTTACGCGCTTCAGCGATCGGTAAGGTCGCCGCCTGTTTATTCCCCAGCGCAACGGCAATATCGCGATATTTCTCACCGGTAAATTCGGCATTGTAGGCCATAATATGCGGTAACAGCACCGCATTCGCGACGCCATGCGGCGTACCGTAGAACGCGCCCAGCGGATGCGCCATGCCATGAACCAGACCAAGCCCGACATTCGAGAAGCCCATCCCGGCAATATATTGCCCCAGCGCCATCCCTTCGGCTCCCTGCGCCTCGCCCCGTACCGAAGCGCGAAGCGAACGGCCAATGACTTCGATAGCCTTCAGGTGCAGCATGTCGGTTAGTTCCCACGCACCTTTAGTGATGTATCCTTCAATCGCGTGAGTCAGCGCATCAACACCGGTCGCGGCTTTCAGGCTGGCGGGCATGCTGGCCATCATCTCAGCATCGATAATCGCCACAACCGGGATATCATGTGGATCATAACAAACAAATTTACGGCGATTCTGAACATCGGTAATGACGTAGTTAATGGTCACTTCCGCCGCCGTACCGGCAGTCGTTGGGATGGCAATCATTGGCACGGCGGCATTTTTCGTGTCTGCACCACCTTCCAGACTGCGAACATCGGCAAATTCGGGATTATTAATGATAATCCCGACCGCTTTACAGGTATCCTGCGGCGAACCGCCACCAATGGCAATCAGATAGTCGGCCCCCGATTGCTTAAAGGCCTCAACGCCCTGCTGCACCACCTCAATCGTCGGATTGGGGATCACTTTATCAAAGATACTATAGGCCAGTCCGGCTCCGTCAAGAATGTCGAATACTTTTGTCGCAACCTTAAAACGAATCAGATCCTCGTCAGTGACCACCAGCGCTTTTTTGAATCCCCGTTTTTTCACTTCATCGACAATGCAGCTAATGGAGCCTGCGCCAAAATAAGAGGTTTCGTTTAAAATCATTCTGTAAGCCATCTTGTACTCCCTCCAGTACACATGTTTAATCACCATAATATTTAGACTTACAGTAACGTGAATGACACGGTAGTTTTATTATTTAATATCAAACAACCCCTCAATCCTCCCGCACTCAAGCTCAGTTAATTCTCATTCACCTTATATTACGGGAAGTTTTTCCAGTATATTGGACATCACTCTCTGCCGTGGTCACAGCGGTCCTGAGTCACAGCTCAGCATATAATCCAACGGGAAGTATTTCTCTCACGCAGTGTTTAATTTGAGCCAGATCACACTGTTATCCCGTGCAGTGAAAGGGATCGCATTTTTACACATAAAACCGGGCTGTAGAGCAGAACGGATCAGACAGAATGAAAGATAGCGTATAGATACCCGTACGCTTTCAGGATGACGTGCGCTACGCACAATAATCAGGCCAGTCCCTGGCCGTCCAATGAACCGTAGTCAGATGCACTCGATGCTGAGCAAAACTCATTGCTACATAACAATAACATGTCACAAACAACCGCCGCATTTTATCAACAGAGTCGGCGTCTACCGGCGCCATCACGAACGCTTTTTATAAGAATTATCTGTTATTATTGATAAATACTTATCAAAATAAGAATTGCCAAAGTAAAAAACGATCTCTTTAAGAGGTGAGACGCACTATTACTAAGAACATTCTCAGTATCTCGCGAGATTTAGCCCCTCAGGCATAATTAATAAATGTAAAAATCAGCTAAATTCCCTCTGTTGATTGCAAACATCCAGGCCTCTTGTTAGTATGGCTTTCAATCAATATATTTATTATAAAAATACCATTTATGATGTTTTTTTATTTTTATTCTAACGACCTGACCATACTTCTCTAGTGGCAATAGCAAATGTCTGACTTTATATATTGACATTTCACATATGTCAGCTAATTCACGAGTAAGTAATCCTTCAGGAGAATGTTCTTTTAGTATGTAAAGAATATGCTCTTGCTCTGGTACGTTCACCCCGGAGAGTTTATTGATACCCATAGCGGTCATCAATACCCTTAAACTCTCAACAGCACGACCAGACCTATGCTGTAAGCCAGGGTTACATAATGAGGTTGCAATCTTCATGCATCAGCTCCTTCTGTCAATTCCAACGAATGACAGTATGGATTGACCACACAAAAACGACAACATTAGCTTAAAAATTCACTTTAAACAGAATATTTATCTAAAAATTACTTTTTTTTATGATAAAAACCCTGATATAAAGAGTGGATTTTTAATTCCGTATGGAGATAAAAATGCGGTTCGATATAGAGGGATTTATTACTTTCGATACAGAGGAAGCTTCTCTGGTCAACTTGTTAACGGGTGATTGTATTGAACTTTCAGCGACATCGACTCGTCTTCTGGCCACCCTGTTGCGGCAGCAGGGAGATATCATTTCACGTATTGATATTTTTCAGGCGGTATTTGAAAAATACGGTGCCAGGCCGTCAAACAGTAATCTTAATCAATACATCTCAACGCTTCGTCGCAGCCTCTCGGACCTTGGCATTGAGAAAAATGTGATTATTACGATACCGCGAATTGGTTTTAAGATTTCTGATGAAATCATTGTCACGACCGACTGCGATTACCACTCATCATTCACCCTTCCGGACATTCCTCCGGAACTCTCCAGAAAAAGACTTATCTGGCGACACCGCAAGACATTATTTTTCGCCCTGATATTATCCGTAAGTATTTTTTTTATCACTTACTCATTTTTCTATAAAAAACAAACCAGCAATCAAACCTTCTATCAGGATAAGTGTAGCATCCACTCTGTCGACGCGCTATCCACAACAGAGTTTCTTGATAATCCTCAAAATGAAAAAATGCTCCCCTCGGAAATTGACTGTTCGACACCTAAGGAGATTTATTTTTTCAAACGAAAAATCAATGATGACCATGGATTAGGACGTTACATGAACATATTTATCCTTGAATGCGATCTTAAACACCAGCAATGCCACAGTTACTATTATAAGGAAATAAAAAATGCGTAAATATCTATTAGCGACTGGCGTTGGCCTGATCATAGCAGTTTCGCTGTTATTTTATTTTTGTCTCAATAACCGCAGTGTATTATCCTGCGAATCGAAGTATGATGTTACTCAGCAAATAAATGAAGATACTTTCCGCGCCGAGGGACTCCTCTCCGCTGAGTTCTCACCGGATGGTCTTTTTATCAATTTTGAAGGATTGATCACCAGTAACGATGAAAAATATATTGTCTCGCGCAGTATTTCTCTCTCATTGAAAAAATATAAAAACAGCCGCACGCTTTTCCACGCGCCGGAAATTAGGATAATTCGTCATAATAATGATAACACGCCAGAAAGCATTGCTCAAAAAATCATCTTTAGTGACCAAAACAATGACAGAATAATCTATATCAATCATATTAATGATGATACTATATTATTCGGTAATCCGGCGTTCCCTCAATATGGCTGCAAGCGTAAATAGTCCATCATTGATTGCGACTTAGAGCCTATCCCACCAGGCGTTATTGGCGCAGACAGTTTGAACACGGCCAGCGCGGAAGAACCGGAGCGTACACGTAGTACGTGAGGATTCTGAGCACTGCCCAGGTTCAAAATGACAAGCAAAATAGACCTAATGGGATAGGCTCTTATCTCATCCGTTTAATATTACAGCGATATCATGACCATACATTTACTCCCGACCTTAGCCAGCATTGCCAATACTATTGATATGATCAATCCGAAACTGAACCTGCATCATATCAGAACCGCGTTTATCGCATCGCATCTGGCCAGTCGGGTTGATCTGTCACCCGCTTTACAGCGCAAAACTGTTCTTGCCGCGCTGGTCCATGATATCGGCGGATTAAATGAAAAATCCCGTCTGGAACCACTGAATTACAT
This sequence comes from Klebsiella indica, assembly GCF_005860775.1. GTDB lineage: Bacteria > Pseudomonadota > Gammaproteobacteria > Enterobacterales > Enterobacteriaceae > Klebsiella > Klebsiella indica. The sequence continues at coordinate 106,418 of NZ_VCHQ01000006.1, forward strand.
TGATGATGAGCGTAACAACCATGCGCTCATCGGGAGCGAATTACTCAGTCGGATTCCGCTTTTTCGTCCACTGAACAAGATAGTTCGCTACCACCATACCCACTGGCGTAACGGTCTGGGGCATTACATAGAAGGGGAACTGGTTCCCGAAGAGAGCCATCTGTTGTTTTTCGCCGATCGACTTGATGTCCTTTACAGTCAACACCGCGCGACCCATATCGCTTTTTTAGGTAAAAAACTCCTTGAAATCGTTAATGCCGGTGCGCACATCCTCTATAAAGAAGAATATATACAAGCATTCAGGACACTCTCGGAAAATAAACATTTCTGGACAGTCATGGCCTCCTCTGACTATCGGGATTACATCAAAGAAATACCCGGAATTCATAACGACACGATCTCACTACATAACCTACGCGATATCGCCAAACTGCTCTCTTTTATCATCGATCAATTCGCTGAGCAAACGCCATGCTATTCCGCAGCCGTGGGACGTATTGCCGGTTATCTGGCGACAAAAATGGGAATGAGCGCAGCGCAAACGCTAAAAGTCGAAATTGGTGGGTTATTGCATAATATTTCTTGTCTCGACCATAGCCCGCCACTGCAACGTTTATCTACTGCGAAGAAAAGTAAACAACCGCTCTATCTTATTGAGGGCATTGACGATATTTCAGAATGGATGATTATGCAAAATAGCCTTAACCCCTATCAATTAAGCAATCCTTGCCTTGAACCCGAAGCGGCGCTGATCGCAATCGGGCGCCAGATAGTTCAAGTCTTCACCAGCACACGAACGGGGGAAAAATCGCTGGCTCAGATCATCAACCATCATCGCGGAGATAAAATGCATCAATTTATTATGTCCCTGGTCGCACAATATTCCTCGCAGATTATGCAGATTTATCAGACGACAGATAAAGAGATAGCAGGGTTAGTGGAACGCATTTCACAACTTACTGACGCCGACAGATAGCAGGCCAGCCTGGTACCTACGGCGATAGTATTCAGGCACACAGCCCGCCGTCCAGCACCAGGGTTTGCCCGGTCATATATTGACTCCCCTCGCCAATTAAAAACGCCACGGCCTGAAGCACATCCTCCGTTTCTCCAAGCCTGCGCAACGGTATGGACTGGCGTAACTCTTTTAATTTTTGAGCGGGTATCTCCTCCAACATTTCCGTGCGAATCAGGCCCGGCGCCAGGCAGTTCACCCGGATGCCAAAGCGCGCCACCTCCAACGCCAGCGAACGGGCCATGCCGCTCATCGCCGCTTTACTTGCGGCGTACGCTGTCTGCCCCACGTTGCCCTTTAGCGCGCTGACCGATGACATCAGCACAAGGGAGCCGCGCCGCTGTACCATCATTGCCGGAAGCAGAGTTCGATTCCAGTTAATCATTGAAATAACGTTGGTTTCCAGCACATCACGCCACTGCGCGGCATGCTGATGAATATGCAGTCCATCACGAGCGATCCCCGCATTGTGGATGATCGCCTCGGGAGCGCCCCACTCGGCCACCAAATCATGCGCCAGACACTCCACGCCTGCTTCATCGTTGCCGTCGCAGGCGTAGCCTTGCACCCAATGGGAGGAATTTTTGTTCTGCTCCTGAGCTGTAATAGCGTGAATAGCGGCTTCGTTGCGCCCGGTGAACACCACGTTCCAGTGTTGCGCTAACCCTGTGACCAGCGCCCGGCCAATACCGCGACTCCCCCCCGTTACCAGTATCCATTTTTGCGCCATATCAGTTGTCCGATCCTTTGCTGATATGCTGACAGAGTTCACCGATAGTCATCCCAGGGTTATGGATAAACCAGTCTGCCTCCAGGGTAATGTTGAATTCACGTTTTGCCAGTACCATCAGCTCAACATAGTCCAGACTATCCAGCTTCAGCCGAACGAGGGGCGTGTTCTCATCCACCTCATCAGGCTCGAGATCTTTGGCATCGCAAAGCATTTCGCAGACTTTTTGCAGAACCTCATCATACGGAATCATAAATTATCCTTATTTATCAATTAATAACTGGACCAACTTTTAGCGTAAGCACATTCGTCATTATCAGGTCATCCCACTGTGCCGCCGCGGCAATACGCACCACCGCTCCCTTGCCCACCTGGCCGACCACCAGCGAGGGCAGCAGCCAGAGCGACAGAGATTCGGGCCAAATCGGCCCCCCTGTGTTCATAAGACGGGTATCGAACACCACTTCCTGATGGGTTTGCAGCACCGGATAATGGGTAAAGATTTGCTGCAACGAGGTTTCCCCCTGACCGAGCAGAACGGCAATGTTCTCCTGGCGCAGCAACGCTTCATCGCAAATCAACTGGCGGAAGAGCAACGCGTCGAGAAACTGCCACTGCGCAAGATCGGGCCAGGCGCTGTTGAAATAAGATTGCAGGGCAAGTAGCGTCCGGGGGGCAAGCGTGCTGGGCTGCTTTCCCGCCAGCGATTCCGGCTCAGCGGCAAAGCTGAGCTGGCATGACAAACAGGCCTCGCCGCGCTGTGGATCGTTGACTGTCGCGGCGGATAAAATGTGCTTTCTCGCCGCTCCTGGCATTAACAACCAGTCGGTATCGCACCATAGCGGCCTGCGCAAACGAACCCGGCATTTCAGATAACGTCCGGCATCAGACATCAGATAGGGCAACCGCGCCTGGACATCGCGTTTCACGTCCAGCAGCGCGCGCATCCCGTGAACGCTCAGCTGACTGCCGCCCATTGCGCGCGCAGCCTCAAGATCGAAGTGGATTGGATTATCATCCCCGGAAAAAGCCGCCCACTGCCGGGCGTCGGCAAGGGTGTAATGAAGCCGCTTCACGCATGTTTCTCCAGCACCAGCGCGGCATTTGCGCCACCGAAACCAAAGCTGAGATTCAGAGCCCGGCGAACCTCGCCCTGACGATGCCCTTCAGGGATATAGTCAAGATCGCATTGCGGATCGGGTTGGGTTAAATGCGCCGTCGCGGGCATGATCCCGGACGCCATCGCCTGCAGGCAGACGATCGTTTCAAAGCTTCCTGCTGCGGCGATCAGATGCCCTGAGTAGGCTTTAGTGCTGGAAACCGGGATCCGGTACGCATATTCACCCAGGGCCTTTTTCAGCGACTGCGTTTCGTTAATATCGTTAAGCGGCGTCGAAGTGCCATGAGCGTTGATATAGTCGAGATCGGCGGGCTGAAGATCCGCGCCGCGCAGCGCCCAGCGGATGGTCTGTTCGCGGGCCACGCAATCTTCCGCCGGGGAGGTAAAATCCACCGCATCGGAAAAATTAGCATAACCGGTGACTTCCGCGAGGATCGTCGCGCCGCGCGCAAGCGCACGCTCACGCTCTTCCAGGCACAGCACCGCTCCCCCCTCCGAAAGTACAAACCCGCTGCGTTGCAGGCTGAACGGGCAGCTGGCACGCTCCGGCGATTCCGTTTCCCGGCTCAGCGCGCCAAGCACATCAATATTCCAGATGGCGCAAACGCTGTTTAATGACTCCCCGGCACCGGCGAGCATCATGCTGGCGCGTCCAAAGCGAATCGCATCATAAGCCTCGCCGATAGCGATGGTGCCGGTGGCACAGGCGGCAACCGGCGTATTTTGATATCCGCGTAAGTTCCACAGTTGACTACAGGCGGCAGTGGTGACATTCGGCATAGAGAAAAAGCAGCTAAAGGGTGAAGAAACGCCTTTTTTCTCAAACTCCGGCACCGCCAGATAGCTTTCATCTAACCCGGCCCAACCGGAACCAATAATCGCGCCGCACATCAGCGGCTCATAAAACGCGGCGGGCTGTTCACCGGCAAAAGCCATCGCCATCGCTTCCCGCGCGGCGGCCAGCGCAAGGCGCGCGTGGCGCGGCAGACGCCGACGAATGACGGCGGGAACGCCCTTCAGACTCGGTTCGTTCGCCACCTGTCCAATAAAATGGGTATGAATACCGTGAGACGAAAGATCCACATAGCGGTAGCCGTATTGATAATCCATGATCGCCTGCCAGCTTTCGGCGGCGCTATCGCCCAGAGGAGTCACTGCGCCATAGCCGGTTATCACTACGCGATAGGGAGGGTTACTGTGACGCATGTCGGGATATCCTCTGTTGCGGGTTATTGCCTCCCTGCGCCAGCCAGAGCTGCAAAGTGGCATAAAGATAGTCGTACTGGTTTTGTGCGAGGCTGTTCTGCACATCAAGCAGCGTATCCTGGGCGTTCAGTAGCGTCTGGTAGTCCACCGCGCCCGCCCGATAGCGACTCGCGGTGAGCGTCAGACGCTGCTGACCCCATTGCAGCGATTGCAACAAACGATCGCGCTGCTCGTCGGCGTTAAGCCGTTTTTCCATGGCGTTATCCACTTCCGACAGCGCGGTATAAGCCGTCGTGCGGAAATTCACCGCCTCCTGCTGTACCTTGACGCTGGCCTGCGCCACGGTGAGCTGTACCGTATTCCACTGGATAAAGGGGGCGCCGACGCTGCCGCCGACAACCCGTAGCGGATCGCTAAACCACTGGCGAAAAATCTGGCTCCCGGCGCTGAGGGTTCCCTGTAGCGAAAGGGTGGGATAGAAGCTCAGCCGCGCGGCATCCGACCCCGCCAGCGCCGCGCGCAGACGGGACTCCGCCGCCTGCAGGTCGGGTCGGCTGGCGAGCGCCGCCAGCGGGGTTGCGGAATCAATGGCGATACGCTGGCGAACATCCAGCCCGGGGGCTTCATCGCTATGCTGGGCGGGTGGTCGGTTAAGCAGCAGCGCCAGCGCGTTGCGTGCCAGTGCCCGCTGCTGTTGCAGGGCAAGCCGTTCATTCTGGCGGCTAATGAGCGTCTGCCGGGCCTGCAGCACATCAAGCCGCCCGACCTTCCCTGCCCGCTGCCAGGACTCAATCTGCGCCAGCGTCTGTCTGGCAATGTCCAGGCTAACCGTCTGATACGCCATCTGTTGATTCAGCAGAGCGATATTCCAGTAAAGCTGCGCAGTGGTACCAATGGTTGACAGGATCGTCGCCCGGTAGTCCTGTTCGCTGGCAATCGCTTCCCACTCGCTTTGTTCGCGAACCCGCGCCAGCTTGCCCCAGAGATCCAGTTCATAGCTTAATGACAAGGAGGCACTGTAACTCTCCTGCGAACGTCCGCTATTTAACGCTTTTGAATGCGTACCACTGCCGTTGAGCGTCGCCTCAGGGCTGATATTCGTCCCGGTGAGCCCGGCTGAAATACGCGCCTGTTTTAGCGTTAACGCGGCAGCGGCCAGATCGTTGTTACTTTCCAGCACCTGACCGATCACCCGCGACAGCCGCTCGTCGCCGAAACGATCCCACCAGCGTCCCGCGTTCTCCTGTGAAGACGTCATACTCAGCGCCTCCGTCCGCTGCCAGTGTGCAGGCACCGACAGCAGCGGACGCTGATAATCGCTGCGGGTCAGGTTCCCGCAGCCGGTGAGCAGGATTATCAACATCAATAAAAGAGAGGATCTCATTCGCGTGCCAACGCCTCCGTCGGATTAAGCCGCGCGGCTCTGCGCGCCGGGAAATACCCGAACGTCAGGCCAATCAGGGCGGAAAAACCACAGGCCATCGCCACCGGTCGCCAGGTGAAGACCATCGAAAACGCCTGCGTCAGCAGCGCAAACAGGTTACCGGCGACCCAGGAGCCTAACACCCCCGTCAGCCCGCCGAGCGCGCAAATCATCACCGCCTCAATCAAGAACTGATGCATGATGTCGGACGGACGGGCGCCCACCGACAGGCGAATACCAATCTCATGGATTCGCTCGGTAACCGACACCAGCATGATATTCATGACCCCGACGCCGCCGACCAACAGCGAAATCGCGGCAATCGCGGTGATCAGCAGCGACATCGAGTCAGAGGTTTTTTGCAGCGTCCTGGCAAGCTGTTCGTCAGTCTGGACAAAGAAATCTTTTTTACCGTGTTCGCGAATAAGATGCCTTTCCGCACGCCGCGCGGCCTCCTGCGGCGATAGCGTCTCCGGAAAGCGCAGCGTGAGCGCCTCCAGCGGCTTATCGCCGGAAATCCGCTGCAGAAGCGAGGTGTAGGGGATCCACGCCGACATAAATCCACTGACCACCTTCGGCCCCGGTTTGCTGGCGATACCGATCACCCGCCACGGCGCGCCGGCGATTTGCACAATTTTCCCCAACGGATCTTCATTGCCCGGAAACAGCGTCTCTTTGCTGGTTTCATCCAGTACCAGCACCGGCTCCCGATCATTGACATCGCGGTGAGTAAAACCGTTGCCATGAATAAAACGGATCCCCTGCAATGAGAAATAGTCGGCGGAAACCCCGGAGAGAATAATTGAGGAGTCAAATCCCTGACGCACCGCGGTCGTCATGCTGGAGACAACGGGCGACACGCCGAGCACCCAGGGCTGCTGGCTGAAGCTGGCGATATCTTCCAGCGACAGCGCCCGTTCCATGTCCGGGCGTTTGCTGCCCCAACCGGTGCCGGGACGGATTTCAAGAGTGGTGTTACCCAGCTTGCCTATCTCGTCCATGATGGTCCGCCGGGCGCCTTCGCCTACCGCCATGGAGGAGACCACCGATGAGATACCGATGATAATGCCAAGCATCGACAGGAAGGCGCGCATTCGATGGCCCAGCAACGCGCGCCACGCCATCCGTACCGACTCCGCCACGCTGCGAGAAAGAGAAGCCCGGCCGTTATCCTGTACCGCAGGCAGCAATTGAATGTCATCATTATCACGCGCGGAATAGCGATTATCGGCGACGATCTGTCCATCGCTGATCTCGATGATCCGCTGCGCCTGCTGCGCCACTTCGCGGTCATGGGTGACGATAATCACCGTGTGCCCGTCGGCGTTGAGCTGGTGCAGAACATCCATCAGCGCCCGGCCGCTGACGCTATCCAGCGCCCCGGTAGGTTCATCGGCGAGAATAATCTGCGCGCCGTTGATCAGCGCCCGACAGACGCTGACCCGCTGCTGCTGCCCGCCGGAAAGTTGCGCCGGTTTATGCTGTAAACGCGCATCAATCCCCAATTTTTCCGCCAGTAGCGCGATTCGCGCCTGGCGTTCAGCGGCGGGCATCGCGGTATAGAGTGCGGGGATAGCGATATTCTCTTCCGCCGTCAGATAAGGCATCAGGTGATAGCGCTGAAAAATAAAGCCCAGCCAGCGGCTGCGCAACTCCGCCAGCACCGCGCTATTGGCCTGATGAGCGGCGATCCCATTAATATAAACCTCGCCGCTGCTGGGCTTATCCAGGCAGCCGATAATGTTCATCAGCGTTGATTTACCCGAACCGGAAGCTCCCATGATCGCCACCATTTCGCCGGGCATAATGGTCAGCGAGACCGATTTCAGCACCGGGATCGTCTGCGTCCCGGCGGCAAAATGACGGGTAACGTTGTGCAGGACAATTAACGGATTCGTCATCAGCCAGGCCCCGCGTCCTGCGGGATCACCACCCGTTCGCCGGGCCGCAATCCTTCAAGCACCTGCGCATACTGGCGATCGTTAATCCCGATACGCACGGTTCGCTCCTCGCTGCCGTTCTCCTTTTCCACCCTCACCAGGTAGCGCTCATCACCGAGAGCACGCCCCAGCGCGGCGACCGGCACCCGCAGTACATCTTTCACCTGGGCGATACGGATAAACACCTGGGCGGTCATTGAGGTTTTCAGCAATCGCTGACGGTTATCCACCTCAAAGGTGCCGTTATAGTAAATCGCGCTGCTTTGCTGATTACTGACAAAGGCAGCGCTATTTTGTTCTTCCAGCGCCTCCTGCGGGGCGGGCTGGACATAGCCAAGCTGCCCCTCATAGCGCGTCTGCGGATCGGCAATCACATAAAACCACAGTGGCTGTCCCGGATGGATTTTCTGGATATCCGCTTCAGAAATACGCGTTTGTACCTGCATTTTATCAAGGTCGGCGAGCACCAGAATGGTCGGTGCGATTTGCGAGGAAACAATGGTTTGCCCCTCACGGGTAACAATCCCCAGCACTTCACCATCCATAGGGGCGAGAATGCGGGTGTAGCCGAGGTTAGCTTTGGCGGTCTGCACGCTCATTTCCGCCTGCACAATCTGCGCCTCATTGACCGCAACCTGCTGAACCTGGGCGGCATACTGCGCCTGCGCCTGTTCGAGATCGCTGTTTACCCCGGATCCCTCGCGATTCATGGCCTGTTCCCGCGCCAGCGCTTTGCGGTACTGCTCCAGCATGGCCTCCGAGGCGAGTTTTTGCGCCCTGGCGCTGGCCAGTTGCGCAGTAGCGTTGCGTAACTCCGAAAGCTGCAGCGTCGGGTCGATTTCAGCCAATAGCTGCCCCTTTTTCACCCGTTCGCCCTGACGTACATACAGCTTGCGTAGCTGACCGCTAACCTGAGCGCCGATGCGCACCTGGACCGCAGGTTTGATAATGCCGCTTGCCAGCACCACCTTTTCGATATCCCCGCGATCGAGCGCGACGCTATAGAGTGACTCACCCTGCAGCGGAAACGAACGCGGGTATAAAACCGCAACGATAATGATCGCCATCGCGGTCAGCGCAAGCAGTAACGTTTTACGGCGACGTAAAAATCCTCGCATCATCGGCCTGGTGCTCCCTGCCCGATATCCCGCAATTCGCCATCATGCAGACAATAAACTCGCGTGAAATGATGTAAAATCGGCGCGCTGTGGGTCACCACAATCAGCGTTTTTCCCTGTTCACGACAGTGCTGGCACAACGCTGCGATCACCGTCTCGGCGGTTGCATCATCAAGATTGGCGGTCGGCTCATCAAACAGCAAAATAGGCCGTGTGCTGTAGAGCGCCCTCGCCAGCATCAGCCGCTGACGCTGGCCTAAAGAGAGCGCGGAATGGCTTTCGCGGATCAGCGCCTCCATGCCTCCCGGCAACGCCTGAACCACCGGTCCCAGCGCCATTTTCGTCAGTAACGCTTCCACTCGCCCGCGATCGCTGTCGCTATACCATGGGTCAAATAAAGTGATGTTTTGCAGCACAGAGGCATTAAACAGAATATCTTCCTGACTCTGTAACCACACCTGCAAGGCCAGCTGCTGCGCACTCGCCTCATCGTTGTTCAACAAAATTCGTCCATGTTGCGCGGAAAACAGTCCGGCCATCAGGCGCAGCAAGGTGCTCTTTCCTGCGCCTGAGTCGCCAACGATCGCCACCTGATCCCCCGGTTCCAGAATCAGATCAACGGCGTTCAGCACCGTTCTCCGCGGATCGTAGTGAAAGCTCACCTGCTCGAACGCCAGCCGCGGCGCCTCATCCACGCAGAGCGGTGAAAATACCGGCGATGCAGCATCGCGTTTTGTAAACAGGCTTCGGGCACGGGTGTCAATGACATGCAGCTGTGATTTGCGGATCACGGCATAGAACAGCCGCGTGACGTAGGAGGTAAAAATCTGCCGTAAGAAGCTGTAGGCGAAGAAGTCGCCCAGCGAGATCTGTTTAGCCTGTACCAACGGCAGCACCACCAGCATAAAAACCACCATCTCAAGGCTTCCGGTCAGTTGATACAGCCCCTCTTTGACTTGCTGATACACTTTCTGCCGCTGAAGACAACGAAAAAGGTCATAAGAAAAGCGGGCAAACTGTGCTTTGCGCTGCGTTTCCAGTCCGGCGGTTTTGATGGTTAACACTCCTTGCAAAGTTTCCATCAAAAAGTCATTCAGCGTCGCGCTTTTGAGCTGTAGCTGCTGGGTATACCAGCGGTCGCGGAATATCGCCCAGACGCTAATCAGCCCCATCACCACGATGCCAACAGCAGAAATTAGCGCCAGCACCGGTGAGATCCAGAACATAATGCCGATCGCGATGACGCAAATAATCCAGTCCGAGCGCAGTCCGTTATCCAGCTCGATTTTTTGCAGCATCCCTCCCTGCCAGGCAATAAAGCGACTAAAAATATCCCCCGGCGCGCGTTTTTCAAAAAAACGCAGCGGGTTATTCAGCAATCTGGAAAAACCGATGTCGCTATTGAGCAATACAAAACGGCGAATGAAACGTTCGCTAATCACCCTGACGCCTAACGCCAACAATGTGGAAACGACAAAGGCGAGGATGAACCACAGGTAAGGAAATTGTGCGTTCCCGACGTCAGAAAAAGCCTGATTAATTGCGTGGCTGACCATCGTCGGCATTAAAAACAGCGTCAGCGAGACCAGAAACGTTAATAGCATCAGCGTGTAAATTCCCGGTACCGCCGCCGTCTCCTTCAGGCTCATCGCCCCTGGCATCGCTTGCTGAACATCAGCGATAGCCGATGGGGACATAACGCCTGCGGAAGGAGACTCTTCGAGGATCAGCGCATAGCCGCTGATCTCTTTTTTTAACGCCGAGAATGGCAACCACTGTTGGCCAATCGCCGGGTTCATCACGCAGACGTAATCGCCTTTGTGCCACGCCAGCAGGACATAGTGGCTGGCGCCATAGTGCAAAATGGACGGGAACGGCAGCGCATGAATTTCATCATGATCGAACAGGACCGGAACGGTAGCGATCCCGAGCTGTTGCAGAATAGCAGATAAATCGCTCAACGATGTCCCGTGATCGGATGCCGGGAATATTTCCCGCAATGCCGGGAGCGAGCACGAAATATTCTGGGTTTGCGCCAGCATCGCAATACAGGAGAGGCCGCACTCATTGCTCTCTTCCTGAAAAACCATATCCGGGATAATTGTTTTCATTATGATGTATCAGTGATTAATAAAATAAAGCGAATGGCTATGCCATAACAGCCAGTCCTGCGGATAGTCACGCAGAGTGTTTTCAATTATTGTCGGTAGCGTGGTCGCAACCTCTTTCGCTGATTGCGGAGGATAGATTTTTATCTTTATTCCTTGCTGATAATAAAGATGATAAAAAACGACCTGTGCCGACACGATGCGAGAAAACCGCTGCACCCCATTGTGTAATTTCGCCGGGCGGCCAAATAGCCGACAATTTATTTTTCCGGACTGCGCCTCATGGGTCTGTACGGTATAGTCGGCAGGAATATCCGGGAAAATAATCATATTTTCCCGCCCTTCCGAAACGTTTGTCAGCAATGCCATCAACTCGCTGGCCAACGACCGATTATCCTGATGGATAGAGCAGTAAGAGAGCGCGACGCCGCCCGTTTTACGGCTGTCGACGCTATAGCTTTCCGCGCTGGATGAAACCACTACGCTGGCTTTTCCTGGGGTTACGCCAGCGCCGACTATCGCCGCCAAAATATCGGACACACAATGCAGGGGCGCCAGCACAACGGGCGTCTTTTGCGCCACCAGCGGGGCGACAATCACATCAAGTTCCCGCGTACACGCCTGAATTTCAGACAACGTGACCGGATGCTGCCCCCAGGTCGCCCCGAATTCTAGCAACTGGCGGCGGAAGGCCATCCATGCCGTATCAATTCGCTCCTTACCGCCGGTCAGACAACGGTAATTTTGCGTCGCCACCGCGGTACGCCCGCGATACCGCCTGCCCAATACGCCCAGCCGACAAAGTGACCGAACCGTTATAAACAGTAACGGCATGGCGGTATGGCGCATCACTCCGCGTACTGCCTTATTGCCGCCCCTCCGGCAAGGACGATAGCGCCGGACAAGCTGAGTGGACCATTTTCTTACGCTGAAGACGCACCAGACGATCAGAAAGCGCACCACGCTTACTCCTTGTCCTCGGTAAGTAACTGGCGCATATAGTCGGCAAATTCAGGGAACTGACGATCCTTCGCCACCACCCATTTTTTATTAATGATAAACAACGGCGTTGCGTTGATGTCGTAGAGGTCGGTAATTTTCGCCATATACGCGAGGCGTTCATCAACGGCTTTACTCTGGCGTACCTGATGATATTTTGCGACATTGATATTGTTCTTTTTCAACCAGGCATTAAGCGCATCATCATCAGCCAGATTAATACCGCGCGTCATCACCGCATTAAAAGCCCGATCGCGCATCTGGCGCTCAATGCCCATTAGTTCCAGCGTCGCAAAAACCGGCGCATAAACTGCCAGTCCATTTCTTTCAGCAGTAATATGGATCACTTCAAATGTGCTATCTTCCGGCAACGAGGCGGCGAATTTTTCAATATCCTCTTCATTTGAGGCGCAGTAGTGGCAGCCGTAAGACATCACTTCAATAACACTGTTTTCGTGTTTTATCGGGCTACTGGCAACCGTTGCACTATCTATTTTTCGTAGCGCCGAAGGTTTGCTGCTGTCCAGCGAAAATGTGTTAAATACAAAAATGTGATAACACAGTACGGTTATCAGCGATGAAATTAATGCGACCAGAAAGGTATAGCCAACAGCGGTAATGGGTTTTATCTTCATTCGATACCAGACTCGCGAAAATGGCGCATAAATAGATGGAGAGCTGCCCCTCCATCTGGCAGAGAAATTACTGGCGAATGCGATTCGGCACAAAGCACATGTTGTTAGCAGCATCTTTCATACTAACGGTTGAGTTGCCGTACTTATCAGTACAGGTGGTGACTTCTTTACAAGAAGAGACACCGCCAATAATGACCGATTCATAAGAGGTGGTGCACACTTCTTTGCATCCCCCAATAATAGCTGATGCTTCAATCATGCTTAATTTTTGCATTTATTAGATCCTTAACGATTTCCATTGATTGTATTTTCTTACACTTAGAGCCTATCCCACCAGGCGTTATTGGCGCAGACAGTTTGAGCACTGCCCAGGTTCAAAATGACAAGCAAAATAGTCCTAATGGGATAGGCTCTTACCAACTGGCTTAGAGAGCGGCCAGTTATTCTGTCGATGCCATATTTTGTGCAACGTTATGCGCAAGGCGTGGCGACTATGCACTTAAAAATATTAAAAAGCTCAACGTTATTTTTAGCATTTAGCTTTTTCATCAAACCACGTTTACAGCGGCTCAGTCGGCGAACATCAATCTGTTGCTCAGCGGAAATCTGTGACAATGATTTCCCTTTGAATATTTCTTCCATCAACCACCAGTCATCGCTGGAGATGCTGCGATTAAAATCCCTGGCCAACCATTTTTGCCGGGTATAATGAATCAACGAGCGACTAAAAAATATCTTTTTTGCCACCATAAGATTAGCACTTTCAACAAACTTAAAAAAATTCTCCAGTGACTCATTCTTTAATAACCAGCTTGCTTCCGGGAGCAGCGAATGCAGTGCAAAAAAAAGAGAAATATTATTCTCGCTTAATAAAATCACCAGTTGCTGATTTTCCCGGCAATAGTATTCTTTTATCGTATACAGTGCATGGAAGCGTTCTTCCGGTAAACTGTCGACATCGCAAAGGATCCAACGCAGTTCATTTTTCTTGCCGGGAAGCTGCAACGTATCTCTCAGTTGTGAAAAACTATTGAGCCTTGAGAAGGTGCAATCATTTTCACGTGTAGCAAGCGCTGAAACCACATTACGCACCCCTTCGGAAAAAAAGATATTCTTATCGTAGAGAAAGAAATGGCGACTCATTATTCATCATCCCTGATCTGTTCTACTGATAGTTTAAAGTGTAATTCGCTGTCGCCTGAAAGCCCCCGGTTTGCAAGGTTTTGTTACTCAAGGCGTTAGGCTCTCCTTCCACAAAAGCGTTGAAATTTAAACTCATAGAGGTACCGGAAATTGCCAGCGCGGTCGTCGGTACATTCAGTGAAATAGCCGTACCGTCGCTTTCTTCAAAACCGATACCGATGCCGCTGGCGGCTCCCGTCACCACCAGGCGGTCGCTCATATTGGTATTTTCCGTCCCGCTAAACGTCACAGTGACGGAATTAAACACCGCCGTACTGCAATCCTTCAGCGTAATAACGAATGCCTTTGGCAAGGATTTTCCTTCCGCATAGAGCGTGCGGGCAGAAATCTCGCCAAAATCCACGACAACATTTTTTGATAAAGGGTCAATGCTGCAACCGTGAGCTACTACCTCTCCTTGAAACTTCAAGTCACCGCCGATCAACTCACCGATGGCATGCACGGCGGTTGCCGAAAACAATGAATATATGATGACTATCGATGCGATTAACTGGCGCATGTTGTTCCCTTACTGAAACTCCGCCACCACGGTGGCTGATGCCTGAAATGCCCCCTCGAGAACGTCGCTTCCGGCCTGCGCAATAGGGGCTGCGGTCAAATTCCAGGTTCCCTGGTTGTTCGTAAAGCCCGGGACATCATAAAAGTGATTCGCGGCGACTAAACCCCCAGCGGAATCTTTCAAAATAATGCCGAGATTGGAACGGTCGACGGCCCCGGTGGTTCCTAAATAATCGCTATTAAAACTGGCGGTATTCGCCTGCTGAATTCCAAGCCGAATATTCAGACTACCACTGGTAAAACTCCCACCTTCGCACTTCACCTGAATCGGCACCGGTTGGCTATAATTCGAGCCATTAAGCGACGCCGCTGAACCAGGAATCGTGCCAAAATCGACCGTAATCGGTGAACCGGCATTAATGATACATTTGTCCGGAACGGTAATGACGCCCGAGTTAATTGAAACAATGGACATTGGCGTAGAGCCCATTCCTGCGCTGAGATTCCCCAGACGCCCATAAAGTTTGGCTATTTCCGTGCCCAGCAGATTAACGCCGTTAACAATCGGTTTGGTGATCATAAACGTCACCCGCCCCTTCGCGCCGGACTCAAAATTATTAAACTGTACACCTGGCGATGAACAACTATTCTGAAACGCCTGGTTTGATTCATTATCAAAAGGCACTGACAGGTATTCCATCCGATTACCGCGGATGTATATTTCAATTTTTACATCCATGTAGTCATTCAGTTTTAAATAACCGGGGCTACTTCCCGGCTGAAGCAGCGAGGCTGTCGCCGTGTAAAAAATCGGCTGGTTCGTTATGGTGGTCCCACAGGACGCCACGCCAGCATATTGCCCACCTAATGCAAACTCATAAGGAATAGTCGCGCCGACGGTGTTGTTGGTAATATTCTGGGTTGTGACATCAATATTATACATTTTAGGGCCACCAACCGGGGTAATTTCTCCCTCAACCGCACTCACCCCCAGAGACAATAAGCTGCCGCATAATACAATAGCGACACGAGATTTACGCCCGATAACCATTGTCGCCATTAGAGATACTCCATTTTCAAACGCAGCAGCCCGCTAAAGTCGCCTGCAATAACATTTCGTCCCGTGGACTCCAGTACGGCAATAAACGTCAGACTGCTATCGCCGGTTTTCACAATAAATGGCGGCTGGGTTTGATTAATATCCAGCGCTCGTGCTTTCGTATCCAGAAGGCGAATACCAGCACCTGACATGCTGCCGGTCAGGCGCAATAACTGGCGGTTCACCTCATCCGACTCACCGGTAAATGTTAACTGTACCGCCTGTTCGCCGGTGGTATAAAGGTGCTTACTGTTTCCCGTGGTCTTCGCCGCCATGCTATCGCGCGCCTGTGAAGCCCCTTTCAGGCAATCTTTCAGATCGACACGTACCAGTACCGGCTGGCTACGATCACCCGCCTGATGAAAACGGCGGGCGCTAATTTCCCCCATTTCGATAATCTGCAGGCGACTCTGAGGTGCAAGAACACACGGCGAAGCATAAACGGAACCATGGAATATCACATTACCGCCATCTTCCCCCTGATGATCCTGGTTATAGTGCTGCGGCTGTAGCGGAATAACAGCGTCGGCCAGCGTTTGCATACTGATACCGAAGACAAACAGTGCTAATAACGATAAACGCATTTTCATCATCAGGTTCCTCTTCAATTATCCTTGCTGCGATGGCGGGAGCGCCTTACAGGTATTTCCTTCACAGCGATATTTCAGTTCCGGATGACCGCCATAATCATTCACATACATCATCGCGAAATTACTGACGCTGGCATCGGTTACGCTAAATTCCAGGCTGGATTTCGGCGCAATCATAACCCCTGGGAACTTGGTTATTTTTTCACCCTTAGCCCGACTTAAGCTAATAATGGTGATGTAATAGGGCGTCGGATTTTGCGCGATCATCTTGTTACCGCGCTTTTGAAAGACGACCTGGTCCTGCCAGACCTCACTTTTGCTTTTAGGAATAATGGCCGTCGGGCGGTAAAATAATTTAATCCGCGACTGCATGGCTAACTGCAGGACATTCGCTTTATCCGGTTTAGGCGGAATTTCGCGCACGCTTAAATAAAACAGGCTTTCACGATCCTGAGGCAATTGGTTAATACCGTCGGTTTTCGTAACCCGTGCAACCCCTTTTTGTCCGCCGTTAATTCGCTGTAAAGGCGGCAGCACCACCAGCGGAGAGGTGATTTTGTTGCCTTTGCTGTCCTCAACCCACGATTGCGCGAGGAAAGGAATATCCGGGCTGGTGTTGGTTAAATTCGCACTTGCCGAACTGTCCTTACCGGTGATGATTAAGCGAGTACGATCCAACGAAACGCCAGCCTGAGCGCTGCCGCTTACTGCGGCCAGCATCAGGACACCCATCCAGCCGAATTTGTTGCTTGTTATACTCATTTTTCGCCTTTTATTACTGTCACTGTCATTTACACGGCAATAGCGCGGATGCTGAACGATGCTCTATTGATGGCGGGATGGCGATCTGACACTGCGTTTTCCCACTCCACATCACGTTTAGCCGTTCATGCGGATTGACCCCTGCCAGCCATCCCTGTCCACCTTCCATAATCATCGACACACTTACGCCATCGCCATTAATCACTTCGGCGCCAAAGGGCGGATAAGTCCCGTCAGCCAGACGAATGATGGCCATCATTTTCTCGCCTTTCGCCATACCGAAGGCCTGGTAGCCGATGGCACCTTCCGTCAACGTCGCGGTACTGATCGATTTTGCCGGTTCAATGGATTCCGACATCGCATCAACATCAACCCGGGTATCAAAGCTGTTGTAGCTCACGATGTCTGGAATAACGGCAATGCCGAAATTGTTGGTTCGTGATTTACCATCATTGAGCGGAACGTCGCCGATACCGTTGGTATTGACCATCACGCGAGCGGTATTGAGCGTCGCGCCGCTGTTGTGGAGTGCCGCGCCATGCCGGGTCGCCGTAAAGCCCCCGCGCAGAGTGCTACTCAGTGAAAAATAGTGATTTTGCTGATAGCTGGCGTTGCTGTTAATCTCGGCGTACTGCGAGCGACGCTGATAATAGCCATCAACATTGGCATAGCCATTCTGGCTCGCCCCGGCGCGAATCCGCCACAGGTTGTTGTAGTCGCTGCTGTCGGTATAAGAGAGCATCGGGCTGGTCTTGCCATTATTGGTCTGTATATCCAGACCGCTCCATTTGCTGTCGCCAACGGGAACGGAGAGCGTAAAAGCAATAGAGTCGTCCTTACGCCCCTGATAATCAGAACGATATGCCGAAATATTGGTGGTGATCCCCCGGATGTCGCCGATATTAAACGAGCGTCCCAGAGAGATGCCGTAGCGATCCTGACTACTGCGATTCCAGTAATTCTGATGGGTATAGGTCAGGAATAGGGTCGTCGCCTTGCCTGGTTCATCGGCCCAGAAGGTTTTATTCCCGGTAATGGTATAGATTTCTTTCTCCCGACCGAGACTGTCGTATCCTTCATAACGTTCATTCAGATATTGCGCGAATGAGCGGAAGTCTTGCTGAGAAAAGCGATAGCCCGCGAAGGTGATAGAACTGTTATATTCGTCGAAAGTCTTCGCATAACTCAGCTTGAACGACGTGCCTTTCAGGCGTTTTTGATTTGGCTGCTGGCTGTAAGACTCCGTGACATCCAGTGACAGCGCGCCAAGTATGCTGAGATCCCGGCCAATACCGGCGGCAACCGACGTATATCCCGCCCCCGCCGTCTGCAACCCGCCATACAACGACCAGGCGTTGGTCACCCCCCAGGAGAAATCGCCGGATGCAAATCCTGGCCCCTGGATTTTATGGTTATAGCGGGACGGCGCCCCGACGGCCACGTTGTAACGCACGTAACCTGGACGCGTGAGATAGGGAATATTGGCGGTGTTGACCTGGAAAGTGGAAATGGCGCCGTCCTGCTCTTCTACCTGAACATCCAGCGTACCGCGCACCGAACTGCGTAAATCCTGAATATTAAACGGCCCGGCGGGGACCGTCGTTTCATAAATAATGCGTCCATTCTGCCTGACGGTGACTTTCGCGTTACTCTTTGCCAGTCCGCGAATTTCTGGCGCGTAGCCCTGCAGATTCGGCGGCAGTTGACGCTCATCGCTGGCAAGATTAAGCCCGGTAAAACGTACGGTATCAAAGACCTGAGAATCAAGATAGATTTCTCCCGCCGTCAGTTTTGCCGCCATCATCGGCAATGGGCGATAGGCGTAAATCCGACCCATATCAAAATCGAACTGATGCGTCGAGCTGTAATAGCTGGTCTGGTATTCACCGCGTAAGCGCCAGCCGCCCAGGTTAGCGCCAGCCTGCCCATAGCCGCTCAGCGAGGTGTAATCGTCGTGCATATTGAGCTGCCGGGTATATTGCCCGGTGAGGCTATAGTCAAACAGAACGCCACCGATCCCCTGATCCCAGCGTTCGGGCGGCGTCCAGTTTGGATCGTTATATTTCATCCATGCCTGCGGGACAGTAATATCCAGCACGCCGGCATAGTTATTCAGGCTGGAGCCTGGAATGGTCAGTACGTTGTAACAATCCTGAAACGGTTGCTCTACCTTCCGTTGCGCTTCTTCTTTCAGGGCCAGCCTTGAAACGACTTCGCCGTTAATACAGGCCTGGGTGCGCTTACCATCTTTAGAGGGCAGATAACGAACCTTGTGCTGCCCTACGGCCTGACCATTAATTTTAATGTCCAACAGGTAGTCGCCTGGCGGAACATAATTGTCGGTAGCAAAGCGGCTTAAATCAATATTGTTGCGGTCAGCGGCATCCAGCACGTCAGTATTAAATTCCACATCCGTTGAAGCGTAAGACATAGACGCGCAGCAGAAGATCATTATCTGAGAGAGGATTACATTTATTTTTATTTTCTGTTCTGCTGACATGACTATTCATCCCGAATCATTCAGTAAAATATCGTGCACAACAAACAAGCTAAAATATGAATAACTGGTTTGTTTCTAGTTATAATCCATAAAAAAGCGAGTGACGGCGTAAAACTCCCCAGCCTTAATATGTTGCTGAACCGGAACCAATGAAGCGGTGAATCTCAGCGTATTATTCTCATCACTCAGAAGATATCCCGAAGAGGGTTCCCCGAAGGTTAAAACCTCTCCATGACGATCGCGAATCTGTATGCCAAACCCCTTCCCCTCGCCATCGGGAATTAATACGGTGGGATCCTGCGACGACGCATTTCCTGTAAAGGTTATGGTGGCATATGCACCAGGCGTTGACTGATTTTGACTGCCGAAAGACTGACAACCGACTAAGCGCACCATAAAAGGCCGAATAAGCTGACTTTCCCGGTTCATATTAATGTCGCGAGCGGATACGTTGCCAAATTCCACCCACAGTTCTCGCGAGGCCGGATCGATATCGCAGGCAGCCGCGACCAGCTCGCCAGAAAGCGCCAGTTGCCCGGGCGTAGAATTAGTACTCAAAGCATGTCCGGAAAAGAGCAATATCGATACGAATAGCGTTATCAGCCGCTTTTTCTCTGAATCCTTAACCATACTCAGAATCCCATATTATCTGGCCTGTCCCTCAAATATTGCGGGGAGAACACCTCCCCGCGCACGATAATTCAGCGTCGATTATTGATAATCGATAGTGAAATTGATCGTTGACTGGAATGCGCCTGCTGTTACAGTCGTAGCGCCGCTTTCTGCTTTCAGGAATGCCACGAAAGGAATGGTGTTGGCACCATCAACCAGGGTAACCGCCGTGGTCGGCTGACCCCAGACAACAGTCTGGCTGGCGCTGTCTTTCAGGCCAATGCCCGCGCCAGTTGCCTGACCGGAGGTGAACGCCGCCAGAGTGCTATCGTTCGGATTCACTGTGGACGGGCTATAGGAAACAACAGCGCTGCCGGCAACGGTGGTATCGCAATACTGTAGTTCGATGTTTTTGGTTTCAGTTGCCTGACCACCGCCCTGCAGCAGGGAAACAGGAACCTGACCAAAATCAACGGTTACCGGGCTGGACGACGGCGCCAGACCACATGCGGTATTTACCAGCTCACCCGAGAGTTCAATCTTGCCGGTAGTGCTATCAGCCAGTACAGACATAGAGCCCAGCGCAGCAGTTAATGCCACAGCCATAGCAACTTTATTCAGTTTCATAGAAAATTCCTGCGTTTTAAATTTTTATCCTAAAAAGTAAAGAGCAATAAAGTTGTAGCGTTATACACAACCTGCTGCCCTCCGCATCACCGAAAATCCCTTTTAATAATTAAATCCCACCCTTCAGAATTTAATTACATTGAGTCTTTCCCTTGACCGCAAAAAACATATCAAATCATTTCCAAAGCCTAAAGGAATATATTGGAAAGAGAATTAAAAAAACATTTAAACTCGCGAGCCACAGCGCATCAGAAAATTAACTCGCAAGAAGGCGGGATATATCCTAAAAACAAATTACGAAAAGCAACTAATAAACCGGATTAATGACAGAGAAACGCAAAGC
Source organism: Klebsiella indica (assembly GCF_005860775.1). GTDB lineage: Bacteria > Pseudomonadota > Gammaproteobacteria > Enterobacterales > Enterobacteriaceae > Klebsiella > Klebsiella indica. Next base: position 126,946 of record NZ_VCHQ01000006.1, read on the forward strand.
AATCACAACATATATTACAACCCATTAACAAAAAATTCGCAATTAATATTGTCGAGAGCCAAAAAATCAGTGAAGCGGCATCGTTCACTCGCATTTACCGGCATGAATGTTTTTTTTCAGGTGATGTTGGCGCAAGCCAGATGAAGCGGTTCGCGCAGCGGCGGCTCGCAGAAAATACCGGGAGGCATGGGGTAAGCAAAGGCCCCATGCCGCTCACAGGCAACCGGTATGAAGGCTATCCCCATATTGACAGTGAGCGAAACCGCTCACTGGTCAGGAGCTGGCGAAAATAAAAACGCGCCGTTTCGCCGGGCAATCGCAGCGATGAATAGTCGATCATGCGGTCATCGAATGGACTGCAAAAACTTGCGGGTACGTTCGTGTTGCGGCTGAGTGAACATATTCTCTGCGGAGCTATCTTCCACAATCACGCCGTCGGCCATAAAAATAACCCTGTCGGCCACATCCCTGGCGAACGACATCTCATGCGTCACCAGGATAAGCGTGGTCTGATGATCGACAATCGAGCGGATGACCTGCAGCACTTCATTGACCAGCTCAGGATCCAGCGCCGATGTGGGTTCATCAAAAAGGATCACTTTCGGTTTGACCGCCAGCGCACGGGCAATAGCCACACGCTGCTGCTGACCGCCGGATAACATCGCCGGGTAGCTGTCGGCTTTTTCACGCAGACCCACTCGCTCCAGCAACGCCATCCCGATTTCATTGGCCTGTGCCTTCGGCATTTTTTTACCGATGATCAGCGCCTCGGTAATATTCTCCAGCGCCGTTTTGTTCTTAAACAGGTTGTAATGCTGGAAGACCATTCCGGTGTGTGCCCGTAACGCAGTCTCTTGCTGACGGGTAAATTTCCGCGCATCAATCACCTGATCCGCGATTTCCAGCGTACCGCTCTCCGGCTTTTCCAGTAAATTGATACAACGCAGAAGAGTCGATTTACCGGAACCAGAAGGGCCAATAATCGCCACCACCTGCCCCTGCGCGATCTCCAGGGAGATGTCTTTCAGTACCGGATTGCCATTAAATGATTTATGCAAATGACGGATTTTCAGCATAGCGCGGTTCCTCAGCGGTACGGGCGGTTGAGACGATGCTCAATCGATTTTTGTAGCAACGTCAGCAGGATGGTCACGGCCCAGTAGATCAGCGCTACCGCCAGGTAGCTCTCCAGAAAGCGAAATGAGTTACTGGCAAGAATTTTGGTCTGCGCAAAGATATCGGTCACGCCAACGGTAAACGCCAGGGATGACTCTTTGATCAACATAATCAGGTAGTTGCTCATCCCCGGCACAGCAATACGCACCGTTTGCGGCAGAACGATACGGCGAAAACCTTGCCAGCGGGACAATCCCACGGACAGGCTGGCTTCCATCTGCCCCTTGTCGACCGAGTTCATCGCCCCCCGGAACTCCTCCGCCAGATTTGCGGCGGTCTTAAAGCTGAGAGCAATAATGGTGGCGGAAATGGCGTTCATCATGCTGATCCCCGGAAACAACTGCGGGATACCAAAGTAAAAGATGAACAGCGTTACCAGTGTCGGCACGGAACGGAAAAACGAAATATAGACTTCAGCAAACTGCGTCAGAACCACAATACGGTTACGGATAATCAACGCCAGCACCATCCCCATGACCGAGGCGATAACCATAGAGGTTATCGCCAGAAACAAGGTCACAGGCAGGTAACTGAGCAGCGTTGGAAAAGCTTCCAGCATAAAGCTCAGATTAAAATTCATCTCTTATTATTCCTTGCTGACATCCTGTTTCAGATACTGCTCAGAGAGTTTTGTCAGCGTACCGTCCGCTTTCAGCGCAGTGAGCGCATCATCAAACGCTTTACGCAACGCATCGCCCTTTTCATTTTTCACGAACGGGAACGCTTCCTGATAACGGTAAACCGGGTCACCTGATTTTTTCAGCGGTAAACGGGAGTTATCGATCAGCAATTGCGCGCCAGCGCGGTCCATAATGTAGGCATCGATACGGCCCAGCGCGACATCCTGAATAATAGCGCTTGGTTCATCGTAAGTATGAATATCTATACCGGCATCCGGGTAATTCTTACGTAAAAAGTTTTCTTTGCTGCTGCCAACGTCGACACCCAGTCGTTTACCTTTTAAATCCGCGATATTTTGAATAGAATCATCGTTCTTACGGGTTACCAGTTGGGCGCCGGAATAAATATAAGGCTGCGAAAATTGGTATTTCTCACGGCGCTTATCGTTGACTTCCACCTGGTTCGCAATGGTGTCGATCTTACCCGCATCCAGCATCCCGAAGAGGCCGGTCATATCCGCAGTGGTTAACTCCACACGGCTGTAGCCTAATTTTTTCGCAATGGCGTTGACGGTAGCGATATCATAACCTTCGTAATCTTTGCCATTTTGTTTGTATGAAAAACCGATACTGACGCCAAAGGTGCCAACATGCAGTACTTTTTCATTAGCAGCCGGTTTCTTATTGTCGTCGCAACCGGCCAGCAGGAAAGCACTTAAAAGTACTGTGGTTATTATCCCTGATTTAAAATTAAACATGGTAATGCCCTTGTCATCATGGGTGATTATTGATGTTGTGGTGTTAAATTTAAGCACGCCAGTTTAAATCACTTCAGGAACAACTTATATTCCTGTTTGAAATTATTTATAACATACAGGAATAATCCATTTCTGCATGACAGAGATATCATTCTTACCATTAAAATGGCAAGTACCGAGAATAACCAGAGGGTTAGTATGAGAATTATTGCTTGCGGTGATTTATTGTTTTCGAGCCGAAATCTGGCGAAAAGATTAGATTCCAGCATCGTAGAATTATTACAAAGCGCCGACGCGGTGTTCGCCAATGCCGAATTTAGCTGTCCGCAACCGAACCTCCCGCCAGCAGCGGGCCGCGGTTATATTACCGCCGTAAAACCCGTTACGCTGGATGAGTTCGTCGATTTAAATATCCGCCTGGTCTCCTTTGCCAACAATCATACCGGCGATTTCGGCTGGGAAGGCGTGATCGATACGATGGAAGCCGCCGAAGCGCGTAATCTGATCCCGTGCGGCCTGGGGCGTAACCTGGATGATGCCCGTCTTCCCCGTTTCCTCGACACCGCCAAAGGGCGTGTCGGCGTAGTTGCGCTGGGTTCCACTCGCTCAGAAGTGTTTCTGGCGGCCAACGGCGGCGCAGGCACTCTGCCACGCCCGGGCCTGAACCCGCTGCGTTGGGGGCGCGCTTACGTTTTACCGGATGACCAGTTTGAACAGCTCAAAGCCATCACCCGTTCACTGGGGATTGATGAGAGCGTCCGCGAGGGTATGCGCGTCGAAGTGATGCCGCCAAAAGATGAAAACGAATTCATATTCGGCTCGTTGTTCGAGAGCGCCCTGCAGATTGAGCGCGGCGAAAAAGCCCATGTACGTACCTGGTTTAATGAGCAAGATTGTGTCGCCAACGAGCGTAGCATTCGCGACGCGGCAAATCGGAGTGATTTCACCCTGGTTAGCCTGCATACCCATGAAGGGGATAAAGATAGCTGGTACTCTCCGGAGGCGCCGGAATTTATCGAACGCTTTGCCCGTCGGGCGGTCGATGCTGGTGCAGACACGGTTGTCTGTCACGGGGCGCACTTTATGCGCGGTGTTGAAATCTATAACGGCAAGCCGATCTTCTATAACCTCGGCAGCCTTCTGATGGAGTTCGAAGCCGGCGAGTCTATCATCGGGCCCGAGATGTATCAGGCGTATGGCCATGCGGTGGATGCCCGCCCTTCTGAGCTACACCGCGCTCGCGCCAAAAACAGCGCAGGCGAGTTCACCGGTTTCAATGCCGAAGCGCGGTTTTCTCAAAACGCCCTCGCCATATTTGATGTGACCCCTGACGGTTTGGCCTGCCAGTTACTGCCTCTGGATTTGGGTATGAACCGCGAACGTGTTCTTTCTCGTGGTCTGCCGGAAACGGTCACCCATCAACAAGGTGCAGAAATTGCCAGTTTGCTTACCCGGTTGAGTCAACGTTACGGCACCAGGTTTACCTACGATCAGGAAAGCGGCTTAATTAAATTCTCTTAAGCACGCACGATTTCAGGCCTTAACAAACCCGCCAGTTGACCGCTAAGCCACTGGCGGGTTTTTAATGTAAAGGGAAAAGGCGGGTCTGCTGACAGCCGCGATACCCGGCCTGATGCCTTATGGGGGAAGATGTTTCAATGATGCTCTCTTTTTCAATGCAGCAATAACACGTTGCACAGTAGAATACGGCAAATCCACCCGTTCCCCCTATTTCAGCCAGCGTGCGTCTTTCGTTATTACGTCACCATGTAATATCCGCTACACAAATAACGCCCTCCGTTTTACCGGTGTTTACTTCACTTTCATATTCAATGTATGTATGAAAATATTGGCCATATGATGCGGTAATAGCGTGATTCTGCGTGGGAAGTTTTATAATGAATGTTGTCCAGGCCTTCCGCTCTCAATGAAAGGCATTATTTCTTCGACGAAAATCATATTAAGCTTGTGGGTATTCGTCAAAAAACATATCCAGCCCGGCTTCAAACAATTCACCGATATCCAGAGGGTTTGACGGATCAAGCATACCGTTGTGCACCATCCCGAGCCAGTTTGGCGCCAGTAAGAGATGAGGAAACTGGACCAGTTTGTCACACCTGAGTTCTCCCTCTCTGAATGCGGTCTCCAACAACGGCCTCAACGTATCGATCAGCGGTTCATGAACGTCCTGTAAATACGCTTTAGCCAGCGCCGGAAAACGGGTGCTTTCAGTAATCACCAGTCTGGCAATTTGAGCCCGGCCCGATGACTCCAGCGTTTTTATGACAGGTAAAAGCACACGCTTCAGGTATTGCTTGATGCTCTCTCCCTGCTGACGTGGTTCAGACTGAAGTTCCAGAGGAGCTGTCACAATAAACTTCTGCAAAACGCTTTCGAAAAGACTCTCTTTCGTCTGAAAGTAGTTATATACCGACCCCTTGGCCACCCCTGCTTTTTTACAAATGTCGCTGACTCGCGCATCAGCAAAACCACGCTCAATGAATTCCTCCATCGCCGCTTTGATGATGGTTTCACGCGTTTTTTCGGTCTTTAATCGGCTTGGGCCTCGTTTCTTACCTGTCCGTCCTGAACTCTTGTTCACACCATTCTCCTCCTGCCTGCGGACCCGATTACAAAATTGACCTTTAGGTCATTTTTGATCTAATATTGTGACATGCGTCATATAATGACCGCAAATTATTGTCAGACGATGCTCTCATCGTTCTCCTGTACATACCGGAAGTGAGACAAAATGCCCCGGATCCCCGCAGTCAATATTAACAAAGCATTACTGGTTTTGTTCGCGCTTGTCGTTCTGGGGATGAACTTACGAAGTCCTCTGACGGCTGTTCCGCCCGTTCTTCAGTCAATACGTAACGATCTGGCTCTGAATGCAACGTTGTCAGGGCTTCTGACCAGTATTCCCGTCCTTTGTTTCGGGGTTCTCACCCCCCTGGCATCCCTGCTGATTGCCAGAATAGGGATTAATAAAAGTATGTGGTTTACGCTGGTCGGCACTGCTATCGGCATTTTGTTTCGCCCCTATACCGGAACGCTCGGGATGCTGGCCGGCACATTTCTTCTCGGTGCCGCCTTAGCGGCAGGAAACATTGTCAGTCTGATGATTATTGCCCGGGATTTCCGTCAGCGCATGAGTATGGTAACGGGTATCTACACTTCCTCCCTTAATATTGGCACTATGCTGACAAGTTCTTTGACGGCCCCAATCGCACTCTTTACCGGCTGGCAATTTGCACTGGCCAGTTGGGTATGGCTCCCCCTATTTGCGCTGGTATTATGGTTATACTCACAGCGGCGAAGCGCGCCTGCGACCAGCATTTCGCCGGAATATAATCCATTGCCGCTACAGTCCTCGCATCCTGTCTCCGGGATAAGAAAAATAGCGATTGCCGCACTGAGCGCGGGTTTTGTGGCGCATCTCTTTATTTATTATGGCATCACCGCGTGGCTACCTTCATATCTGATAACAAATGGCGGTATGCACGCGGCGACGGCGGGAGGGATCGCCTCCATATTTCAGGGAATGGCTCTGCTGGGGGCGTTCGGTGTACCTGTGCTGAACCGTTATATCAAATCAGGTTATCTGATGGTCGCGATGGGGGTATGTTGGGGAGCATCGATTCTCTTTATGTCTTTTTTCCCCCGTCTCTGGCCAGTATGGTGTTTCATTGGTGGGATTGCCCAAGGCGGTGGTTTTGTGGTGATCTTTACTCTCATCATGCAGATATCGCCCGATCTTGATGATAATCGACGGATATCGGCGATGGTTCAGGGGATCGGATACACGCTGGCTTCTCTTGGCCCGATAGTTGTTGGGCAATTTCATGAAATGAGCGGGCAATGGCGCCACTCCTGGGAATGTCTGACAGGTGTCTCTGTGATTATGATTTTGTCCGGCGTCATCATCATCACAATTGTGGATAAAACAACGTCCCGGATCGAGCGGCCGGTTGAGGATGGTCAGCGGTGATAAGCTCCTGCTCTCTTTTACCCTATCCCCTTCCTCTCTTTTCTGACGTGTTTAATCATCAGAGTTCCGGGGGAGTCATTAAGTATGAGCAAGAAAACTTGTGATGTATGGCTTTCAGAGCGTCTTCCCCCTCGCTGAAGATGGGTTGTTTCCACAACTGTTGATATTGCAAAGGAATGCACGATATTCGTTAAGACTGAACTCTCGGATGATATAAAAAATCTGTCCTGGCTATCCGGGAACTGCTTGACATCCATTCCCGCCGGAGCCGCGTCACGCCTCTACCGCCGCAGGGTTCATTTGCTTAATCAACTGATATAATACCTGTGCATCAATGGCCTTACAGATCCCCGCAGGTCGTTGCATCACCGCGTCCTCGGCGGTCAACATCGCGTTAATGACCGCCTCGTGGGTGCTTTCCACCGCAGCCAGATAGAGGGCATCGAAGCATTCATCGTTCAGATACTCGAAAGACTGGTGCATTCCCGCCAGTTGTGGCAAAGGTGCAGCGTTAGCAGTGCTGAAAGCTAAAAAGATATCGCCAGAATTGTTGCCTCCCGGGCTACCGGATTTCGCAATCCCCAACCCTGCCCTCCGGGCCAGGCGCTGTAACTGGTGCGGCATTAGCGGAGCATCGGTAGCCAGGATCGTGATAATAGAACCACGCTCTCTTTCCAGTCCCGAAGGTATTTCGGGCATTAGTTTTCCCACCGGCACGCCAAACAGTTCGAACCACTCTCGCTGACCGTAGTTAGCCTGCACTAACGCACCCAACGTATAGTCTTTCCCCTCCACCGTAAAACGGCGCGATGCAGTACCGGTGCCTCCTTTAAAACCGTAACAAATCATGCCATTACCACCGCCGATGTTTCCTTCAGCCAGAATACCACCAGTTGCGCTATTCAACGCTGCGAGCGCATCTTCCTCAGTGATGTGCAGCCCGTTGATGTCGTTAATGACACCATCATAGGTTTCGGCAACCACTGGCATGGCCCACAGGTGATTCAACTGCCATATGTTGTGATAATGCTCGACGATCCAGCGTACCGCAGCGTGATGGACTATTCCGACCGAATGTGTGTTGGTCAGACATACTGGTCCAACGAAATAGCCGCCGTCCCGAATCCAGTGTCCACCGGTCATTTCACCGTTACCGTTAAGTGCGTGACAGCCTGCCCACACCGGCTGGGGCTCTGACTGGTACCCCCGGGGCAGTATTGCTGTCACTCCTGTTTTGATACGTTTGCCATCGCGACTGACACCATCAATAGTGTGATAGCCCACCAGCACACCTTCGACATCGGTAATCGCATTGTAGCGTCCCGTTATACCGGGAAATTTAAGCCCCAACTGACGCGCCCTAACTTTAGTCATTATCCTTTTCCTTTACCTGGCCGTCTGTCGGTTGCGCAAATACAGGCCCAGTGCGGCGATCAGCAGAGAGCCCAAAATCAATAGTGTGGCAATTGCATTAATCTCCGGCTTGATTCCCCGCCGGATCATGCCGTAGATCTGTACCGGTAACGTGGTAGCATCAACCCCTGCGATAAAATAAGTAATCACCAGATCGTCCATCGAAATGATGAAGGCCAGCAGCGCCCCGCCAGCGATACCAGGCGTCAGCATGGGCAAAGTGATGCGCCGGAAGGTCGTCCAACCGTTAGCGCCCAAATCCGCCGACGCCTCCTCCAGCCGCCCGTCCATACCCGCCAGTCGGGCACTGACGATCAGAAAAACGTAACTACACAGGAAAGTACAGTGACCAATGATGATCGATAGCCGTCCCAGTGGCACGCCCACGTTGACGAAAAAGATCAGTAGCGCGATGCCCAATACGATATCAGGCATCATCATGGGAACATACAGCAGGAAATTGTAGAACCCATGCAGCCGAAAGCGGTAGCGAGCCAGCGCCAATGCGGTCGCCGTGCCGATTGTTGTCGAGATGACGGTGGTACACAGTGCGACAAACAGACTATTTTTCAACGCTCGCAGTACCTGAGCCGTTGAATCAATGTAAAGCGCATTGTCTGCCAGCCGATTATCCATCCCAAATAGCGATCGATACCAGTCAACGCTGAATCCTTGCCAGACCATCATGTTGAGCGGGTTGGCATTAAACGAATAGATCACAATGAGCAGGATCGGCAGATACAAAAACGCAAAAAACAGTGTGCCGTAACCATTGAATAGCCAGGCGGCCAGACTCGCCCGAAGATTAGTGCGCATCACGCCTCCCGTAGCGACTACTCAGATAGAGATAGAGAAACAGTGCCAGCAGCACCATTGACATTAGCAGCATGGCAAGTGCTGCGCCGAACGGCCAGTTACGGGCGGCCAGAAACTGCTGCTCGATTAAGCTGCCTATCATCACCACTTTCGCCCCGCCCAGCAGTGAAGGCACAATGAAGTTCCCCAGACTGGGAATGAACACCATGATGCAACCTGAAACCACACCGGGCAGGGTCAATGGAAAGACGACCCTGCAGAAAGTTTGCGCCCTGTTGGCCCCGAGATCATAAGACGCATCCACCAGTCGGTGATCAAGCTTCTCGACGCTTGCATAGATGGGCAGAAACATAAAGGGAATGTAGATATATGCCATACCGATCAACACAGCGGGTTCGGTATAGATTAAATCCAGTGGCTTCGTCATCAACCCAGAGAACTGCAAGATTTCGTTGAGAAATCCTGATGGCCGCAGAATTAATACCCATGCATACAGTCGAACGATGAGACTGGCGAAAAATGGCAGCGTAATGAGGAAAAGCAAGAAATTACGCACTCTCGGCGACTTACCTCTGACCCAAAAGGCGATGGGATAGCAAATAAGCAGGGACAGTAGCGCACTCATCAACGCCACACGAAACGACGTCAGGATAATATGCAGGTAGAGTGGATCGAACTCCTCCAGTATGCCATCCGCCCAGCCCAGAATGCGGCCATAGTTATCTGGATAAAAGTGCCATTCGACACCGCCATACAGCCCAGGTGTCAGCACACTGAAAATCGCCATGATCGTCAAGGGGATAAACAGAAATATCCCCAGCAGCAGCGTCACGGGCGTCAGCAACCCCGTCAGAGCAAGAGACATTTTATTTTTAGGCATTGATTTCCTCCTCCCGCTGCAGCAAACGACCAGAAGCGATCGAGTACCACAGATGGACGACGTTACCCGGAAAAAGCGAATCTCGCCGCCCGGCGGAAATTTCACGGATCAAAGCCTTGACGACTTCCCCCTGCGAGGAACGCAGGACAATCTCAATATCCGTACCTAAAAAGATGACTTGTTCCACCACGCCGCGGAACTCGCCATAACGGGCGATATCCTCCGGAGGGGTTAACTGGAAATGCTGTGGTCGTAACAATAGCCAAAGTGTCTGTCTCTCCCGCCAGGGTCCGTTGGCGTCAACCAGGAATATCTCCCCGGCCTCGCTGATCAGTCGCAGTACGCCGGATTCACTACAATCCACTCTTACTCTAATCAGGTTACTTTCGCCGACAAAGCCAGCGACAAAACGGTTCGCAGGCTGATGGTAAACGGCCTCAGGCGCAGCGTTTTGTTGAATCTTTCCACCGTTCAGCACGATAATGCGATCCGACATCGTCAGGGCCTCGTCCTGATCGTGAGTAACGAAGATGAACGAGATACCCAGTTCGCTCTGCAAACGCTTCAGTTCGAGTTGCATCGTCTTGCGCAGGCTGCGGTCCAGCGCTGACAACGGTTCGTCCAACAACAATAATGTTGGACGATTAATGATGGCTCGTGCCAGTGCGACTCGCTGCTGTTGCCCGCCTGAAAGCTGCGATGGCCGACGTTTCTCCATCCCGCGCATGCCCACCAGTTCCAGCGTCTCTGCCACTCTCTGGTTACGCTCCCGGCGCAGTACCCCGTGGATATCCAGGCCATAACCGACATTATCAGCCACTGTCATATGAGGAAACAGAGCGTAACTCTGGAAAACCGTATTCACTGGTCGTCGGTGTGGCGGTACCTGATTCATTCTGTCGCCGAGAATGAACAGTTCACCGCTGTCCAGGCGTTCAAATCCGCTGATGCTCCGCAATAAGGTAGTTTTGCCGCAGCCGGAGGGACCCAGCAAAGTAACAAACTCATTGTCTCGCACTGAAAAACTGATGTCGTCCAGGGCCTTAACGCTCTGTCCCTCGGGTGTGCGGTAGTATTTAACGGCGTTTTCCAGGGCAACAACCGTACGGTAGTTATTTTCATGCAACATGGGCAATCCCGGTCAGTGTGCGGATATGGAAACGATCAGTTAGCGCTACGGAAGCGAGTCCACACCCGATCATACAGGCGCAGGTCTTTGCCCAGATTAGTGAAAATTTGGAGTTTTGCCCTGACCTCCGCTGGTGGGTTAGCCGCTGGGTTGTTCTTCAGCGCATCAGGCAACAGTGCCACCGCATCGCGGTTCGGCGTGCCGTTCATCTGCTGAGCCGTATTCAGTGCCGCTATTTCCGGCTGAAGAAAGAACTCCATAAATTTTTTGGCATTCGCCTTGTTCGGTGCACTATTCAGGACACACATGTCCTCCTGGTACATCGTCGCGCCTTCTTCAGGAATGACGTAGGCCAGTTCGTCCGGATTCTGAGACACATACATCAGCGCCCCAACGAAATATTGAGCGGCTGCCACATCGCCGGATTGCACCAACGGTACACTTTCATAGGTTAAGGCAGAGATCAGCGGCTTACGGGCGGTAAGCCAGTCGGCAGCGACCTTCAGATCCTCTGGGTTGGTGGTGTTTACCGATTTATGGTTGACTATCAATCCGACTCCCAGCGTTTCCCGCATGTCGTCGAGCATAATCACTTTCTTGCCTTTTTTTGCCTCGGCGAAGAAGTCCTCCCACGACGTAATAGGCTTGTCCACTTTCTTTTTATTATAGAAAATCCCCACTGTTCCCCAGGCGTACGGCAGGCAGTATTCTCCTTTAGGATCGGTTTTCGCCCGTAAAAACTGCGGATCGATATGGGTAAATCCCGGTGCCTGATTGATGTCCGTGCGAGCCAGCAGCTTCAGAGAGGCCATGGCATCTTGCATGTGCACTGAGGGAAAAACGATGTCGTAACCGCTGGCGCCAGCCTGGATTTTGGCCAGCATCTCCTCGTTGCTGCCGTAGGTATCAAGCTTAACCTCAATACCTGTCTCTTTAGTAAATCGGGACAACACCTCCGGGTTGATATAATCACCCCAGTTATACAAGTGCAATTCTTCCGCCGCCTGTGCTGCCCCGCAGCCTAGCGCACCTAGCAGCAGTAATCCGCGAGCGATATTCTTCAGCCGTTCTACCTTGTATCTGGTCTGCATCATTTCTTCTCCTCGTGGTTTTGACATAATTATGTCTTTCGATTGAAATTTGCAATTTTAATGCCAGACTAAGAGATGTCAGATGCAGTAAACGACATTTTTATGTCATAAAAATGGAAAAAGATATTTTTATACCTTAATCATCAACGAGGTAACCCGATGATCGAAGAACGGCTGAAACAGCTGGACGGTAAACTCACCCCAGCTGAATGGACGCTGTGGGCCTATATCAAGGCAAATCTTGAAAATATTGCGTTCGAAAATGGTGCAACGCTTGCGCAAAAAAGTGGCGTGAGTCCGAACACCGTCAGTCGCTTTCTGCGCCGTCTGGGCTACAAGGGATTGAAAGGACTCAAAGAAGATCTGCGTGACGAGGTACGAGTACGTTCTCTGCTTAATACCACCTTACTGGAACGGGTCGAGTCGAGAACAGACGATCTGACCCTCCATCTGAACCAGGAAATCGCCGCATTGGTCAAGTTTAGGGAACAACTCGACAGCCAGCACTGGCAGGATATAGTGGATTGTGTCAGCCAGGCGGAGCACGTTTTCATCTGTGGTTTTCAAACCATTCGCGGTCTGACAGAAGATTTCGCCAATCGCCTTTCGTTGGTCAGGCCTGACGTCACGTTTCTCGACCTCTATGGTGGCGTGTTGGGACGCTGGATCGACAGCCATGACAAACGCTGCTGTGTCATCCTGATTGATGTCGCACCCTACGCCGATGTGGGGATCGCATTCGCCAACGACTGTATTGGAGACCGTACAAACACCGATTTGGTCGTATTCACAGATGAATACGGCATTGCCAAATATATGAACACTCCACATATTATGGCTATCACCACTAATACCGGTCTGATGCTGGAGTCCACCGCCGGATTAGCCTACGCACTGAACGTATTACTGCACTGCGTCGCCGCCAGCAACCGCGACAAATTGCAACACAGACTGGAACTCTACGACAGCCGAGTCAAACACCTGAAACTCTACCGAACTTGACAACCTAAGGTGTCGGGCAGGTGATAAGTTAAAACGCATACAGATTGAGTTCACGGGCAACAGCAACGCCAGTGCCCTCTGCAAGTCAGGAGTACGACCACGAGAAATCCAACTTACATAAAGGGCAGATGATGAGTCCTCTGACATAACAGGCAGCATCGAATTTCCCGAATCCCCCTTGCCCTATAATGGTACACACCTGCCAGTTAACACGCCTTTTTAGTGCACCAGGCATTATCCTGGTGCAGCACATCTCGCCTGTGAGTCTCCCGAAAAATCATAACAACATGAAAAATAATATAAAAAAAATCATGGCACACCATTTGCTTATCTCTGGCACAACCGTTCGAAAATTAAGTTAATCATGAAACACCAGTACCAATGATTGAGGGAATAGAATGAAGAATAATGATGCACCTGAAAATAGCCAGTCACTGGAGACCGTGATTCGCAAGCGCTATAGCATGTTATCACCCTCAGAGAAAAAATTTGTTTCAGTATTATTAGAACAACAAAACCATCTGGGATATTACAGTGCGACGGAACTGGCAATAAAAGCAGGGGTATCAAAATCTACCGCCGCTCGCTGTTTTCGCCAACTGGGATTTAGTGATTTTAATGAGTTTCGCCAAAGTGTATTGCCCCTTCGCGAAAATACAAACTCACCGCTGGCGCAAATGGCGCGAACTGAAAACCGGGATCTGGACGCCACGTCTCGATTCGAAAAACATATTTATCAAGAGCAGGAAAATTTAAACCAGCTATTACTTTCCGGGCAACAAAAATCTCTGGAAACGTGTGTGGATATTGTTGGTTCTGCGTCACATGTCTGGATTGCAGGGTTTCGTAATGGTTATACCCTGGCATGCTATGCCCAGGCACTATTATCCAATATCCGATCGCATGTCACTCTTTTGAATAAAGGGGACGGGCACTTTGCGGAAAACCTTGCCAGCATGAAAGCGCAGGATGTTCTTATATTAATGGATTTCCCTCGCCGGACTAAATTGCTTTCCCACATCGTACAGATAGCCAAAAAAAACAACGTGCGCATTGTGGCCTTCAGCGATCAAACATTATCGCCAGTCACCTCAGAATATGAAGTGGTAATTAGTTGCCAAAATGAAAGCATCACATCATTTAATTCTTATATTGCTGGTCTGAGCATGGTAAATTATCTGACCAACGAAATTAGTTTTGCTTATCCAGAACAATCCCAGCGTACATTGCAAAGAATAGAGCAAAATCACCAGTTAATGAGTGATCTTATTGATTAAGACCGAAAGGAAAAACAATGCCAAGGTATATAAACGTCGCCATTGGTCAATTAGGACCAGTGAATCGCGAAGACTCTCGCACATCTGTAATAAACCGTATGATGAAAATGATGCGGGAAGCCAAGGCGCTTGCTGCTGATATTATCGTCTATCCAGAACTGGCATTAACGACATTTTTCCCACGCTGGTATATGGAAAAAGAAGATATTGACCAGTGGTTTGAAAAAGAGATGCCGAGTAAAGAAACTCAACCGCTATTTTCACTGGCCAAAGAGTTGAGTATTGGTTTCTATTTGGGATATGCCGAAAAAGAGACTAAAGATGGCTGCGCACATTATTATAACAGCGCAATTCTGGTTGATAAGCACGCTGAAATTATTGGGAAATATCGCAAAGTTCATCTGCCAGGCCATAAAGAATATGAGCCGTGGAGACGTTTTCAACATCTGGAAAAACGTTATTTTGAACCGGGCGATCGCTTTCCTGTATGGACCGCTTTTGATGGCGTTATGGGCATGGCGCTTTGTAATGATCGCCGCTGGCCGGAAACGTATCGGGTTATGGGGTTGCAGGGAGTAGAAATGGTGTTCATCGGCTATAACACGCCGGTACATAATGCCCCGGCACCGCTGCATGACGATCTGTCGCTGTTTCACAATCAACTTTCATTACAGGCTGGCGCCTATCATAACGGCTGCTGGGTAGTCGGTGTTGCCAAAGCCGGTTGTGAAGAGAATATTGAGCAAATAGGCGGGAGCTGTATCGTCGCGCCATCAGGCGAAGTTGTCACCGCTTGCATCACGAAAGGTGACGAAGTGGTGGTCGCCCATTGTGATCTCGATTTTTGTCAAATTTATAAACGCACTACCTTTAATTTCGATCTCCATCGGCAGCCTCACGCTTATAAAGAAATTATCCAATATAAGGGCGAGACATTAAACGCTGACGGTTCGTTACGCTCATAAACTATCCATCCATTAAAACTGTGAGGTACTTTATGCTTCATCTTAAAAAGATTCTTCTGTTCTCCTTTTCATTCATATTGCTGGCCATGCTCTCCCGAATGGCAAATGCTGATGACGGTCTGGCAAAAATAAAGCAACGAGGCTCACTGATTGTCGCTACTGGCAATTATAAACCCTTCGAATATTATGACGATAACAACCAATTAGTTGGTTACGACATTGATATTGCCAGAGCAGTGGCAAAAAAAATCGGTGTCAAACTAAAAGTGGAAGATATGCAATTTACCGCATTAATTCCATCGGTACAGAGTGGTCATGCCGATATGGTTATTGCCGCCATGTACATCACCGACACGCGAAAAAAAGTGGCGGATTTTTCACAGCCCTATTTAAAAACAGGCATGGTATTCGTCACCCGTTCTGATAATACGACCGTGACAAATGCTGCATCTTTAAAAGGACTAACCGTAGGGGTAAAAAGCGGTGCGACGAGCGAACAGATTGCGCACCAGCTTAATAAGGACATTCCCTTTACGATTAAAACCTATCAGGATACTGCCCAGCAGACCATGGACCTCGCGAATGGCCGCCTTGATGTAACAATCAACGACTTATTAAATCAGCTTGAGCTGAACAAAGTCTTCCCACAGGTAAAAATTGTTGGCAAACCATTTACTGAGGCAGCGCTGGGTATTGCCGTAGCGAAGGGTAACACTTCCTTATTATCCATCATTAATGCGGTAATCGCTGAACAAAAAGCAAATGGTGAAGCTGAAAGCCTCTATAAAAAGTGGATTATTGGGCAGTAACTTTCTTTCCAGGGTAAATCCTAATGATGACGCTGAATTATGAAGTTGTATTAAGCAAAATGCCATTATTGCTTCAGGGCTGTTTAATGACTCTGGAAGTATCCCTATTGGCTTTATTACTGGGGGTGACCACAGGAATTATTGGTTCATTATGTCGCCTGTCCACCAATAAATTTCTGAACCTGTTAGCATTCCTGTATGTCTGGTTTTTTCGTGGTACTCCTTTTATGGTTCAGCTTTTTATTCTCTATTTTGGTTTACCGAGTATTGGTCTGCCCATGAGTAGTATGAGTGCCGGTATTATAGGACTGGGGTTATATACCGGCTCCTATATCACGGAAATCATCCGCGGTTCTATTTTAGCCGTAGATAAAGGCCAGGCGGAGGCGGCTGAATCGTTAGGAATGAATGGTCCACAAGCGCTCTGGCATATCATTGCGCCGCAGGCCATTAAGTTATGCATTCCGGCACTGGTTAATCAATTCATAATGACCATTAAGAACTCCTCTATCGTCTCTTTAGTCACGATATCGGAACTCTTTCATGTGGCGGATCGCATTAACTCATCAACATTTCGTTCCTTCGAAGTTTATACCACTATCGCGGTGCTGTACCTGATCATGAACTCGGTCTTCATGATTGTGGCAGCCAGACTGGAAAAAAGGATGGCCCGTTCATGAATCATTATATGCTTGAAATGCATCAGGTCACAAAACGCTTTGGCGATCACGAAGTGCTAAAACAATTTTCCTTACTGGTTTCCCCCGGTGAAAAAGTCGTACTGATCGGGCCGAGCGGTTCAGGAAAAAGCACCGTACTCCGCTGTATTAACCATCTGGAACCAATCCAGGGCGGGAATATTATCGTCAACGGTCACGAGGTAAGAGATAAACGTTCCTTGCGCCAGTTGCGCCAGAACATCGGTATGGTGTTCCAGCGTTTTAATCTGTTTCCCCATAAAAGCGTACTGGAAAACGTTATGTCCGGACCAGTCATCGTCAAAAAAATGCCCGTTGCCGAAGCCCGCCAACGAGCACTAAGCCTGTTGGATCGCGTCGGCCTTGCCGACAAAGTGCACAGCTACCCCAAAGAACTCTCTGGCGGCCAGCAACAGCGCGCGGCCATTGCCCGGGCGCTCGCCATGAATCCTGATGTCATGCTGTTTGACGAGCCGACTTCCGCGCTTGACCCTGAGCTGGTTGACGAGGTGCTGTCGGTAATGACCAATTTGGCTAAAGAGGGCATGACGATGCTGGTCGTCACGCATGAGATGGCGTTCGCCCGTGAATTTGGCGATCGTGTTCTGTTTATGGATCAAGGCATGGTGGTCGAGGAAGGCACCGCAGAACAGATATTTACTGCGCCGCAACAGCAGCGGACCCGCGATTTTTTACGCCGCGTATATCGTCACGCAAATTAACCACAATCCCCAGGAGAGAGACAATGACAGATCTGATTCGCGCGGTCGTTAACTCATCACGTTCAGCGCCCAATGATGTGCTGTCGGCCTTCACGCCATCAGTGTTGAAAAATGTTATCGCGTTCCATCAATCCATTCCCGGTTATCGCCCAACGCCACTAACACCGCTTCCACTGCTCGCCCGTACGCTGGGAGTAAAAACGATACAAGTGAAAGATGAGTCGCACCGTTTTGGCCTCAATGCCTTCAAGGCGCTGGGGGCATCCTGGGCGATGGCGAATCACCTTGCGCAGCAACTGGAGCTAACGGAGCAATCGCTCACCTTCCCCCAGCTACAAGCAGCGTTGCGCCATCAGCCTTCGCTAACTCAAACCTTTGCGACCACGACGGACGGCAATCACGGGCGCGGCGTGGCGTGGATGGCACGCCTGTCAGGACAAAAAGCGGTCATTAACATGCCCGCCGGCACCACCACCGAACGCTTACAGGCGATCCGCGCGGAAGGTGCGGCAGCGCAGATTGTACCGATGAACTATGACGATGCCGTACGTCTTACCGCAAAGCAGGCGGAGGAAGCAGGTTGGGTTATCATGCAGGATACGGCCTGGCCCGGTTATGAAGCGATCCCCTTGTGGATCATGCAGGGCTATAGCACGCTGATTACTGAAATCGCAGAACAGCTCACTGAATTGCCCACCCATCTTTTTGTTCAGGCTGGCGTTGGCGCGTTTGCTGGCGCTATTCAAGCGGCAGCCATTGCCCGCTGGGGCGAACAAGCGCCCAGAGTGATCATTGTTGAATCCAGTCAGGCAGATTGCCTTTACCGTTCAGTCCAGCGCAACGACGGACAAACCGTCGCCGTCAGCGGCGCGCTGGAGACTATTATGGCCGGTCTCGCCTGTGGCGAAGCCAATACGATCGCCTGGCCCATTCTTCGCGATAACAGCTACGCCTTTCTCTCCTGTGAAGACGAGGTCGCAGCACTCGGAATGCGCATGTTAGCCGCGCCCTGCCCGGGCGATATGCCCATTACCAGCGGAGAATCCGGTGCGGTCAGCGCCGGTGCGCTGGGGATACTGATGCAGCCGGACTATGCATCAATGGCACAAATGCTCGATCTGGATCACAACGCCCGCGTTCTGCTAATCAGCACCGAAGGCGATACCGACAAAGCCGGCTATCGCAACATTGTCTGGGGCGGCCAGCATACGCTTTCCTTGTAGTCACCATCTAACCTTCGAGAACAAGAATGAATCAACAACGCCAAAATACGGTTATCACCTGCTGCCAGCGTTTAATCCAGAAACAAAGTTACTCCGGGCAGGAAAAAGTGGTCGTGGATGAAATTCACACTATTATGACGGAACTGGGCTACGACGAGATCACCATTGATCGCTACGGCAATATTATCGGGATGATGAAAGGCCATCTGCCGGGCAGACATATTCTGTTTGATGGGCATATTGATACCGTTCCGGTAAATGCCGCTCAGTGGCAATACTCCCCCTATTCCGCGGAGATTATCGATGACAAAATATATGGTCGTGGCACTTCCGATATGAAAGGAGCAGTTGCCGCCATGCTGACCGCCATTAGCAATTTCGCCCACGATAGCAACCGGCAGTTTGCCGGAAATCTGTACGTCTCCTGTGTTGTACATGAAGAGTGTTTTGAAGGTGTCGCCAGCCGGTTGATCAGCCAGAATGTGAAGCCGGATGTGGTGATCATTGGCGAAGCCTCCGAGCTGAATCTGAAGATTGGTCAGCGCGGGCGCGCAGAAATCTTACTGGAAACTTTCGGTAAACCTGCCCATTCCGCCAACCCGGAAACCGGCATCAATGCGGTCTATAGCATGGCTACTTTACTGAATGCGTTGCAAAAACTACCCGTGGAACAACACCCGCAGTTAGGTAAAGGGATCCTGGAAGTAACGGATATTAAATCCTCCCCCTGGCCTGGCGCTTCCGTGGTTCCTGACTATTGCCGGGCCACAGCAGACCGTCGTCTGCTCACCGGAGAAACACCGGCATCCGTGCTTGCGCCATTGCAGATGTTGCTCGATCAGTGCGCCGAACATAACCCACATTTTAAGGCGAAAGTGAGTTTTGCTGAGGGAGAGGAAACGTGCTGGACTGGTGAACAGATTCAGGCGATGCGGTTTTTCCCTGGTTGGATCATGGATGAGGCCAGCCCGTTGGTGCAAACCGCTCTGACCGCTTTGCGTGAATCCGGTCTGACGCCAGAGGTGACCACCTATTCTTTCTGCACTAACGGCAGCCATTATGCCGGTGAAGCAAATATCCCAACGCTCGGCTTCGGGCCATCACGGGAGAACTTAGCTCATGTGATCGATGAATACATCGAAGTGAAACAACTGCTGGGCGCATCACAGGGTTACTATGCGTTGGCAAAAGCGTTAACTAAATCTGAAAGTTGAGCCGCCGATGCCGTTAGAGACAGCTTGATTGCGGAGGCTTTCACGTGCAGAACGCCCGATTCCGACTGCGCAGAGCATACTGATGTTCTGTGCGTCGGAACGTATTTGTTCAGAGGGTATCACATCGCTGAGCAAGATATTACCGGGCGGTGTCCCGTAACGGGTCTCGGTATCGTCATTGTGCCCAAAGCCTATCATCAAGGCCGAGGGCGCAGGACATAATGGGTCTGCGTTCAAGCCTGATAACGCGGAGGAGAGACGTTGCAGGTTTAACTCTGCCCAGAAGATGGCTTCTGTATTGCACAAAACTTCACTAACCGTAATTTCAGCAGTATCCGCCTTCCGTTTAATCACATGGCGATTTCTTTTGCTCAACTTTAATCGTTTATACGAATTTACGAGTCGTCTCGTATGCCTGATCAAGAGTGGCAAAATTTGAGACATTACCCATTGTCGATCTGATACTCTCTCTTACCGCTACCTTGCCACCGGTTGCTGGTCGTTTGCCTGACAAAGGCACCCGGCGTTGATGATATAACGCCTTTTCGCAGCGCTAATGTCAACGCCGAAACCAACGAGTGAATCGCGGTAGTTGTCAGTGATAATATAGTGTTTTCGTTCACGACGGGATAAACAGATGACTCACCCTTGCTGGTTGCCGCCTGGTTTTATGCCGATAGATAACGTGTTGATTATCATCGGCTGATTGAGTGTCATTGCCATAAGATGTATGCCCGTAAAGCAAAATGTATGCCTGACAGATTCCGGTATACTTCGGTGATACAAATTTATCGATTTACATGGGTTTAAAGCGGTTTCATATGAGACCTCTTGATGCGCCAAAAGACTTAAAAACGAGTTAAATCAATATGCAAGAGTCTATCGACAAGGATATATCTGCCCACACACCCATGATGCAGCAGTATCTCAAGCTGAAAGCCCAGCACCCGGAGATTCTGTTGTTCTACCGCATGGGCGATTTTTACGAACTGTTTTACGATGATGCGCGCCGTGCCTCACAATTACTCGATATCTCGTTGACCAAACGCGGTGCATCTGCTGGTGAACCGATTCCAATGGCGGGTATCCCACATCATGCGGTAGAAAACTACCTTGCCAAATTAGTCAATCAGGGCGAATCCGTCGCCATCTGCGAACAGATTGGCGACCCAGCTACCAGCAAAGGCCCGGTAGAGCGCAAGGTCGTGCGCATCGTTACGCCTGGCACCATCAGCGATGAAGCGCTGTTGCAGGAACGCCAGGACAATCTGCTGGCCGCCATCTGGCAGGACAGCAAAGGCTACGGCTACGCTACGCTGGATATCAGTTCCGGGCGTTTTCGTCTGAGCGAACCGCCTGACCGGGAAACAATGGCCGCAGAATTACAACGCACTAATCCTGCAGAACTGCTGTACGCCGAAGATTTTGCCGAAATGTCGCTGATTGACGGCCGCCGTGGTTTACGCCGCCGTCCGCTATGGGAATTTGAAATCGACACCGCTCGCCAGCAATTAAATCTGCAATTTGGTACGCGGGATCTGATTGGCTTTGGCGTAGAGAACGCGCCACGCGGACTGTGCGCGGCAGGTTGCCTGTTGCAATATGTCAAAGATACCCAGCGCACCTCCCTGCCGCACATTCGTTCCATTACGATGGAACGTCAGCAGGACAGCATCATTATGGATGCCGCCACGCGCCGTAATCTGGAGATCACCCAGAACCTGGCAGGCGGTGTGGAGAATACGCTGGCTTCAGTGCTCGACTGCACCGTCACGCCGATGGGCAGCCGTATGCTTAAACGCTGGCTGCATATGCCAGTCCGCGACACTAAAATTCTGATCGAACGTCAGCAAACTATCGGCGCGCTACAGGAGTTCACTGGCGAATTACAGCCAGTGCTGCGTCAGGTAGGCGATCTGGAACGTATTCTGGCGCGCCTTGCCCTGCGTACCGCCCGGCCGCGGGACCTCGCCCGTATGCGCCACGCTTTCCAGCAACTTCCTGAACTGCGCGCGCAACTGGAAACCGTTAACAGCGCCCCGGTACAAATGCTGCGTGAAAAAATGGGCGAATTCAGCGAACTGCGAGAACTGCTTGAGCGCGCCATCATTGAGGCGCCACCGGTCCTGGTGCGTGACGGCGGTGTTATTGCCCCTGGCTACAACGAAGAACTGGATGAATGGCGCGCACTGGCTGACGGAGCGACCGACTATCTGGATCGACTGGAAATCCGCGAACGCGAGCGAACGGGTCTGGACACGCTGAAAGTCGGGTTTAACGCGGTACACGGCTACTACATCCAGATCAGCCGCGGGCAGAGCCATCTTGCCCCGATAAACTATACCCGCCGCCAGACGCTGAAAAACGCCGAACGCTACATTATTCCTGAGCTGAAAGAGTATGAAGATAAGGTTCTGACCTCTAAAGGCAAAGCGCTGGCACTGGAAAAGCAGTTATACGACGAGCTGTTCGATATACTGCTGCCACATCTTGGCGACCTGCAACAGAGCGCCAGCGCGCTGGCAGAGCTTGATGTGCTGGTGAACCTCGCCGAGCGCGCGGAAACGCTCAACTACTGCTGCCCTACGTTTAGCGATAAACCCGGTATTCGTATCAGCGAAGGCCGTCACCCGGTGGTTGAGCAGGTACTGAAAGAGCCATTTATCGCCAACCCGCTGCATCTCGCGCCACAACGAAGAATGTTGATTATTACCGGCCCGAATATGGGCGGGAAAAGTACCTATATGCGGCAAACCGCACTGATTGCGCTGCTGGCTTATATCGGCAGCTATGTGCCGGCTGAGAAAGTAGAAATCGGCCCTGTTGATCGTATCTTCACTCGCGTTGGCGCAGCGGATGACCTGGCCAGCGGTCGCTCAACCTTTATGGTGGAGATGACCGAAACCGCCAATATTCTGCATAACGCCACCGAACACAGTCTGGTGCTGATGGATGAAATTGGCCGCGGCACCTCGACCTATGACGGCCTGTCTCTGGCATGGGCCTGTGCGGAGAGTCTGGCGAATAAGATTAAGGCACTGACCCTGTTCGCAACTCACTACTTCGAGTTAACCCAGTTACCGGAGAAAATGGAAGGCGTCGCGAATGTGCATCTGGACGCGCTGGAGCATGGCGATACCATCGCCTTTATGCACAGCGTGCAGGACGGGGCAGCAAGCAAGAGCTACGGACTGGCGGTTGCCGCGTTGGCTGGCGTGCCGAAAGAGGTAATTAAACGTGCGCGCCAGAAACTGCGCGAGCTGGAAAGCATTTCACCCAACGCAGCCGCCACACAGGTGGATGGGACCCAGATGTCACTGCTGGCGGTCGCGGAAGAAGCCTCGCCAGCCGTTGAAGCGCTGGAGAACCTCGACCCGGACTCTCTGACGCCGCGTCAGGCGCTGGAGTGGATCTACCGGTTGAAAAGTCTGGTGTAAATCAGAAATGCCCGGTGGCGCTTCGCTTACCGGGCCTGCTAAAAATATCAAAATGTGTAGGCCGGATAAGGCGTTAGCCGCCATCCGGCTTGTTTATTTAGCGCTTATCTTCCGCCAGCAAAGGGGGAATGCTCGGCACCATCGGCGCCTCATCAATATCCTTCTGCGTCATACGGAAGGCTTCCGGATAATGTTCGCGGCTGGTACGGCGTAGCGGTTCGGTATCACGCCAGGTGTACAGACAATGCTGGCACTGGAATACCGTCCAGATATTTTTTACCGGCGAGGTCGCCATCACTTCAATATGCTCATCAGCACAACGTGGACAAATCATCTGCAACTCCTTATTTACGGTTGGCCAGCATGGCGGTCAGCTTTTCAGCCCAGGCTTTGGTTTCCGGTAAGTCACGTACCGGCTGGCTATAGTGACCACGATTATCCGGCGCAACCGGCGTCGTCGCGTCAATGATCAGCTTGTCGGTGATCCCCGCCGGGCTTGAGCCCGGATCAAGCTCCAGCACCGACATATTCGGCAACTGTACCAGGTCTCCTGCCGGATTAACTTTCGATGACAGCGCCCACATCACCTGCGGCAGGTTAAACGGATCGACATCCTCATCAACCATAATCACCATCTTCACATACCCCAAACCGTGAGGCGTAGTCATTGCCCGCAGGCCGACCGCGCGGGCAAATCCACCGTAGCGTTTTTTGGTCGAGATAATCGCCAGCAGACCGTGGGTATACATGGCGTTAACCGCCTGCACTTCCGGGAATTCCGCTTTCAACTGCTGATACAGCGGCACACAGGTCGCTGGCCCCATCAGGTAGTCAATTTCAGTCCACGGCATCCCCAGGTAGAGCGATTCAAAAATCGGTTTAGTTCGATAAGACACTTTGTCGATGCGCACTACCGTCATATTGCGCCCACCAGAATAGTGGCCGGTAAACTCGCCAAACGGCCCTTCAATTTCACGCTTACGGCTTTCGATCACCCCTTCAAGGATCACTTCTGACCCCCACGGCACATCAAAGCCAGTCAACGGCGCGGTGGCGATTGGATACGGGCTTTCGCGCAGCGCGCCCGCCATTTCATATTCCGACTGATCGTATTTCAGCGGCGTGGCGCCCATCAGAGTGATGATCGGATCGTTACCGAGCGTAATAGCAATCGGCAGATCTTCGCCACGCTCTTCCGCTTTGTGCAGATGCAGGGCGATATCGTGCATCGGTACCGGCTGCAGACCCAGCTTACGCTTCCCCTTCACTTCCATGCGGTAGATGCCGACGTTCTGTTTACCAAAGTGGTCCGGGTCGAGCGGATCGCGTGAAACCACGCAGGCTTTATCGAGATAAAAACCGCCATCGCCATCGTTCAGACGGAACAGAGGCAGAATATCAAACAGGTTAATGTCCTCGCCGTCAGCACTGTTTTCCGCCCAGGCCGGGTTCGGCCGACGCTCCGGCGTCACCGGGAATGTGTCCCAGCGGCGAATAAACTCGTCAATCTGCTTTTTCACCGGTGTATTCGGCGGTAATCCCAGTGAGATTGCGTGATTCTGCCAGGAACCGATGGTATTCATCGTCACGCGGGCATCGGTGAAGCCGCGGATATTGTCAAACCACAAGGCCGGAGCGCCATCGCCAATTCGCCCGGTGGCGTTCGCCGCGGCGGCCAGATCCGGCTCCGCGTTAACTTCTTCGCTAATTTTCAGCAGTTGCCCCTGCTCGTCCAGCGCCTGCAAAAAGCTGCGTAAATCATCAAAAGCCATTATTCATTCTCCTGTGAAAACTTCTCTACCGCCCGTAACCCTTGCCAGCGGCGCGCTTTGTGATACTCCAGTCCGAACTGATCCAGCACCCGCGTGACAATATGGTCTGTAACGTCCTCAATGGTTTCAGGATGGTTGTAATAAGCGGGCATCGGCGGCACCATCGCCACTCCCATGCGTGACAGCGCCAGCATGTTTTCCAGATGGATAGTGCTCAATGGCATTTCTCGCGGTACCAGCACCAGCTTACGCCCCTCTTTCAACATCACATCCGCCGCGCGCCCAACCAGTCCCTCGGCATAACCGGCACGAATACCGGCCAGCGTTTTCATGCTGCAGGGGATAATAATCATCCCGTCGCAACGAAATGAACCTGATGAGATGACCGCGGCCTGGTCTGCCGGGCTATGTGAGAAATCGGCCAGCTCTGCGACCTGGCGAACGTTCCAGGACGTTTCCAGAGCGATGGTGGTTTTGGCCCACTTTGACATCACCAGATGCGTTTCCACTTCCGGCATTTCACGAAGCGCCCTGAGCAATGCCACCCCCAACGGCGCCCCCGTCGCCCCCGTCATCCCGACAATCAGTTTCATCGTTACCTCACACATCGTTCGTATACGAACATTTTTATTAAAACTACGCTTGCCAGGATATCGACGCAAGTTGCTTTGTGGACGATCGCATTTTTAATCAATACAGGAAATACAACTAAAAGCCCCGCCGAACGGCTATCATAGAACTAACGGGTTTATTACGGAGTGGTCATGGAGTTAAGAAACGAAGCATTCCATCTGTTACGCCAGCTTTTTCAGCAGCACACCGCCCGCTGGCAGCAGGCCCTGCCTGACCTCACCAAACCGCAATATGCGGTGATGCGTTCAATCGCGGAGCAGCCAGGTATTGAACAGGTGACGTTAACGGAAGCAGCGGTAAGCACTAAGGCGACGCTGGCAGAAATGCTGAGCCGTATGGAGAGCCGCGGGCTGGTTCGTCGCGAACAGGATCCGATGGATAAACGCCGCCGGTTTGTCTATTTAACGGCAGAAGGTGAAGCGCTGCTGGCAAACTCAATACCGCTGGGTAATGGCGTTGATGAAGCGTTTCTGGATCGGCTAAGCAAGGAAGAACGTCTGCTGTTCTCCAGCCTCATTCAAAAAATGATGACGAAAGAGCAGATGAATGCGTGCGACCAGATCGACAAAAAAGAAAAAGGCCCAATCACATGATTGAGCCTTTTTTAAGAAAGGTATCTTACTCGCGGAAAAGCGCTTCGATGTTCAGCCCCTGCCCCTGCAGGATCTCCCGCAGACGGCGCAGGCCTTCAACCTGGATTTGGCGCACGCGTTCGCGGGTCAGGCCAATTTCACGGCCAACATCTTCCAGCGTCGCGGCTTCATAACCCAGCAAACCAAAGCGACGTGCCAGCACCTCACGCTGCTTGGCGTTCAGTTCAAACAGCCATTTGACGATGCTCTGTTTCATATCATCGTCCTGCGTGGTGTCTTCCGGACCGTTGTCTTTCTCATCGGCCAGAATATCCAGCAGCGCTTTTTCCGAATCGCCACCCAGCGGCGTATCCACCGAGGTTATGCGCTCGTTCAGACGCAGCATACGGCTCACGTCATCAACCGGTTTATCCAGTTGTTCGGCTATCTCTTCCGCACTCGGTTCGTGGTCCAGCTTATGGGACAATTCACGGGCGGTACGCAGATAGACGTTCAGCTCTTTGACGATATGAATGGGTAAACGAATGGTACGGGTTTGGTTCATAATCGCCCGTTCAATCGTCTGACGAATCCACCATGTCGCATAAGTTGAAAAACGAAACCCACGTTCCGGGTCAAATTTTTCAACGGCGCGAATCAGCCCCAGATTACCTTCTTCGATCAGATCCAGCAGGGCCAGACCGCGATTACCGTAACGACGGGCTATCTTAACGACCAGACGCAAATTACTTTCAATCATCCGGCGGCGTGATGCAACATCACCACGCAGTGCTCGACGGGCAAAATAAACCTCTTCTTCAGCCGTCAACAGTGGGGAATAACCAATCTCACCCAGATAGAGCTGCGTCGCATCAAGCACCCGTTGGGTGGCCCCTTGCGCAAGAAGCTCTTCCTCGGCCAGATCGCTATCACTGGGTTCCTCTTCAACCAAGGCTTTCTCGTCAAAAACCTCGACTCCGTTCTCATCAAATTCCGCGTCTTCATTTAAATCATGAACTTTCAGCGTATTCTGACTCATAAAGATGGCTCCTACCCGTGATCCCTGAGCAAAGTACCTTCGCTAAACATCATTCAAACGACGCCCGGACGATACCCTGAAGTACCCAGGTAAAAAGGGCACTCGCGACCGCCCTGGCGCCTTTTACAGATGCTGAACGTATCCGTACTTTGCCAAATTATCGCTGCGGCAAGTACTGCAGCGGGTTGACGGATTTCCCCTTGTAACGAATTTCAAAATGTAATCTTGTTGAGCTGGTTCCGGTGCTACCCATGGTAGCGATTTTCTGCCCCGCTTTAACGTCCTGTTGTTCCCGGACCAGCATAGTATCGTTGTGAGCGTAGGCACTCAGGTAATCATCGTTGTGTTTGATGATAATAAGATTACCGTAACCGCGCAGTGCGTTACCGGCATAGACGACGCGCCCATCTGCGGTCGCGACAATAGCCTGCCCTTTACTGCCTGCAATATCGATACCTTTGTTTCCGCCTTCGGCTCCACTAAAGTTCTCGATAATCTTGCCCTCAGTCGGCCAGCGCCATGAAGAGATCGGCGAACTGGTTGACATACTGCTTGCAGTCGATTGCGTTGTACTGGCAGTCGGTGCCGTTACTGGCGCGACGGTCGTCGTCGCAGGCCGGTTATTCGGCAACATCTTATTAGCACTCTGTTCACCTGAGGATTCAGAATACGTAATAGTTGGCTGCGACGCAACCACTCCGGTGGAATTTTGTGCAGATTTTGTAGTCAGCATCCCACCGCCGCTGGCCTTCGCGCTGGCCTGGGCGACGGCGTTATCGCCGGTGATCGGCTGGCCTGAAGCATTGCCGACCTGTAGCGTCTGACCAACGCTCAAACTATACGGTGCCGGGATATTATTGCGCTGCGCCAGGTCGCGGAAATCGTTTCCGGTAACCCACGCAATATAGAACAATGTATCGCCGCGTTTAACGGTATAGGTGCTACCGCCGGTGTAGCTACCTTTCGGAATATCGCCATATTTGCGGTTGTAAACAATCCGGCCGTTCACCGTCTGCACCGGCTCCTGTGCCATCGGCTGAATCCGGGTCGACTGCGTCTGTACCGGGCGCGCCTGTGGAACAATGGCAGAACCGCTTTTTGATGGCGGGGTAATCAGCATTCCGGAATTAGTGCTGGAAGACGAAGCGCCGCCAACCGAACTAACCGGCGCAGGAGAACGATTAGCGCTGCTACAACCCGCCAGCCAGAGTGACACCAGTGATAAAGCCGCAATGCGGCTTAAGGTAAATTTTGGGCTTCCCGCGCTCATTTATCCCCCCAGGAATATGTTAACTGCCAATCTCTTACTCACCGGACCGCGCCCGGCCAGGACACGAAAAATGCGCCCACACTATGCCTAAATACGAGCAAAAAAACCTGGAATAATCCGGGTTCAGGCCAATTCCCCTTTAACGAGAGGAACAAAACGCACCGCTTCGACAGTATCAATCATAAATTCGTTGCCGCGGCGACGGACCCGCTTCAGAAACTGATGCGCTTCGCCTACCGGCAGCACCAGCACGCCGCCATCATCCAGTTGCGCCAGCAGTGCGGACGGAATTTCTGGCGGCGCAGCAGTGACGATAATCGCGTCAAACGGCGCGCGTGCCTGCCAACCCTGCCATCCATCACCGTGACGGGTTGAAACATTATGTAAATCAAGTTGTTTCAGGCGACGGCGGGCGTGCCACTGTAAACTCTTAATCCGCTCAACCGAGCAAACATGGTGCACCAGATGCGCCAGAATCGCCGTCTGATAGCCAGAACCGGTGCCAATTTCCAGCACCCGTGATTCCGGCGTCAGCGCCAGAAGCGCCGTCATTCGCGCCACCATATAGGGTTGCGAAATAGTTTGCCCCTGCCCTATTGGCAGCGCCGTGTTTTCCCACGCTTTATGTTCAAAGGCTTCATCAACGAACTTTTCGCGCGGTACTTGCGCGATAGCGTCCAGCACGCGCTCATCGGCAATGCCCTGAGCGCGAAGCTGATTGAGAAGACTTTCAACACGTTTGCTTACCATTGTGTATCAACCCCGACGCGATCCAGCCAACCGCTAACCACCTCATGCGCGCTGTGGGCCGTTAAATCAACATGCAGCGGCGTGACAGAAACATAGCCTTCATCTACTGCGGCAAAATCGGTATCCGGCCCGGCATCGTACTTTTCGCCCGGCGGGCCAATCCAGTACAACGTGTTGCCGCGCGGATCTTTTTGCGGGATCACCTGGTCGGCGGGATGACGGCTGCCGCAGCGGGTGACGCGAATACCTTTGATCTGCTCAAGGGGCAAATCCGGTACGTTGATATTAAGAATACGACCAGTACGCAGCGGCTCCCGCCTTAACGCCCGCAGAATCGAACAGGTGACCGCGGCTGCGGTGTCATAATGCTGATAGCCGTTTAGCGAAACGGCCAGCGCCGGAAAGCCGAGATGACGGCCTTCCATCGCAGCGGCCACGGTACCGGAATAGATCACATCATCACCGAGGTTAGGCCCGGCGTTAATGCCCGAGACGACAATATCCGGACGCGGCCGCATCAGAGCATTTACGCCAAGGTAAACGCAGTCCGTTGGCGTGCCCATCTGCACAGCGATATCGCCATTGTCAAAGGTAAAAGTGCGTAGCGAGGACTCCAGAGTCAGGGAATTCGACGCGCCACTGCGGTTACGATCGGGTGCAACTATCTGAACCTCAGCGAATTCCCGTAAGGCCTTTGCCAGGGCCTGAATGCCCGGCGCATGAATCCCGTCGTCGTTACTCAGCAATATTCGCATAGTCACCCGTTGTATTGATAAGCTCCCTTACCACACTGGTGGCGAAGCTGCCCGCAGGCAGCCAGAAACGCAGTTCAACGGTAACGTCATCCCACCAGTTCCAGCGCATCTGCTGCGGATAAAGCAGCATTGCCCGGCGGGCCGCCTCCACTTTTTCACGCACCAGCAGCATTTGTAATTGCGTCTCTTCGGCCACCGCCGCCCGTTCAGCGGCCAGCGCATCCCGCTGGCTCCCCCAGTCACCGCTCCCCGGAAGCGCCGCGGTAATCATCAGCTCACGGCTGTCCACGCGCGCCTGGAGTTGCGCCCGTTCTTCCGCAGTCGCGACAAACCAGCTTCCGCGCCCCGCTAATTGTAGCGCATCGCCATCAACAACCTGATTAAATTCCGTTTTTTTTAATCTAATACCAACCTGTTGATTAAACAATGTGCTGCGGGCCGCCGACAACCAAAAACTGCGTTTATTGCGATCGCGCACCGACGCGCCGCTCTCGGCCCAGCGCAGAGCCCCCAGCAGGTTACTGCCGCCGATACCAAAGCGCTGGGCGCCGAAATAGTTCGGTACGCCGCGTTCGGCAATCGCCTGTAAACGCCTTTCGACATCGTCACGCGCACTGATTTCGCGCAGCACCAGAGTGAACTGGTTGCCTTTTAGCGCCCCGAGCCGCAGTTTACGTTTATGTCGCGCGTACTCCAGTACCTTGCAGCCTTCAAGCTGAAATTTGCTCAGATCCGGCATCGCTTTCCCCGGCACTCTGGCGCACAGCCACTGTTCAGTGACCGCATATTTGTCTTTTTGCCCGGCAAAACTCACTTCACGTGCATGAATTTTAAGGAACTTCGCCAGCGCATCAGCAACAAAACGCGTATTACAGCCGTTTTTCAGAATCCTCACCAGCACATGCTCGCCTTCACCGTCAGGCGCAAAGCCGAGATCCTCAACCACGACAAAATCTTCCGGGTTCGCTTTCAACAGCCCCTGGCTAAGCGGTTTACCGTGCAGATAAGTGAGTTCGTCAAACGCTATCATTTCTCCGCCTTATGCAGCAGCGCCACCGCTTCGCAGGCGATGCCCTCGCCACGCCCGGTAAAGCCCAGCTTTTCGGTAGTCGTCGCTTTGACGTTAACATCATCCATATGGCAGCCGAGATCTTCCGCAATAAAAACGCGCATCTGCGGAATATGCGGCAACATTTTCGGCGCCTGAGCGATGATGGTGACGTCTACGTTGCCGAGGGTATAACCTTTTGCCTGAATCCGGCGCCACGCCTCGCGCAGCAGCTCACGGCTATCGGCGCCTTTAAAGGCCGGATCGGTGTCGGGGAACAGCTTACCGATGTCCCCCAGCGCCGCCGCGCCCAACAGCGCGTCGGTCAGCGCGTGTAACGCGACATCGCCATCAGAATGCGCCAGCAGCCCCTTTTCATAAGGTACACGCACGCCACCGATAATGATTGGGCCTTCACCGCCAAAAGCGTGTACGTCAAAACCGTGTCCAATTCGCATTAAGCCTTCTCCTGGTGTCGGGAACGGGTAAGGTAAAATTCAGCCAGCGCCAGGTCTTCCGGGCGCGTTACTTTAATATTATCTGCGCGCCCGGCAACCAGTTCAGGATGGAAGCCGCAGTACTCCAGCGCCGAGGCTTCATCGGTAATGATCGCCCCTTCATTAAGCGCGCGCGTCAGGCAATCGACAAGCAGTTCGCGAGGAAAAAATTGCGGCGTCAGCGCATGCCATAAATCGTTGCGTTCAACCGTGTGGGCAATAGACGACTTTCCCGGCTCCGCACGTTTCATGGTATCGCGAACCGGCGCAGCCAGAATGCCGCCCGTGCGGCTGGTTTCACAGAGTTGCAGCAGGCGGCTGAGATCGTCCTGATGCAGGCAGGGACGCGCGGCATCATGCACCAGCACCCAGTCGGCCTCGACAAGCGCCTGCAGGCCCGCGAGGACGGAATCCGCACGTTCCGTACCGCCATCAACAACGGTAATTTGTGGATGATTGGCCAACGGTAATTGGCTAAAGCGCACATCGCCAGGGCTGACGGCAATAACCACCCGCCGTATACGCGGGTTTGCCAACAGCGCGGCGACCGCGTGTTCGAGAATCGTTTTGTTACCGATTGAGAGATATTGTTTAGGGCATTCCGTTTGCATGCGGCGGCCAAAACCGGCTGCCGGCACCACGGCGCAAACGCCCGGAAAAGTGGCTGCCATGTTGTAATCCTGGGCCTGTTTATCGATTATTCTGCTGTTGCCCCGACGCCTGGTTGCGTTTTGACGCATCCGGTACCAGACGATAAAACGTTTCGCCCGGGCGGGTCATACTGAGTTCATTGCGCGCACGCTCTTCGATCGCTTCCAGACCGCCGTTGAGATCGTCAATTTCGGCGAACAACTGATCGTTGCGAGCCTTTAATTTAGCGTTAGTTGCCTGCTGCGCGGAGACATCGTCATTAACCCGGCTATAGTCATGCAGACCATTTTTGCCGAACCACAGCGAGTACTGAAGCCAGACCAGCAAAGCCAATAATAGCAGCGTTAATTTACCCATTCTGCCCCCTGAAAAACGGCATCATCATCCCATAACTCGCGCGAGTACTCTACCCGGGCGCGCGGACGACGCCGCGTAACGCGGGGACTGTACCACATTTTTACCGTTGATACCCAGGCCAGATTCATTCGAAAAATGGACTAACCCAGTAACCAGAGGAACAGCAGGCCGAACAGCAGGCCGACGGTTAACAACGTCGCACAGACGCTGTACTGAAGTTTACCGTTCAGCAGTGAATGCAGCGCGATGCCGACCACGACGGCAACCGGCATTAACGCCAGAAAGAACGGCCAGGTGTAGAGGAGAAAAAAAAGCGTGTTACTGCCATAAATCAGGAAGGGAATACCCAGTGCGAGCAGCCATGAAATAAACCCCACGGCGGCCCCCGATAGAGACCAGTTGGTCTCATCGTTGACTGCCGGTGGCGGCTCTGAACGAATAATACTGATGTTCTGGGTATTGCGCATAATAAATCCTGTTGACCTGGCGACCGGCACCCATCAATGATGCCGCTGCCGTTTCAGGATCTGATAATATCGCGCTCCCGGAGCAGGTCTAATAGTTGGTGCACCAAATTTGTTACCAATTGTTGACCGTCGAGATGAACGTCTTCCTGCTCCGGAGATTCATACACTGAATCAATACCGGTAAAGTTACGCAATTGTCCGGCCCGCGCCTTCTTGTACAAGCCTTTCGGGTCCCGCGCTTCGCAGATGGCCAATGGCGTGTCGACAAAAACCTCGATAAAACGCCCTTCGCCTAAGCGCTCGCGCACCATTTGCCGCTCCGCGCGATGCGGAGAAATAAATGCCGTCAGGACGACCAGGCCGGCCTCAACCATGAGCTTCGCCACTTCGCCCACGCGGCGAATATTTTCTCTGCGGTCATCATCGCTGAATCCAAGATCGCTGCACAAACCGTGGCGCACGTTGTCACCATCAAGCAACCAGGTGCTGACCCCCAGTTTGTGAAGCGCCTCTTCCAGCGCGCCAGCAACCGTTGATTTTCCTGAACCGGAAAGTCCCGTAAACCAGACCACCGCCCCCTTATGCCCATGCAGCGCTTCACGATCTTCCCGCGTTATCGCATGAGCATGCCAGACGATATTTTCATCATGCCCGGCCATTACTTGCCCCCCAGCAAGTCGCGCGCATCCCAGTGCGGGAAGTGCTTGCGAATCAGTTGATTCAGTTCAAGCTCAAACGCACTGTATTGCGACGCAGCCGTCGGCGCCTGTGCATGCGTTTCACGCACCAGGCCTGCGCCCACGGTAACGTTAGAGAGACGATCAATAAAGATCAGCCCGCCGGTCACCGGATTATCCTGATATTTATCCAGCACCATTGGTTCGTCGAAGGTCAGATCCACCAGACCAATCCCGTTCAGCGGCAGCGATTCGACATCATGCTGCGTCAGGTTGTTGATGTTAACCTGATAGCGGAGCCTATCAACACGGGCGCGGGTTTTCTTACCGGCGATTTTAATGTCATAGCTCTGACCCGGAGCCAGCGCTTGTTCCGCCATCCACACCACATCAATGCTGGCGCTTTGTACCGCAGGCAGGGATACCGACGCATCCACCAGAAGATCGCCGCGGCTAATATCAATCTCATCTTCCAGCACGATAGTAATCGCTTCCCCGGCTCCGGCCTGCTCCAGGTCGCCATCAAAGGTGACAATGCGCGCGACACGAGATTCCACGCCCGATGGCAGCACCTTCAGGCGCTGTCCGACCGTCACGTTGCCGGACGCAACCGTACCGGAAAAACCGCGAAAATCGAGGTTCGGGCGGTTGACGTACTGCACCGGGAAACGCAGCGGCTGACTTTCCACCACTCGCTGAATCTCGACGGTTTCCAGCACTTCCAGCAGCGTCGGACCGCTGTACCACGGCATGTTATCGCTCTGGTTGGCGACGTTGTCCCCTTCCAGCGCCGACAGCGGCACAAAACGAATATCCGGGTTGCCCGACAGTTGCTCAGCGAAGGTCAGATACTCTTCGCGGATGGTGTTAAAGATCTCTTCACTAAAATCGACAAGATCCATTTTGTTCACCGCCACCACCAGGTGCTTGATCCCCAGCAGCGTGGAGATAAAACTGTGACGGCGGGTTTGGTCCAGCACCCCTTTACGGGCATCGATCAGCAGGATTGCCAGCTCGCAGGTTGACGCGCCGGTCGCCATGTTACGGGTGTACTGCTCGTGCCCGGGCGTATCGGCGATAATAAATTTACGTTTCTCGGTAGAGAAATAACGGTAAGCCACGTCGATAGTGATGCCCTGCTCACGCTCCGCCTGCAGACCGTCCACCAGCAACGCCAGATCCAGTTTTTCGCCCTGAGTACCGTGACGCTTGCTGTCATTATGCAGCGATGACAGCTGATCTTCATAAATCTGTCGGGTATCGTGCAGCAGTCGGCCAATCAGGGTGCTTTTACCATCATCAACGCTGCCGCAGGTCAGAAAACGCAGCAGGCTTTTGTGCTGCTGAGCGTGCAGATAGGCTTCTACGCCGCCTTCATCGGCAATTTGTTGTGCAATAGTGGTATTCATGGCGGCTCCTTAGAAATAACCCTGACGTTTCTTCAGCTCCATAGAGCCTGCCTGGTCGCGGTCAATCACGCGCCCCTGTCGTTCGCTGGTGGTAGAGACCAGCATCTCTTCGATGATCTCCGGCAGCGTTTGCGCATTAGACTCCACCGCGCCGGTCAGCGGCCAACAGCCGAGGGTACGGAAGCGCACCATCTGTTTTTTGATCATCTCCCCAGGCTGCAAATCAATCCGATCATCGTCGATCATCATCAGCATGCCGTCACGCTCCAGCACCGGGCGTTCTGCCGCCAGATACAGCGGAACGATTTCAATGTTTTCCAGATAGATGTACTGCCAGATATCCAGCTCGGTCCAGTTGGAGAGCGGGAAGACGCGGATGCTTTCGCCTTTGTTAATCTGGCCGTTATAGTTGTGCCACAGTTCCGGGCGCTGATTTTTCGGGTCCCAGCGGTGGAAGCGATCGCGGAAAGAGTAGATTCGTTCTTTTGCGCGGGATTTCTCTTCATCGCGGCGCGCGCCGCCGAACGCCGCATCAAAGCCGTATTTATTCAGCGCCTGCTTGAGCCCTTCGGTTTTCATGATATCGGTATGCTTGGCGCTGCCGTGAACGAACGGGTTAATCCCCATCGCCACCCCTTCCGGGTTTTTATGCACCAGCAGCTCGCAGCCGTAGGCTTTCGCGGTACGGTCACGGAACTCGTACATTTCGCGAAATTTCCAGCCCGTATCAACATGCAGCAGCGGGAATGGCAGGGTTCCGGGATAAAACGCTTTACGCGCCAGATGCAGCATTACGCTGGAGTCTTTACCGATGGAGTACATCATCACCGGGTTAGAGAATTCGGCGGCCACCTCGCGAATGATATGGATGCTTTCCGCCTCCAGTTGCCGCAGGTGAGTGAGTCGTTTTTGGTCCATAACCGTTCCTTATAAGGCCTGGTGCAACAGGCGTTATTGTTGCAGCCAGTTTGGTTACGGACAGCGCACAGCAACCGGAGCGTACAAAAGTACGTGAGGATTACGAGCACTGCCCGGAGCCAAAATGGCAAATAAAATAGCCTGTCGCGCCGGGACTAAGCCAGATTTACCACAGAAGAGTTAAACCCTTCTGCCGTCGTTGCGTGTTGAAACCAGGCGAGCTGTTGATGTAATTGCACCACTTCGCCCACCACCAGCAGAGCGGGAATCGGAGCGTCTTCCGCCAGCTGTTCCAGTTGTTGTAATATGCCGATCTTCGTTTGCTGATCGGCGCGAGTTCCGCGAGAGATCACCGCTACCGGGGTATTGCGATCGCGACCATGGGCGATCAGATGCGCGCTGATTTGCGCCGCTTTCAGACTGCCCATGTAAATCGCCAGGGTCTGGCCGCTTTGCGCCAGTCGTGCCCAGTCGAGTGAGGCGTTTTCCGCACTATCGTGACCGGTAATAAAAGTGGTGCTCTGGGCATAATCCCGATGAGTGAGCGGAATACCGGCATACGCCGTCGCCCCCGCCGCGGCCGTAACGCCAGGAACAACCTGAAACGGGACACCCGCAGCCGCCGCAGCCTGTAGTTCTTCACCGCCGCGACCGAAAATAAACGGGTCGCCGCCCTTCAGGCGTATTACCGTTTTGCCCTCTTTTGCCGCCGCCACCAGCATTCGGTTGATCTCCTGCTGCGGTACGGAAACACCAGACGCGCTTTTACCAACGCAGATCGTCTCGGCGTCGCGGCGTACCAGCTCACGCACCTCCGGAGTAACCAGATGGTCATAAAACACCACATCCGCCTGCTGAATAGCCTGCAGGCCGCGCAGGGTCAGCAGCCCGGCATCGCCCGGTCCTGCCCCGACAAGAATAATTTCACCGGTGCGCTTTCCCGGCTGCCTGAGTTCGTCTTCCAGCACCTTTTTCGCCTCGGCTTCGTTGCCTGCCAGCATCAGGCTGGCAAAGCGGCCGGTAAACACGCGCTCCCAAAAGCGGCGGCGTTCGGCGGTGGTTTTGAGATGGATTTTAATATGGTGGCGCCAGTTGCTCGCCGTTTCGACCAGCCGCCCCAGATTGCCCGGCAGCAACGCCTCTATTTTTTCGCGCAGAATGCGGGAAAGCACCGGCGCCTTCCCGCTGGAAGAGATAGCCACCAGCAGCGGAGAACGATCGACAATTGAAGGAAATATAAACGAGCACAGCGCCTGGTTATCAACCACGTTGACTAACCGATAGCGCGCGTTAGCCGCGGCGGCGACGCGCTGGTTCAGGTCATCATCTTCAGTCGCGGCAATCACCAGGAAAACGTCATCAAGCTGCTGCTCTTCAAATGCGCTCGCTTGCCACTGAATTTCCTGGCGCTCAACCTTCTTGGCCAGTTCCGGAATCAACGCTTCCGCAATAATCCGGACCTTCGCTTGCGCACGTAACAGAAACGTAATTTTGCGAGCGGCAACCTCGCCACCGCCGATAACCAGTACGGATCTTTCTTTCAATTCGGCGAACAAGGGCAAGTAATCCACTACACAAAAACTCTCTTACAATCACAATAGGGCGACTATAGGGTGCGGTTCAGAGCAAATGAAATGACGAAATGGAATGAGTTGTTACTCAAAGGAATAACGAGCTGGAAAAGCAAATATCAAAAAGTGCTTAACATGCGATTTTTCCGCCATTTAAGCGCAATTGAAATTGTTTAACGACGGTCACAGTTTCATACTACGCGGGAAAAATTGTTTTATGTGCTTAAGGACCGACTATGTTTTCCGCATTGTGCCATCGCCTTCTCCCTCTGGCGTTAGGCGCAGGTTTTGTCTTCTTCGCCGCCCCGGCAATGAGCGCCCTGGGTGAAACCGCCAATGCACAAGCTCGTCATATCGCCACTTTTTTCCCCGGAAGAATGACCGGCTCGCCCGCCGAGATGCTGTCAGCAGATTATTTGCGTCAGCAGTTCATGCATATGGGTTATAAGAGCGATATTCGCCGTTTTAATACCCGTTATATTTACACCGACAACGATAAACGCCAAAACTGGCAAAACGCCACCGGCAGCACGGTTATCGCCGCGCATGAGGGTAAAGATCGCCAACAGATTATCATCATGGCGCACCTTGATACCTACGCGCCGCAGAGCGATGCCGATGTCGAAAATAACCTCGGTGGCCTGACGCTGCAGGGTATCGATGATAATGCGCTGGGGATTGGCGTAATGCTGGAACTTGCCGAAAAGCTAAAAAATGTCCCTACTCGCTACGGTATTCGCTTTATCGCTACCAGCGGCGAAGAGGAAGGCCGTCTTGGCGCGCAAAACCTGCTGAAACGCATGAGCGACGCGGAGAAGAAAAACACGCTGTTGGTGATTAATCTCGATAATCTGGTGGTGGGTGATAAGCTCTACTTTAATAGTGGCCGCAACACGCCAGCTTCGGTGCGTAAGCTAACCCGCGACCGGGCGCTGGCTATCGCGCACAGTAAAGGTATTAGCGCATTCAGCAATCCCGGTTTGAATCCTGCCTACCCAAAAGGTACCAGTTGCTGTAACGATGCCAGCGTGTTTGATGAAGCGGGCATCCCGGTGCTGTCCGTGGAAGCCACTAACTGGTCGTTAGGAAGAAAAGATGGTTATCAGCAGCGCGCCAAATCCCGTTCGTTCCCGAATGGCACCAGTTGGCATAATGTGCAACTGGATAACCAGCAGCATATTGATAAAGCGCTGCCGGGCCGAATTGCGCAGCGCAGCCGCGATGTCATGAGGATTATGCTGCCGTTGGTTAAAGAACTGGCGAAAGCGGAGAAAAAAACGTCTCAAAACAGGCTATCAGCAAAGCCCGCCCGCAAAGGCGAATGATAAACCCTATCCGCGTCTCCCCCTGCTGTCTTGCGACTATAATCCCCGCTGGCGCGGGGAACACTAGGCTGTGTCCCTTAACTTAACAATCGCCTTAAAAATAACCTGATCGCCCCCAGTTTTAGCATGCTCAGGTAGTTTCTGGCTGTTTTTTCCGAACATGTGGCGATTCGCCTGTTTTCTTTCAATGCTGCAAAGCTACGTTCTACTACATTGCGCTTTTTATATAAGTGGATATCCAGTTTTCGGCGTCCATCACGGCTGGCTTTCTCATTACTTTTAAAAGGAATAACTGCCTTGATTCCCTTCAATTTCAAACTAGTACGAAATTTTTTACTTGAATAACCTTTATCCGCCAGCACTGCTTTTGCCCGGGATTTCAGGCACCCACTTTGACGAATAATGCCGACCCGGTTGAGCAGAACTTGTGCATACTGGCTCTCGTGGGCTTGTCCACCACTCAGGCAGAAGCTTAATGGCAATCCTGTCCCGTCTGTCGCCAAATGGATTTTGGTGCCAAAGCCGCCGCGAGAGCGACCCAGCCCATGGTCGTTGATGTCATCGGGATGTTTTTTTTCGCACCTGCCGCTGCTTTCAGGGCCCTGATATTACTGCCATCAAGTGCAATAACATCCCAGTCAACCAACTTTTTTTCATCCAGAATCTGGAGTAATTTATTGAAAATACTGTTCATTATTCCAGCCTTAGACCATCGGTTAAAGCGGTTATAAACCGTCTTCCAGTGACCGTAACGTTCAGGCAAATCTCTCCAGGGAGCGCCGGAACAAAGCACCCAAAATATGCCATTCATGACATGTCTGTGCGCGAAGTAAGGACGGCCACCTTTGGAGGACCCGCTTTCAGCAGGCAACATGGGAGAAATTATCGCCCATGCATCATCAGGGAAATCGTAACGAGCCATGTTAAAGGTACTTTTGTGGTCAAAACAGGTG
>NZ_VCHQ01000058.1 GCF_005860775.1 Klebsiella indica
ATGCCACGGTGAATACGTTCCCGGGCCTTGTACACACCGCCCGTCACACCATGGGAGTGGGTTGCAAAAGAAGTAGGTAGCTTAACCTTCGGGAGGGCGCTTACCACTTTGTGATTCATGACTGGGGTGAAGTCGTAACAAGGTAACCGTAGGGGAACCTGCGGTTGGATCACCTCCTTACCTGAAGAACCTGCCTTTGCAGTGCTCACACAGATTGTCTGATGAAAAGTAAGAAGCAAGACGGCTGCGAAGTCGAGACACTTTGTGTCCCCTTCGTCTAGCGGTTAGGACTCCGCCCTTTCACGGCGGCAACAGGGGTTCGAATCCCCTAGGGGACGCCACTTGCTGGTTCGTGAGTGAAAGGCACAACCGATGATATCTCAAAACTCATCTTCGGGTGACGTTTGAGATATTTGCTCTTTAAAAATCTGGATCAAGCTGAAAATTGAAACGACACACTGAATAAGTGTGTTCGGGTCTCTCAAATTATCGCAATCAGAAGATGACACTGTAAAAGGTGATGTGAGCGATGTGAAGACAAGGCGTACCGCACGCAGCGAGCACAGTGGACTGAATGTCCATGAGCATCGCGAGTACGGAACAACGCAGTATTCATGACGCGCAACAAGCCGGACAGAATAAAACATCTTCGGGTTGTGAGGTTAAGCGACTAAGCGTACACGGTGGATGCCCTGGCAGTCAGAGGCGATGAAGGACGTGCTAATCTGCGAAAAGCGCCGGTAAGGTGATATGAACCGTTATAACCGGCGATGTCCGAATGGGGAAACCCAGTGTGATTCGTCACACTATCGTTAGCTGAATACATAGGCTAACGAGGCGAACCGGGGGAACTGAAACATCTCAGTACCCCGAGGAAAAGAAATCAACCGAGATTCCCCCAGTAGCGGCGAGCGAACGGGGAGGAGCCCGGAGTCTGAATCAGCATGTGTGTTAGTGGAAGCGTCTGGAAAGGCGCACGGTACAGGGTGAAAGTCCCGTACACAAAAATGCAGGTGCTGTGAACTCGAAGAGTAGGGCGGGACACGTGTTATCCTGTCTGAATA
>NZ_VCHQ01000059.1 GCF_005860775.1 Klebsiella indica
TCTAAACCCAGCTCGCGTACCACTTTAAATGGCGAACAGCCATACCCTTGGGACCTACTTCAGCCCCAGGATGTGATGAGCCGACATCGAGGTGCCAAACACCGCCGTCGATATGAACTCTTGGGCGGTATCAGCCTGTTATCCCCGGAGTACCTTTTATCCGTTGAGCGATGGCCCTTCCATTCAGAACCACCGGATCACTATGACCTGCTTTCGCACCTGCTCGCGCCGTCACGCTCGCAGTCAAGCTGGCTTATGCCATTGCACTAACCTCCTGATGTCCGACCAGGATTAGCCAACCTTCGTGCTCCTCCGTTACTCTTTAGGAGGAGACCGCCCCAGTCAAACTACCCACCAGACACTGTCCGCAACCCGGATTACGGGCCCACGTTAGAACACCAGCCATTAAAGGGTGGTATTTCAAGGACGGCTCCGTGCAGACTGGCGTCCACACTTCAAAGCCTCCCACCTATCCTGCACATCAAGGACCAGTGTTCAGTGTCAAGCTATAGTAAAGGTTCACGGGGTCTTTCCGTCTTGCCGCGGGTACACTGCATCTTCACAGCGAGTTCAATTTCACTGAGTCCCGGGTGGAGACAGCCTGGCCATCATTACGCCATTCGTGCAGGTCGGAACTTACCCGACAAGGAATTTCGCTACCTTAGGACCGTTATAGTTACGGCCGCCGTTTACCGGGGCTTCGATCAAGAGCTTCTCCGTGAGGATAACCCCATCAATTAACCTTCCGGCACCGGGCAGGCGTCACACCGTATACGTCCACTTTCGTGTTTGCACAGTGCTGTGTTTTTAATAAACAGTTGCAACCAGCTGGTATCTTCGACTGATTTCAGCTCCATGAGTAAATCACTTCACCTACATATCAGCGTGCCTTCTCCCGAAGTTACGGCACCATTTTGCCTAGTTCCTTCACCCGGGTTCTCTCAAGCGCCTTGGTATTCTCTACCTGACCACCTGTGTCGGTTTGGGGTACGATTACGTGTCACCTGATGCTTAGAGGCTTTTCCTGGAAGCAGGGCATTTGTCACTTCAGCACCGTAGTGCCTCGTCATCACACCTCAGCGTTTAATAAGGTACCGGATTTACCTGGAACCTCCGCCTACATGCTTAAACCGGGACAACCGTCGCCCGGCCGACATAGCCTTCTCCGTCCCCCCTTCGCAGTAACACCAAGTACAGGAATATTAACCTGTTTCCCATCGACTACGCCTTTCGGCCTCGCCTTAGGGGTCGACTCACCCTGCCCCGATTAACGTTGGACAGGAACCCTTGGTCTTCCGGCGAGCGGGCTTTTCACCCGCTTTATCGTTACTTATGTCAGCATTCGCACTTCTGATACCTCCAGCAACCCTCACAGGCCACCTTCAACGGCTTACAGAACGCTCCCCTACCCAACAACACATAGTGTCGCTGCCGCAGCTTCGGTGCAT
>NZ_VCHQ01000007.1 GCF_005860775.1 Klebsiella indica
TAGTAGATCACTCAGGGGGAACTCAGTCCGGTTTATGCGATCTGATCAATCGCTGAATATCCCAAATCACCAACCGGACTGAGCGATGCCGATCATAGCACCAATACCCCGTGGCGAACGACGCCTGATGCAGAAAGCTATCCATAAAACTCGCGATAAAAATCATGCCCGCAGGCTAACGGCTATGCTGATGCTTCATCGGGGTGAACGGGTCAGCGATGTTGCCAGAACACTCTGTTGTGCCCGTTCATCCGTTGGTCGCTGGATTAACTGGTTTACGCACTCAGGTATTGAAGGCCTGAAATCCTTACCCGCAGGACGCTCCCGACGCTGGCCGTTCGAGCATATTTGTGCATTGCTGCGTGAGCTCGTTAAGCATTCTCCCGGCGATTTTGGTTATCAGCGTTCCCGCTGGAGTACCGAACTGCTGGCGATAAAAATCCGTGATGTCACCGGTTGTCCGCTACATGCTTCAACCATCCGGCGATGGTTACCTGCTGCCGGACTGGTATGGCGCAGAGCAGCGCCAACACTGCGTATCCGGGACCCGAATAAGGAAGAAAAAATGGCAGCGATTAATGTGGCGTTAGCCAGCTGTAGCACAGAACACCCGGT
Organism: Klebsiella indica; assembly: GCF_005860775.1. GTDB lineage: Bacteria > Pseudomonadota > Gammaproteobacteria > Enterobacterales > Enterobacteriaceae > Klebsiella > Klebsiella indica. The sequence continues at coordinate 616 of NZ_VCHQ01000007.1, forward strand.
GTTTTACGAAGATGAAGTGGATATCCACCTCAATCCCAAAATCGGCGCTGACTGGCAGTTACACGGGCAGCAAAAACGCGTTGTCACGCCAGGGCAGAATGAAAAGTACTATCTTGCCGGTGCGCTGCACAGTGGTACGGGCAAAGTCAGCTACGTGGGTGGAAACAGCAAAGGTTCATCATTATTTATCAGTATGTTAAAACATCTGAAGGCGACATACCGGCGGGCAAAAACGATAACGCTCATTGTCGATAACTACATCATCCACAAAAGCCGTGAAACGTTGCGCTGGCTGAAAGCAAACCCAAAGTTCAGAGTGATTTATCAGCCAGTTTACTCGCCGTGGGTCAATCATGTTGAACGGTTGTGGCAGGCGCTTCATGAAACAATAACCCGAAATCACCAGTACCGTTCAATGTGGCAACTGTTGAAAAAGGTTCGTCACTTTATGGATACCGTCAGCCCATTCCCCGGTGGAAAGCATGGGCTGGCTAAAGTGTAGCGGTATTAGGATCAGTTATTTAGTATGGTCATAAATGTGAAAAAAGTATCGGTCAATAACAAAGATTTACATGTCAGGTAGCATGAACTTTCGATGTTGAACACCTTAAACATTCAAGAATATGGAGTTAATGATCATGGATTTATTGGACATGTAGCATGTCATAACTTTCTATTTTAAATAAGCTAAGTTTATTTAACGAAAAGAGACATAAATAATCAATGTGAATGACTCTTAGAGCAATCATATTTTTCAATTACCTCAGCAGACTTCTTCATTGTCATATTATTATTCAAGACTCCAAACCCCTGTTCTGGATCAGCTTGGTTTGTCCCATCATCCTTAAAATCATAAATATATACTCCTGCATAACCTCGTGCTTTAGCTTCACAGATAGCTTTTTTGATATTGATAGCTTGTTCATCATAAGAAACTCCATAACGAGATTTTGCTGTAGTCCAACCAATTTCTGTAATAAAAACAGGCTTATCCTTAAAGTATTTATTTCCTTGAACTAAATTCATAGCGTAGTCTATTTGTTTAGTATAGAAATCAAACCTATCGAATGGAGGTTTGCGATATGTCGTATAGGGGTGAATAGACAATGCATCAGTATAAATAGACATATCTTTAGATAAATAATCTTTTAAATAATCACCTTTGTTTTCAATGCCGATTGCTTTATTAAACGCTGCTGGTGAAAATGAGCTAGTAATAACAAGAGAATGATTATCATTCTTTTTTATAATTGGATAGACAGCTTTGACCAATTTTTTATAGTCAGCAACACTCCCAGGCTTTGTATCACCATCACGGCTATTCCATTCATTCCAAATTTGATAGTATTGCACCCGTCCTTCAAAATGTTTGGTTACAAAATCAACATAATTTCTAAAACCCGCAACAGCATTATTGCTTGTTGGCTTATCACCATTATCATAGAGTTTATTACCATAATCTAAAATCAATAATACACTCAGTCCATTTTTTAATGCATAATCGACCATAAAATCCCAGTTTGATGGGATTTCATATACGCCACGTTTTTTTTCAACGACTTTCCAAGGCACATCTATACGAACAGAACTAAAACCGATTGCTTTGATTTTATTTATTGAGGAAGAAATATCCGACTCTTTTTTTGCATACAGGTGTGCATTTACCCCTACAAAAAAGTCCTGAGCAAAAGTTAAGGCTGGAGACAAAACCATACAGAATAACAATACATTAAAAAGATGCTTAATATTTTTCATAGTATCCTCTTAAGAATTTTGCAAGGATTTCCAGCATAAACTGCGAATGCTTCAAGATTTTTATTGACTACAGAATTACCGCCAATTACAACATGCTCATTGATAGTACTTCCTTTAGTAATTATAGTTCCAGCGCCAACCCATACATTTTTTTTTATAAGAATTGGTTTTACTGAATATCCCTGATACCTAATATCTTTACTTCGATCAGAAAAATTATGATCTGAATCAAAACAGCACACATTATGACCAAATAGACAATTATCACCAATGACAATACTAGAATGCGAAACTATATTAACATTTTTATTAAAAAAAACACCATTCCCGATTATAATTGAACCATTGGAACTAATAAATGAAGAATTTCTAGAAATATAAACCCTATCTCGTTCACTTTTAAATTCTATATAACCATTTCCTACAATTTTTATATTTGCAAAAGGTGAAATATAAACTTTAAATGGATTAATTTTCAACCTTCCTCTGTAGCGAACTTGTAAAAAGCAACATTTTAAAAAAGAAATCAAATATTTTACTAATTTCAAGTAGCACCTCATAAATATTATATAAACCTAAATGCCATTCACTATTTACGATTTACGATTTACGATTTACGATTTACGATTTATTTTCGCAATAACACCGGATAAAACATTTAATAATACATCCCTGTACTCTTTAAAGAAGATGATCCAAAAAAATAAAAAAACAAACATACATATACCGTTAATCAATAACTTAAATAGTATGTCAACTTGGCTTTCAACATCGAAATACCCTCCCATAATATAATAAACTATTACATATATAACAATCCCAGTCAAATATATAATTGTAGGTTTTATAATATCCTTTAATATACCTATATAACATGCACTTAATATAAAAACGACAAATCCATTAAGTGATGCACCAATACCAATACCAAACGCCCCCAAATGTCGAAATACAAGCAAATTCCATAGGATATTAGTCAACACAGATACTGAAATCACAATTAATACTTTTTTGTTTAATAAATGAGCGTTAAGAGCTTTCAAGAATATATAGCCAATAACTTGTGCCCAAAGGCCAATACACATACCTTTGAGATAGTTGGTTGTAATAAATACAGATTTATCATCAAAAGCACCATGCTTAAATAATAGGGTCACGATTTCATTCGAAAAAAAATATATATATAACGAGATTCCCCCGCCGAACACTAACAAAATTCGATAAATATTTTTTAAGTTTATTTTTGTATCTTTAATATTCGAGGCAGACCAATTTGACAAACCAGCAAATGCAACAGGGATGGCAATAAAGAAATTGACTGTATCTGTAATAAACCTTGCATAATCGAGTCCAGAAATAGCATCAATACTAATTAGCGATGATAAAGCTCTTTCCAAAGCAATATTACCCTGCAATATAAACGGTAAAAAAATTAATGGCCGCATTAAATAAGCGAACTCTTTTGCAACGATTTTGATATCACTAAAATTAATTTCTTCAGGAAAAGAGAATAAGTTCTGTCTATTTTTTCGACAAAATGCCCAAGCACAGAATATTATATAACTACCAGTAAATCCCCAAGCTAAGTAAACATAGTTATTTAAGAAATAGGCAAGAAAAACGCCAAATAACATTCCTAAATTTTGAAATATAGCCCTCATCGACATGGGAACAAAATCATCATGTGCCATTGACACATAATTTACTATCGCCGAACAAAGGTAAAATGGAGTACAAATAGCCATGATACTTAAGAGATTTTTGGCTATTAAAGCAGTACTTGGTTTTACTCCTGGTGCAAGAATAGTAATCCAAAAATCCGAATAAAAGACTATAAAAAATGATACAAGAAGTGATATTATAACAAAAAAAAGGTACATTAACCATTTGAATGAGTCAGCTCTATTTTTATCCTCACTTAAATATTTTTTATACAGAGGTATAAATGCTGAGTTAAGTGAATCACTTGTCAAAAAATTAATTGGTACTAATGTACCAGTTTGGGCAATTCGATATGAGGCATTAATTTCACCTGTACCAAAAAATCTAGAAAGACATATTTCTCGCGCAAGACCTAATACTTTTGACAACACATTTCCAGAAAAAAGTTGAAGTATATTTTTTTTCATCACTTATTCTCTATTTATTAATTCCAGATAAGAGGATGTAGAATAAGATAGTTTATTAACTTCATTTATATAGCTAGAGCGTGTTGAATTATTAATATTAGAGATTATTTTTGAGGCTACATTTGCAGCCTTAATATGGTCATCATGTCGAACTTTAAACATATTATTCCCTTCTGCAAAACTTAAATGTTCAGATAGAATAATAGGAAGCCCACTGCATTGAGCCTCTAATACATTTAATGGCAAACCTTCAATTCGCTTAGTTAAAAATAAGAACAAATCAGCCACGCTCAAATAATCAGCAATATTATCTCTAGTTTGATCGCCTACAAAGCAAACAATATCTTTGACATCCAAATCATATGTAAGAGACTTTAGATTATTTTTTGCTGGTCCATCACCAACAACAATATATTTAAGCTTGATATTTTGATTATTCTTTTTTAAAATTTTTAACATCCGTAGGTTATTATCGATTCCTTTTTGCTCATGTAACCTACATACAGACACAATAACAAAAGTATCATCATTAATTCCAAGTTTTGATCTTAACTCATCTCTCTTATTCGGATTAAAATTAAACAACTCATCATCTACTCCATTCTCTATTTTTATAACTTTTTCAAGATCAATAAAATAACTATAGGGTCTACTACTAATACTATGCAATACAGCATCACCTATTGTTACAATATAATCAAACTTCCTGTAATAATATATATCTTTTATTAGCCAAACAGCATTTTTTATACCTTTTAACATTCGCAGTGGAGAGTAACTTTTAAGCTTAGTTTTAAGCTCATCAAGAGATGTTCCATGGGCTTGCATGATAAATTTCGCTTCGGGGAAAATATTTTTATGTTTTAACACAGAGTATCCTGCCGCACTAACACTAATTACAGCATGAATATTTTCACCTCTTTTATTTTCCAAATGTGATGAAATTCTCCTCCACCAATTATAACTATATCTCCCTTGTCTGGTATCTTCAATCTCTATAATATTTATATTACCAGTGTCTTCGACAGTCGTCCCATGTGGGAATTTGGTTGTCAATATTTCAATATCAAGACCTCGTCTTGAAAGACCTTTGCACATGTCCCATGTTACTATCTCCAAGCCACCAGAATTATGCATGGGAAGAGAACGAGCAATAATTATAATCTTATCTTTCATAGCGTTCCTTTTTTGTCATTGTTCGTTTTGATCTTTTATATAAATTCGCAAGAGCAATACCTATAAAGCAAATAAAAAAATCTCGTTCGTACGGCGCATCAACAATACCAAAATATAACAACTCTAAAATCAACAGACTAGAGAAAATAGAATCAGCATTACCCCATACCATATTTTTTGCTCTATTTACTAATAGAATTACACTGATTATTCCTAATAAACCAAAAACTGCAAATGTGTATACATAAAAGCTATCTGCAAATGAAAACTCGCTAACATCGTAATCAGAACCATTATAAAAATATCCCAATGGTGATCCTATACCTCCCATCCCAATACCAAATAAATAACTACCTTTATTAATAATAAAATCAAGTGCTAATGGCCATGTTACAGTCATTCGTGCAAAGATTGTCTCCGCAGTAAATAGCCAAGATCCTGAAGTATGTCCCGAATATACAAACATTCCCCAATAAATATATGATAGCAAGGGTAATCCAATGCCTATAATTAATGGGGGTAGATAAAAATATTTTATTAAGTATCTTTTTCCATTTGAAATAGCAGTCACAACTCCCATAATTAAGAATGCAAAAATTGGCCCCTTAGCAGTTGTTAACAGAAGGAATAAGAGTGTAACTATAAAATATAAAAATTTATAAAATTTACGCTCTGTGAAACAATATAAATATGTTCCTAACGCTAATAACTGAGATGCAACTGACCACGATGCAACAGAAAATCCTGCATATCGACTAACACCGTATGTTGCCCATTCTTTGGCAACATATACCTCCTTGCCACCAATATCAACAGATGTCCCAGCCCATGGGAATGTGATAAATATATTCAAAAGAAGCCCTAAACAACACATTATCCATAGAAATAGAAAATATTTTTTTGATGCGGAATTAAGTAACTCATTACCAAAATATATCGAGAATATAAATGGAATAAATATATAAACAGAAAAAAGAATTTGCTCCATATTTCTCATTGTTATATATGAAACTATGGAGGATATAATTATCATAAAAATTAAAAATAATGTTGGTTTATTTGTTTTTGCGCTCAAAAACAAATACAGAAACACTACAAATAGTAGTAATATTTTCGGAAGATAGAATAAAAATCCAACACCTGCTAAATTAAAGATCCATTTCAATGGTGCATACAATATACTCCACGTTAGATAAACTATAAAAGTAAAACGTGCAATATTAGTACTTATATTTCTTTGCTGAAATGCCATATTGAACCTTTAAATATCATTGCTGCGCATTTATAATATTAATCATTTTTGTAGTTCTTGTGTCATACGTATATTGCTGTGATATTTCTTGGATTTCTTTAAGAGGTACTTGCTTCCCCTCTAATATTTCTTCTATGGCCGTAATAAATTCGTCGATATTACGTCCAACTTTAACATATTTGCGAAAATCTTTTATAGAAAGAAGGTCTACACTAACTACACTTCGTCCTGCAGCAAGATACTCAAAGAATTTCATAGGGAACATATTATCCGTATATTCATTTAAATTATTTGGAAGTAATGCAATATCAAATCCCTTCAAATAATTTGGCAATAAAGAATATGATTTTGCACCTAAAAAATGGATATTATCACATTCTTGTAAAATTGAAACGTTTGTTCCCGGATCTCCCTCACCAACATCACCAATCAAAACTATGTGCCAATTTGGTCTATTCTTAGCTAAGCCATGAAGCAAATTAAAATCAATTTTATAACTACTAATTGCACCAATAAATCCCAGTCGTGGATGTGGTATCAAATCAATATCCTCAGGAACTACTGTGTGTTCATTTAATGCCTTTGAAAAATGATCATAATCTGCAACGTTTGAAAAATAATAAACGTGATCACTCCATTTTTTTCTTGAGTCAAACAAAGTTGGAGATGTAACAAATACAATATCAGCAGATTTAGTTAAATCCTTTTCGGATGCTTCCAAAACGCTAACAGGCATTCCTGGTTGAGCTTTTATTTCATCTACACAGTGGTATACTACATAAGAAAATTTTTTTATATTAATAAATCTTGTGGTTAATGGATTATATGTCCACAAAACCGAATTCTTAAATCCATTAAGTTTAAGCCAAAACATTAGCATACTGCTAAATAGAAACTTATTAAAATATCTTATTACTTTAACATCGTTGAATGGTATTAAAATTGGTGACCACACATAAATATTATCTTTCACCTTCCTTGGGGCTTTTAATCCTTTTATACATCTCTTGATAATTCTTTTAAAGTCTTTTTTATTAATACTTGGTTTTCGTAAACCAAGAGAGTCTATATAAAAGACCTTATACCCCTTTTTTGCTAAATCCGATGCTACATGCTGTTTATTTGTCCAAAAGGGATTATCCCAATCTGCAGTAGATAAAACTACAACCTCTTTGCTTTTCTTTATCATTTTAAATCCAACCATTAGATTAATTTAGAATAGTATTGTTGAAGTAGTTGTGTTTGTTTTTCCAGATTAAATTTATTTTTAACAAAAATATTTGCTTCGTTTCCATATTTGGCAATGTCACTCTCATGATTTATAAAATGAAGCATCCTTTCTGCTAAATCCGAAATATTTCTTTCATTTACTAAAAAACCTGTTTTTCCATCTAATATTGCTTCTGGAATACCAGCATGGTGAGTACCTATTGTCGAAACCCCTGCAGCTGCAGCCTCTAAAATGACTGTAGGTAATCCCTCTGAATCTCCATTTTTAGCAGTAATACTTGGAGCTAACAAGACTGAGGAGGATTGTATTATTTTCATTATATCTTTGTGCTTAACCTCACCAACTAATTCAATATGTCTATTGAGACCTAACAAGTCAATTTTGTTTTTTATATCATTATATAGCGGACCATTACCTACAATTTTTATCTTGAATCCATTTAACTTATTTTCTATTTTTTTTACAGCATCAATAATATCAAGAGTACCTTTCTTCTCAACTAATCTAGCGATATGTAAAAACACACGCTCTTTTTTTATATTTATATTATTGACAGTATTGTCTTCTATTCCAATATAATGAGTTATTAACTTTTTATCTGGAAATCCTGCAGCCAATGCCTTCTCTCGAATAAAATCAGAAACACACAAAAAAAGAGAACCTTCTCTTTTAAGTTGAGCTGTATGAAGTTTATAATTAAGCAATGATGGTGATAACGATGTAATAATTTTTTTTGTTTTAATCGTAACATCAAATCCATGTAAGGTTGTAACTAACGGAATACTTTGCCTTGCTGCAATTGGTAATGCATACACAGCATCAATAGCAAAATGCGCATGCATTATATCTAATTTTTCTAGCCGATCATAACCACATGGTAATGTTGTAACTGCATTAATTATTTCATTTATTTTTTGTGAGTATATTCCATCATCATTAATAACATAATAATTTTTCCTATTTTGTTCCGCAACTATTCGACGACCTACATAAATCACTTCAAAATCTGTAATTTTATCAGCTTGATTTGAGATAAATGCTTCAGAATTTTTAAATAATTGATTTCGGAAAATTGCAAGCTTTTTCATATTATTCACTTATGCGTTTTTAGCACAGGCCATCGACTATATAGCCTGTGCTGACACTAATTAATTATATATCACAGATCTTTATCATCATTATAGGTGTATCCATAATGGTTGTAACCATAGCCATAATAACTACTTGTTTTTTTCACAACACCATTAAGAATACAACCTTTAACCATCACTCCGCTTTGTTCAAAACGTTTAATGCCAACTTCAATTTCCTTGGTTGTATTTTGCTCAAACCTGGCAATCAATAACGTCGTACCAACGTAATGCCCAATAATGGCAGCATCCGTTACAGCTAAAATTGGAGGTGTATCTAATATAACTATATCGTAATTCTCACCAGCCCAAGTTATCAACTCCCCTAATCGACGATGCATTAATAACTCAGCAGGATTTGGAGGAACCACTCCACGAGAAATATAATCAAAGCCAGATGCTGGAATACCCTTTATAGCTTTACTAAACTCAACTTTACCAGATAGAATCTCTGAAAGTCCATTATCGTTATTCAACTTAAATAGTTTGTGCGTATATCCTTTACGCATATCCGTATCAATAAATAGTACTCTCTGTCCTGATTGCGCTATTACCGCTGCAAGGTTAGAACTGACAAACGTTTTTCCCGCATTAGGACTGGCACCGGAAATCATCAGTACATTGTTCCGAGCCTCCATCATGGCAAAATGCAGACTAGTACGCAAACCTCGGATAGCCTCAATCGCTAAATCTGCCGGATTTTCCGCAGCCAAAAAGCTTTGATATTCACTTCCAGTTTTTTTCCTTAAGCGGAGGGATTGTTCACTTTTTTTAGCAAAGGTTTCTGATACAGGTATGCTGGCATAAACGTTAATACCAATCTCTTCCAGCTGTTCTGGGCTTTCAATTCCCCGACGTAAGAATACACGTAGAAAAACTAGTCCTAAAGATACCATCCCCCCCAAAATAATACCGACCAATAAAACTATTACCTTCTTCGGCTTTACTGGTTTTGGTTGAGATACAGCGTTATCAATAATCCTCACATTACCTATCGCACTCGATTTGGCTATATTAAGCTCCTGCTGGCGATTTAAAAGCTGCATATAAACCGCTTGACCGGAATCAACATCCCGGCTTAACTGTAATATATCCTGCTGTGTTTTTGGCATGGTTGAAACACGTTGATTAAGCTTTGCCTTTTCTTCCTGCAAAGTCTGACGTTTCTCCAGTAGAGCCTTATAGGTCGGATGTTCTTTGGTGTATAGTTGCGAAATTTCTGATTCGCGAAACGTCAGTTCATTTAACTGATTATCGACATTCACTATCTGTTCAAGAACCGATTTTGCCTCTAAAGAGAGATCGACTGAATCTTTTTGACGTCGATACTGATTGAGTTTATCTTCTGCAATATCTAAATCATGGCGTACTTTTGGTAACTGTTCGTTAAGAAATTCCAAACTTTTGGCATCTTGAGCTGCCTGACGGGCTACATTTTGGGCCAGATAATTATTACTAATACTATTAAGTATTTTCTCCAGTAACAACGGATCAGGCCCCGTTAATGACAGATTTAAAATCCCGGTATCTTTTCCCTGATCGGCTACAGAAAATACCTTTTGTAAGTCAGAAATAGCCTCCAGTTTACTTAAATAAGATATATTAAATTCGGTTCCTGCTTCTGCCTCAATATTATCAACCTTTAGAGCAATACCATTCCGATCCAGTAATATCCCGACTTCTCCCATCAACTCCTGATCGTTAAAAGTTACGCTGTAATGCTTTTTATCCCTTACTGTCAGTGTCATCTCTGGAGTATCCAGATTGCTATCAGACGGTAAATAGAGCCGAGTGACAGTCAGCCGCCCCGGTTTCTGCCCGGTTAATCGAGCCCAGCCTTTACCAAATAGAGGGAAATAATCCTGTTCTATCCGTGCTTGTAAATTCAGATCATCAACCGTTTTCCCCAAGATCATACGCGACTGCAGCAACGCAATCTCTGGTGCTGACTGCGGCTGACTATCAGGTAGCATTTGGCTAAGACTACTAAGAATTGCATTGCCCTGTTTTTGCTCAACCTGCAATAGCGCGTCTGCTTGATAGATCGGAGTCGCAAATAGCGCATATAGAAGCGCAACAAGCGTAAATAATGCAGTAACGGAGATAATCAGCTTCCGATGATCAATTAACTCACCGATTAGGCGACCTAAATCAATTTCATCCGCCTCTTTCTCGACGGTTCTGTTTTTCACTGATGACATGCAATGATTCCTGATAATTATGCGCCCAACTTCTCGACCCAGCGTAAGCCAGCCTTTTCAATTAACTGATATACCGAAGCAAAGGCTTCATCACTTTTTCGGTACGGATCGGGGATCTCTTTTTGATTTATCCACTGGCCGAACAGCATCGTTTTCCCTCTGGCTTCGGGCGCGATCCGACCGATTTGTTCGAGATGTGATTTTTCCATTACCAGAATCAGATCATACTGTCGAGCCAACGCCGAAGTAAATTGCCGTCCTTTATGCCCGGCTAGAGAGATCCCATGCTTTTCCGCGATCTTTACTGCACTCTCATCAGCGCTATGACCAACCAAAGCACCAGTACCGGCGGAGTCAATTTTCTTGTCTGGCAATGCCCGACGTAAAAAACGTTCACCAATCGGCGAACGACAGATATTACCTGTGCAGACCACTAAAATTGAATCAAACATTAATTCGACCATGTATTAATATAGCGAACGGTTTCGGTCATATCGTGTACGCCAGTGATAGTCGGCACTAACTGCGATATTACACGATTCCAACGCACAAGCGGTGCAGTCGTCACATAAACGATATCATACGGCTGCAGCTGGAATTCAGTCCCTAGAACCATCGCCGAGGCATCCTGGGCATTAAGCTGGTAGATATTGGCAATCTTACCCTGCTTGTCGCCTTTTAACTGACGGATAACAAATACTCCTGTAGCATCGCCGAATGATTGCGACATACCTTCCGCATTGCCCAGAGCTTCTGCCAGGGTCATTCCGCTGCGATCCATCTTAAGTGTGCTCTGTTTACCCACTTCACCCATCACAAAGACTTTCAGGTCATCGTTGCGCGGTACAAATAAAATATCGCCGGGGTACAGGAGATGGTTCTGAGTGAGATCGCCTTTCTGCATAAGTGCATACAGTGAAATTTTGGTATCTTTGCCGTTATGCGTAAGCACCACATTTCGCCAGTCTGCATCCTCAGCTAACCCACCAGCAGCATTAATGGCATCCATGACCGTTAGCGGAATATTTGTTATTGCTTGCTGACCAGATTTAGTAACTTCGCCTGTCACATAGGCTTTCTGAGAACGAAACGCGGCAATGCTAACATCCACCTGCGGGCTTTCAATATAGGTGGTTAAGCGGCTGGCAATTTCCTGGCGAACCTGACTGAGCGTTTTCCCCGCCACCTGGACCTTACCAATATACGGATAGAAAATCGTCCCGTCCGAGTTCACCCAGTTGCCGGTATCGCTGGCACTGCGGTACTGACCCGCTGGCGTGGTCAGTTCCGGGTGATCCCATACGGTGACCATGAGCACATCACCAATACCAATATGGTACTCATAGCTTTTTAGCAGGCTATCTAACTGCGGATTAGAGCGTGCAATCACCGGTTCAGGACGCAGTTGCTCCACAAGCCCCGGTGTCATTGGGTAAACATTCACCAGTTTATCCAGGTCATAATCGCTATCCGGTAGCTCAACCACATTCTTTCGCAGGCTGTTTAACCCCTGGCCCGGCATAATCGTACAACCGGATAAAAACCCTATCGCTAATGCCAATGCAGAAAATCTAACAATTTTTTTCGTCATAATGTCATATCATCAATAAACCAAAAGTTTTTAATCCCCTGACGACAGCAAGTTTTCCCGCCGTTGCGTTAAGGCTATAAATTAAAGGGAATTTCAATCCCGGCGCTCGCACCCACATCATCGCTATCGCTGTTATCTGCATCGGTGTACCAGAGAGACGTATTCAGGCGCACAGATTTATACACATCGCCGCTCCAGCCTAACTGGATCCCTTTGAGGGTATCTGCTTGCGGAAAGGCCTTATTAATCGACTGATTTTTCGGATTCACTTTTACATAAGCCAGACGCGCACTCCAGCGCTGGTTTTCTTCGGTGACCAGTTCAACTTTACCGGCGAAGAGCTGACCATCACCGCCCATCGCATCCCCGAGTGAATAACCTTGCTGATAGTAACCATCTTTATAGATATGGTGCGTATAACTATAGTTGGTCCGGCTCATATTGGTACGCGTATCATGGGCTTCCACATACCAGTTCACCGCATCCTTGCCCCAGCTATGGTGCCCTTCCACGCCGCCAAGGAACATATTCGCGGATGGCAAATACCCAGCCTCGTCTTCACCGATCATCTGACCGTAGAAACTGACCGGCCATCCCAGGGTTGGCTCTAACTTAAATTTAAAATCAAAACCTGCAAGCTGGTTACCCGGTTCATTATCCGTCCCGGTATTATCATGACCAGCGAAACCATCCCAGAAACTGCTTAATGACTCCGGTCTTCCCTCTCCACCCCACTGCATAATGCGCGATGCGCCCAGCTCTAATGACTGGAACGGCGCAAAGGTCAGACGCCCGCCGATAATCTTGGTGTGCGGCACGGCGGTATATTGATTCATCTGGCTGGCGGAAATCTGATACTGCCACGGACCAATCCAGCGCAGCCACCAGGTTTCCGGCGCGGCCTGCTCGGCGCGCTGCATTAAAAAACCGGTCATCGGACGAGCGGCATCCCCACGAATCAGGCTGCCTTCATAACCCGGCCCCCACCACTGCGGCATCTGGCCGAAGGAGAGCCACTGGTTCCACAGCTTCACCGCGCCATAAGCGCCGTTAGCGTTAAAACGTGAGCCGTTGCTGATCCGTTCGTCGCCTTCAACATTCCCCTGCAGGTGAACATCCCACCATTCGCCACTGTTATTAAAGGCTAGTGACAAAGAGCTATCGGCAGGCTGGTTCTGACCAAATCCCTGCGGCGTGCCCGGCTTATCGGTTGAGGTATAACCGCTTACGCGAAAATCCGCTTTTAAAGCATCGAGACGTTGGTTGATTCGCGCCAGAACAATCTGTTCAGAAGAGTAGGACGGTTTTGCTTTTTTTAGCGCCCGGTTAATCTCTTCCTGGCTCAGCGGCCAGGTGGACAGGCTGAGGTGAATAACGCCACGATCGGAGAGCCATGCCAGGTCGTTACGCAGCTCGTTGTCATTCAATACCAGGCCGGAGGCCCAGGCAAGTGAGCTGGTAGACGCAAGCAGTCCCAGAGCCAGTGCGATTCGCGTAATTTTTATCATTGAACAAGATCCATTTAAGCCCCGTTTCCGCAAGCCGATACAACAAGGGAAACACTGATAGACGCAGCGCTCTCTTGCGCCACCCCTGCTAAGTTCATGCGACAAATTTTGTTATGGCGGCAGCAAACTCAGACATGGACGCCATCCAGGGATCATGCCTGCTCCGCTTTATAGCAGCGAGCGTGCCGTACATAAATGTAAGCGAAATTATCATTAAAGGCCATTCCATAGCAGAGCGCGCACAAAGATTTCTCCCGCATGCGTTATGCCAGTCAACAGCGGGCCTGCTGACAAAGGCGTTAGTATATACAGCTTGTGGGGATAATCACCTGTGGGGGACGACTTTAAGAATTTTGTTCGCATGAGATGAGTGTAACAACAAACGGCAAAGCCCAGTCAGCAGGTACGCTACCGCCCGTGGCTTAACAGCTACCAATGCACTGTACTTCTTCGTTCATTTAATTCCGTTTAAATTCAACCGATCGCGTCAGCGAATCGGCAATTAATACAGCAAGGTAATCAATTTTTCGGCAATAAGTTTACGAGATTCTGCCGTCAATTGGGAGTGTAATTTTGATTATTTACTCCCATGCAGCCGGCATAAGCAAAGGGTCTCATAACAATATTGTTTGCCGTCAAATACCTATAAACACATTCTAACCATCATCGCTTAAAAAATCGCAACAGCATGATTTTACTATCTTTTTTCCACATTAATTGTGTTGATTTACTTGCAAATTAATTATAATTAGTCAACTACAAGATTTAATAGTAAAAACAATTATATCCAACTGTTGTTTTCATTAATAAATTCGATATCTGGCCTGACACATTATTTAGGATACATCCTGGTTGATTATCATTATGCTAATTGTTGCGCACAATGTCATATCATCAATCTATTTCATGAATATGAAATGCGATACCGCCGCACGCCCCGCCATAGAAGGGCTCCATTCATACGGTGTGGAGAAGCGTACTCCCCACACCGTTGTCCGTTTCTGTCAGTAAAAACGCTTATGCAGATCGGCTCGGGTAAAGGGTTTGTCCAGCGGGCCGATCTTAACCGCAATCTCCGCTAATAAAGACTGCGTTGGCGCTTTTGCTCCGGTGTTCAACAGCAACACAGGAATGATCAGCACGCTTGCCAGGCTTCCCCACGACAGAGGCGCGGTATGTACGCCACTGGCACGCAATTGCAGCCCCAGGAACAAGGCGCTTCCTGCCGCGCCTAACAGTAAACCGGCAACCACTTCCGAGGGTGAATGGGCATGAATGATTAATCGTGAGTAACCCACCAACCCGGCTAAGGCATAACCAAACAAAACCGAAAAAAGACGCACAACGGGTACAGCGCGTGAAGACAGCAGCCATAAAAGAATGGGCCAGAAAGCGGAGGATAATGCCGTGTGCCCGCTAAAACCGGTGAAATCCAGCTCGCGGTTCCCTATTCCCCACCCCATAAAGGCCAGTTTTGATGCGCAAACTATTGCGCCAGTAATGCCAAACACCAGCGCCCACTGCCAGGCCACTGACGTTGAATCCCTGCGCAATAAAAGGACGATAAACAACACGGCCGCACTGGGTAACAGCACGGTACTATCGCCAAAAAAAGTGACAAGCTGCCAGTTCATTTACTTTTCATCCTTTGACGATCTCTCCTGTCCGTAATGTCTATACTGCGACGTCAGTCCGGGCATACACATCCATGAACTTCACATTATTGTGCATACCTTATCCGTTGTTTAATGTGCATACATGATCTCAGTCAAGTTTTATTTTGCTACCGCATGCGATTCAGGACTTATTTTTTAAGATAAATCCTGGTAAGTGGTTATCAGCAAAGATTAAATTCAGCTAGTCCGACCATTCCATCATGAGGCGCTCTTTTTGACTACCAGAAACCTCCGAACGTTTTCCGCCTTGCCAGGGCGATACAACATAACAGAATGAATGTAACCCATTGTTTTACATTGCTAATTTATTAAGGAAAATTGTCACAGCCATTCAGGCAAATATACGGATTCGCGCCGCGGTTTATTAACAAACCGCGGCAACCGTTGATGTTTATATAGCCGTCATACTGCCCGTATCCTGAGCGTGGACAATAACCCGGCCCGTCTCAGGGCTTCGCTTTTTGAGCAAACACAAAAACTGAGCAAAAACGCCTGACGCATTTTTTCCCTGTAACGCAAATTATTCAGGGTATCCGTATACGCCTGAAAACGCCGGGTACAAAATTACGCTAATAGCTTTTTAATACTCTCACGGAATTTTGCCCCTTCTTTATGGTTACGCAGTCCGTAGTTTACAAAGGCCTGCATATAACCCATTTTTTTACCGCAGTCATAGCTGTCGCCGGTCATCAACATGGCATCGACCGCCTGCTTTTTCGCCAGTTCGGCGATGGCGTCGGTTAACTGAATACGGCCCCAGGCGCCCGGTTGAGTCCGTTCCAGCTCCGGCCATATATCAGCGGACAGCACATAACGGCCAACCGCCATCAGATCGGAATTCAGGGTCTGCGGTTCATCAGGTTTTTCAATAAACTCAATAATGCGCGCAACCTGGCCTTCGGACTCCAGCGCATCTTTGGTCTGAATCACAGAGTATTCGGAAAGGTCGCCATCCATACGTTTTGCCAGCACCTGGCTGCGGCCCGTTTCGTTAAAACGCGCCACCATTGCGGCGAGGTTGTAGCGCAGCGGATCGGCGCTGGCGTCATCAAGGATGACATCCGGCAATACCACGATAAACGGATTGTCGCCGACGATCGGGCGGGCGCAAAGGATTGAATGGCCTAAACCAAGCGGCTGCCCCTGGCGCACGTTCATTATGGTGACGCCCGGCGGGCAGATGGCCTGCACTTCCGCCAGCAACTGGCGTTTTACGCGTTGCTCAAGCAGCGCTTCCAGTTCATAAGAGGTGTCAAAATGGTTTTCCACGGCATTCTTGGAAGAATGGGTCACCAGTACAATTTCTTTAATACCAGCAGCGACAATTTCATCAACGATGTACTGCACCATCGGTTTGTCGACAATTGGCAGCATCTCTTTTGGAATGGCCTTGGTGGCAGGCAACATATGCATCCCTAACCCTGCAACCGGTATAACTGCTTTCAAACTCACCATTATCATTCCCACCCATATGGTTATTAATCTATCAATTCCTGTCAGATTATTGTATCACTGGCATTTATCTATGATGATACACGGTTGATCACTCCCCTACTGTCAGTCAAATTCTGAAATTACAGATTAGTACTTAAGAATAGGCACAAAACTCGCAGATCAGTAGCCAGATTTGAGAAAATTCTTATGTGCATTCAATCAACCGCATTCCTCAATAATTACAACAGGTTATAATTTTACCGTGTAATTTTAACGTATAAGATATAACGATAATACATATCTTTTGTCCCTCATTACGCTTTTGACACATGGCTATCTTGCAATATGAACCCGTGCAGGATAAGAGACCACTCATTAACCTCTGGTCAGGCAGAATAATCACTGATATTTATCATTTCATGATAAAATGCGCAAAATTAAGCCAGACTTGATGCATTTTACGCTCACTACGCGTTCTTCAATTTCGCTCGCTGAACACCCGGCTATAGTCATCCGCTCAGATATTCATCACGCCTGGTGACTTTATCTTGTTGTGTCTATTTTTTAGATACACAAAATTAACCTCTGTTTTTTTTGCCATTTATATTGCCACATTATGATTTTGAGAATCCCATAAATATCGGGCTCCCCACCTTCAAGCGGCTGAGGCCCCGTAGCCCCGGTAAGCGTAGCGCCACCGGGGGATAACAAGCCCATTTAGCTATCATGCCCGCATTTTTGCCGGGTGGCGGCTGACACCTTACCCGGCCTACTCACTGTCAGTCTTTCAGATGTGGCAGATATTTCCCCCGGTTTTTATCATCTTCAGCGGCCAGACAGTTCCAGGTTTCCTGCGGGCTCACCGCCGGGGGGTTGGGCGCATCAGGGAAACCTGGCGGGAACGCAGGCGCGCATCCAGGACTGGCCGCCAGGACGGCGGCAAGAGGCTGAGTCGCGGCAAGGATGCCGCGTCTCAGCCGGTCCGCCAGATGAAGCCGGAGTGGAGCGGACCGCGCAGCGGCAGGTTTCCAGCGCAATGCCGGGGGTGCAGGGGGACGGGCGAAACGTCCCCCTGCCCGTTCACACGCAAGGGTCAGAAAAACTATCTGCGTATTCACAGTGAACGGAACAGCCCGCTGAACCGGAATGTGAAGCAGGTTTGAGCGTGATGCCGAATCTGTATGAAATTATTGTGCCCGCATTTTTACCGGGTGGCGGCTACGCCTTACCCGGCCTACTCACTGTCAGTCTTTCAGGTGAGGCAGGTATTTTCCCCAGTTTTTTATCACCCTCAGCGGCCAGGCAGTTGCCGGTTTACTGCGGGCTCACCGCCGGGGGGTTGGGCGCATCAGGGAAACCTGGCGGGAACGCAGGCGCGCATCCAGGACTGGCCGCCAGGACGGCGGCCAGAGGGCGGGTCGAGACAGGGACGTCGAGTCCCGCCCGGTCCGCCAGATGAAGCCGGAGTGGAGCGGACCGCGCAGCGGCAGGTTTTCAGCGCCATGCCGGGGGTGCAGGGGGACGGGCGAAACGTCCCCCTGCCCGTTCACTCGCAAGGATCAGAAAAACTATCTCCGTATTCACCGTGAACGGAACAGCCCACGGAACCAGAATGTGAAGCAGGTTTGAGCGTGATGCCGAATCTGCATGAAATTATTGTGCCCGCATTTTTGCCGGGTGGCGGCTACGCCTTACCCGGCCTACTCACGGTCTACCGTCGCCCGTGAATGGGTGAGTTTTGTGCTTTCAGCAGAGTATTCGTCGCTGATTAAAGAAACAGTTTTTTATCATCTTCAGCGGTCAGGCAGTTGCCGGTTTACTGCGGGCTCACCGCCGGGGGGTTGGGCGCATCAGGGAAACCTGGCGGGAACGCAGGCGCGCATCCAGGACTGGCCGCCAGGACGGCGGCCAGAGGGCGTGTCGAGACAAGGCCGTCGAGTCGCGCCCGGTCCGCCAGATGAAGCCGGAGTGGAGCGGACCGCGCAGCGGCAGGTTTTCAGCGCCATGCCGGGGGTGCAGGGGGACGGGCGAAACGTCCCCCTGCCCGTTCACTCGCAAGGGTCAGAAAAACTATCTCCGTATTCACAGTGAACGGAACAGTCTACGGGACCGGAATGTGAGGCGCTTGCACAGCACCACCAGGGAGATAACAGGCCGGTTTTCGCTACCATGCCCGCATTCCTGTCAGGTAGTAGCTGACGCCTTACCTGGCCTGAAACTGGCGGTGAACGGAACAACCCACTGAATCAAATGGGTAAAAACGAAAAATGCGCCATCTTTGCCATAACCGCCAAAATAGCGATTGCCATTGACCAATCAAACAAACGACAACACCGATGGCGCGTGTAACCGATCGGCATCAGCCAGATGCCCATCATTCAGCAATCAATCTGCACAATTATCGCAATGGCGATTCCTCACCTGATGCACCGGAGAAGGCAGAAAACATTGCATTTCATCCCTGGCTTATTCATGATCGATTGATGGTACTTTTAGGTTGTAAAGGTTTTAACTGATTATGGAATGGATTGCCGACCCCTCAATCTGGGCAGGTCTCATAACGCTCGTCGTCATCGAACTGGTACTCGGTATTGATAACCTGGTCTTTATCGCCATTCTCGCGGAAAAACTCCCCCCTGCGCAGCGCGACCGGGCACGGATAACCGGCCTGCTACTGGCAATGGTGATGCGCCTGCTGCTGCTGGCATCTATCTCCTGGCTGGTCACGCTCACCAAACCGCTGTTGACCTGGCATGATTTGAGCTTTAGCGCCCGGGATCTGATCATGCTGTTCGGCGGTTTATTCCTGCTGTTCAAAGCGACGGTTGAGCTTAACGAGCGGCTGGAAGGGAAGGACAGCGATAACCCCACCCAGCGCAGAGGGGCGAAATTCTGGGGCGTGGTCGCGCAAATCGTGGTGCTTGACGCCATTTTCTCACTCGACTCGGTGATTACCGCCGTCGGCATGGTTGACCATCTGGCGGTGATGATGGCCGCGGTGATCATTGCCATTAGCCTGATGCTGATGGCCAGCAAAGCCCTCACCCGCTTTGTGAACAGTCACCCGACGATCGTTATTCTCTGTCTGAGTTTCCTGTTAATGATTGGCTTTAGCCTGATAGCCGAAGGCTTTGGCTTCCCGATTCCAAAAGGATACCTGTACGCGGCAATCGGCTTCTCGGTGATGATTGAATCCTTTAACCAACTGGCGATTTTCAACCGCCGTCGCTTTCTTTCCGCCAATATGACGCTGCGGCAAAGAACTACCGAAGCGGTGATGAATCTGTTAAGCGGACGTAAGGACAATAATGAGCTGGACAGCGACAGCGCCTCGCTGGTTGCGGAGCATGACGACACCCCGCTGTTTAACCCTCAGGAACGGCGGATGATTGAGCGGGTACTGAATCTCAATCAACGTACGGTCAGCAGCATCATGACCTCGCGTCATGATATTGAACACATTAACCTCAGCGCCCCGGAAGAAGAGATCCGCGCCCTGCTGGATAAAAATCAGCATACCCGTCTGGTGGTCACCGGCGGTAATGACGATGATGATATGCTCGGCGTCGTGCATATTATCGACCTGCTGCAGCAGTCGCTCCATAACCAGCCGCTTAATCTCAAGGCTCTGATTCGTCAGCCGCTGGTATTCCCGGAAACGCTGCCGCTGCTGCCGGCGCTGGAGCAGTTCCGCAACGCCAGAACCCACTTTGCCTTTGTCGTCGATGAATTTGGCTCCGTTGAGGGAATTGTGACCCTCAGCGACGTGATGGAAACCATCGCCGGTAATATGCCTAATGAAGCGGAAGAGATTGATGCCCGCCATGATATTCACAGCAACAGCGACGGCAGTTGGACGGTCAATGGCCATATGCCGCTGGAGGATTTAGTTCAGTACGTTCCTCTGCCGCTGGATGAGAAACGCGAGTACCACACGGTTGCCGGTCTGCTGATGGAGTATCTGCAGCATGTCCCGCAGGAGGGTGAAGAGGTGGTAATTGACGGATATGTTCTGCGCACGTTGCAGGTTGAAAGCCATCGGGTGCAAAAAGTCCAGATAGTCCCGCCGGTGCAGGAAGAAGCAGAACTGGATTATGATGTGTAATGCCGCCGGAGAGGCAGCGTAAGAATCTTGCGGGCGACGGCGGGTGGCAAACCTGTTTTAGCTATTGTGCCAGTCTGATTGCGCCGGGCGGCGGCTGACGCCTTGCCCGGCCTACAAAAGCGACGATCTCAATGTTCTGCCGATTTACCGCAGGCCCGCGCAAGCGGGTAGTGTAAACCCACCACACTTTGCCAAAAAATCGATAATCCGATGTAACAGAACCTTCTGCACATGGCGTACTAGCGGAATATCGAATATATTGTATATATACTCGTCATACTCCAGGTTGCTTATGTATTGGTTTCGCTCATTCGCCCCAGTCACATTGCTATCTATGCTCCCGGGGACTCACTCCCTTACCATCTTTAAGCAACTCGAATTATTTAGGGTATATACGATATATGGTTAAGCTACGGCGAGGAATCAGATCATGATCACACGAGGCAAAGACGCTGATTTTGAAATCATTGCAGTCCCGAAAGGCAATATTTCGTATGTTAAGACTCATGACGGGCATGCCGACGTTACTATTACGGTGCCGGATCTTCATGATGGACAGGAAGACCGGTACTATGTACTGAAACACCCCCCATCAATTAATGACGTCGCCTTTAAAATTGCACTTGAAGCCGCTATCCATGCGGTAACAGGGTTGAGCCAACTTCCCACGACTGCACAAAACAAAACGGCTTCGGCACAGGCTAAGGCCAAAGGCAGACAAAAGAACGCAGGCACAACTAATACAGAACGTCTGGAGAAACTTAAAAAGAACATCCTGGATGATAGCGAATGGCTCCCTGCTCAGGAAGTTTCACGCCGGGGAGGGGCCAGCGCCAGTGTGAAAAACCCCAGTGGGTTACCCAATCGCTGGAAACGGACAGGAAAGATTTTCGCCATAACATCGGAAGGGAGGGACCTGTATCCAGCATATGCGCTGGATATTGGCGGGCAGCCCCTGCCACAGATGAGAAAGATTATAGCGCTGTTCGGGGAAACAAAAACAGCCTGGTCGCTGGCCGTTTGGTTTGGCACCCCTAACAGTTGGTTGGGTAATAAAAAACCCAAAGATCTCCTGATCTCAGCACCAGAGCAGGTATTGGAAGCCGCATTAAGGGCTAAGGAAGGGCCTGTTCATGGTTAAAAAAATCAACCCCCCCAGAGAAACTGATAATCTTTCGACCAGGCTGACAACCTGGCCAAAAGGAAAAACCATTGAGCGAATCCATTCATCACAGTTTGGCGCGACAGAGTTTAATCCAGGAAAAGGGAAAGGCAGGTTCAGCCCAATCATTAAAAGCGAAGGCAGCAACATCTCTACATTATATGGTGGGGAAACCCTGCCTGTCGCCCTAATGGAAACGGTGTTACACGATCTCCCCATTCCCTGCGAAGACGCGCCTGTGGAGCTGTCCACTCTCGACAACCTTGCCCGAAGCCAGATTTCCGCCAAAAAAGATATTCAACTTGTTGACCTCAATCCCCGGTTTATAAAGAGAGTTGGCATCACGCAGGGCGATTTACTCGGGTCCTCCGCGGATAATTACCCGGAAACGCGTAAATGGGCCGAAAAAATCCATAATGATAATCCTGAGGCCCACGGAATCCAGTGGCCTTCTAAACAGCATGGCGATAAAGCCATTATGTTGTTTGGAGATCGCGTAGATATTCGCGATCTCGACGTGACTGTCGATTCCGAACCGGCCTCAATATCAACAGACGTTAATAACGAACTCACAGCTCTGGCCGAAGAAATGGCTCTGGTGCTGATCCCCAAGGCGTTGGTATAGAGAAGACATCTCTACCAAAGAATCAGATTGCCGACAAACTGCGCTTGCCCGGCCTACAAATAACCGAGCCTGATGTTGCTACCGTGCCCGTATGTTGCCGGGCGGCGGCTAACGCCTTGCCCGGCCTACAAATCACCGGGCCTGATGTTGCTTCCGTGCTCAACTGGCTGCCGGGCGGCAGCTGGCGCCTTGCCCGGCCTACAAATAACCGGGCCTGATCACAGCTTATCCAGCAGCTTCTTCACATCCTTGCTGTCCTGGCTGTTTTTATTGCGTTCAACCCACTCGTTAAGCCGCTTTTTCGCTTCATCCTGCAGCTGTTTACGCAGAATCTGGTCAACCTGCAGATTGTAGCTCAGCGCCTGCCAGCTACCATAAATACGCAGCGGGATTGCGGTCTGTTTGAGCCGGTCAATCAGGCTGCTATCCCCTTTCCAGCCGCTCAGCACCCGCACGTTGAAGCGCATATCGCACGCTTCTTTCAGCAGGTTAAGCTCTCCCTGACCGGTCAACGCCAGCAGCGCGGATTGCCCCTGCATATGACTTAAGGTGGCAATACCGTTCGCCAGCCCCAGCGACGTGCTGAAGGAATCAAGCCGGGTGGCGCTATCACCGTTGCTCTCCTGCGCCTGGACATTAGTGCTGCGCACGACGGCCTGCTGCACCAGTTGCTGGAAGTTGAGCCCTTCCGCGCGCGTATCCGTCAGCTGAATTTGCGCCTGTCCCCGCCAGTTGCGACGGAAATCGTCGGCATCAATCTTTTCGCCGGAGAACTCGCCGCTCATAGACAGCTTGCCGGTAAGGTTTAACGAATAGTTAAAGGCTTGCAGAATCGAACTAATCTCAACGTTGTCCAGCTGCGGCTGAAACGACGCTTGCGACGTCCCGCCGCGGGCATCCAGAGAACCGGGCAACGACAGCCGTCCGCCATTCAGATTCCCCTGCAACTGCGCAATGGTCAGCAGCCCCTGCTGATTGCGGATATCGCTATTAACCTGGGTAAAATGCATGCCCCGCCACTGCACCTGGTCAGCCGTCAGACTCATGCGGGCATTAAAACCGCGCAGGGCGTTATAATCCTTCTGCATGCCGCTATCCGCGATCACCGGACGTAACGGCCTGCTCAGACTCTGCCCCTCCTGATTAACGCCGTTATCGCGGGCCGATGGGGCATGAATAAGGAGACGGTCAAGGTTCAACGTGCCCGCCCGCAGATTCAGCGTCCAGTCGGGCAGATCCTCCAGCACGACGCTGGCGCTTCCGGCAAGCGTGCTGCCGTTAGCCGATAAATTTAGCTTATCGAAGCTAAGCTTTTTGGCCTCATCAAGCCAGCTAACCTGCATGCTGCCCTGGCCGCTAATTCCTTCGTCAGGCAGTTCGGCCCCACGCAGTTGCCAGCTAAGCTGTGAAATATCCGCTTTCAGAGAGTGGGGATAATCGCCGCCCTGAACCTGTGCGGATAAAGAAAGCGCCAGATCCCGCTGATCGCGGTTAATCCGCCCGGAAAATTCAAGCGCGGCGCGATGATTTTCATCCTGTTCCATCTGCAGATGGATATCGCGCACCGTGACCTGCTCGCCATCTTCATGCTGGAAGAAGAGCACGCTATCGACAATCTGCAATTGTCGAACATCATACGACCAGCCGCGATCCCCGGACACCTGCGGCAGCGTATTATCATGCGGCACCACCGGCGCATTCTGACTACGCACGGCTGCGGTTTTCGAGGTCAACTGGATAACCGCGCCTTTCAGCAGCACCTGCTTTACCTGCAGCTGATGGGTAATCAGCGGCAACAGCGCAACGTCAAGGCGCATATTATCGGCGCGGACGATCGGCTCATCGGCACCTGGCGCAGTCAGCGTCATACGGCCTGAGAGAATACTGAGCTGCGGCCAGACGTGCCAGCGCAGCGGGCCATCAAGCGCCAGCTGATAGCCGCTACGATCCGCCACCTCTTTAACCATATAGGAGCGAAAATCATTGGGGTTAACCAGTAATACCAGCGCGGTAAGACCGGCGACAACCACCGTCAGCAAGATCATCAGCGTGGTCAGAATTCGTCTCATGACATCCTCAGCAAACCACTTAAATTATCAGTCCTTGTCGATCCGGCTCGCCACCGCACCCTGCTGGTCGCGATATTTAGCGTCTTCGCGACGGTTATAAGGACGCGCCGCCGGGCCGGATAAAGGTTCAAAACTTAACGCTCCGATAAGCATTCCCGGACGCAGCGCCAGCGGCAGCTTACCTGAATTATAGAACTCCAGCACGATACAACCGGACCAGCCGGGATCGATACGGTGCGCGGTCACATGCACCATTAACCCAAGACGCGCCAGCGAAGAGCGCCCATCGAGCCAGCCGACCAGGTCCGCCGGCAGCGTCACTGATTCAAACGTCACCGCCAGCGCCAGTTCGCCCGGATGGAGGAAAAACGCGTCGCCATCCTGCAGGACGATCTCCTCGCTCATTACGCGATCCAGCGCGGCGCTCACTTCCGTTTTCGGCCCGCTCAGGTCAATAAAGCCCGCCGTATGGCCGCGAAAGGTGCGGAATTTATTCCCCAGACGCACATCGACCGTCGCGCCATTAATGCGCTCAACCGGCGGGCGCGGATTAATCGCCAGCCGCCCTTCATCCAACCAGGCTTCTATATCTCGGTCGCACAGACGCATGAACGTTCTCCTTTAAGGCATTGCGCCCTTACGCCTTCCGGGGATAAGGGCAGGTTGTCTTCTCTTTGCACGTTACACAATTCGTTGGGGTTATTCAAAGAACTGACTGATTTTGGCCTTCAGAATATCGATAGCGATGCGGTTCTTACCGCCGCGCGGCACAATAATATCCGCATACTGCTTGGACGGGTCGATAAACTGCAGGAACATCGGGCGCACCGTTTTCTGATACTGCGCCATCACCGAATCCATTGAACGCCCGCGCTCGTTCACGTCGCGCTTGATACGGCGCATCAGGCAGATATCCAGCGGGGTATCGACAAAAATAGAGAAGCTGAGTTCATTGCGCAGGCGGGCGTCGGTCAGCAGGAGGATCCCTTCAAGGATGATCACTTTCTTCGGCTCAATATGGATGGTTTCCGGCATTCGGGTATGCTCAACGTAGCTATATACCGGCAGTTCAATCGGCTCGCCGTTCTTCAGCATCTGTAAATGCTGCAACAGCAGGCTGTGATCCATCGAACTGGGGTGATCGTAGTTGGTTTTTACCCGCTCTTCCATCGACAGATGACCTTGATCCTTATAATAACTGTCTTCCGGAATAACGCCGATATGTTCATCGCCGACCTGTTCACGTAATTCACGATAAAGCGTACTGGCGATAAGGCTTTTGCCCGAAGCCGATGCGCCGGCGATGCCTATGATGACGCACTGATGAGACGTATCAGTCATAACTTTTTTGCGACCTGATTAACCTGGAAATGTATA
The DNA here is from genome assembly GCF_005860775.1 of Klebsiella indica. Lineage (GTDB taxonomy): Bacteria > Pseudomonadota > Gammaproteobacteria > Enterobacterales > Enterobacteriaceae > Klebsiella > Klebsiella indica. Next base: position 27,037 of record NZ_VCHQ01000007.1, read on the forward strand.
CACTCGACCGTTCAAGCTGCCTTGTTGTCGGCGGCGCTGCTCGCTCAGTTCCCTGACGATCGTCAGTTCCGGGGCTCACGTCCCCGCCGCGTTGCACCGCTTGCCGCCTCACATTTTCGGGGCCAGCGCGGTTCAAAACGCTAACGCGCCTGGGGCGCATCTTGAATGATTTTGCGTATATGAAGGGTGGCGGTTAACCGCCAAACGCCGCAATTATAGGGATTTCAGCGCGTTGATACCAGTGCTATAGGTTTCATCCTGTAAACCGCCGTGTGGCAGGCAACGCAGCCCGGTCCTATTCCGCCTCCGGCAGCCAGCCTTCGCTATACCATATATGCAGCAATGCATAGGAACGCCACGGCTGCCAACGGCTGGCATAGCGCGCAATCCGCGTTGGCGTCATGCCGGGGAAACGCTGTTTAATCAGATAATCATCGGCCAGAAAGATATCCCGCGCCTGCCAGCCGCGTAGCGCGAAATAGTTCGCCGTCCAGCGGCCAATACCAGGTAGCGTCTGTAACTGCTTTATTCCGGCCTCAATATTATCCGGCGCGACCAGCGGCAGGTCGCCGCTGATGGCTGCCTGCGCCAGATGAATCAGCGCCTGCGCGCGCCGTAGGGGCATCCCCAGCGCCTTCAACGCCAGCGGATCGGTCGCTGCCAGCTGTTGCGGCTGCGGAAACAGAAAAAAACCGGGCGCATCGGGCAGCGGCTGGCCGCAAAGCGCCACCACTTTGCCGGTCAGTCTGGCCGCCATCGCCACGCTGACCAGTTGCCCCAGCACCGCGCGAACTGCTTGTTCAAAAGCATCGAGGGAGCCAGGCAGGCGCAACCCCGGCCCGTTCTGCGCAAGCGGACCCAGCGTCGTGACAATCTGCTGCGGCTCGCAGGATAAATCAAACAAGCGCCCAATCCGCGCCAGGCATTGGTCCTTTACCGGCTGTAATCCCGCGGAAAGCGTCACCCGCATCCCCTGCGCGGCGTCATCCGGGACGACGGTAATCAGCCCCGCATGCCCCTTCAGGGCGAAGCTGCGGATGTAGCGCCCGTCGGTAAAGGTTTCAACGCCCTGCACCGCACGGGCGCCAAGAAAACGAAACATCCACCGCCAGTCATAGGGAGAGTGCCAGGGTAACAGCGTCATCATTGCTCCTTTTTCTGCACGTCAATGATAGCGGTTTCGCGCCAGAGGTGCCTTGCTTTTAAATTCCAGTTGTCGCTGTCGCGCCAATCCGCTAAAGTCGCCCCCCTTCTTCACCGGCATGGGGATTTTGCAGGCTATGTTTATTGGTTTTGACTACGGTACCGCCAACTGTTCAGTAGCGGTAATGCGCGAAAATACGCCGCAACTGCTGACGCTGGAGAATGGCAGTGCCTTGCTGCCATCAATGCTTTCAGCCCCCACGCGCGAAGCGGTCAGCGAATGGCTTTATCGCCATCATAACGTCCCGACCCACGGTGATGAGAACCAGGCGCTGCTGCGGCGCGCCATCAGTTACAACCGCGATGAAGATATCGACGTACTCAGTCATAGCGTGCAGTTTGGCCTCGCCTCTCTGCATCAGTACATTGATGACCCGGAAGAGGTCTACTTTATCAAGTCGCCAAAATCGTTCCTCGGCGCCAGCGGGCTCAAGCCTCAGCAGGTGGCGTTGTTCGAAGATTTAGTCTGCGCCATGATGCTGCATATTAAGCTGCAGGCACAAACGCAGCTGACGGAAACTATCGACCAGGCGGTTATCGGGCGACCGATAAATTTCCAGGGGCTCGGCGGCGATGTGGCCAATGCGCAGGCTCAGGGGATCCTGGAGCGTGCGGCAAAGCGCGCCGGATTTCGCGACGTGGTGTTCCAGTTTGAACCGGTGGCCGCCGGGCTGGATTTCGAAGCGACCCTCACGGAGGAAAAACGCGTTCTGGTTGTCGATATCGGCGGCGGCACCACCGACTGCTCGTTGCTGCTGATGGGGCCGCCGTGGCGGCAAAAGGCCGATCGCCAGCAAAGCCTGCTTGGTCACAGCGGCTGCCGCGTCGGCGGTAACGACCTGGATATCGCGCTGGCGTTTAAATGCCTGATGCCGCTGCTGGGGATGGGCGGCGACAGCGAAAAAGGTATCGCGCTGCCAATTCTGCCGTGGTGGAACGCGGTGGCGATTAACGACGTTCCCGCACAGACTGATTTTTACAGCGCCGCCAATGGCCGCCTGCTGAACGATTTGCTGCGCAGCGCCCGCGATAGCGAGAAGGTCGCGCTGCTGCTGAAGGTCTGGCGCCAGCGTCTGAGCTATCGTCTGGTGCGTAGCGCGGAAGAGAGCAAAATCGCCCTTTCCGCACAGCCGAGCGTTACGACTGGCCTCCCCTTTATCAGCGAAGATCTGGCGACAGCCATTAGTCAGCAGGGGCTGGAAGCCGCCCTGAGTCAGCCGTTGGCCCGTATTATGGAGCAGGTTCAGCTGGCGCTGGATAACGGCAATGACAAACCGGATGTCATTTACCTGACCGGCGGCAGCGCCCGTTCTCCGCTGATTAAACAGGCGCTGGCGGCCCACCTGCCGGGAATTCCCGTTGCCGGTGGCGATGATTTTGGTTCGGTAACCGCCGGGCTGGCCCGCTGGGCGCAGGTGGTGTTTGGTGAGTGACGTCAGGTCTTTTTCAGGTAATGCAGCGAGGGGCGCGGGTCGGGTAGTGCCGCGCCATCGGGGGATGGCAGGCAAATTTTAGCTACCATGCCCGAATTCCTGTCAGGTGGCGGTTAACGCCTTACCTGACCTGGAAATTGATGAATACCAGGCCCCCTCCTTCAGGCGGCTGAGAACCCGTAGCCCCGGTAAGCGCAGCGCCACCGGGGAATAACGGGCGAGTTTTTGCTATTATGCCCGTATTTTTGCCGGGTGGCGGCTACGCCTTACCCGGCCTACTTAATGTCAGTCTTTCAGATGTGGCAGATATTTCCCAAGTTTTTATCACCCTCAGCGGTCAGGCAGTTGCAGGTTTACTGCGGGCTCACCGCAGGGGGGTTGGGCGCATCAGGGAAACCTGGCGGGAACGCAGGCGCGCATCCAGGACTGGCCGCCAGGACGGCGGCCAGAGGGCGTGTCGAGACAGGACGTCGAGTCGCGCCCGGTCCGCCAGATGAAGCCGGAGTGGAGCGGACCGCGCAGCGGCAGGTTTCCAGCGCCATGCCGGGGGTGCAGGGGGACGGGCGAAACGTCCCCCTGCCCGTTCACACGCAACGAACAGAAGAGTGACCGCGTACTGACAGTGAACGGAACAGCCCTCTGAACCGGAATATGAGAAGGCAGCATTGCGCTTTCCATACACGGTTAAACCTGATTAGTCTCCATTCCTGTGGACAAAGGTTCCGTTCACCGTAATCCCGCAGAAAATGAACTACCGTCGCCCGTGAACGGGTAAAGGGGGAGAAAACCGTCTCCCCCTTGTACAATCCCCGCGGTCCCGCAAAGAAACCGGTGCTGCGCACTGCGCTCACCTCCCGACCCTCAGCCTGCGGTCGGCTCAACTCGGCGTCATGCCTCGATTCGCCTCTGGCCGCCATCCCTGGCGTCCAGCCCTTGTCTTCGGGTCTCCGGTTCGCCGGTTTCAGCGGGCACCAGGGCATCGCTGTAGGTTCTGTGCTTTCAGCAGGGTATTAGTCGCTGCTTAAAAAAACAGTGTTTTATCACCTTCAGCGGTCAGACAGTTGCAGGTTTCCAGCGCAATGCCGGGGGTGCAGGGGGACGGGCGAAACGTCCCCCTGCCCGTTCACTCGCAAGGGTCAGAAAAACTATCTCCGTATTCACAGTGAACGGAACAGCCCACGGGACCGGAATGTGAGGCGCTTGCACAGCACCACCAGGGAGATAACAGGCCGGTTTTCGCTGCCATCCCCGCATTCCTGTCAGGTGGCGGCTGGCGCCTTACCTGACCTGGAAACCCATAAATACCGGGCTCCCCGCCTTCAGGCGGCTGAGGACCTGTAGCCCCGGTAAGCGCAGCGCCACCGGGGGATAACAAGCCCATTTAGCTATCATGCCCGCATTTTTGCCGGGTGGCGGCTACGCCTTACCCGGCCTACTCACTGTCAGTCTTTCAGATGTGGCAGGTGTTTTCCCAAGTTTTTATCACCTTCAGCGGTCAGGCAGTTGCAGGTTTACTGCGGGCTCACCGCCGGGGGGTTGGGCGCATCAGGGAAACCTGGCGGGAACGCAGGCGCACATCCAGGACTGGCCGCCAGGACGGCGGCAAGAGGCTGAGTCGCGGCAAGGATGCCGCGTCTCAGCCGGTCCGCCAGATGAAGCCGGAGTGGAGCGGACCGCGCAGCGGCAGGTTTCCAGCGCCATGCCGGGGGTGCAGGGGGACGGGCGAAACGTCCCCCTGCCCGTTCACTCGCAAGGGTCAGAAAAACTATCTGCGTATTCACAGTGAACGGAACAGCCCACGGAACCAGAATGTGAAGCAGGTTTAAGCGTGATGCCGAATCTGTATGAAATTATTGTGCCCGCATTTTTGCCGGGTGGCGGCTACGCCTTACCCGGCCTACTCACTATCTCCGTATTCACAGTGAACGGAACAGCCCTCTGAACCAGAATGTGAGGGGGCAGCGGGCCAGCACTGCGTCTTTCCATACACCGCCAGGCCGCGTCTGTCTCCACACCTGTGGATTAGAATACGTGCAACATCACCCTTTGCGGCGCGAAACGTAATCCCGCATTTTCTCACCGGTATAAATCTGCCGCGGACGATAAATATTCAGCGGCGTCTCATGCATCTCATTCCAGTGCGCCACCCAGCCGAGCGTTCTGCCGACGGCGGTAACCACCACAAACATTGACGAAGGCAGCCCCATCGCCTTCAGGATCACCGCAGTATAGAAATCAACGCTGGGCGACAGGCCATTCTCGACAAAGTACGGATCGGTCAGCGCCACCTCTTCAAGGGCCATCGCCACCTGCAGCGGCATATCAGACATCCCCAGCTCATTCAGCACCCGATGGCAGGTCTCCCGCAGAATAGCGGCTCTCGGGTCGAGGTTGCGATAGCGGGAATTACCGAATCCCAGACGGCGAAACGCCTGCGGATCGCGTTTCGCTTTACTGAGGAACGCGGGGATTTGATCAACGGTGTTAATCTCCTCCAGCATGCGCATACTGGCTTCGTTCGCCCCGCCGTGAGTTGGCCCCCACAGGGAAGCCAGCCCTGCGGCGATACAGGCGAACAGATTCGCGCCGGACGAGCCCGCCGCCCGCACCGTGGTGGTTGAGGCGCACTGCCCGTGGTCGGCATGCAGCACCAGAATCTGATTCATCGCCTGCTCAATCACCGGATTGAGCTGATAATCCTCAGCCGGAATGGCAAACAGCATATGCAGGAAGTTCCCCGCGTAGGAGAGATCGTTACGCGGATACTGCGCCGGTTGCTCAATGGAAAACTTATAGCTCATCGCCGCCAGCGTCGGCATTTTCGACAGCAAACGGGTAGCGGCCAGCGCGCGGTGCGCCGGGTTTTCCACATCCAGCACATCGTGATAAAACGCCGCCAGCGTCCCCACCAGGGCGCACATTAAGGCCATAGGATGGGAATCGCGACGAAAACTGCTGCACATACGCGCAATCTGCTCATGCACCAGGCTGTGGCGAGTAATATTTTCTTTAAATTGCTGATAGCTGGCTTCGTCTGGCGCATCCCCTTGCAGCAAAATCCAGGCGACCTCAAGAAAATCGCACTGGCGGGCCAGTTGATCAACCGGATAGCCCCGGTGCAGCAGAATGCTCTTTTCGGTATCAATATAGGAAATCGCCGACGCGCAGCCCGCGGTATTCGTAAAGCCGGGGTCAAAACTACATATCCCGAGCGGCGCAAGCGGACGGATATCCATGCCGACATGGCCCAGCGTTCCCGAGACCGTACTCAAAGGAATTGACTGTTGTTCATCCAAAGACAGCGTTAGCGATTTTGTCGTCATCCTGTAAGGTCCCCTTCCACAACACATGAATAATTAACCTGGACATTTTCCAGGCAGAATTGCCAACATAACAGAGTCGCCCGGGGATTCTTTGATATAAATAAAATCCGCGCAAAGAAACGCCCGTTTTCGTCGCCTCAAGCCTGCTGAGGCCTCTGCAACCGGGCCCTCCGCTCAGGCGATGACGTGTCCAGCGCCTTCTCCTTTGCTATAGTGCCACCACTGACAATACACCTCAGGAAAATCTTATGGAACGGCTGGATTGCGATCGAATGTTCGTTGCGGTAATGGAAACCGGCAGTTTTACTCTCGCCGCCCAGCGCTGCGGTACCAGTCACGGCCAGGCCTCGAAACTTATTTCCAGCCTCGAACGCAGCCTGGGCGTCAATCTGTTAAGGCGCAGCACCCGCTCACTGACGCCGACTGATGTCGGACTGGCCTACTATGAGCGCATCCGCCAGTTGCTGACTGACTATGATGAACTCAACGACGCGGTGCGGAATATCGCCAACGCCCCCTCCGGGCGGCTGCGGATCTCCGCTCCGGTGACCTTTGGCACCACGCAACTGGCCCCGCATCTGGTTACTTTCGCCCACCGTTATCCGGATATCGAGCTCGACGTCAGCTTCTCCGATCGGCTGGTCAGCGTGGTGGACGAAGGTTTTGACCTTGCGATACGTATTGGCAATCTGAGCGACAGCGCGCTGCTTGCCCGCCGCCTGTGTCCCATCCGCAACGTGGTGGTCGCGGCGCCGGAATATCTCTCTCGCCGAGGTGAACCGCCGCGCTGGGACGCCCTAAACCAACACGATCTGATTGTCGATACCAATTTTCGCGATCCCTGGCACTGGCCGTTCCTCGATGGGCAGCAGCTACACGCCCAGCCGGTCTCCGGTAAATTAAAATTTTCCAATGCTGAAGTTTGTCTGGCCGCCGCCCGCGCCGGTCTCGGCATCGCCCGGCTCCCCTATTTTATCGCCCGCCAGGCCATTGACGAAGGTAGCGTGATTCCGCTACTGACGGCTTACGAAGCGCCGCCGCTGGCGCTGTATGCCGTTTTCCCTCCCGCACGCTACCTGGCGCACAAATCCCGGGTGATGATCGATTTTCTGGCCGAAGTCTTTGCCAATGATGAAGAACGCGCCCGCTGTTGACATTATTTCCGTAATGGAAATAAACATGCGCCTTTTGCACGGATAATCAGACAAACGAAATCGAGTACAGTCTTCGCATACACTCACAGGAGAGGATTTACATCATGATTGACCAACGTACTGCCCCATATGCCGCTCTGGTTATGCGTCTTGCTTTAGGTATTCTGTTTCTCGCGCATTTTGGCCTGAAATTCTTTGTCTTCACGCCTGCTGGCACGGCTAAATTCTTCGCCTCCCTCGGACTGCCGGGCTGGCTGGCCTATATCACCATGACCGTTGAACTCCTTGGCGCGATCGCCCTGATCCTCGGCGTGTATACCCGCATCGTGGCGGTCATATTGATCCCTATCCTGCTGGGCGCCATCTTTACCGTGCACGGTCCCGCCGGGTTCTTCTTCACCAATCCTAACGGTGGCTGGGAATTTCCGGCATTCTGGATTGTCGGCCTGATCGTTCTGGCGCTGACCGGTGACGGGAAATACGCATTGAAACCAACGCCAGTAAAACTGTAACGGAGGCCGTATGCTGATCGACGGGAAATGGGCGGCGGAGTGGCACCCGGTACAGGCAACCGATAAACAGGGCGGCTTCGTGCGCCAGACCTCCAGCTTTCGCCACTGGGTGACGCCGGACGGTTCTCCCGGCGTCACCGGCGACGGCGGGTTTATCGCCGAGCCGGATCGTTATCATCTGTACGTGGCGCTGATCTGCCCGTGGGCTTCCCGTACGCTGATCGCCCGTAAGCTTAAAGGGCTGGAAGCGGTGATTAGCGTATCGGTCGTTGAGCCCTGGTTAATGGATGAAGGCTGGCACTTTGGCGATTATCCGGGTTCAGACCGCGATACGCTCAACCACGCCGAGTGGCTGCATCAGCTTTATACCCGGGCCGATCCGCGATTCACCGGACGCGCCACGGTGCCCGTACTGTGGGATAAAAAAACCGCGACGATCGTCAACAACGAGTCTGCCGATATCGTGCGCATGTTTAACACCGGTTTTGGCCAACTGGCCCGCAACGATATCGACCTTTACCCCGCCGCGCTGCGGGAAGAGATCGACCAGCTCAATGCGGAGATTTATCCGCAGCTTAACAACGGCGTCTACCGGGCGGGGTTTGCCACCACGCAGGTCAGCTATCAGCAGGCGGTCACGGACGTTTTTGCCATGCTCGACAAGCTTGAAGCGCATCTGGCAACCCGTCAGTTTCTCTGCGGAGAGACGTTGACCGAGGCGGATATTCGCCTTTTTGTCACCCTTATCCGCTTTGATGCCGCCTACCACGGCCTGTTCAAATGCAATCTGCGTAAGTTAGTGGAATATGGCAATCTCGACCGCTATCTGCGCCAGATTCTGACCATTCCCGGCATCCGCGAAACGGTCAATATCGACCATATCAAAAAGGGCTACTACTCTATTAAGGCGCTGAATCCGAACGGTATCGTCCCCGTCGGCCCTGACCTCAGCCGCTACGGATTTTAGCCGCAGACGCTTACCATAACGTCGGCGTGTTTAATCGCGCCGCCGTTATCACCGCGCCCGAACGTAACAACCGCGTTTTTTAACCGGGCGTAGTAATCTCAGCCGCATCACGCTTTGCCGCCAGTTCTCCCACAAAACGCGTTGCGGGGATAACAGCAAAAATTTTTATCTTCTGACTGAACTTCTGCCTTGCATTTTATCCCCCATTCCGAATACGTTAACGTTAATTAAGAATTTTCCTACTACTGATCCGGCCAGTTTTTTGGCCTACAGATAACGCTGGAATAATATTGTCGACACCAGCAGAATGCGGCGTCGTTTCATCCTATACCCTAAATAATTCGCGTTGCTTAGAGCCTATCCCACCAGGTGTTATTGGCGCAGCCAGTTTGAACACGGCCAGCGCGAAAGAACCGGAGCGTACACGTAGTACGTGAGGATTCTGAGCACTGCCCGGGTTCAAAATGACAAGCAAGGGTGAGCGGGCGTAACCAACGCATAAGCAACTTGACGTATGACGGATATACACACTTATTTCCCGGATTTCGGGCTGCGGTCGTCTGGCCGTTAATATCCTGTTGATATTATTGAACCATGCCGCAAGGGGGGCGTGATTGAATCGTTTGTACGCTGTTTTTGCTATCCATAACGCCGGGCCCGGCCGCATGCACCGCAGGCTGCCTTTTTGGGCATGGTGTGGCGTCCTTTTTGCCCTGCACATCGGGACGCCAGCTCACGCGGAAGTCCGCCAGTTGGGGATCGATATTCCGGTCTATTGGTATACCGACGCCAGCAATACGATGACGCTGGACGCCTTCCTCGCCTTACCCAAAGGCGCGCTGAAACCCGTGGCGCAGATCCCGTCGTTTGGCTATTCGTCAAAGACCCTCTGGCTCCGGACGTTATTGCCTGCGGACTATTTTTCCGGCGAACAGCGCTGGCTACAGCTTGGCCCGTCATATGTTGATCATATGACCGTGTTCTATCGCCCCTATGGCAGTGATGGCCCGTGGATACAAAAAGAGTATGGCGATCGCAGCGCCACCAGGGATAATGACATCGACTATCGTAAAAGCGTGCTGATTTTACCGCCGCCGCCAACGGCGGAGGGGTACGAGATGGTCTTCCGTCTCCGGAGCACCAGTACCCTTCTTTTGCTGGCGACCCTCTTCTCACCACAAGAGTTTGTGCATACGGCCACGCTCTCTACCGCCTTCTGGAGCTTCTACTTCGGCCTCGCGGCGATTGCCAGCGCTATCGCCCTGTGTCTCGCCATTGTACTGCGCCGCCGTTTATTTTGGGGGATCTGTCTGGTCTCCCTCAACTATCCGCTGGTCGCGGCCCTGCACGGCTACCCGGCATGGCTATTTGGCGACGCCGTTCTGCCAGTACAGGATTACATGATCAGCAGCATATCGCTGATGAGCTATGCCACCACCCTGTGGCTGCATAGCGAATTCTTTGATCTGAAGAAGAATATGCCGCGCCTGCATCGACTACTGCTGGCGGCGATAGGTTTGAATATTGTTCTGCAAATCAGTATTCCACTGGGATTTTACGGTCTGGCGATGCAAATTAAAGCGGGTGTGTTCTTTATCGCCGCTCCCCTTCTGCTGATAACGTCCTGGACCCTGTGGCGACGCAAAGCGGTTGATCGGAAAACGCTGTTACTCGGGATACTGCCGCCGCTATACGTAGGGTGTACCGGGCTGGTTCTCCTCTCTATCAACGGTATTATTCCCTTTCACAACATGGTTTATTCCGCCTGGCAGTACGCATTGCTAGTCCATATTTTCATCGTATTGATTATCGCCGTACTGCGGGTACAAGCGGAAAATCGCGCTCTGATGCGCAAGAAACAGTTGGCGCGTGAACTGCAGATTGAGCGCGAGGCCAGCTTCCACCAGCGCCAGTTTATGGGCATCGTGGCGCATGAGTTCAGAACGCCGCTGGCGGTTATTCAGGCAGCGCTGGAAAACCTGCGCCTGTCCGCTGCCACATTCACCCAGAGTTCGCGCCTCGATCGCATGCAACGGGCCACAAACCGTCTGGTGCAGCTAACCGATAATTGCCTGGCCGATGCCCGCCTCTCCTCCTACGCTCTGAGCCCCGATAAGCAGGATACCCCCCTGCTGCAGGTCATCTTTATGGCTGCGACAGTGGTGGATTTGTCGCTGGATCACTATTTAAATGTTGTCCTTGAAGGGCAAACCGTCGGCCCTGAGTCGCCTTCTCCGGTGCTGTTTATCGATAGCGGGCTGTTGTGTATTGCCATCGCCAACCTGCTCGACAACGCGGTCAAATATTCGATTTCCGGGGAGATTAGCGTCGAAATTTTTCAGCAGGAAAAATGGATTGAAATCCGTATTAGCGACCACGGCCCCGGTATTCCGCCTGAGCAGGTCGCGTATATTTTCGAACGCTATCGACGCGGCGAACCGCATGCGAACAACGCATCCGGCACCGGACTGGGATTGTACGTCGCCCGACAAATCATCCACGCCCACGGCGGTGCTCTCTCGCTGGCAAAAAATACCTCTGCCGGATGCCAGTTTGCGCTCACGCTGCCAGCGGCTATACAGCAGGAGGACAAATCATGACGTTACGCGTGGCTATCATCGAAGATAGCGCTGATTTACTCGACGAACTGCTGGCCTTTTTACGCCATCGCGGACTGGACGTCTGGGGCGTACGCAGCGCCGAAGTGTTCTGGCGACAGCTGCACCGCAACCCTGTCGATATCGTGCTCATCGACATCAGCCTGCCGGGAGAAGACGGATTTAGCGTACTGGACTATCTGCATGAAATAGGTCAGTACGGGCTGATTGTTATCACCGCCAGAGGGCATGAGCAGGACAAACTGCAGGCGTTTAATGCTGGCGCCGATCTCTATCTGATTAAGCCGGTCAATTTCTCCGCCCTCGCGGATAACATTCATGCGCTTGGCGCCCGGCTTCAGCAGCAAAAACCGCCAGCACAGGTTGATCTACCGGTCGCCGCAAAGCCGGCAACCGCCTCCCCGTGGAAATTGCACACCGATCAGTTGATTGCGCCATCGGGGCTCAGCCTGCCGCTGACCCAGCAGGAATACCGGTTGCTGGAAATCTTAATGCGTAACCGCAATGAAGTGTGCAGCAAAGTTGAGCTACACGATTGTTTGTTTACCGATGAAGGCGAGCCGGAGCTGCACCGAATTGACGTGGTGATCAGCCGCCTGCGGCATAAAGCCCGTCTTCACGGCATCACGCTGCCGATTCGCGCTATTTTTGGCAAAGGCCTGGCGTTCATCTCCTGATCTCTCCCCGTCCGGCAGCCGTTATGTTGCCGGCTGACGGCGACTCTTGCTGTCTCGCTTTTCCCCCTCACCGGATGAGTTCCGCATTTTTTGGTAACTTTTTTCGTTTTTTGAGAGAAATGAGAGGAATGAGACTGACGGACCACTAGGATTTTTCCTACATTGATTAGGCGTCGTGAACATACCGGCAACGTTTTCTGTAAAGAAAACAGGTTGTTGCAGAATTCAGCAATGACCACGCGCGAAGAGTTTGCCGTACGCTTTGGGCCATGCGCCGCCCGCACAACCTGTAGATGAATATAAAAATATTCTCGTGCCTGCGGTGTACGCTTTACTATCAAATAAATTTATTAAAGGATCCCAACCATGACCATGCAAACATGGTTAGCTTTACTGCTGTGCGTATTTTGCCTGTGCATTTCTGTCTACAGTCTTGTTTCTTATCTCAGAGACAGGAAAAAACAAAAGCTGCCGTTTTCAGCCAAGAACTCAATGCGTAGAAAATAAGGCCAGGCAATATAATAATAAAAAACTTGCATAGCAATAATCACCGCATACGCCGGAGGTATGGCCACGGAGTGGCGTTATGTTGATTCATCAGGAAAGTAACGCCATGAAAAAAATTAACATCGCAATCAATACCAAAAATACCTTCCTCAGAGAATCGCTGGTTTCAATGATCAACGAACTGATCCGCCATAATCGTCATCTGCACGTCACTTTTTCTTATAAGCATAATGATTTTTCAGATAAAGATATGATTATCGCTGAAGTTCTCCCCGGCGAGATTTATCTGTGTAATACCAGCATAAAAAACCGCAAAACGGGCAGTTCGGTGATTATATTACACAGCTATGACCCGCTGCCGGAAAAGGAACGCATTGTTAATTGTCTGAAGGGCGTTACCTTTGTCTCAATCAAATCCGTGCCTATTAATAAAATGTTTGACATTATTGCCGGGGAACTGAAAAAGAGTGAAAACCTGCCGCCAACGCCAACAGCCACTTCTGAGCTAATATGCAGCAACTGCCCGCATAAAATGCTATCAAGATCGCAGGTCGCCGTTGCCAGCGGTATTATTCATGGCTTCGACATCGGTAAAATATCCGCACTTCACAACGTGACGCCCAAAACTATCGTCTGGCACAAAAGTAAAATCATGGAAAAATATCGCCTTAATAATAATTATGACTTTTTTCAATTTATTAATTTATTGAAAGAGCGCTGGTAATCGCCCCAGAGTCAATCGTCAATAACGGAATGCGGGGCGAAATTAGGAATCTGACAGGTTATTTGACAAGGGATTCCGAAATATATCAAGGGGATGAAAAACATCTATTCAGTCGTTACTGACTGCATGTAACATGACCGGGTTTTCTGGTATGACGATACCGCCGCTAATACATTCTGCAACGTGCAGTCTGGTAGAAATACAATAAAAAAAACCTCTTTATCGAGGATTATTCACTTCGTCACATTGCCCCTCGCGTGCCTGTCAGGGGCCTCTTTTTTCAAACCCGCTTTATCCCCGGCATGAACGCCCCCCTCGCAGAGGGCGCATGTTTATCAGGCTTCGACCTGCTGAGGTCCGGCTTCGCTCTCCGGGATCGTATCCTCCAGTAAGCCTTCATTTTTTGACAGCATTGCCGTGGCGATACCGTTACCCAGCACGTTAATCGCCGAACGCCCCATATCGAGGAAATGGTCAATGCCCATCAGCAGCAAAATACCCGCCACCGGAATATTGAAGCTCGGAATTGTCGCGGCCAGCACCACCAGCGCGGAACGGGGTACCCCGGCAATCCCTTTCGACGCCAGCATCAGCGTCAGCATCATCACGCTAATTTCGCCGAAGCTAAGCTGAACGTTATAGGCCTGCGCGATAAACATCGCGGCGAAAGAGCAGTAGACCATCGAGCCGACGAGGTTAAAGGAGTAACCGATGGGCAGCACAAACGATGCGATGTTGCGCGAGCAGCCGAAGCTCACCAGGCGCTCCAGCGTCTTCGGATAGGCCGCTTCGGAACTGCTGGTGGTAAACGCCACCAGTACCGGGTCTTTCAGCATATTCAGCAGGCGAAACACCTCTTTTTTCAACACCATATAGCCCACTGCCAGCAGCACCATGCTGGTCAGCAGGATCGCCACGTAGTAACCGCCGATAAATGAAGCGTAGTTAAGCAGTATCCCCAGCCCCTGAGCGGCGATAACCGAAGAAATGGCCGCGAAAATCGCCAACGGTGCCACATACATCACGTATCCGGTCACCTTCAGCATAATATGGGAAACCACGTTAAGCGCCGCCACCAGCGGCGCATTGAATTTTTCTCCCAGCGACGCCCCGGCAATGCCGAAGAACATTGAGAACACCACGATTTGCAGAATTTCGTTGTTGGCCATCGCCTCTGTAATGCTGGTCGGGATGGTATGGGTCAGAAAACCTTTTAAGCTCATCCCGCTCACCGCCAGCCCGGTATCCACAGACGCCTGAGGGATCGCCAGGTTCAAACCGGCGCCAGGATGCTCCAGGGTGACAATGACCAGCCCGACCAGAATGGACAGAATTGACGAAGTGATAAACCACACCATCGCTTTACCGCCGACCCGCCCGATGGTCGCCGTTTCGCCAAGACGCATAATCCCGACCGTCAATGTACTGAAGACTAACGGCGCAATCACCATCTTAATCAGGCGCAGGAACACGTCGGTGAGCAACGTAATGTTTTCTGACCATGCGGTGATGGCGGCTGGCGCTGCGTATGCGTGGATGGCCGCGCCGGAGAGGATACCCAACAACATGAAAATGACGATGAACAGCGTGAGTTTGTTTGCACTTGCCACAAAAATTAACCCCTGATTTATTTAACCTGTTGATTTAATGCACATATATTCTATGTATTGGCGCACATTAAATATTCACCGCATAGATTGAATAAATGCCGGACCGGTCACAACTGTTTTTTAGTTTTTACAGGAAAAGTTAATCTGCACGTTGATGTACATCAATCCGGGCGGGTATCAGGGACGATCAAAAAAGCGCCGGCGACTGAAGCCGACCGGCGCAAGAGGCATCAGTTTTTGACGGTATCCTCAAGGAAGAATCGGCCCAGCGGATTCTGGTAAAAACCGTCAATATTTTTACGGCTGACGTTGCGGTACGGGCTGTAATACAGATCGATCCAGTTGACATCGGCCTTGGCCATTTTTTGCAGATCGATATACATCTGTTCGCGCTTTTTGCTATCCATTTCGACGCGCGCGGCAGCCACCAGCGCTTTCACCTTCTCGTTATGATAGCGGGTCATATAGTTCATATTGGCGTCGTGGCCAAGTACAAAGGTGGTTTTCTGGTCAGGGTCGAGAATATCGTTAGTCCAGTACATCACTGAAATATCGTAATCCCCGGCAACCAGCATATCCCAGCTCTGACTCGGATCGACCTTTTGTAAATTGACCGTCACCCCGGCTTTCGCCAGCTGCTGTTGCAATAAAATGGCGATTTGCTCGTCCACTTCATCCCCGGCGTTCACCACATAATTCAGCTTCAGGTTCTCGGCCCCCGCCGCTTTTAACATCTGCTTTGCCTTTTGCGGATCGTATGGCCGCCGCAGATTGTCCGCGTAGTGGTAAAGCGCCCCGGCCGGAATATAGGAGTTCGCCACCTGGCCATAGCCAAACGTCACGGTCTTGACGATCGCGTCTTTATCAATCGCAAAGTCCAGCGCCTGACGTACCGCCACTTTACCCAGCGCGCCGTGAGAATGGTTAATCAGCAGATGATCTTCGCGCGTGGAAGGATTGAGTTCAACCTTCAGATTCGCGTCCTTCTGTAATGACGCAATGCGCGAGAAAGGCACGTTCAGCGCGGCATCCAGTTCGCCCGCCTGCACTTTCAGCATACGGGTATTATCATCCGGGATCGTTAACCACTCCACGCCATCCAGGCTGACATTTTTCGCCTGCCAGAAGTAAGGATTCTTCACCAGCACGATTTTTTCACCGCGCTGCCACTCCTTAACGCTAAACGCGCCGGACCCCACCGGTTTTTCAGCAAATGCCTCTTCACCTTCCGCCTCCATCGCTTTTTGTGAAATCACCGAAGCATTGGGCAACGCCAGTTGCGACAAAAATGGCGCAGAAGGGGATTTCAGCGTCACCACCAGCGTGTGGGGATCCGGCGCCTCCGCTTTGGCGATAATGCTATACGAATCGCGCCACAGCGACCCCTCATCATCACGGATACGCATCAGGCTGAAGGCCGCATCGCTGGCGGTAACCGGCGTCCCGTCGGAAAATTTGGTATCGCGGATTTTAAAGGTATACACCTTACCATCCGGGGAAACCGTCCAGCTCTCGGCCACGCCCGGCTCCAGTTTCGTCCCCGTTTTATCGACTCGCACCAGCGGGTCGAAGACGTTGGAAAAGACCCAGTTATCGGCGTTTTGCGCCGATTTTATGGGATCGAAAGTGGTGCTGTCCTCGCGACGGCCTATGCTCAATACCCCCGCCGCCTGCGCCATTTCGCTTACCACGCTTAGTGCCAGAAAAACGCTGGCCGCCAGTAACTTAACATGCCTGTGCTTCATCAAAAGATCCCCCAGTCAAAGGAAAAACGGTCTCATCGCCTGTGTGGTTAAGTACGCAGGCATAAGTGCGGTCGGCAATCTGCCGGGTTGGTGGAGCGTCGGTGCGGCACTGCACCTGCGCATAAGGACAGCGCGGATGAAATGCACAGCCTTGCGGCACCGCGACGGGGCTGGGCGGTTCGCCTCCCAGCATATTCTTCGGCAACGGTTTGTCCGGGTCGATTTCCGGGATCGCCGAGACCAACGCGGCGGTATAGGGATGCAACGGCCGGGTGAAGAGCGCTTCCGCAGGCCCCTCTTCCACGATCCGTCCGAGGTACATGACCGCAACGCGATCGCAGAGCCGACGAACAATCGCCAGATCGTGAGCGATAAACAGAATCGCCAGCCCCATCGTCTCGCGCAGCGTCATTAATAAATTGACAATCTGTCCCTGAATGGAAACATCCAGCGCTGCGACGCATTCATCCGCCACAATCAGGCGGGGTTCCATGGCCAGCGCTCTGGCAATACCGGCGCGCTGACACTGACCGCCGCTAAGCTGAGCCGGTTTCGCGCTGGCCTGCTGCGGACGCAGGCCCACCTGGGTGAGCAGCTCCGCCACCCGCCGGTCAACCTCGCCCCGCGCCACCTTCCGATGTACGCGCAACACCTCGGCAATACTTTCCCCCACGGTCTGACGCGGATTCAGCGACGCAAAGGGGTCCTGGAAAATCATCGCGCTTTGCTGCCGCAAGCGGGCGATATCGCTGGTCAGGCCGTGGGTGATGCGTTGCCCCTCGAAGCGCACCTCTCCGCCGGCGACCCGCTCAAGCTGTAACAGCGCCCGTCCCAGGGTACTTTTTCCGCTACCGGATTCGCCGACCAGACCGAGCGTCTCGCCGGGATAGATTTGCAACGAGACCTGATTGACCGCATGTACGACCCGTTTCGGTTGCCAAAGTCCGCCGGAAACCGGAAAGGTGACGGAAATATTATCGGCCTCTAGCAGCGGCCAGTTAGCATGAGCCATTATTCCTCCCGCCGGGTAAGCGCTGGCAATATGTGATGACAGGCGGCCGCGTGGCTCTGACTCTCCTGCCGGTAACGCAGTAAAGGCTGGTGCTGGCAGGCCTCGTCCGCACGACGACACCGCGGATGAAAGCGACAGCCGGGAGGCAAGTGGTCGGCGGACGGCGGCTGGCCGTCGATGGTCGTCAACCTTCCCGGCCCGCCTTCGCTGGCCGGCTGGCAGTCGATAAGCCCGCGGGTATAAGGGTGCAGCGGCCCGGCCAGCACTTCGCGCTTATCGCCCACTTCACACAGTCGGCCGCCATACATCACCGCAATCCGATCGCAGGTTTGCGCCACCACGCCAAGGTCGTGAGTGATCATAATGACCGCCAGCCCCAGTTCGGCGCGCAGGTCGCTGAGCAGGCGCAAAATCTGCATCTGCACGGTCACATCCAGCGCGGTCGTCGGTTCGTCGGCGATCAGCAGCGCGGGCTCCGGCGCGAGGGCGACGGCAATCATCGCCCGCTGGCGCATACCGCCGGAAAATTCATGCGGATAGTTATTGAGCCGATTTTGCGGATCGGGGATCCCCACCTGGCGCAGCAGCGCCAGCGCGTCCTCCCGCGCCTGGCGACGGCTGGCGCCAAAATGGAGGCGGCGGCTTTCAGCAATCTGTTCGCCAATGGTCATCACCGGATTCAGGTGGCTGGTCGGATTCTGGAAAATCATACCGATTTCCCGCCCGCGCACCGCAGACATTTGTCCTTCGCTCAGGGCCAAAATATCCCGCCCGCCCAGCAGCACCTCGCCGCCGGTGATCCGCAATCCGGCCCCCGGCAGCAGGCGCATCAGCGCCCGGCAGGTCACGGTTTTTCCCGAGCCGCTCTCGCCGACCAGGCCGAGCATCTCCCCGGCGTCAAGACTTAACGAGACGTTATCCACCAGCGCGATATCCTCACCGCGCGTGACCGTCAGGCGATTCACCTGCAGCAGGCTCATACGCGTTCTCCTAACTTATCGCCCAGCCCATCGGCCAGCAGGCTAAATCCCATCGCCAGCAGCACGATAGCGAGCCCCGGAAAGGTGGTTATCCACCACGCGGTGGTGATAAAGCTCTGCCCTTCGGCAACCATGACGCCCCATTCAGCGGTCGGCGGCTGTACGCCGAGCCCCAGATAGCTCACCGACGCCCCGTTCAGCAGAACCAGCACACAGTCGGACATCGAAAAAACGATCGCCCCGGTCAGGGCGTTCGGCAGCAGATGACGGAACAAAATACGCAGATGGCCGTAGCCCAGACTGCGGGCCGCCAGAATAAAATCGCGCTGTTTAAGCGTCAGTACCTGAGCGCGCACCAGTCGGGCGTAGGAGACCCAGCCGACCATCGCCATGGCGATATAAAAGCTGCCCAGTCCCGGCCCGAGAATGGCGATGATCGCCAGCATCAGCACCAGAAACGGAAAGGCCAGGACGATATCGATGATGCGCATCACCAGCGCATCAGCGACGCCGCCGAGATAGCCGGAGAGCGCCCCGAGGGTGGTGCCGAGCATAAAAGGAAACAGCACCCCCAACAGGCAGATTTGCAGATCTATCCGCGCCCCCCACAGCACGCGGGAAAAAACATCGCGGCCAAAGTTATCGGTGCCGAACGGATGCGCGCCGCCCGGCGGCAGCAGAGCAGAAGAAGCATCCTGAGTAATCGGATCGAACGGCGCTATCCACGGCGCCAGACAGGCGACCAGAAGCCATAAGCCGACAATCGCCAGCCCGGCGTATAACGCCTGCTGGCGCGGAATGGCCCGGTGACGCAAACGGGATAAGGTCGCTATCGCCTTCATAGTTTTATCCTCGGGTCGAGCGCTACGGTCAGCAGATCCGCCAGCAGGCTGACCGCCACGGTGGCAAGAGCAAAGACCATCACCACGCCCTGCACCACCATGTAGTCGCGGCTAAAAATCGCCTTCACCAGCAGTTGCCCCAGACCGGGGATGGCAAACACGCTCTCGATAACCACCGTACTGCCGATTAACCAGCCAATATTCACCGCCAGCAGATTGATGGTCGGCACCAGCGAATTCGGCAGCACGTGCCGCCAGAAAATACGTCTTTCCCGCTGCCCGCGAGCCCGCGCCGCCACTACATAATCGCTACTCATTTCCGTCAGCAGGCTGGCGCGCAGGTTACGAATCAACACCGCGGAGAGCGCCAGCGCGACGGTCAGGCACGGTAGCGCCATATGATGCAACCGATCTAAAAAATCGCTACCGTAGCCGGAGACCGGAAACCAGCCGAGCACAATGCTGAACAGCAGAATCAACATGATGCCAAGCCAGAACGCCGGGAACCCGAGTCCGGCGGTGGTAAAAAGACGAATCAGCCGATCGGCGAGACGCCCGCGCTGGCGTGCGGCAATCGCCGCCAGCGGCACCGTCAACACGATCGCCAGCAGAACGCTGCCCAGCACCAGCCATAGCGTCGGCTCAAGACGCGAAGCGATCAGCTTCAGGGTATCGACCCGGTAAACAATTGACTTCCCCAGTTCGCCCTGCAGCAGGTTGCGCAGAAAATAACCGTATTGCACCCATAGCGGCTCATCCAGGCCAAACTGCGCGCGGATGCGGGCCAGCGCCGCCGGGGTGCTACGAACGCCCAGCAGAATGCGCGCCGGATCGCCGGGGATCGCGCGCACCATCATGAAGGTAATCAGGCTAATGCCGAACAGCACCGGCAGCAGCTGTAGCGGACGAAACAGCAGAAAGCGGTAACGATGCATCAACAACCTCCCGCGTCGCGCTGGCGCGCCAGAAAGTCGAGCAACACCGGATAGTAAGCCTGCGGCTCTTCGTAAAACGGCATATGGCTGCTGTTGGCAAAAATCGCGATTTCGGCATTTGCCAGCCCCTGCTTCATTTTCAGGGCGCAGGCGGGGGTCAGCTCATCATGCTGTCCGCTGATGATCAGGCACGGTACGCGGATTGAGGCCAGCTCGGCGCTGCGGTCCCACGCTTTTAAATTCCCGGTATAGAGGAATTCGTTCGGCCCCTGCATGGTGATATAGGGCCCCATATTCCAGTCCTCCAGCGAGCGCTTAACCGGGTCGGGCCAGACGTCGAGACGACAAACGTGGCGATAATTCAGCAGGGTAATCGCCGCCTGATAGGCTGGATGATCCAACCACCCCAGCGCCTCATAGCGCTGCATCATGGCGACGGTCTCCGCCCCCAGCGCCCCACGCAGGCGATTCAGCTCCTGCACCAGATGCGGCATATCGGCGACGGTGTTTTCCAGAATCAGCGAGCGAATTGCGCCTGGATGGTGCAATGCCACTTCAATCGCCAGCCACCCGCCCCACGAATGACCAAGCAGGTGCACCGGGCCAGTCCCCAGCGCCTGGCGGACGGTTTCCACTTCACGCACGTAGCGCGCCATAGTCCATAGGCTGGCGTCATCGGGTCGGTCGGATTTTCCGGTACCCAACTGGTCAAAAGCGATCACCCGGTAGCCGTGCTGTTTCAGGCAGGAGTGGGCCTCGCGCAGATAATCGCAAGGCAATCCCGGCCCGCCGTTGAGGCAGAGAACGGTCTCCTCGCCGTCGCCAAATTGATAGGCCACGACGTTATAACCGTCCACCGTAATGTTATGGCGCCAGTCGGCCGCTATTTCGCTCCACATGCTGTGTTCCTCATCGTCGATGGTACCCGTCTGTAGGGGGTGCTTTAACGCTAACGGCAACGCCGGGAACTGAACAGTTAGCAAAAATACTAGTTTTGCGCCGCGCCAGGGCGGCACCGGAATTGCATACCTCAGAGTGAGCTACCGGCGGATCTGCACAAATCGTGCCCGTCGCAGGTCTCGTTTTAACGTGAAGGGGGTTATATGCGACTGGAGTTTGAACGCCCCGGCAGCGCCCGGGCGAGCAGTCTGGATGAGGCATTCGGCGGACTTTTTCAGCAAACCAGGACGCTGGGATTTGACGCGGTCATTTACGACTACACGCCGGTCCCGCGCTCGCTGGAGGGAGAGCTGATTACGCCGTCGCTGCTGAAAACATTTAATGTGCCGGAGGATATGCGCCAGCTGTGGTGCGAACACGGATATTATCAGGTTGACCCGGTGCAGCACTGCGCGCTGGAGAGCTGCGCGCCCTTTGTCTGGTCCTATCAGCGGCCGGACAGCAGCATGCTGCGCGGCAGACTGGGCAATCAGGTGACCGCCGTCACCGACTATATGCGCGAACACAATATGCCCTGCGGCGCAACGGTTCCCCTGCATCTGCCTAATGGCGGCTTCGTCACCCTCACCGGTATCCACACCGGCCAGCGTCAGGAGCGGGAAATCAGCGCAACCCTGGCGCAACTGATGCTGCTCGCCCACCAGTTCCAGGAGTCGGCCTTTCCGCTGTTCGACAGCACCATGCTCACCTGCCGCCACGTGAAGTTGAGCAACCGCGAGCGCGAATGCCTGGCGTGGTCCGCCGAAGGGCTGACCGCCAAAGAGATAGCCCGCAAGCTGCATCGTTCGGTGGCGACGGTGACGCTGCACCTGAATACCGCCGCGAAAAAGCTGGGCGCCAGCAACCGCGTGCAGGCGGTGGTCCGCGCCCTGCACTACCGCCTGCTCGACAGCTAAGATCTAGCATTTTTGCTAGTGTTCAGCGCCGGTCGCCACCCTTTACCCTGAAAGCCAGTCCACTTAGCAGGGTAAAGATGATTCATGTATACCATCAGCGAAGGCTACGCCCCGTTTCGGCGCTATCAAACCTGGTTTCGTATTTGCGGCGATCTCAATAGCGGGCTGACGCCGCTGGTCATTGCCCACGGCGGGCCGGGGTGTACGCATGATTATGTCGATGCGTTCCGCGATATCGCCCTCAGCGGGCGCGCGGTGATCCACTACGATCAGTTAGGCAACGGGCGCTCAACCCATCTTCCGCAGCAGCCCGCCGACTTCTGGCAACCGGCGCTGTTTCTCGACGAACTGGATAACCTGCTGCTGCATCTCAATATTGCCGATAATTACGCGCTGCTCGGCCAGTCATGGGGAGGCATGCTCGGCGCAGAGCACGCGGTAAGGCAGCCTGAAGGCTTAAAAGCGCTGGTTATCGCCAACTCTCCGGCCTCGATGGCGCTGTGGTTACAGGGCGCGGCAAAGCTCCGCGCGCAGTTGCCTGTCGAAGTCCAGCAAACGCTACTGGCCCATGAGGCGGCGGGCACGCTGGACAGCGCGGAATATAAGGCGGCAAGCCAGGTGTTTTACCAACGCCATGTCTGTCGGCTTGACCCCTGGCCGCCGGAAGTCCGGCGCACCTTTGATGCCATGGATGCCGACCCGACGGTCTATCACGCGATGAACGGCCCCACCGAATTCCACGTGATCGGCAGCATGAAAGCGTGGACCATTATCGACCGCCTCGCGCGGATTACGGTGCCGGTACTGCTGATTTCCGGGCGTTACGATGAAGCAACGCCGGAGGTGGTGCAGCCCTTTATGGACCATATTCCCGACGCGCGGTGGACAATTTTCGACGCCTCAAGCCATATGCCGCACGTGGAAGAACGCGACCTGTGCATGAAGACGGTGAACGACTTTTTGCACGGCGCGATCCCGGCGGCATAATCCCCGCCGTTCGCCGGAAGCCAGCCGTTAAGGCTGAACGGTACCGGTGAACGGCGCGCATATTTACCGGCGAATTACCTGCCCCGCCGTCTGATGGCGGATTTCGCCGTCGGCCCAGGCCAACTGGCCATTTACCCAGACCTTTTCGATCCCTTCAGCCCGGAGACACGGCTGCGCAAAAGTGGCGCTATCCTGCACCGTCCGCGGGTTAAACAGCACCAGGTCGGCATAATATCCGGCGGCGATCCGCCCGCGACGGGCGATGCCCAGCTCCGCGGCGGGCAAGCCGCTCATCTTATTCACCGCCGTGTGCAGAGGGAACAGCCCCAGCTCGCGGCTGTAATGCCCCAGCACCCGGGGAAAGGTACTCCATAAACGCGGATGCGGATGCTCATCGTGCGGCATGCCGTCAGAGCCGATCATCGTCGGCGGGAACGACAGAATACGCTGGACATCGTCCTCATCCATCATGAAATAGATCGCTCCGGCGGGCATCAGCCGCCGCGCCGCCTCTTCATCGCTGACGCCCCAGTCGGCGGCGATATCGGCCAGCAGCCGTCCGGCATGCTGCGGATGCGGCGTCGACCAGCTCACCAGCACTTTTGCCGCTCTGGCGATAAAGGCCGGGTTTAAGGTGGTTGATGAGGCGTTATAGGGGTAGCAATCCAGCGACACCGGCTGGCGCGCGCGGGCAGCCTGAATACTGGCCAGCGTTTCCCGCGAACGGCCATGGTTTTTCACCCCGGCTAATTTATGGTGGGATATCAACACCCGCACCCCTAACCGACGGCCAATCTCATAGGTTTCTTCCAGCGAGTCCAGCACCGCTTCCGCTTCGTTACGCATATGCGTCGCGTACAACGCCCCGTAGCGCGCCAGCGGCTCGGCCACCGCGACAATCTCATCGATAGTCGCCTCCCGCGCGGGAGGATAAAAGGTGCCGGTAGAGAAGCCAAAAGCGCCAGCGGCAAGAGACTCCTCAAGCCGTTCGCGCATTCGGGCGCACTCATCTTCACTGGCGCTACGCGTCAGCGAATCGCCCATCACGCTGGCGCGCAGCGTGGTATGTCCCACCATGCAGGCGGCGTTGACGGCAATCCCGTCGTTGGTTAATGCCGCCAGATAGTCGGCGAAACGGGGAAAGCGCAGCCACTCGGGAGTGGCTATCAAATCCAACGGCGCGGGAACGCTCGCCATCTGCGCCGGCGCCAGGCTCAGACCGCAGTTGCCGGTAATCACCGTAGTGACGCCCTGCGATAATTTGGCGCTCATCATTCCCGGCATGAGCAGCGCCCGGTCATCATGGGTATGGACATCAATAAACCCCGGAGCCAGCGCCAGCCCTTGCGCCTCAATGATATGCTTGCCGGTAAGCGAGCCGGGCGCGCCGATGGCGGTAATATATTCACCGGCAATCGCCACATCCGCAGACACCGGCGGCTCGCCGCCGCCATCAAAGAGCAACACGTCCCGCAACACCAGGGTCGCACCGTGCATCACCTTATTCATCGCCATTCTCCATACTAAGAGCCTATCCAGGTAGACGTTATTGGCGCAGACAGTTTGAACACGGCCAGCGCGGAAGAACCGGAGCCTACACGTAGTACGTGAGGATTCTGAGCACTGCCCGGGTTCAAAATGACAAGCAAAATAGCCCTAATGGGCCAGGCTCTAAAGAGAGGGGAGCATCCCGCCATCAACCCGCAACACGCTACCGGTGATGAACGACGCCTGCTGGCTGGCAAGGAACGCCGCCGCCGCGCCATACTCCTCCGGGCGACCGTAGCGCCCGACCGGGATCGTCTGCTGGCTTTTACTGCGCACCGTCTCGACGCTCACCCCTTCCCGCCCGGCGCGAGCGGCGTCAAGCTGACCCACGCGCTCCGTGGCAATGCGTCCCGGCACCAGCACGTTCACCGTGATGCCGCTGGCGGCGACTTCCGCGGCCAACGTTTTCGACCAGCCCATCAGCGCCATACGCAGGGTATTCGACACGCCCAGATTAGCAATCGGCGCGACCACCCCGGAAGAGGTGCTGGTAATAATGCGTCCCCAGCCCTCCGCACGCATGTCGGGCAGCACCTTATCGGTCAACTGAATAAGCGAGCTGACCATCGCGCTGAACTGCCGTTGCCAGATGTCCGGGTCAACGCCAGCGGCGGTAGAAGGCGCCGGACCGCCGGAGTTATTCACCAGAATGGCGATCGCGCCGAAGCGCTGACGGATCTCGCCGAGGACCGCATCAAAGGTTTGCGGGTCCGCCAGATCCAGCCGCCAGGCCTGGGCTTCGCCTCCGGCCTGAGTAATCAACGCTACCGTCTCGGCCAGCTTCTCTTCATTGCGTCCGGTCACCGCGACCTTGACGCCTTCGGCGGCCAGAGACTGAGCGATAGCGCGCCCTAAGCCGCTTCCCGCGCCGCAAACCAGCGCCGTTTTTCCCGCAATCATAAAATCCATCAGTTCAGTCCTTTTTCGGCGAGTTTACGTTCCAGGCGAGCCATCAGTCCGCTCAGTTCCTGCTGGTCGATACTGTCAAGAACCGGCCCCGGCTGGCGAACCGCAGCGCTTTTTATCGCCCCGCGCCGACGCAGCGCCTCTTTGCGCAGTCCCAGGCCAATGCCATACTGAAACTCATGACGCAGCAGCGGCAGGTAGCAGTCGAAAATATCCTCGCCCCGCGCCGGATCGCCCGCGGCATAGGCCTGACATACTTGTACCAGCATTTCCGGCCAGGCAAAGCCGGTCATCGCGCCATCGGCCCCGCGCGCCAGCTCCTGCGGCAAAAAGAGGCCGCCGTTACCCACCAGCACGCTGACACGACGCAGTCCCAGCGTCTCGCTCTGGCTGCGGAGCTGGCTGAGTTTGCGCATCCCCGGCAGGTCTTCATGCTTAAGCATCACGATTTGCGGCAGCGCTTCAATCAGGCGCAGCATCACCGGGACTGAAGTGTGAACTTTGGTCGATTGCGGGAAGTCCTGCAGACAAACAGGCACCTCGCCGCCAAGCAGATGCGCGACGCTAAGAAAGTAATTTTCCACCTGCGGATCGGTGACCAAATTAGGGCCCGGCGCCAGCATGACCCCTGCCGCCCCTTTATCCATCGCCGTTTTCGCCAGACGTTCAACGTGGCGATGGGAAGCATGGCTGACGCCGACCACGACCGGCACGCGCCCGTTCACCCGCGCCAGCACCCGCTGCATAAAGATCAGCGCTTCTTCTTCGGTGAGCTTATGCGCCTCCCCCATCATGCCGAGAATAGTGATACCGCTGACGCCCTTTTCGAGGTAGAAGTCGGTCAGGCTGTCCGCGCTGGCTAAATCCAGTTCTCCGCTGTCGGTAAATGGCGTGGCGGAAATAATGTAGACGCCATTCGCCTGTTCATTCAGTTTGTTCATTACCCTGGTTTCCTACTCAGATTGCAGTAAATCGAGCCACAATGCCGGCCCGCGCCTGGGTCAGATGAAAGACCATCGCGTCTCTGGCCCCCTGCGCGTCACCGTCGTGAATACGTTCCATTAGCGCAATATGCTCCTGGCAGCCGGGCTCGAAGCGAGCGACGGTACCGTTCTGGTCAAAAGTGCGCGCCTTAATGCGTAAATCAAAAATCATGCGTTCAAGCATGGCGTTACCGCAGTGGGCGGCTATCGTCTGGTGAACCAGGTTATCGATACGATGGTTCTCAGAGGCGGAAAAGTCTCGCGCCTGGCGGTGGTCGCTCAGCGCGCTAATTACCGCTTGCGCCTGCGCCGTCGGCATACGCGTCGCGGCGGCAAACGCCGCTTCCCCTTCAAGGAGAATTCGCAGTTGCAGGATCTCCAGATACTCGCGGAGCGTGGGCTCTTTCACGATAAGCTGTCCGCGTCCGACCCGGGTTGCGAAGCCGCCGCCGACCAGACGGCTGAAGGCTTCACGCAACGGCGTACGCGATACCCCCAGCGCCGCCGCCAGCGTCCGCTCCTGCAGTGGTACATTGGTCGGGATCCGTCCCAGCTGGATCATTTCCAGTAGCTGCCGATAGGTCGCTTCTGTCAGATCTTCGCTGCCAGGATTGAGGAAAATATTGTCTACATCACTCTGTGTTTCACTCATAGCCAGCTCACTTCCGTTGATTGAATATGTTGTAAACAGGCGGCGATACCCGTTTGCAAACGCCGCCAGCGCGCGACGCCTTCCTGTACGGTGACCGCACGAAACGCCACACTCTGCCCCGGCCGCAGTTGCCCGACTCGCGGCAGATCCGCGCCAATTAAGGTGGCGATTTTCGGGTATCCGCCGGTAGTCTGACGATCGTGCAGCGCAATAATCGGCTGACCATTACCGGGCACCTGAATACTTCCCGGCACTACCGCATCGGAAACCATATCAGCCCCGTGCAAATGGGCCAGTGCCGGGCCCGCCATTCGGTAGCCCATCCGGTCCGCATGGGCGCTAACCCGATAGCGTCCATGTAAAAAGGTGAGCAACGAAGCGGCGGTGAATGCCTCCTGCTGCGGTCCCATCACCACCGCGAGCGGGCCGCTGCTGTACAACGATGTCAGATGCGCGTGCGCGCAGCGGCGACGCCCGATATCGGCCTGTTCCGCCAGCGGCAAACGGTCGCCTTTTGCCAGCGCCCGCCCTTCCAGACCACCCAGCGCCGCGCGGGTCAGCGTAGCGCGACTGCCTAACACCAGCGGCACATTCACGCCGCCAGCCAGCGCCAGGTAGGCGCGTAGCCCGCGCGCTATTCGTCCGATAACCAGTTCGCTGCCCTCCGCCAGTCGGTGGCTGACCCAGGGTTCCAGCGCCCGGCCATCCACCTGCGCCTCAACCGCGCCGCCGAGACAGAGGATGCACTCGCCCCCCATCACCCGATATCGCCCGCCGAGCGCGGTTAATTCCAGCGCCGCGCAATCCGGCCCGTTGCCGACAACGGCATTGGCTAAGCGAAAAGCGATCATGTCCATCGGCCCCGAGGCCGGTACGCCCGAATGCGCGAAACCGCGACGCCCTTCATCCTGCACGGTGGTTAATAATCCCGGAGAGATGACTTCCAGCCAACGCATCACGCCACCTCCGGTTCAGGGGACCAATCCGCCGCGCGGCACTCGTCGCTCAGGCGGATGAACTCCGCCGGGCTAACAGGCGCAAAGACGATTTCATCCCCGGCCTGAAACAAAAATGGCCTTTGCCGCTGCGGATCAAATGAACGCCACGGCGTGCGGCCAATAAGATGCCAGCCGCTGGGGCCCGCCACCGAGCTGATTGCCGTCTGCTGGCCGCCAATATTGATGCTGGACGCTGGGGTCATCGCGCGCGGCGACGCCCGCCGCGGGGTATGCAGCGTTGCAGGCAGCCCGCCGAGATAGGCGAACCCCGGCATAAATCCGACCATATAAACCCGATAGCGCGCCGTGCTGTGTAACTCAATCACCTGCTGCGGACTCAAACCGTGCGCCTGCGCCAGGGCGGGCAGATCTTCGCCATATTCACCGCCATAGCACACCGGCACCCGCCAGCGACGGCGCAATGAGCGGCTCGCCGGGGGACGTTCGATAGACAGCGCAACCCGTTCGCATAGTTCGCTACAGGTCACCGTTAACGGATCAAAGGTTATCGTCAGAGAGCGATAGGTGGGAATGATTTCGCTCACCCCGTTCACCCCGTTTAGCGCCGCCGCCAGCGCCAGCACCCGGGCATTAAGCCGCGCGTCGATGCTGTCGCCGAATTCAACTAGCAGCGCCTGTTCGCCCACCGCAATAAAACGTGGATAGCCGTTCACGCAGACTCCCTGAAAGTCATCGCCTGTTCCGGCTGAAAGCCAAAACTGATGGTCTGACCTGCGGTACGCTCCTCGGCCGGGAGGTCCACCGGCGCATAGGCCACCAACATCTGCTCCTGATACTCAATTAATAACTTCCAGTGCAGGCCGCAGAAGGTCGCCATCACGATATTGCCCTGATAGCGCCAGCTCGCCCTCTCGCTGGCGCGCCCAACCAGCATATGCTCGGGCCGAATGCCCAGCGTCCCGCTGCGCTCGCCGGGGATAAAATTGCATTCGCCGAGAAAACCGGCGACAAAGCGACTATCCGGCTGGCGATAAAGGCTCTGCGGAGAGCCATCGCCGACGATTTCGCCTTTATCCATTATGATGATCCGATCGGAGAGATTCATCGCTTCTTCCTGATCGTGGGTGACAAACACCACCGTCAGCCCCAGCTCCTGATGCAGCTGTTTAATCTGGATCTGAATCGACTGGCGCAGATTTTTATCCAGCGCCCCAAGCGGTTCATCCATCAGCAGGATGTCCGGATTAAATACCAGCGCGCGCGCCAGCGCGGCGCGCTGCTGCTGACCGCCAGAGAGCTCTCCAGGCAGGCGTTTGCGGTACTCTTCCAGGCTGACCAGCGCCAGCGCCTCGCCGACCCGGCGCTCAATATCGACTTTCGCCAGACGACGCATGCGCAGCGGAAAAGCGACGTTCTCAAAGACCGACATATGCGGAAAGAGCGCATAGTTCTGGAACACCATACCAATATTGCGATCGGCAATCGGCGCGCGGGTCACATCCTTACCGGCGATCAGTACGTTGCCGCCATCGGGGCGTTCAAATCCGGCAATCACTTTTAGCAACGTGGTTTTACCGGAACCGGAAGCGCCCAGCAGCGTACAGAATTCACCGCGCGCGACCTGCAGGTCGATATGCGGCAGCGCCACCGTCGCAGCGTAGGTTTTGCGAATGGCGTTGAGAGTGACATCTTTACCCTGCATTTGACGCATGTTTGCCTCCATTACGTTTTACCAGGCTCTGAATTATCAGGATCCCCGCCGTCGCCGCGATCAGTACGCAGGAGGCCGAAATCACCGTCGGATCAAAATCGAACGCCAGCCCTTCATACATCAGTTTCGGCAGGGTTCGATTACGGATAGTGGTCAAAAATAGCGACATCACCACATCATCAAATGAGGTCACGAAGGCAAACACCGCGCCGCCGATCATACCGGGGAGCAGGATCGGCAGCATGACCCGGCGGAACATCTGCCACGGCCTGGCCCCAAGACTGTAGGCCGCCAGCTCCAGGCTGGGATCGAATCCTTTGAGCGCGGCGCGTAGCGTAATGAAGGTATAGGGCGTGGCCAGAACGGTATGGCCGAGGATCAGCGCCACCGAGTTGTTGATCAACCCTAAAGGCCCGCACAGATAATACAGCGAGACCGCGGTAATGATGGCCGGCACCGACATGGGAACGATAAACAGCGTCTCCAGCCAGCTTTTGCGCGGCGAGCGTAGCTTATGGATCCCCATCGCGGCGGTCGCGCCCAGCACCATCGACAGAATGGTGACAATCAGCCCAATCCGCACGCTCTCGCCCAGCGCCAGCATCCATTTAGGGTCGGTGAAAAAGTTGACGTACCAGCGCACGCCATATTCCGCCGGCGGAAAAGTCGGGAAGCTGGCGGTACCGAAACTCATCGGAATAACGATAACAATCGGCAGGATAAGAAACAGCGCCACCAGCACGCCCGCGCCTGCGCTGATACGCCCGCCGCCGCTGCGTTGCGTCACCACCACCGACTGGCTGCCCTTGCCGCTGGAGCCGCCCATCAGCTTATCGAGGCCAAACAGGCGATTAAACAACCACAGCGCGAGCAAGGTGGTGATCAGCAATACGCAGGCCAGCGCGGCGGCGATCCCCCAGTTCAGTTCATCGGTAATATTGTGTGAAATAAGCTCCGCGACCATCCGCTGCGCCGGTCCGCCCATCAGCGATGGCGTAATGTAGTAACCGACCGCGTTCATAAAGACGATAACCGCGCCGGCAACAACGCCAGGACGCGTCAGCGGCAAAATAATACGGGTGAAGACGCTGAGCGAATCCGCGCCTAAACTCTGCGCCGCCTGCAGCAGCGAACTATCCAGCGAGCGGAATGATGCATAGAGCGGCAGCACCACGAAGGGCATCAGCACGTGCACCATGCCGATCAGCACGCCGGTAAAGTTATACAGGAAGGCCACCGGCTGCGAAGTAATCTGCAGGGTCATCAATAGATGGTTAAGGGGGCCGTTTTGCTGCAGCAGCGCGATCCACGCCGAGGTCCGCACCAGCGCGCTGGACCAGAACGGCAGCAGCACGGCAAAAAACAGCAGCTTCGCCATCGCCGGGCGCACCGAAGCCATCAGCCAGGCCAGCGGGTAGCTCATCACAATGCAGCCAATGGTAACCGCCACCGCGATAACAAAAGTATTTTCCAGAACGATGCGATAAATCGGGGTATCCCACAGGTGGAGATAGTTTTCGAGGCTGAAGTGCCCCTGCACCAGAAACCCTTGCTTTAGCAGCCCGGCAATCGGCCAGACAAAAAACAGCAGTAAAAAAAGCAGCAACGGTAGCGTCGCCACGAGAGCCAGCCCGGGCCAACGGATCCGCCGGGATGGGGTAAGGTTATCAGTCAATATCGTTGCCACCATAACTCACTCCGTTCTGGACGGGACCCGACCTGCAGTCCCGTCCGCCCAGTCATTCACTAAATCAACATATGCTTCGCACGCCGTTACTGCGCACGCACCTGGTTGTAGCGCTCAATGATCGCCGGACCATTTTTGTCCCACCATCCCGCATCCATAAACAGGGTGTGCTGCAGCCGTTCCGGCGTGGACGGCAAACGTTCCTGGCGCGCTTTGTCGATATACTGCATCGCTTCTTTAGTGGTCGGGCCATAGGCGATGTACTTGCTGAATTCCGCCTGATGCTTCGGCGCAATAATGTAGTTGAGCAGTTTCAGCGCGGCCTCACGGTTGTGCGCCCCTTTAACCAGCGCGAAATAGCCAACCTGAGCGATGGAATCGTCCCAGGACATTTTGATCGGTACGCCGGAGTCGATGCCCGACTGGAAGCGACCATTCCAGCCCAGCGCCATCACCACTTCGCCGCTGGCGAGCGCCTGCACCGGTTCAGCGCCGCTCTTCCACCATTTCGCTACGTAGGGTTTGATTTTCTTAATCTGATTCATCGCCCGATCGACCCCTTCCGGGGTACTCAGCGTTTTATAGACGTCTTCCGGCTTGACGCCGTCGGCGATTAGCGCCGCTTCGATAACCGTGGCCGGTTCATCCTGTAAGGTGCGTTTACCGGGGAATTTCTTCACGTCCCAAAAATCGGCGAAGGTTTTCGGCTGCGGTTTACCATCCGGGAAGGCTTTACTGGAGAAACCAATCAGGGTGGAGAAAATTTCAGACGGCACGCCGTAATCGTTGCGCGCGCCGGGGATAACATGCTGCTGATTGACCATTTCTGGGGTGATTTTTTCAAATACGCCCAGTTTGATGCCGCGGGCCAGGCGCGAGCTATTTTCCGTCACCACGTCCCATGAGACGGTATTGGTATCCTGCATGGCTTTCAGTTTACTGACCTGCGGGTCGGTATCTTCGACGACATCAATACCGGTTTCTTTATTAAAGGGCTTTAACCAGGCTTCGCGAATAGCGTCCTGGTAGGCTCCGCCCCAGCTGGCAAAGTAGAGCTCATCCGCACTGGCGGACAGGCTATAGCTCATGGTCAACAGGCCTAATGTCAGACAGCCTGCTTTTATCAATGGTTTCATCTGCTCACTCTCTCCTGGTTAAACATTCGTTCAGCGGCGTAATTTTGGTTTTTACCCTTTGGCATTCTCATTGCATGCATTTGGTATACCAAGTGTTTCGAGGAGTAATTATGCAAGAAGTGGACCTGAATTCAGATCTGGGTGAAAGTTTTGGTCAATTCAGCGTGGGCGACGATGAAGCCATGCTGGATCTGGTGACTTCAGCCAACGTCGCCTGCGGTTTTCACGCTGGCGATGCGGTAGTGATGCACCGCACCGTCACCCACGCCAAAGCGCGCGGGCTGGATGTCGGCGCGCATCCGGGCTTTCTTGACCTGTGGGGCTTTGGCCGGCGCACCATTACCGGCGATAGCCCGGCGGATGTCGGCAAAATGGTGGTGTATCAGCTAGGGGCCATGCAGGCGGTGGCGCGGGCCTGCGGCCATGCGATGACGCACGTCAAGCTGCACGGCGCAATGGCCACCCAGGCATTCACCGACGACGCATTATCGGCAGCCATTGTCAGCGCAATTCTGGCCGTCGACCGTCAGTTGATGCTGGTCACCACCCCACACAATGCGACAGAACGGGCGGCGCGCAAGGCCGGACTGCGCGTCGCCTGCGAAGTGTTCGCGGACCGCAGCTACGGTGAGAACGGACTTACCCTCCCTCGGCACCTTCCGGATGCCATCATTCACGATCCCGAGCGTGCCGCCAGCCGTGCGCTGCAAATGATTGAAGAACAAGCGATTCGTACCATCAGCGGCGCCAGGATCCCGATGCCCGTACACACCATCTGCGTTCACGGTGATAACCCGCAGGGCGTCGCTATCGCCCGTACCTTACGTGAACGCCTGACCGCCGCTGGCGTCGTTATTCGGCCACTCAGCCAGTTGAGTCACCTATAAGTCGCTGCGACATAAATGAACAAATGACGCGCAATAACAGTGCGCAATTGCACCATCGACAGGCAAACGCCGGTTACTGACCACCACACCATCGTCATGCCGCAGGGGCATGACCTGTAAAGGAGAGAGAGATGAAAGACAGGATTGAATGCCGTGAAAGACTGCGCGGAATTTTCAATATCACCGTGACACCGTTTACCGCGCAAGGCGATATTGATTTCGCGGGGCTGGCCGCCAATATTGAGCGCGTCATCGGCCTCGGCTACGACGGTATCCTGATCGGCGGAACCTATGGCGAATTCCCGACGCTCAGCGTTGAGGAGCGCGCCGCGATTTTCCGCCACGTTATGCAAGTCGTGGGCGATCGCGTTCCGGTTATGCTGTGCAGCGCGGGTTCCGACGCCCGGGTGGTTCGCGAACTGACCACGCTGGCAGGCGACCTCGGCGGCCTGCCGATGGTCACGCCGCCTTTTGTTTCCGAAGTCACCGATGCGCAAATCGTAAGCTTTTTCCAGCAAATGGCGCCGTTATCCAGAACCGGGATTCTGGTCTACAACGCGCCGGGCATCGGCATCACCTTATCCCCTGCTCTTCTGGAGCAACTGGCGGATATCCCGCAGGTGGTGGGTATCAAACAGGGCGATCTCAATCCGACCGTCATCGATCAAATCGCCAACCGCTTATCCGGCCGTGTGCGTCTGTTCTGTGCCTCCGATCTGGCGTTTTTAGGCCCCATGATGTGCGGCTTCGACGGGATCAGTACCACCAACAGCGGCGCCCTGCCGGAGCTGGTGTTAGCCAGCTTCCGGGCGCTGGAGCAAGGCGATGCCGCCACCGCCAGAGAATTACACCGCTTATGGTACGGCTTCCGCGCCCTGGCCCGTCGCCACGGCCAGCCGCAACTGGTGAAAGCCGCCATGAATCTGCGCGGCTTCAACGGCGGACATGTGCGTTCGCCGCTGATCGATGTCAGCCCGGAAGTGATTGCCGAAACCCGGGCGGAGCTTCTGCGCCTTGCCGCCGACACGCGCAGCGGCGTCACGCTAACGGCCTGAGATTCCTGAAAAGATGAATACGCCGCCCGATTTAACGCGGCGTTTAACCAAAGAGAACACTATGTCAGCACCATTTCTCGCGCCGCGCATGCGGCGAGTTCGCCCATCGCCGACAGCGGCCATTGCCGATCGGGTACGCGCTCTCCAGCAGCAGGGGATCGACATTATTAGCCTTGGCCTCGGTGAACTGGATTTTGCCACACCGGCGGCGATCGGCCAGGCCGGTATCAACGCTATCCACCAGGGTGAAACAAAATACACCGCCGTCGGCGGTACCGTCGCCCTGAAAGCCGCCATCATGGATAAATTCGCCCGCGACAACGACCTGCGCTTTACCCCCCAGGAGATCATTGCCGGAACGGGGGCTAAGCAGCTGATTTTCAATGCGCTGCAGGCGACGCTAAGCAGTGGTTTGCAGGCCATTATCCCCGCGCCGTACTGGGTCTCCTATCCCGATATGGTCGCGCTGGCGGATGGCGAACCCGTCATCGTTCCGACCAGCGAGCAAGACGGCTGGAAACTCACGCCGCAATCTCTGGCCGCCGCCATTACCCCGCATACCCGCTGGCTGATCCTCAACTCGCCCTCCAATCCCACGGGAGCGCTGTACAGCCGCGCGGAATTGCTGGCGCTGGCGGAGGTGCTGCTGGCCGCACCGCAGGTGCTGATTCTGGCAGATGATATCTATGAGGCGCTGCGCTACGACGGCGCACCATTCTGCACGCTGGCGCAGATTGCGCCCGGACTACGCGATCGCATTCTGACGGTGAATGGGCTCTCAAAGGGCTTTTCCATGACCGGCTGGCGCCTGGGCTACGCGGCCGGGCCCGCGTGGTTAATTTCCGCGATGACCATTTTGCAGTCGCAGAGCACCTCCAACCCATGTTCGCTGGCGCAGGCGGCGGGGGTCGCCGCCCTCAACCAACCCGCCGATTTCCTGCCCCAGTGGCTGGCTATCCTCACTCAACGCCGCAATCGGGTAATGGCGCTGATTGATGAGGTCAACGGAGTCAGCGCGGCGACGCCGCAGGCCGCATTTTATGTCTTCGCGAATTGCTCCGGCCTGATCGGTCAATCGACCCCGGCGGGCGATCGGCTCCATGATGACGTCGCGGTTGCCGATTACCTGTTAACCGCAGCCCATGTCGCCACCCTCCCGGGAACCGCATTTGGGATGCCAGGATATCTGCGGCTGGCCTACGCGCTGGATGATGCCCAGTTGGAATTAGCCTGTCAGAGCATCGCCCGCGCCTGCGGGGAACTGCGCTGATGCTTTAGTCGACAGTTGACGCCAGCGCAGAGGTAATCTGCTCACGCAGCGAGTTGCTTAATAGCATAAACTCGCTGTTCTCCGCGCTGGTGTTGCGGTTTTCGATTAATGCCAGTTTGACGCCTGGCCAGGTAATCGTATTGTGCCAGGTACCTTTTGGGATGCTGTACACCTTATAAGGTTCCATTGGAATATATTGAAAATGAAATTTCGCGGTATCATTCTCATCAATAACCAATAGCGTACATTTCCCATCTAACAGAATAAAAACTTCGTCTGTCAATAAATGGCGTTCAAGCGTATCGATATGCTGGATATCATTTTCGGGCTTCCAGTTTTTTATTCCGACAAACCAGTCAGCGCTTTCAACCATACACTGCAGGCCAGTACCGTCATATTGTCCAATTTTTACCGAGCATTGCATTACTTTTTCCTCAGAGCCGCGCGCGGGCGTACGAATCCCCTGGTACCTGCGCGCTAGTTAAATCGTTCGCGATAAAATCTAGTGATTAAAATCGTGATAAATTATCTAAAGTTCTTCGCTTTACCGCTGGATCCAGAAATACGAATATAGTCTTGCAGCGTTTCTTTGGCCTTATTTTCCATATTTATCATCATAGACATGAAATCAATATCTGGCGTCTCTTGCAGCATCGTTCTCAATCCCTCTTTGCAGTTGACAAACGTGTCGGTGCAAACGTTAATTTTATTAATACCGCAAATAACGGCCTGACGAATATTTTCTTCCCCGGAGTCAGACCCCCCGTGAAGCACTAGCGGTTTCTGAGTAGCCTGTTTAATTTGGCTGATACGGTCAAAATCAATTTTAGGTGCACGATTGGTAGGGTATTTACCATGCGCGGTCCCCACGGCTATCGCCAGCGCATCAACGCCTGTAGCCTCAAAAAAATGGACAGCGTCTTCAACACGAGTATATAGATCAAATTTTTCATCATCCGCGTTGGCGGCCTGACCAATAAAACCGATCTCTCCTTCGACGGTCACATTTTGTGAGTGGCATAAAGTCACTACATCTTTGGTACGCCGAATATTCTCTTCCAGCGGGTATTCGGACGCATCGATCATGATGGATGAAAACTGGTGGCGAAAAGCGTGAGTAATACGCTCATAGTCTTTGCCGTGATCGAGATTCAGCGCTACCGGTACGGTTGCACGCGCCGCCAGAGTCCGCACAATCTTAGAGATAATTTCACCATCACCGTGCTTACTCATTTGCCCTTGCCCTATATTAATAATGATAGGTGCATTCTCTTCTTGTGCCGCCCGAATCGCCCCACGGACTAACTCAAGATTAATAACACTGGCGGAAATAACACCATAGTAATGTTGGTTAGCATCATCTAAAATAGTTTTCATTGTGACATACATATTTTATACCTCTGCATAGAAAGTGATTTTATACAGCACTCATCCTTTCCAGATTTTTAAATATCCGGAATAATAGATGAACTCTTTAACTAATGGATAAATTTATAGTGCGTCTATTTCTTTTGCCATTCCGGTGAGCAATAAATCTATCTTCTCCATTTCATAAGTTGATAAGACTGATTTCAGCCATGACTCACATTTAACCGTCGCCATTTTCGCTACCGTATATTTAACTTGCGGCACGCTTAATGGCGTAACGCTAAGTTCATCAACACCGGCAGCAATCAGGAAAGGTAGCATCTTTTCATTCGAAGCTATTTCACCACAAACGTGAACGGGAATAAGATTTTTTTTTGCGGCATCGATAACCTGCTTAATCGCACGTAACACTGCCGGATGATGCGGCTGATATAAGTATTGGACTTTATTATTATTTCGATCGCTGGCGGTAATATACTGCGTGAGATCGTTACTCCCGATACTGAAAAAGTCACAGTAGCTGGCAAAAATATCAGCAAGCATGGCGGCGGCAGGTGTTTCAACCATAATACCGACGGGAATATTCCCGTCATACGCAATCTGCTGCGCACTTAATGACTGCTTAATATCAGCTATCAGCGCCTTTGTTTCCCAGAGTTCTTCCAGCGTGGCAATCATCGGAATTAATATTTTAATCCGGCCAAACGCCGAGGCGCGGATAATCGCCCGCAGCTGCTGTCTGAAAATATCTTTATTATCAAGACAGTAGCGAACGGCTCGATAGCCAAGAAATGGGTTCTCCTCCGCAGGAATGCCAATGTAATCCACTTGCTTATCCCCGCCGATATCCAGGGTACGGATAACAATCTCCTTTTCTGCCATAAGCAAAGCCAGTGATTGATAAAAATGAAACTGCTCCTCCTCATCGGGAAACCGATCCCGGTTCATATACAAAAACTCGGTCCTGACCAGGCCAATACCATCAGCATATTGTTCGAGGGCTTTCTGAACTTCGTTGAGCGCCGTAATATTGGCGCATACGGTGATCCTCTCAGGCGTAAGCGCAGCATCTATAACAAAACGTCTTATTGCTTCTTTACGCTGTGCTAATTGTGTAATTAGCTGTTGGTACCGCGCGATACATTGCTCATCAGGATCAAGGTAGATAATCCCACTGTCGCCATCAACGATCGCTGACTGACCGTCTATCAAGCTGTCGAGATCCACCGAGACACCAACAATGGCCGGGATCCCCAACTCTTTAGCCAGAATCACCGAGTGAGAAGTCACCCCACCACGACAAGTGATAAACCCCTGCAGCTGGTCAGGATTATAGACGATGGTATCTGCTGGCGTCAGTTCATCCGCAACGATAATCATTTTTTGCAGGCAATCGGATAGCTCAACGATGGTTTTATTCGCCAGGCAGTCTAGCAGCATTTTTTCTATCGCACGAACGTCCTCAACGCGCTGATTCAAATAAGCCGACTTCGCCTTTAATAAACACCCAACCAGCCTCTCCGTTTCTTTGATAACCGCCTGCTCAGCGCATAGTGTAGAGAAAATATTCTCACGGATATTTTGAATATAATCTTCATCCTGCAACATTAGCAGATAAGATTTATAAACCTTAGCCATTTCATCGGTGTACTGCTGTAATGCTTGCTGATGAAATTTAGCCATGCTTACAATACAGTTCTGTAATGCAGTTAAAAAACGTTCCCACTCACATGAGGGCTCTCTGGCGCCATGATATTCAGCATGCCTGTGATTATTACGCACCACCTGAATCTGACAAAAAGCAACTCCTGGTGACGCCGCAATGCCGTTCAAAATATACATATCAGACCTCAACTATTCGAATAATCTTGAGTAAGCGATTCACTATTTAATGCTAATCTCAAAATCGTCAACTTCAGGCTCCTCTTCAGTGCCATCTTGCTGATCGGATGCTTTTAATACTGGTTTGAGGATGGTTAATACTGCGGCAGTAATCAGGCTGCCGATGATTAACGCGGCGACAAATCCCCATGGGTGTCCCATGATGGGAATAACAAAGATCCCGCCGTGAGGAACAGTACTGGTAACGTTCCACAGCATCGTTAGCGAGGCGGCTGTGGCGGAACCGACCATACAGGCAGGGATGACCCGCAGCGGATCGGCAGCGGCAAACGGCAGGACTCCTTCAGTGATAAAGCATAATCCGAGAGGAAACGCGGCCTTCGCTGCTTCAATTTCTCCCTGCGAATAGCGTTTACGCCGGGAAATAAACACGGAAATCGCGACACCAATGGGGGGAACCATGCCTGCAACAATTTTTGCCGCTTCCGGGCCATAAATCCCCTGAGCCAGCATGGCGTTCGAAAAAAGAGACGCGGATTTATTTACCGGCCCGCCAAGGTCAAAACCCATCATCGCGCCAATAATACCCCCGAGTACCATCCTCGACCCACCCATAAGTCCCCCCATCCAGTCAATGACCGCTGCCTGGGCGATGGCAACCGGACGTCCCAGAAATAGATAGAAAGCCAGGCCAATAATCAGGGTTGAAAGCAAGGGGATAAATAGCACCGGCATCAGCCCCTGCATACTGGAAGGGAGCTTTAAGTAACGACGGATAGCCAGTATAACGTAGCCCACCAGGAATCCAGCCAACATGCCTCCAAGGAACCCGGCTTTAATTTCAATGGCCACAAACCCCAGAATCAGTCCGGGGGTAATACCCGGACGATCGGCAATGGAATAGGCAATGCCAGCAGTAAGAACCGGGACAACCAACCCCATTGCAACAACGCCAAGCTGATTGATAAACCAGGGCAACGTTTGCGTCGCATTGGCAACAAATGCACCGCCAAATATTTTTGCAATCGCCATGCAAAGACCCGCGGCGACAACGACAGGAATCATGTAGGAAACGCCGGTCAACATATGCTTCTTGAAACCGATACTGTAAGACATACTATCGCCCTCATATTTAGGGTTAACTATTTTTGCATTTTTTCTTGTATTTTTTGAATCAAAGACTTAGGTGACTTGACTACGGTAGAAATAGGGACTTCGACCACGTTTTTATCTTTAAAACGTTCTAAACCGCCGATACCAATATCAGTTGCAAAAATAACAATATCCGCATTAGCGATGTCTTCCGGGCTGAGCTTATCGTCTACCCCAATAGATCCCTGAGTTTCAACTTTAATGCTATGCCCCAGGCTCAAGGCGGCCTGGATCAGTTTTTCTTTGGCAATATAGGTATGAGCAATTCCGGCAGTACAGGCGGTAATTCCAACAATATTCATCATACACTCCAGGTTATTCAAAGGCAGAGACGAGCTCATCCGTCGACTCTGCTGAGAGTAATTTCTCGCAAGTTTCCTCTTTTCCTAACATGCGAGCCACTTGTGACATCATTTTGACGAAATAATCATTTTTATCTTTTTTGTTTACGGCAAAAAGAATAATAACCTTCACTCTATTGCCATCTAATGATTCCCATTCAATTGGTTTTTTTAATAAACCAATAGCAATGCAGGTATTGTTAACAAAATCCGATTTGCCGTGAGGAATTGCAATAAAGCCACCAATTCCCGTCTTACCCTCATTTTCACGCTGGTAAACATCCTGAATAAAAGCAGCAGGATCGTTAACAGCGCCATCCTTATATAACAGATCAATTAATAATTCGAGCGCCTGCCGTTTATCCGTCGCTGGCATATTAATTTGCAGGGCATTTTTATTGATAACATCTGAGAGTATCATAAAACTTATTCATCCTGGTATCTGCGTAGTGTCAGTGTACTAATCTAGTGTATAAAAAAACGAAGTAAGTTCATCGATCGCCTGCTCTTCATCTTCCCCCTCTATCTTAATAATAATTTTGTCATTTTTGCATGCCCCCATACTCAACACAGAGGTAAAACTTTTGGCATTAAAAATCTCACCATCTTTTTCAAAGGTAATTTTACTCAGATAAGAAATAGATTTATCAACAAAGTCTGCAGCAGGTCTGGCGTGCAACCCCTCATCACTTTTAATAATAAATTCGCACATTTTCATATCACATCCTCATACTTGCTCTCATCTATTAAAAATCTATATAACTCTTGCTCAGAGATACAGTCGCGTAGATATTTCATTATCTCATCGTTTTCCACCATGCCCGCCAACATGGTGTAAAACCCAGCAATGTTGCCATCAATTTTACCATCTGGCGCTCTTTTAAAACCGACCATAAAGACGACATCGACATTCTGCTCTCCTCCCCAATCGATAGGTTCGCGGAGTATAGCTAGTGATATAAAATTTGCCTTCACCAGACTGGGATCTCCGTGCGTCAGAACAACGCCAGAGGCAATTTCTGTCGAGGAGGCCTTTTCTCGCTCTAATACTGAGGATAGATATTTTTCATCACAGCAGCCAGAAGTCGTCGCCTGGTGGCAAATAAATTCCAGTACAGCATTACTATTTTTAACTTTTGAAATAACGAATATCATCTCAGGAAATATATACTGATGATAGCTTTTTATCCTACCATCCGTTTTTTTCTGTAGCGTTTGCAACATCTTATTCTTTTGCATCTTCTTGACGGTTTCTTTAATCAGAGAGAGATCGTAAGGCAGCAGTACATCATTAACCTGAATAACAGTCTCTTTACTACGCTGTAGCGGCACTGTACTCACAACCAGGTCACAGTAATTATTATCCAGCTGATCCAGCTCTCTCAGCGAAAAAATGCCCACTATTTCAACCTGAGTGATTGCCCGCTGTATTTTTTGTGCAACAAACTGGGAGATGCCAATACCATAATTACAGACAATCGCAACTCTAATTTTCTTAAGCGCTAAGCTTTGTGCATTTTTAATACATAGGGTAATCAGACTAATTTCTTGTTCGTTCAACGTCAGAGAATAACGCTGTTCATATAGTAAACTACAAAGTTCCACTTCAAGATATAAATCAAGATAAGAAAATTTGACCTGCCGAATCAATGATTGAGAAGCACCGGTTTCAGCTCGATTCATACCGAAGAGATTGCGATAGATCATCGGGCGAATGAGTAAAATCAAACGCCATAATAATTGTTTATCCCTCAGCAACCCATGACTGACTACATGACTCAATGATAAAATAAATTCCTGAATAGTTTCCCCCAAATGCAGTGGTGAAGCGCAAAGCTGGCCCCTGATGCTCTCATCGTTAACATCGTTTAACTCACTGGTTAGTAAAACAAGAGTTGTATATTGTACGTCATCATCTGAAAAAATAAGCCCAGTTGACGCATGTAATTGTAGACAGAGATAATGCGCCATTTCCCGCTCCGGGCAGGTTTCCATAGCTTCTGATGCAGCCGCAACCAAGCGATCACCAACCATCTTCCGACGATGTATAACAAGCACTAAGGAAAATATCAGCCATACGCAAGAATCATAGGTATAAGAGATATTATATTTTTTCTCTAATTCCTCAATCGCTTTCATAATCAATTCAAAATAGTGCATTTCTTTGGCAAACATAATCTTGAGAGTGAAATAATCAGCATCATCAAAATATTTTTTATTGGGAATATGCGCGGATGAATAAAGATGCTTTGCAGACTCTTTTTTCTGACAGAGTTTCAGTTCAATAAATAAGTACCAGAATAATTTACGTCGAATGACTTCAGTGCAGGATAAGCTGTAGACTGCACTAGATTTGAATAGTTCAATACCGAAAGGCAACAGCCAGGACTCAACTTCGAGTAGGTATTTTTTTATCGCTCCTTTATCTAAATAAACGCAATCAGCCAACTCTTGAGCCGACACCTCAGGCTGTACCAACAGCATCATTAGCATACGACACATGCGGTTTTTTATACGTTCATCAATTTTATTTTCAACAAACGTCGTGGCTATTTTTTCGTAGGCTGTTTTTTCCATTTCGAGGAAAAAACCTTTATTAGTTTTAGCTACCAGTCGACCTATATTATGATTAACAACCTCATTTCTGATAACATCAAGATCGCTCCTCACTGTTTTTTCTGAGTAAGACACCTCATCAGCAATATCTTTTACTGTGACATAATCTCTGATCATCCAAAGTAGTTCAAAAATTTTACGTTGTCTCACAGTAAATAACATCACGGCAATTACC
The DNA here is from genome assembly GCF_005860775.1 of Klebsiella indica. Classification (GTDB taxonomy): domain Bacteria; phylum Pseudomonadota; class Gammaproteobacteria; order Enterobacterales; family Enterobacteriaceae; genus Klebsiella; species Klebsiella indica. The sequence continues at coordinate 70,410 of NZ_VCHQ01000007.1, forward strand.
CCATCAGAAATAATTATTGCAACAATATTATGATCCAGCATCAACCCGCTTCATTCTTACTATCATCGATAGTAGCAGTGACAATTTTTTAAGCAAAGTCAATTAATGACACAATCCTTTGGTCATTATTCTTTTTTTTCCATATTCGGTGGATCAAGATCACATTTATCAATGTTGGCACACAAACACAATTACTGCGAAATACATCACACTTTATTCACTGAGAATGAAGATTTTAGCATGAGCCATCACATTTCACTGTCAGTCTCTTTTTGATTGAGGGAAAAACATTGTTCAGGAATCAATAAGGCAGATACCAATATGGTATCAGGAGGGAATACGCTAATGGCGGTTAATTCATGGTAATCAACAACCGCCAATTAGGCCAGATAATGCTGCCGCTTACATCGCCAGCCCGCCTCCGCCGCTGAACGGCTGCTCCCCGGCAATTTTCATGACTTCCGCCCCCAGGGTCACAAACGGCGCCCGGCGGCTGGCATAGATCAGGCCGCCAGATTTTGGACGTACCGCTTTGACCATATCGGTGAGCGGATCGATGATTTCGGCGACCACATCGTCGCGGTTAACCCATTCGCCGGGCTGTTTCAACTGGACTAAAATGCCGGTTGCCGGAGCGGTAACAATCTCCCCGGCGGAAAACGGCAGCATCAGCGTTTCCTGCGCTGGAACCGCAGGCTTAACGCCCGCCAGCACGCCACGGTATTGCAGGTAGCGGTACAGCCGTTCAGCATCATCGCAGGCGGTGGCGTGATTAACATCCTGCTGACCACGCAGCTCGACGGTGACCGCCATGCAGCCGGGCCGCTGCTGTCGCCACGATGGATAGCGGGCGGCCAGACGATGCCACGGCAAGCCGCAGGCCTCATCAAACGAGTTGCCGCCGCTCTCCTGCGACAGCAGCACGGCGCCGATCCCCAGAAACGCCGCCAGCACACCGGCTTCGCTCTGCCAGGCAGGATCGGCATACAGATGTAAAATCGCCCGATCGTCGCAGTGCAGATCCAACACAAGGTCGGCATCGCAGGCGAGGCTCAACAAATGATGACGCAGGGCCTGAACTTCATTGCCGACGGGAGCGGCCGCTAACGCGCTCTGCATTGCGGCGCGCACCCGTTGCAGATACCCGGCTCGCGACACCGGCGATTCCACGTTTAAGTGCTGGCACGCCAGTGCCGCCAGATCGGGGAAGTCGCGGTTAAAATTGCGCCCGCTTCCGAGGTCGAAGCGGCCAATGCCGCTATTGAGCAGCACCTGAGCCAGTCCCGGCGGGTTCGCCACCGGCACCAGAATGATTTCGCCGCGCAGCTCACCGCGCCGTTCCGCCTGGTTCAATAATCTTTTAAGATAATGCAGAACCAGCATGCCCGGAATTTCATCGGCGTGCAGCCCTGCCTGCAGATAGACTTTTTCTCCTGTTCCGGGCTCGCCGAAATGAAAATGGCTTAATTGCCGCTGCCCACTAAGGACATGCTCAGGTAATGTATAGTGTTTAATTCTCATTGGACGTCCTGGTTGTGATAAAGAAAGCCCGGCTTGACCGTATCGATCATAAGATCCTTGAAATTCTGCGCCGGGATGGCCGCATTTCTTATCAGAAGCTCTCGGAGCAGGTAAATCTCACCGCTCGTCCCTGTCTGGAACGCGTGCGTAGCCTTGAGCGCGATGGCATTATTCGCGGCTACAGCGCCATCATTGAACTGCCCGAGCCGGAGCATGCTTTTATCGTACAGGCGCAAATCGCGCTGGCCGACCATGGCCGCTCGCAGCCGATGTTTGAACAGGAAATGCGCCAGACGCCCGAAGTGCTGGACTGCTGGCTGGTCAGCGGCAGCTTCGACTTTCTGCTGCGCATCGGCTGTCACAGCATGGCGCACTACTGCCAACTGGCGGATAGATGGCTAACCAGTAAAAAATTCCACGTCGATAAAATCGTCACCCTGACGGAGCTGCAGTCCATTAAGCGCACCTGATCAGCCGCGACGAATAAAGGCCAGCCAGCGTCGCTCGGCGCGTGAAAAGGCGAAAATCAGCATAAAGGTGCAGAGCAGATACAGCGCGGCGGCCATCAGAAACGGAATAAACGGCGAATAGGTCATGGCGTAGAAAGCGCGCGCCACGCCGGTAATATCCAGCAAAGTCACGGTGCTGGCCAGCGACGTGGCGTGCAGTAAAAAGACCATTTCATTATTCAGCGCCGGGATCCCCCGTCTGAGGGTGGCGGGCAGGACAAGACGGCGGACGATTTGCCATTTTCCCATACCATAGGCCTCTCCGGTGATCCACTCCTGGCGCGGAAAGGTCAGCATCATCCCCGCCAGCAGTTCCGCGACGTAGGCCGAAGTATTCAGCACCAGCGCCAGGGTGGCGCAGAAGGTGGCATCGCGAAACAGCAGCCAGAATGGCTGGTCGTTCTGCCAGCCGGTCTGCACGATATCGAACTGCGACAGCCCGTAATAAATCAGCATCAACTGCAGATAAAGCGGCGTGCTGCGGAAAAACCAGGTAAATGCGCGGATGGGTACCGACAGCACGCGCGGGCCGTAAACCTGCCCTACCGCCATCAATATCGCCAGCGCCATGCCGGGAACGATGGCGAGCAAAAACAGCTCCGCGGTCACCGCCAGACCGCTCGCGGCGCCGTTGCCGTCGCTCCATAAATAGCCGGGAATCGCAGCGATAAAGGTTTGCAGATTCATAGCGCCGCCCCCGCCGTCGAAGAACGCAGGGCATAACGCTTCGCCAGACGGCTAAACAGCCAGCTGGAAAGCGCGGTGATAACCATATAAATCAGCGACACCAGGAAGTAGAACAAAAACGGTTTTTGCGTGGCGCGACCGGCCTGTTCGGCCAGCCATACCATATCCTCCAGACCGAGGATTGAGACCAGCGCCGACGCTTTCATCAGTCCCAGCCAGTTATTGTTGATCCCTGGAATAGCAAAGCTCAGCATCTGCGGCAACATCACCCGGCGGAATACCGTCCACGGACGCATACCGTATGCCTGCGCCGCTTCGGTTTGCCCGCTATCAACGGTAAGAAACGCGCCGCGAAACGTCTCGGTGTAGTAAGCCCCGAACACAAAGCCAATCGCCAGCACGCCGGAAATAAAGGTATTGAAACGAACGGGCCCCAGACCGACCAGCCCCAGCAGCTGGTTCACCAGCATTTCGCCGCCAAAAAACAGCAGCAGCATAATCACCAGTTCAGGGATACCGCGCACCAGCGTGGTATAGCCAGTAGAAAACACGCGCAGCCACGGCGGGCCAAAAAGTTTAATCAGCGCGTTAATCAGCCCCAGCAGCAGAGCCACCAGTAATGAAGAGAACATCACGCACAGCGAAAGCGCCGCGCCGCGTAACAGCAATGGTAAATAGTCTGCGACCATGTTCAGCCTTCCACGGGTGTCGTAAACGGGCGCCAGTCAATGGCTGCGCCCTCGCCTTTACGACTTATTTGCCATAGATATCAAAGCTAAAGTATTTTTTCTGGATGGCATCGTAGGTACCGTCGGCACGGATTGCCTTAATGGCGCCATTCAACGCATCGCGCAGCGCCGGATTGTCTTTATTGACCGCGATCCCAACGTCGGAAGAGATGCCGCCATCCTGGATAACCGGGCCGGCAAAAGCAAATTTCTGCCCACGGGGAGTATCAATAAAGCCGGTCGCCGCCTGGATATTATCCTGCAAAGAGGCGTCGATACGCCCGGAGAGCAGGTCGAGATAGACATTGTCCTGGTTGGCGTAACTGACAATCTTCACGCCATGACTGGCCCAGTTTGCCTTAGCAAACGCTTCATGAGTGGAGCCCGTCTGCACGCCAACGGTCTTGCCTTTCAGGCTGGCGACATCCGGCAGTAGCGGGCTACCCTTACGCGCCACCAGTTGCGCCGCGCTGCGATAGTAGCGGTCGGTAAAGTCCACTTCTTTTTTGCGCTCATCGGTAATATTGAGCGAAGCAATAATGGCATCGTATTTATGCGCGTTGAGGGCGGCGATCATACTTTCAAACGGCTGCTTCACAAAAACGCATTTCGCTTTCAGCTGCGTGCAAAGCGCGTTGGCGATATCAATATCAAAGCCGGTAATTTCCCCGCTGGGCGCCAGAACATCGAAGGGCGGGTAGCCGCCATCAACGCCAAAGCTGATGGTGTCAAACTGCTGAGCGGCCAACGGCGCGCTAAGCGCCATACAAGCCAGTAAAGCGGCAAGGCGTATTTTCATTTTCGGATTCCCCGGAGTTGGCGCGATGATTAAAAACGCAGTGAGAGGCAGGTCAGCCCGCCATCCATCTTCTTAAATTCGCTGGTATCAAGTTGCACGATCGGCATGCCCAGCTTACTGATTTCACTCAGGGTATAGGGGTACCCCTGCGGCGTAATTAAGGTATCGTTGATCCACAGCGTATTTCCGGCGTAGGACTCTTCCTCCGGGATAACGGTGCGGTTAAAACCGCTAAACGCCGGGTGATTAACATAGCCTTCCGTCAGCAACAGCGTATTGCGGCCAACATAGTTGACGATTGATTTCAGATGCAGGCCGGCGCTGACCTCAATCGCCGTCACGCGATAGCCGTGCGGCTCAACGGCAGCGGCAAACTCGCGGATCCCCTGCTCGTCAGTGCGCGCCGTCAGGCCGATAAAAAACTGTTTATCCACCAGCAGCACGTCGCCGCCGTCCATATGTCCCTGCTCGCTCATCTGCACCAGCGGGCGAAAACCCGCCAGAAGCGGAGCGATGGTATCCACTTCCCCCCGACGACTCGGCGCGCCCGGATGGGTAATCACCGCCAGTTCCGGCATCACTACGGCGGTATCTTCAACAAAGTGCGCGTCCGGATAATCCTCTGCGGCAGGCAGTACGGTGACCTTGAGGCCAAGCCGTAACAAGGTTTCTATATAGGCAAGAAACTGACGGGTGGTATTGGCAACATCCGGTGCGCCTAACCGGGCGGTTGTTTGCCCGGCGCCGCAGGTAGCGGCCGGTAAACGAGCGATAGCTTGGGTAAAATGCATTGATAACCCTCTGATGGCATTGGTTTGTATCATTCCCGGAACGGGTTAATTGATTATTAAACAGATGTAGCCGCCAGTCTGGCTGAATCGTCCGCCGTTACCCTCAATTTGCGCTGTATACGCCCGTGGGGACGACGCATTCCGTTGTAAGGGAAGTGCGCCTTATCTGGATAAGGCTGGTCAGCTAAGCGGGTTATCGGGGTTTTATTCCGTTGTTTATCAGCGTGAATGTTTTTCAGGGAAGTTTTGCCGAAAAGGGGTGTTTTTGTTTCAGATTGCTGACAAAGTGCGCTCTTTGAGAATTGCCCGGCGGCGCATTCGCTTGCGCGGGCCTACGTCGCCGAATGCTGAAGGTCGTATAGGTCGGGTAAGGCGAGAGTCGCCACCCGACAAGAAAACAGTACAATGTCTGATGCAGGTTTATCATCAGTCTCGTTTTTGTTTTCGCCTGGTCTGGTCTGGCGGCCTGTGAACGGCATCAGGACAGCAAGGGAATAGACACCATCTGGCTTTAGCCAAAACCACCTTTTAACTAAAGGCCTCCGGCCAGCAATAAAACCAACCGCTATTCGCTTTACCGGACGCGTTATTCGCGGATGGGGCTGTTATCCGGCAGTACCAGCCCGGTAAGTTTTTTAATCGGCATCGCCTTGTAAAAATACCATCCCTGAATCAAGGCATTTTCATCGAAGGATTTAACAAATTCAAAATCCATTTTGCTTTCCACACCTTCAAAAACAATTTTTTTATTCAGTTTATAGACAACATTAAGAACCGACATCAGGATATTTCGTTTATACTCATTCTTAAGCCCGCTCACGAAAAATTTATCCAGTTTGATCTCATCATAAAAGACTTCGGTTAACCATAATAAGTTTGATGAGCCGGTACCGAAATCATCAAGGGCGATCCTTAAACCACGCTTCATCGCCGCCAGTGAGAAAGCAGTAATGTTTTTATAGTACTCGTTGCTTCGTTCAGTGATTTCAATCTTAATCTGCTGAGGACGGACGTTGTTATTTTGTAAAAGCAATAAAAGGTTATCGAGGAAGTGAGGATCTGTTATTTCGTATTTGCCAATATTAATGGCCAGCGTAAAATTTTTATTTGCCTGTAGAATTGTTTTTAACTCTTTGATCGATGTTTCGATAACCAGCTTAGAGATCTCGTTATAAACATTCATCTGCTCCGCCATCGAAATAAACAGTTCGGGCGATACCTGTCCGAAGATCTTATCATGCCAGCGTACCAGCGCTTCTACGCCGACAATGCTTTCATTTTTTGCACAGACTAACGGCTGATATTCCATGTAAATTTTCTTATTGGCGATGGCTTTTTTCAGGTGAGCTTCCAGCGATCGTCGTTCGCTAAGATAGCTGAGAACGGAGTAGACAAACGCCATGCCAATGATAAAAGCGGCGATCATGATTAACGCCATTAAAGCCAGAGAAAGAGAGAAAAAACCTTGTTTTTTCTCAGCCACATTGGCGCAAAAATCATATTGACTGCTGCACAACCTGATTTTCACTAAGGATGCTGAATTACCTTTTATTTTATTCTCGGCCAGGAAAACGTGACGCCCATTTAAACTGACCAATGAAAAATCAAGATCCATATTCCGTCGTAAAAACGGACGAAAGGCGAACGGAGAGGTAAAGGAGATAATATTATTATATTGGCTCATATCCATAACGACGCCATACGGAAGATAATTTTTTATCCCTTTGTAGATACTATAACCGTTCGACACGACGTATTTATTATCAGGCAGCGGTAACGGCTTATCGAGCATCCCCCAATTTGCGGTGCAGGCAAGCTTTCCATGCTCGACAATACCTAAATCGTTGACTTTTACGTACCGCCAGATGACCTCTCGCAAGGCCGCGATAGCCTGCTTATCGCAGCTATCAATCCGCGATGACTGAACATGATTGATGGCAGAGACTATTTGCGTGGTCACATTTTCGGCGCGGCTAAGTAAATCATGGCCCTGGTCAGATAAACGACCGCGCTGATGGTTCAGCATAATGGAATTTGTCAGGAAAACACTAAGGAACACTGTAACACCGCCACCCACCAGCAACCATTTCTTTTTATTGATAAATTTCATCGTCTCTCCGCAACCCTTAATGGGTACCGATAACGTCTTGTTAAATATTTAAACCAAAAACTGTTCAGATACGTCAGATTGATAATAAATGGCGTTAAATTAAAGCTGTTATACCAGGCCTGTGTCTCGATAACCACTCGTATCGCCGAAATCATTCGAGTTGCAGGGCAAAATGGTTAACCGTTTTGCCCTGCGCTCGCTTGTCGTCGCGATGCCTCTTGAATGGTTTTAGGAATATTCACCTAACTTGCTCATAAAAAAGCACATTATCCAGATATATCCAACAGTCTTTTCATAATTCCTCCATTTTTAAGCTGCGTTCGCTGACTAAACTAGTATCATTCCGTGAAACATTTCAGGATGAGATAGCAACATAATGAAAGATAGCAATAAAAACCGTTGGATAGCCGTACTGGTGGTCGCAATTGCCGCAGGTGGCGCGTACTGGTTTTGGCAGGATCGCGAAGCGGCAAAAACGCCGTCTTCGGCGACTGCCGATCAGAATCCGCGGCAAGGCGGCGGACGCCATGGTCGTTTTGGCGCGACCCTGGCGCCGGTGCAGGCGGCAACGGCTACCCGCGAATCGGTACCTCGCTATCTTTCCGGCCTCGGTACGGTGACGGCGGCGAATACCGTCACCGTGCGCAGCCGCGTCGACGGCCAGCTTCTGGCTATCCATTTTACCGAAGGTCAGCAGGTGAAGGCCGGCGATCTGCTGGCGGAAATCGACCCCAGCCAGTTTAAGGTTAACCTCGCCCAGGCGCAGGCTGAGCTGGCAAAAGATCAGGCCACCCTGGCTAACGCCCGCCGCGATCTGGCTCGCTATCAACAGCTGGTCAAAACCAATCTGGTTTCACGTCAGGAGCTTGATACCCAGCAATCGCTGGTGGCTGAAACTCAGGCGACTATCAAGGCCGATGAAGCGACCGTCGCCAGCGCCCAGCTGCAGTTGAACTGGAGCCGCATCACCGCGCCGATTGATGGCCGGGTCGGGCTAAAGCAGGTTGATATCGGCAACCAGATTTCCAGTAGTGACAGCACCGGGATTGTGGTTCTGACGCAAACCCACCCTATCGACCTGGTCTTTACGCTGCCGGAAAACCAAATTGCCACGGTCGTTCAGGCGCAAAAAGCGGGCAAAAAACTGGTCGTCGAAGCCTGGGATCGCACCAACAAACAGAAAATTAGCGAAGGTTATCTGCTAAGTCTTGATAACCAGATTGACGCCACCACCGGCACCATCAAACTTAAAGCGCGCTTTAATAACCAGGATGACGCCCTGTTTCCCAATCAATTCGTGAACGCCCGCATGCTGGTTGATACCGAACAAAACGCAGTGGTGATCCCAGCCGCTGCGCTGCAAATGGGCAATGAAGGGCATTTCGTCTGGGTGCTGAACGACGAAAATCAAGTCAGCAAACACAACGTGACGCCAGGTATCCAGGACAGCCTGAAGGTGGTCATTAACGCCGGTCTTTCTGCCGGAGATCGCGTCGTGACGGACGGTATTGACCGTCTGACGGAAGGCGCGAAGGTTGAAGTGGTGGACGCCCTCAAGGCCACCGGCGCCGCCGAACCGGCGGAAGCCCCCCGCGGCGAACACGGTAAAAAAGGAGCGCGCTCCTGATGCAAGTGTTACCGCCGAGCAGTACGGGTGGCCCTTCCCGTCTGTTTATCCTACGCCCGGTAGCGACAACGCTGTTAATGGTGGCCATTATGCTGGCCGGGATTATCGGCTACCGTTTTTTACCGGTTTCGGCGCTGCCGGAAGTGGATTACCCGACAATTCAGGTGGTAACGCTCTACCCTGGCGCCAGCCCGGACGTGGTCACCTCGTCGATCACCGCCCCGCTTGAACGCCAGTTTGGCCAGATGTCCGGTCTTAAGCAAATGTCGTCCCAGAGTTCCGGCGGCGCTTCCGTGGTCACGCTTCAGTTCCAGTTGACGCTGCCGCTGGATGTCGCCGAGCAGGAAGTGCAGGCGGCGATCAACGCCGCCACTAACCTGCTGCCGTCAGACCTCCCCGACCCGCCTGTCTACAGCAAAGTTAACCCCGCCGACCCGCCGATTATGACGCTTTCGGTCACCTCCTCCGCTATTCCAATGACCCAGGTCGAGGATATGGTGGAAACCCGCGTGGCGCAGAAAATCTCTCAGGTATCCGGCGTCGGTCTGGTGACTCTCGCGGGCGGTCAGCGCCCGGCGGTACGCGTAAAACTTAACGCCCAGGCCATTGCCGCCCTCGGCCTGACCAGTGAAACAATCCGTACCGCAATTACCAGCGCCAACGTCAATTCGGCGAAGGGGAGCCTTGACGGCCCGTCCCGCGCGGTGACGCTTTCCGCCAACGATCAGATGCAGACGGCGGAAGATTACCGTCGCCTGATTATCGCGTATCAGAACGGCGCGCCGATTCGCCTCGGCGACGTCGCCACCGTCGAACAGGGCGCGGAAAACAGCTGGCTCGGCGCATGGGCTAACAATCAGCGGGCGATCGTCATGAACGTCCAGCGCCAGCCGGGGGCAAATATTATCTCCACCGCCGACAGCATCCGTCAGATGCTGCCGCAACTGACCGAAAGCCTGCCTAAATCCGTTAAAGTGCAGGTGCTTTCCGACCGCACCACCAATATTCGCGCTTCGGTCAGCGACACGCAGTTTGAGCTGATGCTGGCTATCGCCCTGGTGGTCATGATTATCTATCTGTTCCTGCGCAACGTTCCGGCGACCATTATTCCCGGCATCGCCGTGCCGCTCTCGCTGGTCGGCACCTTCGCGGTGATGGTGTTCCTCGATTTCTCAATAAACAACCTGACGCTGATGGCCCTGACCATCGCCACCGGGTTTGTCGTCGATGACGCCATCGTGGTTATCGAAAACATTTCGCGCTATATCGAGAAAGGCGAAAAACCGCTGGCCGCCGCGCTGAAAGGGGCCGGGGAGATCGGTTTTACCATTATCTCCCTCACCTTCTCCCTGATCGCGGTGCTGATCCCGCTGCTGTTTATGGGCGATATCGTTGGCCGCCTGTTCCGCGAGTTCGCCATTACCCTGGCGGTGGCGATCCTGATTTCGGCAGTGGTGTCGCTGACCCTGACGCCAATGATGTGCGCCCGCATGCTGAGCCATGACTCGCTGCGCAAGCAAAACCGCTTTTCCCGCGCCAGCGAACGCTTTTTTGAGCAGGTTATCGCCGTTTATGGCCGCTGGCTGGGTCGGGTGCTGAATCATCCCTGGCTGACCCTGAGCGTGACGCTCGGCACCCTGATGTTGTCTATTATGCTGTGGGTCTTTATTCCAAAAGGCTTCTTCCCGATTCAGGACAACGGCATTATTCAGGGTACGCTGCAGGCGCCGCAGTCGGCGTCATTTGCCAACATGGCCGAGCGTCAACAGCAGGTCTCGGCAATCCTTCTTAAGGATCCGGCGGTAGAGAGCCTGACGTCATATGTCGGGGTGGACGGTACCAACCCGGCGCTGAACAGCGCTCGCCTGCAAATCAACCTCAAGCCGCTGGATGAACGTGACGATCGCGTGCAAACGGTGATTGCCCGTCTGCAAAACGCGGTGGACGGCCTTCCCGGCGTCGAACTCTATCTCCAGCCGGTCCAGGATCTGACCATTGATACCACCGTCAGCCGCACCCAGTACCAGTTCACCCTGCAGGCCAACTCGCTCGATGCGCTCAGCAACTGGGTCCCGCAGTTGATGAGCCGCCTGCAGGCATTGCCGCAGATTTCCGACGTCAGCAGCGACTGGCAGGATAAGGGCCTGGCGGCGTATATCAACGTTGATCGCGATAGCGCCAGCCGTCTCGGTATCAGCATGGCCGATGTTGATAACGCCCTGTACAACGCTTTCGGCCAGCGCCTGATCTCCACTATATATACCCAGGCGAACCAGTATCGCGTGGTACTGGAGCATGATACCCGCGCCACGCCGGGACTGGCGGCTCTGGATAATATCCGCCTGACCAGCAGCGATGGCGGGATTGTGCCGCTGAAATCCATCGCCAGCGTCGAACAGCGTTTTACTCCGCTGTCGATTAACCACCTCGATCAGTTCCCGGTAACCACAATCTCGTTTAACGTGCCGGATAACTATTCGCTGGGCGATGCGGTAGAGGCGATTCTTGGCGCGGAACAGGCGCTGGACTTCCCGAGCGATATTCGCACCCAGTTCCAGGGCAGCAGCCTCGCCTTTCAGACGGCGCTCAGCAGCACCGTCTGGCTGGTGATTGCCGCAGTGGTGGCGATGTATATCGTGCTCGGCGTGCTGTATGAGAGCTTTATTCACCCGATCACCATTCTCTCCACCCTGCCGACGGCCGGCGTCGGCGCGCTGCTGGCGCTGTGGCTGGCCGGGAGCGAGCTGGACGTTATCGCCATTATCGGCATCATCCTGCTTATCGGCATCGTCAAGAAAAACGCCATCATGATGATCGACTTTGCCCTGGCCGCCGAACGCGAACAGGGCATGCCGCCGCACGAGGCTATCTATCAGGCCTGCCTTCTGCGTTTTCGCCCGATCCTGATGACCACGCTTGCCGCCCTGCTCGGCGCGCTGCCGCTGATGCTCAGCACTGGCGTTGGCGCGGAGCTGCGTCGTCCGCTGGGGATCGGTATGGTTGGTGGTCTGATGCTTAGCCAGGTGCTGACCCTGTTCACCACGCCGGTTATCTATCTGCTGTTCGACCGCCTGTCGCTGTATATGAAGAGCCGTTTCCCGCGGCGTGAGGAGGAGGCGTAAGTGAAGTTTTTCGCTCTCTTCATTTATCGCCCGGTAGCGACGATTCTGATTTCGCTCGCCATCACCCTGTGCGGAGTGCTCGGTTTCCGTCTGCTGCCGGTCGCGCCGCTGCCGCAGGTGGATTTCCCGGTAATTATGATCAGCGCATCGCTGCCCGGCGCGTCGCCGGAAACCATGGCCTCTTCGGTGGCGACGCCGCTGGAGCGTTCGCTGGGGCGGATTGCCGGAGTCAATGAGATGACCTCCACCAGTTCGCTCGGCAGTACGCGGATCATTCTGCAGTTCAACTTTGACCGCGATATCAACGGTGCCTCGCGCGACGTACAGGCGGCGATTAACGCCGCGCAAAGCCTGCTGCCGAGCGGCATGCCGGGCCGTCCAACCTGGCGCAAGGCCAACCCATCCGACGCGCCGATCATGATCCTCACCCTCACCTCGGATACTTACTCCCAGGGTGAGCTATATGATTTCGCCTCCACCCAGCTGGCGCAAACCATTTCCCAGATTGCAGGCGTCGGCGACGTTGACGTCGGCGGCAGTTCGCTGCCGGCAGTGCGCGTTGACCTTAACCCGCAGGCGCTGTTTAACCAGGGTGTGTCGCTGGATGCGGTACGTACCGCCATCAGCAGCGCCAACGTGCGTAAACCGCAGGGCGCGCTGGAAGACGGTACCCAGCGCTGGCAGGTGGAAACCAATGACGAACTAAAAACCGCCGCCGAATATCGGCCGCTGATCGTGCATTACAGCAATGGCTCGCCGGTGCGGCTGGGCGACGTAGCCAACGTCACCGATTCGGTGCAGGACGTGCGCAACGCCGGGATGACCAACGCCAAACCGGCGATTTTGCTGATGATCCGCAAGCTGCCTGAAGCCAACATTATTGCAACCGTGGACAGTATTCGCGCCCGTCTGCCCGAACTACAGCGGACGATCCCGGCATCTATCGACCTGCAAATCGCCCAGGACCGCTCGCCGACCATCCGCGCTTCGCTGGAAGAAGTCGAACAAACCCTGGTGATCTCGGTGGCGCTGGTGATCCTCGTGGTATTCCTGTTCCTGCGTTCGGGACGGGCGACGCTGATCCCGGCGGTGGCCGTTCCGGTATCGCTGATCGGCACCTTTGCAGCGATGTACCTGTGCGGCTTCAGCCTCAATAACCTGTCGCTGATGGCGCTGACCATCGCCACCGGTTTCGTGGTCGATGACGCCATCGTCGTGCTGGAAAACATCTCCCGTCATCTTGAAGCGGGCATGAAACCGCTACAGGCGGCGCTACAGGGGAGCCGGGAAGTCGGTTTTACCGTGCTGTCGATGAGCCTGTCGCTGGTCGCCGTGTTCCTGCCGCTGCTGCTAATGGGCGGTCTGCCGGGGAGGTTGCTGCGCGAATTTGCCGTCACCCTGTCGGTGGCGATCGGGATTTCGCTGGCGATGTCGCTGACCCTGACGCCGATGATGTGCGGCTGGCTGCTGAAGAGCCACAAACCCAATGAGCCGACGCGTAAGCGTGGCTTTGGCCGCCTGCTGGTGGCGATACAGGGCGAATACGGTAAATCGCTGAAGTGGGTTCTGCAACATCATCGTCTGACTGGCCTGGTGCTGCTGGCTACCATCGCGCTAAGCGTCTGGCTCTATATCTCTATTCCAAAAACGTTCTTCCCGGAGCAGGATACCGGGGTGCTGATGGGCGGTATTCAGGCCGATCAAAGCATTTCGTTCCAGGCGATGCGCGGCAAGCTGCAGGACTTTATGAAGATTATTCGTGAAGATCCGGCCGTCGATAACGTTACCGGTTTTACCGGCGGTTCGCGGGTGAACAGCGGGATGATGTTTATCACCCTTAAGCCCCGCGATAAACGCCATGAAACGGCGCAGCAGATTATCGACCGACTGCGTAAAAAACTGGCCAGGGAGCCTGGCGCTAACCTGTTCCTGATGGCGGTACAGGATATTCGCGTCGGCGGGCGTCAGGCTAACGCCAGCTACCAGTACACCCTGCTGTCGGATGACCTTGCGGCGCTGCGGGAGTGGGAGCCCAAAATCCGTAAAGCGCTGGCGGCGCTGCCGGAGCTGGCCGATGTGAACTCGGACAGCCAAAATAACGGTGCGGAGATGGCGCTGCTCTATGACCGCGATACCATGTCGCGGCTGGGCATCAGCGTGCAGGATGCCAATAACCTGCTAAATAACGCCTTTGGCCAACGGCAGATCTCGACCATCTACCAGCCGTTGAACCAGTACAAGGTGGTGATGGAAGTCGACCCGATTTACACCCAGGATGTCAGCGCGCTGGATAAAATGTTCGTCATCAACAGCGAAGGTCAACCGATCCCGCTCTCTGCGTTCGCCAGATGGCAACCGGCCAACGCCCCGCTATCGGTGAATCATCAGGGTCTGTCGGCGGCGTCGACCATCTCCTTTAACCTGCCGACCGGTAAATCGCTGTCAGAAGCCAGCGACGCCATTAACCTGGCGATGACCCAGCTTGGCGTGCCATCCAGCGTGCGCGGATCGTTCGCCGGTACCGCGCAGATATTCCAGCAAACGATGAACTCGCAGGTGATCCTGATCCTCGCCGCCATCGCCACGGTCTACATCGTGCTGGGGATCCTCTATGAGAGCTACGTTCATCCGTTGACCATTCTCTCGACCATTCCTTCCGCCGGCGTCGGCGCGCTGCTGGCGCTGGAGCTTTTCAATGCGCCATTCAGCCTCATCGCGCTAATCGGTATCATGCTATTAATTGGCATTGTGAAGAAAAATGCCATTATGATGGTCGATTTTGCGCTCGAAGCGCAGCGTAACGGCGACCTGCCGCCAGAAGAGGCTATCTTCCAGGCCTGTCTGCTGCGCTTTCGGCCAATTATGATGACGACCCTGGCGGCGTTGTTTGGCGCTCTGCCGCTGGTATTATCAGGCGGCGATGGTGCCGAACTACGCCAACCGCTCGGGATTACTATTGTCGGCGGTCTGGTGATGAGCCAGCTATTGACCCTGTACACCACGCCGGTGGTCTATCTGTTCTTCGACCGTCTACAGCGGCGTTTTGCACGCAAACGTCCGCAACCGGTAAGTGAATAAAATGATCGATTTACCGCCCAACGTACGCTGGCAATTATGGATAGTGGCATTCGGCTTCTTTATGCAGTCTCTGGATACTACTATCGTTAATACCGCCCTCCCCTCAATGGCGAAGAGCCTTGGGGAGAGTCCACTGCATATGCATATGGTTATTGTTTCCTATGTCCTGACGGTGGCGGTGATGCTGCCCGCCAGCGGCTGGCTGGCGGACCGGGTTGGCGTGCGTAATACCTTTTTCAGCGCCATCATCCTGTTTACCATCGGTTCGCTGTTCTGCGCTCAGGCCGCCACGCTCGATCAACTGATACTGTCCCGCGTGTTGCAGGGCGTCGGCGGTGCAATGATGGTCCCCGTTGGCCGTCTGACGGTGTTGAAAATCGTCCCGCGCGAGCAGTATATGGCGGCGATGACCTTCGTAACCTTGCCCGGGCAGATCGGCCCTCTGCTCGGCCCGGCGCTCGGCGGCATTCTGGTGGAGTACGCTTCCTGGCACTGGATCTTCCTGATTAACATTCCGGTCGGCATTGTCGGCGCCATCGCCACGCTCTTCCTGATGCCCAACTACACCATGCAAACTCAGCGCTTTGATATTTTTGGCTTTATTCTGCTGGCGATGGGAATGGCGACCCTGACCCTGGCGCTCGACGGTCAAAAAGGGCTCGGTATCTCCCCACTATGGCTGGCCGTTCTGGTGACGCTCGGCATTGCGGCGATTCTGCTCTATCTGTGGCACGCCCGCGGCAATCTCAACGCGCTATTCAGCCTGAAGCTGTTTGGTAATCGCACTTTCGCCCTCGGACTCGGCGGCAGCTTCGCCGGGCGTATCGGCAGCGGTATGCTGCCGTTTATGACCCCGGTATTTTTGCAGATTGGCCTCGGCTTTACGCCGTTCCATGCCGGTCTGATGATGATCCCGATGGTGCTTGGCAGTATGAGTATGAAACGCATCGTGGTGCAGGTGGTCAATCGCTTTGGCTATCGTCGGGTGCTGGTGGCTTCGACGCTGGGTCTGGCGCTGGTGAGCCTGCTGTTTATGAGCGTCGCGCTTGCGGGCTGGTACTGGCTGTTGCCTCTGGTGCTGTTCCTGCAAGGGATGATTAACTCCAGCCGCTTCTCATCAATGAATACCCTGACCCTGAAGGACCTGCCCTCCGATCTGGCCAGCAGCGGTAACAGCATGCTGTCGATGGTGATGCAGCTGTCGATGAGTATCGGCGTCACCATCGCCGGGATGCTGCTGGGCCTCTACGGCCACCAGCATATCAGCGCCGATGTGGCTACCACACATCAGGTCTTTCTTTATACCTACCTAAGCATGGCGGTGTGTATCGCGCTGCCCGCGCTGATTTTTTCCCACGTACCGAACGATACCACCGTCAATAGCGTGATTCGTCGTCGTAAAAGGAGTGAATCTTGAGGTTCTGGCGTCCCGGTATTACCGGCAAGCTGTTTATTGCGATCCTCGCAACCTGTATCGTGCTGTTAATCAGCATGCACTGGGCGGTGCGTATCAGCTTTGAACGCGGTTTTATCGACTATATTAAGCGCGGAAATGAACAGCGTCTGACCATGCTGGGGGATGCCCTGAGCGAACAGTATGCTCAGCACGGTAACTGGAAATTCCTGCGTAATAACGATCGCTTTATTTTTCAGCTACTGAAAACCTTCGATCGCGACAACGACGATCGTCCTCTGCCGGGGCGCGGTATGCCGCCAGACCCGATGGACGGGCCAGTACCGAACTCCGGCCCACAAAATATGCCGCCGGATATCGTTCCAGGCCCGCCGCCTGATGGCCGTGGGCCCCCGGAACTTCCTCCGCATATCTGGCGCACCATGTTTTGGGTGGTCGATCAAAAAGGGCGTGTACTGGTAGGGCCGCGCGAACCGGTCCCGGAGGAGGGTAGCCGACGCAACATTATGGTCAACGGCGTGCAGGTTGGCGCAGTGATCGCCTCGCCGGTTGAGCGCCTGACGCGTAACACCGACATCAACTTCGACCGCCAGCAGAAACGCACCAGTTGGCTGATTGTCGCCCTCGCCACCCTGCTTACGGCGCTCGCCACCTTCCCGCTGGCACGCGGCCTGCTCGCCCCGGTAAAAAGGCTGGTTGAAGGTACCCACCGTCTGGCCGCCGGGGATTTCTCTACGCGCGTAGCGGCCACCAGCAGCGATGAGCTGGGGCGGCTGGCAAAAGACTTTAACCAGTTGGCCAGCACTCTTGAGCGCAATCAGCGGATGCGCCGGGATCTGATGGCCGATATATCCCATGAGCTTCGTACTCCGCTGGCGGTACTGCGCGGCGAGCTGGAGGCTATCCAGGATGGCGTACGAAAATTCACGCCGGACTCCATCACCTCCCTGCAGGCGGAGGTCGCGACGCTCACCAAACTGGTCGATGATTTACATCAGCTTTCGATGTCTGACGAAGGGGCGCTGGCCTATCAGAAAACCTCAGTGGATATCATCAACCTGCTGGAAATCGCCGCCGGAGCATTCCGCGAACGCTTCGCCAGCCGCGGACTGTCGATCGGCGTGTCGCTGCCGGAAAGCGCGACGGTTTTTGGCGATCGGGATCGCCTGATGCAGTTATTCAATAACCTGCTGGAAAACAGCCTGCGCTATACCGATCGCGGCGGTCGCCTGCAGATCGACGTCAGTCAAAGCGGACACACGCTGGTTATCGACTTTGCCGATAGCGCTCCGGGCGTTACCGATGAACAGCTGGAGCGGCTGGTGGAGCGCTTCTACCGTACCGAAGGATCGCGCAATCGTGCCAGCGGCGGCTCTGGTTTAGGGCTGGCGATTTGCCTTAACATTGTGACGGCCCACGGCGGCACTTTACGTGCCGGCCATTCGCCTTTAGGCGGAGTTAGCATTAAAGTAGAGTTACCTCTGGAACGTCATTTATCGAGGGACGTATGACTGAATTACCTGTTGATGAAAACACGCCACGCATTCTTATCGTGGAAGATGAGCCCAAGCTGGGTCAACTGCTGATCGATTATCTACAGGCGGCAGGCTATGCGCCGACGCTCATTAATCACGGCGATCAGGTTTTACCGTACGTCCGCCAGACGCCGCCGCATATGATCCTGCTGGATCTGATGCTGCCCGGCACCGACGGGCTCACCCTGTGCCGGGAAATCCGCCGCTTCTCTGAAGTGCCGGTGGTGATGGTGACGGCCAAAATTGAAGAGATCGACCGTCTGCTGGGGTTAGAGATCGGTGCTGACGACTATATCTGTAAGCCCTACAGCCCGCGTGAAGTTGTGGCCCGCGTAAAGACCATTCTTCGCCGCTGTAAACCGCGGCGCGACCTGCAGGAACTGGATGCGAAAAGCCCGCTGATTGTCGACGAAGGCCGCTTTCAGGCCTCCTGGCGCGGCAAGTTGCTGGATCTGACGCCTGCGGAGTTCCGCCTGTTGAAGACCCTCTCTCAGGAGCCGGGGAAGGTCTTTTCCCGCGAGCAACTGCTCAACCATCTGTACGATGATTACCGGGTCGTGACCGACCGGACTATCGACAGCCATATCAAGAACCTGCGGCGCAAGCTGGAGTCGCTGGATGCCGATCAGTCGTTTATCCGCGCCGTCTATGGGGTCGGATACCGTTGGGAAGCCGATGCCTGTCGGCTGGCGTAATCACATTGCCGCTTCTGGTTATCTCCCCGGTGGCGCTTACCGGGGATACGGGGTCACCGCCGTCTGAGAAACGGATAACCCGCGGCCGCATCCCCGGCGGCAGACTTTAATTCCCCTATTGTGTCGCGCCCCGGTTCGCTATCCGCTAAAGATAGCCCCTGATATTTACTCCCCCTTCCCGCAGCGCTACAATGCCCGCCCTTAATGTGGGGACACTCCCCAACTCGCCGTACCTGGTGCGGCGGATCTGACCTGTCATCAGAACGAGAAAATCATGTTTAAACCGGAACTCCTTTCCCCGGCGGGAACGCTGAAAAATATGCGTTACGCTTTCGCTTACGGCGCCGATGCCGTCTACGCGGGCCAGCCGCGTTACTCCCTGCGCGTGCGCAATAACGAATTCAACCATGAAAATCTTCAGCTCGGTATCAATGAAGCCCACGCGTTGGGTAAAAAATTCTATGTGGTAGTCAACATCGCGCCGCATAACGCCAAGCTGAAAACCTTTATTCGTGACCTGAAGCCGGTGGTGGAAATGGGGCCGGATGCGCTGATTATGTCCGATCCGGGGTTAATCATGCTGGTACGGGAAAATTTCCCGGCGATGCCGATTCATCTTTCGGTGCAGGCCAATGCCGTTAACTGGGCGACGGTCAAGTTCTGGCAGCAAATGGGGTTGAGCCGGGTCATTCTGTCGCGTGAACTGTCGCTGGATGAAATCGCCGAAATTCGCAGCCAGGTGCCGGATATGGAAATTGAAATTTTCGTTCACGGCGCGCTGTGCATGGCCTATTCCGGTCGCTGCCTGCTCTCCGGCTACATCAATAAGCGTGACCCGAATCAGGGGACCTGCACTAACGCCTGCCGCTGGGAATATAACGTTCAGGAAGGCAAAGAAGACGACGTCGGCAACATCGTGCATAAATACGAGCCGATTCCGGTACAGAACGTCGAGCCGACGCTGGGTATCGGCGCGCCGACCGACCAGGTATTTATGATTGAAGAAGCCAAACGTCCGGGCGAATACATGACCGCGTTTGAAGACGAACACGGCACCTACATCATGAACTCAAAAGATCTGCGCGCCGTTGCGCACGTTGAGCGCCTGACTCAAATGGGCGTCCATTCGCTGAAAATCGAAGGTCGTACCAAATCCTACTACTACTGCGCGCGTACCGCTCAGGTCTACCGCAAAGCCATTGACGACGCAGCCGCAGGCAAACCTTTCGATACCAGCCTGCTGGAAACGCTGGAAGGCCTGGCTCATCGCGGCTACACCGAAGGTTTTCTGCGCCGCCATACCCATGACGATTACCAGAATTACGAGTACGGCTACTCCGTTTCCGGGCGCCAGCAGTTTGTCGGCGAATTCACCGGCGAGCGCCGTGGGGACCTGGCGGCGGTTGCGGTGAGGAACAAATTCTCCCTCGGCGACAGTCTTGAACTGATGACGCCGCAAGGCAACGTCAACTTTACCCTCGAACATATGGAAAACGGTAAAGGCGAAATGACGCCGGTCGCGCCGGGCGATGGCCACACCGTATGGCTGCCTGTTCCGCAGGATATGACGCTACAGTACGCGTTACTGATGCGCAATTTTTCTGGTCAGACAACCAGAAACCCGCACAGTAACTCGTTAATTTAGGTTATTTTTCTCAATGTGAGGATATTAGAAACGGATCACATACCCTTTCCGTCAAAAAAGATATTATCCATTTCGCTGAAAAACATAACCCATAAATGCTAGCTGTACCAGGAACCACCTCCTTAGCCTGCGTAATCTCCCTTACGCGGGCTTATTTTTTATCATCATTCAGGTCTTCACGTTGTTCATGCGGTACACTTTATGCATCTCTGTGCAATAAAGGTTCCCCCGATAATGTCTACGTTTCCAGCCAGCTTACTGATTCTGAACGGCAAAGGCGCCAATGAACCGCAGCTACGCGAAGCGGTCGCACTGTTACGCGATGAAGGTGTCGATATCCACGTCCGCGTCACCTGGGAAAAAGGCGATGCGGCGCGGTTTGTCGATGAAGCCCTGACGCTGAAGGTCGAAACGGTAATTGCCGGCGGTGGCGACGGTACGATCAACGAGGTTGCCACCGCGCTGGTCGCGCGCGGCAGCGAAATGGCGCTGGGGATTTTGCCGCTGGGCACGGCGAATGACTTCGCCACCAGCGTCGGTATCCCGCAGGATCTCGCCAGCGCGTTAAAACTGGCTATCGTTGGCCGCGATGTGGCGATTGATATTGCGCGAGTTAATGGCAAGACCGGTTTTATCAATATGGCCACCGGCGGTTTCGGCACGCGAATTACCACTGAAACCCCGGAAAAATTAAAGGCCGCGCTTGGCGGTGTCTCGTATTTGATTCACGGTCTGATGCGAATGGATACCCTGAAGCCGGATCGCTGTGAAATCCGCGGCGAAAATTTTCACTGGCAGGGCGATGCGCTGGTCATCGGTATCGGCAACGGTCGCCAGGCCGGAGGGGGTCAGCCGTTATGTCCGGAGGCGTTAATCAACGATGGTCTGCTGCATCTGCGTATTTTTACCGGTGAAGAGCTGATTCCCGCGCTATTCAACACCCTTGCCAACCCGGATAACTCCCCGAATCTGATTGACGGCGTCTCCTCATGGTTTGAGATAACCGCCCCGCACGAAATGACGTTTAACCTTGATGGCGAGCCGCTAACGGGAAAACACTTCCGTATGGAACTCTTACCGGCCGCACTGCGCTGCAGGCTGCCGCCAGATTGCGCACTCTTACGTTAGGCCGTCTCCCACAAAAGTGCGTCAGTGCCGTGGGCTGCACATCAAGGCGCGAGCCGTGCAGCCGGACAGGCACAATATGCCCTGCGCCCTCTGACTTGATGACGGGTTATGAACGCGACGACGTCACCCCGACCGGCGACGGGACATAACCGGCTTCAGGTCTCGCAAAACAGTACTGGCGCCCGGCTGGTGTAAAACAATCGGGTTCGTTCATTTATCCGTTGGATATTAAGGTAAAACGGTACCTGCGGCTTGAGGAAAAAAGGCGGCAGGATACGTTTTATCTGCCCCTGCACCTCCTCTTCCGCCTTGCCTGTGCCCGCGGAGATATTTTCCGAACGCATGAAATAGTGCTCACCGTCACGGGTAAAGCTAAACCAGACGCTCTGATTGATAGTAAATGGACGTCCCTCCAGGGGCGTAATTTCCCCTCGCACAATCACCAGCCCGCGGTTACTATCAAATATGTAACGTACTGACACATCCCCCTGGAAATCTGTGTTAAATAATCGCATTTCCCCGCTGCACTGGAAATGATTTTGCTGCCAATATTGCCAGGATTTTATTACTAAAGCGGTTAACAAACTGATAAAAATGATAGCCATTAACCATTTAATGCTATGCAAGCGCATTCTGTACCTACTTAATATAATAACTGGTGAGGCATTGATTATCACGCCATAGACTAAATGGCTGACGGCAGCTTATCACCGAAACGCGGGCCTGCCCCGGATACAGGGTTAAATAAATCCACGGATAGGTTTTACATTCAAAATGGTTAAGATCGCTAAATTTCTCATGTGGATAATGATCGACAACATCATTATTGGCAAAAAAATAACATTGTTGTGACGTTTTCACATTAACCGGTAAATACCGTTGCAGATAAGAATCGAATTCGGTTTGCCAGGCAATAAACCCCATTATCAGGCAACTTAGCAACGCCGCAACCGCCCATATGAGAGGGAATTGCGGCCTCAACCGCTTTTTTTCCGGGGGACTTGCCGTCGCAACCTCCGCAGTAGCCACCGGGATAAGCGGTACCGTTTCCTGTGTGTCCGACGGGGATTCAATAACCGCCAGCTGCGCATCCAGCCTGACGCCGACTCTGGGTACCGTCACAATTATCTCTTGCCCGACGCCCAGTTGCTTAAAAGCACGACGGAGTAAAGAAATATTCTGGTAAAAACAGTTGTTGGTTACCTGCAAGCCATGCTTTATCCACACTTCCTGAAAAAAAGCGTCACGCGCGACTATTTCGCCATCTTGTTGAATTAGCAACAATAAACAACGGCAGGCCGGGATATTCAATAAAACACGCTTCGAATTATCTGGAATAAGTATTAGAGTGCTTCTCTGAGGAATAAAAGCAATTCTTCCATTAATCGTATATGTTTTTTCCATCCTGTTCCCTGAGAATAGTAATCGTTTGGATGAAGGCGGCATAATGCCAGAGTGCAAATGAGATAATTCTTAATACGCAGAAACGCTTTAGGATTATTCGTAAGCGATTTTACTCTATTACGGTGAGGAACTGGAGATGCCTTATGCAGGTTTTCGCTATTACAAGCAAAGTTTAAGTGCATTTACAACACAAAACATGTCAGAACCGAGGAAAAAACTGGATATCCATTCCAGAAAAACCAATAAAAATGAATTATGATTCCACAAATAACAATATAATAAGAATATACTCTCGTTTTAGACCTAAACACCACTTTTACACTATTATACGATACATATAACTATAAATACACTTTATAGGAATTCTTTATCTAAAAATGGCGCATTTCGCAACAGACAATGCGCCACATGAACGAGTACGTGGCCACCTCTCGCGCCATTTCTCGCGTATATTGCCGGCTGGCAGTGACCAGCGTCTGCGTGGTCTCTGCCAGTTCTCCCCCACGAGTAAATAGCCCGGTAAAGCGTATCAGAACGGTGATTTACCGGGGCATGGCTCGCCTGGCTGACTGTAAATTGCGCAAGGATTAGCGAGCAGGTGATATTTAATCAGTCGTGGCTAACGGTATTGGCTTCGATATAGCTAAAATTAATGTCTTCGCCGAGGCCCGGACGCTGTGACAAATGCACCAATCCCTGGTCATCCATCGGGTCGACAATGCTGTTGAGGTACGCGGCGGGCTCATCGTAATCAAGGAACGGATGCAGCAGGCCACGCTCGTACCAGCGGCAGTTGCGGATCGCGCCGACCACCGCCAGGCTTGCCGCCCCATTGCCGTGGACTTCACAGTCCATGCCGAACGACTCCGCCAGCGCCGCCACCTTCATGGTCGGCGCGATCCCGCCGACGCCGTTGGCCCCCGCGCGCAGAATGTCGCAGGCCCCGGCTTTCACCCATTCGGCGCGCATATGGTGCTTACCGCCGAAGCTCTCCGGCCCGACGACAGGAATCGACAGGTTTTCCGCCAGCCAGGCGTAGGAAGACATCGAATCCTCTGCCATCGGCTCTTCAAACCACGCGAAATTCAGCTTTTCCAGCGCCTTACCAATCCACAACGCGTCAGCGCGGCTGTACCAGTGATAGCCGTCAATCATCAACGCGATATCCGGTCCCACCGCTTCACGCACCGCCGCGCAGGCTTTGATATCCATTTTCGGATCCGGCGCAAAGGCGATCGGCGGCATCCAGGTGTGCAGCTTGATGGCCTTATAACCGCGGGCGACCAGCTTTTCAGCGAAGGCCGCATACTCTTCCGGGGTCGACAGACCACCCGGTAAATCATCCCCGCACATCGTGCTGCCGTAGGCCGGAACCGTGTCACGGTAGCCGCCGAGCAGTTTGTAAACCGGCAGGTTAAGCTTGCGGCCAATCAGATCCCACAGCGCCTGCTCGACAAACGACAGCGCGCGCTCGGTCAGTTGATGAGCGCTGCCGCGCTGCCAGTGGTTAAGATCCTGCCAGATGCGCTCGCGATTAAACGGGTCCTGCCCCACCAGCACTTTACGGAAAAAAGTATTCACCACATACGGGCGTACCACTTCCGGCGGCGCGAACGAATAGCCCTGGGCGCCGTCATCGGCGGTGATGGTCAGCATCGCCATTTTCGCCATCCCTTCAGCCCCCGGATGGGAGTGCCCGGCACTGTCGGAAACCCGACGAGTGGGATACTGGAAAATGGTGACATTTACAGATTCAATTTTCATGCTCAGTCCTTATCACAGCCTAATCCGATTCACAGAAAAAATCAGCAAGGCGGTTTTTAATTATTAAAAACATGTTTCATTTATAATCTAAGCACAATTATGCAACAGTTCCTCGGACAATTACCGCTAAGCAGGAGATTAAATTTGGGCATTAGCACAACAGGACGTGATTGTTTTCACAAAAGGGGAGCGAAACGCGAGGACGATCGGCAAGATGAACGAGAGGAGCGTGGGCGCAGAAAAAGGATTAACAGACCGTGTACACCCCGAAATCTCCTGCACCCACAAATGACGAATTTATCCGACCGCTTCCGGTTCAGCGGAGAGAGCATCCAGCAGTTCAGGCAAAGCCTGATAGCGGCCGGCAGCGGCCTGAAAACGGCCATCCAGGCAATCCCCGGCAATAATAATCGTTGGAATACCTGCCGCCCGCGCCGCGCAAAATCCGTTAAAACTATCTTCAATCACCAGGCACTGGCTGGCGCTGAGATTTAGCTTGCGCAGCGTCGTCAGATAGACCGCCGGATGCGGCTTACCGCGAACTTCATCATCCGCGCTGGAAACCACGTCAAAATAGCGCCAAAGAGCGAGTTTATTCAGCACTGCGGAGATAACCTGCCGGGACGATGAGGTGGCGAGCGCAATTTGATACCCCTGCTGGCGAAAATAGCGTAACGCCTCGCGCACGCCGTTCATCGGTTCACCTTCGGCGGCAATCAGATTGGTGATACGCAGCAGTATAGCCTCTTCAATCCGTTCTGGCGCAACATCAAGCTGGCAGTGCTGGCACCAGATGCGGGCAATATCGTCAAGGCGTTTTCCTTTGGTCAGGGTTTCACATTCATCGACGCTCACCGTCGCCCCCCACTTCGCAAGGGTTTCGATTTGCGCCTGTCGCCATAAATATTCGGAATCAATGATTACGCCATCCATGTCAAAAATAACCGCTTTAATACTCATCATCTACCTCAATAAGGCTGGCATAAATACCCTGCCAGCCGCACAACATGACACCATTAAGAGAATTCAACCTGCTCACTGGCGGACGTTTCCTTGTGGCAAAACCCCGGCTGCTCAACGCGAATAAATGCGCAGAGGAAAAAGGCCACCACATACAGTACGGTATAGGCGATCACCACCCCGATGGTGCTGAAGAACGGTAGCAATATCACCGCAATAGCCGGCGCGAGAAAGTTCGACATCCCCGCAGACAAGTTGTAAACCGAAATCGCCGCCCCTTTGTGCTGCGGCTCCAGCGCCGGGAAAACGGCGGCCAGCGGAACAAACGCGGCGACAAAGATCCCCAGCGCGATGGCGGGAATCAGGGCCATCGCAAAACTATGACCAAAATGCTGAGGAATGAAGTAAAACGCCAGGCTGGAGAGCGCCATACCGATGCAGCCAAACCAGCGCACCACTTTCATCCAGCCCAGTTTCTCGCCCAAAATCCCCCACAGGACGTTAGAAAAAATGGTGGTAAAGAAGAAGACCGCCCATACCTGTAGCCATTCAGACGTGGTAAAGCCCAGTTCATCGACAAACATCATCGGCATGATGACCGCAAAGCCGAACAGCGACAGAGTGTTAATAATCCTCACCATGCTCGACAGCAGAATATTACGGTTGGTATAGAGCAGCGTCGCCGCCCGTCCCAGCTCGGAAAACTTCTCACGGGTGGTCAGATTCTGCATATGGCGCGGCGTCTGGATATGGCGCAGAGAGGCCAATGCGATGACGCCGCCAGTCACGCAGAAGGCCAGCGCCAGCCACAACGTCCCTAACTCGCCGATATGCGGAATGGTAAAGCTCGGAATATAGCTGCCGAACACGCCGATGCCGATGGAGTAAACCGCCCAGAACCAGCCGATCGCCGAACTGGCATTATCACTTTTCACATTATGGATAATGGCCACGATAAACGAGTAGAGGAACAGCGGATACGCGAAGCCGCGGATGCCGTAGAAGACCAGGATCAACGCATAATTCGCATGGCCGAGCCCGAACACCAGAAACAGCACATGGAACACGCACCACATTACGAAGCCAATCATCATGGTCTTAAGCGGGGTAATGATTTCCGCCACAACGCCGGAAATCCACGCCGACAGCGCGGCGGCCAGTCCGTACAGTGTAAACGCAAATGAAGCCTCTGCCGGGGTGAAGCCGAGCTCTTTGATATAGTGCGACAGAAATGCCAGTTCGAAACCGTCGCCGGTCATAAACACGGCAATGGCGACATATCCCCAGAACAGATTCAGGGGTAAACCGAGCCATTGTTTATTATTTACGGACATAATGACCTCGTTTTCAGGATACAGGAAACCGCTCCGGTGAATTCACCGGAGGGCTGTTCTGCCCGCCATAATTCAAACCGCAGTTGCGTTGCCTTCCTTGCTCACGCCAGTCACTGACTTATGTCAGCGCCTGGCGATTCACTGCGCCGCCTTGCTGCAATTCGGATTATTTAGGGTAGGTGATTAAAATGCATGCTGACGAAAGTTCAGGTCGTTGACATACAACGCATTGAACTGTGCGTAGCGCTGCATCAGGGTTTGATGGCGAACCGGGTCTGCGTACCAGGTCTGCCAGACTTCCGGTTTTTCGCAAACGCTGGCGAGCGGTTTGCCTGCTGCCAGACAAGCCAGCCGCGCCGCGCCCAATGCGCCGCCGGTCTCCCCGCCTTTGTGGGTCACCACCGGTATATTGAGGATATCGGCCAGCAATTGCGCCCAGAACGGACTGCGGGCGCCACCGCCAACCAGCGAACAGCGATCGATCTGCGTACCGCTCTCTTTCAGCACCCGCAGACCGTCGTTGATGCCGAAACTCACGCCCTCCAGCACCGCGTAGCCAAGCTGGGCGCGCTGGCTGGAGTGGCTCATTCCCCAGAACATGCCGCGCGCTTCGGGATCGTTATGCGGCGTGCGTTCGCCGGAGAGATAAGGTAAGAAGAACGGCGCACTGGCTTTCTGTTCCTCGCTAAGCTCGGCAATCTCCTCCAGCAACGCGATTTCTGTCGTACTGGTCAGGCGACAGAACCATTGCAGACAGCTTGCGGCGCTGAGCATCACGCTCATCTGATGCCACAGATTCGGCAGCACGTGACAAAACGCATGAACCGCCGACTGCGGGGCCGGGCGGTAAGCGTCGGTCACCACAAACAGCACCCCGGATGTGCCAAGCGAAATAAACGCATCCCCCGGTGAGACCGCCCCGACGCCAATGGCGCTGACCGCGTTATCGCCGCCGCCTCCTGCCACCACGACCGAAGCGTTCAGCCCCCAGCGCCCGGCAACCTGCGGATCAAGCGTGGCGGAAACCTCGCAACCTTCCACCAGCGTCGGCATATGGCGACGCGACAGGCCGCATTTATTCAGCAGAGAATCAGACCAGTCGCGTTTTGCCACATCCAGCCACAACGTGCCGGCAGCATCCGACATATCGGACACTTTTTTCCCCGTCATCCGGTAGCGCAGATAATCTTTTGGCAGCAGAACCGTGGCAGTACGTTTAAAATTTTGCGGCTCATGGCGACGTACCCACAGCAGTTTCGGGGCGGTAAAGCCCGGCATCGCCAGGTTTCCCGCGACCTGGTGCAGTTCCGGCGCTATCTCTTCCAGTTCCGCACACTCCTGCGCGCAGCGGGTGTCGTTCCACAGAATTGCCGGGCGAATCACCTCGCCATCGGCATCCAGCAGCACCGCGCCGTGCATCTGCCCGGAAAGGCCAATAGCCTTAATCGCCGGCCAGTGCTGAGCGCATTTCTCCCGCAGTGTGGTGATCAGGTACTCTGTCGCCTCCCACCAGGCTTGCGGCGACTGTTCTGACCAGTGCGGATGGGGCCGTTGAATACTCAATGGCGCGCTATGGCTGGCGATCACCTCATTGTTTTCATCAATGACCAGCGCTTTGACTTCCGATGTGCCCAGATCGATACCGAGATACATAGCCACCTCTTAGTTAATCAGCATATAAACGGAAGCGATCTTCTCGCGCATCAGCGTCAGGAAATCGCTATTGCCGGCCAGTTCGCCAAACAGCGCTTTATCGCGGGCATAGAGCGCGACCGGATCGTGAGCTTCAAACATTTCATGCACCGCCTGTTCGTCGAGGATCCCATCCTGGTACTGATACGGCAGCGTTCCCTTATGCCACTGTTCCATAAAGACAAAGAACAGCGCGGGCAGCATGGCGGTCGCTTCCGGGCGAACGCCCCGGCGGTAGCACTCCTGTAAGGTTGGCGTGATCATCGCCGGAATTTTCGAGAAACCATCGGCGGCAACGCGCTGGTTGGTATCCTGAATATACGGGTTGGTAAAGCGCTTGAGCACTACATCGCGATAGGCTGGCAGATCGATGCCGTTATCACCGAGGCACGGAATGACATCTTCCGTGACGTAGCGGTCAGCTATGGCATAGATAAAATCAGTTAAGGTGCTTTCATGAATATATTGCTGGCCGATTAACGTTCCCGCCCAGGCGATACAGCTGTGTGACGCGTTAAGAATACGGATTTTCGCCTCTTCATAAGGGATCACCGACGCCACCATTTCCACGCCAACCGCGTCCAGATTCGGGCGCTCAGCGCGGAAGTTGTTTTCCACCACCCACTGAATAAAGGTTTCGCCCATCACCGGCGCCTTGTCATCAATCCCGGTTTGCGCTTTGATGCGTGCGGGCAGGTCAGCCGCCGGGCGCGGAGTAATGCGATCCACCATGGTATTCGGGCAGGTGGTGTTGGCAGCCATCCAGTCAATCACCGCCTGTTTGCCGGTTAACTGCAGGAACTCAACCATACCGTCGTGGAAACGTTCACCGTTGTGACGCACGTTATCGCAGTTCAGCAGGGTGAGCGGCCCGGCGTTGTCCGCCATGCGTTTTTCCAGAATCCGCGCGATGGTGCCGTAAATCGTCTGGCAACCCCCTTGCAAATCAGCCATTAAATCAGCGTTGCTGGTTTCCAGTTTGTGACCGGTATTCAGGTAGTACCCCCCTTCCGTCACGGTAAAGGCGATAACTTTCGTCTGCGGGTTCGCCCCCTCGTTAATCAGCGGCTGCAGTCCGGCCTGCCACGGCAGCAGTTTTTGAATGGAAGTGATTTCTTCATATTCGCGTTCCCCTTCCGGGCTGACGGTCTCCAGCACGTAGCGTCCATCCTGCGCAGTCAGTGCCTGAACAACCTGCTCGGCGTCGTTGCGAATATTTCCCGCCGCGATATGCCAGCGTTTATCTCCGGAAGCAATCAGCCGGTGCAGATACCACGCCTGATGAGCGCGGTGAAAAGAACCCAGACCAATGTGAAGCCATGTGAATTGATTGTTCATGTTCTGCTCTCCTTGAGTTGATGGCGTCACTGTAATTGATCATTTGACCTATTTAAGAGCTATAGATCACAAAAGAGCAATTGACCAATAAAATTTCAAATGATCAAAATTGAGCAAAAGCTTGCCAGTTATGCCAGCCACGGCGAGAATGCGGTTATTGCCAGGAGAATTTATTGCCGTGGCCAGACACTTAGGGGCAGGAAACCATGAGTAAAGAAGATGATATCCGGCTGGATCAAAAGGTCCGCGCCGCATGGATGTACTACATCGCCGGGCAGAATCAGAGCGAGATCGCCAGCCAGCTTGGCACCTCGCGACCGGTAGTACAGCGGCTGATCGCCGCTGCAAAAGAAGAAGGGATCGTATCGATTAGCTTGCATCATCCCGTGGCGAACTGCCTCGATTATGCGCAGTTGTTGCAGGAAAAATACCAGCTTATCGAGTGCAATATCGTCCCCGCCTTTAGTGAAGAAAGTACCCTGGATAGCGTGTCGTTTGGCTGCTATCAACTGATGGCGCGCTATCTGCAGGACGACAAAGAGAAAATCATCGGCCTTGGTTCTGGCCTGACCCTGAAGAAAGCGCTGCAACGCATCGATTTCGATAGCCTGAATACCCGCTGCGTGGCGCTAATCAGCGCCATGGATGCCGACGGTCAGTGCAACTACTACGATGACGTCCCGCTACTGCTGACCAGTAAAATTAAGGCGAAGTACTATCAGTGGCCCGCGCCACGCTACGCACAAACCCAGGAAGAGCATGATATGTGGTGTACCAGCCGGCTTTTCCGCAGCGTTTCTGCCGTCGCACGGCAGGCGGACGTCATCTTTGTGGGGATTGGGCCATTGGGTAGCCAAAGCCCGATATTTAAAGACGGCTTTATCAATCAGGCGCAGATGGATGAGCTAACGGCGCACGGCGGAATCGGCGAGATCATGGGGCGCTTTATTGATGCCGAAGGCAGCGTGGTTGACAGCGAAATCAACAGAATGATCACCAGCTACGATATTCGCCAGAACCAGTGCCCGCGTATCGCGGTGGCGTGCGGGGAGTATAAGCGTCTGGCTATTCTGGCAGCGCTGAAAGGCGACTGGATCAACGGTCTGGTAACCGATGAACACACCGCCCGCTGGCTGCTGACGCGCTGACGCCAACAACCGGAAAGGAACAGCGGCCGCTCACAGGCAGCGGCCCCAGCCATAGCTCCCGGCGCCCCCATAGCGTCAGTCAACACCGCGCCGCAAGAGGACGCCGATATCTGTCAGGGCTACGCCGCGTTAAGCAATGGTGACTTTGCTATCGAGATAGACATCCTGCACGGCATTAATCAATTTCACGCCGTCGGCCATCGATTTTTTAAACGCTTTGCGGCCCAGAATCAGTCCCATCCCGCCCGCGCGCTTATTGATTACCGCCGTACGCACCGCATCGGAGAGGTCAGTCTCGCCACCCGCCGCACCGCCGGAGTTAATCAGCCCGGCACGGCCCATATAGCAGTTCGCCAGTTGATAACGCACCAGGTCAATCGGGTTGTCGGTGGTTAATTTGCTGTAAACCCGGTCATCGGTATAGCCGAAATTCACCGCTTTATAGCCGCCGTTATTTTCCGCCATTTTCTGCTTCACAATATCCGCGCCGATCGTCGCCGCCAGATGGTTAGCCTGACCGGTTAAGTCAGCGGAAACGTGATAGTCGACGCCATCTTTCTTAAACGCCGGGTTACGCAGATAAGCCCAGAGTACGGTGACCAGCCCAAGTTCATGCGCCCGTTCAAAGGCCGCGGAAATCTCCTCAATCTGGCGACGAGACTGTTCAGAACCGAAATAAATCGTCGCCCCTACCGCCACGGCCCCCATATTGAACGCCTGCTCGACGCTGGCGTACAGCGTCTGGTCATACTCCGTCGGATAGCTTAGCGTTTCGTTATGGTTCAGTTTGACCAGGAAAGGGATACGGTGCGCATAGCGGCGGGACACCGAGGCCAGCACGCCATAGGTGGAAGCCACGCAGTTACACCCGGCTTCAATCGCCAGTTCAACGATATTTTTCGGATCAAAGTACAGCGGGTTGGCGGCAAAGGAGGCGCCAGCAGAGTGTTCTACGCCCTGGTCCACCGGCAGGATGGACAGATATCCGCTTCCCGCCAGACGCCCGGTGTTATACAGCGTTTGCATATTACGCAGCACCGCCGGCGGGCGATTATTATCAATCATCACCCGGTCAACGTAGTCCGCGCCCGGTAAATAGAGCTGGTCGGCTGGAATAGTCATACAACGGTGCTGTAAGAGTGTGTCGGCATCTTTGCCAAGCAACTGCGTAATATCAGTCATAGCTATCTCCCGTAAGTGCCGGTCGAAACCGGCAAGCATTTTCCCCGCCCAATTGTTTAGACCCTGGAGCATTCACGTTGCAGGACGGCGGCCAGTGAACGACAGCGTCGTCAGAAACGCACCTGACCAGCCAAAAGCGGGCGAAAGATGAATGAACCGAGTCACACAACCAACGCATATGCAGCCTGAAGTCTGCCGGGTATGGGCAGAGTAAGCCTGGTACCAACTCAGCAGATTTTCCAGCCGGGCGCGCAATTTTTCAGCCTTACCCACTGGCACGTTGTCATGGCGTTTACCACCAGGCGTGGAAATGGTGGACCGGGCCAATCCCGTGCCCCACTTCCAATGAATCCGCCTGCGCCAGCGCCGCAGAGAGCCAGCTTTTCGCTTCCGTTACGGTCTGTTGCCAGGAGTCATAACGAGGATGTAGCGCCGCCAGCGCCGCCGATAATGTACAGCCCGTGCCGTGAGTATTTTTGGTCTGTACTCTTGGCGCGGTAAAGCGTTGCTCCCCTTCGCGGGTAAACAGCCAGTCCGGGCTCTCGGCGTCATCCAGATGGCCGCCCTTCATTAATACCGCGCCGCAGCCTGATGCCAGTAGGGCTCTCCCTTGCTCCAGCATCTCCTGTTCACTGCGCGCGTGCGGCGCATCCAGCAGCGCCGCCGCTTCCGGCAGATTCGGGGTGATCAGCGCCACCTGCGGCAGCAGGCGCTGGCGCAGCGTTTGCACCGCGCTGTCGGAGAGCAGCGGATCGCCGCTTTTCGCCAGCATCACCGTATCCAGCACCACATTTTTAATCTGATAACGCGCCAGCCGCTCCGCCACCGCTTCCACAATATCGGCTTCCGCCAGCATACCGATTTTGGTGGTGTCGATTCGTACATCGCTAAACACCGAATCCAACTGCGCGGCGACAAAATCGGGTTCAATGCGGTACACCGACTGCACGCCGCGGGTATTTTGCGCCACCAGCGCGGTAATGACCGAGCAGCCATAAGCGCCCAACGCTGAGAAGGTTTTGAGATCCGCCTGGATCCCCGCGCCGCCGCTTGGGTCGGTGCCGGCGATCGTTAAGGCATTGATTCGTTTCATTGGCCGCCCTCCGCGTACAGCGCATCAAGAAAAGCGGGAGTGAAGCTGCCAGGCCCACCCTGCTGCGCCGCTTTTCCACCGGCGAGTTTCATCAGGCCGCAGGCCGCGGCGACGTTCTCCAGACGGTCGCCGGGCATCGCTGTGCTGGCGGCAACCACTGCCGACAGCGCGCAGCCGGTACCGACCACCCGGGTCATCAGCGGATCGCCTCCGGAGACCATCAGCGTGCGCTGGCCATCGGTGATGTAATCAACCTCGCCGGTTACCGCGACCACGGTATTTAACTGGCGAGCCAACGCTTCGGCGGCGGGCAGCGCAGCAGCGGCGCTATCGGTGGTATCGACGCCGCGCCCGCCGCCGCTCATTCCGGCAAGGGCCAACACTTCCGAAGCATTGCCGCGTATCGCGGCAGGCTGTAGCGCCAGCAGTTGCCGACAAAATTCAGTGCGCAGCGTTAGTGCGCCAACCGCTACTGGATCCAGCACCCACGGTTTTCCCGCCTGCCGCGCACTGTGCGCCGCCGCGCGCATCGCCGCGGCGCGTTCTACCGTCAGGGTGCCGACATTAATCAGCAGCGCATCGGCAATCGCAGAAAACTGGCTGGCTTCGTCCGGGTCGATAACCATCGCGGGCGAAGCGCCTGTCGCTAAAAGCACGTTGGCGGTAAATGTCTGCACCACGTCATTCGTCATGCAGTGAATAAGGGGGGAATGGCTGCGTAAAAGGTGCCGCAGACGGGCAATTTGCGCGGGGTTTAGCAGGTCAGGCATCGTTTGCTCCCGCCAGGCGATGAAGAAGCGACGACCCTGCGGTCTCTGACTTCCCTACGCTGGCATTATCCAGATCAGGTGGTACGGGTATTTCTCAGCCTTCACAAGGAAGGGCACCCCGAGTCATTGAGAGATAAAACGTTCTCAGCAGGCAGGTTACGGTATGTCTCTACACAACGCAAGCGACTGCTGATAAGAGAAATAATGTAAGAATATTTAGCGGTACAGCACATTGTTGGATTTGCTTTCCCCTCACGACGGATACACTATGATAAAAAGTGCAACCTTACTTTGAGGTGTCGCTATGCCCGTTTATCACCATGCTCTGGTGCTGATCAACAACAGCCTTGATGGTGTTCCGTTGCTCCAGCACGCCGCCAAAATGGCGGAAGAGAACGCCCTGCGTATTACCATTGCTCATATCAGTACCGACTACCGGGCGCTGAATTATGTCTCCGATAGTCTGCTGGACGATGACGTTTCTCAGGAGGTCATTCAGGCTAAAGCCTTGCTGAGCGAACTGGCGGCGACGGTCTCTATCCCTGTGCAGACGCTCTCGTTGGTCACCACTCGTCGTTTTGCCGATGTTGAAGAGTGCGTGCGCCAGCGAAATATCGATTTGATTATCGCCGGGCATCATAACCGGCTGCTGGGCGTGCTCTCCTCGCACTCTATGGAATACATTAATCACCTGGCCACCGACGTGCTGATCAAGCATCTGCCTTAGCATCCTTTCCCGGAGGCGCTGAGCCTGTCCGGGCCACCATACCGGCGCAGCGCTGTTGCCAATGAGACAGGTCAGGCTTTTGCCGCCATCCGGTAGAAATGCGAGCACAATGTTTGATACAGGTTTGTCATCAGCCTCTTACTGGTCGTCAGTTTGAATCCTTACCCGTTCGGCGTTCAGGGCATCCAGATCAGTGTGGAAGACTGTAGCCAGACCACGAGCCTTCATTAGCTCGGTTAGCACATTGCGCGGTTTATCCCCGCTTGCGCGGGGAACATGAACTTTTCTGAGCATAAAACTATACTCCCTGCGGTTTATCCCCGCTTGCGCGGGGAACATTGTCCAGGCCTCAAGAGCTGCGACCATTTCCGCGGTTTATCCCCGCTTGCGCGGGGAACATTGAAGGCAATAGTTTCTGCCAGA
Organism: Klebsiella indica; assembly: GCF_005860775.1. Lineage (GTDB taxonomy): Bacteria > Pseudomonadota > Gammaproteobacteria > Enterobacterales > Enterobacteriaceae > Klebsiella > Klebsiella indica. Next base: position 105,634 of record NZ_VCHQ01000007.1, read on the forward strand.
TTGCCGATACGGTTTATCCCCGCTTGCGCGGGGAACATCAGTCGTGCAGAGTCGTGTTGCCGTGCTCGCGCGGTTTATCCCCGCTTGCGCGGGGAACATGCTGATATCGCGATGTTTATTGCTCAGATAGGCCGGTTTATCCCCGCTTGCGCGGGGAACATTGTGTGCTGTTCCGCAAGAACGTCCGCGCGGGCGGTTTATCCCCGCTTGCGCGGGGAACATCTCCAGATAACATGCATCCCGCGCCAGATAAGCGGTTTATCCCCGCTTGCGCGGGGAACATGCCATATAAATAGCGTTTATTCACGCCCGGTCCGGTTTATCCCCGCTTGCGCGGGGAACATGGTATTCTCCTCATCTTAGTGATGAGCTTACCTGGTTTATCCCCGCTTGCGCGGGGAACATACCATCCGGCGTGGTCAACGGCTCGGCGTTGCCGGTTTATCCCCGCTTGCGCGGGGAACATACTAAATATATCTTATTGTTTTATAATAAATTTATCGACACAAAACATTCTACCGACATTTTTGCAACAACATGATTTTATTAAAGAGCTATAACGCTTTGATTTTAAAAGACACGATACTGTATTCCATTGCCTCTCTCGTATTTCACCAAAACAAGCGGCGATAGCTATACCTCTACAGAATGCCTCTACAAATCCACTTCCCGCAGCGAACTCTGCAGTAAACAAAAACACGCTTCAATTAACGGCGGCAGGGGCTGTGGCCCGCGCATAAGCGCCACGGTCCGCGTCAGCGCTGGCTGCTGAAGCTGAGCAATCTTCAACGCAGGGTCCTGAAGGTGGGTGGTATAGAGCTCAGGCAAAATCGCCACCGCCAGCCGGGAGCGCACCAGACCATATAGCGTTTCAATATAGTCCACCTGATAACGGGTATTTAACGTCAGCCGATGGCTCTCCACCAGCGCCCCGACCAGACGCTGAATATTACCTTTTGAGAATACCGCAATATCGCGCCCCGCCAGCAGCTTCCACGGTAAATGCGGCTGCCCGGCCAGCGGATCGTCACGATGCAGTACCGCAACGAACGGATCTTCACGCAAAGGATAAACCTGCAGTTCAGGCGGCAACGAACGATCAATGGCGCCTACGGCAAAATCTATCTTCCCCGACAAAAGCTCGCAAAACAGAGCATCGTTAGTCTGATCGTGAAACTCCACCCTAAGGCGCGGAAAAGCCTGCGCCAGCGTCTGAGGCAACAACGGAAACAGCAGCGAGCTAACCGAGGGCACCAGGCCAATACGTACCGTACCGTCGCCACCCGCTTCGACAATCTGCCGCATATCCTGAAACGCCAGTTGCGCCACGCTCAATACCCGCCGGGCATGCGGCAAAATCGCCGCCCCCAGATCGGTCAAAGTAACCGCAGAAGCCGTGCGATTGACCAGCTTCCCGCCCAGTACCGTCTCAATTTGCCGCAGCGCGCTGCTTAGCGCCGGTTGGCTGATCGCCAGGCGATTAGCGGTATCGGTGAAATGGCGTAGCTCAGCCAGGGTCACAAAATACTGGATCTGCTTAAGGGAGAGCGCAGGCAGACGCTGCCAGGGTTCGGTCATAGGATTCTTCGTCTTCACTAACGATTATTCTGCAGAATAACCCGAAGTTATCGGGCGATAAATTTATTCATCTGGGCAAACGTTTGCACTGCCCCTAGAGTATCCGCATTATCCTTGTGCCGGAGATGTTATGTCCAGCAGTGCTGAAATCCGCCGTCGCGCCGTTCAGGCCGCTCGCGGAGAATCCCCGTTCGATCTCTTATTGACCGACGCGCAGATTGTCGATATGGCGACCGGCGAAATCCGCGAGGCCGATGTTGGCATCGTCGGTGAAACCATCGCCAGCGTACATCCACGCGGCAGCCGTTCCGATGCCCGCGAACATCGCTCCCTGGCGGGATGTTTTTTGTCGCCAGGGCTGATGGATACTCATGTCCACCTTGAAAGCTCTCACCTGCCGCCGGAACGTTATGCTGAAATCGTCCTGGCCCAGGGCACCACGGCGGTGTTCTGGGATCCCCATGAACTGGCCAACGTACTGGGCGTGGACGGTGTGCGCTATGCCGTCGCCGCCAGTCGCCATCTCCCCTTGCAGGTAATGGTGGCCGCGCCCTCCAGCGTGCCGTCAACGCCGGGGCTGGAGATGTCTGGCGCCGATTTTGCTGGCGCGGAGATGCAAACCATGCTGGCATGGCCGGAAGTACGCGGCGTCGCGGAAGTGATGGATATGCATGGCGTACTGCACGGCAGCGAGCGGATGCAGGAGATCGTTCAGGCCGGTCTGGACAGCGGTAAGCTGATTGAAGGCCACGCCCGCGGTTTGAGCGGCGCGGATCTCCAGGCCTATCTTGCCGCCGGCGTCACGTCCGATCACGAACTGACCTCAGCGGAAGATGCACTGGAAAAACTGCGCGCCGGGCTGACTATCGAAATTCGAGGTTCGCACCCTTACCTGCTGCCGGAGATCGTTAAAGCATTGAAAACGCTGCCGCATCTCTCCTCGCAAATCACCGTCTGCACCGATGATGTCCCGCCGGATATGCTACTGGAAAAAGGTGGGATCATTGCCCTGCTCAATCTACTGATTGAACAGGGCCTGCCGGTAACCGACGTCTTGCGCTTCGCGACCCTCAACGCGGCGATCCGTCTGCAGCGTCACGATCTGGGGCTAATTGCCGCCGGGCGTCGCGCCGATCTGGTCGCTTTCGATTCATTAGAAAAGCTTAACGCGCGGCAAGTCTACGTCGCCGGTAAGCTGATTGCGCAAAACGGCGCCCTGCTCCAGCCGGTTCCGGCGGCGAGCGGCGTAACGCCGCCGCGCGACACGCTGCGGATTGCGCCGCTAAGCCCTGACGATTTTGTCCTCCGCGTCGGCGATATTCGCCACGGCGTCGCCCGCCTGCGGCATATTCGCGGCGCGCGTTTTACCCAGTGGGGTGAAGTTGAGGTACAGGTTCGCGATGGCAAAGTGCAACTCCCGGACGGCTTTAGCCTGATTTGGGTTAAGCATCGCCACGGTCGCCACCGGGCGACGCCGCAAATCGCCCTGTTAGAGGGCTGGGGGGAGCTGCGCGGCGCTATCGCCACCAGCTACTCACACGACTCGCATAACCTGGTGGTACTGGGCCGCGATGCCGACGATATGGCGCTGGCGGCAAACCGACTGATCGCATCCGGCGGCGGCATGGCGCTGTCGCAGCGGGGCAACATTCTCGCTCACGTGGCGATGCCGATTGCCGGAATGCTCTCCGACTTACCGGCTCCGGAACTGGCCCGGCAGTTCCGCCAGCTTCGCGATCTGAGCGCCGAGATTGCGGACTGGCAACCACCGTACCGCGTGTTTAAGGCAATTGAAGGCACCTGCCTCGCCTGTAATGCCGGTCCGCATTTGACTGATTTAGGTTTGACCGACGGCAGCACCCGCCAGATAGTCGAACCGCTGATAGACTGCCGGGAAATCCCGGAACACACGCATCACAACAATAATCTTCAGGGAGCCTGAGCATGGCCGACAATACCCTTCATACCTCTACGCAAGCAAGCTGGCTGGAGCGCCGTTTTGCTTTGTATTCCCGCGGCAGCACGCTGCGCACCGAGTGCCTCGCCGGTATTACCGGTTTTCTCGCCGCCGCCTATCTGCTGGTGGTTATCCCCGGTCTGCTGGCGGTGGGCGGAATGGATAAAGGCGCGGCGACCACCGGTACGATTCTGGTATTTATCGGCGGCACGCTACTGATGGCGTTTTACGCCAACCTGCCGTTTATCGTCGGGCCGGGGATCGGCGGCTCGGTACTGGTCGGCGTGACGCTCGCGGGCAGCGAGGGAATTGGCTGGCAGGTCGGTCTCGGTATCGCCTGCTGGTCGGGGATTCTGTTTTTCCTGCTAACCAAATTCGGCCTGCGCGAAGTGGTCACCCGTTCGGTGCCGCAGTCCATTAAGCTCGGTCTGACGGCCTCCATCGGGCTGTTCGTCGCCGTGCTGGGGTTTCGCAACGCCGGGCTGGTGCTGGCCAACGCCAAAACCCATGCCCTGATGCTTGGCGATTTTCTCTCTCCGGGAGCGCTGGTGGCGCTTTGCGGACTGTTTCTGGCAATTGCCCTGCAGGCAAGAAAAATCCCCGGTTCGATTTTGTGGGCAATCCTCTTCGCCACCCTCATCGGTATTCCAATGGGCGTGGCCAGACTACCGCAGAGCTTTATTGATCTGCCCCACTCGCTGACGCCGGTGCTTGGGCAAATCGACATGTTCGGCGCGCTAAATATCGCCTTTCTGCCGTTCCTGTTCGTCTTTTTCGCTTCGGAATTCTTTTCCACGATGGGCACCACCCTGGCGGTGGGCGGCGAAGCAGGGTTGCTGGATGAAGAAGGCAATATGCCGCATATTAATCGCCCGTTTATGGTCGACTCGATCGCCGCCGCCATTGGCCCCTGGCTCGGTATTCCGGCGGCTACCGCGCTGATTGAGTCTTCGGCGGCCGCGGAAGCTGGCGGCAAAACCGGATTAACCGCGCTGTCGGCGGCGGTGATGTTCCTGCTGATGCTGCTGTTTACACCTGTCGCGCTCATGATCCCAAAAGAGGCTACCGCCCCTGCGCTGATTCTGATCGGTTTGAATATGTTCAGCGGTCTGCGCAAAGTGGATCTGGCGAATTTCACCGACGGGCTGCCGGTGCTGATGATGGTGATGATCACCCTGATTGCCAATAGCTTCGGGACCGGGATTGCCGGTGGGCTGCTGTTTTACGTGGTGATTAAGACCATTGCCGGAAAATGGCGGGAAATCCCGATTGGCCTGTGGATCCTCTCTGTTCCCCTGGTGTACTACTTTACAACGCTGGTGAAACATTAACTTATCCCGCAAGCGAGGCGTTGCCCTGGCCCGAACGCGCGCGGCATGAACCACGTCGCCCTGTCAGCGCAGCGCTATCGGGGAATTGATGGCTTCACAGTATGCTTTCACCTCCTGATACAACAAGCGCACCGCGGCAGAGAGCTGCTTGCGGTGTGGACAAATCATATTCAGCGGCACCCGATCTCCCTGATAGTGCGGCAGCAGAACCTGCAGCCGCCCTTCACGGATATCATCGCCGACGTCCAGTTGAGATTTAAACGCTATGCCCTCCCCGGCAATGGCCAGGCGACGAATCACCTCCGCATCATCACTCACAATAGTGCCGGAAACCTGAACGTGGTGTACCTGACCATCCAGACTGAGCGGCCAGCGGTCGAACGCTCTGCCTCGCAGCACGTAAGTCAGCGCATTGTGTCGCGCCAGATCCGCCAGCGTCTGCGGTTCGCCATGTTCGGCAATCCAGCCCGGTGAGGCCACCAGCACCCGGCGGTTTTCCGGCGCAACCGGCAAAGAAATAAACGAGGCGCTGCCATTATCACCGTAGCGAAACGCAACATCTACCGGATCTTTAAACACATCGGTCAGATGGTCAGAAAACAGAATCCGTAAATGCAGCGCAGGATGGCGCTGGCGAAAAGCACGAAACACACGCAGAAGCAGATTACGCCCAAGATCCGACGGTACGGCAATTTGTAACGTGCCGTGAACCTCATCATCCTGAGGGTGAATTTTTTGCAAACCAGCATGCAAAGTATCGAGCATTTGCGTCGCGTAGGGTAGCCAGATCGCCCCTTCCGGCGTCAGGCGTAAACTCCGTGTTGAACGGGCAAAGAGACGAATATTCAGCATCGTTTCCAGACGCTTGATCGCCGCGCTGACCTGCGCGGGCTGCAGCCCCGCTTCCCGCGCCGCATCGCTGAAACTGTTCAATGCCGCTGCGCGGACAAACAATGCCAGATCTTCCAGCCTGAACATAGGAACCCCCAAACCTGGATTATTCTCAAAACAGGCGTAATTCGCCCAAAAATCGTCAGTGCATCGCCGTTTACTTACACTTTTAAGCACTCAAACACTTGCCATTTGCTTCATGCATCGGGAATGATACGGGGCTGCGATTTTGTGTCCAGGATAATAATGAGGATATTATGCGTAAAACAAAAATGATGCTTCTGGGCGTACTCTTGGCCTGCACCAGCGGAGCATGGGCTGCTACCGACAGCGCGATACAGAAATATGCGCTGGATGGCGTTACCGCAGACTTCAAACAATTCCGCATCGGCGATACCGTACCGCCGCTGTACCTCACGCCAGAATATAATATAAAGCAGTGGCAGTTGCGCAATCTTCCGGCGCCTGATGCCGGTACTCACTGGACTTATATGGGCGGGAGCTACGTACTGATTACCGATACCGGGGGAAAAATCCTCAAAATCTATGATGGCGAGATTTTCTACCATCGTTAACATCCACTCGCCAGCGCGCCATCTCTGCCGCTGGCGTGCTGCGGCTTTTTTCAGCGGATAAAACATCACGCTATAGCAACGATAAGCGTCATTATTATCCGCGCCCTGCAATAACATTAACATCCCGGTACTGACCTGGCCGATCGGCATAACTTTCTTGCGATGCGTATAAAAAAACCGTGCGCTGCAAAACACCGCACGGTTCAGCATGATAAGAGAATTACACCGCGCGGAAGGCGATCTCGCCGGGGATCACTTCCCCTTGCCAGTACAACTGCGCCGCGACGCGGTCTGCCAGTTGGCGATAAATTTCGGTAAACTCGCTTTCCGGACGCGCCACCACCGTCGGCGTGCCTTTGTCGAGATCTTCACGCAGAGTGATATGCAGCGGCAACTGGCCCAGCAGCTGAGTGTGGTATTTTTCCGCCAGCTTTTGCGCGCCGCCGGTACCGAAGATAGGTTCGTGGTGGCCGCAGTTGCTGCAAATATGCACGCTCATGTTTTCCACGATACCCAGCACCGGCACGTCGACTTTTTCAAACATCACGATGCCTTTTTTGGCGTCAATCAGCGCGATATCCTGCGGCGTGGTGACCACGACCGCGCCGGTTACCGGAATGTTCTGCGCCAGCGTCAGCTGAATGTCGCCGGTGCCTGGCGGCATATCCAGCACCAGATAATCAAGATCCGGCCATAATGTTTCCTGCAACATCTGCATCAGTGCTTTACTGGCCATCGGGCCGCGCCACACCATGGCGTTGTCGTCGGTCACCAGATAACCGATGGAGTTGGTGGCGAGACCAAATTTCATAATCGGCGCCATATGGGTGCCGTCCGGCGAGGTCGGACGCTGGTCTTCCGCGCCAAGCATGGTCGGGATCGAGGGGCCGTAAATATCGGCATCCAGCAGTCCGACTTTCGCCCCTTCCGCCGCCAGCGCCAGCGCCAGGTTGACCGCCGTGGACGATTTGCCCACCCCGCCTTTGCCCGAACTGATGGCGATGATATTTTTCACACCGTTGATACCGGGCTGGTTTTTCACCCGCTGAAGGGTCGCGATACTGTGCGTCAGCTTCCAGTCGATGGCTTTCGCCCCGGTAATACGCAGTAGCTCCGCGCTGCACTGCTCTTTTAACGTTTCAAATGCGCTATGCCAGACAAACGGCATCTGAATTTCGATATGTACGGTTTCATCCAGCCAGGCGACGTGATGCAGCGCCTTCAAGGTGGTGAGGTTATGTTTCAGGGTTGGGTGCTGGAAATTGGCCAGGGTCCCGGCGACCATCGCGCGTAGACGTTCGGGGGATTTGCCCAGGATTTGCGAACTCATCCCGACTCCTTTTGTTATTGTGAGTTGAATCTTGCCGCTTAAGTTTACCCCAAAGGGAATAATTCCCCCACAATAAGCTTTGGGCTTACCAAATTATTGCCTTTGCGGTAACATCAAACCCCCTTTTTACAATAGAAGATGTAATCCCCACTATGACTCAAGTCGCGAAGAAAATTCTGGTAACGTGCGCGCTGCCGTACGCAAACGGCTCAATCCACCTCGGCCACATGCTGGAGCACATCCAGGCTGATGTCTGGGTCCGTTACCAGCGAATGCGCGGCCACGAAGTCAACTTCATCTGCGCCGACGACGCTCACGGCACGCCGATCATGCTGAAAGCGCAACAGCTCGGCATCACGCCGGAGCAGATGATTGGCGAAATGAGTCAGGAGCATCAGACCGACTTTGCTGGCTTCGACATCAGCTACGATAACTATCACTCCACGCACAGCGAGGAAAACCGCGAGCTGTCGGAGCTTATCTACACGCGCCTGAAAGAGAATGGTTTCATCAAGAATCGCACCATCTCTCAGCTCTACGATCCGGAAAAAGGCATGTTCCTGCCGGACCGTTTCGTCAAAGGCACCTGCCCGAAATGTAAATCTCCGGATCAGTACGGCGACAACTGCGAGGTGTGCGGCGCGACCTACAGCCCGACCGAGCTTATCGAGCCGAAATCGGTGGTTTCCGGCGCCACGCCGGTGATGCGCGACTCCGAGCACTTCTTCTTCGATCTGCCATCATTCAGCGACATGCTGCAGGCGTGGACCCGCAGCGGCGCGCTGCAGGAGCAGGTGGCGAATAAAATGCAGGAGTGGTTCGAATCCGGCCTGCAGCAGTGGGATATCTCCCGCGACGCGCCGTACTTCGGCTTCGAAATCCCCAACGCGCCGGGCAAATATTTCTACGTCTGGCTGGACGCGCCGATTGGCTATATGGGTTCCTTCAAGAACCTGTGCGATAAGCGCGGCGATACCACCCGCTTCGATGAATACTGGAAAAAAGACTCCAGCACCGAGCTGTATCACTTTATCGGCAAAGATATCGTCTACTTCCACAGCCTGTTCTGGCCAGCCATGCTGGAAGGCAGCAATTTCCGCAAGCCGACCAACCTGTTCGTGCACGGCTACGTGACGGTCAACGGCGCGAAGATGTCCAAGTCACGCGGTACCTTTATTAAGGCCAGTACCTGGCTAAACCATTTTGACGCCGATAGCCTGCGCTACTACTACACCGCCAAGCTCTCCTCGCGTATTGATGACATCGACCTGAATCTGGAAGATTTCGTCCAGCGTGTGAACGCCGACATCGTCAATAAAGTGGTTAACCTGGCATCGCGTAACGCCGGTTTTATCAATAAACGTTTCGACGGCGTGCTGTCCGCTGAGCTGGCCGATCCGGCGTTGTACAAGACCTTCACCGACGCGGCGGCCACCATTGGCGAAGCCTGGGAGAGCCGTGAGTTCGGTAAAGCCATCCGCGAGATCATGGCGCTGGCCGACGTCGCGAACCGCTACGTTGATGAGCAGGCCCCGTGGGTTGTCGCCAAACAGGAAGGCCGCGATGCCGACCTGCAGGCCATCTGCACCATGGGCCTGAACATGTTCCGCGTGCTGATGACCTGGCTGAAGCCGGTTCTCCCGCAGCTGGCGGCGCGCGCCGAAGCGTTCCTCAATAGCGAACTAAGCTGGGATGCTATCCAGCAGCCGCTGCTCGGCCATAAGATCAATACTTTCAAGGCGCTGTATAACCGCATTGAGATGAAGCAGGTTGAGGCGCTGGTTGACGCGTCGAAAGAGGAAGTGAAAGCGCTGTCAGCGCCGGTAAGCGGCCCGCTGGCGGAAGATCCGATTCAGGAAACCATCAGTTTTGACGATTTCGCCAAAGTGGATATGCGTATCGCGCTGATTGAAAACGCTGAGTTTGTAGACGGTTCCGACAAGCTGCTGCGCCTGACGCTGGATCTCGGCGGCGAGAAGCGTAACGTCTTCTCCGGTATCCGCTCCGCCTACCCGGACCCGCAGGTTCTGATTGGCCGTCTGACGGTGATGGTCGCCAACCTGGCGCCGCGTAAAATGCGCTTCGGTATGTCGGAGGGTATGGTGATGGCCGCCGGGCCTGGCGGAAAAGATATTTTCCTCTTGAGCCCGGACAGCGGCGCACAGCCAGGTCAGCAGGTTAAGTAATACTGCATAAAGCGCTGCTCCGGCAGCGTTTTTTTATTTATCTATTCTAAAATACCTCACTTTCTTTATTCGGGTGGTTTTAGCGAACGGCCTGATGGGGTGACAGGACTGACGGTATCGTCGGTTTTTTATGACCTACAGCGCCGGGAGAGTAACAGATTGATTGTTGGCTCACCGCAGGGGGGGTGGGCGCATCAAGGAAACCTGGCGGGAACGCAGGCGCGCATCCAGGACTGGCCGCCAGGACGGCGGCCAGAGGGCGGGTCGAGACAGGACAAAATTGCCTGGAGCAATTTTGAACAGCGCTTGCGCTGGCCCTGAAAGGGCGAGTCCCAGGGATGGGACGAGTAATCACGAGTCCCGCCCGGTCCGCCAGATGAAGCCGGAGTGGAGCGGACCGCGCAGCGGCAGGTTTTCAGCGCAATGCCGGGGGTCATGGGGGCGAGCGAAACGCCCCCATTCCGTTCACAGACTGCGGGGATGGCATATATCCTCGTACTGACGGTGAACGGAACAGCACACTGAATCAAATGGGAAAAGCAAATATGCGCCACTTTCTCCACAACCCACCGTTTAACGTCCTCTTTCTGGCCTGGGGCCAGATGCCGGTTACGGCTTCGCGTGCTCGCGCTCGCTCAACCCGCGCAGAAAATAACGCAGGAACTGATCGCCGCACTCACGAAAGTTTTTATGCTCTGGGGCGCGCATCATCGCGGTAATTTCCGGCATGGCGACACGAAATTTCTGTTGGGTAAGAATAGCGAGAATGTCATCTGTCTTCAGAGAGAAGGCGATGCGCAGTTTTTTCAGCACGATATTATTATTCACCCGGCGATCGAGCGCCAGCGGCGGCGCGGCATCATCTTTACCGCGTTTGTCGTAAATCAGGCCGTTAAGAAAACCCGACAACACGATATCCGGGCAGCGCGCAAACCCCTCTTCGTCTTCTTTTTTCAGCCAGGGTACCAGTTGCTCCGCGCTGACCGGCGTATCCGCCAGCGCAAAAATGCGCACCAGGCCGCTATTATTGCTTTTCAGGGTGTAGCGCAGGCTACGTAAGATATCGTTACTGATCATAATGCCTTCATGATGAAAAATTCTGGCGCTAAGTCTATCACGATTCCGCCGTTTTACAGCCCGATCGCCTCTTTCAGGCTTTTCAGATAGCGGCGACTGACCGGTACTGTATGCCCGGCGCGCATCAGCAGCTCCGCCTGACCGTTCTCTTCAAGGCGGATCTCCTTAAGATGGGCCATATTGACCAGATACTGGCGATGGCAACGCAAGAGTGGTGTACGGTTCTCCAGCGTGCGCAGGGTCAGTTCGGTAAATCCTTCCTTCCCTTCGCTGTCAGTCACGTAAATACCGCTCATCCGACTGCTGACAAAAGCCACGTCTTCCATCTGCAGTAACCAGATCCGACTGTGGCCGGTGCAGGGAATATATTTTAGCGCCTGCTGGGTATCGTCGAGAACGGTCATATCCTGCAGGCTGCGCTCCTGGCGCAGGCGAGCCAGCGTTTTTTCCAGCCTCCCGGACTCAATCGGTTTAAGCAAATAATCAAACGCATGCTCTTCGAATGCTTTAACCGCATACTCATCAAAAGCGGTGAGAAACACAATATAGGGCCGATGCTCAGGGTCGAGCATCCCGACCATCTCCAGCCCACTGATCCGCGGCATCTGAATATCCAGAAACAGAACGTCCGGACGCAGTTTATGCACCGCCCCAATCGCCTCGACCGCATTGCCACACTCGCCGACAATCTCAATATCCGGCTGTGCCTCCAGTAGAATACGCAAATTTTCACGCGCCAGCGGTTCATCGTCGACAATCAATACTTTTAACATGCGTTCTCCTCCAGAGGCAGCCGCAGCGTGACGCGGGTAAAACACTCCGGCTCACAGGTAACGGAGATCCCGCAATCGACTCCGAAGCGCGCCCGCAGCCGCCGGTCGACCAGGTTCATGCCCAGCCCGCTAGCGCCAGGTTTGTCCTGATACAACCCGGCGTTATCTTCAATATCCAGCTGCAGCCAGCGCTCATGCTGACTGGCGCGAATGGTAATTTCCCCGACGCCGAGATGCTGCGACGTCCCGTGCTTAATGGCGTTTTCGACAATCGGCTGCAGCGTAAACGCCGGCAACTGATGCTGCGCCAGCGCGTCGGGTACCAGCATCTGAATATGTAAATTGGCCTGGAAACGCGCTTTTTCGATCTGTAAATAGGCGTTCACATGTTCAATTTCATCCGCCAGGGTGACGATTTCCGCAGGCCGTTTCAGGTTTTTGCGGAAGAAGGTCGACAGATACTGCACCAGTTGTCCGGCCTGGTCGCTGTCACGACGAATCACTGCTTTTAGCGTATTCAACGCGTTGAACAGGAAGTGTGGGTTCACCTGGGCGTGCAGCAGCTTAATTTCCGACTGCGTCAGCAACGCTTTCTGCCGCTCATACTGTCCGGCCAGGATCTGCGCCGACAGCAACTGCGCGATGCCCTCCCCCATCGTCCGGTTAATAGAACTAAACAGACGATTTTTCGCTTCATAGAGCTTAATGGTGCCAATCACCCGCTGATTCTCGCCGCGCAGTGGAATAACCAGCGTGGAACCCAGTTTGCAGCCGGGATGAATCGAGCAGCGGTAAGGCACTTCATTACCGTCAGCATAGACCACTTCGCCGGTATCAATCGCCTTTTGGGTATACGAGGAGGAAATCGGCTTACCGGGCAGATGGTGATCGTCGCCGATCCCGGTAAATGCCAGCAGCTTGTCACGATCGGTTATTGCCACCGCGCCAATATCCAGTTCCTGGATCAGTACCTGCGCGACTTTCATACTGTTTTCTTCGTTAAACCCCTGACGCAGGATACCTTCCGTCGAAGCGGCAACTTTTAGCGCCGTGGCCGAGAATGCCGAGGTGTATTTTTCAAACATCGCCCGCTTATCGAGCAGAATGCGCATAAACAGCGCCGCCCCGACGGTATTGGTGACCATCATCGGCGCGGCAATGCTCTGCACCAGATGCAGAGCGTCGGCGAAGGGGCGGGCGATAAGCAGAATAATCAGCATTTGCACCGATTCGGCAAAGAAGGTAATCGCGCCGGCAGTAAGCGGGCTGAAGACTTTATCTGGCCGTCCGCGCTTCACCAGAATACTGTGCACCAGCCCGCCGAGCAGGCCTTCGACGATAGTGGAGACCATGCAGCTCAGCGCCGTCATGCCCCCCAGCGAATAGCGATGCAGCCCGCCAGTCAGCCCCACCAGTCCACCGACCACCGGGCCACCGAGCAGCCCCCCCATCACTGCGCCAATCGCGCGCGTATTGGCAATGGAGTCTTCGATATGCAAACCGAAGTAGGTGCCCAGGATGCAGAAAATGGAAAAGGTGACGTAACAGAGTAATTTGTGCGGCAGGCGAACGGTGACCTGCATCAGAGGGATGAACAGCCGCGTTTTGCTCATCAGCCAGGCAATGACCAAAAACACACACATCTGCTGAAGCAGCAGCAACACCAGATCAAACTCGTACATACCCGCAAACCACACTTCGCCTGAAAGCGCGTAACATACACTGCCCGGTAATAACTTTCTTTGAAGCAATACAAGAAAATGATAATTCAGGGTAACGATCACATTTCTTGCTGCCAGCCCCGTCCTTTTCTGGACAAAAAATAAGCAAAATTGTCGCTTTCAGCCAACAGCTTCTACAGTTAATGCAGGAGAACAGCGCGGGAGGAAAAAATGGCGCTTTATACAATCGGCGAAGTCGCGCAGCTTTGCGACATCAATCCCGTCACGTTACGCGCCTGGCAGCGGCGCTATGGATTATTGAAACCTCAGCGCACCGATGGCGGTCATCGCTTATTCAACGATCATGAGATTGACCGCATTCGCGAAATTAAGCGCTGGATCGATTCCGGCGTTCAGGTCGGGAAAGTGAAAACGCTGTTGATGGACAGCGAACAGGAGATCGCCGATGGCTGGCGCGCCCAGCAAGAGATCCTGCTCGGCTATCTGCAAAATGGCAGCTATCATCGTTTGCGCATGTGGCTGAAAGAGCGCAACCACAGTGAATCAGCGCACACGCTGGTTAAGCATCTGATTAATCCGCTGCGCCAGCGTCTGCTTAGCCCGCAGCCGGCGCTGCGGGCGTTGCGGGGTATTCTTGATGGTATTCTGATTACTCATGTCGCCTGCCATCTTTCTGGCGCCGCAAAACACACAGGCAGCCATGCGCTGGTGATCGGCTGGAATGTGAATGATATTACCCGGCTGTGGCTGGAGGGGTGGATAGCCTGCGAGCAAGGCTGGCGGGTGGATATCCTTGCCCATTCGCTGACCCAGATTCGCCCGGAGCTTTTTCCCGACAGCACATTAATGATCTGGTGCGGCGACGCCCCCTGTAGCGCTCAGGTCAATCAAATGTGTCTCTGGGAGCAACAGCGTCAGGTTATCTGGCTGAATAACGCGACGGCAACCTCTCCCGCAGATCGTACGTATGCGTTGCCCGACGCAGTTCCGCCGGGAAGATGACCGTAGCTAAGAGCCTATCCCATTAGGGCTATTTTGCTTGTCATTTTGAACCCGGGCAGTGCTCAGAATCCTCACGTACTAGGTGTACGCTCCGGTTCTTCCCCGCTGGCCGTATTCAAACTGGCTGCGCCAATAACGCCTGGTGGGATAGGCGCTAAAAAGCAATTAATGTTTTATTAACACCTGCGCTTCACCGTATAATCCCTGCGTTAACATCAGGAGCCTAATATGAAGCCAGCGAAAATTGCGGTCATCACTCTGTTCTTAGTTATGGCCATCGGCGGGATTGGCGGCGTTATGCTGGCCGGTTACTCGTTTATTGTTCGCGGCGGTGTCGGCTGATTCGCCGATTCAGCCGCTCAAAGCCACGGTCGACGATAATCGCCGCCAGCGCCACCAGCAGCGCCCCCTGGATGACATAAGCGGTATTAAACCCGCTCAGACCGATAACAATCGGCGTACCGAGCGTGTCCGCGCCTACCGTTGAAGCGATGGTCGCCGTGCCAATATTCACGATGGTTGATGTACGAATACCGGCCAGCATCACTGGCGCCGCCAGCGGCAGCTCCACTTTTATCAGCCTCTGCCAGCCGCTCATCCCCATCCCCTGAGCGATAGTTAATACCCCTGACGGCACCGCGCCCAACCCGGCCAGCGTACCCTGCAAAACCGGCAATATGCCATACAACGCCAAAGCAATCAGCGCAGGCTGCCAGCCAAATCCCATCACCGGAACCGCAATCGCCAGCACAGCCACCGGTGGAAATGTCTGTCCCATCGCAGCGATGGTCTCCACCAGCGGTCGAAACTCCTGGCCTGCCGGGCGCGTCACCGCAATCCCGCCCCCGACGCCCGCTACCGTAGCGGACAGGCTGGAGAGCGCCACCAGCCAAAAGTGCGCCAGCGTCAGTGAGACAAAGCTCTCCTGCTGGTAAACCGGGCGCGGCAATTGCGGAAACAGCGTGCTGAACAGCGGCGCGCTGTAGGGCAATACCAGCAACAAGACGACAAACATGGCCGTAAGCCACAGCAGCGGATCATGCAGAACTTTCACGCCGGACCTCCTCGCGTAGCAGGTCGGCAAAATGCAGCGTCCCGCAGGCTTGCCCCTGTTCATCGACTACTGGTAGCGCCTCACAACGGCGGGCGACGAACTGCGACAGCGCCTCGCGCAGAGTCATCACCACGCTTAAGGCGTCTCCCTTCAGACGCTCGTCGCGGCGCAGGTAGTCGCCCACCCGACGCAGCGACAGCAGACGCACCCCCAGCTCGCTACGACCAAAGAAGGTTCGCACAAACGAATTCTTCGGTTGCAGAAGCATCTGCAGCGGTTCGCCCTGCTGCACGACTTCGCCGCCATCCATCAGCACCAGATGATCCGCCAACCGCAGGGCCTCATCGATATCGTGGGTTACCAGCACAATCGTCCGTCCCAGCAGGCGATGAATGCGAATCATCTCCTGCTGTAAGGCTTCACGGGTGACCGGGTCAAGCGCGCCAAAGGGTTCATCCATTAGCAACACTTGCGGATTAGCCGCCAGCGCGCGGGCCACGCCGACACGCTGCTGCTGACCGCCGGACAACTGGTGCGGATAGCGTTCGCGCAGTTGTGGCTCCAGCCCCAACAATGCCATCAGCTCATCAACTCGTCGCTGCGTTTTCTGCCGCGACCACTTTTGCAACTGCGGGACGGTGGCAATGTTCTGCGCCACCGTCCAGTGGGGAAACAGACCGATGGACTGAATGGCGTAACCCATTCTACGGCGCAGTTCGAGAACCGGTTGTTGGCGAATATCCTGCCCGGCGAAACGGATAGCGCCGCTATCGTGCTCCACCAGACGATTAATCATCTTCAGCGTGGTTGATTTCCCCGAGCCGGAGGTGCCGATCAACACTGAAAATGCCCCCTCGCGCAGATGCAGATTAAGGTTTTTCACCGCAGGCTGTCCGGCAAAGGCTTTGTTAACGCCGTCGAATTCAATCACTGACCTCTCCTTTCAGTAGCGCACCCCACAGCGCGAATAGCGCATCGACCACCACCGCCAGCGCGATAGTGGGGATCACACCCAGCAAAACCAGATCCAGCGCGCTGCTGAGCAGCCCCTGGAAAACCAGCGCCCCGAAACCGCCCGCCCCAATCAGGGCCGCCACCACCGCCATACCGACGGTTTGCACGCTGACGACCCGCAGGCTGCGCAACAATACGGGCAATGCCAGCGGGAGCTGTATCTGATAAAAACGCTGGAGAGCGCTCATACCCATCGCCAGAGCGCTCTCCAGCGCTTCCCGCGGCACCTGTTGCAGGCCGGTAACCACGCCGCGAACCAGCGGCAATAGCGCATACAGAACCAGGGCGATCAATGCGGGGGCTGTGCCGGTCCCGGAAACGCCAAGTTGCGCCAGCGACGGAAACTGACGGGCTAACCCGGCCAACGGCGCGATAAGCAGGCCAAACAATGCAATGGAGGGAATGGTCTGAATAACGTTGAGTACAGCAAATACCGTCGATTGCCAGCCGGGATACCGCCAGAGCCAAACGCCAACAGGCAGGCTAATCAGCAGCCCCGGCAGCAGAGTGCCGAACAGCAGCGTCAGATGCTGATACAGCGCATTGTCAAAAACATCGCGACGATTGGCGTATTCTTTAAGTAAGGAGAGCCCATTGAGAGTACCCAGCCAGAGCAGCAGAGCGGGCAGCAGCCAGATTTGCGCATTCAACAGCCAGCGCCATAGCGTACGGCGCGTCATGCGGCGAACAGCGTCGCTGGCGATAAGCAGACAGAACGCCAGCGCCAGCCACAGACCACTGCCGGGAGAGGTGCGCGCCAGAGGAGAACCGCTCTGTTCCAATAGCAGCGCGCTTTTTCCGGCGCCCCACAGCAAGAGCGGCAGCAGCATCTCCGCCAGCAGAAAAATAAGCAACGGTGGAAAGCGTCCGGGACACCAGCACAGCAGCACCGCGAGTAGCGCAACCGCCGCCTGTACGCCTGCCAGCCACGAACTGACCTGCCACAGCCAGCGCCCCTCGCCGGATAACAGCCGATTGGGCGCATAATTGATAAATGGCAGCGCCATCACCAGCAGCAGTAACAGCGCCAGCAGCAGCGCAACCCGGTTATAGCAGCGAATCGTCACGCGGGCCTACTTTAGCAGCCCTTTTTGTTGCAGATAGCTGGCAGCGACCCTCTTCGCATCCTGGCCCTCCACCGCAATACTCGCATTCAGTTGTTGCAGCGTTTTTTCGTCAAGGCTGGCGAACACCGGCTGTAGCCATTCGGCTATCTGCGGATAGGCCTCCAGCACCGCTTCACGCACGACCGGGGCTGGAGCATAAATCGGCTGCACGCCTTTCGGGTCGCTCAGGGTTTGCAACCCCAGGGCAGAGACCGGGCCATCGGTACCGTAAGCCATCGCCGCATTCACCCCGGAGGTTTGCTGCGCCGCCGCTTTGATAGTCAGCGCCGTATCGCCGCCCGCCAGCGACAGCAGTTGGTTTTGCCGAAGCTTAAAGTGATAGGCTTTTTCAAACGCCGGAAGCGCGTCCGGACGTTCGATAAATTCGGCCGAAGCAGCCAGCTTAAACTCACCGCCTTTTTGCAGATAGCTGGCAAGGTCGCTTAACGAGGTGAGATGATTTTTTGCCGCCAGATCCTGACGCACGGCGATGGTCCAGGTATTATTGGCCGGAGCCGGCGTCAGCCAGATAAGCTTATTCTTTTCCGCATCCAGTTTTTTGACTTTTTCATAACCCTGCCGCGCGTTTTTCCATGCCGGATCGTTTTCCTCTTTAAAGAAAAAGGCGCCGTTGCCGGTATATTCAGGGTAAATGTCGAGTTCACCGGCGGTTATCGCCCCGCGCACTACGGGTGTTGTGCCAAGCTGGATTTTATTGACCGTTTTCACGCCGTGGTTTTCCAGTACCAGCAAAATAATATTGCCGAGCAGCGCCCCTTCGGTATCGATTTTCGAGCCGACTTTAACCGGCTCCGCCGCCTGGAGCGGCATGCTTATCAGGGCCATCAGCGCCAGCAGAGCTGACCATTTTTTTGCCTGCATCATTCCCCGCCTCTCTTGAATTCGCGCTCCATTAACAGAAGATTAAGAAAAAGCGTAGTTCATTTGCGGCATCGCGGAAAAAGAAAAGGTCGGTTAATTCCCCCCCTGAGAGTGATGACAAAGCCGGATTCGATACTTGCTGCTATTTCTGCCGGATGGCGGCTAACGCCTTTACGCAGCCGCCTCATCGTTATCGTCCGGCTGCGCAATTACAGCAGTTCAAATTCGCTCTGCTTAACGCGAGCGGAATCAACGCCGACGAACACATTGAATTTGCCCGGCTCGGCATCGTACTTCATCTGCTGGTTCCAGAACTTCAGCGCATTGATGTCAATCGGGAAGCTGACGGTTTGCGTCTCGCCCGGCTTGAGTATCACCTTTTTAAAGCCGCGCAGCATTTTCACCGGACGGCTCATGGACGCGGTAACATCCTGCAGATAGAGCTGAATCACCGTCGCCCCTTCGCGCTTACCGGTGTTGGTCACCTGCACGCTGGCGGTAACGCTGCCATTGCGCGGCATGGTGGGTGACGACATCCTGACATCGGAAACCTTAAAGGTGGTGTAGCTCAGACCGTAACCAAACGGATAGAGCGGACCGTTAGCCTCATCAAAATAGCGCGAGGTGTACTTGTTCGGTTTATCGGGATTATACGGGCGACCGGTATTGAGATGACTGTAATACACGGGGATTTGCCCGACCGAGCGAGGGAAGGACATCGGCAGCTTGCCCGACGGGTTATAATCGCCGAACAACACATCGGCAATGGCGTTGCCGCCTTCTGTACCGGCAAACCAGGTTTCGAGGATCGCATCGGCCTGTTGATCCTCTTTCACCAGCGCCAGCGGACGCCCGTTCATCAGCACCAGCACTAACGGCTTACCGGTGGCCTTCAGGGCGCTAATCAGATCGCGCTGGCTTTGCGGTAGCCTGATGTCGGTGCGGCTGGAGGCTTCGTGCGCCATGCCCTGCGCTTCGCCAACCACGGCGACCACCACGTCGGACTGCTTCGCCGCCGCCACCGCTTCGTCGATCATCGTCTGCGGCGAACGCGGGTCGACCTGCACCGCTTTCTCATACAGATTGAGGAAGTCGACGATGCCTTTATCATTGGTGATATTGGCGCCTCGGGCATAAATAATTTTGCCTTTATCGCCCAGCGCATTACGCATGCCGGTCAGCACGGTTACTGACTGATCGGCAACGCCCGCCGCCGACCAACTGCCCATCATATCGCGCTTGCTGTCAGCCAACGGCCCCACCACCGCGATCGTGCCCGACTTTTTCAGCGGCAGCGTCTCAAGACGATTTTTCAGCAACACCAGACTCTCGCGCGCCACTTCACGCGCTTCTTTGCGATGCAGACGGCTTTCGGCGTTAGTATCCTGCGGGTCGGAGCCTTTTGGCCCCAGGTGGCTATACGGGTCGTTAAACAGGCCCATATCATATTTCACATTCAGCACATGGCGGGTGGCGTCGTCCAGCTCCGCCATCGTCACCTTGCCGGACTTCACCAGCCCCGGCAGATATTTGCTGTAGTACTCGTCGCTCATGCTCATGTTAATGCCAGCATTCAGCGCCACACGTACCGCGTCTTGCGGATCGGAGGCCACGCCGTGTTTGATCAGCTCTTTGATGGCCCCGTGGTCGGAAACGGTAATGCCCTTAAAGCCCCACTGGTCACGCAAAACATCTTTCAGCAGCCAGGCGTCGGAAGTCGCCGGTGTGCCGTTGAGCGAGTTAAGCGCCACCATCACCGCCCCGCTTCCCGCATCCAGCCCCGCTTTGTACGGTGGCATATAGTCGTTGAACAGGCGCTGCGGACTCATGTCGACGGTGTTGTACTCTTTGCCGCCCTCGACCGCGCCATAGGCGGCAAAGTGCTTGACGCTGGTCATCACTGAGTAGCGATCCGCCGGACTTTTCCCCTGCATCGACTCCACCATCGCCCTGCCCATCACGGTGGTCAGATATGTGTCTTCCCCGAAGCCTTCCGACACCCGTCCCCAGCGAGGATCGCGGGAAACATCGACCATCGGCGCCCAGGTCATATTCAGGCCATCGTCGGCGGCTTCATACGCCGATACCCGCCCGACGGTTTTAACCGCATCAAGATCAAACGAGGAGGCTAAACCGAGGCTGATAGGAAAGACGGTACGCTGGCCGTGCAGCACATCATAAGCGAAAAACAGCGGAATTTTCAGGCGGCTGAGCGCCATCACCTGGTCCTGCATAATACGGATATCATGGCGGGTCACGGTGTTAAAAATCGCCCCCACCTGACCCTCTTTGATCATTTCGCGGATAGCGTCTTTCGGGTTATCCGGCCCGACGCTAATTAAGCGCAGCTGACCGATTTTTTCATCCACCGTCATTTTCGCCAGCAGTTTGGTCACAAACGCATCCCGCGCCTGCGGTGTTAAGGGATGATTGCCGAACAGTTCATCCGCCAGCGCGGGTTGCAGCGTCAGACCGACCGCGACGCCTACAGTACAGAGCCACTTCATTTTAACCCCTTATTGTTACAGCCAAATATTTCGGCGAAAAGATAACAAAAACCGCAGTTTGCCATAAACATAAACCAGGCGCCTGTAGAAAGCGCGCACGCTTCTCTGATTTTTCATAACATTCATGCATCAAATTGTCATACAAAGCGCTATTCTTAATAGCCTATTCAGCAGGCGTTATTCGTGCCGTCATTTTGAGCCCGGCTCTGGTTCAGAATGACAAACAAAATAGCCCTAATGGATGGCTTTATTCGTGATTATCTTGTACCACCACAAGGAGTGGAACATGTCATCTGCGACAACAAATAACAACGCCTTTCTGGCTGAACTCACCCGACTGGTCGGCGCGTCTCATCTGTTGACCGATCCGGCTAAAACCCAGCGCTATCGCAAAGGATTCCGCTCCGGCCAGGGCGACGCGCTGGCGGTGGTGTTTCCCGGTACGCTACTGGAACTGTGGCGCATACTGAATGCCTGCGTTGAGGCCGATAAAATCATCCTGATGCAGGCGGCGAATACCGGCCTTACTGAAGGCTCAACCCCGAACGGTAATGATTATGACCGGGAAATCGTCATTATCAGCACGCTGCGTCTGGATAAACTGCATCTGCTGGATAAAGGTGAACAGGTACTGGCTTACCCCGGCACTACGCTCTATTCACTGGAAAAAGCCCTGAAACCATTGGGTCGCGAACCCCATTCGGTAATTGGTTCTTCATGCATCGGCGCATCGGTAATTGGCGGGATCTGCAACAATTCCGGCGGCTCACTGGTTCAGCGCGGCCCCGCCTATACCGAAATGTCCCTGTTCGCCCGGATTGATGAAAACGGCAAACTCAGTCTGGTCAACCATCTGGGTATCGATCTTGGCTCTACGCCAGAACAGATCCTCAGCCGTCTTGACGATGAGCGGATTAACGATGACGACGTTCATCACGATGGCCGTCACGCTCACGATCATGACTACGTCACTCGTGTGCGCGACGTCAATGCCGATACGCCCGCGCGCTACAATGCCGACCCGGACCGCCTGTTTGAATCCTCAGGCTGCGCCGGGAAACTGGCGGTGTTCGCCGTGCGTCTGGATACCTTCCCGGCGGAAAAACGCCAGCAGGTGTTTTATATCGGCACCAATCAGCCTGACATACTGACCGAAATTCGTCGCCATATTCTGGCTGAATTTAACCATCTGCCGGTGGCGGGCGAGTATATGCACCGCGATATTTACGATATTGCCGAGCAGTACGGCAAAGATACCTTTCTGATGATTGACAAGCTCGGCACCGATAAAATGCCGTTCTTTTTCACATTGAAAGGCCGTACCGACGCGATGCTGGAGAAAGTACCGCTGTTTAAGCCGCACTTCACCGATCGCTTTATGCAAAAACTGGGGCACGTCTTCCCGACGCATCTGCCTGAACGAATGAAAACCTGGCGTGATAAATACGAACACCATCTGTTGCTGAAAATGGCGGGAGACGGCATCGAGGAAGCGCAAACCTGGCTCAGCGACTATTTCCAGCACGCCGATGGCGATTTCTTCGTCTGTAGCGCCGAAGAAGGCAGTAAAGCCTTCCTGCACCGTTTCGCCGCCGCAGGCGCGGCAATCCGCTATCAGGCGGTGCATGCGGATGAAGTAGAGGATATTCTGGCGCTGGATATTGCGCTGCGTCGTAACGATACCGAATGGTTTGAGCATCTTCCCGCCGAGATCGACAGTCAGTTGGTTTATAAGCTCTATTACGGCCACTTTATGTGCCACGTTTTCCATCAGGATTACATTGTGAAAAAAGGCGTTGATGCCCACGCGCTGAAGGAAAAAATGTTGGCTCTGCTGCAAGCGCGTGGCGCCCAGTATCCGGCGGAGCATAACGTGGGTCACCTCTATGAAGCGCAGGAAAGTTTAAAACGCTTCTACCGTGAAAACGATCCAACCAACAGCATGAATCCGGGTATTGGCAAAACCAGTAAGCAAAAGTATTGGGGTGAATCCCAGGAGAATGCCGCGCGCGCGATCGATCCGCAATAATCCGCAAAAGGGGCTGTTCAGCCGCGCATCTTCTGTATTACGCTGCACGCCGGAGAAATCCCCTCTCCGGCAATCTCGCTACAGGAACTCCAGAATGCCCACTGTGGAAAAATTACACGCAGCTGACTTAACGATCCGCGAAGCGTTGCCCGATGACGCTCATGCTATCGCCGCACTGTATGTCTGGCACGTACTTAATGGGCGCGCCTCTTTTGAGGAGATCCCTCCCACCGTCGATGAGATGCGTAAACGCATCAAAAACGTACGCGATAACGGGCTTCCGTGGCTGGTTGCCCTGTGGCGCGGAACCATTGTCGGCTATAGCTACGCCACCTTTTATCGCCCGCGTCCGGCCTATCGCTATACCCTTGAGGAATCGATTTACGTCGAGGCGGGAATGGGCGGACGCGGTATCGGCAGCGCCCTGCTTTCCCGTTTGATTGAGCAGTGCGAACAGGGGCCGTGGCGACAAATGCTGGCGATCATCGGCGACGGGCACAGCAACGCCGGGTCTATCGCCATCCACAAAAAATTCGGTTTTAGCATCGCGGGCCAGCTGCGCAGCGTTGGTTACAAGATGGGTGACTGGCGGGACACATTAATCATGCAGCGCCCGCTCGGCGATGGCGACTGGACGCTGCCGGAGTAACATCAGCAGCGGGGCCCGCCGGTGCGGCTGCCTGAACAAGCCGCGTCAGGCGCCGCTTCCGGGAAGCGTTCTGATTAATCGTTTTGCGCAGTCTGCGCGCCGCCTTTCAGCATCGCATCGGCCATCTGCGCTTCACGCTGCTTTTTATAGCTGAGCGCGGAAGCCGGCACTGGCATCACCTTCCCGGTTTCAACCCACGTCCGCAGGCGGCTGGCGTCGGCAAAGTGGGTATATTTGCCGAACGCATCCATCACCACCAGCGCCACCGGGCGATGGTTAATCACCGTACGCATAATCAGACAGTGACCCGCAGCATTAGTGAAACCGGTTTTTGTCAGCTGAATGTTCCAGTTATCGCGGTACACCAGGTGGTTGGTGTTGCGAAACGGTAGCGTGTATGTTGGATGAGAAAAGGTCGCCATATCCTCTTTAGTGGTGCTTAGCTGACCAATCAGCGGATACTGCTCGCTGGCGATCAGCAGTTTGGTCAGATCGCGCGCGGTAGAGACGTTATGAATTGACAGTCCGGTAGGCTCGACGTAACGGGTATGGGTCATCCCCAGCGCCTGCGCCTTGGCATTCATGGCACGAATAAACGCAGCGTAACCGCCGGGATAATAGTGCGCCAGGCTGGCGGCGGCGCGGTTTTCCGACGACATCAGCGCCAGCAGCAGCATATTACGACGGCTGATTTGGCTGTTCAGGCGCACGCGCGAATAAATGCCCTTCATTTCTGGCGTCTGGCTAATATCGACGGTTAACATCTCGTCAAGCGGCTGATGGGCATCAAGCACCACCATCGCGGTCATCACCTTGGTGATCGACGCCATGGGGCGAACCCGATCCGGATGGCTGGCATAGATGATTTTTTTACTGGCGAGATCGACGATCATCGCGCTACCGGAAGCAATTTCCGGCTGTGACGCGGTCACTGCCGCGGAGGTTTTGGCCATCGCCTGGGGCGCAAAAGGCGCAGCCAGCAGCAACGTCAGGCTGAGAAAAGAAACGCGAAATCTGGTCATCGTGAACATTCTGAAAAGTATTTTTGCACGTTATAAACGTACGCCGCGGCGCAGCGTAGTCACGCCGCTGGCAAAAATTATCATAACCTGTCAGAACGCTGGCTGGCTAATAAGAATCGTGAACAAATGCTGCATTGCCGGCAGAAAAATCTATTCATGCCGGCAATGAGTTAATCAGAAGAGTCGGTATCCGTAGCCCCAGAGAAGCACGGTGATGGCAAGCAGCACTTCCAGTACCAGTACCCCAATCGCCAGGGTAGAGCTGGCGAAGCTCAACCCCTCTTCTTTATCAATCCCGAGGAAAGTCGGAATACCGAGATACAACAGATAGCCGGTATAGAGCAGTGCGATAGTGCCTGCCAGCGCACAAAGCCATACCAGCGGATAAAGCGCCACAATCCCGCTCAGGAAAATCGGCGTGGCGACATACCCAGCGAAGACCATGCAGCGTTTAAGCGAAGGCCGTTGCGGGTAGTTTCGTGCCATCCACCAGATAACCCGCCCCATCACCGCCACCCCGACCAGCATGACGGCATAAAACAGTATCGCCAGCGCCAGTCCGGTCATCAGCGACAGTTTGATTACCGTGCCATCGCCGAAGTTCCAGCCCAACTGCGTGGTGCCAATAAAGGCGCAGATAACCGGAACCGCGGCCATAAGCAATACATGGTGCGTATAGTGATGCGAAATAGTCTCGTTTTCGCTTTTAATCACCCTCATCTCCTGGCCTGGATGAGAGAAGAGTCCCCAGACATGGTTCATTGTGTCCCCCTTGTCACGGCGTGTTACAGCACTCATTTCAGTATAATTCACTCTGTAGATTATTTTATGTACAACGATAAAAATGCGCTTCCCCGTAATACGGGTCAGTTAAGGGGGGGCAGACGTGTTTATGGCACGCTGAGCGGTTTCGTTAAACGGTGGTTTAGGTGAAAGTGGCGCATTTTTACTTCCCCCATGTGATTCAGCAGGTTGCTCCGTTCACCGTCAGTAGAAGAGATATGCCATCCCCGTAGCCGGTGAACGGCATTGCGCTGGAAACCTGCAACTGTCTGACCGCTGAAGGTGATAAAACACAGAACCTCCCCTGAAAAAACGAACAGCGACGAATACGCTGCTGAAAGCACAAAACCCACAGCGATGCCCTGGTGCCCGCTGAAACCGGCGAACCGGAGACCCGAAGACAAGGGCTGGACGCCAGGGATGGCGGCCAGAGGCGAATCGAGACAGGCCGTCGAGTTGAGCCGACCGCAGGCTGAGGGTCGGGAGGTGAGCGCAGTGCGCAGCACCGGTTTCTTTGCGGGACCGCGGGGATTGTAAAGGGGGAGACGGTTTTCTCCCCCTTTACCCGTTCACGGGCGACAGTCATCCATTTTCTGCGGGATTACGGTGAACGGAACCCGTGGCGCAGGGCCTGTATTTATGGGGTTCCAGGTCAGGTAAGGCGCTAGCCGCCACCTGACAAGAATGCGGGTATGGTAGCGAAAACCGGCCTGTTATCTCCCCGTTGAGCGCAATGCTACCCCCCACATTCTGGTTCAGTGGGCTGTTCCGTTCACTGTGAATACGCAGATAGTTTTTCTGACCCTTGCGTGTGAACGAGCAAGGGGACGTTTCGCCCGTCCCCCTGCACCCCCGGCATTGCGCTGGAAACCTGCCGCTTCGCGGTGCGCTCCACTCCGGCTTCATCTGGCGGACCGGGCGGGACTCGCCCTTTCAGGGCCAGCGCAAGCGCTGTTCAAAATTGCTCCAGGCAATTTTGTCCTGTCTCGACCCGCCCTCTGGCCGCCGTCCTAGCGGCCAGTCCTGGATGCGCGCCTGCGTTCCCGCCAGGTTTCCTTGATGCGCCCAACCCCCTTGCGGTGAGCCAACAATCAATCTGTTACTCTCCCGGCGCTGTAGCTCATAAAAAACCGACGATACCGTCAGTCCTGTCACCCCATCAGGCCGTTCGCTAAAACCACCGAAAAAACGATTCCCGCTGGCCAATGACACAACCGATGACTCGCTTAACCAATCAGCATGACGCTTCCCCGCATTTTAATCATCAGGGTGTATGATTAAGGGACTGACGATTTAAGGAGTTTATCTTTATATGGATATCAATCACCTGATTTCCCAATACGGCTACGCGGCGCTGGTCATCGGCAGCATGGCGGAAGGCGAAACCATCACCCTGCTCGGCGGCGTGGCGGCACATCAGGGATTACTGAAGTTCTGGCTGGTGGTGATCTCGGTCGCTTTTGGCGGCATGCTTGGCGATCAGGTGCTTTATTTTCTTGGCCGACGCTTCGGTGGCCGGATTCTCCGGCGCTTTTCGCGCCAGAAAGCGCGGATCCGCCGGGCACAGCGCATGATCCAACGACGCCCTTATCTGTTTGTGATTGGCACGCGTTTTATGTACGGCTTTCGCGTAATCGGGCCGCTACTGATTGGCGCCAGTCGCCTGCCACCAAAGCTGTTTCTGCCGCTGAATATTCTCGGCGCGATGATATGGGCGCTGATCTTCACCACCCTGGGATATCTTGGCGGCGAAGCCATTGGCCCGTGGCTGCATCATCTCGATGCGCATCTGAAACACTGGATTTGGCTGATTCTGATCGTCGTACTGGTCCTGGCGGCGCACGGGTGGCTGAAGCGCCGCGAGGCGAAGAAGGAGAAGTGAAGCGTTTCCCGGGTCATGGAGTCAACGCCTTACTCTGACCGCAACGCCGCGCCAACAGGTAGCCCGGAGATTATCCGGGCCATCAGGCCGTTACTCTTTTAAGCTGCCGCCGTTACTGGCAATGACCTCTTTATACCAGTAGAAGCTTTTCTTCCGGCTGCGCGCCAGAGTGCCGTTGCCCTGATCATCGCGATCGACATAGATGAAGCCGTAGCGTTTGGACATCTCCGCCTTCGACGCGCTCACCAGATCAATTGGCCCCCAACTGGTGTAGCCCATCAGCTCAACGCCATCTTCAATCGCCTCGCGTACCTGCACCAGATGGTCATTAAGATAGCTGATACGGTAGTCATCGTTAATGCTGCCGTCGGCTTCCACTTTGTCTTTCGCGCCCAACCCGTTTTCAACAATAAACAGCGGCTTCTGATAGCGGTCCCACAACACGTTCAACAACGTGCGCAGGCCCAGCGGGTCAATTTGCCACCCCCACTCGGAGCTTGCCAGATGCGGGTTCGGCACCATGCTGAGGATGTTACCGCGCGCTTGCTTGTTCAGTTCTTCGTCGGCGGTTACGCAACCCGTCATATAGTAGCTAAAAGAGATAAAATCGACGGTCTCTTTCAGGGCTGCGCGATCGGCATCGGTGATCTCAATGCTGATACCGTTGTCGCGGAAATAACGCAGCATATAGCCCGGGTACGCGCCCCGACACTGTACATCACCGAAGAACTGCCAGCTGCGGTTCTGCTGCAGGGTCTCAAAAATATCCTCCGGTTTACAACTGAGCGGGTACATCAGCCCGCCAAGCAGCATATTGCCGATTTTACCTTCCGCCACGATCTCATGGCAGGCTTTAGTCGCCAGCGCGCTCGCCACCAGTTGATGGTGAATGGCCTGATATACTTCGGCTTTGCTGCTGTCAGACGGCAAACCAACCCCGGTTAGCGGCGCATGCAGGGACATATTGATTTCGTTAAACGTCAGCCACAGTTTGACCTTCGCCTGGTAACGCGCAAACACCGTCCGGGCATAGCGCTCGAAGAAACCAATCACTTTACGGTTGCCCCAGCCGCCGTACTTTTTCACCAGCGCCCAGGGCATCTCGTAGTGCGACAGCGTCACCAGCGGCGTGATGTTATGCTGCGCCATTTCATCAAAAAGCTTATCGTAAAAGGCCAGCCCGGCTTCGTTTGGCTGCGCATCATCACCGTTGGGGAAAATACGCGCCCAGGCAATGGACACGCGCAGGCAATTAAAGCCCATTTCGGCAAACAGGCTGATATCTTCCGGATAACGATGGTAAAAATCGATGGCGACATCTTTAATACCGCTGTCACCCGGCACGCGTTCCACCACATCGCCAAATATGCCGCGCGGTTGAACGTCTGAGGTGGTCAATCCTTTCCCCTCTTCCAGATAAGCGCCTTCCACCTGATTTGCCGCGGTTGCGCCGCCCCATAAAAACGCCTGCGGGAATGTCTTCATTCATCTCTCTCCTTAATTAGTGGGTTACTGACAACAGCGGCTGACCGGCTTCCACCGTGCTGGCGGAGACAATATCCAGGGCGCGATAATCGCCACTGTTGCTGATAATGACAGGGGTCGCCAGATCATAGCCGGCGTCCAGAATAGCCTTGCGGTCAAACTCCAGTAATAGATCGCCCGCTTTTATTTTGTCGCCCTCTTTAACATGGGCGGTGAACGGCACGCCATCGAGCTTAACCGTATCGATCCCGACATGGATAAGCAGTTCAATACCGCTGTCGCTTAGCAGGCCGATAGCATGTTTGGTCTGGAAAATTGAGGCCACTTCACCTGAGAACGGCGCGATAACCTTACCTTCGGATGGAATAATCGCCACCCCCTGGCCAAGCAAACCGCTGGCAAAGGTGCTATCTGGTACCTTGTCCAGAGGCAAAACGCTGCCGGTCATCGGTGCCAGAATGTCGTCTTCTGTGGCGACTGCGACCGGCGTCGCGGCCTGCTCCGCAGTTCTCCGCGGCATGCCGGCGATGAGGGTCATCACGCAGGCGAGAACCAGCGCCACAGCCATACCCACGACCCCGCCCCATACGCTGGCATCGATACCACCAGGGGGGATCATCAGCGCAGGATAAAAGATGTTCGGGAAACCGAAGGAGTAAACGCTGGTATTAAAGAATGCGCTAATCGCCCCGCCAATCGCCCCGCCTACACAGCCAAAAATAAACGGACGGCGCAGCGGCAGCGTCAGGCCATAAATCGCCGGTTCGGTGATGCCGAAAATCCCGGCGGAAAAAGCCGAGCCAGCCATCACTTTCTGTCGCATATCGCGAGTCCGCAGGAAAATACCCAATACCGCCCCCACCTGCCCCATCACCGCCGGCAACACCATCGGCCCCATGGTATCGTGGCCCAGAACCGCCAGATTATTGAACATCAGCGGCACCAGTCCCCAGTGCAGGCCGAAAATCACGCACACCTGCCACAGCGCGCCCATCGCCGCGCCAGCCAGCCAGGGCGCGACGGCGTATACAATCTGGTATCCCTGCGCCAGCAGTTGACTTAGCCAGGTGGCAACCGGGCCAATCACCAGAAAGGTCAGGGGAACGACGATGCCCAGGCAAATCGCTGGCGTGAAGAAATTTTTCATGGACGACGGCAGCAACGCGTTGCTTCTACGCTCAAGCCAGCAGCTCACCCAGGAGGCGAGAATAATCGGGATCACCGACGAGCTGTAGTTAATAAACGTGACCGGAATACCAATAAAATGCTCTACCGGCGCACCCGGCGCCTGCGCGGCTTCAAAAGCCTTAATCATCAGCGGGTGCGTTAACGCGCCGCCAATCGCCATGGTGATAAACGGATTGCCGCCGAATTTCACCCCTGAGGTATAGCCGAGAAAAAGCGGGAAGAAGAAGAACAGCGCGTCGCTGGCGGCAAACCAGATTTTATAGGTGGCGTGATCAACGCTGAGCCAACCGCAAACGACCGCCAGCGCCAGAAAGCCTTTGAGTAAACCCGTGGCGGCAAGTACGCCAATAAACGGCGTGAAAATACCGGAGACAATATCAATAAGCTGCCCAAGCAGAGAGGTTTTCTCCCCTTTTTGAGCAACAGGCTGGCTTTCATCGGTCAGGCCCGCTTCGCTACGCACAGCCAGCCAGACATCATGGACATGATTACCGATCACGACCTGAAACTGACCGCCGCTTTCCACAACCATAATAACACCGGGATTCGTCTTTAACCCTTCGGCATCGGCTTTGTTATTATCCTGAAGTTTAAAACGCAGTCGTGTCGCACAGTGAACCAGACTCACTATATTTTCTTTGCCGCCAACCCGGCGGAGAATATCCTGCGCGAGTGCTTTATATTCCATGCTGTTTTCCTTACTTCTGCTGCCCGCAGGCATCGTTAACTGAGTATGAGAAATAAAAAAAACCCGAGAACAACGCCGGGTTAGCGTTGCGCTCAGGTTTTGCCTGCATCATGCAGTAACAATCCCGTTTTAATCAGGAAGGCCAGGCCTGTTCAGCGCTTAGCGTCCCTCTTTTCTCACGCGTTCAATATGAATCGCGAGAAACATAATTTCTTCCGTGGTTAGCCGTCGCTGATAGCTTTTTTGCAGATGCAGGGCGACCGTTTCCGCACACTTCCACGCTTTAGGGTAGTTATCCTTTACGGCGCTGTGCAGCGTCACATCATCATCTTCGACAACCGTCCGCGTCAGCATGCGCTGGGCGAAAAACTTGAGATGAGTCACAAACCGCTGATAACTCAACGACTCTTCGTCATAATTCAGCGTCAGTTGATATTTCACCAGTTGCAGAATTTCCTGCATTACGCGGGTGACGTGCATCACCTCCGGCATTTCGCTGTTGAGCTGTGCTGTCACCAGATGCAGGGCGATAAACCCGGCTTCATCTTCTGCAAGTTCAACCCCGAGCCTTTTGGCGATAATCGCCCGGGCTTCTTGCCCCAGTGCAAACTCCTTCGGGTACAGCCGTTTAATTTCCCACAGCAACACATTACGCAGCGCCACACCCTTCTTCTGCCGCTCAATCGCAAAGTGGCAGTGATCGGTCAGAGTAATGTATAAACTGTCCTGTAATTTACCGAGACGATCACGCGCCAGATCGATAATTCGATCGCAGGTGGTGATCACATCTAATGGTATCTGACTGAGTAACTCGCCTAAACGGCCAACCAGTTCATCGCTCTGCAGCGCGAAGACCTTTTCAATTTTGCTTTCATCCAGAGAGTCACCAACGCGTTTTTGAAAGGCAAGTCCTCGGCCCATGACCACCTGTTCGCGCTGCTGCTCATCTACAACCACCACTACATTATTATTAAGTACTTTGGCGATTTGCATATGAACCCCAAAAACAAAAAAACCTGACCCCGACAGAAGCCAGGAATCAGGTTTTGCCTGCCGAAGCAGTAACAATCGGTCGTCAGTATTTCACTGCCCGTCGGATAAACTCAACGGGGCAAACCGAAAAATGTGATGAAGGTCAGATAGTTTTGTTCCGCCAGCCGTTAATTGTACGCGCTATGCTCGATGAGTCCTGCAGGGTACGCACCGCACTGAAAAGCGCTGACGCTTCAGAGTATTCTTTACGCAAATAGCTCAGCCACTGTTTGATACGCGCGACATGATAAAGACCGGTATCGCCCTGCTTCTCCAGGCGGGTATATTTTTGCAGCAGTTCAACCACCTGGGGCCAGGGCATTCGCGGTTCGTTGTATTTTATTACCCGGCTTAAGTTTGGTACGTTCAACGCGCCGCGGCCAATCATGATCGCCTCGCAGCCGGTCGCCGTGAGGCAATCCCTGGCGCTTTGCCAGTCCCGGATCTCGCCGTTGGCCACCACCGGGATAGCCAGACGCTGGCGAATTTCACCGATCGCCCGCCAGTTAATACACTCCGCTTTATAACCCTCTTCTTTGGTTCGACCATGCACGACCAGCTCACTGGCCCCCGCCTGCTGAACCGCATCGGCGATTTCAAAACGCCGCTCGCTGCTGTCCCATCCCAGACGCACTTTCACCGTGACCGGTAAATGCGCCGGAACCGCCTCACGCATCGCCTTCGCGCCGCGATAGATGAGTTCAGGATCTTTGAGCAACGTCGCGCCGCCGCCGCTGCCGTTCACCAGCTTTGAGGGGCAACCGCAGTTAAGATCGACACCCCAGGAACCGAGTTCAACCGCACGGGCGGCGTTTTCCGCCAGCCACTGGGGAGACTGTCCAAGCAGTTGCACGCGCACGCGGGTACCGGATGGCGTCAGGCTATTATTGCGCAGCTCCGGGCACAGTTTATAGAACGATTTTACCGGCAAAAGTTGATCCACCACACGCAAAAACTCGGTGATGCAGAGATCATAATCATTCACGTCGGTCAGCAACTCGCGCACCAGCGAATCGAGTACGCCTTCCATCGGCGCCAGTAATACACGCATAGTTTATCATTGCCCGGAAAAAAGAGGCGCTATGGTAGCGTCTCCGGATACGGGTTAAAAGAGGCGAGGTGCGTTTTCTCCCCCATACCACGCATTACGCCTGAACGGACGACACATCGGCGCCTGGCGTGAACGTATGAGATGGTCAGCAATGCGTCGC
This sequence comes from Klebsiella indica, assembly GCF_005860775.1. Taxonomy (GTDB): domain Bacteria; phylum Pseudomonadota; class Gammaproteobacteria; order Enterobacterales; family Enterobacteriaceae; genus Klebsiella; species Klebsiella indica. The sequence goes on from NZ_VCHQ01000007.1 coordinate 138,548, forward strand.
CAGCAGGCTATGCTCAATTTGCCGCGCCTTTAACAAAAAGGTAGCGTTGGGGCGAGGGGAAAAGTGAGTATCGTTGCTGGCGCTGAGCCGATTTCCCCACTTTCTGTCCCTGCAATCATCACTCTGACAGACGGACGGTTTATTGTTCCCGATCGCTGTCTCAGGTATGCGGAGAATTCATGATGTGATCGGTAGCACATTTTCAGGTTTAATTGTATGATGAATGTGGTTCATCAAGGGTTATTACCATGAGTAAGTCACTGAATATTGTCTGGCAGTATCTGCGCGCTTTCGTGTTGATCTATGCCTGTTTGTATGCCGGTATTTTTATCGCCTCACTGCTGCCCATTACCATTCCCGGCAGCATTATTGGCATGTTGATTTTGTTCTGTCTGCTGGCGCTGCAAATCATGCCGCCGCAGTGGGTTAACCCGGGCTGCAATATCCTGATTCGCTATATGGCGCTGCTGTTTGTGCCTATCGGCGTGGGCGTCATGCAATACTGGGATCTGCTGCGGGCGCAGTTAGGCCCGGTGGTGGTCTCCTGTGCGATAAGCACGCTGCTGGTCTTTTTAGTGGTTAGCTGGAGCTCACATCTGGTTCACGGGGAACGCAAAGTGGTTGGGCAAAAAGGAACTGAAAAATGATCCATGAAATTTGGTGGTCGCTGCCGCTGACCCTGGTCGTCTTTTTTCTTGCCCGCAAGCTGGCGGCACGGTTTAAATTTCCCCTGCTCAACCCACTACTGGTAGCGATGGTGGTGCTGATCCCCTTTCTACTGGTAACCGGCATTTCTTATCAGCGCTATTTTCAGGGCAGCAAAATTCTCAATGACCTGCTGCAACCGGCAGTCGTCGCGCTGGCTTTTCCTCTTTATGAGCAATTGCACCAGATCCGCGCGCGCTGGAAATCCATTATCACCATCTGCTTTATTGGCAGCGTGGTAGCCATGGTTACCGGAACGACCGTGGCGCTGCTGATGGGCGCGACGCCGCAGATTGCCGCCTCCATTCTGCCAAAATCGGTGACGACGCCGATTGCCATGGCGGTAAGCAGCAGTATTGGCGGTATTCCGGCAATCAGCGCGGTCTGCGTTATTTTCGTCGGCATTCTCGGCGCGGTCTTCGGCCATACGCTACTGAATTTAATGCGTATCCGCACTAAAGCCTCACGCGGGCTGTCGATGGGCACGGCTTCCCACGCCCTGGGGACCGCGCGCTGTGCGGAACTCGACTATCAGGAGGGGGCATTCAGCTCACTGGCACTGGTGTTATGCGGGATTATCACTTCGCTGATCGCGCCGTTTTTATTTCCGCTTATTCTGGCAATAGTGGGATAAACGTGACTTTTATCACATTTATAAATGCAACATAAAATAATTACACTAAAAATGAGATATTAATCACATGTAGAGATAAACACCCCCCGTACACTGAATTCTCATTACATTGTTATGAGGCAACGCCATGCATCCACGTTTTCAAGATGCTCTTCCGCAACTGGCGGCGGACCTGCAAGCGGCCATTTCCCCGATGCTGGCCGATCCGCATTTTCCTGCTCTGTTAAACGCGGGGCAGGTCGCGGAATTGCAAAGTGCGACGGGTCTGGACGAAGACGCGCTGGCCTTTGCGCTGCTGCCGCTGGCGGCGGCCTGCGCCCGTGCCGATCTCTCCCATTTCAACGTCGGCGCGATTGCCCGCGGTATCAGCGGAACCTGGTATTTTGGCGGCAATATGGAATTTCTCGGCGCCACCATGCAGCAGACCGTGCACGCCGAGCAAAGCGCCATCAGTCATGCCTGGCTGCGCGGGGAAAAATCACTACGGGCCATTACCGTCAACTACACCCCTTGCGGCCACTGCCGTCAGTTTATGAATGAACTGAACAGCGGACTGGCGCTGCGTATCCATCTGCCCGGTCGCGAAGCGCATTCGCTCCGGCACTATCTGCCGGACGCGTTCGGCCCGCAAGACCTACAAATAAAAACGCTGCTGATGGATGAGCAGGATCATGGCTTCCCGCTCCGCGGCGACGCGCTGGCTCAGGCGGCCATTCAGGCAGCAAACCGTAGCCATATGCCTTACAGCCACTCGCCCTCCGGCGTGGCGCTGGCGCTCACGGACGGTACGATATTTACCGGCAGCTATGCCGAGAACGCCGCTTTTAACCCCACGCTACCTCCATTGCAGGGGGCGCTAAATCTGCTGAGCCTTAATGGCTACGACTACCCGGATATTCAGCGCGCCATTCTCGCCGAGAAAGGCGATGCGGCCTTGATTCAGTGGGATGCCACCGCGGCGACATTGAAGGCGCTGGGCTGTCATCATATCGATCGCATACTGTTAAGTTAATCACACAGTGCGGGTCAGGCGGCCCGTATTGTTGAAAATCCCCGCAATTAAACGACGGTTTCTTGCGCTTGCCCGACGGGTAAAGTAGCCTGAAGTCTCCCTCTGCCACTATTGAGCCAGGTTCATGTTAAAGCGTGCGTTATACAGCCTGTTAGTCCTGTTCGGCTTACTGCTGTTAACCGTGCTGGGTCTTGACCGCTGGATGAGCTGGAAGACATCGCCCTATATCTACGACGAACTGCAGGATCTGCCCTACCGCCAGGTGGGTGTGGTTCTTGGCACCGCCAAGTACTACCGTACCGGCGTCATCAATCAATATTATCGTTATCGGATTCAGGGCGCGCTGAACGCCTATAACAGCGGCAAAGTGAACTATCTGTTGCTAAGCGGCGATAACGCCTTGCATAGTTATAATGAGCCGATGACCATGCGCCGCGATTTGATTAAAGCTGGTGTCGATCCGGCGGATATTGTGCTGGATTATGCCGGTTTCCGCACGCTCGATTCGATAGTTCGTACCCGTAAAGTTTTCGATACTAACGACTTTATTATTATCACCCAGCGCTTTCACTGCGAGCGGGCGTTATTTATCGCCCTGCATATGGGGATTCAGGCACAGTGCTATGCGGTGCCGTCACCCAAGGATATGTGGAGCGTACGCCTGCGCGAGTTCGGCGCACGCTTTGGCGCGCTCGCCGATCTCTATATTTTCAAACGCGAACCCCGCTTTTTAGGCCCGCTAATTCCGATTCCCTCACCGCAGGAAGTCCCGGACGGTGCGCAGTCCTATCCCGCAGTGACGCCGCAGCAGTTGCTGGAGCTACAGAAAAAAGAGAAGTGATTTGCCGCCCTCTCCAGTCCAGGCAGACGTCTTAACCAACGTCTGCCTGAGCGCGTGGCCTTTACTTCTTGCGCGCGTACTTCAGAGAGTCCAGCGCCACGGCGAAGATAATAATCGCCCCTTTGATAATGTACTGCCAGTATGGATTCACGCCGATATAGGTCAGGCCGTAGTTAATAACGGTAAAGATAATCACCCCGGTCACCACGCCCAATACCGTACCTACCCCGCCGCTAAACGACACGCCTCCCACCACGCAGGCTGCAATCGCATCCAGCTCATACATAAAGCCAAGGTTGTTGGTCGCCGAACCGATACGCCCTGCTTCCAGCAGCCCACCGAAGGCATAGAACACACCGGACAGCGCATAAATCAGCAGCAGGTTCAGACCAACGTTGACGCCGGAAACCTTCGCCGCCTCCGGGTTGCCGCCAATAGCAAAGATGTTTTTACCAAAACGGGTCTTATTCCACAGGATCCAGACGAAGAAAACGGCAATCAGCGCATAAAAGGTGATATACGACAGGCGAAATGACCCCAGCGACACAAACCCCTGAGTAAAATGCGAGAAGTGGCTGTCGAAGCCGGAAATCGGCGACGCGCCAACAAAGTCATAATACAGCGAGTTGATACCGTAAACGATGATCATTGTGCCGAGGGTGGTGATAAACGGCGTCACGTTGAGATAGGCGATGATAATTCCGTTGATAAGCCCAATCACCGCGCCAACCGCACAGACCAGCAGGATCACCAGCGGAATCGGCATCGTTGCCATATCCGGGAACACCTTGTTGGCATTATCCACTGCCTGAAGCATCGTGGCGGCGATAACCGCCGCCAGACCAACCTGACGCCCGGCGGAAAGGTCAGTCCCCTGGGTGACGATAAGGCCAGCCACCCCCAGAGCGATAATAATACGCACCGAAGACTGAGTCAGAATATTACTTAAATTCAGCAAACTTAAGAAAGTCGGATCCTGGAAAATAATAATTGCCAGCAACACAAAAAGAACCACATAAATCCCACCCTCTTTCAGATAAGTGAGAATACTCTTTTTATTTAACGCACTCATAAGGAGCCCCTGATCTTAAAGGTGCAACGACGCAAGACGAAGAATTTCGTTCTGCGTGGTGGTTTTCGTCTCAACAATTCCGGCGACAAGACCATTGCTCATCACCAGAATACGGTCGGTAATCCCCAGCAACTCCGGCATTTCAGAGGAAATAATAATGATCCCTTTGCCTTTTTTCGCCAGTTCCGCCATTAATTGATAAATTTCGAACTTGGCCCCGACATCAATTCCACGGGTGGGTTCATCAAGCATCAGAATTTCCGGCTGGGTTAATAGCCAGCGCCCGATGATGACTTTTTGTTGATTACCACCGGACAACGACCCAATTTGCGTGCGCTGTCCTGGGGTTTTCACACGCATGGAATCAATGACCCATTGGGTATCGCTTTTCATGCGCGAATTATCCAGCAACCCGACCTTATTCCTGTAATTCTTAATATTGGAGATCAGCGAGTTAAAACCGATATCCAGATACGCATAGATCCCTGTCGAGCGGCGTTCTTCAGTCACCAGCGCAAAGCCATGGTTGATGGCCTCATTGGCACTATGATTATTAATCTTGTTACCGTGCAGCGTTATTGTTCCATTAACCTTTTCACGAATACCAAATAAGGTTTCAACAATATCGGTACGCTTCGCGCCAACCAGCCCGGCAATACCCAGAATTTCGCCTTTATGCAGATCGAAAGAGACATCGCGAATTGACGGCTGACGTAGTGAAGTCAAATTACGGACCTCAAGAATCACCTCGCCCGGCGTGTTCTCCCGGTTCGGGAAACGCTGATTCAAAGAACGCCCCACCATCATAGCGATGATTTTATCCATATCCAGCCCTTCCAGTGGCTGGGTCGCAATCCACTGACCATCGCGCAGAACGGTAATGTCATCACACAGCTGAAAAATCTCTTCCATTTTGTGGGAAATATAAACAATACCGCAGCCGCGCGCTTTCAGCTTACGGATAATCTTAAACAGATGATTGACTTCTTTTTCGGTCAACGATGAGGTGGGCTCATCCATAATCACGATTTTCGCGTTATAAGAAAACGCCTTCGCAATTTCAATCATCTGCATTTGTGATACCGATAATGTCCCGACGCGGGCGCGCGGGTCGATATCAATATCCAGTTCATCAAAAATCGCACGGGTATCACGATACATTTTTTCCTGATCGACAAACATGCCCTTAACGGGATAACGTCCCAGCCACATGTTGTCCATCACCGACCGCTGTAATACCAGATTTAATTCCTGATGAACCATTGAAATACCGTTTTCCAGGGCCTCTTTTGCCGAATGGAAATCGATCTCTTTTCCCTGAAATAGAATACTGCCAGAATCTTTTTGATAGATTCCAAAAAGGCATTTTAATAATGTTGATTTTCCCGCGCCGTTCTCCCCCATTAATGCATGAATCGAGTGGGGACGAACCTTGAGGTTCACATTATCGAGCGCCTTAACGCCAGGAAACGATTTGTTGATATTTCGCATTTCCAACAAATATTCACCTGACTGTTCGCTATTATTGCTGACCATAGTTGTACCTGGCTGCGTGCGTACATCCCCTGAACAATGTATTAACATCGGAAAGGGTTGGATACGGTATCAGAATAATCGGGCGTACTCTATGTACGCCCGCAGCTTATTAAGAGGTTACTTTCCGATAAATTGGCTCAGATTGTCTTTATCAACCCCCACATAGGGTACGCGGACGATCTTATTGTCAATTTTCCAGTGAGTACCGGCTGCCGGCTCTTTGCCTTCCGCCAGGTTTTTCGCCAGATCGAAGGTGGCTTTCGCCTGATTATTCGCATCATTCAGTACTGTACCGGCCATTGCGCCAGATTTTACCAGCGCCAGCGCTTCGGGCAGGGCATCGACGCCAAATACCGGAATACTGCTCTTATTGTGGGCCTTCAGCGCTTCTACCGCGCCCATCGCCATCGCATCGTTGTTGGAAATAACGACTTCAATTTTGTTGGCATTCGGGCCAGACAGCCAGGCATCCATTTTGTCTTTCGCCTGAGCGGTATCCCACATTGCGGTATCTAATGCCAGCTGCTGAGTCTGGAAGCCTTTATCGTGCAGTTCCTTAATCACATAGGTGGTACGCGCTTCAGCATCCGGATGTCCCGGCTCGCCTTTCAGCAGGACAAACTGAATCTTGCCATCTTTGTTCAGATCCCAGTTCGGATTCGCTTTCCAGTGTTTCGCAATCAGATCGCCCTGGATAATCCCCGACTCTTTTGAATCGGTACCGACATAATAGGCTTTGTCATAGCTATCCAGCGCTTTACGGGAAGGCTCTTTGTTAAAAAACACTACCGGAACGTTCTGGCTCCGTGCTTTATCAATAATCGTCCCCGCTGCCGCCGGATCCACCAGGTTAATCGCCAGCGCTTTCACGCCTTTTGCCAGCAGGACATCAATCTGATCGTTTTGCTTGGACTGGTCGTTTTGCGAGTCATTCATTAACAGTTGAACATCCGGCGCTGATTTACTGTCTTTCTCGATTGCCTTACGCACCACCGACATAAAGTTGTCGTCATATTTGTAAATCGTCACGCCGATACGGGTATCTGCTGCGTGCGCCGCGGCACCAAATAACATGCCAGCGATGACAGCGGGCAGGGTGAACACCTTCTTATTCATGGAATCTCCGGTTTTATTATGCAGGGTCATTGAGGGTGAAAATGGCTGACGGTAGCGTTACATTTATGTAACCGAACAGCTACATTCACGACTGTAATTCTGTCTTCCGTATAAAGTGAATCTCCTGGAAAAATGGTTTTATTTATCGTTTATCCGCTGATTACTGAGGTAAAAGTGAGTAATCACCGCATGTTGGCACACGTAAACGCAGCAATAATAGTTATCTTAATGTTAATAAACTGTGAAATTACTCACAGATTGAAAGCGGTTACATCAGAGAAGTCATGAGTTAGTGATCGGCGCCACAATTTGCCTTTGGCTCACAGAATGACGGCGCACCAGCGTCGGCATAAAGCAGTGGCTGGCATCATGCTCCTGTTTTCCGGCGGCGCCCTGTAGCGCCAGTTCAGTCGCCAGTTTCGCCATCGACATAATCGGATAGCGCACCGTCGTCAGTTGCGGATCGGTGTAACGGGAAATGGGAATATCATCAAAACCAATCAGCGACAGATGCTGCGGCACGGCAATACCGTTGTCTTTCAAGGCGGTCAACGCCCCTGCGGCCATGCTGTCGTTATAGGCAAAGACGGCGGTCAGGCCGAGATTACGCCCCAACAGCTCAACCATCGCCGCTTCTCCGCCCTGCATATCCGGCGATCCCGAAGCGACCCAGCTGTCAGAAGCAACAATGCCCTGTTCCTGCAACGCCCTGCTCCACCCCTCCCGACGGAAATCATCATCTTCAATACCGTGGCTGGAGGAGAGATAGGCAATGCGCTGGTGGCCATGATTCAGCAGCATGCGGGTGGCCATCAGCGCACCGCTGACGTTATCCAGCCCAATGCAGCGATGAGCGTATCCCGGTACGATGCGGTTAATCAGCACCATTCCCGGCATATGCTCCATAAAATCACCCAGCTCCGCGTCGCTTAGCGCTTTTGAGTGAACAATCAACGCTGAACAACGCTGGCGAATCAGCACTTCAATAGCATTGCGCTCTTTTTCCGCTTCATGGTAGCTGTTGCCGATCAGCACATATTTGTGATGCTGCTGAGCAACGGTATCAACGGCTTTAACCAGCGCGCCAAAAAAAGCGTCCGATACATCCATCACCACCACGCCGATAGTATCGCTGACCTGCGTGGCCAGCGCCTGAGCGTTGGCATTGGGTCGATAGCCCAACTGGGCTACCGCCTTCATTACCGCCTCTCGCGTTAGCGGGCTTACCAGCGCGCTGTTATTCAGCACACGTGAAACGGTCGCGACGGACACCCCCGCCTGGCGGGCAACATCACGAATGGTGATCATGCTCACCGGCCTTCAGAGAATTGCAGTACCTCATACTCACCTCCTGTGTTCAGTAAGGTGGCTATTCTGGCAGCGACGTGCGGCGCGCTGCGTGAGTGAAGTCACAGGGATGGAAACGGTTACATCTATTTTATTAACGATTGTGATCCAGATCGTTATCGTGATGTATCTTTTAATGATGTCCCTGAGGCACGACATGTTAACTGACGCCATAGCCATTCAACAGGCCCCTGACGAAAATGACGTAGCCAAAGCCACGAGAAGAGGAGATTAACCGTCCATATTGGCGGTACAAAGGCCAATAACGATAAGCGGTCAAACTTCATAAAGAGATCGAAACGGTAAAACAGCGTCGTACAAATCAGGGTTTGCAACAGATAGTTGCTCAACGCCATGCGGCCAACGCAGGCAATTGCCGCCGCCAGGCGCAATTTACACAACTGCGGCCAGAAGCCCCATGCCAGCGCCGCGTAGCCAATCGTTTGCAGCGGCGCACTTATCTCGCGCGGCGCCTGGAGCAGGAATGCACACCAGCGATAATCCCAGCCGAGATGCCACTGGGTAAAAATCGACGGCAAATTAATCGCCATTCCGACAATAATCAACAGTGCGCCAGCGCAGCGGTAATGACGCAGGCTGAACTGCCCTTTGAGCCAACCGCTGCGCATCAGCGCGGCCCCCATCAACATCATCCCCGCCAGTTGCCAACCGTACTGCGCGCCCAGCGCCAGCAGGCTATCCGACAGCATATCCGCACGATTGCGCACCGCCTCAAAGCCGCCATTCAGCTTCCAGAACTGCTCATATTGCACATTCGCCGCATCCGGTACCCAGGAACGATTTGGCGTGTTGCCGGAAATCAAGCCCAGCAGTACCAGCACCGCCACACCAATGAGGTACAGCACCACACCGGTATTAAACAGCGATTTGGCATCATGGGCCTCGCGCACCATCCGCCAGCTCACCAGCCCGACCAGCGCGTAGGCGAGCAGGATATCGCCATCCCAGAACAACAGACCATGAATAAAACCAAGCAGCGCCAGCAGCGTCAGACGCGACTGGATCCAGCGCTTGCCGCGCGGCAGCAGAAGCTGAAGCCCGGCACCGAATAACAGCGCGAACAGCGTGAGGAATTTGACCTGCGCCAGCAGATCGAGGATCGCCCAGGTCCAGGCATCACTATCAGAAACCCGCCCGGACCATGCCGGATTGAGATAAGCGGCCTTCGGTAAACCGAAGGCAACGATATTCAGCAGCAGGATACCAAGGATGGCGACGCCGCGGACAAAGTCCAGCGTGACATTTCTCTCCATCTACCCTGCCCCATTTTTAGTTATGATGGCGTACGGCGCGCAGGAACTCCTGGCGAGTATTCTGACTGGATTTAAACAGACCGCCCAGCGATGTCGTGGTCGTGGCGCTGGTCGCATCGCGAATGCCGCGCGCCTTCACGCAATAGTGCACCGCGTCAATCGAAACCGCGACGTTATTAGTGCCCAGCAGCGTTTGCAGCGCGGTGAGGATCTGCTGGGTCAGGCGCTCCTGCACCTGTGGACGCTGGGAGAAGAACTGCACGATACGGTTGATTTTCGACAGGCCAATCACCGAATCTTTCGGAATATAGGCGACGGTCGCTTTACCATCAATCGTCACAAAATGGTGTTCGCAGGTGCTGGTGAGGGTGATATCACGCACGGTCACCATTTCATCAACCTGCATCTTATTTTCGATGACGGTGATTTTGGGGAAGCGGGCGTAATCCAGGCCGGAGAAAATCTCATCGACATACATTTTTGCGATACGATGCGGCGTCTCCATCAGGCTGTCATCACTTAAATCAAGGTTTAACAGCTGCATAATCTCGGTCATGTGTCCGGCAATCAGACGCTTGCGAGTTTCATTATCAATTTCTTGCACTGGCGGACGCAACGGCGTCTCCAGCCCACGAGCGACAAGCGCTTCATGAACGAGTATGGCTTCTTTACTCAGTGATGACATTTATAATCTCCTGCAGGTGTGGCGCGCTTTGCTCTTCTGAGGGCAAAGTTTGTATCATTGTGCGTGAGGTGACGCACAGAATCCAGTGGCCGCCGCGATAATTGTTGAAATTGGCCTTACCTCTCGTTCCATGTCCCCAGTCCCGCAAATGACGATACGTCCGGAAATGCCTTACACAGATTGCCGAAATCAAGCTCATCACGGGGACATAACGCAATTCCTGACGCGATGGCAACAGCAGTATGTTGGTTAAACGTTGCATTAATGATGCAATACGTTCCGAAAAGGAGAAAGTGAAAGTTGCTCACGGGTGAATGAAAATCTGTATTATGAAGAATTACGCGCACAACCCATAAGGAGCCTTGCATGGAACTGCTCGAAGAGCACCGCTGTTATGAAGGTCGGCAGCAACGCTGGCGGCACGACTCCACGACGCTGAACTGTGCAATGACATTCAGCCTCTTTTTACCGCCCTCTGCCACCGACACGCCGCCACCGGTTCTCTACTGGCTGTCCGGGCTCACCTGCAACGATGAAAATTTTACCACCAAATCGGGGGCGCAGCGGGTTGCCGCTGAGCTGGGTATTGCGCTGGTGATGCCGGACACCAGCCCACGCGGCGAACACGTTGCCGATGACAGCGCTTACGATCTGGGTAAAGGCGCTGGCTTTTATCTCAACGCGACTCAGGCGCCCTGGTCCGCGCATTTTCGCATGTACGATTACCTTTGCAACGAGCTGCCGCAGCTGATTGCCAGCGAATTTAACGTCAGCGAGCGCTGCGCCATCAGTGGACATTCCATGGGCGGCCACGGCGCGCTGATTATGGCGCTGAAGAACCCGGGCCGTTTCGTCAGCGTATCGGCTTTCGCCCCTATCGTTAACCCGGGCCAGATTCCCTGGGGTAAAAAAGCATTTACCGCTTATCTGGGTGCGGATGAAACAACCTGGCGCGCCTGGGATAGCTGCGCCTTAATGCAAGCCAGCCGGGCGGAGGATGCGATACCGACCCTGATCGACCAGGGCGATAGCGATCCATTCCTTGCCGAACAGCTGCAACCGGCGGTTCTCGCTGAAATCGCGCGGCAGAAAAGCTGGCCGCTGACCCTGCGTATTCAGTCGGGTTATGACCACAGCTACTATTTTATTGCTTCCTTTATTGAAGATCATTTGCGCTTTCATGCGCAGTATCTGTTGAATTGACATCCCCCGCGCCTTCCCGAATATGATGTAGCCGCCAGGCGTTTTGCCTGCGGCTCTGCCCGCCGCCTGCTTACTGATACTCACCCGCTTTAATCCCTGCGATCGAAATGCATGAAAGGTCTCACGCTGCAAATTAGGAATTTGCTAAGTGATTTTGATTATCATTAACATTTAAAAATAGATATCATTTTTTACAATTCTCCCATTTGTTTTCATTAATGGCTGTTTTTATCCCCTACTCAACCCAGGTTGCAGGATAAAAATGCTGGCTCTGGCTCCACATAAGCAGAGCAACGCGGCACGTGAGCGACAGATTCGTCAGCAATAACGCGCCGCAGTGAATTTGTGCAGCCAGCACAGCCTGTCGCCTGAAACAGGGTGGAGACACAAGACAAAAAACAAGGTTTACGCATTACCTGATGGAACTTTTCTCACTTAAAATGGAATGAATCAATGACCAGACCTCACGTTAAATTACTTGCCGTGGCCATATGCGCGGCAATCTCTTCGCAATTTGTTCATGCTGCTGATAATACGATGGTCGTTACGGCCACAGGCTTTGAACAAAAAATCCAGAATGCGCCTGCATCTATTTCTGTTATCACCAAACAGCAAATTGAAGATAAAGCCTACCGCGACGTAACCGATGCGCTTAAGGATGTACCCGGCGTGGTCATCACAGGCGGCGGCAGTAGCAGTGACATCAGCATTCGCGGCATGTCTTCCCAGTACACATTATTTCTTGTCAACGGTAAGCGTATCAGTAGCCGTACCACGCGCCCGAACAGCGATAACTCAGGGATCGAACAGGGCTGGCTACCACCGCTGGAATCCATTGAACGGATTGAAGTCATTCGCGGGCCAATGTCCTCGCTGTACGGCTCCGACGCAATGGGCGGCGTGATTAATGTCATCACCAAAAAAATCTCGAATACCAAAGCGTGGAGCGGCTCGCTGCACGCGGACGCCACCTTCCAGGAAGACCGCGACTCCGGTGATTTATACCAGACTAACGTTTATGCCTCTGGCCCTCTGATTGATGGGGTGCTCGGGGCCAAAGTGACTGGCTTATTCTCCCGCCGCGCAGAAGATAAAATTGAGTATGGTTACAGCGAACAGAAAATGCGCAACGGCGGCATTACTCTGAATTTTACGCCCGATGAAAAAAATGACTTCGATCTGGATTACTCCCGCGAATTGCAGGACCGTAATAGCACCCCGGGTAAGTCAAGATCCGCCGGACGCGGTAAAGATAACTCGCATTACCAGCACACCAACTACACACTTACGCATAACGGCTATTACGACGACATCAATTCCACCAGCTACATCCAGCGTGAAGAAAGCAATAATGCCGGTCGCCACATGAAATCCTACAACACCATCTTCAACACTCAGAACCAGATTTTCCTCGGCGATCACACCCTCACCCTCGGAGGACAGTATCGCTACGAGAAGCTCAGTGATAAAGGTAACAAGTTCGAAGCCGCTGACCGTTTAAGTAAGCTGACACGCTGGAGCTGGGCGCTGTTTGCTGAAGATGAGTGGGCTATCACCGACAGCTTCACGCTGACTGGCGGCCTGCATCTGGATAAAGATGAAAATTACGGTAGTAACTGGACGCCGCGTGGATACGGCGTATGGCATCTGACAGAACAGTGGACGCTGAAAGGCGGTATTTCCGCAGGCTATCGCGCACCGGATCTTCGTCAGTCCTCCGCCGGTTGGGGGCAAGGTACCGGCGGGCGTTACCTGGACGGCATTATTGTTGGTAACCCGGATCTGAAACCCGAAAAAAGCCTGAGCGAAGAAATTGCGCTGATGTGGGATAACGCGGATAACCTGAACGCCAGCATAACGGTATACAATACTGATTTTAAAGATAAAATCACCGAAGTCCGCCGCTGTAACAGCAGTAGCGATCCCGCCTGCAAAATCGGCAATCATGAATACGATTTCGTCAGCGATCGCGTTAATGTGGACAAAGCGATTATCCGTGGCGTCGAGTCGACCTTTGGCTGGAAGATAACCCGCGATCTGAACTGGACTGCAAACTATACCTATACAAAATCAGAGCAGAAAAGCGGTAAGTTTTCCGGTAAGCCATTGAATAAAATGCCCAAGAATATGTTTAATACAACCGTAGACTGGCAGGCGACAGCGGATTTTGGCTTATGGAGCCGCCTGAACTTCCGCGGTAAAACTTCCGAGTACCTGAGCCGTACTTCCATGGCGAAAAGCAAGCCGTCTTATACTCAGGTGGATATCGGCTTACGCTACAACCTTCCGCTGGACGTGCTGCTAACCGCTGGCGTTTACAACGTTCTTGATAAGCAGATCGACGATGATACCTACGATATGGTACTGGACGGTCGACGCTACACCGTCGGCATAACGTATAACTTCTGATAGGTAACGGTGTCAATAAACCACCTGCTATGCGGGTGGCTCAGGTTGCTGACAAAGTGCGTTAACCGCCACCTGACGGAAATCCGGGCACAATGTCTAATACAGGTTGCTCATCAGCCTCAAGCCCTCCAGCCGGAGGGCTTGAGCTCACCTTAGTCTTTAAAACGCTCCGGGAACGTCATTTCGCTATAGCGCACAAAGCGGGAACCTTTCGCCAGTTTGTAACCAAACCAGATAACCAGGAACAGCGGAATACCGATATAGGTCGCCGCGACGCCACCCCAGTCGATAGTGTCTTTCAGAAACGCTTCGTAGTTCTGCCCGAGGGTAATAATCAGGCACAGCACGAAGGCGAAGATCGGCCCCAGCGGGAAGAACCCTGAACGATACGGCAGATTATTCAGATCGTTCCCTTGCAGCACATAGCCGCGACGGAAACGATAGTGACTAATCGCAATACCCAGCCAGGCGATAAAGCCGGTCATCCCGGACGTATTGAGCAGCCACAGATAAACGGTCTGATTACCAAACATTGAGCTAAGAAAGCAGAGCGCTGCAATCACGGTTGTGGCGTACAGCGCATTACGTGGTACGCCGCCTCTGGACAACTTAGCGAAAATGCGCGGCGCTTTGCCATCACAGGCCAGGGTGTAAAGCATGCGCGTCGACGCATACATCCCGGAGTTACCGGCTGACAATACCGCCGTCAGAATAACCGCGTTCATGATCGCCGCAGCCGACAGCAGCCCCGCATGCTGGAATACCAACGTGAACGGGCTGACGGAAATGTCTTTTACGTCATTACGCAGCAGGCTCGGATCGGTATACGGAATGATCAGGCTGATAATCAGAATCGCAAACACATAGAACAGCAGAATACGCCAGAATACCTGCCGCACAGCGCGCGGAATGTTCTTTTCCGGATTTTCCGACTCGCCCGCCGCAATACCGATAAGCTCAGTTCCCTGGAATGAAAAGCCGACAATCATCGCCACGCCAATCATCGCCGGCAAACCGCCCGCAAACGGCGCATCGTTGATGGTCCAGTTGCTCCAGCCAGCAGGCTGGGCGCCTTTAAAGATACCGACGATCATCATCACGCCGACAATAATAAAGATAATAACGGTGGCGACCTTAATCAGCGAGAACCAATATTCCGCTTCGCCAAAACCTTTTACCGAGATCCAGTTCAACAGGAACATCACGCCAAGGAACAGTGCGCTCCAGATCCAGCCGGGCGTATCCGGAAACCAGTAGCCCATCACCAGTTGCGCGGCAACGAGGTCAACGGCGATCGTCACCGCCCAGTTGTACCAGTAGTTCCAGCCCAGCGCGAAGCCAAAGCCTTCCTCGACATAATTTTGCCCGTAAGTGGCAAATGAGCCAGAAACCGGCATAAATGCCGCCAGTTCGCCAAGGCTGGTCATCAGAAAATAGACCATCAGACCGATGAGAATATAAGAGAGTAGCGCGCCACCGGGGCCGGCCTGCGAAATCGTTGCGCCGGAAGCAACAAAAAGACCTGTGCCGATGGAACCGCCAATCGCGATCATGGTCAAGTGGCGTGCCTTCAGTTCACGACGTAGACCGGGCACTTCTGTGGTTTTAGTATCCGAAACCATGTGAAAATTCTATCCATCCAAAAAACGAGGCGAGATTGTAGCAGAGTGTCGGGGGTCCATCCGATACAAATGCGGAGTTATAAGAGAGCTTCATGATCGCGCATGAATTATTAGTAAAGTAGTAAATCGCAGAAATATCAGCATTCAGCTTGATCGACAGCCTACCCTGCGCAGTATTGCAAAAAGCGCTGTAAGGCTTTGGAAATATGCTTCTGCCGGTGGTGAATACGCCACAGAGTGCGGGTTAATTGTGGCAACGGGATGCTTAACTCCACCAGTGAGCCTACTTCAAGCTGTTCAGCAACCACCCGCCGTGAAAGACAGCTAATCCCTAAACCATGACGCACGGCGTGCTTGATGGCCTCAGAGTTGCCCAGTTCCATCCCAAGGTGAAATGCCGGCAAATGCGACAATAATAAATAGTCGACAATTTCCCGTGTCCCGGAGCCGTGTTCACGTAAAATCCACGGCGCTTCAGCCAGTCGTTGCAACGTCACCGCCCCTTCCAGTAACGGCGAATCCGGGGCCGCAAAGACCACCAACTCATCTTGCAACCAGGGTTCAGCAATAATATCCGCGGCATGGCAAGGGCCCTCAATAAGCCCGATATCCACGCGCAGATCGGCCACCGCGTTAATCACATCCTGACTGTTCCCCACGCTGAGTTCCAGCGGTAAATCCGGGAAATCGCGTCGATAGCGCGCGATAATTTCCGGCAGAATATAGTTACCGATGGTGCTGCTGGCATAGACGCGAATCGCGCCATTATCGCCGCAAAACAACTGCTCTATCTCCAGCGCGCGCTCCAGCAGCGCCAGCGCCCGTGGATAAAGCAGCCTGCCGTGTTCGTTCACCACCAGCCTTTTACCAACACGGTCAAATAACTGTACGCCAAGCTGCCCTTCCAGATCGGTCAACGCCGCGCTGACTGCCGATTGCGATAGCGCGAGCATTTGTGATGCCTGCGTCGTAGAACCACTCTTTAAAACTTCGGCAAACACTTCCAACTGCCGTAGCGTAATATGCATAAATCTTCCTGCCTTTATATACGGCGTGTCTATCCGCTATCCCTGGGAGATGAAGAGCAGAACCCATCCCACTCAGCGAGCCGGATATACACGTCATTATTCCAACTGCCTTGCGATTCCAGCCACATCGTGATCTCCGTTGCCGGGTACAGCCTGAAAGACTCGCTTGTCTCTCGCCGGTGAGTCGCTTTCGACTCATCGCATTCATTGCCGACGCCTCTACCCCTTGCTAGCCGCCGTGTTACATCCTGTCATGATCGACCCTATACCACTTATTACGATTGATTATAAATATATAATCAATTTTATATTTAAACCAGCGAGTCGTATGCTCTTCCCGTACAAAGGAGAAGGTTATGACAGCACTCACTTTACCGACTAAACATAGTCCATTACGACGCTTTACACCTGGTCTGGCGCTAACCGCCATCGTTACCGGAGTCGCACTGTGGACGGGTCACTTTCCGGCGATCGCTGGCGCAGGATTCAGCACGCTAACGCTGGCGATTTTGTTCGGCATGATCATCGGAAACACGGTTTACCCCAAGATCTGGTCGTTTTGCGACGGTGGCGTGATCGTTGCCAAACAGCATCTGCTGCGCCTCGGCATCATTTTATACGGCTTTCGCCTGACGTTCGCCCAGATTGCCGATGTCGGGATAAGCGGGATTACAATTGACGTTCTGACCCTATCCAGCACCTTTTTTATTGCCTGCTTTGTTGGACAACAGGTTTTCAATCTGGATAAACACACCAGTTGGCTGATTGGCGCCGGGAGCAGTATCTGCGGCGCGGCGGCGGTGCTGGCCACCGAGCCGGTCGTCAAAGCGGAAGCCAGCAAAGTTACGGTCGCCGTCGCCACGGTGGTCATTTTCGGCACCCTCGCCATCTTTCTGTATCCGGCAATCTACCCTTTGCTGGCGCCCTGGTTTACGCCGGAAACCTACGGCATCTATATGGGATCGACGATGCATGAAGTCGCTCAGGTCGTTGCCGCAGGCCACGCCGTCAGCCCGGATGCGGAAAACGCAGCGGTGATTACCAAAATGCTGCGCGTGATGATGCTGGCCCCGTTCCTGCTGCTTCTTGCCGCTCGCGTTAAGCAATTAACACCGGCGGGCAGCGGTGAGAAAAGCAAAATTACCATTCCGTGGTTTGCGATCCTGTTCATTCTGGTTGCGGTGTTTAACTCCTTCCACCTGCTGCCGCAAGCCGTTGTCAATATGCTGATCACCCTGGATACCGTGCTGCTGGCAATGGCAATGGCCGCGCTGGGCCTGACGACCCACGTCAGCGCGCTGAAAAAAGCCGGCGCCAAACCGCTACTGATGGCGCTAATGCTCTTCGCATGGCTGATTATCGGTGGCGGGACGATTAACCTCGTCATTCATCGCCTGTTAGGCTGACAGCCCCTCGCAAGTCAGGTGATATTTCTGATGATGTAACTCTCCGGCTAAGCCGTTATCATTACCCTCTAACCAGCGGCTTAACGGGAGTTTTTTATGAAATATATTGGAGCGCACGTCAGCGCCTCCGGCGGAGTGGCCAATGCCGTCATTCGCGCAGACGAAATCGGCGCTAACGCATTTGCCCTCTTCACCAAAAATCAGCGTCAATGGCGCGCCGCGCCCCTGAACGACAACACGATTACGGAATTTAAAGCCGCCTGCGAAAAGTATCATTTCGGACCGGGGCAAATTCTGCCGCACGATAGCTACCTGATAAACCTCGGTCATCCGGTTGCGGAGGCGCTGGAAAAATCCCGCGATGCTTTCATTGATGAACTCACCCGCTGCCAGCAGCTTGGCCTGACGCTGCTTAATTTCCATCCGGGCAGCCACCTGCAGCAGATACCGGAAGAGCAGTGCCTGGCGCGTATTGCCGAATCAATCAATATCGCGCTGGCAAAAACCGAAGGCGTGACGGCGGTAATTGAAAATACCGCAGGCCAGGGCAGTAATCTGGGCTTTAAGTTTGAGCATCTGGCGGCCATTATCGACGGTGTGGAAGATAAATCCCGCGTCGGCGTATGTATTGATACCTGCCACGCTTTCGCCGCCGGTTACGATCTGCGCGGCGCCGAAGCGTGTGAAAAAACCTTCGCGGATTTCGATCGCATTGTCGGTTTTCAGTATCTGCGCGGTATGCACCTGAACGATGCGAAAAGCGCTTTCGGTAGCCGCGTTGACCGTCACCACAGTCTGGGTGAAGGCAATATTGGTCACGATGCCTTCCGTTGGATCATGCAGGACGATCGTTTCAACGGTATCCCGCTGATTCTGGAAACGATTAATCCTGATATCTGGGCGGAAGAGATCGCCTGGCTGCGAGCGCAACAGACGGAAGAAGTGCCAAGTTGATACTTTGTCCGATCGAGCAGGAGGCAGATTTTAATCTGCCGTCCTCGCACACCACCGTACGTACGGTTCCGTATACGGCGGTTCCGGCTATACGCTTGAGCCATTGTATCGTATCTGCGACTGATATCAGTTCCGCTTTATCCCATCGCCTTTCCGGCAACGCCTGATTCATATGAGATGCCTCTGCACTCCACGTCCGCTCCATGTCGATTTGCAGGCCCGGAACTCCCCTATGCCCAATTGCGCCAGTTTTCTCACCTGAATCAGCCTTCCCAGCGCCGTTCAGGACGCTGCGCGTCATGCCCGGTGCACCAATAAAAAAAGGGCAGAGAAAACTCTGCCCTCAAAGACGAATTGCAAGGCTAATCAGGCGGCCTGGTCTACCGCCTGAACGTCAGGACGTTTCAGCACCGCGTAGGAGAGACCTGCGACCAGCGTACCGACAATAATCGCCATCAGGTAGCCGAGCACCGGCGTAATCGCGCCAGGGATCAGCAGGACAAACAGACCGCCATGCGGCGCCATCAGTTGCGCGCCAATCGCCATGGAAATAGCGCCGGTCACCGCGCCGCCAACAATACAGCAAGGCAGGACGCGCATCGGATCACGCGCAGCGAACGGAATAGCGCCTTCGGTGATAAAACACAGACCGAGAACCAGCGCGGCTTTGCCACCTTCCCGCTGCGCTTTGTCGAACTTTTTACGCGCAACCAGCGTCGCCAGCCCCAGCGCCAGCGGAGGAACCATACCGGCAGCCATAATTGCCGCCATCGGCCCATAGGTTTGGGTGCTCAGCAGGCCCACACCGAACGCATAGGCGGCTTTATTCACCGGCCCGCCCATATCGGTACACATCATACCGCCGAGGATCGCCCCGAGCAGAACCGCGTTTGCCGTTCCCATCGTTTGCAGCCAGTGGGTCAGCGCGTCGAGGATCCCGGCAACCGGTTTGCCGATCAGGTAAATCATCGCCAGACCAACGATCAGGCTGGAAACCAGCGGAATGATCAGGATTGGTTTCAGCGCCTCCATACTCTGCGGCAATTTCAGTTTCGAACTGATCGCTTTCGCGACATAACCCGCCAGGAAACCGGCAATAATGCCGCCGATAAAACCAGAGCCGCCGCTGACTGCCAGCATACCGCCAATAAGCCCCGGGGTCAGACCCGGACGGTCAGCAATGGAGAAGGCGATAAAGCCCGCCAGCACCGGCACCATCAGTTTGAAAGCAGAACCACCGCCGATGTCCATTAGCGCTGCGGCCAGGGTATCTTTTACTTCAAAAGCTTTAATACCAAAAGCGAAAGAGAGCGCAATGCACAGGCCGCCCGCCACCACCATCGGCAGCATGTATGACACGCCGGTCAGCAGATGACGATAAGCGCCAGCAGACTCTTTTTTATCTTCCGCTGCGGCCTGAGATTTACCCGAGGGCTGATACGGTTTCGCTTCAGCAACCGCTTTATCCAGTTCCTGGGCGGTTTTCTTCAGCGCCAGCCCGGTACTGGTGCGATACATCGGCTTACCGGCAAATTTCGCCAGGTCCACTTCAATATCGGCAGCAACCACCACCAGATCCGCCTGTTCAACCTCTTCCGGGGTGATCGCATTACCCGCTCCCACGGAGCCGCGAGTTTCTACTTTCACCCACCAGCCACGTTTTTTGGCTTCGGTTTCAATAGCTTCAGCCGCCATAAAGGTATGCGCCACACCGGTCGGACAGGCCGTTACCGCCACAATACGTTTTGGACCGTTGGACGCTGCGGGTAAAACCGCCGCGGTCGGCGCGGTGTAAGGCGTCGCATGGTTTTTGGCTTCACTCAGGAACAGTTCCGGGTGTGCAACAGCACGATTGATATCCCCAAGATAAACCGTCTTACCGTTCAACGCGCTATCAGCTGGCAGCGCCGTGCCCAGCACGATTGCCAGTTCAGCGTCATGTGGGTTATCAATCAGTTCAAGTTGCGCTTTTTGCGCCGCACGGCTTAACAGAGTCTTCGCCATATAGGCGCGAGCCTGTCCAAGCCCGGCATCAATAATCAGCAGCGTTTTCATTATGCCTCTCCTGCTGTTAATTAAAGGGTTGTAAGTCGACGCGCGCCATCATCGCGGCCAACTGGGTACGATCGGTAATACCAACATTACTCTGACTCACCGCCAGTGCGGCAACGGCCGTTGCCAGACGCAACGTATGTTCGCTGGATTCGCGCATCAGCAGACCGTATATCAGGCCGCCAACCATCGAATCACCTGCGCCAACGGTGCTAACCACATCAACTGAAGGCGGTCTGGCTATCCACTCCCCGGATGCGTTAACCCACAGCGCGCCTTCTTCGCCAAGGGAGATAACCACGTGAGCAATCCCCTGCTCACGCAGAGCATGAGCGGCGTCAATCACATCTTTCATTTCGGGTAACTTACGGCCCGCCCAGATTTCCAGTTCGCGGCGGTTAGGTTTCACCAGCCATGGCGCCGCTTTCAGACCGGCAACCAGCGCTTCACGGCTACTGTCAAAAATAATGCACGGACACTGGCTACGCAGACGCGTCATCCAGTCAGTAAAGGCCTCCGGGCTCACGCCAGACGGTAAGCTGCCGCTTACACACACCATATCGAACTGACCCAGCCAGCTCAGGGAATCGTTAACAAAACGCTCCCAGTCGCCAGGAGTCACTTCAAAGCCGGAGAAGTTGAAGTCGGTCACTTCGCCGTCTTTTTCCGTCAGTTTGACGTTAATACGAGTACGCCCCTGAACAACCTGAAAACGGTTAGCGATCCCCAGTTCACTGAACAGTTGCTGAAAACCATCCTGATTGTCTTTGCCGAGAAAACCGCCAACGGTGACATCAATACCGAGATCTTTCAGCACTTTTGCAACGTTGATACCCTTCCCGGCTGCATGTAAACCCGTGGTACGAACAAGGTTGACCTCACCACGCTCAATATCCGGGGTAAACCCCACCAGATCATAGGCCGGGTTTAAGGTAATCGTTGCGACACGTCTGCTCATGTTATGCGCCCTCTCCAAGACCTGCGGCGATAGCCTCACCAATCGCATCCAGCGCCTGTTGCGCATCATCACCCTGCGCGGTAAAGCGTAAGCGGTGACCTTTCTTCACCCCCAGCGCCACAACTTTCATCAGGCTGCGGCCATTTGCCGGTTTACCCGAACCATCAAGGTTGGTAACGGTAATGTCGCTGGAGAATTGTTTAATGGTATTCACCAGCATGGTGCCCGGACGCGCATGCAATCCATGCTCATTGCGAATGACGTATTCAGCGCTAAGAACATCTTCAGCAACCGCGTCGTCGCTGGTCAGCAACGCCA
Source organism: Klebsiella indica (assembly GCF_005860775.1). GTDB lineage: Bacteria > Pseudomonadota > Gammaproteobacteria > Enterobacterales > Enterobacteriaceae > Klebsiella > Klebsiella indica. The sequence continues at coordinate 160,720 of NZ_VCHQ01000007.1, forward strand.
GCAACGTGGCGGCATCAGCCTTCAGCAAACGGTCAGCTTTTTTGTCGAGCAGCAAATTGCTCAGACGATTAAGCACTGCGGTCGGCTGCTCATCGGCCATTGCCACGGTGATCAACAGGGAAACCGGCTCTTCATCGCAGGTAAACGCGTTCGCAGCGCGGCTGACGGCAATGGCGCTACGCAGGTTGCCTTCGCTACAGTCGTTCAGCCAGACGCCCTGGCCGAGGTTCAGCGGCTTCTCGTTAATCGTGCGGCTAACAAAGGCAGCATCCACCGCACCGCTCTCTTTCAGACGCGCGGCATTCAGCGCCTGCAGGGTCAGCAAATCGTTGGCGACAACATCCAGAACGAGGGTATCGTTATCCAGCTTCAGCACGTCGCTTTGCTTTTCCCCCATCAGCAGGGCGCGCAGCTCTTCAGCCGTGGTGGCGGCCTTAAGCTGTTCAGCAATTGAGTCGTCGCTCAGCACATGGGTCAGCTGACGCAGCAGGCCCAGATGTTCATCCGAGCTGGCGGCAATACCGATGGCGACATAAGCGATCTGCCCTTCGCCCCAGCTCACGCCCTGCGGGAACTGATAAACCTGAACGCCGGTTTTCAGCACCTGATCGCGGGTATCGGTGGTACCGTGCGGAATCGCAATACCGTTACCCAGGAAAGTGGACGTTTGCTGCTCGCGAGCCAGCATGCCGTTGACGTAGCCTTCAGCCACATTGCCCGCGCTGATCAGCGCGGAAGCAACCTGACGGATAGCCTCTTCTTTATTGCCGGCCTGCTGGCCGGGATGAATATCCTTCACAGATAACTGGAACATGGTTCTCCTCTCTTGCCGAATTGAATCGTTTCAGCTTATTTGGGAAAAAAGGCGTCACCTGCAGGCGGAATAAACCGAGAATGACGCTGAAACGTTTCAAGAATTTTGTACCTTTCGTCATCACCACGCAAGGAAAGTTAGCTGGCGGATAACAGAAGTTAGAGGTACAGCACATTTTTGCTGACGCGCAGGTGGCGAGACGGTCATATTTCAGCTTTTTGCTGAAGCTTGAATTTTGAAACGTCTTTTTAATTTATTCGTGCCTTGCCACTATTCATTTTCTGACTGACGGCGTAAACTCCGCGACACCTGAAACCAACGAAAACCGATATGCAACACAGTAGCGCCGCCCTCCCCAGACACGGGTTTGATTTGACCTCTTCCGCCTTCCTGCTCGTTGCCTTCCTGACGGGCATCGCCGGGGCGTTGCAAACACCTACTCTGAGCCTGTTTCTGACCAATGAAGTCCATGTCAGGCCAGCCATGGTCGGCTTCTTTTTTACCGGCAGCGCGGTAATCGGTATTCTGGTAAGCCAGTTTCTCGCCGGACGTTCGGATCGCAAAGGCGATCGTAAACAGCTTATTGTTTTCTGTTGCCTGTTAGGCGTGCTGGCCTGCCTGTTATTTGCCTGGAACCGTAACTACTTTATTCTGCTGTTTGTCGGCGTATTCCTCAGTAGCTTCGGTTCGACCGCGAACCCACAGATGTTCGCCCTCGCCCGTGAACACGCGGATAAAACCGGCCGGGAAGCGGTCATGTTCAGTTCGATTTTACGCGCTCAGGTATCGCTCGCGTGGGTGATCGGCCCGCCGCTGGCCTACGCGCTGGCGATGGGTTTCGGCTTTACGGTGATGTATCTCAGCGCGGCAATCGCCTTCGTGATCTGCGGCGCGATAGTCTGGTGCTTCCTCCCCAGCATGCGCAAAGAGCCGAAGGTCGCCACCGGTCACCTGGAAGCGCCGCGAACTAACCGTCGCGATGCGCTATTACTGTTTGTTATCTGTACGTTGATGTGGGGAAATAACAGCCTGTACATCATTAATATGCCGCTGTTCATTATTGATGAGCTGCATTTGCCGGAAAAACTGGCTGGTTTGATGATGGGAACCGCTGCCGGACTGGAAATTCCTGTCATGCTGATTGCGGGTTACTATGCCAGACGCTTTGGCAAACGTTTCCTGATGCGCGTATCGGCTGTGGCGGGGGTGCTGTTTTATAGCGGAATGCTCACCGCGCATACCCCTGGGCTACTGCTGGCCTTGCAGATGCTCAACGCGATATTTATCGGGATTCTGGCCGGGATTGGCATGCTCTATTTCCAGGATCTGATGCCCGGGCAGGCCGGCGCGGCAACGACCCTCTATACGAACACCACTCGCGTCGGCTGGATTATCGCCGGTTCGCTGGCGGGCGTGGTGGCGGAAATCTGGAGCTACCATACCGTATTCTGGATCGCCCTGGCGCTGGGCATCATCACGCAGGTCTGCCTGTGGCGTATTAAAGATGTATAAGGCGCGATAGCGGAACGCTGCGGCGCATGGCATCACGTTGAAGTGAGTTGTTCGAGATGAAGAAGCCAGCTCATCGCTTCATCGCGCGTCGTGGCGCACATTTCCACTTCTGGCCGCAGGCTGGCACAAACTTTAGGCCTTAACGGCGAGCCAAAAATATTACACCGGTTGTTCTCCGATAGCTGTATACAGCGGGTATTCGCCGGCTTGCCCTGCGGCATACCGGGGATGGGGCTGGAGATAGAAGGCGCGATACAACACGCCCCACAGCCAGGGCGGCATTCCATAATCGACTCTTCCGCTAACGTTTTTGGCGACCCAGCCTAAACGTTTTCCCTGAAGATAGCAAAACAGACGAATTCCGCTTGCCTGAAAGGCCCGGCGCGAGTAGTTTTACGCGATATTTTCGACCCTTTATGTGACAGGATTACCGCAATGCCAAGAGCGAATGAAATTAAAAAAGGTATGGTGCTGAATTACAACGGCAAACTGCTGATTGTTAAAAATATTGATATTCAGTCACCGAGCGCCCGTGGCGCAGCGACGCTGTACAAAATGCGTTTCTCGGATGTCCGCACCGGCCTGAAAGTCGAAGAGCGCTTTAAAGGCGATGATATTGTCGATACGGTCACCCTGACTCGCCGCTCCGTTGACTTCTCCTATATCGACGGCAACGAATACGTATTCATGGATAAAGAAGATTACACTCCCTATACCTTCACCAAAGAGCAAATCGAAGAAGAACTGCTGTATATGCCGGAAGGCGGCATGCCGGATATACAGGTTCTGACCTGGGACGGCCAGTTGTTGGCGCTGGAGCTGCCGCAGACGGTTGATCTGGAAATCGTTGACACGGCGCCGGGTATTAAAGGCGCATCCGCAAGTGCCCGTAACAAACCGGCGACCCTGAGCACCGGTCTGGTGGTTCAGGTGCCTGAATATCTGAGCGCAGGCGAGCGTATTCGGATTCATATTGAAGAGAGCCGTTATATGGGGCGTGCGGACTAAGCCCGGCGGCTTTTGCAGTGGATTTACGCAGAATGTAAAACACGCATGCGGGGCGTTTTTGCGCGCCCCACATGCGGTTAATCGGCAATTGTCTGGAAGCTGAAGGTCATCCATAACATCCCCTCTAATGCTGATCGGTTCAGCGAGTCATCGACGTTCTCTTCTGCTTTTTTATTCAACGGTAATCGCTTTTTCGGTGGTTTTAGCGAACGGCCTGATGGAGTGACAGGACTGACGGTATCGTCGGTTTTTTATGACCTACAGCGCCGGGAGAGTAACAGATTGGTTGTTGGCTCACCGCAAGGGGGTTGGGCGCATCAGGGAAACCTGGCGGGAACGCAGGCGCACATCCAGGACTGGCCGCCAGGACGGCGGCCAGAGGGCGGGTCGAGACAGGGACAAAATTGCCGGGAGCAATTTTGAACAGCGCTTGCGCTGGCCCTGGAAGGGCGAGTCCCAGGGATGGGACGAGTAATCACGAGTCCCGCCCGGTCCGCCAGATGAAGCCGGAGTGGAGCGGACCGCGCAGCGGCAGGTTTTCAGCGCAATGCCGGGGGTCATGGGGGCGAGCGAAACGCCCCCATGCCGTTCACAGGCTGCAGGGACGGCATATATCTTCGTACTGACGGTGAACGGAACAGTCCACTGAATCACATGGGGGAAGTAAAAATGCGCCATGTTCGCTAAAACCACCATTTAACGGAACCGCTCAGCCTGCCATAAACGCGGCTGACCGCCCCTTAACTGATCGCATTAACCCACACCCGGCACTACAGCAGCTCAGGATACTTCGTCATCTTCAGCGCCAGCTCAACGCCACGAACCTCCGCCATTCCCTTTAAACGCCCAATCGCCGAATAGCCCGGATTGGTTTTCTTCCGCAGATCGTCCAGCATTTGATGACCATGATCCGGACGGAATGGAATCGGACGCAAATCGCCCGCACGCTTGCGGCGCAATTCTTCACACAGAATCGCATTCACTACCGCCACCATATTCACATCCCCGTCCAGGTGCGCGGCTTCATGAAACGTGAGCGGATTAGCTTCCCGACAGGTTGAACGCAAATGGGTGAAGTGGATACGATCGCCAAAGGTTTCAACCATTTTGACCAGATCGTTATCTGCGCGAACGCCGTAAGAACCTGTACACATAGTAAACCCATTATTAATGCTATCTACCGTCGTTTTCAGCCATTGCATATCTTCAATGGCCGAGACGATGCGCGGCAGACCAAGAATCGGCCGCGGCGGATCGTCCGGATGAACCGCCAGACGCACGCCAACGTCTTCGCATACCGGAACAATCGCGCGCAGGAAGTACGCCATGTTTTCCCGCAACTGCGCTTTATCAATATTGTCGTATTCCGCCAGCCGCGCACGGAATTGATCGAGGGTATAACCCTCTTCCGCCCCCGGAAGACCAGCAATAATATTGCGGGTCAGCTTTTCCACTTCCGCTGCGCTCATCGCGGCGAAACAGGCCTGCGCCTGCCGCCGTTCTTCTTCGCTATAATCCCGCTCCGCGCCCGGACGCTTGAGAATGTGCAGTTCGAAAGCGGCAAAAGCGATCTGGTCAAAACGCAAAGCTTTAGAACCGTCCGGCAACTGATATTCAAGATCGGTACGTGTCCAGTCGAGGATCGGCATAAAATTGTAGCAAACGGTATCAATGCCGCAGGCCGCCAGATTGCGGATACTTTGCTGATAGTTGGCGATCCAGACGGCAAACTGCCCGCTATGGGTTTTAATCTCTTCGTGAACCGGAATACTCTCCACCACTGACCACGTGAGTCCTTTTTCCGCCAGCAGCGCCTGACGCTTTTTGATCTCATCCACCGGCCAGACATGCCCGTTAGCAATATGATGTAACGCCGTCACGACCCCCGTCGCTCCCGCCTGTCGGACATCATCAAGCGATACCGGATCATTTGGCCCATACCAACGCCAGGTTTGCTCCATCGCGTTCCCCTTAAAAAGTTGTTATACCAATATAGTGTTAACCACGTATGACGACTACCATACATGCTTCTCAGCTATAATCAATTTAGACGACAGAATTGGTTGATCAAGCTCACATTAAGCGGATAAATACGGCTCACCAATTTCATTTCTTGTCATATAACTTTACACTGCCGGATGTTAATTATCGGTTAATCAGGTGTATTGAGAATGATGACTATTGCCACAACCACGCTGCCGAACAACGTACAGCTCCCACGCTATGACCGTAGCCAATTATGCTCGCGTATTGTGCATTTCGGTTTCGGCGCTTTTCATAGGGCGCACCAGGCGCTACTCACCGATCGGGTGCTTAATGCCAGCGGTGGAGACTGGGGGATTTGCGAAATTAGCCTGTTCAGCGGCGATCGGTTGATGAGTCAGCTTCGCCAGCAGGATCACCTGTTTACCGTGCTGGAAAAAGGCGCCGCGGGCAATCAGCCGATCGTTGTCGGTGCCGTGCGTGAATGCCTGAACGCGAAGCTGGATTCACTGGCTGCCATTATTGATAAATTTTGCGAACCGCAGGTTGCCATCGTCTCTTTGACCATCACCGAGAAGGGTTACTGCATCGATCCCGCCAGCGGTCTGCTGGACATGACGCAACCCCGTATTATTCATGATCTGCAAAACCCCACGCTGCCGCAATCGGTACCCGGTATTCTGGTCGAAGCGTTGTCCCGTCGCCGCCAACGGGGACTGCCGCCGTTTACTATCCTCTCCTGTGACAACATCCCGAATAATGGACATGTGGTAAAGAACGCCGTTCTGGGAATGGCCGAAAAACGCGACCCGGAACTCACGCAGTGGATTGCAGAACGCGTCAGTTTTCCCGCTACCATGGTTGACCGCATTGTGCCTGCCGCCACCGATGCGTCGCTGGCGGAAATTAGCGCGATCCTGGGAGTGGAAGACCCCTGCGCGATCAGCTGCGAGCCTTTTATTCAATGGGTCGTCGAAGATAACTTCGTTGCCGGTCGTCCGGAATGGGAAAATGCTGGCGTACAGATGACCGATAATGTTCTGCCGTGGGAACAGATGAAGCTGCGGATGCTCAATGGCAGTCACTCGTTCCTTGCCTGGCTCGGTTACCTGGCCGGGCATACGCATATTAGCGACTGCATGCAGGACCCGGTTTTCCGCAACGCCGCCTACCGCCTGATGCTTGATGAACAGGCGCCGACTTTATCTATCAAAGGCGTCGATCTGACGGCCTATGCTGACAGCCTGATCGCGCGCTTCAGCAACCCGGCGCTGAAGCATCGTACCTGGCAAATCGCCATGGACGGCAGCCAGAAGCTTCCGCAGCGTATGCTTGATGGTATTCGCGTCCATCTTGACCGTGGCAGCGCCTGGCCGCTACTGGCGCTCGGCGTCGCTGGCTGGATGCGCTACGTCAGCGGTACTGACGATGCCGGAAACGCGATTGATATCCGCGATCCGCTGGCCGATAAGTTACACACTTGCGTTTCCGGCAGTAACGACCAACAGCGCGTGGCCGCCCTGCTCTCGCTGACCGAGATCTTTGGCCATGACCTGCCGCAGAATCCACAGCTTGTTGCCCAAATCACCGCCGCATGGCAGCAACTTACGAGATCAGGCGCCCGCCAGGCGATTGCCGCCACACTGGATTGTTAACAATTTCTGCCTTTTAGCGGGCAGCTTACTTTTCTGTCCGCCGTAAGACTTCTCTTTTTTCCTTTTTTTCGTCAGGATAGTCTTAACTGTTACAACATTACATGTATCCTGGAGAAAAAGTGACCAAAACAAACTTGATCACGGGGTTTCTCGGCAGCGGCAAGACGACCTTGATCCTGCATCTGCTGGCTCACAAGCCCGCGGATGAAAAATGGGCTGTGCTGGTCAACGAGTTTGGCGAAGTCGGCATTGATGGCGCGCTGCTGGCCGAGAGCGGCGCCTTACTCAAAGAGATCCCCGGCGGCTGCATGTGCTGTGTTAACGGTCTGCCAATGCAGGTTGGTCTCAATACGCTGTTACGTCAGAACACGCCGGACCGTCTTCTGATTGAGCCGACCGGACTTGCCCATCCCAGGCAGCTCCTCGATATTCTGACCGCTGAAGTATACGCGCCGTGGATTGACCTGCGTGCCACCTTATGCGTACTGGACCCGCGTCAATTGCTGGATGAAAAAATCGTGACCAACGAAAACTTTCGCGATCAGTTGGCTGCCGCTGATGTCATTGTCAGTAATAAAGCCGACCGTTCGACTGACGAAAGTCAGCGGGCGTTTACGACGTGGTGGCAGGCCTGTGCCGGAGAGCGCCAGTATGTCAGCGCAACGCAGGGCGATATCGACCCAACGTGGCTTGATTTACCGCGTCGCAATATCGCGCCACTCCCTGAAAGCGCAGAGCACATCCACAACCACGGGCAGAAAAAAGGTCTCGCGGCGCTTAGCCTCCCGGCACATCAGCGCTGGCGCCGTTGCCTCAATAGCGGCCAGGGCTATCACTCCTGCGGCTGGATTTTCGATGCCGGAACCCTCTTCGACACCGTTGGTCTGCTCGAATGGGCGCGACTGGCCCCGGTCGGGCGGGTGAAAGGCGTGATGCGTATTGCTGAAGGACTGGTGCGCATTAACCGACAGCAGCACGATCTGCATATTGAGACACAAAACGTCGCTCCGCCGGATAGTCGTATTGAGCTGATTACGGATACCGATACGGACTGGAACGCGCTGCAGGCCTCTTTGTTGAAGCTTCGTTTAAGTTAAGGCGGCTATGGTTGCCATCGTTTTATACAATACGCGACAGTTATGATTAAAAATCGACTCCCCCTCATCCTGCTGCTGAACGCGGCCGGTATAGCGCTATTTTGTTCATGGTATCTTCCCGCTAACCATGGTTTCTGGAATCCTCTGGATTCGGCAATCTTCCATTTCTTTAACCGCGAGGTTGGCGTCAGCGCCGCGTATACCTGGACGCTGGCGATTATCAACAACCGCGCATTCGACGCCTGTTCGCTGCTGGCAATGGGCTGCCTGATGCTGAGCTTTTGGTTAAAAGAACAGAGCGCCGGACGCCGCCGGATCATTATCATCGGTCTGGTGATGCTGCTTGCTGCCGTTATCATCAATCAACTGGCTCAGCATCTGATGCCGGTCAAGCGCGCCAGCCCCTCCCTCTCGTTCACCGATATCACGAAAGTGAGTGATGTCATTGCATTTCCGACCAAAGATGCCTCTAAAGATAGTTTCCCGGGCGATCACGGTATGATGCTGCTGATTTTCGTCGCCTTTATGTGGCGTTATTTTGGCCGTCGCGCATTTGCCATTGCGCTGGTCATATTTGTGATTTTTGCTTTTCCGCGTGTGATGATTGGCGCTCACTGGTTTACCGATATTGCCGTCGGCTCATTAACCGCCGTGCTTATTGGCGCCCCGTGGGTATTGATGACCTCGCTGAGCGATAAGCTGATTAACTTATTTGATCGTTATCTGCCCGGTGGGAAGACGAAAAATTAAAATCTCCATTACAATGAATTAATATCATTCATAAGGGATCGTTCTGGGTCCCTTTTTTTATTGGCCAATGCGTTCTCATTCGCCATCATCGTCCAGTCACATTAATCATGATAAAAATGAATAAATTGCATATTTTTCACTCGCCATTGTCGCTCTTTTAGCCTTTCCCGCCGCGCTACTTTTTGTCACAAAAATTCTTATAAGAAAATGCGCAAAACCGCTCGCCATCCCCCGTTCGATCGGGTAACCTCGATCTCGTTTTGTCTTCTCAGCAACAGCAATTCGCCGGGTAAATAAATTTGTGCGTCGGGCCACAGTTTTGTGTTTAAGGAATTGTCTCATTGCAGGCAGCTATTTAGGCTCTAACACGTTTGGCATTTTTTTATAACGACTTTGTCGTTAAGGACAACAAGGGATAACACACAGCATGGTCAAATCTCAGCCGATTTTGAGATATATCTTGCGGGTCGCCCCCGCGATTGCAGTTGCGGTTCTGCTTTCTGCGTGTAGTTCTTCAAACAGTACCGCCAGAAATATGCATTCTGAGACGCTTGCTGTGGGTAGTGACGATTTATCATCACTGCAAGCCTCTCAGGATGAATTTGAAACAATGGTTCGCAACCTGGACGTCAAGTCCCGCCTGATGGACCAATATGCCAGCTGGAAGGGGGTTCGCTATCGGCTTGGCGGCAGCACGCGTAAAGGCATTGATTGTTCTGCCTTTGTGCAACGAACGTTCCGTGAGCAGTTCGGTCTGGAATTGCCGCGCTCAACGTCTGAGCAGCAGGTTTCCGGGAAATCCATCAGCCGTTCACAGCTGCGTACAGGTGATTTAGTCCTCTTCCGCGCCGGCTCAACCGGTCGCCATGTAGGCATCTACATTGGCAATAATCAATTCGTTCATGCCTCCACCAGTAGCGGTGTGACGATTTCCAGCATGGATGAGCCGTACTGGAAAAAACGCTACAACACAGCGCGACGCGTGTTGAACCGCTCATAGTCTCTTCTGACGTTGGTTAATCCCTTGGCCAACGGCAGAAAAACACTGCTCCGGCAGTGTTTTTTTTTGCCCGCCTGCCAATAAACCGAGTAAAATAACCCTGCATTTGAACAGGGATAGAAACGCGTTTTCCATCAGCCCTGGTATGACCAAATAACACGGACTGACTTATAATGCCAACCTGTCACTTCTCTCCCCGACGTAAAATCTGGCAGACCAGTATAGGTATCGGTTTCGCTGCCGCCCTGCTGGCTGTCTGTATCCAGTTGATGGTGATTTATCACAATCGGGAGGAGCGTTTTGACGCCATCATCACCCATGTTCACGCTTATCTGAAACACTATTTCCACGATTTAATTCAGACTATTGATGAACTGCAACCCCAGGTAAATCAGCCCTGTGGAAACATTGTCTCCGGATTAACGGCCCATGCGGCGTTTAGCCCAAACGTACGCGCCTTTCTGCTGGTAAAAAAGGGGCGCGTGTTTTGTTCTTCCGCAACTGGCGCAATGAACACGCCTTTGAACCAGTTAATCCCGCAGCTTAATATGACGAAAGCAGTCGATATGGCCATGTTGCCTGGGACGCCCATGATGCCGCAGAGCCCCGCACTGGCGATGTGGGTCCGCAGCCCACAAGGCGGGAAAGACGGTATATTTGTCGCGATTAATGCCAATCAGATGTCGAACATTCTCTATTCAGCACGACAGAGTGATTCCAGCGGCCTGGCCCTGGCCATTAACCACTCGGCCATCTCCACTTTCAGTAACCGGCTTGTCGACCTGCAGACGCAGCCCGCGCGCCCCATACGACAGGCGCAAATTGACGGCCTGCCGCTGAAAATCTATCTCTATGGCAACAAGTGGCTGACGGAAAACCTCTCGTTTGCCCTGCTGCCGGGCATAATATGCGGTCTCCTGGCCGGACTTTTAAGCGATTACGTTCTGACAACCAAATCCGACCCGCGTAAGGAATTACTGCTGGCAATCAAAAACGAGCAATTTTACGTTGTCTATCAACCCGTCGTGAAGTCTGACACGCTTCAAATCAGCGGGCTTGAAGTGCTGCTGCGCTGGCGGCATCCGGTGAGCAGAGAGATCCCACCCGATGTTTTTATCAACTTTGCCGAAGCCCAGCAGATAATTATTCCCCTTACCCGCCATCTGTTAAAACTGATTGCCCGTGATGCGCCAACGCTGCAACGCCTCCTGCCGGCAGGCAGCAAGCTTGGAATAAATATTTCCCCTGCCCACCTGCATGCCGATAGCTTTCGGCAGGATCTTCAGCAGTTCGCCGCCGCTATGCCCGCCAACCACTTTACCGTGGTGCTGGAAATAACCGAACGCGCGATGATCGACAAAAATCGTTCGCTGGAGAACTTCGACTGGCTACACAAACAAGGCTGTGAAATTGCAATTGATGATTTTGGCACCGGCCATAGCGCGCTAATTTATCTGGAGCGCTATAACTTCGACTACCTGAAGATTGACCGCGGCTTCGTTCAGGCCATCGGAACCGAGACCGTCACCTCGCCAGTGCTGGATGCGGTCATCATGCTGAGCCGCCGTCTGAAACTCGCTACCGTCGCCGAAGGCGTGGAAACACCGGAACAAGCTGAATGGCTGCGCCAGCGCGGCGTACACTATCTGCAAGGATACTGGATAAGTCGGCCGCTGACGCTGGAGGCGCTGATCGCCGCCCGCCATGAGCCGGCAAAATATTTCACAACCTGCTGAGTGTCCTTTATTATTCCGCTATCAGCAGCCAGTCCGCTTCAGGCCTGTTATTGGAGGACGATATCCTGGTTATTTTTGTACGTTTCAGCCTGATACTGCTGACCTTATTTAGCCTGCATAGCCAGGCGCAAGCAATTAAAGAGAGCGACTCATTCGCCATTATCGGCGAGCCCAAATACGCCGCGGGCTTTACGCACTACGATTATGCCAACCCCGATGCGCCGAAAGGCGGCACGATTACCCTTGCGGCAATCGGTACTTTTGACAACTTTAATCGCTACGCCATGCGTGGAAATCCGGGGGTTCGTACCGACGCGCTATACGATACCCTGTTCACCTCCTCTGACGATGAACCGGGCAGCTACTATCCGCTCATCGCCGAACATGCCCGTTACGCCGATGACTTTTCCTGGATGGAAATCACTCTCAATCCGCATGCCCGCTATCACGATGGCAGCCCAATAACCGCCAGCGATGTCGCTTTTACTTTTCACAAGTTTATGACCGAGGGAGTTCCGCAGTTTCGCCTCTACTATAAAGGAACCACGGTGAAAGCCATCGCCCCGCTAACGGTACGTATTGAGCTGGCGAAACCGGGCAAAGAGAACATGCTCAGCCTGTTTTCCCTACCGGTGCTGCCGGAAAAATTCTGGAAAAATCATAAGCTCAGCGATCCGCTCTCCTCTCCGCCGCTGGCCAGCGGTCCTTATCGCGTGACGGCCTGGCGAATGGGCCAGTTCATCACCTATTCGCGAGTAAAGGACTACTGGGCAGCCGATTTACCCGTCAATCGCGGACGCTGGAATTTCGACACCCTACGTTACGACTACTATCTGGATGACAACGTCGCTTTTGAAGCCTTCAAAGCCGGTGCTGTCGACCGCCGTGAAGAAAGTGTCGCCAGAAACTGGGCTACCCGCTATGTCGGGCGTAACTTTACCCGCGGCTATATCGTCAAAGACGAATATACCAGCACTTCCGCACAGAACACGCAGTGGCTGGCCTTTAATATCCAGCGTCCGGTATTTGCCGACCGCCGGGTTCGCGAAGCCATTACCCTCGCCTTTGATTTTGAATGGATGAATAAAGCGCTGTTTTATCACGCTTACAGCCGCGCCAATAGCTTCTTTCAGAATACGGAATACGCCGCGCGCGATTACCCTGATGCCGCCGAGCTGGCCCTGCTGACGCCGCTGAAACACGAGATCCCTGCCGAGGTCTTCACGCAAATATATCAACCACCGGTTTCCAGCGGCGATGGTTTCGAACGCGCAAATCTCCTTAAAGCGGATGCCATCCTTAATCAGGCGGGCTGGGTGGTAAAAAACCAGCGGCGCGTTAACGCGCAGAGCGGCAAACCATTACGCTTTGAGCTGCTGCTTCCCTCCGGAAGTAACGATCGCTGGGTTCTGCCCTTCCGGCACAATCTTCAGCGGCTCGGGATCGTGATGGATATTCGCCAGGTCGATAATTCCCAGTACAGCAACCGTAAGCGCAGCCGGGATTACGATATGATGCCAACCGTCTGGCTCGCCACGCCCTGGCCCGGCACCGATCTACAAATCTCCTGGGGCTCGGAATATATTAATTCCAGCTACAATGCCCCTGGCGTACAAAATCCGGCCATTGACCAGCTCATTGCGCAAATTATTCGCTGGCAGGGCAATAAACAAAAACTGCTGCCGTTGGGTCGGGCGCTTGATCGTGTGCTGACATGGAACTATTACATGCTGCCGATGTGGTATATGGCGCAGAATCGAACCGCATACTGGGACAAATTCTCCTTTCCGCATACGCGCCCGGTCTACTCATCCGGTTTTGAAAACTGGTGGTACGATGCAAGCAAAGCGGCCAGACTCCCTGCGGACAGACGTTAAGGAATTATGATGGGCGCATATCTTCTCCGCCGGTTACTGCTGATCATCCCTACGCTGTGGGCGATCATCACCATAAACTTTTTTATTGTGCAAATTGCTCCCGGCGGCCCGGTCGATCAGGCCATCGCGGCAATTGAGTTTGGCGATCGCGGCAGCTTGCCCGGCGCGGGAGAAAGCGGGATGCGCGCCGGACATGTGCGGACAGGCGTCGGTAACATCAGCGATGGTCACTATCGCGGCGGGCGAGGGCTTGATCCAGAAGTCATTGCCGAGATAACCCATCGTTACGGCTTTGATAAACCGATCTACGAGCGCTATCTGAAAATGCTCGGTGATTATCTGCGCTTTGATTTCGGCGATAGCCTGTTCCGCAGCTCATCGGTACTGCAGTTAATTAAAGACAGCCTGCCGGTCTCCGTCACTCTTGGCCTGTGGAGTACGCTCATCATCTATCTGGTGTCGATCCCACTCGGTATCCGCAAGGCGGTCAGCAACGGCAGCCATTTTGACGTCTGGAGCAGCACGCTGATCATTATCGGCTATGCTATCCCGGCGTTTCTGTTCGCGATTTTGCTGATCGTTATCTTTGCCGGCGGCAGCTATTTCGATCTCTTTCCGCTGCGCGGGCTGGTGTCCGCCAACTTTGACAGTCTGCCGTGGTATCAAAAGATCGTCGACTATCTCTGGCATATCACCTTACCGGTGCTGGCGACGGTGATTGGCGGTTTTGCCGCGCTCACTATGCTGACTAAAAACAGCTTTCTTGATGAGATCCGCAAACAATACGTCGTTACCGCCCGCGCCAAGGGCGTAAGCGAAAAGCAGATCCTTTGGGGGCATATTTTCCGTAACGCCATGCTGCTGGTGATCGCCGGTTTTCCGGCCACCTTTATCAGTATGTTTTTTACCGGTTCACTGCTGATTGAGGTGATGTTCTCGCTAAACGGCCTGGGCTTGCTGGGCTATGAGGCCACCGTTTCTCGCGATTACCCGGTAATGTTCGGCACGTTGTATATTTTTACCCTGATTGGCCTGCTGCTGAATATCGTCAGCGACATCAGCTACACGCTGGTCGATCCGCGTATCGATTTTGAGGGCCGCTAATGTCATTCTTCAGTCCCGCCAATCAGGATCGTTGGACGCGCTTTCGCCACAACCGTCGCGGCTACTGGTCGCTGTGGCTGTTTTTAGCGCTTTTCGCCTGCAGCCTGTGCGCCGAGCTGATTGCCAACGATAAACCGCTACTGGTGCAATACCGCGGCAGCCTTTATGTTCCGCTGTTAAAAAATTACAGCGAAACCACCTTTGGCGGCCGCTTTGCCACTGCCGCCGACTATCAGGACCCGTGGCTGCAAAAGCGGCTGGAGGATAACGGCTGGATACTATGGGCGCCGGTTCGCTTCGGGGCGTCAACCATCAACTTCGCCACCAACAGCCCGTTTCCCTCACCGCCGTCAAGGCAAAACTGGCTGGGCACCGATGCCAATGGCGGCGATGTGCTGGCACGCATCCTGTACGGCACGCGTATTTCCGTTCTCTTTGGCCTGCTGCTGACCCTCTTCTCCAGCGTACTGGGCGTGATGGCCGGTGCTATCCAGGGCTATTATGGCGGGAAGATCGATCTCTGGGGACAACGATTTATCGAAGTCTGGTCAGGAATGCCGACGCTGTTTCTGATTATCCTGCTTTCAAGCGTGGTCCAGGCCAATTTCTGGTGGCTGCTGGCCATTACCGTGCTGTTCGGCTGGATGACGCTGGTCGGCGTCGTTCGCGCCGAATTCCTGCGCACCCGTAACTATGATTACATTCGCGCCGCGCAGGCGCTTGGCGTCAGCGATCGCGCGATTATTTTGCGTCATATGCTGCCTAACGCGATGGTCGCGACGCTTACCTTCCTGCCGTTTATTCTGTGCAGTTCAATAACCACGCTGACCTCGCTGGATTTTCTTGGTTTTGGCCTGCCGTTGGGTTCCCCTTCTCTGGGGGAGCTGCTTTTACAGGGCAAAAACAATCTTCAGGCACCGTGGCTGGGCATTACCGCCTTTCTTTCCGTGGCGGTATTGCTGACGTTATTGATTTTTATCGGTGAAGCGGTTCGCGACGCTTTTGATCCGAGTAAGGCGGTATAGCATGACGCAACCTCTGTTAGACATTGACAACCTGTCGATTGCTGTTCGTCAGCAGGGAAAAACCACGACTATCGTCAGCGAACTGTCGCTGCAAATCGACGTTGGTCAAACCCTGGCGCTGGTGGGCGAATCCGGCTCGGGTAAAAGCATTTCAGCGTTATCGGTGCTGCGGCTGCTCCCCTCGCCGCCGGTCAGTTATCCGGACGGCGATATCCGTTTCCACGGTCAGTCGCTGCTGCATGCGGATGAACGCACGCTACGCGGGATACGCGGTAACCGCATCGCGATGATTTTTCAGGAACCAATGGTGTCGCTCAATCCGCTGCACACTCTGGAAAAGCAGCTATACGAAGTGCTCTCTTTACATCGCGGGATGCGCAAAGAAGCGGCGCGTGGAGAAATTCTCGACTGTCTGGAGCGCGTGGGGATCCGCAATGCGCCCCGACGGCTGGCCGACTATCCCCATCAGCTTTCCGGCGGCGAACGTCAGCGGGTCATGATCGCCATGGCGCTGCTGACCCGCCCGGAGCTGCTTATCGCCGACGAACCCACCACCGCGCTGGATGTGTCCGTTCAGGCACAAATCCTCTCGCTGCTGCGCGAACTGAAGCAAGAGTTAAATATGGGGCTGCTGTTTATCACTCATAACCTGAGTATCGTGCGCCAGCTCGCCGACCGCGTCGCGGTAATGCAAAATGGCCGCTGCGTCGAACAGAACAGTTGCCAGAGGCTGTTCGCTGCTCCCGGGCATCCTTATACCCGTCGCCTGCTGGATAGCGAGCCATCGGGCGATCCCGTGCCGCTCGCCGCCGATGCGCGCGAATTACTGCGGGCGGAAAACCTGAGTATCGCCTTCCCGATACGTAAAGGGCTCCTGCGGCGAGTCGTTGAACATAACCGGGTGGTTAACGGCCTTAGTTTTCGTTTACGTGCCGGAGAAACTCTGGGCCTGGTCGGTGAGTCAGGTTCAGGCAAAAGCACCACCGGGCTGGCGCTCCTGCGCCTGATTGATTCAACCGGAGCCATCACCTTTGAGGGCAAATCACTTCAGGGACGCCGTCGTCGGCAGATGCTGCCGCTCCGTCGTCGCATGCAGATTGTTTTTCAGGACCCGAACTCATCGCTGAACCCGCGGCTCAACGTCCTGCAAATTATCGAAGAGGGACTCCGGGTTCATCAGCCAACGCTCAGCGTTGCCGAACGTGAGCAGACGGTGATTCAGGCCATGCAAGAGGTTGGGCTCGATCCGCAGTCGCGCCACCGCTACCCTGCCGCCTTCTCCGGCGGTCAGCGTCAGCGTATCGCTATCGCCAGGGCGCTGGTCGTCAGGCCTCAGCTTATCGTGCTGGATGAACCGACATCGTCACTGGATAAAACGGTACAGGCGCAAATCCTTGCCTTGCTGAAAACGTTACAGCAAAAGCATCAATTGACCTATGTTTTTATCAGCCATGACCTGCGCGTCGTGAGGGCATTGTGTCATCAGGTCATCGTGCTGCGGCAGGGAGAAATCGTCGAGCAGGGAGAGTGCGAGCGCGTGTTTACTGCTCCGCAACAGGAGTACACCCGTCAGCTACTGGCGCTGAGCTGACGTTCAGAATGGGTTATTACCAGAGAAAGGTTCCGCAATCGCCACGCCGAAATTTTTCAACCGACAGGTTGCGGCAAACTCGTCCTGACAATTAACAAACAGGCACGGTTCTCCTTCGCATTCCACAATCGAGCAATCGACTTCGATATCGCTAAGCGCCTGGCTGAGCTTATGCATAACCGGCCATGCTTTTTCGCCATCCGGACTGAGTAACTTTAGCGCCACAAGGCTGTTTTCACTCTGAACGCCATTTTGCGGAATCGGTTCAACTCTTGAACCCGCAAAACCCGGCAGCCAGCGGTAGCTCTGCGGCAGGCGGTGTACGATAGAGAGTTGCAGTTTATTCACTTGTTTTCCCCGGAAGCAAAATACTTCACAATAAATTCACATTAATGCTAACACATTCTTGACAAGTTGTCCCAGTTCCTCACAGAAAACGCTTACACCTGCATCATCATTGTGTTGCTGATTTGTAATGCAAAAGTTTATAATTGTGTAGATGGAATATGTTCGGGCTATATGTACCCGTTTCTGTGATCTAAAACAACTTTTTTATCGCATCAATGCGACTTTTTGAGCGATTTGATTTTACATAAAAGAAACAAACCACCAAACCGTGAAGCCGTTTTCGGTTGATATGCATCAAGATATACCTCAATAAAGGGACGGTAATGCCTGATGCCTGGCCATTTATCTGCTTTTGACGATCCCTCGGCTGGCCGTTCACACGCCGCGGATATGACTCATCTCCACAGCACTTAGCGTGAACGGAACAGGCGACTGACCCAAACGGGCAAAAGAAAAAGCACTCCTTCGCCAGAACCACCGAAAAGCGCTTCCGGCTGGCAAATACAACAGAAAACACCGCCGATGCCTCGCTTAGCCAATCGGCACTCGCGATAACGTCCCTGAAGATCACTCAGCATGCGACTTTTTGCGCCGCCGGCTGGCATAGAGGTAAAACAGAATGGAAGCGCTGGCGCAAAAAGCGATAGACACCAGCATCGGCCAGGCGGTGGTAAAGGTCGCCATTGACAACAGGGCGCCAACAATCGCGCCGATGCCAAAACGAAACGTACCGGCCAGCGAAGATGCAGTGCCAGCCATATGCGGAAATTCATCAAGAATCACCGCCATGGCGTTGGAAGACACCATCGACACGCAACCGATAAACGCCGCCACGCCAAATACCAGCGACCAAAAGCCAACATCCAACAGTGCACACACCACCATCCAGATCGCCATCACAAACTGAATCAACAGCCCTGTGCGGAACATATTCAGTGCCCCAATCCGCCGCACAAAACGGCTATTGATCATGGTCACGACAAACAGAAACGCGACGTTCAGCGCAAAATAGTAACCAAAATGCTGCGGTGAAACGTGATTAATATTGATATAAACAAACGGACCGGCGCTCAGGAACGAAAACATCCCGGCGAAGCTAAAACCACTCGCCAGCATATAGCTCAGTACCCGCTTATGACGAAACAGGGTGGCAAAATTCCCCAGCGTGGTGTGAATATGAAACTTCTGCCGACGTTCCACCGGCAGGGTCTCGCTGATAAAACACGCGATCATCACTGACGCTAATAGCGCCGCCACCGCGAGGATCCAGAAGATCGCATGCCAGCTAAACCATACCAGTACCGCCCCGCCGACCATTGGCGCCACCAGCGGCGCGACGGTGGTCACCAGCATGACGAACGACATCATCCGCGAAAACTCCTCTTTTGGATAGATATCGCGCATCAGGGCATTAATGATCACGCTGGCCGCCGCCGCAGCCAGGCCGTGAAAGAAACGCATGGTTATCAGCATAACAATGGTCTGCGACAGCGCGCAGGCCACCGCCGCCGCCGCAAAAATCAGCGTGCCGCCGAGAATAACCGGTTTACGACCGAAACTGTCCGCCATCGGACCATATAAAAGCTGCCCCAACGCAAATCCCAGAATATAGGTGCTAAGCGTCATCTGCGCGCTGCCGTCCGGCACGTTAAACTGCGCCGAAATCACCGGCAGCGCCGGGAGGTACATATCAATCGACAGCGGCATCAGCATGGCCAGCAGGCCCAGAATAAACACAATCCCGGATGAAGCATTCTGCTTTGCCGTCACGTTTTACTCCGCGCATGTTGACCACCGACGCTGGCAATTTCTGCTGCCGTCAGCGGACGATATTCACCAGGCCCCAGCGACTCATCCAGGATAATGTCGCCAATACGTTCACGATGCAGACCCGTCACATGGTTACCCACAGCGGCAAACATCCGCTTAACCTGATGGTAGCGCCCTTCGCTAATGGTCAGACGAACTTCGGTCGGCGTGATCACCTCCAGCACCGCTGGCTTAGTCAGGCTCTTCTCGTTATGTAGCTGTACGCCTTTGGCAAACTGCTCTGCGGTGGTTTCATCCACCGGATTTTGCAGTTCCACCAGATAGGTTTTTTCACAATGATGACGGGGAGAAGTAATGCGGTGCGACCACTGACCATCATCGGTCATCAGCACCAGGCCGGTGGTATCAATATCGAGGCGGCCAGCGGCATGCAGCTTATACGCTACCGGTTCATCAAGGAAGTAAAGCACCGTCGGGTAATCAGGGTCATCGGTGGAACAAACGTAACCTTGCGGCTTATTAAGCATAAAGTAGCGTGGGCCATGCTGCTGAACCAGGGGATTGCCGTCATACTCGACGCCATGTTCCGGCAAAAGTTTGAAAGCAGAGTCTTTTACAATTTCGCCGTCCACGGTAACGCGGCTGCTGCGGATTTCACGCCCGGCAATAGCCCGGCTAACGCCAAGTTGCTGAGCGATAAACTTATCAAGTCGCATGAGATTTTTTAGCCTGTAAAGAGTGCTGGAGCGGGCAATACGCCCGAAAAGAAGAATATCTTAGGGTAGTATAACAAGCTCTTAACACCACTCAAGGGAAAAGATTCGTGGCATACTATTCGCGAGTTAATTAAGCGCTATACATTCCATGACCTTTACATTACGTCCCTACCAAAAAGAGGCGGTCGACGCCACCCTTGCCTGGTTTCGCCGCCATCGGCACCCCGCAGTCATCGTCCTGCCGACTGGCGCGGGTAAAAGCCTGGTGATCGCCGAACTGGCGCGCCTGGCGCGCGGTCGTGTGTTAGTGCTGGCGCACGTTAAAGAGCTGGTGGCGCAAAACCACGCTAAATATTGTGCGCTTGGCCTGGAGGCGGATATCTTTGCGGCCGGCCTGAAGCGTAGAGAGAGCCACGGCAAAGTGGTGTTTGGCAGCGTCCAGTCGGTCGCCCGCAATCTCGCGCAGTTTCAGCATGAGTTTTCGCTGCTTATCGTCGATGAGTGCCACCGTATCGGTGATGATGATGACAGCCAATATCAACAGATCATCAGCCACCTCCGGCAAGTTAACCCACATCTGCGTCTGCTGGGGCTGACCGCCACCCCATTTCGTCTCGGAAAGGGCTGGATTTACCAGTTCCATTATCACGGGATGGTACGTGGCGATGAGAAGGCGTTTTTTCGTGACTGCATCTATGAACTGCCGCTGCGCTATATGATTAAGAACGGCTACCTCACGCCCCCTGAGCGGCTGGATATGCCGGTGGTGCAGTATGATTTTAGCCGTCTGCAGGCACAAAGCAACGGCCTGTTCAGCGAAGCCGACCTGAACCGCGAACTAAAAAAGCAGCAGCGCGTGACCCCGCACATCATCAGCCAGATTGTTGAATTTGCCCAAACCCGCAAAGGGGTGATGATTTTCGCCGCCACCGTTGAACACGCCCGGGAAGTGACGGGATTACTGCCGACGGGTGAAGCGGTATTAATTACCGGTGACACGCCGGGAACTGAGCGGGATCGCATCATTGAGGCATTTAAAGCACGGCAGTATCGCTATCTGGTTAACGTCGCGGTGCTGACCACCGGTTTTGATGCGCCGCATGTCGATCTGATCGCCCTACTCCGCCCCACCGAGTCGGTAAGTCTTTACCAACAGATTGTTGGCCGCGGCCTGCGACTGGCCCCCGGTAAAACCGATTGTCTGATCCTCGACTATGCCGGAAACCCGCACGATCTGTATGCACCGGAAGTCGGCACGCCAAAAGGCAAAAGTGACAACGTTCCCGTGCAGGTGTTCTGCCCTGCCTGCGGATTCGCCAATACCTTCTGGGGGAAAACCACCGCCGACGGCACGCTGATTGAGCATTTCGGTCGCCGCTGCCAGGGCTGGTTTGAAGATGATGAAGGCCATCGTGAGCAGTGCGATTTTCGCTTCCGCTTTAAAAACTGCCCCCAGTGCAACGCGGAAAACGATATCGCCGCCCGACGCTGCCGTGAGTGCGACACGATTCTGGTGGATCCAGACGATATGCTGAAAGCGGCGCTAAAACTCAAAGATGCGCTGGTATTGCGCTGTAGCGGAATGGCGTTACAACAGGGTCATGATGAGAAAGGCGCGTGGCTGAAAATCACCTATTACGACGAGGACGGCACGGATGTGAGTGAGCGCTTCCGCCTGCAGACGCCCGCCCAGCGCACCGCCTTTGAGCAGTTGTTTATCCGCCCGCATACCCGAACGCCTGGCGTGCCGCTACGCTGGATAACACCAGCAGACATCCTCGCTCAGCAGGCGCTGTTGCGCCATCCCGACTTTGTTGTTGCCCGCATGAAGGGACAATACTGGCAGGTACGGGAAAAAGTGTTCGATTATCAGGGGCGCTTCCGGCGGGCCAATGAATTGCGTTAATCGCCTCTGCGGCTGAGGTTTTGGTTGCTGCAAAAACCGTTGGCGGCTATAATGCCGCCCGCTTTTGCATTCGCAAAGCAGATAATCTGCCTGTTGCTGGGTCGCCTGTAGCAGGATTTATATATAGAGAGACATCAATGTTTACTATCAACGCAGAAGTACGTAAAGAGCAGGGTAAGGGTGCGAGCCGCCGCCTGCGTGCAGCTAACAAATTCCCGGCCATCATCTATGGCGGTGAAGCTGCGCCAGTAGCAATTGAACTGGATCACGACAAAGTGTGGAACCTGCAGAACAATGCTGAGTTCTACAGCGAAGTTCTGACCATCGTTGTTGATGGCAAAGAAGAGAAAGTTAAAGCTCAGGCTGTTCAGCGTCACCCGTTCAAGCCGAAGCTGGCTCACATCGACTTCGTTCGCGCTTAATCGCCGACTGAACGTTGTATGGCAAGCGCCCCGGTCCGCAAGGTCCGGGGCGTTTTGTTTTGGCGCAGCGATAAAGCAAGAGATAGCGTCTACGCCCTCAGCGCACCCTGCTGGCCAGTTAAGCGCTATTCGTCGGGTTTGATCTGGTTTTGACTCGCACTCACAAACGACACAGCATAAACATCCTGATGACGAGCTTACCGGGCGGTATGACGACCTGACACCAGGATTTTTAGCCTTTAATTTCCGCCAGAAGTACGGCGCTGCAGCTGGTCGCGCAGATTTGGCGGCGTGCCTTTAATGGTTAAGGTATCCGTCGCCGGGTCCCAGAACACCCGCTCCCCCAGCAGCATAGCGTCAAAATTAATGGTTAACCCGCCGCCGCTGCCGGCAAACTTGGTTAACTGGCGCAGAGTACTGCGATCCGCCGGAAAGCTCTCTTCCAGCGCGTAGCCTTGTTCGGCGGTAAACTCCTGAAACGTCTTCTCACTGACGCCCGCCAGCTCTTTGGACAGTGACTCCAGCTCTATCTCCTCTCCGGCCTGCAACTGTTCATTGCAGTAGCTGTAAACCTGCTGGCGCACGTTCTGGCGCTCAGATTTATCCAGCTGCGCATCAGCGGCGAAATCATCCAGCGCCTGTAACAAACCGCGGTTCTGCGCTTTTGTATTGAGCCCTTCGCTGGCCCCAAGGAAATCCATAAAAAAGTCCGCCACTTTGCGCCCTACCCGGCCTTTCAGGAAGGTCAGATAACGGGTGGATTCCGGATTGGTTTCCCATTCGGTTAAATCAATACGCGCGACAATATCGGCATGATTGATATCCAGATAGTGCGTGGCGCTGATATCCAGTTCTTCATTGACGCGCATACTGTTCAGATTGTTGAGCACCGCCACCATCAGGTATTCCACCGCCAGATAGCGATACTGGCAAAACAACACAATACCGCCTTCAGCGAAGGGATATTTCGCCAGTTCGTCACGCAGACGACCGGTGGCCGCCCGACTGAAGGGCAGGAATTCTTCTTCCCCCTTACGCTGCTGACGCAGAGCCTGGGCCAGCTCGCTCTCTTCGTTAAACAGGCCGTAGGCTTTATTTTTAGCGCTGTAGACCCGATGCAGTTCGGCCATCATCTCCACAACGGTCGCTGTCGGCTCCAGTAATGACTCACGCAGCACCAGTTCCAGATTTTGTTCATCACGTTTGATTAGCTGATGCAGGGCAATCTGGTCGATATCCAGACTCATGTTAAACTCTCCTTTTAGACCGGGCGGTATTCAACCACCGCCGGGACGGCGACGCAACCACCACGTGACGCTTTGCCAGCGAGGCGGTGCGCTTTTGCGCCGCGGCGAAAAAATGCGGAAAAAATGCTGCTGCTACGGTAATATGTTGCCCTTTCACGAACAAACAGATTTTGAGTTTATGCCGCAATTATCCCGCTATAGCGATGAACACGTCGAACAACTGCTCAGCGAGCTGACGAGTGTTCTGGAAACACACAAAGCGCCCGTTGACCTTTCACTGATGGTTCTGGGCAATATGGTGACGAACCTGATCAATAGTAGCGTCGCGCCGGCGCAGCGTCAGGCCATCGCCCGCTCTTTTGCCCAGGCGTTGCAGTCGTCGATCAACGACAAGCCAGCGCATTAAGGATAACGAACAACAGTATATGGTGACTCTTCGTCAGCCCTACCGAGAAAAAGTTTCCCAGATGGTCAGTTGGGGACACTGGTTCGCCCTGTTCAACATGTTGTTGGCCATGGTGCTCGGCAGCCGCTATCTTTTTGTCGCCGACTGGCCAACGACGCTTGCCGGACGTCTTTTCTCGTACGTTAGCCTCGTTGGTCACTTCAGCTTCCTGGTCTTTACCAGTTATGTACTGATCCTCTTTCCGCTAACCTTTATCGTCATCTCGCAGCGCTTAATGCGTTTTATATCGGTCATTCTGGCGACCACAGGCATGACGCTGCTGCTGATCGACAGCGAAGTTTTCACCCGTTTCCACCTGCACCTTAATCCCTTCGTTTGGGAACTGGTTATTAACCCCGATCAAAATGAGATGGCTCGTGACTGGCAACTGATGTTTATCAGCGTCCCGATCATCTTCCTGGTGGAAATGCTCTTTGCGACCTGGAGCTGGCAGAAGCTGCGCAGCCTGACCCGCCGCCGTCACTATGCCCGTCCGGTCGCCTGGTTTTTCTTTATCTGCTTTATCAGCAACCACCTGATTTATATCTGGGCGGATGCGAATTTCTATCGCCCAATCACTATGCAGCGGGCCAATCTGCCGCTTTCCTACCCGATGACGGCGCGCCGGTTCCTAGAAAAACACGGTCTGCTTGACGCAGAGGACTACCAGCGACGCCTGGTAGAACAAGGTTCACCGGAAGCCGTCTCGGTGCAATATCCGCTTAGCGACCTACGTTATCGTGATCTCGGCGCCGGTTATAACGTGTTGCTGATTACCGTTGATAACCTCAACTACTCACGTTTTGAAAAAAACATGCCGGCGCTGGCCGAATTCGCAAAAGAAAACGTCAACTTTACTCAGCATATGAGCTCCGGTAATACTGCGGACAGCGGCCTGTTTGGCTTGTTCTACGGTATCTCTCCTGGCTATATGGATGGCATTTTAGCGGCCCGGATTCCTGCGGCGCTGATTACGTCACTGAATCAACAAGGCTATCAGTTGGGTCTGTTCTCATCTGACGGCTTCAGCAGCCCGCTTTATCGCCAGGCGCTGCTGTCCGATTTCTCCTTACCAGCCGCCAGAACGCAAAGCGATGCGCAGACGGCAAATCAGTGGATCAACTGGCTGAACCGCTACGCCCAGGATGAAAATCGCTGGTTCTCATGGGTTTCACTGAACGGCACAACCCTGGATCGCGGGCAGCAACAAAACTTTGTCCGTCGCTACAGCACCGCCGCCGGCGATGTCGACACCCAAATTGGTCGCGTGCTGAACGCGCTGCGCGAATCCGGCAAGATGAATAACACGGTAGTTATTGTGACGGCGGGCCACGGTGTACCGCTGGACGCACAGCATGACGCGTTTGACTGGTCGCGCGAACAGCTACAGGTACCGTTAGTGATTCACTGGCCTGGTACTCCGGCACAGGCGATCGCGACCCTGACGGATAACAAAGATGTCATGACAACGCTGATGCAGCGCCTGTTGCACGTTTCCACACCGGCGAATGAATATTCGCAAGGCGAAGATCTGTTTAGCCCCGCCCGCCGCCGCGCATGGGTTACCGCTGCGAATAACAATACGCTGGCGATCACGACGCCACAATTAACCATCGTGCTCAATCACAACGGCACATACAGAACATGGGACAGCGAAGGTAAGAAGATTAAAGATCAAAAACCGCAACTGAGCCTGCTACTGCAGGTGCTAACCGATGAAAAACGCTTTATCGCTAACTGATTGATTATTTATAAATCAATCAGGCACTTCACGGCTTGCATTCGGTTGGGGAACGGGTAATATTGTTCCCCACAAATCGGCACGTAGCGCAGCCTGGTAGCGCACCGTCATGGGGTGTCGGGGGTCGGAGGTTCAAATCCTCTCGTGCCGACCAAATAATCCCAATAGAACCAGCCTCTTATGGCTGGTTTTTTTATGCCTGTTTTTTGTACGGGGAGTTAATGGCGTGAAACCCCGTCATAAATCCCATGACTACACCTTCGTGACTGCGAGATATTACTTTTATTTGGTGATGACCGAACCTGAACGGCTGACAAACACGTGATACCTAGAAAGCATAAAAATCGTCCCGGTTGCGTTTGACGCGTTGTGTAACACGCATTCCACATCTGTGTAACCATCACCAGTCGGAATAGAGACGGAGAACGATCCTGTGTTGTATCGACCTGCATTTGACTGCCTCCATATTTGAGTGCCACCGGCCCTGAGCAAGAAATATGTTCCAGAGCCTGATCCGCCAGCAGTCATCCCCAGACAAGCGACCATGCCAACTGCGCATGAGCCCAAATTGAGCCTGTCACTAGGACTGTTTTCATAGACAATGGCATTCTGACGACCTGCGGAATCATTCATCAATATCGATCCAACAATAGTTACTTTCTGCTGAAAGCTTTGTTGTTTGATACGACAAAATCTCACTGTCTTCGTGCCATCGTTCCCAATATTTTCACTGAAGAAAATAGTCTGGTCAGGCAGTGTGTCAGAAATGTCTCCGACAATTTTATCCGCGCTCAAAGTGCCGCTGATCGTACAGCTTTCATTGATTACTACGTTATCAAGTTCGCCGCTGGTCGCCTCAATTTTCCCGCGCACTGTAACGTCATTAAACTCCGCCTTTCCGTTCTTGTTAACCTGCCAGCCCTTCGATCCGGAAGCGAAGTCATTCGACTGAATCACATTCCCTATTTTCGCATTATCGACGCTGCCGTCTTTAATGCGAGCCTTGTCGATGTACAGTTCATTGCCCTCGGCGATCATCACCGGCACGGAAGTTTTACTGTTGCGGTTAAACAGCGAGAAACGGTCAGCATAGAGGATCATGTCGCTTGTTGAACCATCGCTGCCCAACACGATATTCCCCACGACATCACCGTCGTCTTCCTGTTTCATCAGGGAGGGTCATTTAAGGCGGACGCGAACGGCGGAAAGTTGGGTATTGGTAAACGTATGCGTCCAGGCGGTCTCGCTGGAAATTTCCGTCCCTACGCTAATTTCATTTTCAGTGCCGGGAATACTCTGAATATATTTTTGTGCCTGTGTTCCCGGACGAAATCTCCACTTCACGCCGGAAAAGTTTTCAGAACCGTCGGCACTTAATAACGGGGTGCCATCGAGATAAATATCCTTGCCCGTTAATTCACCTGCAAACTCTCCCTCGCACAGCGCGATGAGAATTTTGGCTTTTGCTACAGACTGTAAATCATCAGCCTGTTCTATCGGCGTGCGCTGGCTGGAGCTGCCACCCTTGCGCCCTTTGATTATGTTATTTGCCATATTGCGTCCATAAAAAAAGCCACCCGGAGGTGTAATGCTGGTCAGTTAAGGGCTGTCAGTTGCGTTTATGGCTGGCTGAGCGGTTCTGTCAATCGGTGGTTCTGGCGAGCATGACGCATTTTTCATTTTCGCCCATTCAGATTCCGTGGCCTGTTCCGTTCACTATAAATACGCGGATATTCGTTATATCCACAGCGTGTGAACGGGCAGGGGGACGTTTCGCCCGTCCCCCTGCACCCCCGGCATGGCGCTGAAAACCTGCCGCTCCGCGGTCCGCTCCACTCCGGCTTCATCTGGCGGACCGGGCGGGACTCGACGTCCCTGTCTCGACCCGCCCTCTGGCCGCCGTCCTGGCGGCCAGTCCTGGATGCGCGCCTGCGTTCCCGCCAGGTTTCCTTGATGCGCCCAACCCCCATGCGGTGAGTCCGTTATTCGTCAGTGGCTTTTCAGAGGCTGAAAGTCATAAAAAAGTCATATCCTTTATATTTCAGCCCGTATCAGCTCAGTTAGTGAATCAACCGAATTAGATTTTCGTTTAAACCACCGATTAACAGAACCGCTCAGCCAGCCATAAACACAACTGACTGCCCTTAACTGATCCGCATTACCCATAAAGAGGATGTATCCGTCTTCGTGAACGCCGCAAGCGGTCGTTGGGCTGCGCGTTAAGGCGCGAACCGCACAGTCTGACGGGCCCGGATAAGCGGCAAGTCATGCAGAAGCGTGGCCTAACGCTTCCAGCCTAGCAGCACTTCGCGCCGCCTTTTCCACCGTAGCGCGCATCCTGACGTTCGCGGAAAAATTCCTCGTAAGTCATTGGTGTCTGCTCAGGATGTGTCGCACGAATATGTGCGACATAGTTGTCGTAATCCGGCACGCCGATCATCATTTTCGCCGCCTGACCTAAATATTTTCCCGCTTTCGAAAGGGTATCAAACATTTTCAACTCTCATAATCGCCCTCCTTCTCACAAAGAGGGCGATAAAGTCACGCCTTAGTGGGCACGTTTAACCTGAGTCACCAGGTTATCTGCATCAGCAGGCATCGCCTGGTAAGGGGTCTCTTTCGCCGTCGGTTTGTCCTCTTTCAGCGCCGCCAGCGCGGTCTTAATGGAGAACAGCGCCAGCACCACAACCACTACCATAAAGAAGATGGTCAGACCGGCATCCAGACGGTTGTTAAACACCAGTTGCGCCAGTTGCGATTCACTGTACTGTGACGGGATATTACCGCTATCGATCATCGCCTGAAACTTATTAGCTATCGCCAGGAACCCGACTTTAGTATCGGGACTGAAGGATTTCTGCCAGCCCGCCGTCAGGGTACAAATCAGCAGCCAGGCGGTCGGCAACAGCGCCACCCACGCATAGCGCTGGCGTTTCATCTTAAACAGTACCACCGCACAGAGCATCAGAGCCATCCCTGCCAGCATCTGGTTGGCGATACCAAACAGCGGCCACAGGGTATTGATACCGCCGAGCGGGTCAACGACGCCCTGATGCAGGAAGTATCCCCACGCCAGCACGCACAGCGCCGTCGCCAGCAGGTTGGCTGGCAGGGAGCTGGTTTGCTTCAATCCGGGGCTGATTACGCCCAGCAGGTCCTGGAGCATAAAGCGCGCCGCCCGCGTTCCCGCATCCACCGCCGTCAGGATAAACAGCGCCTCGAACAGAATCGCGAAGTGATACCAGAACGAGACGTCCATCAGGCCGCCCAACGCACCGTGCAGAATATAGGCCATCCCCACCGCCAGGGTCGGCGCGCCGCCCGCACGGGAAATGATCGACTGTTCACCCACTTCGTTGGCTATCTGGTGGAGCGTATCCGGCGTCACCGTAAAGCCCCAACCGCTTACCACCTGCGCCGCCGATGCCACCACATCGACCACACCTGCCGGCGCCAGCACCGCCATCGGACTGTTCATCGCAAAGTAGACGCCCGGATCAATAACACAGGCCGCCACCAGCGCCATAATCGCCACGAAGGACTCCATCAGCATGCCGCCATAGCCGATAAAGCAGGCTTGCCCTTCATTGGCCAGCATTTTCGGCGTGGTGCCGGAAGAGATCAGGGCATGGAAGCCGGACACCGCGCCGCAGGCAATGGTAATAAACAGGAACGGGAACAGATCGCCGCTCCACACCGGGCCGGTACCGTCGATAAACTTAGTCAGCGCGGGCATGGTCAGGGTCGGGCGCATAATCAGGATACCAATCGCCAGCCCCACGATGGTGCCGATTTTCAGGAAAGTAGAGAGGTAGTCCCGCGGAGCCAGCAGCAGCCACACCGGCAGCACAGCGGCAATAAAGCCGTAACCCACCAGAATCCAGGTTAACTGCACGCCGGTATAATCAAACCACGGCGCCCAGGTGGGGCTTTCCGCCACCCAGCCGCCGGAAATGATGGCGAATACCAGCATCACCAGGCCAATCACCGACACCTCGCCAATGCGGCCGGGACGCAGATAGCGAATATAAATACCCATGAAAATCGCCAGCGGAATGGTGAAGGCCACGGTGTAGGTTCCCCACGGGCTGTGGGTCAGCGCTTTCACCACGATCATCGCCAGCACCGCGAGGATAATCACCATAATCATAAAACAGGCCACCAGCGCCAGTACACCAGCGGCCGGGCCCATCTCTTCTTTCACCAGTTCGCCGAGCGAACGCCCGTCGCGACGGGTGGAAACGAACAGCACCATAAAGTCCTGTACCGCCCCGGCCAGCACCACACCCGCGAGGAGCCAGATCATCCCCGGCAGGTAGCCCATTTGCGCCGCCAGCACCGGGCCAACCAGCGGCCCCGCTCCGGCAATAGCCGCAAAATGGTGACCGAACAGCACTTTTTTATCGGTCGGCACATAGTCGAGGCCATCATTGTGACACACCGCCGGGGTCATCCGCGTCGGGTCGACCGACAGCACATTGTTGGCGATATACAGTCCATAGAAACGATAGGCGATCAGATAAACGCAGACTGCCGCGACGACAATCCATAGCGCGTTGATCTGTTCTCCACGATTTAGCGCGATATAACCAAGGGCAAAGGCTCCGATAACGGAGAGCAGTGTCCAGATGAGGTATTTCCCTGAATTATTCATCATTGTGTTCCACAGGTAGGATAAGCAGGATGTTACAATTTGTTTCTAGAACACAATGCGGATTCTAACAACTCTGAAACGATACAGATGTCGCCTGGCGGCAAGGATTTATCTCACATTGCAAGCGAGATCACTTCTGGCAGGAAAATAAATGAAAATGGTTATCGATAACGTTTCCCGGATCGCGGTTACGTCCCTGAGGCCGCATTACGGTTACGTTCCCCGTCAGGATACGACCTAACGGGGAAAAGGATACCTCAGCCAAGTACCATCGTGCCCAGGCGACAGGTGCAGCAGCGCCTTCCTCTTTCGTCGAAGATGGTGATTTCCCAGCTCTGGCCCTGACGTCCCAGGTGCAGCGGTCGGCATTCGCCGCGGACTTTGCCGCTGGAGACCGCCCGGTGATGGGTGGCGTTGAGTTCGGTTCCCACCACGCACTGGCCCTCTTCGGTCATCAGCCATCCCGCCATGGAACCCAGCGTCTCCGCCAGCGCCGCCGACGCACCGCCGTGCAGCAGGCCAAACGGCTGATGAGTACGCGCATCAACCGGCATTTCCGCCTCCAGCACGCCCTCCTCCAGGCGGGTATAAACGATCCCCAGATGCGCCACCATGGTATTTGCGCTGGTGGCGTTCAGTTCATCCAGCGTCATTTGACGTTTCCAGGCCATTTACGCCCCCAGCGTGGAGCCGCCGTCCACCACGATATCCTGCAGCGTGATATGGCTTGCGTGATCGGAAGCGAGGAACAGGATAGTATCCGCAATCTCCTGCGGGCGGGCAATTTTCCCCAGCGGGATACCCAGCTTAAACTGTTCGCCGAAGCCGCGAATCCGCTGCTGTTCAGCATCTTCGCTGACCCACAGCGTCCGCTGCATATCGGTGTCCGTCGATCCAGGCGAAACCACATTACAGCGCACGCCGCTGCCCGCCAGCTCCAGGCCGACGGTCAGCGCCAGGCTCTTCAGCGCCGCTTTCGATGCGCCGTAAGCGCTCATACCGATGCGCGGGGTATGCGCGGCGTCGGAGGCCACAGTGACGATCGCGCCGCCTTTCTGGCGACGAAACTGCGCCATCGTCTGCTGGAACAGATTAAACGCTCCGCCGACGTTGACCGCGAAAGTCTGCTGCCACTCTTCCAGAGTCAGCGTATCGGTCGCCCCCATCCGCAAAATTCCCGCCGCATTAACCAGTACATCAAGCCGCTCAACGCTCTCCAGCAGACGGCCGCACACCTGCGCCACCTGCTGCGCGTCGGCAACGTTCAGCGTCTCGGTGGCGAACGGATAGCTCTCGCCGTCAAACGCCAGATCAAATCCCGTCACCGTTGCGCCAGCGTCAACAAACGCCAGCGCCGTGGCGTAGCCGATGCCTTTGCCTGCTCCGGTAACCCACACGGTCTGACCGTGAAAATCCAGTCCGGCCATTATTTCACCTCACGAGAAAGCAGCGCCCACCAGGCATCGATGGTCGGGTTTTTCGCCAGCACCACGAAATCGATATCGCCATGAACCTTACGCCAGCGGGCGGCCAGCGCCATCATACGCACCGAATCCAGACCGTAATCGATAAGGTTTTCATCGTCCAGTGGCTCATCGGATTCATCCAGCAGCGGCAGCACCAGCGCGCGCAGCGCGGCTTTAGACGCGGGCAACGGCAGCAGTTCTTCGGTCATCACCACGCGGCCACTACGTCCGGCGACATATTTCAGCGCCATCAGGTGCTCTTCACGGCTAAAGTCGGCCAGCGCATCGGCAACGAAGAACGGTTTAATGTCGCGCATAAACGCATCGGTCGCGGTCGTCATACAGCCAATATGCGCATAAACACCGGTGATGATGAGTTGATCGCGCCCCATCTCTTTCAGCATCTCTTCCAGCGGTGAGCGATGGAACGCGCTATAGCGCCACTTCACCAGTACGGTGTCGTGCTCATCCGGTGCAAGAGCGGCGATAACCTGCTGCTGTTCCGGCGAGCGGGTCAGACCCGGCCCCCACATATCGTTGAGCAGCGCGCGATCTTCATCGCTCTGATCTTTCGGCTGCGCGGTGTAAAAGACCGGAATAGCGTTCTGTCTGCAGAAATCGCGCAATGCGGCGATATTGGCCACCACTTTTTCCATCATCGCGCTATTCTCGCCCCAGAAATTGAGGAAATACTCCTGCATATCGTGGATTAACAGCGCGGCGCGGGACGGCTCAAATACCCAGTTCACTTTGTTCGCCGGGATATCGCTGGCTTCCGGCAGCGCGTAAGCCTGTAATTGAGGAATTGCCATTCTGTCTTCTCCTTCAGCCCAGCTTGCGTTCAGCCAGCCACTGACGTAATTGTTTTTTATCGACTTTGCCCACCGGCGTTAGCGGCAGCGCATCAACGCACTCCACGCGGTCGGGAAGTTTAAATTCGGCGACCCCTTGTTCGCGCAGGAAACGGCGTACCGCCACCGCGCGCAGAGGTTCGCTCACTACCAGATACGCACAGCTCTTTTCACCCAGCAGGCTGTCTTCCATGCTCACCAGCGCGGCGTGGATCACCGCAGGATGACGCAGCAGCAGGTTCTCGATCTCTTCCGCTGCGATCTTTTCACCGCCGCGGTTGATCTGATCTTTTTCCCGCCCCTGCACGGTGATATAGCCATCTTCATCGATCGAAATCAGATCGCCAGAACAGTAGAAACCGTTAGCATCAAAGGCTTCGGCATTATGCTGCGGGCTCTTGTAATAGCCGCGGAAGGTGTATGGGCCACGGGTCATCAGACGCCCCACTGCGCCGCGCGGCAGCGGATTACCGTCTGCGTCCGCCACCCACACTTCATCGTCCGGGCACATTGGGCAGCCCTGGGTATTGATAATCCGCTCCAGGCTATCGTTAAGACGGGTGTAGTTCACCAGCCCCTCGGCCATACCAAAGACCTGCTGAAGCTGACAGCCAATTTCCGCCGGGATACGGGCGGCGAGCGTCGCGGACAGGCGCGCTCCGCCAACCTGCAGCAGTTGTAGCGATTGCAACTGAGAGTTGCTGCCCGCGCTATGGATCTCCTGAAGCCACAGACTTACCGCCGGGGGAACCAGCGAGGTTACGTTGATTTGGTGTTTTTCAATCAGCGGAAAGCATAACGTCGCGCTCGGATCGTGGGCCAGTACCACCACGCCGCCGGCAAGAAACACGCCTAACGACCCCGGCGAACTCATGGCGTAGTTATGCGCAGCGGGAAGCGCATTCAGATAGCGTGTTTCGGCGCTAATCCCGCAAAGTTCATTACTGCGGCGAATGCTGTAGTCGTAATCGTTATGGGTGCGGGGAATAAGCTTCGGCGTACCGGTACTGCCGCCGGAAAGCTGGAAAAACGCCACTTCATCGGCCGGTGTCGGATTGGCGATAAAGTTGTCAGCCGGACGCGCAATGGCCGCCGTCAGGCTCTGCTCTCCGCTGTCGTTCAGCAGCAACACGGCACGTACCGACGCGTGTTGGGCAATGAAAGCGTTAAGAAACGTATCATCCGCAAACAGCGCATGTTGGCGATCGGCAATCAACAAAGCCGGTGCAATCTGCGCGGCGTAGGCGTTCAGCTCGCTACGCTGATGGCTGAACAGCGCGTTAACCGGCGCGACGCCGATACGCAGCAGCGCAAAAAATGTAATGTAGAATTCCGCGACATTCCCCAGATGCACCAGCGCCGTTTCGCCGCGCCGGAGGCCCTGACGCTGTAACGAGGCGCCGAGATTATCCACCAGGCGATTAAATTCACGATAGCTGTAGCGCCTGTCACCATCAATAATGGCGGTGGCGTCGTTT
Organism: Klebsiella indica; assembly: GCF_005860775.1. Classification (GTDB taxonomy): domain Bacteria; phylum Pseudomonadota; class Gammaproteobacteria; order Enterobacterales; family Enterobacteriaceae; genus Klebsiella; species Klebsiella indica. Next base: position 194,916 of record NZ_VCHQ01000007.1, read on the forward strand.
TCCGCATGTCGGGTAATCAGGTTAGTGAGCGGCAAATCCTGCCAGTAGCCTTTTTGCCGGTAGCGGGCCGCGAAATCTTCCGGCCAGCGATTAAATTCGATCATCATAGTCCCTTATTATTGCAAGCCGAATACATTCAGCATGGTGGTCAATTTGACGCCGGTTTCCCGCCATTCGCCCAAAGGTGAAGAGGCAGGAACGATACCGGCGCCCGCAAACAGCCGTAGCGTGCGCTGATGCAGGCGAGCGCAGCGGATCGTCACCACCCACTCGCCGTTGCCTTCGTCATCGCACCAGCCGACGATACCGCCAAACAGCTGGCGTTCGAACGGCTCCAGCTCGCTAATCAGGCGCTTAGCCACCTGATGCGGGAAGCCGCTGAGGGCTGGCGTCGGGTGCAGCAGGCAGGCCAGCGACATGGCATTCTCTTTTCCCTGAGCGGTACCCTGAATCTGCGTTCCCAGATGCCACAAGGTCGGCGTGGAGATCAGTTGCGGAGAATCCGGCAGAGAGAGCGCGCTGCTGCGCGGGGCTAATAGCGTTTTCATCGCCTGAACAACCAGTTCATGCTCATGACGATCTTTTTCTGACGCCATCAGCTTGCCCCCCGCTTCACGATCCAGAACATCATCCGGCTGACGCCTGGCCGAACCGGCCAGCGGCAGAGAGCTAAAATGCGCACCTTCTTTACGCAGCAGCAGTTCCGGACTGGCTCCTAACAGCACACCGCCATCTGATAACGGCACGTGGAAGTTAAAACTGGCCGGATTCTGGGCAATCAGGCGCTCCAGCAGTACGCCGCTATCAACCCGTTCCTGAGTGGTGATATCGATCAAACGCGACAGGACCACCTTATCCACTTCCGGCGTCGCGGTCAGCGCTGCCGCGCGTTCAACCATCGCCATAAATGTATCCTGCTCAGGGATCTCCTGGCGCTGAACAATATCCACCATTGGCGCTTGCCCCGACTCAAAACGTGCGGAGCGCTGTTTTTCAGTACGGGAGAATGCCTCCCAACTTGCGGGAATAAACAGCTCGGATGGCTCATTTGTATCAAACGGGATCGCACCGACCATCACGGGTTCAGCGATCCCGTTAGCCCGCGCGGCTTTAAAAGCGGCGGCCATTTTTTGCTGGAATTCGCCGTTGAGATTATCGCCATCAGCGGCAGGATGCGAAAATCGACTAAAGCAGCCAGATGTTCTGAAACTGCGATACGGCGACATAAAGAAGAAGCTTTCCGGCGGCAGGGTCATTTTTTTCTCCCGAACATCCTCAGCCAAAGACGTTTCCATATATACCCGTCATACTCTACGTTGCAGATGCGTTCGCTACGGCGCCCCGGTGCATTATTGAGACTTGCCCTCTTGCAGATACTTACCGGCGTAATTTCCCGGGAATACGGTCTCTCTGCAGGGCGCCATCAGCGGTCGTTCAAATTCGGCTCTGCCGAATTTGTCGCCACGTGACTCGACCTGAAGGATTCTCCCCTTCGGGAGCGCGCAAACGTGGTTTAAAGCGGTTAACCATTGTGCCCTGAAACTCGCATGATTTAGGGTATAACCCTCAAAAAAAATGATAAAAAGGATTACGAATAATTATCATTTATATTTTGGTTCGCTAACCTAAAAGGTATTGCTCTACATGTCAACCTGCAGATAGCATGTTGTGCTGCTTACACAGGGCCCCACACAGCACAACGCTGAAAACCAGCAGCATTTATCACAACTTAATCAGGATGCGAATTCGTGAATTTCTCCACCTTTTGCCGCCATATTCTCCTCGCCAGCGGGCTGGCATTTTTAGGAATTAGTTCAGTGCTGGCTGCGGACTGGCCGCGTCAGATTACCGACAGTCGCGGGACGCATACGCTGGAAAGCCAGCCGCTGCGCATTGTCTCCACCAGCGTGACATTAACCGGTTCGCTGCTGGCGATTGACGCGCCGGTAGTCGCCAGTGGCGCCACGACGCCAAATAACCGCGTCGCCGACGATCAGGGGTTTCTGCGTCAGTGGAGCGAAGTGGCAAAAGCGCGCAAGCTATCGCGGCTCTATATTGGCGAGCCAAGCGCCGAAGCGGTCGCCGCCCAAATGCCGGATCTGATTCTGATTAGCGCCACCGGCGGCGACTCAGCGATAGCGCTCTACGATCAACTGTCGACGATTGCCCCGACGCTTATCATCAACTACGACGATAAGAGCTGGCAGGCGCTGCTGACCGAACTGGGGCAGATTACGGGCCATGAAAAACAGGCCGCTGAACGGATTGCTGAATTTGATAAAAAGCTGGCGGCACTTAAAGAGAAGATGACGCTGCCGCCACAACCGGTCACTGCGCTGGTCTACACCGCCGCCGCCCATAGCGCCAATATCTGGACGAAAGAGTCTGCCCAGGGGCAAATGCTCGAACAATTGGGTTTCACGCTCGCAACCCTACCTACGGGGCTGCACGCCAGCCACAGCCAGGGGAAGCGTCATGATATTGTGCAACTGGGCGGTGAGAATTTAGCCGCCGGGCTGAACGGCCAGAGTCTGTTCCTGTTCGCTGGCGATCAAAAAGATGCTGATGCGATTTACGCTAATCCCCTGCTGTCACATCTGCCGGCGGTAGCAGGCAAGCGTGTTTATCCACTGGGGACGGAAACCTTCCGCCTCGACTACTATAGCGCCCTGCTGGTGCTACAGCGTTTGTCGGCGCTTTTCGGTTAACGGGTCATCGGCGTGGTCGGCGGCGGCGTTTGTCAACAGCAATCACTTTTCGGTGGTTCTGGCGAAAATGGCATTTTTCGTTTTCACCCATTCAGATTCCGTGGACTATTCCGTTCACTATAAATACGCGGATATTCGTTATATCCACAGCGTGTGAACGGGCAGGGGGACGTTTCGCCCGTCCCCCTGCACCCCCGGCATGGCGCTGAAAACCTGCCGCTGCGCGGTCCGCTCCACTCCGGCTTCATCTGGCGGACCGGGCGGGACTCGACGCTACTCGTCCCATCCCTGGGACTCGCCCTTCCAGGGCCAGCGCAAGCGCTGTTCAAAATTGCTCCCGGTAATTTTGTCCCTGTCTCGACCCGCCCTCTGGCCGCCGTCCTGGCGGCCAGTCCTGGATGCGCGCCTGCGTTCTCGCCAGGTTTCCTTGATGCGCCCAACCCCCATGCGGTGAGTCCGTTATTCGTCAGGGGCTTTTCAGAGGCTGAAAGTCATAAAAAAGTTATATCCTTTATATTTCAGCCCGTATCAGCTCAGTTAGTGAATCAACCGAATTAGGTTTTCGTTTAAACCACCGATTAACGGAACCGCTCAACAAATCGTAACCCAGGTAAATCCCCCTGAACTGACCACCGCCAGCAACATCAACTAGCTTTCGCTCACCGCATCAGGGCGCTGAAAACGACGCAGTTCGCGCAGCAATCCCACCAGCACGATGCCAACAATCACCAGCGCCCAGCCGCTGACGCTCGCTGAAGCCACCGGCGTCAGAATCGCGCCGAGACCGCCAAGCAGCGCCGCGCCTATCGCATCGCCGGTCACGTTCTGCGCAGTCCACAAACCGTTGATCCGGCCAAGCATATTTTCCGGGGTTTGGGTTTGAATCAACGTATATTGCAGCAGCGAGCTTATCGCGCTCAGCCAGCCGAATAACGCCAGACACAGCGCCCCCAGTTCCCACACCGGCATCAGGCTAAACAGCGCAATCGCGGCAAAAGAACCCACGGTTGTCGCCAGCATCAGCACGCCAGGCTTTGCCGTCTGCGCCAGTTGTCCACTGGTCAACGCCCCCAGCGCCGCGCCCAGAGGAATCGCGGCATACAGCAGGCCAATCTGCGACGCCGACATCTGCCAGCTTCCGGCCAGCGCCGGATAGAGCACGCGAACCGCGCTGGCCATCGTCAACAAACCGCCCAATAGCGCGATGCCGCCAATAAGCGGACTATTGAAGAGGAATCTCAGCCCCGACTGCAATGATTTTAACGGGTGCTCCCGCGGCTGCGGCGGTGGGGCCAGCAGCGGTAAGCGCAGCAGCGTTAAGGTCGTGATAAAGGTGCCGATCGCCGCCAGGCCATAGTTCCAGGCAACGCCGCCGCTCGCCAGCAGCAGGCCGCCAATCATCGGTGAAATCACCGAACCCAGGCGCACCGTTAGCATAGTGATCGCCCCCGCCTGCATCAGGTTTTCCCGTCCGACCAGCGCCGGGGTCGCCGCCAGTAGCGCGGTCACGCCAATGGATGCAAAAAGGCCGTCCCAGATCCCCAACAGATAGATAGCGATTAGCGACGGTTCCGGCAGCATGGCGTTCAGGCACAGGCCGACAAAGCCAATACCGCAGGTACCCCGCGCCAGCAGGATCAAACGCTTGCGCTCATAGCGATCGGCCAGTACGCCGCCAACCATCAGACCGACAAACATTGAGCCGCCGGTTAAGGTCACTGACAGCCCCACCTGCCAGGTTGAGTGGGTCATCATCTGAATTTGCACCGGAATCGCCACGCCCAGCAGGCCAAGGGACAAAATGGAGATAAAACGAGCGATAAAGACGGCGCGAAAGGCCGGATGAGTTTTCAGCAAGCTGAGGTTCAGCAGCCAGGATTGTCGGTTCATGACAGCGCCTTGTTATTATTTTCCATACCATTTTTAGGGGTGCACATGCTAACATAACCGGATAAAATCGATAACGATAATTGCTATCATTATCAAGTCAGGGATGTATGCCATGCCGTCTTCCACGACTACGGTACGCGCCTTTGCCGTGCCGGGTCTTTTAATCATTTTAATCATTGCGATTGCACTCAGCCTGCTGATTGGCGCCAAACCGCTGCCGTTCAGCGTCGTCGTTGATGCCTTCACCGGAACCTGCCAGAGCGCGGATTGCACCATCGTCCTTGACGCCCGACTGCCGCGAACGCTCGCCGGGCTGCTGGCCGGCGCCGCGCTGGGTCTGGCCGGCGCGCTGATGCAAACACTCACCCGCAATCCGCTGGCGGACCCGGGAATTCTGGGCGTCAACTCTGGTGCAAGTTTCGCTATCGTGCTGGGCGCGGCGCTGTTTGGTATCTCTTCGCCGCAGGAACAACTGCTGATGGCCTTTAGCGGCGCCTTTGCCGCCTCGCTGCTGGTGGCTTTTACCGGTAGCCAGGGCGGCGGCCAGCTGAGTCCGGTTCGCCTGACGCTGGCGGGCGTTGCACTGGCGGCGGTGCTGGAAGGGCTTTCCAGCGGCATCGCGCTGCTGAACCCCGACGTCTACGATCAGTTACGCTTCTGGCAGGCCGGGTCGCTGGATGTGCGCACGCTGCAAACCCTGAAAATCGTGCTGATCCCAGTCATTATCGCTGGTCTGGTCACCTTGCTGCTGAGCCGGGCATTAAATAGCCTGAGCCTCGGCAACGATACCGCAACCGCGCTGGGCAGTCGGGTCGCCCGCACCCAGCTAATCGGTCTGCTGGCGATTACCGTCCTGTGCGGCAGCGCCACGGCGGTGGTCGGGCCGATCGCGTTTATCGGCCTGATGATGCCGCATATGGCCCGCTGGCTGGTCGGCGCCGATCATCGCTGGTCGCTACCGGTTACCCTACTGGCGACGCCTGCCCTGCTACTGTTTGCCGATATACTTGGCCGTCTGCTGGTTCCCGGCGAATTACGGGTATCGGTAGTGAGCGCCTTTATCGGCGCGCCGGTCCTGATCTGGCTGGTGCGCCGCCAGCCGCGTGGAGGTACGATGTGATTGCGCCTTCTCGTCGCCTGATTTTTAGCTGCCTGCTGCTGTTCGTCGCCAGCGTACTGATCTCCTTGTGGGGGCTCGGAACCGGTCTGGTGCCGTTAAGTGTTAACCAGGTCATTTCCGCCCTGCTCGGCGATGCGCCGCGCAATGTCGCCCTTGTCGTTACCCAATGGCGTCTGCCGCGCGTGCTGATGGCGCTGCTTATCGGCGCCGCGCTCGGCGTCAGCGGCGCGATTTTTCAGTCGTTGACCCGCAACCCGTTGGGCAGCCCGGACGTCATGGGTTTTAACACCGGGGCCTGGAGCGGCGTACTGATCGCGATGGTGTTCTTCGGCCAGAACCTGACGGCCATCTCAATGGCGGCAATGATCGGCGGTATCCTCACCGCGCTGGTGGTCTGGCTGCTGGCCTGGCGCAACGGCATTGAGACCTTTCGCCTGATTATTATCGGTATCGGCATTCGCGCCATGCTGGTGGCATTCAATACCTGGCTGCTGTTACGCGCCTCGCTTGAAACCGCGCTCTCCGCCGGATTATGGTATGCCGGTTCCCTTAACGGCCTGACGTGGGGCAAAACCTGGCCCTCCGCGCCGCTGATCCTGCTGATGCTTATCTGCGGCGCGCTGCTGGCGCGACGTATGCGGCTGCTGGAGATGGGCGACGATACCGCCTGCGCGCTGGGCGTGCGGGTTGAGCGTTCACGGCTGCTGATGATGCTGGTTGGGGTGCTGCTTACCGCCGCCGCCACCGCGCTTGCCGGACCGATTTCGTTTATTGCGCTGGTGGCCCCGCATATCGCGCGCCGTCTTAGCGGTACCGCGCGCTGGGGGCTAACCCAGGCGGCGCTGTGCGGCGCCCTGCTGCTGGCGCTATCCGACTACTGTGCTCAGCGTCTGTTTATGCCTTATCAGTTACCGGTAGGGGTAGTGACCGTCAGCCTTGGCGGTATCTACCTTATCGCGTTATTAATTCAGGAGTCCCGCAAAAAATGACCGCTATAGCTTCCCGTTTGCGCGGCGACCAGTTGACGCTGGCGTACGGCAAAAAGACCATCGCTGAATCGCTGAGCGTCACCATTCCTGACGGGCACTTTACCGCCATTATTGGTCCCAACGGCTGCGGTAAATCGACGCTGCTACGAACCCTCAGCCGTCTGATGACGCCAGTCAGCGGTCATGTTTATCTTGATGGTGAGCAGATCCAGCATTACGCCAGTAAAGAGGTCGCCAAACGTATTGGTCTGCTGGCGCAGAACGCCACCACGCCGGGCGATATCACCGTTCAGGAGCTGGTCGCCCGCGGGCGCTATCCGCACCAGCCGCTGTTTACCCGCTGGCGTAAAGAAGATGAAGAGGCGGTCAGCAAGGCAATGAAAGCCACGGGGATCACTGAGCTTGCGCTGCAAAGCGTCGATACCCTCTCCGGCGGCCAGCGCCAGCGGGCGTGGATTGCCATGGTGCTGGCTCAGGAGACAGCGATTATGCTGCTGGATGAGCCGACCACCTGGCTCGATATCAGCCATCAGATCGATCTGCTTGAACTGCTTAGCGAGTTGAATCAGAAAAAAGGATATACCCTGGCCGCAGTCCTGCACGACCTGAACCAGGCCTGCCGCTACGCCACCCATTTGATTGCCCTGCGCGACGGCAAAATTGTCGCCGAAGGCGCGCCGAGGGAGATTGTCAGCGCCGAACTGATCGAGAAGGTTTATGGATTGCGCTGTACGATCATTGACGATCCGGTCGCCCATACGCCGCTGGTGGTGCCGCTGGGGCGACGTTAAACTGGCGTTCACGGACTCGCCCGGTGGCGCTACACTACGCTTACCGGGCCTACGGTTTCCCATAATTTGGTAGATCGGGTAAGCGCTACCCCAGAATCTCCCTGAGCACCGGACCAATCGCTTCAAAAGCCTGCGGGGAGATAATATCCACATGCGCGCAATCCTGGCTAAACACCTCCAGCTCACCGACCCACGGCCCCCAGACCACCAGCGGGTCCATGCCTCGCTGACGGGTTTTCTCCGCCACAAACAGCGTCGCCTTGCCGTCAAACTTCGCGCTGTGAGCGGTGGTTAACAGGCGCACCGCATCGGCGTAGTTGCCTTCAATAACGCTGAACAGCTCGCCGGAAGCCTGCCCCTGCCGGGCAGCAAGAAATGCCTCACGTTCCCGCGCAATCTCCGCCAGCACGTCAGGATCCAGACCGTTAGCCTCTTTTTCCGCCCAGTTCTGCGTTTCCGGCGGCCAGGTATCCAGCAGCCCCAGGAACGCCACCGCTTCCCCGCGCTGGCGTAAGCGGGCGGCAATCCCCTGCGCCAGCGTACCGCCGAGCGAATAACCACACAGATAATAGGGACCATGCGGCTGCTGCTGAAGTAAGGTTTGCAGATGATGTTCGCAGACCGCATCCAGATCCGCCGCCGTCGCCATCGGCCCCTGCGGTCGCGGTGACTGAATGCCGGTAATCGACCAGCGCGGGCTTAAATAGCGCGCCAGCACGCTGAACTGCCAGGCGAAACCGGAAGCCGGATGGAAGCAGAACAGCGTCGGGCCGCTGCTCTCGCGCAGCGGCAGGATCGCGTCGAAGCCCAGACGCTGAGCCTGCTCATCGCTAAGATCGGATGCCAGCAGCGCGCTCAGCTTGCCGACGGTAGAAGCAACCATCACCTGTCCCGGCGTCACCTCCCGCGCCAGCTCGCGGCTCAACAGCGCCGCCAGGCGCATCGCCAGCAGCGAATGGCCGCCAAGCGCGAAGAAATCGGCGTCGATATCATTCACTTCGCAGCCCAGTAACTGGCTGAATGCCGACGCAACGCTGGTTTCTACTCCCGGCTCCGGCGGACGACCGCCGCGTTCACCGTTCAGCGCTGGTAACGGCAGCGCTTTGCGATCCAGCTTACCGTTGGCGCTGAGCGGCAGTTCAGGCAGTTGAATCAGCGCCACCGGCACCATATGCGGCGGCAACTGTTCGCCAAGTCGCGCTTTTAACGCCGCGGTATCCAGCGGCAGGCCCGATTCAGAAACCAGATAACCCACCAGTTGACGGGCATCGCCGCCGGTGGCTGCGGCCTGGTTGAAGATGCAGGCATGCGTCACCGCCTGTTCTACATCCGGCAGCGCCGACATAAGCCGGTCGATTTCACCGAGTTCAATACGCTGACCACGAATTTTCAGTTGGTCGTCGCTGCGCCCAAGATATTCAACCGCGCCATTATCCAGCCAGCGGGCCACGTCACCGGTGCGATACATGCGCTCGCCCGGCGCGTAAGGATCGGCAATAAAGCGGCTGGCGGTTAAATCGGCACGCCCCAGATACCCTTGCGCCAGTTGAATGCCGGTCAGATAGAGATCCCCCGCCACGCCAGGCGGCACCGGGCACAGTGAAGCATCCAGAACCCGCAATCCGGTATTCCACACCGGCCAGCCGATCGGCACGCTGGTACCGGTCACCGCCGCCAGTTCAGGCCCGCAGGCCGGATACCAGCTTACGTCCACCGCCGCTTCCGTCGGGCCGTACAGATTATGCAACGGCGCTCCGGTTAACCTCTCCCATTCCCGGCATAACGCCGTCGGCAGCGCTTCTCCGCTGCAGAATACCCGACGCAGGGTTTTACAGGAGTCGACGTTTTCCGCATCCAGCGAAGCGACGAATGCCGCCAGCATCGATGGTACAAAGTGCGTGGTGGTCACCCCATAGCGGGCAAAAAACCGCTGCATCGCCAGCGGGTCGCGATGGGCTTCCGGCTCGGCCATAACCAGTTGCGCGCCGGCAATAAACGGCCACCAGAACTCCCATACCGAGACATCAAAACTGCACGGCGTTTTCTGCGCCACCACATCGTCAGCGGAGAGCGGATAGTGATCCTGCATCCACAGCAGGCGGTTAACGATGGCGGTTTGCCCGACCATCACCCCTTTCGGCCTCCCGGTAGAGCCGGAAGTGAAGATGATATACGCGGTATGCCGGGGCTGAGAGAGCGCCAGCGGTGCAGCATCGCCCGCCGCCAGCGGCTGCTGATAGCACAGGCTTTGCAGGCCGGGAATATCGCTAAAGCGCGCCAGTTGATCCTCAGAGGTAATCAGTAATGACGGACGGGCGTCTTCCAGCATCATCCTCAGACGATCGTCGGGATAACCGGTATCCAGCGGTAGCCACGCGGCTCCGGCTTCAACAATACCGTGTAGCGCCAGAGTCAGAAACACGGAACGCGGCAGCGCCACCGCCACGCTATCGCCCGGTTTGACGCCACGCGCGCGCAGCAATTCAGCCAGCGCCACCACCTGCTGACGCATCTCGCGATAGCTAAACTGCCAGCGGGCATCTGCCAGCGCAGGCGCATCCGGGGTCTTTTCCGCCTGCTTCGCAACCAGCGCGCTCAGCGTGGTCTCGGGGAGCGCAATAGCGGTATTATTCACCTGCCGCAACCGCGCCGTTTCCTCTGTGGACAGCATATTCGCTTCGCCACAGCGCAGATCCGGGTTCTCCGCAAACTGGCTCAACAACAGGGATAATCTGGCGATATGCCCGCGTAGCGTCGGTTCATCATAACGCTGTTTATTAGCCAGAATCTCCAGCGACAGGCCGCCCGCTTCATCCGGGAATAGCGCCAGCTCAAGGTCATTCACCGGGCCGGTGGCCAGGGTATGCGTCACCGTCTGCACGCCGTCAATGTCGAGCTGGTAGTCAAAGACTTTAATATTGAGCACCGGACCAAACAGCGGTTCATCGCCCGCCGCCTTACCGCTGTCGCGAACGATCTGTTCAGCGTCATAGCGCTGATGACGGCGCATTTTCTTCAGTTGCCCGGCGAGACGCGTTGCCAGTTCCGGCAGCGTGTCCCCGGCGTCAATATTGACCGCCAGCGGCAGGACATTCAGCACCGGCCCCGTGGCGGTTAGCGCCACCGAGCCCATCCGGCGCATAAAAATAAAGCCCGCGGCGTACGCCATTCGGCTGCATAGCCTCCCCAGCCACAGAGTCGTCAGCGCCAGCGCCAGGTCCGCACGCTGGCACTGCGGCGCGCTCGCCGCCAGGCGGTTGAAGGCGTCAGCATCAACCTCCAGCTTCATTCGCCAGATATCGGTGCTGGTCGCCCGCCCGGCTAAAGGCGCGGCTGAGAGAGAGGCCGGAGGCGGCAGGGCTTCACGCTGCTCCTGCCAGAACTGTTTGTCGCGCTGCCAGGCATCGCTGCCGTAATAGCGCTGATACTCTTCCACCACGTCGGCAAAGGGGGTAAACGGCGAAGCGGGCGTCTCTTCGCCACGTCGCCAGGCACGATAAATCGCGACGATCTGGCGGGTAATCGCCGGAAAACTGAAACCATCGACCAGTAAATGATGATAACGCTGATACCAGTACCAGCGAGTCTCTCCCACCCTCAGCAGTTGATGGCAGACCAGCGGATTACCACCGTCCACGCGCAAGTTCTGCCCGAGGTCGGCCTGCATTCGCGCCAGCGCGGCGGCATGCGGGTCACTCTCCCCACGCAGGTCCTGATACTCCGGTTCGGCAAACTCGCGGCTTTCGTCGACCCACTGCCAGGCTTCGCCATTATCTTCAGTAAAACGCATGCTCAGGGTGTCAGCCTGCGACAACCCGATGACGATCGCCCGTCCGAGCAGAGCCGGATCAATATCGCCGCGCAGCTCGACGTAGTGGGCGACGCTCCAGGCGCCGGGCAGCGTCGAAAGGCGCTCGGCCATCCAGATCCCTGGCTGTGCCGCCACCAGCGGTAAACGCGTGCTCATCATTGGCTCCTCAGATCGCATGGTGCGCGGGGGTAAGGGTTGACCAGTTTGCCATCAGCCAGCGGTTACATGCATCGACTGACTGCGGCGGGCACGCCACCGCCCAGCCTTCCGGCAGCGCGCAGTGATGCGGCCACAGGCTGTAGTGCTGCTGGTCATTGCGCAGAATGTAAAACTGCCCTTGCGGATCATCGAAGGGGTTACTGAATTGCATGTCAAATTCCTCGTAAAACGTGCTTCGCTACTCTTCGCGGCATAAAGGTTGCCATAGCTGGATAAGTCCCGCCGTCAGCCCGCCGCGCCAGCAAAGCGCATCATGCCCGCCGTCAACCTGACGCCAGAAAACAGATTGCGGTTCCAGATGCGCAAGAAGCGCCTGGTTCGCGCGAAAGATGATGGGTTCGCGAACACCGGCTTCCAGCCAGATTCGCAACCCTTGAGGATGGAGTTCGCCGCGGCTTAAGCGCTCGATCAGTACTCCCGTCTGCGCGCCGCCGCGATGGGGCCACCAGTAGGAACCGGACTGGCTGAGCACGCAGCCAAAACGTTGCGGCCAGTAGAGCGCGGCGAACATTGCCGCCAGGCCGCCGAAGCTCTGGCCAGCCACCACGGTGCGATCCGCGCGATCGCTAAAGGGCGTTGTCTGGCGCACCAGCGGCAGCAACTCTTCCTGAACAGCCAGCCAGAACGCTTCATTGCAGGGAAGCTCCTCGGCACGGTGCTGGTTATCAATCACGTCAATGAGCAGATAAACCGCCTGCGGAAGCCGCTTTTCACGAGTCAGGCCCGCCAGCGGCGACCAGACCGGCATACTTTCAGCCCAGAACTGTCCATCAAGCAGGATCGCCAGCGGGCGCGCTTGCGGGTGTGCTGCGCCAGTGGCGTAAATCCATATTCGTCGCGTATTGCCAAGACGCTGACTCTGCCACTCAATGCAGACCGGCGGCTGATATGATTCATCGCTCAGCGCCCAGCCCGGCTGTTCCGGCGCATCAGGAAGCGCCAGCGCAGAGACGGCATGGCCGCGTCCTCCCTTCCAGCTTTGCGGGTTTAGCGGATCGGCAATCGCCTGCGGCAGCAGCTTGCGCCAGCCTTCGCGCAGCAGCGTGCGGTCCGGACTCTCGCCGTTAAAAAGCTGAGGGGAAAAGTCATCATCACTCTCAGAGGGAACAAAGCAGTAACTGCCGCGCCAGCCGGGAGAAAGCGTTGTTTGCCAGAACCAGGCATCGGTACCTGGAAGGCGCTGTAACGTTTGTGGCGGCGAGTTTTTATGATGGTCAGTGACACCCGTGATATAGATCCACACCTTTTGAGTTGGCGAAGACATTTCGTCGCCTGCCGGATCGCGCCACCAGAACGTCACCCGATACGCGCCATCAATGGCCTCTATTTGCGGACCGGAGAGGCTCTGCCACCAGCCATCGCTTCCTCTCTTATGCATTCACCAACCTTATGTTTATCGTGACATTTATCAACAAACGTATCAATAAACGCAATATTTATTGATAATATTATTGATAACCATTTCCATTTGCAATAGCGTATTAGCGCGCTGTGGGAAGCGCGTCTTTCAAATTAAACATGTCAGAGATGGCTAATTTAGAGCCAGGTCCAGCAGGCATTATTGTTGCCAGTGGTTTGCTCATGGACAGCGCGCAGAGCGCGAGCACAGCCTTGAGTCTAACAGGCCAATACTATACCTGAGGACCGGGATCTTAGTCAGCGATGGAGTGCCTTTGCCCTCTACTGGCGACATTGGCACCACCACTCTCCCCCGAACGGGAAGGATGTGTTGGAGAAGGTGGCGACGAAAAGCAGGATGTACAATGAATAACAGGATCAAATCTCTGGCCTTGCTGGTCAATCTGGGTATCTATGGGGTCGCCTTTCCGCTGAGCGCGGCGGAAGTGACCTCGGATAGCAAAACAACAACCTCTGATGAAACTATGGTGGTTACCGCTGCCGAGCAGAACCTTCAGGCTCCGGGCGTATCAACCATTACCGCCGATGAAATTCGTAAAAATCCGCCTGCCCGTGATATCTCGGAAATAATCCGCACCATGCCGGGCGTCAATCTGACCGGTAACTCCACCAGCGGCCAGCGCGGCAACAATCGCCAGATTGATATTCGCGGTATGGGCCCGGAAAATACCTTGATCCTGGTTGACGGAAAACCGGTTACCAGCCGCAACTCCGTGCGTCTCGGCTGGCGCGGCGAACGCGATACCCGTGGCGATACCGGCTGGGTGCCGCCGGAAATGATCGAGCGTATTGAAGTTATTCGCGGCCCGGCCGCCGCCCGTTACGGTAATGGCGCGGCGGGCGGCGTCGTCAATATTATCACCAAGAAAGGCGGCGATGAGTGGCACGGTTCATGGGATACCTATTTCAACGTTCCGGAACATAAAGACGAAGGCGCCACTAAACGCACCAACTTTAGCCTTAGCGGCCCGCTGGGCGGCGACTTCAGCTTCCGCCTGTACGGCAACCTCGATAAAACGCAGGCCGACGCCTGGGATATCAACAAGGGACATCAGTCTGAGCGTACCGGCATTTATGCTGACACTCTCCCCGCCGGGCGTGAAGGGGTGATTAATAAAGATATTAACGGCACGGTGCGCTGGGACTTCGCCCCGATGCAGTCCATTGAGCTGGAAGCGGGCTATAGCCGTCAGGGCAACCTCTACTCTGGCGATACGCAAAACACCAACAGTAACGATCTGGTGAAAAAGAACTACGGTAAAGAGACTAACCGCCTTTATCGCAACAACTACTCCCTGACCTGGAACGGCGCCTGGGATAACGGCATCACCACCAGTAACTGGGCGCAGTATGAACGTACCCGTAACTCGCGGACGCCTGAAGGTCTGGCGGGCGGTACTGAAGGGATCTTTGACCCGAATTCCACGCAAAAATATATTGATGCCGATCTGAACGATGTCACGCTGCACAGTGAAGTGAGCATACCGTTCGATCTGCTGGTGAACCAGAACCTGACTCTGGGTACTGAGTGGAACCAGCAACGGATGAAGGATAAATCCTCTAATACCCAAACCTTTTTGGGCGGAGATATCCCAGGCTACGATAGCGCTGGTCGCAGTCCATACTCAAAAGCAAAAATTTTCTCTCTGTTTGCTGAGAACAACATGGAGTTAACCGACACTACCATGTTGACCCCGGCACTGCGCTTCGATCACCACAGTATCGTCGGCAATAACTGGAGCCCATCGCTGAACTTGTCCCAGGGACTTTGGGATGACTTCACGTTAAAAATGGGTATCGCCCGCGCCTATAAAGCGCCAAGCCTGTTTCAAACCAACCCCAACTACATTCTGTACAGTAAAGGCCAGGGCTGCTATGCGAGCCAGGGTGGCTGCTACCTACAGGGTAATGATAATCTGAAAGCCGAAACCAGCATCAACAAAGAGATCGGCCTCGAATTTAAACGCGACGGCTGGCTGGCAGGCGTGACCTGGTTCCGCAACGACTATCGTGACAAGATTGAAGCAGGTTATGCGCCTGTTTATACCAACAGTAACGGTACCGATCTCTACAAGTGGGAAAACGTGCCGAAAGCAGTGGTTGAAGGTCTGGAAGGCACCCTGAACGTTCCTGTGAGCGAAACGGTTAACTGGACCAACAACATCACTTACATGTTAAAGAGTAAGAATAAAACTACCGGCGATCGTCTGTCGATTATTCCCGAATACACGCTGAACTCAACCCTGAGCTGGCAAGTACATCAGGATGTTTCTCTGCAGTCGACCTTTACCTGGTATGGTAAGCAGCAGCCGAAGAAATATAACTACAAAGGTCAACCCGTCACAGGTAGCGAGAAAGACGTGGTTAGCCCATACAGCATTCTCGGCCTGAGCGCGACCTGGGATGTTACGAAAAACGTCAGCCTGACCGGCGGCGTGGATAACGTCTTCGATAAGCGCCACTGGCGTGCCGGTAACGCGCAAACCACAGGCGGTAACAAGGGTTATATGTATGGCGCAGGCGCGTACACCTATAACGAACCTGGCCGTACCTGGTATATGAGTGTCAATACCCACTTCTGATTGCTTGTCTGAATCCCCCGCCCTCTTCCCATAGAGGGCGGAAGGGAGAATCTGCTAACATCACGCAATGCAAATCAATCACTCGATCATTCAACTTGCCGGTCACTCGCTTCAGCGGGTAGATTTCGACCCGGCGACCTTTCAGCCAGCGGATTTACTGTGGTTGCCTCATCACGCCCGGTTAACCGACTGCGCCCGTAAACGTCAGACCGAGCATCTTGCCGGGCGCATTGCCGCAGTTTATGCGCTGCGGGAAGTGGGGGAAAAATGTGTCCCGGCGATTGGCGACCGGCGTCAGCCGCTGTGGCCAGCGCCGTGGTACGGAAGCATCAGCCACTGCGAACATAGCGCGCTGGCGGTGGTCTCAGATCAACCGGTCGGTATTGATATCGAACGGATACTCTCGCCCTCTCTGGCAGCCGAACTGGAAAGCAGCATCATCAATGCGGCGGAAAAAAAAGTGCTGGAAGCCAGCGGCCTGCCGCCAGAACTGGCGCTGACGCTGGCGTTTTCGGCGAAAGAAAGTGGGTTTAAGGCGTGGTCATCTCATGCTCTGTCCTTCCCGGGTTTTCATAGCGCCCAGGTAATATCAGCCTCTCCAGCGACACTTCATTTGCAGCTAAATACTGACTTCTCTCCTTTATTAAATAAATTTACTATAAAAATTAATTACTTAAAAATAGACCGCCATATCATTACCTGTACTTTACCCCGTTATAAATCGTGATCTCTTTCTCCTTTTAAAAAATTAACGGTTTAAACCATAGACACTTCCACAACTCAGCTTTATCGTTACTATGAATAATAAATCATTATTGAATAAATATTCAATATGGAGAAAAACGATGAAAGTTACCTTTGTTAAATCCGTCCTGTTCGCTTCAATGATTGCCGCATCCAGTTCACTGTGTGCCGCCGACAACGGCCTGATTGCCATTATTACCCCCTCTCATGACAACCCATTCTTTAAAGCTGAGGCTGATGGCGCAGCGGAAAAAGCGAAAGAGTTGGGTTACAGCACACTCATTGCCTCCCATGACGATGATGTGAATAAACAAAACCAATTAATTGAAACCGCCATCGCCCGCAAAGCAAAGGCCATTATTCTTGATAATGCCGGCGCTGATGCCACCGTTGGGCCACTGGAAAAAGCAAAGGAGGCTGGCGTTCCGGCATTTCTTATCGATCGCGAAATCAATAAAACGGGTATCGCGGTGGCACAAATCGTTTCGAACAACTATCAAGGTGCGCAAATTGGCGCGGAAAAATTCGCCGCGTTGCTCAACGGTAAAGGTAAATATGTCGAGCTGCTTGGCCGTCAATCGGACACCAATGCCAGCGTTCGCTCTCAGGGCTATCACGACATACTTGATGACTATCCGGATATGAAAATGGTGGCGCAACAAACAGCTAACTGGAGCCAGACGGAAGCTTTTACTCGAATGGAAGCCATATTACAAACCAATCCAGACATCGTTGGCGTGATTTCCGGCAACGACACAATGGCGCTGGGCGCGGAGGCCGCACTGAAAGCCGCCGGCAAGAAAGATGTCATTATTGTTGGCTTTGACGGCAGTGATTATACCCGTGATTCCATTATCAATAAGGGCAATATCAAAGCTACCGTATTGCAACCCGGCTGGAAGCAGGCACAGATGGCCGTTGAACAGGCCGACTTTTTTCTGAAAAACGGCAAAGCGCAAAAAGAAGAAAAACAGTTAATGGACTGCATTCTTATTGATGATTCCAATGCCAGCAAACTGAATAAGTTTAACCTCAGCGAGTAAGGTGAAACGCTATGTCTTTTAAACAATGGGGGGCCGCACTGTTAGGGTGCGCCGCTCTGTTGCTGACGGCCTGCACTGTGGTTGATCTGGATGACAATGGCAAACCGATCTTGCCTGCCGATCCTAATGCGAAACAAAGCTTCGATAATCTGTCACCACAGCAGATCGCACAACAAACCTGGAAAACACGAGTTATTGATACCGCAAGTCAGCATTCCCTGGACATGAATGCACTGGAGAATCAACTGGCGTCATCAAGAAGTACGCCAGCCAGTTTTTTTGTGCGTCTGAACGCTACTGTTCTCGACGTTGATATTAGCAACACGCGTGAACAAAAACTTATTTTCAACATTAACGGACGTCCCCTCGCCATTCAGGTTGGACCGGTAATACGGGGTAATGCTATTCGTGATGCCACTGGCTTCAAATTTGAAGATTTCACTAACCAGGTTCAGTTTGCCCAGCTTTCACGGGCCTATAACCGGGAGGCGGTTAAACAATTACCTAAAATTGATTCTGAATGGGTCGGCAAGAAGATCAGTGTGCTATTCGCGGTGACATTAAGCAATGGAACAGCTCAGGATGCCGCTGCGCTTGCACTGAAACAGGAGACACCGTAATGAGCGATATTCCTGCTGAAGATATAATTTTGCATACAAAAGGCATTTCAATGCTGTTTCCCGGTACGGTGGCGCTGGACAATGTTGACTACAACGTTTGGCGCGGCAAGGTTAACGTTATTATCGGTGAAAATGGTGCCGGAAAATCAACGCTGATGAAAATCCTTGCTGGCGTACAACAGCCGAGCCTGGGGGAAATAGTGCTCAATGGAAAATCGGTACATTTTTCCAGTACCCGTGAAGCCGCGCTTCACGGTATCGGCATGGTGCATCAGGAATTAAACCTGTTTGAAAATCTGAGCGTAGCCGAGAATATTTTTCTTGGTCGTGAACTGCAAAAAGGTATTGCGCCAATTAACGAAGCAGAGCAGGAAAAGCGTGCCGTCGAGCTATTAAAACGCCTCGATCAACCCATCTCTCCCAAAGAACTGGTCGGAAATCTCAAAGTCGGTCAGCAACAGTTGATAGAGATAGCCAAAGCACTGGCAGAAGATGCAGACATACTGATTCTGGATGAGCCGACATCTGCACTGAGTAAGACCGAAGTCGACATTCTGTTTCGCGTGATCCGTGAACTAACCCGCCAGGGGGTGACAATTATTTATATTTCGCACCGTCTGGAGGAACTGATGACTATCGGCGACGTCATCACTATTCTGCGAGACGGCAAATTCCAGTCAGAAGCAAAAGTCTCTGATATTGACGTCCCATGGATTGTTCGTGAAATGTTAGGCAGCGATCCTGTCAGTAATTTCCTCGAACCTGGACGGACTTTTGGCGCGCCTTTACTCGAAGCTGAGCATATTACCTGTGTTAATGCGGCCGGAAATAAAGTGGTGAATGATGTTAGCTTTAAAGTTCACACAGGCGAAATTGTCGGTATTTATGGCCTCATGGGCGCGGGCCGAACCGAGTTATTTGAATGCATGCTTGGCACCGAACGTAACTATTTCGGCAAATTATGGTTAGACAGTAAACCGGTGCCACAACGCTTAACTCCCGCCGATCGTATACGTATGGGAATGAGCCTGGTACCGGAAGATCGTAAGCGTACCGGCATCTTCCCAGTTTCCTCCGTCGCCAATAATTTGACAATTGCCAGCTTGTGGCGACGGCTGCGGCGGGGACTAACCATCGCAAATAAAGAAGAAGAAACCGTCGTAGCCAGCACCATCGGCAACCTGTCGATTAAAGTTTCTTCACCGGAAGTGGAAATTCAGGCGCTGAGCGGCGGTAACCAGCAGAAAGTGGTTATTGGTCGCTCGCTGTTAACAAACCCCAAAGTCCTGTTCCTCGACGAACCGACTCGCGGCATTGATATCGGTGCGAAAGCAGACGTATTTCGCATGATGGTGCAGCTTTCACAACAAGGCATAGCAGTTGTCTTCTCTACTTCCGATCTCAAAGAAATTATGGCGGTTTCTGACCGTATTTTGGTGATGTCCGGCGGCAAGTTAACC
>NZ_VCHQ01000008.1 GCF_005860775.1 Klebsiella indica
TGGCAATCCTGTCCCGTCTGTCGCCAAATGGATTTTGGTGCCAAAGCCGCCGCGAGAGCGACCCAGCCCATGGTCGTTGATGTCATCGGGATGTTTTTTTTCGCACCTGCCGCTGCTTTCAGGGCCCTGATATTACTGCCATCAAGTGCAATAACATCCCAGTCAACCAACTTTTTTTCATCCAGAATCTGGAGTAATTTATTGAAAATACTGTTCATTATTCCAGCCTTAGACCATCGGTTAAAGCGGTTATAAACCGTCTTCCAGTGACCGTAACGTTCAGGCAAATCTCTCCAGGGAGCGCCGGAACAAAGCACCCAAAATATGCCATTCATGACATGTCTGTGCGCGAAGTAAGGACGGCCACCTTTGGAGGACCCGCTTTCAGCAGGCAACATGGGAGAAATTATCGCCCATGCATCATCAGGGAAATCGTAACGAGCCATGTTAAAGGTACTTTTGTGGTCAAAACAGGTGCCTGATTGTACAAAAAACAGTTACGGGACACACCCTAGATAAAGCTTTTGCTGAAGCCAGTATCGGCCGGTTTATCCCCGCTGGCGCGGGGAACACTTGCGCGTGATGCACATCTTGTGCTCGACGTACGGTTTATCCCCGCTGGCGCGGGGAACACGGAGAGTGAAGAACGGGTAAGCTCTGGATTTACGGTTTATCCCCGCTGGCGCGGGGAACACGTCCGACATGCTCCAGGCCCGCTTTGGTCAGTCGGTTTATCCCCGCTGGCGCGGGGAACACGCCTGCTCAATCACCTGCACCTCCACTGCGTTCGGTTTATCCCCGCTGGCGCGGGGAACACGGATACTACGGAAACGGCTACCGAAGCAACGGCGGTTTATCCCCGCTGGCGCGGGGAACACATTAACTGGGTATATCGCCAGACCCACCAGCGCGGTTTATCCCCGCTGGCGCGGGGAACACAGTATGCACCCGGTTACCCGGTATCTATAGCCCGGTTTATCCCCGCTGGCGCGGGGAACACCCTGGTGTTTTGACGGTGGCGCACAACGCTCGCGGTTTATCCCCGCTGGCGCGGGGAACACTGAGGCTGGCGCAGTTTGCTGTCGGCAATATCCGGTTTATCCCCGCTGGCGCGGGGAACACAGGGATGCCAGTCCAAGCCTGTTTGTTACCCTCGGTTTATCCCCGCTGGCGCGGGGAACACGGTATCATCGCCCTGGCCAAAGGTGTAATCGCCGGTTTATCCCCGCTGGCGCGGGGAACACATAAATAGTTAGTTGAGGCGCATTCAGTGATGCGGTTTATCCCCGCTGGCGCGGGGAACACGGCAGTGATTATTGGTATTGCTGCTGTGTGTGCGGTTTATCCCCGCTGGCGCGGGGAACACTACCGTTCCCGCAATGCTCTGGTGCGCCGCCACGGTTTATCCCCGCTGGCGCGGGGAACACACTTGCTATCACTGCGGGTACACGTAGCAGACCGGTTTATCCCCGCTGGCGCGGGGAACACCTCGAGATCGCAGCCTGTAAAAGAAATCAAAGCGGTTTATCCCCGCTGGCGCGGGGAACACCCTTACAAGGATACTTATCTGCCAGTTTGAAACGGTTTATCCCCGCTGGCGCGGGGAACACGTCTTTGATCGGCTGAGTCTCTTCCATCTGCACGGTTTATCCCCGCTGGCGCGGGGAACACAATGATGTGATCGACCTTCGGCGCGTCGGTAACGGTTTATCCCCGCTGGCGCGGGGAACACAAAATATGGTCTATGCCAACGAAGATAAAACGCGGTTTATCCCCGCTGGCGCGGGGAACACTCGGTGACACGGCAAAAGGCGCTAAAGGCCTGCGGTTTATCCCCGCTGGCGCGGGGAACACGCCGTCTGCTGTAGACGATAAAACGCTATACCCCGGTTTATCCCCGCTGGCGCGGGGAACACGTCAATCTGAGAAAACAGTCAAACGTTGGTTTTCGGTTTATCCCCGCTGGCGCGGGGAACACAATAACGGGTGCGGTATAATCGCCAACCTCACCGGTTTATCCCCGCTGGCGCGGGGAACACTGTTCGTTCATTTTTTAACCTCGAAATATGGCCGGTTTATCCCCGCTGGCGCGGGGAACACGGATAGCGTTACGGGCGATGATGACGTGAGCTCGGTTTATCCCCGCTGGCGCGGGGAACACACGCGCTTCTTTGTTAAATCCGCCCGACTGGCCGGTTTATCCCCGCTGGCGCGGGGAACACGCGCATCTACCGCAGCAGACAGCGTCATTGTTCGGTTTATCCCCGCTGGCGCGGGGAACACTACCAGTGCTTCCGCGAACGGCGGTGGGACTGCGGTTTATCCCCGCTGGCGCGGGGAACACGATGTCCCTTTTGTCAGATTTTTCAGATATCGCGGTTTATCCCCGCTGGCGCGGGGAACACGGGACCATGACAGCAAGCGCTGGCGATTACATCGGTTTATCCCCGCTGGCGCGGGGAACACAAATGTTGAATGCCTTGAGCTAATCACAATGCCGGTTTATCCCCGCTGGCGCGGGGAACACGCGTTCTCTTATTTATGTTTTGCTTGCCTGCTCGGTTTATCCCCGCTGGCGCGGGGAACACGCGGAAATATCACTCACAAACAGCGTCCAGTCCGGTTTATCCCCGCTGGCGCGGGGAACACACGAACACAGCTACCACGAGGGAAGCTACGGTCGGTTTATCCCCGCTGGCGCGGGGAACACTTACACTTGCCAGGGAGGAACTTGCCTTTGGGCGGTTTATCCCCGCTGGCGCGGGGAACACCCGGAAGAGCCTCCACCGGCAATGCGCTCTGACGGTTTATCCCCGCTGGCGCGGGGAACACCGGAACGTATCCGTGATAGAGACTGGCTGTAGCGGTTTATCCCCGCTGGCGCGGGGAACACCAATAAGGGAATAATGCGTCACACCCTCTTCCCGGTTTATCCCCGCTGGCGCGGGGAACACGATGAAACTTACCGGAAGCCGGTATCCGGTTGCGGTTTATCCCCGCTGGCGCGGGGAACACGCCGCCGTTGGATGTCCAGCCCTCCCGGTCGCCGGTTTATCCCCGCTGGCGCGGGGAACACTTCTGTTGCTGCGCCGCCATTACTGCCGCGAGCGGTTTATCCCCGCTGGCGCGGGGAACACATATCGGCGAGCGTAGAGCGTAACAGTTTTGCCGGTTTATCCCCGCTGGCGCGGGGAACACAATTTATTGGTCTTCTTATCTTTGTATGTGGCCGGTTTATCCCCGCTGGCGCGGGGAACACTTTCTCAGCATCGTCCTTTTTTATCAAGTATGCGGTTTATCCCCGCTGGCGCGGGGAACACGTCATTCAGGCTGCGCCGACGACCGCTGCTCGCGGTTTATCCCCGCTGGCGCGGGGAACACCGCTGCACTTTAAACGGTTCGTTGTGGCCGTTCGGTTTATCCCCGCTGGCGCGGGGAACACCAATCCCCTGTTACCAGTGATAGAAACTCGCTCGGTTTATCCCCGCTGGCGCGGGGAACACCGGGGAAGGGTAAAGTAATATTCCCCCGGTAACGGTTTATCCCCGCTGGCGCGGGGAACACACTAAATTTATATATCTGTTTTCTATAGGATTTTTTAGAAATAAACAATATACCAACCTATTAGTAACAACTCCACCTTATTAAAGAGCAGGTAACCTACTGATTTTCAATGGGAAGAAAAGAAACCAACCTCAAGCCATCCAAATCTACCGGAATACGACGGTTTTCCCCCCAGGTTTGAAACTCAAAACCAGACTCAGTGTTTGTTGCCCAGGCCATAACAATATTTCCAATACCTCCCAACTGGGTAACCTGTTGCCAGATCATTTCTCGCACACGTTTTGAGACATCGCCTACGTATACGCCAGCCCGGATTTCCAGGAGCCATATAGCAAGTCGTCCTCGCAAACGTGGGGGGACATTTTCCGTTACAACAACCACCATACTCATTAACCGTGCCCTCTATGCCCATTATCAGCAAGTGACTGCGGTTCAGGAATTGCGGGAGGCAGCATATCTGGCGCAGGTTTCGGTGGCTCAATCTCACCAGCAGCGAGAACCTCTTCAATCAAAGGGATAAGCTTTCCGGTGAGCCTGGTACTACGAAAAATATCACGACAGGCCAGTCTGACTTCACGATCGGGTTCGGAAGGAGCACGTGCAGCAATTTCAAATGCTTTCGGGACCACTGATTCAAATTTGATGATATCAGCGATGTCATAAACAAATGAAAGGGGCTTGCCACTATGAATGAAACCAATCGCCGGCGCATAACCCGCCGCCAATACTGCCGCTTCTGAAATCCCGTACAGGCATGAAGTTGCAGCGCTGATACATTGGTTCACCACATCTCCTTTTTCCCAGTCCTTAGGATCATAATTACGGCCATGCCACTTCACTCCGTACTGTTTAGCCAACAATGCGTAAGTCTGACGAACACGAGAACCTTCAATACCGCGCAGCTGCTCAACAGAACGACGCGCAGGCGGCGGCTCACGAAAACGGAGTTCATACATTTTACGCACGACTTTCAGACGTAAATCATCATCCAGCGCCAATTTCGCCTGATACAACAGTTTGTCTGCCCGCGCACCGCCGGGCTGCCCGGAAGAGTAAACCCGGACACCGGCCTCTCCTACCCACACCAGTAGTGTTCCTACCGTTGACGCCAGGCGCACTGCCGCATGAGAAACCCGAGTCCCCGGTTCCAGCATGATACAGGCCACAGACCCTACCGGAATATGAGTACGTATCCCCGTCTTATCGATCAACACAAATGCACCATCCAGGACATCAATCTGCCCATACTGGAGGAAAATCATTGATGTACGATCTTTCAGTGGAATGGGACTGAGCGGTACATAAGTCACCCTTTGTCTCCAGGTTTAATCAGCATTAGCCCGCAGCCAAAAGCCCGGCTTTTCCCATATCCCTGAATCAGACGCTGCAGAAATAACGCTGGGTCGTTAACCACCAGTAGGCCAGAATAGTCCACGCTGCTGAACTGGATCATCTGCCGGGACTTCGCCCGAACAATCTGCTGCTGCCGATACGCATCCACACTCACTTCACTGAGCGAAAATCCATTCTGTTTCCCTTGTTTCGCCAGCCAGTCTTGCGCCGTCTGCCGTTGATGCTGCCAGATATCCAGGTCCTCGTTCTTCCCTTTCACCTGACGTTTTGCTTCCATCAACAGATCGTGACGTTTACCTGCTTTACAAATCGTTGGATTGGCTCGCAGGCTAAAACGCAGCGTTTGACCCGGGCTTAAGGTCGCTAAGAACGAACGATATTCGATATCGAAAATATCGCTCTCAGCCGGTGGTTGTTGAGAAAGCACAAAGAAACGAAATGCTCCCTGAAGCTCCTCTCGACGATAAAGAAACTGCCGTTCGCCTCTTCCGGGAAACAGCTCCCAAAGCCACTGGTGCATCACATATTCTCCGCGATCCACTAATTTCAGCAGTTGTGATGGTAAAAGCTTACTGGTATGCAGCGTTATTTTTGCGAGATACACGGTTCCTCCTTGATGAGCAGCACGCCTTGATTAACGGTGCGTTCGCCAAACGTCCACTGCTGGCGACTCATTGGCCTGTCACGACGACGTAAGACTTTATTGGCTTCCAGACCTTCATGTTCGCCCTCCCACCAGCACTGAGGCTGTAATTCCGCTAACGGAATTTTTAGCCTGTTGAACTTCTCCCGATACTGATCATACGCATCACTCAGCACATCCGGGGCGGAACCTTCCAGCAGCAAGGGCGCAAGCGGTAATGCCAGAGGATGGCTTTTACGCCCCAGATACAGAGAGAATACCGGGTGTTGTAACGCATCTCGTAGTTGCTCCAGCGAATATGGCGCACCGGAGGTTTGCGCTATCGCCACCATCCACCAGGCGTCGGTGTAATAATCCCGACGGGAGATCAGCGCACTCAGCAGTTCAGGATCGCTTAACTCTTCACGACGACTGAAATAACGGGCTTTACGCACTTCTTTCGGCATCTGGACAGTATGGTAATCCCGCGCCCAACGAGGCTCCCTGCTGGCACATAACAAAAATGCGTAGTGCTGATTAAACTCGTTCAGACGTTTTTCTTCATCGCGACGAATCCCCAGGGCTGCCGCCAGTAGTCCCAGTAGCGCCGAACGCGTGGGTAACTCATGACTATGGCGCACCTCTCCGGGGGCATCCACGCCCCATGAAGCCATTGGCCCCTGAAGCTGAAAAATCAGATACTGGCTCATAGTAGCCCCTTACGCGCTGATAAAATCCAGCACCTCTTTGATGCTTCCCTTTCCATTCATCACATCAAAACCGACGGATTCTGTCCGTTGTTCGTAAACCGTATTTATATTCTCGCGCATTTCAGTAATGCGTTTTATCGCGGCCTCCAGCTGGTTGGTGCCGTTGATCGGGTTGTAAAACGCCGCCGCCAGTGAACGAGGTTGATCGGTTCCTTTTTCCGCCAGCATCCAGGACGCATAAGCACGACTGGCAAAGCTATTTTGTTTGCCGGTTGGCGAGACTTTCAGCACGGCCTCGGTAAAAGCGCGCAGCGTTTTATTCGCCAGCTCTTCATTGCCGTTCAGATTTTTCAGTAGCAGGTCTTTGTCTATACAAATATAAGTATAAAACAGAGCCGAGCCGAAACCGGCTTCACCAAGATGCCCCGCGCCAGCATCCTCAGAAGGTTTACGCAGATCGTCTACCGCGGTAAAAAAATCATCTTCCACGATGGTTTCACTGACGCCGAATGCATGCGCAACCTGACACGCGGCTTCCACATTGAACTCCGGTTTATTTGCCAGCATACGGCCAAACATGGCAATATCGACTGCCATGCGATCGCGACGCAGCAGCAAAAGTTCTTCTTCTTTCGGTGCTCGTTTTTCTTCAGCCAGGCGATGCGCCAGCGCCATGACCGCATCGAACTCTGCCGGACTGATATGCACCAGTTGCTCGGTTTCAGCATTGGTCAATGGTTCTTTCGGTTTCTTCTCCGTTTTAGCTTTACCTAAATAGTCCGCAATCGGTTTTACCCACTCGACGGCCTTTTTGTCATCGATGCCGTTTTCCGTCAGGATTTTCGCCACCTCACGCGCAATACGTCCGCTACGAATACCAATATTTCCGGCAAGAGCCTGTTCAAAAAGTTCGGATGTGCGCCAGGCGCGCTTCAGGCTTTGTGAAGAAACGCGAAGACGCGTCGCGCCACCGAGCACGACCGTTTTCGGCGAACCGGTGTCATCACGGTTCAGGTTGGCAGCCGGATATGCGGTCAGTAAATGCAGTTGAATAAACGTGGTCATCTGAGAGTCCCTTATTAATCGTCGTTGTTGGCATCACCGGCCTGGTAATACTCCAGCGCCCAGCGGATACGGATAAATTCAGTTGGCCGCTGGCGGCGGCGGATATGGTTAAGCAGTTCGTCGTTTTCCCGACACCAGCAAAAGATGTCATCTGCCAGTGACGGAAGATTCACCGCGCCATTAAGCAGCCGAACCGCACGCAGTAGCTGACGCAGCAATTCATCAGGCGTTTTCACCGCAGACAGCCGGGAAAAGCGCAGTTCGGACATCACCGGGTTATTGCCGGTCATCTGGCCTAACTGCGCAGCAAAATTCGGCTCTTTAACAATAGATTTAACATGTGCGGCCAGCGCCGCGGTTATCGCCAGCGCGGTAAAACGCCACTCTTGCCCTTCTATTTTCCATAACGTGTGAGTCTGCATCAGTAGAGAACGAAATCCCTCCGACAGGCAGACTTCATTCACCGTTCTGCTGCGCCGCAGGCTGGCACGCAGACCGCGTTTTTCCTGCAACTCTTCATGCCACCGGCGCAACGTGGCCTTATGATTGTCTTCCACAATACTCATTCAGCAGCCTCCTGCTTTTTCGCTTTGGTGAAATATTTTTTCCGTGCCAGCATAACTCGCTTAAGATCGCCGCCCTCGTAGGGGTTGGTAAAAACATGGTCATCAAAGTAGCGGCGGGTAAATAACCAGATATCATTTTGCCATTGGCTCAGTCTTTTTTCTGTGCTCTGGCCGCTTTCAATATCGCGAACCAGTTCCAGAAAAGAGGCCTGAGTAAGATGCCAGAAGTCGATATCAATAAAGCTGAAATCACCGCGTGCGCCTTTGGCATCAGAGAACCAGGCCTCTTTTAATGCGCTACGTAGCAGGCCGAGGTGACGCGATGCCGTTTGCGCCGCCTGTCGCAGATCGGGGATAATGTTTTCGGTTAATAACAGCGGGAAGTGATGTTCATACCAGCAGCGGGCTTTCATATTGTCAAAATCATAGCCAAAGCCCCACAATCCAACCCTGATATCCTTAA
Organism: Klebsiella indica; assembly: GCF_005860775.1. Taxonomy (GTDB): domain Bacteria; phylum Pseudomonadota; class Gammaproteobacteria; order Enterobacterales; family Enterobacteriaceae; genus Klebsiella; species Klebsiella indica. The sequence goes on from NZ_VCHQ01000008.1 coordinate 8,344, forward strand.
GGTTATGCGTAGCGAACGTTTTAACAACCTGAGCCGGGTATTCTCGGTTATTTTCTGATGTACCTTCCTGACTCAATCCCAGCCAGTCCCGCCAGATAAGGCCGCCCGGCTGCGGTTTGACGGAATAGCGTTCACTACCTTCTTTTAACGGCAGGCGATAAGGTGTCAGTGGGTGTACCCAACCCGCGTAATTAACGCCGTAGTTTTTTACGGTCATCGAACTCAGCAGTTCATCACTGTGAGTTTCACAGAGATCGCAAGAGCCTGAATGAGTGGATGCAAAATCAAGACGAATACGTCTTGGCATCCCCCAATAGGCCTGCAGCGGATTGACCTGTTCTGGGGTTGTGACGGCATTTGCCAGTTCACTGGTGCGGGTGGCGGCTAACCAGGGAAAGACTGATGCATCGCACTGCTCCGGCAAAGGTAATCCACCGCTATCCTGCGGCATAACATTGAGCCATAGCTTGCGCCATAGAGGCGTTTGCCGGTTACTCTGATACTCCTGCAATTCGATAAGCGTGGTCATCGGCCCGCCGCCTCGCAGCCCGGTTCGATAACCTTTACCGCCCGATGGCGCATTAAGCTGCAACGAAAATAACGCCAGCGCCGCGCAGTGCGAGCAAAAGTGCTGCGTGACGCCGCGCTTAACAAAATGGTCTTTATTAAATTTGGTGGTTTGCGCCCCAGGAATTTCCGGCAGCAATGAGGCGATTGAAACTTTCTCACCACCTATGGGTTCAAAATCCTGCATAAAAGAGGGTGTATCGGCACCAAACTGAAAGGCAGACTCTAGCGGTTCCAGCGCCTGACGAAGTTTTTCTGCGCTCAATCCATCGTCGAACCAGATATCCTCCCAGCGAGCACTGTTTTTCGGCGCGACAGTGCATTGTAATAATCCCAGCAAGAACTGCCAGGCTGCGCCCTGCAAATCCGCTCGCGTGGCGGCGACATCTACCACGTTTTCATCTGTCAGATTGACTGGCGCCAGTTTGCCAATGGAACCGTCTTTGAAACGAACGGGAAGCCAGGGTGTTGAAATTAAATTTATCGGAAACATGCCTTTTCCTTACCTGATGCGCCAGTCCATGGCGCAAAAGTGTTCCCTTGAGTTTTAACGGACTGACAGTTGAAAACTCACTGTCAGCTTGTTGCCCAGGTGAATCATCAAACGACAGATCACGAAAGCCTGTCAGTGCAATTCTGTGTCGTTAATCTGCCTTTCCGATCAACCCTTCATGCATCGAATAACCACACGTCTCAGAATCAGATACCACAATCACCATCGCAAACTCCTGATTCTGATGCTGCTCAACGCACCACTGCCGAAACGGCTTACCGTCAAGCAACGTAAAATCTTCACGATGTTTATTCCACCATCCCTGGCGTACCCGCAGCACGCTCATTTCCCAGGCGTGCTCGCCTGACGCATAAGGCGTAACAACGCCATCGACAATTTTCGCCAGCCATAGGGTGATGGACTCTTCAGCAAGGCGCGTCGACAATTTTTCCGGTAAAAAATCGCTGCTTTCCGGGCTATATCCAGGTGCAAAGTTGATAAGGTTTTGATCGGCAAATGCCCGGTCGCAGTAATATTTTCCCTCCCGCACCTGCTCTGTCTGCACAAAACTTTCCGGCATATTGACCTCTTCGCCGTAGACCGACTCGATCAGCAATCGGGCAGACTGAGGCATGCGAATTTCCCCCTGTTCACGCAGTACACGCTGAGTGAGCCACAGGCGCCCATGATCGGGATAGACATAAGCGCTGTTACGCATGGTGCTGGAAAACCAGTCCTCGTGTGGCGAGTCATTCCATTCAGGAGCCTGAATCAGCAACTCCGGCGCATCACGTTCATCCTGTCCGGATAATTTCAATAAGCCATGACAATCCCGAATATGACGCTGTAACCGTCCCGCCCGCTGAATCAACAAGTCCACAGGCGCTAAATCAGAGATCATTTCATCAAGGTCAATATCCAGGCTCTGTTCAATAACCTGAGTGGCGATCAACACCTTTCCACTACGTTGCGTCCCGCCTTTTTTACCAAACTGAGCCAGCGCCTGATTTTCAATTCGCTGACGATCATAAAAAGCAAAGCGGCTATGGAATAACAATAGGTTTTCGGCCGGAATACCCCCCCTGCCAAGAAGCTGGCGATAAATACGAATTGCGTCGTCAACAGAGTTGCGTATCCACGCAATACATTTCCCCTGACTTACGGTCTTCTCAATGCGTTCAATACACTCCTGTTCGCTATGTATCCAGGCCACTTTGACGCTGCGCTGAACCTCTTTACGGGTTTCCACATATTGCGAAATCACCTGCGAACCAGAGACCTGCGTTAACCAGGGATAATCGCTATAACCCAGTAATGGCGCTTCAATCTGACGCTTTGCTCCTTTAGCAAAAGCGGCAACCAGCCGGTCCCGCTGCTGCTGAGATAGGGTGGCGGAAAGCAGAATAGTGGTATTGCCGTCACTGGCCTGCTTTTCAATCAATCCCTCCAGAATTCGCGACATATAAGCGTCATAGGCATGGATCTCATCGGCGACCAGAATCTTCTTGTTCAGCCCCAGCATCCGCAGGTTATTGTGCTTAAACGGCATCACCGCCATCATCGCCTGATCGAGCGTACCAACACCGACTTCGGCCAACAGCGCTTTTTTATTGCTGTCAGTAAACCAGGCCGCGCATCCCTGACTGTCAGGCTGAAGATCATCAGGTTCTTCTGAACCCGATAAATCGCCCGACCAGATTGACTGATTAAAACGCGCCATTAATCCACGTGCGCTATGCGCCAGGACCAGGCTGGGCCGTGAATGTGGTTGGTATAGCGCCAGCCAGCTCTCCGCCAGACGCTCAAACATAGCATTCGCCGTCGCCATCGTCGGCAAGCCAAAATAGAGGCCCTGCGCCCTTCCTGCGGCCATCAGGCGGTTAGCCAGAATAAGCGCGGCTTCCGTTTTCCCGGCACCGGTCACATCTTCAAGAATGAATAATTGCGGACCTTGTTGATTAATATCCAGCTCAAGCGCTTTTTGTTGTAACGGGGTTGGATGCCGGATAAAAGGAAATAACGCATTTACACCAGAAAAAGGCGCGACTTCAGAAGAAGGCGGGAAAACAGAAATGGCTATTTTTGCTTTCACCAGCGCATGGTGCCGCCAGTATGACTCAATAGCCATCGGTTTAGCGATTCGTGGAAAATATCGGGTTGAAGAACCGACCCAATCAGCCAACACTATCGTCGCTGAAATAAACCATGACAGATGTTTAAAGAGAGCAATACTATCATCGTCATCCCAAAATTCAGGGATCTCAAACAGCGGAAATAACGATTTTATGCTGGCAAGAAAATCGCGTGCCGCCTCTTTATCCTGCTGACGAAAATTTTTCAGCTCCGCGACCAAAGCCGGTGGACGCCCATGATGCCCGGTCGTAAGCGGCATCCAAAGTGCAATGACGCGCTTCAACTTGCGGGCTGCAAGAGAAGATGTTGGGAGAAGTTCAGAATACCCGCTCAGATAATCATTCCACAGCCAATATCCCAGGGTGGCATGCGGGATGGCCTCATAATTTTTTATATTGTCATTCTGCGAGTTAAGATTGTCATGAATATAAAGCTGTTGGAAAGAATGCGCGAATTTCCCGATATCATGCCAGCATAATAACCAGGCAAAAAACTGCGCTGCCTGAGCCCTGTCATCCAGGCCCATTTTCTTAAGATAATCAGCGATATTATGGATATTATGCTGCACCATCCAGTAACCAACTGCCGCCACATCCAGAGAATGCCAGCACAGTAAGTGATAATCATCACCTCCCTCATCATCCCCTCGCCGGGCTTTCCCCCAATAATTAAACATCATCAAGATCACTCCATTAATCAGGAAGACCTTAATATACACAAAAAAATCCCGGCAGCGCCGGGACTCACATTAACCTTCGTGCAATCCGCACTCTCTTTTCAGACCAAAGAAGCGCGTCTCTTCTTCCGCCATTCCCGGCTCCCATTTGCGGGTGGTGTGGGTATCGCCCACCGACAGATAGCCCTGATCCCACAGAGGATGATATTTCAGGCCGTGCTTTTGCAGATACTGATAAACGGTGCGGTTATCCCAGTCGATGATTGGCAGCACTTTAAACACGCCACGCTGGATCGCCAGAACCGGTAAATGCGCGCGGCTGCCGGACTGCTCCCGGCGCAGGCCAGCAAACCACGTTTGCGCCTTCAGCTCTGCAAGCGCCCGGTTCATCGGCTCAACCTTGTTGATGTCATTGTATTTCTCAATGCCCTCAACGCCCTGCTCCCATAGCTTACCATAGCGCGCTTCCTGCCAGGCCGCGCTCTCCTTCGCCCGATAGACCTTCAGATTCAGGTTGAGCTTATCCGTTAACTCGTCGATAAACTGGTAGGTTTCCGGGAACAGATAGCCGGTATCGGTCAAAATGACCGGAATACCCGGACGTACCTGATTAACCAGATGCAGGCTCACCGCCGCCTGAATACCAAAGCTTGAAGAGAGCACATATTCGCCCGGCAGATTTTCCAGCGCCCATTCGACACGCTGTTGCGCGCTCAGTTTTTCCAGTTGACTATTGGTTTCCGCCAGTTGCAAAACACGATCGACCTTCGGTAATTCGTTAAGCACGTTTAGATCGAGTACGGACATAAGTTCCTCACTGTTTGCCTTGCCTGATGGCGCTACGCTTATCCGGCCTACCGTCTACGTAGGCCGGATAAGGTATTTATGCCGCCATCCGGCGATGCACGTTATTCCCAGAAATCCCGGGCCGGGTCGAGCACCGGGCGAATAATGCCCGCACGCACCGTAAAATCGCCGAAGCCTTCACCCGCTTCGCGCTCTTTCGCCCAGCGCCCTACCAGTTCGTCAAGAGAGTCGAGGATTTCCGACTCGGTAATATTTTCCCGATACATACGCGGAATACGCGTCCCGCTGCGGTTGCCGCCAAGGTGCAGGTTATAACGCCCCGGCGCTTTCCCTACCAGACCAACCTCCGCCAGCATCGCGCGACCGCAGCCGTTCGGGCAGCCGGTGACGCGGGTAACGATATGCTCATCGCCGACCCCATGCTTGCTCATCACCGCCTCGACTTTATCAATAAATGACGGCAGGAAGCGCTCTGCCTCGGCCATTGCCAGCGGACAAGTCGGGAACGATACGCAAGCCATCGAGTTTTCACGCTGCGGAGTCACGGCGTTCATCAGGCCGTGGTCACGGGCCAGCTTTTCGATCTTCGCTTTCTGTTCTTCCGGAACGCTGGCAATGATCAAATTCTGATTCGCCGTAATGCGGAATTCCCCTTTATGGATCTTCGCAATTTTCAGCAGGCCAGTCTTCAACGGACGCCCCGGATAGTCGAGGATACGACCATTTTCAATAAACAGCGTCAGGTGCCAGTTATTGTCGATGCCTTTCACCCAGCCGATACGGTCTCCGCGGCTGGTAAATTCATACGGGCGAATCGGCTCAAACTTGATGCCCGCCCGGCGCTCTACTTCCGCCTTAAAAGTCTCAACGCCCACGCGTTCCAGAGTATATTTGGTTTTCGCATTTTTACGGTCGGTCCGGTTGCCCCAGTCGCGCTGGGTGGTTACCACCGCTTCCGCCACCGCCAGAGTGTGCTCCACCGGCAAATAGCCAAACTCGCTCGCCGTACGGGCATAGGTTTTCTTATTCCCGTGCTCGATAGACAGGCCGCCACCGACCAGCAGGTTAAAGCCCACCAGCTTGCCATTTTCAGCAATCGCCACGAAGTTCATGTCGTTCGCGTGCAGATCGATATCATTTTGCGGCGGGATCACCACGGTGGTTTTGAACTTACGCGGCAGATAAGTCTGACCGAGGATCGGTTCTTCGTCCGTGGTGGCGACTTTTTTCTGATCCAGCCAGATCTCTGCATAAGCGCGAGTGCGCGGCAGCAGGTGCTCGGAGATCTTCTTCGCCCATTCGTAGGCTTCCGCATGCAACTGGGACTCATACGGGTTAGAGGTACAGAGCACATTACGGTTCATATCGTTGGCGGTGGCCAGCGAGTCCAGCCCAACGGAGTGCAGCATCTGATGTACCGGCTTCACGTTCTTCTTCAGAATGCCGTGAAACTGGAAAGTCTGGCGGTTAGTCAGACGAATGCTACCGTAAATCGTATTTTCACCGGCGAATTTATCAATCGCCTGCCACTGTTTGGTGGTGATAACGCCCCCCGGCAGGCGACAGCGCAAGAGCATCGCATGACGCGGCTCCAGCTTCTGCGCCGCACGCTCGGCGCGAATATCGCGGTCATCCTGCTGATACATGCCGTGAAAACGGATCAGCAGAAAATTGTCGCCTTTAAAACCACCGGTCAGGCCGTCGTTCAAATCTTCTGCAATGGTGCCGCGCAGATAGTTGCTTTCCAGCTTCATACGCTCGGCGTCAGCCAGTTTACCTTCGACCACCAGCGGGCCTGGATGTTTTTCGCTCATTAGTAGACATCTCGCTGATAACGGCGCTCAACGCGCAGCTCACTTAAAAATTCGTCCGCCGCTTCGGCGTCCATCGCACCGTATTCGGCAATCACTTCCAGTAACGTCTGCTCAACGTCTTTTGCCATGCGATTCGCGTCGCCGCAGACATAAATATGGGCGCCATCGTTAATCCAGCGCCACAGTTCAGCCCCCTGCTCGCGCAGCTTGTCCTGAACATAGACTTTTTGTTGTTGATCGCGGGACCAGGCCAGGTCAATGCGGGTCAGTACGCCCTCTTTGACGTAGCTCTGCCACTCCACCTGATAAAGGAAATCTTCGGTAAAGTGCGGGTTGCCAAAGAACAGCCAGTTCTTGCCTTCTGCGCCTTCCGCCGCGCGCTGCTGCATAAACGCGCGGAACGGCGCGATGCCGGTGCCTGGGCCAATCATGATCACCGGCGTCTGCGGGTTGGCAGGCAGACGGAAGTTATCGTTATGTTCGATAAAGATCCGCACTTCACCATCTTCTTCAACGCGATCGGCAAGGAAACTGGAGGCGCCGCCAGCACGGGCGCGGCCTTCAATATCATACCGAACCACGCCAACGGTAATGTGTACTTCGCTTTCCACTTCCGCCTGGGATGAGGCGATAGAGTACAGCCGCGGGGTTAACGGACGCAGCAGATCGATCAGCGCCTGAGCATCCAGCTGTGCCGGAGAGAAACGGACCATGTCGACAATCGGCGTGGTCGCGGCATAATGCTGAAGCTGCGCTTTATCGCCCACCAGCGGCAGCAGAGACTCGCTGCGGGTTAAGGTGGCATAGCTCTCAACAATGTTACCGGTGTTAACCGTCAGCTCGACGTGCCACTCCAGCGCGTCGGCAAGCGGCAGGGTTTTTCCCTCTACCGTAACCGGCTCATCGCCTTTCAGCCACAGCAGTTCCACCAGCTCTTTTACCAGCGCCGGATCGTTCTGGTACCACACGCCCAGGGCATCGCCCGGCTGATAACGCAGGCCCGAGTCGCCGAGGTCGATTTCAATATGACGGACATCTTTTTCTGAATCGCGGCCGGTGATTTTTTGATTTACTGCGAGGGTCGCGGTCAGCGGCGCTTCTTTGCTGTACGGGCTGGAGTGGATCTCATTCACCGCCCCGCTGGTGGCCAGTTGGGACGGCGAAGCAGCAGGCGCGCGCGCCTTCAGCACCTCGACCACGCGGGCGCGCCATTCGGCGGCGGCAGCCTGATATTCCACATCAGCGTCAACCCGGTCAAGCAGGCGTTCGCCCCCCAGTTCGGCCAGTTTGCTATCAAAATCTTTACCGGACTGGCAGAAAAATTCATAGGAGGTATCGCCCAGGCCAAACACGGCAAATGCCGTATCGGTCAGCTTCGGCGCTTTCTTCGAGAACAGGAACTTGTGCAGCGCGACGGCTTCTTCCGGCGGCTCACCTTCGCCTTGTGTTGACGTCACTACGACCAGCAGTTTTTCGGCGGCAATGTGTTTGAATTTATAGTCGCCGGCGTTGACCAGTTTAACATTGAGCTGTGCGGCCTGCAGATCGTCACGCAGCGCTTCGGCGACGCGGCGGGCGTTACCGGTTTGCGATGCCGAAATAAGGGTGATGGATGGCACTTCTGCCGCCTGGGCTGGAGCGACAACCGCCGCGCCGGGCTGCTGGTTCAGCGCCCCCCAGAAGTAGCCAGAAACCCAGGCCAACTGGGCAGGCGTGAAGTCAGTCGTGGCCGCCTGAAGGCGAGCCATTTGCTCCGGACTCAGCGGTAGCAAATTGGAAGGTGGGGCCTGTGTCGTCATGCGTCGTTATGTTCCAGTAAGCAAAGCTGTGATTCGCGCCCTGTCAGCGCGATAAAACAGAAGAGAATATATTTACTCTAAATAATTCGGGTTGCAGGCAGCGATACTGTGGCAACGTCGTCCGGGCGAGGCCCTGAGATGGGTCGAATTATTGCCAACGCACATGCAGCTCGAAGTATGACGAGCAATAAGGTTAACGGTGCTGATAGTAACAATTAAAGAAGGGATGGAAATAACAAATAACCAAATGGACTAACCTGTTTTAGTTATAGTTATTAACAACAAAATCGATTAAATAACAACATGAAATATAAAGAGTTATTTCAATAAAACCGCGTAAACGCGATGACTTTCTGCTCAGGGACATTTTAGTTAATGATAAAAAATGTGCTTTCCGGTACCCTACGGCGGTTTTTTGCCATATTGAGAATAAAAGATGTCCACCACGCTGTTTAAAGATTTCACCTTCGAAGCCGCTCACCGTCTGCCGCATGTACCAGAAGGCCATAAGTGCGGTCGCCTGCACGGCCACTCTTTTATGGTGCGTCTGGAGATTACCGGTGAGGTCGATCCCCATACCGGGTGGATCATGGATTTCGCCGAGCTTAAAGCCGCCTTTAAGCCGACTTACGATCGTCTGGATCACTACTATCTGAATGACATTCCCGGTCTGTCCAATCCAACCAGCGAGGTGCTGGCAAAATGGATCTGGCAGCAGGTCAAACCGGTGGTTCCGCTGCTCAGCGCGGTAATGATTAAAGAAACCTGTACCGCAGGCTGCGTCTATCGCGGCGAGTGATTTTGGGTTTGCCGGATGGCGACGCGCTGCGTCTTATCCGGCCTGCACACAAATGGGAACAGTTGCAGGCCGGGAACGATTTTTTATCACGCAATATTCAGATATTTGTGCGTCTGCATTGATAAGCGCCAGTTCCGCGCGATACAGGTTTCAATACACAGGCGGGTCGCCTCTTCTTTCTGGCTGATAGGCTGCAGGGCAATGATGCGCGGCTTATCGTCGTTCAGCGTCGCCAGTAGTTCATCCAGCGCTTCAATATCACGCACGCGACCAACCGGGTGCTTGATCTCATTAGCCCGCTCCAGCGCCTGTGACAGCACATTATAGCCGCCGCGCATATTGACCTTTGGCGATACCGTCACCCAGGTATGTGGCGTACAGCGCACCTCATGGGTGCCGCTGGTTTCTATCTGGCAGCTAAAACCGTTTTGCTCCAGCAGAGAAGTTAACGGCGTTAAATCATGAATGCAGGGTTCGCCACCGGTAATCACCACATGACGTGCCGTCCAGCCCTGACGCCCAATAATCGCCAGCAGATCTTCGCCGCTTGCCGGGCCCCATTTATCGCTCTCTTTGGTCTTCGCCAGAATGCTGAACAGCGACACTTCCCGATCGGCAAGCTTATCCCAGGTATGTTTGGTATCGCACCAGGCGCAACCAACCGGGCATCCCTGTAAACGAATAAAAATGGCGGGAACGCCGGTAAAGTAACCTTCGCCTTGCAAGGTCTGGAACATCTCGTTAATCGGGTACTGCATAATCATCTCTGTCTGGGGTTATGAGCGCGCATTATCGCAGATTTACCGGCTCAGGTCTTGCCCCCGGCTGCGTTGCAGTCGGGTAAAAAATAAATAATGCCTTACCCTCACGCCGACGAGCAAACAGATCGTTATTTAATTAGCCTGATCACTCCAGCTAAAACCAGCCTCTATTCGAACGTCATTTTTGATGTAACAAAATATTTTAAGTTGTCACGATAAAAGCATAAGAAAATAGGCCAAAAGCACGACATTTCAAGAATGTACAAACTGATACATTAAATAATGAATTTCTTAATCTCGCGCAAGGTCAAATACGATCCACAGCGCCATATATATATAAATAATCTTAATAAACCGTATGTTACGGCACACTCCCATTTAATATCCGTTTAATTGTCGACGCTTAGAATCCAGTCAACCAACATAATGAGATAGCATTCATGAACACATTATTAATTACAGGTACGACCGGATTTCTGGGTGGTGCAATTTTAGAAAACGTTCTGAATCAGACCAATGAAATTAATTTGCTGCTGTTAGTTCGTGCCAATAATAATGCTGCGGCACTTCAACGGGTAAAGGAAAACCTGCGAAAATTCAATATTGCAGAAGAGAAACTGGCGGTACTCGGCGTGCAAAACATTCTGCTGGGCGATTTGGCAGCCCCGGACGTTTTTCTTGACGACCCGCGTCTGGAGCGGGTCACTCATGTTATCAATTGCGCCGCCGTTGCCTCCTTTGGCAACAACCCGTTGATCTGGAAAGTGAATGTCGAAGGAACGCTAAAATTTGCCCGAAGAATGGCCCTTGTCAGCGGCCTTCAGCGCTTTCTGCACGTGGGGACCGCAATGTCATGTTCACCAGAACCCAATTCACTGGTAGCAGAAAGCGCGGAATTTCGCGAGCACGCTGAACATCTGGTTGAGTATACGCACTCTAAATCCACGATAGAACGTCTGATGCAGCAGGAGTGCCCGACGCTACCGCTGGTTATCGCCCGTCCCTCTATTGTTGTTGGTCATACTCATCACGGCTGTCAGCCTTCCAGCAGCATCTTTTGGGTGTTCAGTATGGGTCTGATGCTGCAAAAATTTATGTGTTCTATGGAAGATCGTATTGATGTTATCCCCGTCGATTACTGCGCCGATGCGCTGCTGATGCTGCTTAATTGCCCCCTTGCCCATGGGGAGGTGGTACACATTTCGGCAGGAGAAGAAAATAGCGTGAGGTTTGCGGATATTGATAACGCCATGGCATCCGCGCTAAAACAAGCTCCGGTTGGCAACAAGTACGCTCAGGTCAGCTATGAAACGCTGGTCAACATGCGTCGTGAACTGAAGGATATCTTCGGCCCCTGCAACGAACGTCTGATGCTAAAAGCCATGCGCCTGTACGGTGCCTTCGCCACGCTCAATGTACGATTCAGCAACGACAAACTGCTCAGTATGGGGATGCCGAAACCACCACGCTTTACCGATTATATCGATCGCTGCGTGCAGACAACCCGCGGACTTTCGATTCCACAGCAAATGGCGGTGGATTTTAAGTAATCAATTTTGTCCCGACAAAAAAATGCCAGCCCGAAGGCTGGCATCAGATTGCTGACAAAGTGCGTTTTTCCGGAATTGCCCGGCGGCGCTTCGCTTGCGCGGGCCTACGAAAAACCCATAACATGATGATATTATTGGTTTTACATGCCAGGTAAGGCGATAGCCGCCACCCGGCAGAAATGCGAGCACAATATCTAAATCAGGTTTGTCATCAGCCTCATGCCAGCCCGAAGGCTGGCATTTTCATATCAGATAAAGACAGACTTATGCCTGACCTTTGATCTCTTTACGACCGTTGTACGGCGCTTTTTCACCCAACGCTTCTTCGATACGAATCAACTGGTTGTATTTAGCAACGCGGTCAGAGCGGCTCATCGAACCGGTTTTGATCTGGCCAGCAGCAGTACCTACAGCCAGGTCAGCGATGGTCGCATCTTCAGTTTCGCCTGAACGGTGAGAGATAACGGCAGTGTAGCCCGCGTCTTTCGCCATTTTGATTGCAGCCAGCGTTTCGGTCAGCGAACCGATCTGGTTGAATTTGATCAGGATGGAGTTAACGATGCCTTTCTCGATGCCTTCTTTCAGGATCTTGGTGTTGGTTACGAACAGATCGTCGCCAACCAGCTGGATTTTGTCGCCCAGCACTTTAGTCTGGTATGCGAAACCTTCCCAGTCAGACTCGTCCAGACCGTCTTCGATAGACACGATCGGGTACTGTTTAGTCAGTTCTTCGAGGAAGTGAGTGAATTCTTCAGCGGTGAACGCTTTGTTGCCTTCACCAGCCAGAACGTATTTGCCGTCTTTGTAGAACTCAGACGCTGCGCAGTCCATCGCCAGAGTGATGTCTTTGCCCAGCTCGTAACCAGCTGCTTTAACTGCTTCAGCGATAACGGCCAGAGCTTCAGCGTTGGAGCCCAGGTTCGGCGCATAGCCGCCTTCGTCACCCACCGCGGTGTTCATGCCTTTGCCTTTCAGCACTTTTGCCAGATGATGGAAAACTTCAGAACCCATACGGATGGCTTCTTTTACCGTTTTCGCGCCAACCGGCTGAATCATAAATTCCTGGATATCAACGTTGTTGTCAGCGTGTTCGCCGCCGTTGATGATGTTCATCATCGGAACCGGCATAGAGTATTTGCCCGGAGTGCCGTTCAGCTCAGCAATGTGCTCATACAGCGGCTGGCCTTTAGACGCCGCAGCAGCTTTGGCGTTAGCCAGAGAGACCGCCAGGATTGCGTTCGCACCGAAGTTAGATTTGTTTTCAGTACCGTCCAGGTCGATCATGATTTTATCAATGCCAGCCTGATCTTTGGCGTCTTTGCCAAGGATTGCCTGCGCGATCGGGCCGTTAACCGCTGCAACAGCTTTGGTTACGCCTTTACCCAGGAAACGGGATTTGTCGCCATCGCGCAGTTCCAGCGCTTCGCGGGAACCGGTAGAAGCACCTGACGGAGCGGCTGCCATACCAACGAAACCACCTTCCAGGTGTACTTCGGCTTCAACAGTCGGGTTACCACGGGAGTCGATGATTTCACGACCGATGACTTTAACGATTTTGGACATTAGGTTTTCCTCAGTACAAGTTAAACTAAAACTCCAGACAAACAATGCACCCTGATGGGTGCATTGCCGTTCTAACTCTTTTACTTCGCCTGACGCTTCTGGTACTCGCCAGCGGCTTTCACAAAGCCAGCAAACAGCGGGTGCCCATCACGCGGCGTCGAAGTAAACTCCGGATGGAACTGACAGGCAACAAACCACGGATGGTTCGGCACCTCGATGATCTCGACCAACTGATCATCCCCGGAACGGCCCGCAATGCGCAGGCCCGCATTTTCAATCGGTTTTAACAACATATTATTGACTTCGTAGCGATGACGGTGGCGCTCGGTAATGGTTGGCTCACCGTACAACTGGCGCACCAGACTATCGTCGCTGAGCTGGCACTGCTGAGCCCCAAGGCGCATTGTGCCGCCCAAATCGCTCTTCTCAGAACGCACTTCAACATTGCCTTCTTCATCACGCCATTCGGTAATCAGCGCCACAACCGGATACTTACAGTCTGGCACAAATTCCGTGGAATTAGCGTTTTCCATTCCCGCTACGTTGCGCGCAAACTCAATCAGCGCAACCTGCATACCCAGACAAATCCCCAGGTACGGAATATTGTTTTCTCGCGCATAGCGCGCAGTGGCAATCTTACCTTCAACTCCGCGATAGCCGAAGCCGCCGGGGATCAGGATAGCGTCCAGATTCTTCAGAATTTCGACGCCGCGCGTTTCAACATCCTGCGAATCGATCAGCTTGATGTTGACGGTTACGCGGTTTTTCAGACCACCGTGTTTCAGCGCTTCAATCACCGATTTATAGGCATCCGGCAGTTCAATGTACTTGCCGACCATCCCGATAGTGACTTCACCTGCCGGATTCGCTTCTTCGTAGATAACCTGTTCCCATTCGGCCAGGTTCGCTTCCGGACAGTTTAAGCTGAATCGTTTACAAATATAATCGTCCAGCCCCTGAGATTTCAACAGGCCTGGAATTTTATAAATGGAATCGACATCTTTCATCGAAATAACCGCTTTTTCCGGCACATTGCAGAACAATGCAATTTTGGCGCGTTCGTTCGCCGGAATCGCGCGATCGGAGCGGCAGACCAGGATATCAGGCTGAATACCGATGGAGAGCAGCTCTTTAACGGAGTGCTGGGTCGGTTTGGTTTTGACTTCACCCGCAGCAGCCATGTATGGCACCAGGGTTAAATGCATAAACAGCGCGTTTTCACGACCGATATCCACCGCCAACTGCCGAATCGCTTCGAGGAACGGCAGAGACTCGATATCACCTACCGTGCCGCCAATTTCGACCAGCACCACATCATGGCCTTCGCCACCCGCGAGCACGCGCTCTTTGATGGCGTTGGTGATGTGCGGAATAACCTGTACGGTCGCGCCCAGATAATCGCCACGGCGCTCTTTACGCAGAACGTCGGAATAGATACGGCCGGTTGTGAAGTTGTTGCGGCGGCTCATCTTGGTGCGAATGAAACGCTCATAGTGGCCCAGGTCCAGATCGGTTTCAGCGCCGTCTTCAGTAACGAACACTTCCCCGTGTTGGATTGGGCTCATGGTACCTGGATCGACGTTGATGTACGGATCCAGTTTCATCATGGTCACGTTAAGCCCACGGGCTTCAAGAATGGCTGCGAGGGAAGCTGCGGCAATGCCTTTACCCAGAGAGGATACGACCCCGCCGGTCACAAAAATATAGTTCGTTGTCATGCTGAACCTGAGAAGTTAGGTTTAAAAGACGATGGAATAACCAGGACGGGAAAGCAGTATACCCGATCATGACTGACGCCACAAACTTTCATTATCCCTCCTCTTCATCCGGCTCACACAAACGCGGGGAGTGAGAAAATAGCCGCTTTTGGCGAAATGTTTTTGACGTAAATCAAGCGCTTGTTATTTAAAAAATCACACAAATCGCGCTTGATCACGAAAACTCTTTAGAGATCAGTTTCCTGGCGTTTTACTTCCTGCCACACCTGCTCCATGATATCGAGGTCGACGCCGGTCATTTCCAGACCGCGCGCGGCGATAATCCGCTCAACTTCACGGAAACGTCGCTCAAATTTGAGGTTGGCTTTTTGCAGCGCGACTTCAGCTTTTACCCCCAAATGGCGGGATAAATTCACCGTCGCAAACAGCAGATCGCCCACTTCCTCTTCTAGTTTAGCGTCATCCACCACCGCCTGCTGCGCTTCGTGCATCACTTCATCCATCTCTTCATGCACTTTGTCCAGCACCGGGCCAAGGGAAGTCCAGTCAAAACCCACCGCCGAGCAGCGTCGTTGAATCTTATGCGCGCGCATCAGCGCGGGCAGACTATGGGGAATATCATCCAGCGCGGAGTGCTGTGACTTTTCCGCACGCTCAGCGCTTTTAATCTGCTCCCAACGCGCCAGTACTTCGCTGCTGTTGCCCGCGGACGCATCACCGAAAATATGCGGGTGACGGCGCTCCAGCTTGTCGCCGATCGCCGCGCAGACGTCGTTGAAATCAAAGCGTCCCTCTTCCTGCGCCATCTGAGCATAGAATACGACCTGAAACAGCAGGTCGCCCAGTTCGCCGCGAAGATCGTCGAAATCTTCCCGGGCGATAGCGTCGAGCACTTCATAGGTTTCTTCGAGGGTATAAGGCGCGATGGTCGCAAACGTCTGCTCTTTATCCCACGGACAGCCATTTTCCGGGTCGCGCAAACGTTGCATGATGCCAAGCAGGCGATCGATTTGATTCATGTGAAAATCCTGAAATTTGTCACCAACGTAGGCCTGATAAGACACGTCAGGCCTTATCAGGTAAAAAAATGCCGGATAGCGGCTGATGCGTTATCCGGCCTGGAAAGCGATTAATTACCATGCAAGCGACGCGCGTCGATCACATCCGGCACCTGGTTGAGTTTACTGAGCACGCGACCCAGTACCTGTAGATTGTAGATTTCGATGGTCATATCAATCGTTGCCAGTTGCTGTTTGGTATCGCTGCGGCTGGCAACCCCCAGCACATTGACCTTCTCATTTGCCAGAATGGTGGTGATATCCCGCAGCAGACCGCTACGGTCGTTAGCCTGGACGCGCACAACCAACGAATACCCCGCCGAGTAGCTTTCTCCCCATACCGCGTCAACAATGCGCTCCGGCGCATGAGATTGCAGCTCCGCAAGCTGTTCGCAATCCGCCCGATGCACAGAGATTCCGCGCCCCTGGGTGATAAAGCCGACAATCTCATCCCCCGGGATCGGCTGGCAGCAGCGCGCAATGTGGTGCATCAGATTACCCACACCTTCCACCACCACGCGGCCATTATCTTTGCTGCGGTTTTGCGGAGTATAGGTCTTCTGCTGCAGTTGCTTCAGCGCCGCCGCATCCTGTTCCGCCGCACTTGGCTTATTGAACTGCGCCTGCAGGAAGTTAACCATCTGATTAAGACGAATATCACCACCGCCAATCGCCGCCAGCAGCTCATCCTGATCGTTGAAGTTATAACGCGGCAGCAGGTGTTTTTCCGCATCCTTGAGGCTAATCCCCAGATGCTCAAGCTCGTCATCAAGGATCTGCCGTCCAGCCAGAATATTTTTGTCGCGATCCTGTTTGCGGAACCAGGCATGAATTTTGGAACGCCCGCGGCTGGTCGTAACGTAGCCCAGGTTCGGGTTCAGCCAGTCACGGCTTGGGTTCGGCTGCTTCTGGGTAATGATTTCAATCTGATCCCCCATTTGCAACTGATAGGTGAACGGCACAATACGCCCGCTGATTTTTGCCCCGATGCAGCGATGGCCAACATCACTGTGAATATGGTAGGCAAAATCCAGCGGCGTTGAGCCCGCCGGCAAATCCACAACATCACCCTTCGGCGTAAAAACATACACCCGGTCGTCAAAGACCTGGCTACGAACCTCATCCAGCATTTCGCCGGAATCCGCCATCTCTTCCTGCCAGGCAATCAGTTTCCGCAGCCAGGCAATACGATCTTCGTAACCTCGTCCGCCGCTGGCGCCTGCGCTGGCTCCCTCCTTGTACTTCCAGTGGGCAGCCACCCCCAGTTCGGCATCTTCATGCATCTGGCGGGTACGAATTTGAATTTCAATGGTCTTGCCGCTCGGGCCAAGTACGACAGTATGAATCGACTGATAGCCATTCGGCTTCGGATTGGCGACATAATCATCAAACTCATCCGGCAAATGACGGTAGTGAGTGTGTACGATCCCCAACGCGGCATAGCAGTCCTGCAGGCGCTCAGCGACAATACGCACCGCGCGGACATCAAACAGTTCATCAAAGGCGAGATGTTTTTTCTGCATTTTGCGCCAGATGCTGTAAATATGCTTTGGTCGCCCATAGACCTCGGCCTTAACGCCTTCGGCTTTCATCTCCGCGCGCAGCTTACCGACGAACTCGTCAATATAGTGTTCGCGATCGATACGACGCTCATGCAGCAATTTAGCGATACGCTTGTATTCCGCCGGATGCAGATAGCGGAAGCAATAATCTTCCAGCTCCCACTTAAGCTGACCAATCCCCAGACGGTTGGCCAGCGGCGCATAGATATTGGTGCACTCTTTAGCCGCCAGCACGCGCTCATCTTCCGGGGCATCCTTCACTTCACGCAGATGCGCAATACGCTCTGCCAGCTTAATCACCACGCAGCGGAAATCATCGACCATCGCCAGCAGCATGCGGCGAATGTTATCCACCTGCTCAGAAGAAACGGAATCGGTATGGGTGGCTTTAAGCTGGCGTATCGCCGCCATATCCCGCACGCCGTGAATAAGGGAAACGACGGACTTGCCCACGCTCTCCTGGAGGATCTCCTCACTGACAACGTTACCGTCCGCCAACGGGAAAAGCAGCGCGGCACGCAGCGTGTCGCTATCCATGCTCAGCATGGATAGGATTTCCACCATCTCCACGCCGCGCCATAGCAACAGCTCCGCCTGCGGGTGTCCCTGCGTTTTCTCTCGACAATAATCCCAGGTTTCGGCTAAGCGTTCACACGACTGCTGGCTGGAAATCCCCAGACTCGCGATCCATTTCTTCGGGTCAAATTCACCAGCTTTATTTAAATGTGCACTTCTTACCGCAACCATTGTCCTCTCCTTAAGGGACCAGCCTGCCGAAGTCGGCAAGCTTCAACTTTTACACTTTTTTCTTCAAACCGCATCAGCCCGGGCTTCCGCCGCCCCAATGCGATCCGAATGATTTTGTGTAAGCTCGTGCTCAAACAACACCATTGATTCCAGATGGCCGGTATGTGGAAACATATCCAGCATTGCCAGGCGCTGAATTTTATATCCCGCCTGCAATAAAACGTCGCTATCGCGTGCCAGCGTCGCCGGGTTACAGGAAACATACACCACCCGACGCGGCGCTAACTTTATAATATGTAACATTACGCCCGGCGCACCGGCGCGCGCCGGGTCGAGCAACACTTTATCAAACCCATGCTTCGCCCACGCCTGGCGGGTAACATCTTCTTCCAGATTTTCATGAAAGAAAGTCACATTTCGCAATCCATTCAGCGCCGCATTCTCTCGCCCCTTCTCCACCAGTGAGGGAACGCCTTCAACGCCGACAACCTGCGCCGCCCGCTTCGCCAGCGGCAGGGTAAAGTTGCCCATTCCGCAAAACAGATCCAGCACCCGATCCTGCGGCTGAATATCAAGCCACGCCAGCGCCGTGCGCACCATCAGTTGGTTAACGCCATCGTTCACCTGGATAAAATCGCGCGGACTGAACACTAAGCGTAGACCGTCCGATGTGTACCAGGGATTCTCCCCGCGAATATGTTCCAGTATTTCGCTCTGCGGGGCGAGATACAGCGCAAGCCCGTGGGATTGCGAAAAGCGTTCCAATTTTTCTTTATCTGTCGCCGGGAGCGAAGCGGTGTGACGCAACACCATCAGCGGGCCGTTATCCGCCTGGACCAGTTCAACATGCCCGAGTAGACGAACCCCCTGTAGACCTGACAGGCATTCACGCACCGCAGGCAGCAATGCACCAAGTTCAGGCGCCAGTACAGGGCATTGCACCACATCGACAATTTCATTTGAATTAGCCTTGCGGAAGCCTACCTGTAATTGTTGGGTCCTTGACTGATAATTCAAGCTCAGACGCGCCCGCCGACGATAGCCCCACGGCGCCCCGGCGATAATCTCATCAACATCCCGCTTCATTAGTCTGGCCAGCGCAGCGCGTTTGCTCTGCTGCTGCAACGCAATGCTGGCATGCTGTTGCTGGCATCCGCCGCATACGCCAAAATGCGGGCAGCGCGGAGTCTGCCGCTGTGGACTATCGCTAAGACGGCGTTTAACCTGAGCGTGGGCATACTGTTTTTTCTCGTCGACCAGCACAACGTCGGCCTGCTCTTGCGGCAATAATCCGGGAATAAATAATGTTTTACCCTGGTGACGCGCAACACCCTGGCCAAAAGGGTCAAGGTCATTTACCGTAACAGGTATGATCTGGCGCGTCGTCACACGCCGTTTTGCAGAGTAGAATTGCGCCATCGTAGAGATATGTCTCAATTAAAGATATTGACTCAAAATATGCGTTCCTTCAGGTTGCGACACACCAGCTACACGCTCGCCGCCTGAAGAATGATATGTCTATTCTCCCATAATGGAACCGCATGACCAACTACAGCCTTCGTGCCCGCATGATGATGCTTATTCTGGCGCCGACCGTCCTGATCGGTTTGCTGCTCAGTATTTTTTTCGTCGCACACCGCTATAACGATCTACAGCGCCAGCTTGAAGATGCCGGAGCCAGTATTATCGAACCACTGGCGGTCTCCAGCGAATATGGCATGAATTTGCAAAACCGCGAGTCAATCGGACAGTTAATCAGCGTGCTACATCGCCGCCATTCCGAAATTGTACGGGCCATTTCCATTTATGACTCGCACAACAGGCTGTTTGTCACCTCCAACTTTCAGCTCGATCCCGGTGAGCTTCAGTTGCCGGAAGGTACCCCCTTCCCCCGCCATTTAAGCGTTACTCGCCATGATGATTTGATGATTTTACGCACCCCTATTGTCTCAGAAAGCTATTCACCGGATGAATCACCGGAGAGTGACGCTAAGATGCCGGATAATATGCTGGGCTATGTGGCGCTTGAACTGGATCTTAAATCGGTACGATTACAGCAATATAAAGAGATTTTCATCTCCAGCGTGATGATGCTGTTCTGTATCGGTATCGCGCTGATCTTCGGCTGGCGGCTGATGCGTGACGTCACCGGGCCAATTCGTAATATGGTCAATACCGTTGATCGTATTCGTCGCGGGCAGCTTGATAGCCGCGTTGAAGGCTTTATGCTCGGTGAGCTGGATATGCTAAAAAACGGCATTAACTCCATGGCGATGTCGCTGGCGGCCTACCATGAGGAGATGCAGCATAACGTCGATCAGGCGACGTCCGATCTGCGTGAAACCCTTGAGCAGATGGAGATCCAGAACGTTGAGCTGGATCTGGCGAAAAAACGCGCACAGGAAGCGGCGCGGATTAAATCCGAATTCCTCGCCAATATGTCCCATGAGCTGCGTACCCCGCTTAACGGGGTTATTGGTTTTACGCGTCTGGCGCTGAAAACCGATTTAAATACCACCCAGCGCGATCATCTCACAACGATTGAGCGTTCAGCGAACAATCTGTTGGCCATCATTAACGATGTTCTGGACTTCTCTAAGCTTGAAGCCGGAAAGCTCATTCTCGAAAGTATTCCGTTCCTGCTGCGCAATTCACTGGATGAAGTGGTCACGCTGCTGGCGCACTCGGCGCATGATAAAGGACTGGAACTGACGCTGAGCATCAAAAATGATGTGCCGGATAATGTGATTGGCGACCCGCTGCGCCTGCAGCAAATTATTACCAACCTCATCGGTAACGCCATCAAGTTCACTGAACACGGCAATATAGACGTACGGGTAGAACAGCGCGATATCAGCAACTCAAGAGTGCAAATTGAAGTACAGATCCACGATACCGGCATCGGTATTCCTGAACGCGACCAATCACGCCTGTTTCAGGCATTCCGCCAGGCGGACGCCAGTATTTCCCGTCGTCATGGTGGTACCGGTCTGGGGCTGGTCATCACCCAGCGCCTGGTAAGAGAGATGGGCGGAGATATCTCCTTCCATAGCCAGCCGAATCGCGGTTCAACATTCTGGTTCCATATCAGTCTCGATCTCAATCCTAACGCGGTTCCCGACAGCGTATCGACCGACTGTCTGGAGGGAAAGAAGCTAGCCTATATTGAAGCGAATACGGTAGCGGCGCAGTGTACGATGGAGCTACTGGAAACCACGCCGCTGAAGGTGGCCTACTTCCCGACCCTGGCCTCTCTACCGGATGCTCATTACGATATTCTGTTGGTCGGTATTCCGGTATCAATACGCGATCTGAATCAGCACCGCGATAAGCTGGAAAGAGCCTGTACGCTAGCCGACCATCTGCTGCTGGCGCTACCGTGCCACGCTCAGGTAAGTGCCGAAGCGCTGAAGCATAATGGCATCGCAGCGTGTTTACTCAAACCCCTGACCTCAACGCGTTTGCTTCCTGCGTTGATGGCCTCATGCCTGGCGCAATCCACAATCCTGCCAGCGCGTTCAGAGAGTAAAAAACTGCCGATGACGGTGATGGCGGTGGATGACAATCCAGCGAATCTTAAGCTTATCGGCGCACTACTGGAAGACCTGGTTCAGCACGTCATCCTGTGTGATAACGGGCAGCACGCCGTCGAACGAGCCAGGGACGCGCAGCAGGATCTGATTCTGATGGATATTCAAATGCCGGATATGGACGGTATCCGCGCCTGCGAACTGATTCACCAGATTCCTCATCAGCAACACACGCCGGTGATCGCCGTAACGGCACACGCGCTGGAAGGACAGCGGGAGAAATTACTGAGCGCGGGAATGAACGATTATCTGGCGAAGCCTATTGAGGAAGATAAACTCTACAGCCTGTTGCTTCGCTACCAGCCGGGAAAGCATACGGCGACACACACCAGCGAAATGCCCATTAATGATAATGTCACTCTTGACTGGCAACTGGCGCTGCGCCAGTCAGCGATGAAGCCGGACCTGGCGCGGGAAATGCTACAAATGCTTATCGCTTTTATGCCGGAAGTCCGTAATACGGTAGAGGAGCAACTGGTCGGTGAACATCCGGAAGGCTTGCTGGATTTGATTCATAAACTCCACGGCAGCTGTAGCTACAGCGGCGTGCCGCGGCTGAAAAAAATATGTCAGACCATCGAGAGGCAACTGCGCGCTGGCACCGCTGCCGAAGCGCTGGAACCCGAGCTTCTGGAACTGCTGGATGAGATGAATAACGTCACACGAGAAGGGTGTAAGCTGACGGGAATGTAAAACCCCGGCCAGACGTTCGGCCGGGGAAAACTTATAACATTTGCCCCATTTTCAGTACCGAGGCGACGTTTCTTGCCGTCATACGCACGTTGTCAGCCGCGTTTTCCAGCGCCTCATTAAGCGTACAAATAGCGTAAATGACGCTGAAAACAGCGTCCAGGCCATGCTGATGCACCACGCCGACATCCGCGGTCAGGCTTCCGGCAATCCCAATCACGGGGATATCATAGCGTTTTGCCACTCTCGCCACGCCAACCGGAACTTTTCCGTGAATAGTCTGGCTATCAATACGCCCTTCACCGGTAATCACCAGATCCGCATCAGCCACCACATCAACAAGATGTAAAGCGTCAGTCACAATCTCGATGCCGGGACGCAGTTTCGCCCCGCAAAAGGCATACAATCCCGCGCCCATACCACCCGCCGCACCGCCGCCTTCAAGATTCAACACATCAACATCTAAGTCGCGATAGATAATCCCGGCAAAGTGAGCCAACCCCTTATCCAGGCTAACGATCATCTCCGCCGTTGCGCCTTTTTGCGGCCCAAATACCGCCGTCGCGCCTTGCGGCCCCGTCAGCGGGTTGGTGACATCACAGGCAACGTCAATACGACATCCGCCCAGACGTGGATCAAGCCCGCTAACATCAATGCGCGCCAGATTATCCAGTGCGCCGCCGCCAGGGGCAATTTGCTGATTGTCTTTAGTCAACAGCTTTGCGCCCAGCGCCTGCACCATTCCTGCGCCGCCGTCGTTAGTCGCACTGCCGCCGATACCGATAATGATCTGCTTAACGCCTGCGTCCAGGGCGTGACGAATAAGCTCACCGGTTCCCCACGACGTGGTTAACAGCGGATTACGTTGCGCTGCGGGTACGCTTTCCAGGCCGCTTGCTGCCGCCATTTCGATAAAAGCGCACTGCTTATCGCCCGAAAGCCCATAAAAAGCCGCCACCGGTTCACCAAGCGGCCCCGTAACGGTAACCGCAACCCGATATCCCTGCGTGGCGGCCACCATGGCTTCAACAGTCCCTTCGCCGCCATCAGCAACCGGCAGTTTGATATATTCCGCGTCGGGATAAATCTCCCGGAAACCCTGCTCTATCGCAGTTGCAACATCCAGTGCACTCAGGCTCTCCTTGTATGAATCAGGCGCGATCACGATCTTCATAAGCTGTCCTTAAAATGAGCATTTACCCCACACCGCGGAAAAAAACCGGCCCCGCAGGGACCGGCATGTCCTTAGCGCACCATGCACGGACGTTTATTATCATACGTCCAGTTCGGGATCAGGTACTGCATCCCCATGGCATCATCGCGCGCGCCGAGACCGTGTTTCTGATACAGCTCGTGGGCTTTCATTACCTGGTCCATATCGATCTCTACGCCCAGACCGGGTTTCGCCGGAACCTGAACCATCCCGCCTTTGATTTCAAACGGTTCTTTAGTCAAACGCTGGTTGCCTTCCTGCCAGATCCAGTGAGTATCAATAGCGGTGATCTTGCCCGGAGCCGCCGCTGCCACGTGAGTAAACATTGCCAGCGAAATATCAAAGTGATTGTTAGAGTGCGAGCCCCAGGTCAGACCGAACTCGTGACACATCTGCGCCACCCGGACGGAACCCTGCATAGTCCAGAAGTGCGGATCCGCCAGTGGAATATCCACGGACTGCAGCGACAACGTATGCCCCATCTGACGCCAGTCGGTGGCAATCATGTTGGTCGCCGTCGGCAGCCCGGTGGCGCGACGGAATTCAGCCATCACTTCACGCCCGGAGAAACCCTGCTCGGCGCCGCAAGGATCTTCCGCATAGGCCAGGGCGCCTTTCAGATATTTGCCGATTTTGATCGCTTCATTCAGCGACCAGGCGCCGTTTGGATCCAGCGTCACGCGCGCCTGCGGGAAGCGTTTCGCCAGCGCGACAATTGATTCCGCTTCTTCTTCCCCGGCCAGCACGCCGCCTTTCAGTTTAAAGTCATTAAAACCATACTTCTCATATGCCGCTTCCGCCAGGCGAACAACCGCATCTGGCGTCATCGCTTCCTCGTGACGCAGACGATACCAGTCGCACTTCTCATCCGGCTGGCTCTGGTAGGGCAGCGGCGTCGCTTTACGATTGCCAACGAAGAACAGGTAGCCCAGCATTTCTACTTCACTACGCTGCTGACCCTCTCCTAACAGTGACGCCACGTTCACGCCCAGATGCTGCCCCAGCAGATCAAGCATTGCCGCTTCAATCCCGGTCACCACATGAATAGTGGTACGCAGATCGAAGGTCTGCAAACCGCGACCGCCCGCATCGCGATCGGCAAACGTATTGCGCACGGCGCTCAGTACGTTTTTATATTCCCCCAGCGTCTTACCTGCTACAAGCGGGATGGCATCCTCCAGAGTCTTACGGATTTTCTCGCCACCGGGAATTTCGCCAACGCCAGTATGACCAGCGTTATCTTTCATCACCACAATATTACGCGTGAAGAACGGGGCGTGCGCGCCGCTCAGGTTCATTAGCATACTGTCGTGGCCTGCAACCGGAATCACCTGCATGGAGGTCACAACCGGGGTAGTAAATTGTGTGCTCATAATTCGGTCCTTATTAAATTACACAATCAGTGACGGCCGAAAACGGGACGTTTACGGTCAAAAGTCCAGCCAGGGATCAGGTACTGCATCGGGCCTGCGTCATTGCGCGCGCCGCCGGGCAGTTTTTTATACGCTTCATGCGCTTTGTTAACCTGCTCCCAGTCGAGTTCGACGCCGAGACCTGGCGCATCCGGCACGGCAATTTTTCCGCTCTTAATTTCCAGCGGCTGCTTCGTCAGGCGGCAATCGCCCTCCTGCCAGATCCAGTGGGTGTCAATCGCCGTGGGCTTACCCGGCGCAGCCGCACCGACGTGAGTGAACATGGCCAGCGAAATATCAAAGTGGTTATTAGAGTGGCAGCCCCAGGTCAGGCCCCAGTCATCGCACAGTTGCGCCACGCGCACCGCGCCGGAGAGCGTCCAGAAGTGCGGATCGGCCAGCGGAATATCCACCGCGTTTAGCATCACCGCATGGCCCATTTCGCGCCAGTTGGTGGCAATCATGTTGGTCGCCACCGGTAACCCCGTCGCACGGCGGAACTCAGACATCACTTCGCGGCCTGAAAAACCCTGTTCGGCGCCGCACGGATCTTCAGCATACGTGAGTACATCATTCAGCCCTTTGCACAGGGAGATGGCTTCATCGAGCAACCAGGCGCCGTTAGGATCGACCGTAATACGCGCATCCGGGAAACGTTTTTTCAGCGCGCGGGCGGTTTCGATTTCCTGCTCGCCGGGAAGCACACCGCCTTTCAGTTTAAAATCTTTAAAGCCGTAGCGATCCTGTGAGGCTTCCGCCAGACGTACCACCGCGTCACTGTTCAGCGCCTCCTGATGACGCAGACGATACCACTCATGATTGCCCGGCGTGCTCTCCAGGTAGGGCAGATCGGTCTTTGTACGATCGCCCACATAGAAGAGATAGCCCAGAACGGTGACCGCATCACGTTGCTTACCCGGGCCTAACAGTTCGCAGACCGGCACGTTAAGCGCTTTGCCCAGCAAATCCAGTAGCGCGGCTTCCAGCGCCGCGACCGCATTCACCCGTAGCTCAAAGGTCCAGGCGCCTTTACCAAAGGTGTCAAAGTCAGCGGCCTGGTTGCCTTTATGCACCTGCTGAACCACTTTATTCAGGCGAGCAACTTCCTGACCTAAAACCATCGGGATCGCATCCACCAACGTCTGATATATCACCTCGCCGCCCGGCGCTTCACCAACGCCGGTATTCCCGGCGTTATCAGTAAGCACCACGATATTGCGGGTAAAATAGGCGTTATGCGCGCCGCCGATGTTAAGTAACATGCTGTCGTGCCCGGCCACCGGAATGACCTTCATATCAGTAATAACGGGACTCGATTGGGTTGTCATTATCCTTATCCTCTGACAGGTTTCAGTTCAACGCGTTTAATATCACCCACCAGCACCAGATAGCTCAGTACCGCAACCAGCGCATGAACGCCGACATAGACCAGCGCACCTTTAAACGAGCCCGTGGCGCCAACGATATAGCCAATCGCAATTGGCGTGACGATGCCGGAGATATTGCCGAACATATTAAACAGACCGCCGCTCAGGCCGCTGATCTCTTTCGGCGCAGTATCCGCCATCACCGCCCAGCCCAGCGCACCGATACCTTTACCGAAGAAGGCCAGCGCCATAAAACCGATGACCATCCACTCAGCGCTAACGTAGTTACAAAACACCATCACCATCGACAACAGCATGCCCATGACAATTGGCGTTTTACGCGCAATATTTAACGAACCTGTCCGGCGCATCAACCAGTCGGAAATGATCCCGCCAAGTACGCCGCCCGCGAAGCCACAGATGGCCGGAACCGAAGCGATAAAACCCGCTTTCAGAATCGACATGCCGCGCGCCTGCACCAGATAGACCGGGAACCAGGTAATAAAAAAGTAGGTCAGGGCGTTGATACAGTACTGGCCGATATACACGCCAATCATCATGCGTGACCCCAGTAGTTGTTTGATTTGCCCCCACTTCACACTGAACGGCACTTTCGTTTTCGCGCCGGGCTGATCCATATTGATCAGCGCGCCGCCCGCGGCGATATACTCCAGTTCCTTTTGGTTTACGCCTGGATGCTGGTTAGGTTCATGAATGACTTTCATCCAGATAAAGCTGATAATGATCCCGAGACCGCCCATAAAGAAGAACACGTGCGACCAGCCCACCGCATGGGTCAACCACCCCATGATCGGCGCGAAGATAACGGTGGCAAAGTATTGCGCGGAGTTAAAGATAGCGACCGCCGTTCCCCTCTCCTGCGCCGGGAACCATGCCGCCACGATACGGCTGTTTCCGGGGAAGGAAGGCGCCTCGGCTAACCCTACGAGGAAACGCAGGGTAAATAGCGCGACGATAATGCCGAAGCCGTTAAAGATATCAACAAAGCCCTGCAGCAAAGTGAACATGGACCAGACAAAAATGGACCAGAAGTAGACGCGTTTTGAACCAAAGCGGTCAAGTAACCAGCCGCCTGGGATCTGACCAATAACATAGGCCCATGAAAACGCAGAGAAGACGTAGCCCATACCAACCGCATCGAGGCCAATATCTTTGGCCATCTCCGAACCGGCAATGGATAACGTGGCGCGGTCACCATAGTTGAAGGATGTGACGATAAACAACATCACCACTATCCAGTAGCGAGCATTGGTGCGCTTTTCAGCGCCGCTCGCCGCTTGACTTAATGAACTCATTGTTGCACTCCTGAATCATAGCGTTAGCTACATTCATTCTGAACAGCACAACCTGTAGGGTACTCAGAATGACGTGTGGGTGTTTTTTCATAATTTTCGTTATATCTGGCACTGCATTGTCACTGGCAGGAAAAGTATAAAAAGAGGGGCGAGTTGGCTCACCGTGCAAATACACAGCTTTTGCGGCGATGATTAATCTGATTTGTGGCTTATGCCTGAGAGGATGGGGGATAGTTCACGGAAATGAAAAGCCGCGCCTGGTCAGGGGTGAAAAAAACGACGCAAACGACAGGAGTGTGAATTAACTCTCTTGACCCGGTGAAATAGCCCGGAAAAGGCCCTGCTATCGAAGCGGTTTTAAGGCAAACGCCTGAAGCTGATAGGGTGAAAAATTGTTACACTCTTTTTGACCGTTAATCCGGCTACTGGCATTGAAAATGCGTGAAAAGAGACGCCCTCTGCGTAGGGAGAGGGCGAAACTTTAATTAATCCAGCAGCGTCGCCCACTGCTCTACCCAGGGGTTCGAGACGCTTTCAGGCTCCGGGTGTTCGCTGGCGTCAATTTTTAGCATGTCGCCAACGCGCGTGCCGCCCTGCTCCTGCAATAACGCATCAAACTTCAGGCCGCCGCCGCAAAAGTTGGCGTAAGTGCTATCGCCAAGGGCGATAATGCCATAGCGCAAATGCGGCTGGTACATATCTTTGATACCTTCGTACAACGGCACAATATTATCCGGTAAATCCCCCTGCCCGGTGGTTGATGTCACGACCAGCGCATATTTCCCGGTATATGATTCCCAGTCATTGACCTCCGGATCTTCAAAGACCGTCGCCTGATGTCCCAGTCCACTCAGAACGGCCTGCGCCTCTTCGGCGACCAGCAGTGAATTTCCATACATCGTGCCGACAAAAATGCCAACTTCTGCCATGACTATCTCCCTGAATTAACCTGACTCTCTTCATCCTGACCGCAGTCGCCGACAAACTCAACCCTTTCAATTAGCGGGAGAAGGCCGCGCCAGCCAAACTGCGACAGCGCGCGCATCCAGATATCATCCAGACCGGCGCGAATCACCAGCGGCTCGCCGGTAAAGGGATGCGTTAATGAGAGCTGGCTGGCATGGAGCATCAGCCGTTCACAGCCAAAATGTTCCGCCGCGCTGCGATTCTGCCGCAGATCGCCATGCTTACTATCGCCGATAATCGGATGACGAAGATGAGCGAGATGGCGGCGTAGCTGATGTTTACGTCCGGTTTTCGGCTCCAGTTCCACCAGACTATAGCGAGTGGTGGGATAACGCCCGGTCGCGACCGGCATGTCTACCGTCGCCAGGCCGCGGTAATGGGTCACCGCTGGCTGTGGACCTTTATCTCCACGGGCGAATTTATCGGCGATTTTATCCAGCTCTTCAACCAACGGGTAATCAAGCACCGCCTCTTCGTTCAGCCAGCCGCGGACTATCGCATGATAACGTTTCTGCATTTGATGCTGTTCGAACTGCTGCGCGAGCAACCTACCCGCTTCGCTCGACAACCCCATCAACAGCACACCGGAGGTTGGACGATCGAGGCGATGAGCGGTGAACACGTGCTGGCCTATCTGATCGCGCACGGTCTGCATCACCACCACTTTTTCATCACGATCCAGCCAGCTACGATGCACCAGCCAGCCTGAAGGTTTGTTCACCGCCACCAGCCACGCGTCCTGATACAGGATCTCCAGCATCACGCTTCGCCGCCAGAAAACAGCGCATCCAGCCGTACCAGTTCAGCCAGTATCTTCTCACGCAACGGGTGAGTATTATCCAGAGCCATTTCATAATAAGGCGCGACAGCGAAGTTCTGCGGCAGCGGCTGTTCGTTTTCCAGAAGCTGGCTCATACGCGGGATTAATACCCACTGCAGCCACTCCAGTGGCGCCATGGTATCGAGACAGAACGGTTGCTCGCTGGCGAAAGCGCGGCGATCGGGCGCATTATCCTGCCAGTGTTCCGTTGCGCGCAGCAGCGCCTCAATGGCGTGCAGACGTTCGCGCACGCGATGGTGAAGAGTCATGGGAAACCTCGATGAGTGGTAAACCGGCGCAGGATAGCAAACTCAGAAGAGAAATAAAAAAAGGGAGCACTGTATCAACAGTGCTCCCGGTTCGTTTGGCAGCAATCCAGCTACATTGGTGCTCCCTGCTCGTCCTTGAAAACTTTTCCTGGGGTCTCCTGACCATGTTCATCCATAAACTTATGCGTCCTGCTTCCACACCACCCCGATGTGAAATAACTCATCCATAAGTTCGTCCTGATCGTCCTGATCCACCGAACGTCCTGAGCGGCTCTCGTTCTCCCTCCTGGAGGTGTCCCTTAACGCCATCCCGGCGGGTCCTGTAGAAGCGTCATCATCCTGATGTTCGCTTCTTTTCGCGACTTCCTGTCGACGTATATAGAATCTCTGATTCCGCTTCGTCTTACAACCCTTGTTAAGACAATACCTTAAGATTTATCGCCGGTTGGGCAAATGGAAAAATAGATAACAATTTGAATAATATCAATTTTATCAAAACAACGATGCCAGAGGAGCGGTTTAAATAATGCCGATCTCTTACACATCTTGTAAGAGATCTCTCACAAAGGTTCAGGCACGGTGATTACAGAAATGGCTTAAGTTGATTAAGAAAACTCACGAGTGAAGGAGAAAGTGTTGTTCTTCTGCGGGTGCCAAGCGTCTCTTTAATCACTTCACCGCTGATATTGCACACCGAAATCACCTCCAGTTCACTCTCCAGCGTGGCGATAAACAACGTGGGTGACAGCTTCAAACGCTTTTGCACGACCAGATGACCAATGAGGTTCTCCTGCATTCGCTGAAAATCATCCGGATTCCAGCTTTGCAGCAATGTCATGGTTTCATCGGCAAAACAGGCCTGCATATCACCGGCAAACTGGGTGGTATAATAAGAATGAAGCGCTTGTTGTACCACAATCTCCAGCGCCCGTTCAACCGCGTTAATATTTTGCGCTAAAGAAAACGGTTGCGGCTGCCAGAAAACGCCGTTCCCTTCCGTGCTGCTGATGCACGGAGACGGTATGCCGTAAAGCTCTTCGCTACGCGGCAGGGTGGAGTACCGCTGCTGCCATGCTTCGCAATAACGTTGGGTAAATGCTTGTAGCGCTTCTGCGGTTTGCTGCTCCACCGGTTTCTCTCTTCATGTCAGACAGGATACACTTGGCATATAGTGTAACCGCTTTGACGATGGTGAAACATGTCTTCTTACGATAATCATCAGGCGCTGTCTGGCCTGACGCTCGGTAAATCAACCGATTACCGCGATACCTACGATGCCAGCCTGCTTCAGGGCGTACCGCGTAGCCTGAATCGCGAGCCGCTGGATCTGCACGCTGATAACCTGCCGTTTCACGGCGCCGATATCTGGACGCTATATGAACTTTCATGGCTGAATGCCAAAGGCCTGCCGCAGGTCGCCGTTGGCCATGTTGAAATAAGCGACACCAGCGTAAATCTGGTGGAGTCAAAAAGCTTCAAGCTCTATCTCAATAGTTTTAACCAGACACGCTTTGCCGACTGGCAGAACGTTCAGGAAACACTGGCGCACGATCTCAGCGCCTGTGCACAGGGCGAGGTCAAGGTGTCTCTTTATCGCCTCACTGAACTGGAAGGACAGCCAATAGCGCCCCTGCACGGTACCTGCATCGACGATCAGGACATTGAAATCGATAACTATCAGTTCAGCGCCGACTACCTGCAAGGTGCCGCTTCCGGCAAGGTGGTCGAAGAGACGCTGGTCAGCCATCTACTGAAGTCCAACTGCCTGATAACTCACCAGCCTGACTGGGGCTCAATACAAATCCAGTATCGCGGGGCGGCAATCGATCGCCAAAGGCTGCTACGCTACCTGGTGTCATTCCGTCACCACAACGAGTTTCACGAACAGTGCGTGGAACGGATTTTCAACGATATTCAGCGTTTCTGCCAGCCGGAATCCCTTTCCGTTTATGCGCGCTACACGCGACGCGGCGGCCTGGACATCAACCCGTGGCGCAGTAACACCGAATTTGCTCCGGCTATCGGTCGCCTCGCCCGTCAATAGTAAACATTCTTACAATTTGCGTGCGTTAACGCGCGCGCAAAGTTGTGAAAACGCCGTCAGCAGGGCTATTGTAATCACAGGAAGACGATAATGGTCCTGTAAGGAGTTCACTTGATTACACATGTTAGCCCGCTTGGTTCAATGGATATGCTGTCACAGCTGGAAGTGGATATGCTTAAACGCACCGCCAGCAGTGACTTGTATCAACTCTTTCGCAACTGCTCACTTGCTGTGCTCAACTCAGGTAGTCTGACCGATAACAGCAAAGAGCTTCTGTCTCGTTTTGAAAACTTCGATATTAACGTGCTGCGCCGCGAACGCGGCGTGAAGCTGGAACTGATCAACCCGCCAGAAGACGCCTTCGTTGACGGGCGAATTATCCGTTCCCTGCAGGCCAACCTGTTTGCTGTACTGCGCGATATCCTGTTCGTCTACGGTCAGATCCACAACACCGTTCGCTTCACGAATCTCGACTTAGAAAGCTCGGTTCATATCACTAACCTTGTATTTTCTATTCTGCGTAACGCCCGCGCCCTGCACGTCGGCGAAGCGCCAAATATGGTTGTCTGCTGGGGCGGCCATTCAATTAATGAAAACGAATATCTGTATGCCCGCCGGGTCGGCACACACCTGGGCCTGCGCGAACTGAATATCTGTACTGGCTGTGGGCCGGGTGCGATGGAAGCGCCAATGAAAGGCGCCGCTGTCGGCCACGCGCAGCAGCGTTACAGAGACAGCCGCTTTATCGGTATGACCGAGCCATCCATTATTGCCGCCGAGCCGCCAAATCCGCTGGTGAACGAACTGATCATCATGCCGGATATCGAAAAACGCCTTGAGGCGTTTGTGCGTATCGCCCACGGCATCATTATCTTCCCGGGAGGGGTGGGGACTGCGGAAGAACTGCTCTATCTGTTGGGCATTTTAATGCATCCGTCAAACAAGTCCCAGGTCCTGCCGCTGATCCTGACAGGGCCAAAAGAGAGCGCCGATTATTTCTGCGTGCTGGATGAGTTTATTGTGCATACCCTGGGTGAATCCGCCCGTCGTCACTATCGCATTATTATTGACGATGCCGCGGAAGTTGCGCGTCAGATGAAAAAGGCGATGCCGCTGGTGAAAGAGAACCGCCGCGAATCCGGCGACGCCTACAGCTTCAACTGGTCGATGCGTATTGCCCCTGATCTGCAAATGCCGTTCGATCCAACCCACGAAAATATGGCTAATCTCAAGCTATACCCGGATCAGCCCGCGGAAATACTGGCTGCGGATCTGCGTCGCGCTTTCTCCGGTATCGTCGCTGGTAATGTGAAAGAGGTGGGTATCCAGGCTATTGAAAAGTTCGGCCCCTACAAAATTCATGGTGACGCAGAAATGATGCGCCGCATGGATAATCTGCTACAGGGCTTTGTTGCCCAGCATCGAATGAAGTTACCAGGCGGTACCGCCTATATCCCTTGCTACGAAATCTGCTCCTGAATGCTCTTTTCTTCTTCTCCCGGGCGGCGGATAACGCCTTGCCCGGGCTCTCCATCGCCGCTTCATCTGTAGCACTTTCCACACAGAGCGCCGCCGCTTAATAGCCAATACTGAGTATCACAAAAATATCACTAGAAAAAATGTATTTAAGCGGAAAACAGCATATTTTTACGCCCGGCCCCCACTGTCACATTAGTCATTATTCTTCCATATACTGTAAATAATCATTCTTACATCACAAATATCTCACATATAAAAATAAACAGGCTATTGAACTAAAAATGACCACATTAAAAGCGAATTATGGTATTTGAGATCGCGATCACTGTCACATTCACCATATAAATGTATCTTCCCGCCCCGCTCACCACGTACAAAATATTAAAAAATACGCAAACAAAGACATTTAATATCACTAAATAATTTTAATTCATTATATTTTATTGATTTATCCAGGAGATACAGATGGAAACCACTCAAACCAGCGCCATCGTTTCGGATGCCATCCCGACTCGTAGCGGGTGGCGTAAGACAGATACCATGTGGATGTTGGGACTGTACGGCACCGCTATCGGCGCAGGCGTACTGTTTCTGCCAATCAACGCTGGCGTGGGCGGGATGATCCCACTGATCATTATGGCGATTCTGGCCTTCCCGATGACCTTTTTCGCCCATCGTGGTATGACCCGCTTTGTGCTGTCCGGTAAAAATCCGGGAGAAGATATCACCGAAGTGGTAGAAGAGCACTTCGGGGTTGGTGCGGGCAAGCTGATTACGCTGCTCTACTTCTTCGCCATCTACCCGATTTTGCTGGTGTATAGCGTAGCGATCACTAACACCGTTGAAACCTTCATGGCTCACCAGTTGCACATGACGCCGCCGCCGCGTGCAATACTTTCCCTGATTCTGATTGTCGGCATGATGACTATCGTGCGCTTCGGCGAACAGATGATTGTTAAAGCAATGAGCGTGCTGGTGTTCCCGTTCGTTGTCGCGCTGATGATTCTGGCGCTGTATCTGATTCCGCAATGGAACGGCGCGGCGCTGGAAACGCTGTCGCTGAACAGCGCCTCCGCAACCGGTAATGGCCTCTTAATGACCCTGTGGCTGGCTATTCCTGTCATGGTGTTCTCCTTTAACCACTCGCCGATTATCTCCTCCTTCGCCGTGGCAAAGCGCGACGAGTACGGCCTGGGCGCGGAAAAGAAATGTTCCGCTATTCTCGCACGTGCGCACATCATGATGGTGCTGACCGTGATGTTCTTCGTCTTCAGTTGCGTGCTGAGCCTCTCTCCGGCAGACCTGGCGGCGGCGAAAGAACAGAACATTTCTATTCTGTCTTACCTGGCGAACCACTTTAACGCGCCGGTCATCGCCTGGATGGCACCGATCATCGCGATGATCGCCATCACCAAATCCTTCCTCGGCCACTACCTGGGTGCCCGAGAAGGCTTTAACGGTATGGTGGTTAAGTCCCTGCGCAGTAAAGGAAAGTCCATAGAAATCAACAGACTGAACAAACTCACCGCCCTGTTTATGCTGATCACCACCTGGATTGTGGCGACGCTGAACCCAAGTATTCTCGGGATGATTGAAAGCCTCGGTGGCCCGATTATCGCGATGATCCTGTTCCTGATGCCAATGTATGCCATCCAGAAAGTCCCGGCGATGCGCAAATACAGCGGCCACATCAGCAACGTTTTCGTGGTACTGATGGGCCTGATTGCCATCTCCGCGATTTTCTACTCTCTGTTCAACTGAGTTTTGTCGCGCCGCTTTCCTGTGGCGCGTCCTTCCTGGGATTTAAGCAATGGATGCCCTATGATTAGCGTATTCGATATTTTTAAAATCGGCATTGGCCCTTCCAGTTCTCATACCGTCGGACCAATGAAGGCGGGCAAACAATTCACGGATGATCTGATTGCCCGCAATATTCTGACCGATGTCACCCGCGTCGTGGTGGATGTCTATGGTTCACTGTCGCTGACCGGTAAAGGTCACCATACTGACATTGCCATTATTATGGGTCTGGCGGGAAATCTGCCGGATACCGTCGACATCGACGCCATTCCGTTCTTTATTCAGGACGTGAACACTCACGGCCGTTTACTGCTGGCGAAGGGTCAGCATGAAGTGGCGTTTCCGGTCGATAAGTGCATGAATTTCCATGCCGACAACCTGTCTCTGCATGAAAACGGGATGCGTATTACCGCGCTGGCAGGCAACCAGCGTCTCTACAGCCAGACTTACTACTCTATCGGTGGCGGTTTTATCGTCGATGAAGACCATTTCGGCCTGACGCGTGAAGCGCCGATCGTCGTCCCTTACCCGTACAAAAGCGCCGGCGACTTACAGCGTCATTGTCGTGAAAGCGGGCTGTCGCTTTCCGGCCTGATGATGCAGAACGAACTGGCGCTGCACAGTAAAGACGCGCTGGAACAACACTTCGCCGCGGTCTGGGAAGTGATGCGCGGCGGGATTGAACGTGGTATCACCACCGAAGGCGTCCTGCCGGGCAAGCTGCGCGTACCGCGTCGCGCCGCCGCGCTGCGCCGAATGCTGGTGAGTCAGGACAATACCAATAGCGACCCAATGGCCGTGGTGGACTGGATCAATATGTTCGCCCTGGCGGTGAACGAAGAGAACGCCGCCGGTGGCCGTGTGGTAACCGCGCCAACTAATGGCGCCTGCGGTATTGTGCCGGCGGTGCTGGCCTACTACGACAAATTCATCCGCAAGGTGAATGCCAACTCGCTGGCCCGCTATATGCTGGTCGCCAGCGCCATCGGTTCGCTGTATAAAATGAACGCCTCCATCTCCGGCGCCGAAGTGGGCTGCCAGGGTGAAGTGGGCGTCGCCTGCTCAATGGCGGCGGCTGGCCTGGCCGAGCTGCTGGGCGGCAGTCCAGGTCAGGTGTGCATCGCGGCGGAAATCGGCATGGAACACAACCTCGGTCTGACCTGTGATCCGGTTGCCGGTCAGGTACAGGTGCCATGTATTGAGCGTAACGCCATCGCCGCGGTCAAAGCCGTCAACGCCGCACGTATGGCTCTGCGTCGCACCAGCGAGCCACGCGTGTGCCTTGATAAAGTGATCGAAACCATGTACGAAACGGGCAAAGATATGAACGCCAAATACCGCGAAACCTCACGCGGTGGACTGGCGATGAAGATCGTCGCCTGCGATTAACTCCTACCACGTTTCAGGATCTGTAGGCCGGATAAGACGCTCGCCGCCATCCGGCATTTATTGCCTGATGGCGCTTCGCTTATCAGGCCTACGGATCGCGCTATTTCGCAACACTCGCCTCCTGTCGCCCTGGATGTTACCCTGTCCCCAAATTTGTCAGGGAGAACACCGTGGCCGTCCATCTGCTTATCGTCGATGCACTGAATTTAATTCGCCGTATTCATGCGGTTCAAGGCTCGCCCTGCGCGGAGACCTGCCAGCATGCGCTTGAGCAGTTGATTGTCCACAGTCAGCCGACACACGCCGTCGCCGTATTTGACGATGAAGCGCGCAACAGCGGCTGGCGTCATCAACGTCTCCCGGACTACAAAGCCGGTCGTCCTCCTATGCCTGACGAGTTGCACAATGAAATGCCCGCAATACGCGCCGCCTTCGAACAGCGCGGCGTGCAATGCTGGGTTTCCAGCGGCAATGAAGCGGATGATTTAGCCGCCACGCTGGCGGTCAAGGTCACACAGGCCGGGCACCAGGCCACTATCGTGTCGACAGATAAAGGCTACTGCCAGTTGCTCTCCCCGACGCTGCGTATTCGCGATTATTTCCAGAAACGCTGGCTGGATGCGCCATTCATTGAGAAAGAGTTCGGCGTCATGCCGCAACAGTTGCCGGACTACTGGGGTCTGGCGGGGATCAGCAGTTCAAAAGTCCCCGGCGTGGCGGGCATCGGCCCCAAAAGCGCGACTCAATTGTTGGTTCAGTTTCAGACGCTGGAAGGGATTTATGCGCACCTCGACGAGGTGGTGGAAAAGTGGTGCAAGAAACTTGAAGCGCATAAAGAGATGGCATTTTTGTGCCGCGATATCGCGCGCCTGCAAACGGATCTCCATATTGACGGGAACCTGCAACAGCTACGGCTGATACGGTAGTTTTATTGCCGGATGGCGCGGCGCTTATCCGGCCTGCATTTCGTGCAATCCTGTCAGCCGGATAAAACGTTCACGTCGCCGTCCGGAAAATTACCAGGCGCTATGATACAGCTCGACGATGTCAGCAATACTCGCTTCACGCGGATTACCGCCGGTACACACATCATCAAATGCGGCCTGCGCCAGCGCCGGAATATCTTCTTTACGTACACCAACATCGCGCAGATGCAAAGGAATGCCCACGTCGTGATTAAGCGCAAACACCGCGTCGACTGCGGCATTACGCGCCTCCGCCAGGCTCATAGACTCCACTTTAGCGCCCATCGCGCGGGCAATATCGCGGAACTTCTCGCCGGTATAACCTGCGTTGTAGCGCATCACATGCGGCAGCAAAATTGCGTTCGCCACGCCATGTGGCGTGTTGTAAAACGCGCCCAACGGGTGCGCCATTCCGTGCACCAGCCCCAGACCAACGTTGGAAAAGCCCATCCCGGCAACGTACTGCCCCAGCGCCATCGCTTCCCCGGCATCCCGCTCGCCCGCAACGGAACCGCGCAGCGCCCCGGCAATAATCGCAATGGCTTTAATATGCAGCGCATCCGTCAACGCCCATGCGGCGCGGGTGATATAGCCCTCTATCGCATGAGTCAGCGCATCCACGCCGGTTGCCGCTTTCAGCGCGGGCGGCATGCCGTCCATCATGTCGGCATCAATAAACGCGACCTGCGGGATATCATGCGGATCGACACACACAAATTTACGCCGCTTTTCTTCATCGGTGATCACATAGTTAATGGTCACTTCCGCCGCCGTTCCCGCGGTGGTCGGAATAGCCATCACCGGCACGCTCGGATAACGGGTCGGCGACAGCCCTTCCAGACTGCGTACGTCAGCAAACTCCGGGTTATTGCTGATAATGCCGATCGCCTTACAGGTATCCTGCGGGGAGCCGCCGCCAATGGCAATCAGGTAATCCGCCCCGCTTTGTTGAAATGCGTTCAGTCCCTCTTTCACCACGCCGATGGTTGGATTCGGGATCACGCCATCGTAGATCGCCCATGCCAGCCCTGCGGCATCCATCTTCTCCGTGACGTTTCTGACCACACCGCACTGCACCAGCGTTTTGTCACTGACAATTAGCGCCTTGCGATAGCCCCGGCGTTGAACCTCATCGGTTAACGCCGCCACCGCCCCCCGGCCAAACCATGCCGTTTCGTTGAGGATCATTCTGTTTGCCATCACCGGTCTCCTTTTCGTTTTACAGGATCACTCTTCGATACGTAATCCATAAGTTTTGAATTTCTCCAGTACGATAGCGATCGCCTCATCATCCAGAACCGGAACCGGGTCGACAATAGCCAACGTGCTAAGATACAGCTGCGCCAGCACTTCCACTTCATGCGCCAGCCACAGCGCTTTTTCCAGATTCTCTTCACAGGCGATCAGGCCATGATGTTGCAACAGCGTCGCTTTGCGATTTTTGAGCGCCTCAGACGCATATTCGGACAGCTCGCGGGTACCAAAAGTCGCGTACGGCGCGCAGGGAATAGAATTACCGCCCGCCGCAGCAATCATATAATGAATAGCCGGAATCGGACGGTTGAGGATTGAAACCGCGGTGCAGTGAACCGCATGGTTGTGGACGACAGCATTAGCATCAGGGCGCGTCTGATAGGCCGCCATATGGAAACGCCACTCACTGGAGGGCAGTTTGCCCTGTTCATGCTGACCCTCGGCGTTAATATAGACAATGTGTGCTTCTGTTAACTTTTCATAAGGAATACCCGTTGGCGTTATCAGCATCCCGCCCTGATAACGCACGCTCACATTACCTGCTGTCCCCTGGTTCAATCCCAGTCGGGTCATTTCCAGGCAGGTATCAATAATCTGCCGGGCCAGTCTATTTCGTTCCATTCTTTACCTCTCTTTATGATGCTCAATGCGACAACAGACAACTCGCCGGATGTTTCACCGACGCTGTTGAATAACTCAAATAGTTGTTCACCATCATCGTCGCGAATAATCAGAAAGGAATTTACATAAACCTGTTCTGTGATACTCCTCACTTATTTCCGCCAAAAAAGAAAGAAGTTGTGTATTTTCTATTTTCGAAAAATGCCCGTTCTTACTAATACATAAAAAAACGGGCATTCCCGGAAAAAATGTAACAACTGACCGTTTTCCACATTATAAATTAAATCGGTCATCTCTTTTGTGGATTTTAGAATTAACTTACTCAAACGGTCATATTTTCCCGATTATTAAAGTGACAATAATCACATAAAATCACTCAATGCGTGCTAAATGTGACCGTCATCATATTAAAAGCCATTTTTTATTTGAAAATGAATTCATGAGTTCATCCCGTGACGTTTTTTTACTGTTTACCTCGTCCCGGAACTCACCTGATTTTTGCGGTTTGACGGGTATAACCGATCACTCACAAATGCTGCTGAACACGCTTCTGAACCAATGAGGATGCTATGGGAAACACAACAATACAAACGCAGAGTTTTCGTGCGGTGGAGACAGGGCAGAGCAAACGCTACATTATTCCTTTCGCCCTGCTGTGCTCGCTATTTTTTCTTTGGGCAGTAGCCAACAATCTTAACGACATTTTATTACCACAATTTCAGCAAGCCTTTACGTTAACTAATTTCCAGGCAGGTTTGATTCAGTCTGCTTTTTATTTCGGCTATTTTGTTATTCCCATCCCTGCGGGTATTCTGATGAAAAAGTTGAGTTATAAAGCGGGGATAATCACCGGACTATTTCTCTACGCTCTCGGCGCCGCATTATTCTGGCCGGCCGCAGAGATAATGAATTACACCTTATTCCTGATTGGCCTGTTTATTATTGCTGCAGGTTTAGGTTGTCTGGAAACTGCTGCCAACCCTTTTGTTACCGTATTAGGTCCAGAAAGTGGTGGGCACTTCCGTCTTAATCTGGCACAAACTTTTAACTCTTTTGGTGCCATTATTGCCGTGGTCTTTGGGCAAAGCCTTATTTTGTCTAATGTGCCACACAAATCACAGGATGTGCTCGATAAAATGACGCCGGAGCAGCTTAGCGCCTATAAACACAGTCTGGTGCTATCTGTACAAACCCCTTATATGATCATCGTCGCGATCGTCTTACTGATTGCGCTGTTGATTATGCTGACCAAATTCCCGGCGCTACAGAGTGACGATCATAGCGATGGCAACCAGAGTTCATTCATCGCTTCACTTTCCCGGCTGGTACGCATTCGCCACTGGCGCTGGGCGGTGCTGGCGCAGTTCTGCTACGTCGGCGCGCAAACCGCCTGCTGGAGCTACCTGATCCGTTACGCTATCGAAGAGATCCCCGGCATGACGCCTGGTTTCGCCGCCAACTACCTGACCGGCACGATGGTGTGCTTCTTTATCGGCCGCTTCTCCGGCACCTGGCTTATCAGCCGCTTTGCGCCGCATAAAGTGCTGGCAGCCTATGCCCTGTTCGCCATGATCCTGTGTCTGATTTCGGCGTTTTCCGGTGGTCATGTAGGTCTGCTGGCCCTGACCCTGTGTAGTGCATTTATGTCAGTTCAGTATCCCACCATTTTCTCGCTGGGTATCAAAAATCTGGGGCCGGACACCAAATACGGCTCCTCTTTCATCGTCATGACAATTATTGGCGGCGGTATCGTCACGCCGGTCATGGGTTTTGTCAGCGATGCCGCAGGCAACATCCCAACGGCTGAGCTGGTCCCGGCGCTCTGCTTTGCCGTCATCTTCATCTTTGCCCGTTTCCGTTCACAAGCGGCAACTAACTGAACATTTTTCCGAATAACGTAAGGAACCTGTAATGAAAAAAATCAGCTTACCGAAAATTGGCATTCGCCCGGTTATTGATGGACGTCGCATGGGGGTACGCGAGTCGCTGGAAGAACAAACCATGAATATGGCGAAAGCCACCGCCGCGCTGATCACAGAGAAACTGCGCCATGCCTGCGGCGCACAGATTGAGTGCGTGATTGCGGATACCTGCATTGCCGGAATGGCGGAATCTGCCGCCTGTGAAGAGAAATTCAGCAGCCAGAATGTTGGCGTCACCATTACCGTCACCCCCTGCTGGTGCTACGGCAGCGAAACCATCGATATGGACCCAATGCGCCCGAAAGCCATCTGGGGATTTAACGGCACCGAACGTCCTGGCGCGGTGTACCTTGCAGCAGCGCTGGCCGCGCACAGCCAGAAAGGCATTCCGGCATTCTCTATTTATGGCCATAACGTACAGGATGCCGACGACACCTCGATCCCTGCCGACGTTGAAGAAAAACTGTTGCGCTTTGCGCGCGCAGGTCTGGCGGTTGCCAGCATGAAAGGCAAAAGCTACCTCTCTGTGGGCGGCGTCTCAATGGGGATTGCCGGCTCCATCGTCGATCATAACTTCTTTGAGTCCTGGCTGGGGATGAAAGTGCAGGCGGTGGACATGACCGAGCTGCGCCGTCGCATCGACCAGAAAATCTATGACGAAGCCGAGCTGGAGATGGCGCTGGCGTGGGCGGATAAAAACTTCCGCTATGGCGAGGATCAGAACGCGCAGCAGTACAAACGCAATGAAGAACAGAGCCGCGCGGTGCTGAAAGAGGGCCTGCTGATGGCGATGTGCATTCGCGACATGATGCAGGGCAAC
The DNA here is from genome assembly GCF_005860775.1 of Klebsiella indica. Lineage (GTDB taxonomy): Bacteria > Pseudomonadota > Gammaproteobacteria > Enterobacterales > Enterobacteriaceae > Klebsiella > Klebsiella indica. The sequence continues at coordinate 50,328 of NZ_VCHQ01000008.1, forward strand.
AACAAGCTGGCGGAAAAAGGGCTGGTGGAAGAGTCGCTGGGATATAACGCCATTGCGGCAGGCTTCCAGGGCCAGCGCCACTGGACCGATCAATACCCGAACGGCGACACCGCCGAAGCGCTGCTGAACAGCTCCTTTGACTGGAACGGCGTGCGCGAACCGTTTGTCGTCGCGACCGAAAACGACAGCCTCAACGGCGTCGCGATGCTGCTGGGCCACCAGCTCACCGGCACCGCGCAGATCTTTGCCGACGTGCGGACCTACTGGTCGCCGGAAGCGGTAGAGCGCGTCACAGGCCAGCCGCTCACCGGCCTTGCGGAGCACGGTATCATTCACCTGATCAACTCCGGCTCTGCGGCGCTGGACGGCGCCTGCAAGCAGCGCGATAGCGAAGGCAAACCGACCATGAAGCCGCACTGGGAAATCAGCCAACAGGAAGCGGACGCCTGCCTGGCCGCTACCGAATGGTGCCCGGCGATCCACGAATACTTCCGTGGCGGCGGCTACTCCTCTCGCTTCCTGACCGAAGGCGGCGTGCCGTTCACCATGACCCGCGTGAACATCATCAAGGGTCTGGGGCCGGTACTGCAAATCGCTGAAGGCTGGAGCGTGGAACTGCCGAAGGAGATGCACGATCAGCTCGACGCCCGCACCAACTCGACCTGGCCGACCACCTGGTTTGCGCCGCGTCTTACCGGTAAAGGCCCGTTCACCGACGTCTACTCGGTGATGGCGAACTGGGGCGCGAACCACGGCGTACTGACCATCGGCCACGTCGGCGCTGACTTCATCACGCTCGCCGCCATGCTGCGTATTCCGGTCTGTATGCACAACGTGGACGAGGCGAAAATCTACCGTCCTTCCGCCTGGGCTGCGCACGGTATGGACAATGAAGGCCAGGATTATCGCGCCTGCCAGAACTACGGGCCGCTGTACAAACGTTAATGCGTCACTTCTTTGCCCGGTGGCGTAAGCTTACCGGGCCTACAATTTCGCATTTTGCAGGCCGGATCAGCAAAGCGCCATCCGGCAACGTTTCGGAGCTACTATGAAACAAGACGTCATTCTGGTTCTCGACTGCGGCGCCACTAACGTACGCGCGATTGCCGTTGACCGACAGGGAAACATTGTCGCCCGCGCCGCAACGGCTAATGCCAGCGATATGGCGGTAGAAAACAGTGCCTGGCATCAATGGTCTCTGGAAGCCATCCTGCAACGCTTCGCTGAGTGCTGTCAGCAGATCCGCGGAGAATTGTCATCCTGTCGGGTTCGCGGCATCACCGTGACCACCTTCGGCGTAGACGGCGCGCTGGTCGATGAACAGGGTCAGTTACTCTATCCGGTCATCAGTTGGAAATGCCCGCGTACCGCAGCGGTAATGGAGAGCATCAGCCGTTTTATGTCGCCGCAGCAGTTGCAGGCAATCTCCGGCGTCGGCGCATTTGCCTTTAATACGCTATATAAACTGGTGTGGCTGAAAGAGAACCACCCGCAGTTGCTCACACAGGCGCACGCCTGGTTGTTTATTTCCTCGCTGCTCAACCACCGCTTAACCGGCGAGTTCACCACGGATATCACTATGGCGGGCACCAGCCAGATGCTGGATATCCAGCAGCGGGATTTCAGCCCGGAGATTTTACAGGCCACAGGGTTACCCCGCCGTCTGTTTCCACGGTTAGTTGAAGCGGGCGAACAGATTGGCACGCTGCAGAACAACGCTGCAAACCTGCTTGGGCTTGAGGCGGGTATTCCGGTGATCTCCGCCGGGCATGACACGCAGTTTGCCCTCTTTGGCGCCGGCGCAGAACAGGATGAACCGGTACTCTCGTCCGGTACGTGGGAAATCCTGATGGTACGCAGCGCTCAAGTGAACACGCCGCTGCTCAGCCATTATGCCGGTTCAACCTGTGAACTGGATAGCCAGTCAGGGTTGTATAATCCGGGTATGCAATGGCTGGCATCCGGCGTGCTTGAATGGGTACGCAAACTGCTCTGGACGCCAGAAACGCCGTGGCAGACGCTGATAGAAGAAGCGCGCCTCATTCCCGCTGGCGCGGAAGGGGTGACGATGCACTGCGACCTGCTCGCCAGCCAAAATGCCGGCTGGCAGGGTGTAACGCTTAATACCACTCGTGGTCATTTCTATCGCGCCGCGCTGGAAGGATTAACCGAACAACTGGCGCGAAATCTGCAAACGCTACAAAAAATTGGCCACTTTAAAGCCGCAGAACTGCTGCTGGTTGGCGGCGGCAGCCGCAACGCGCTGTGGAATCAGATCAAAGCCAATATGCTTGATATTCCGGTAAAAGTACTGGATGACGCTGAAACTACCGTCGCTGGCGCCGCCATGTTCGGCTGGTATGGCGTCGGTGAATTTACCAGCCCGGAACAGGCCAGAGCCCAGGTGAACTATCAATACCGCTATTTCTGGCCACAAACTGAACCCGAATTTATTGAGGGAGTGTGAGATGCTAAAGACTATTTCGCCATTAATATCCCCTGAGTTACTGAAAGTGCTGGCTGAAATGGGGCACGGGGATGAGATTATTTTTTCCGATGCCCACTTCCCGGCGCACAGCATGGGGCCGCAGGTGATTCGAGCCGATGGCCTGCTGGTCAGCGACCTGCTACAGGCAATTATTCCGCTGTTTGAGTTAGATAGCTATGCCCCACCGCTGGTGATGATGGCCCCCGTGGAAGGTGATACGCTCGACCCACAGGTCGAGCACCGTTACCGTGAAGCGCTTTCAGGCTCCGGCCCCTGTCCGGCGATCGTCCGTATTGACCGCTTTGCTTTCTACGAACGCGCGCAAAAAGCCTTTGCGATCGTTATCACAGGAGAGTGCGCGAAGTACGGAAATATTCTTTTAAAAAAAGGGGTAACGCCGTAATCTCATTCCGCAGCGCCCGTCTGATGCGGGCGCTCATCGAACACCAGGGTGAGAAAAATGAAAGCGGCACGCCAGCAAGCGATAGTAGACCTGCTCCTTAAGCATAACAGTCTGACCACCGAAGCCTTATCGCTGCAGCTTGATGTCAGCAAAGAAACCATTCGCCGTGACCTCAGCGAACTCCAGTCCCAGGGGAAAGTGCTGCGTAACCACGGGCGGGCAAAAGTGATTCACCGGCAAAACCAGGACAGCGGCGACCCTTTTCACATCCGTCTAAAAAGCCACTATGCCCACAAAGCCGATATCGCTCGTGAATCCCTTGCCTGGATAGACGCCGGGATGGTGATCGCCCTTGATGCCAGTTCAACCTGCTGGTACCTGGCCCGCCAGTTGCCTGATATCGATCTGCATGTTTTTACCAACAGCCAACCGATTTGTCAGGAATTGAGCAAGCGCGAACACATTCAACTGACCTGCTCCGGCGGTACGCTACAACGTAAATATGGCTGTTACGTCAGCGCATCGCTTATCTCGCAACTCAAATCGCTGGAGATCGACCTGTTCATTTTTTCTTGCGAAGGTATCGACAGCGACGGGGCGCTATGGGACTCAAATGCGGTGAACGCCGACTTCAAATCGCTGCTGTTGAAGCGCGCTTCGCAATCATTGTTGCTGATTGATAAGAGCAAATTTAACCGTTCAGGAGAGGCGCGAATCGGACACCTCGATGACGTGACGTATATCGTTTCGGACGTATCACAGTCATAACGGCTGATGGCGACTTATTGCAGGCTGGATGCGTCGTGACGCGTTATCCAGCCTGCAATCGCCCTATCGCTCGTCGCGACGACCGCCAACAGCCGCCCACAGGCGGCGTACGTGAACCGTCACCTCTTCACGATCGTGATACAACTGACGCGCCTGAATTTGCGCGTTGATACCGTGCTCGTCCAGCTGCTCCTGAATATAAGCCAGATTGCGCGACAACTCTTCATAACGTTTTTTCATCGGCAGCTTAAGGTTAAAGATCGTTTCACGACACCAGCCGTTCACCAGCCACTGCGCCATCAATGCCGCCACTTTCGCGGGTTTCTCCACCATATCGCAGACCATCCACGAAATGTTGTTACGATTCGGGCGATACCTGAAGCCATCTTCACGTAGCCAGGTCACCTGCCCGGTATCCATCAGGCTTTGCGCCATCGGGCCGTTATCCACCGAAGAAACCCACATATTGCGTTGCACCAGTTGATAAGTCCAGCCGCCGGGGCAGGCGCCTAAATCCACGGCGTACATGCCGTTCGCCAGACGCTCATCCCACTCATCCGCCGGAATAAAAACGTGAAACGCCTCTTCCAGCTTCAGGGTTGAGCGACTTGGCGCATCGGCCGGGAACTTAAGGCGTGGAATGCCCATATAGAACGGCGAGTTGTTATGAGATAAGGAGTAACCCGCGTAGCAACAGCCGGGAGCGATAAAGAACACATGCACCACCGGGCGCTTCGGCGTTTCATAATTGGTCAGTACGCCCGCGTCGCGCAGTGCCGCACGCAACGGTACCGTAAATTTACGGCAAAACTTCATCAGTTCTTTGCTTTCGTTGGTATCGGCCACTTCAACACGCAGCTCGCCGCCTTTTTCCACAACGCCCTGTAGCATCCCGACAATCGGCGTAATGCGATCCTCCGGCGGCAGGTCGCGCAGCAGTTCACCGGCCACAAACATCTGGCGAGCAAACACCAGCGAGCTGAACGGCAGTTCGCGCACCAGCTTTTCGCCGTCTTCCGCCTGATAACACTCAAAAATCACGTAGCCGGAGTCCTCTTTAACTCGGGCAAAACCAAAGATCTCAAGACGGGAGGCTTTATCGGTAATTTCCGCTGCGCACTCTTTCTCAAACCCAGGGCGACAATAGAGAACAACTTTATTCATGAACAACGCCCTTACGTTTCAGACGAATTGCACCAATTAACATTAATACCCAACCGGCCAGAAAGCAGACGCCGCCGACCGGCGTAACGAACGCCCACAGGCGTAAATGGGATAGCGCCAGACAATACAGACTGCCGCTAAAAAGAACGATACCGAGCGCCATAAAGACGCTGCTCCAGTAAAACCAGATGCTGATTCGACGCTGCATCGCCACCGCCAGGCCAAAAATCGCCAGCGTGTGGACGGCCTGATACTGCAGACCGGTGTGTAACCAGCCCATCTCCGCAACGCCCAACGTTTTACTTAATACATGCGCACCAAAAGCGCCCAGAGCCACAAAGATAAAACCGCTTATCGCGGTGAATATCAGCATAAAACGGCTGGTCATGTGAGTATCCTACAATGATTTATTGTTCATAACGGAAGCGAAACTTTTCTTGTTCACTCGCTGCTTTTGCCAGTATCCACTGTCGAAAGGCGGCGATTTTACCCAATTCAGCCTGACTGTCATGACAAACGAGATAAAACGCATTTTTACTGACCAGAACATCATTAAATGGGCAGACCAAACGGCCTGCCTCAATCTCGGACTGCGCCATCACGTTATTAGCCAGAGCGACCCCCTGCCCGTGGATTGCCGCCTGCAGCACCATTGCGCTGTGGCTAAAAATCGGCCCCTGCTGAACATTAATATGGTTTAGACCCAACTGACGGGTATAAGTTTGCCAGTCGCGGCGGGAGGCATCATGTAACAGCGTATGTTGCGCCAGATCGGCAGGCGTTTTCAACGCGTTATCGCCGGTAAGTAATAACGGCGAGCAGACCGGGAGCAAATATTCGGCGTACAATTTTTCCACACGCAGCCCCGGCCAGTTGCCGCGACCATAGAAGATCGCCACATCCACATCATCGGCCAGCTTCTCCTCCTGACGATCCACAGCCTGAATTCTGACGTCAATTCCCGGATAAGCTGAGTTAAAGCTGGCCAGCCTCGGCACCAGCCACTGAATGGCAAAACTGGGGAGCATACTGACGGTTAACGCCCCTTTTGCGCTTCTTGCCTGCAGCTTACGGGTCGCCTCGGTGAGCTGAGAAAAAATTTCTTTAATATCCAGAAAATAACTTTGTCCCTCTTCTGTCAAAAGCAGAGAACGGTTGCGTCGACGAAACAGCTTAAGGCCGAGAAAATCCTCAAGAGACTTGATTTGATGACTGACTGCAGCCTGGGTCACGAACAGTTCATCAGCAGCGCGAGTGAAGCTAAGATGACGTGCGGCGGCATCAAAAACACGTAATGCATTCAGTGGTGGCAAACGCTTTGACATAGTTATTCTGGCGCAGATGTTAACGTGATTTAACAAACAGGAAACAGCATTTAACCTATTAGTTTTTTTTATCTGAGCTATTATAATTTGTCCGTTGAGCTTATACCAGCAAATACCTATAGTGGCGACACTTCCTGAGCCGGAACGAAAAGCTTTTTTTGGAATGCGTGTTCCAACAAGCTTTTGGCTTACGGTTGTGATGTTGTGTTGTTGTGTTTGCAATTGGTCCTTGATTTCGGGCCATGGTAGCAAAGCTACCTTTTTCACTTCCTGTACATTTACCCTGTCTGTCCATAGTGATTTAATGTAGCACCGCAATATGCGGTGCTTTTTTTTGCCGCAAAATTATCCTCCTCACCCTGACATACCGCTAGCAGCCTTGCTCTGACAAGAAAATTGCGCGACGATCCGGCTATCGATACGAGGAATTTCATGAACGCATTCAATCCCGTCCAATTTCGCGCCCAGTTTCCGGCCCTGGCCGATGCTGGCGTCTATCTTGATAGCGCGGCGACGGCGCTCAAACCGCTGGCGGTCATTGAGGCCAGCGACCAGTTCTATCGCCTTAGCGCCGGTAACGTCCACCGCAGCCAGTTCGCCGCAGCCAGGCAACTGACTGAACGCTATGAAAACGCCCGCGAGCGTGTGGCGGCGTTGCTCAACGCCCCCTCCGGCAACGATATCGTCTGGACGCGCGGCACGACGGAAGCCATTAATATGGTGGCACAAAGCTATGTGCGCCCGCGCCTGCAACCGGGGGATGAAATTATCGTCAGTGAAGCGGAACATCACGCCAATCTGGTTCCGTGGCTGATGGTCGCGGAGCAAACCGGGGCACGGGTGGTGAAACTGCCGCTGGGGGCCAATCGTCTGCCGGATATCGCCAGTCTGGGTTCGCTTATCACCCCGCACAGTCGGGTACTGGCGATTGGTCAGATGTCCAACGTCACCGGCGGCTGCCCGGATCTGGCTCGGGCGATTCGTCTGGCTCACGATGCCGGGATGGTGGTGATGGTTGACGGCGCCCAGGGCGCGGTGCATTTTCCGGCGGACGTGCAGGCGCTGGATATCGACTTTTATGCCTTCTCCGGCCATAAACTCTATGGGCCGACCGGCATTGGCGCGCTGTATGGCAAAAGCAAACTGCTGGCAAAAATGTCGCCGTGGCTCGGCGGCGGGAAAATGATTACCGAAGTCACCTTTGATGGTTTCAAAACCCAGTCTGCGCCCTGGCGCTTCGAAGCCGGAACCCCCAATATCGCCGGGGTGATTGGCCTGAGCGCGGCGCTGGAGTGGCTGGAGGAAACGGACATCGCACAGGCGGAAAACTGGAGCCGCGGGCTGGCGACGCTGGCGGAAGAGGAACTGGCGAAACGCCCGGGCTTTCGATCTTTCCGCTGCCAGGACTCAAGCCTGCTGGCGTTTGATTTCGACGACGTCCACCATAGCGATATGGTGACGCTGCTGGCGGAATCCGGCATCGCGCTACGCGCCGGACAGCACTGCGCCCAGCCGCTGCTGGCGGCGCTTGGCGTCAGCGGCACCCTGCGCGCCTCGTTCGCGCCTTATAATACGCAAGACGATGTTTATGCGCTGGTGCGCGCTGTGGACCACGCTCTGCAAATACTGGTGGATTAATGACGACTCCTCACCCTTTTGGCCGTGAAATTACCGAAGAGACTTTACGCCAGACGTTTACCCCTCTCACCCAGTGGGAAGATAAATATCGCCAGCTGATTTTATTGGGTAAGCGGCTCCCTGCTCTCCCGGCGCATCTGAAAGCGCAGGCTAAAGAGATCGCCGGTTGCGAAAACCGCGTCTGGCTGGGCTATCGCGTTGATGAAAATGGTGAACTCCATTTCTTCGGCGATAGCGAAGGCCGCATTGTGCGCGGCATGCTGGCGGTATTACTGACCGCTATCGAGGGGAAAAGCGCCGATGAACTGCTGGCGCGGGACCCGCTGGCGCTATTTGATGAGCTGGGGCTGCGCGGCCAGCTAAGCGCCTCACGCAGCCAGGGGCTGAGCGCGCTGAACGAAGCGGTGCTCGCCGCCGCCCGCGAGGTTTAATCCAGGCCCAGTCGGCGATTGCTTACAGCGCCGTCTCCGGGGACGTTACCTTGCCGAAACTGTGGCCTGACGGGCCGCTTTCGCCAGCATTTTTTTCAACGCATGGGAGACCGCGACAAACCCAAAGGTGGCGGTCACCATCGTCGCCGCGCCAAATCCAGACGCGCAATCCATCCGTTTCGGGCCTTCAGCGGTGCTTTTCATCGCACAAACGCTGCCGTCCGCCTGCGGATAAACCAGCGCTTCGGTAGAAAAGACGCAATCCACGCCGAGTTTACCTTTACTGTTCTTCACCACCCCAAACTGGCTCTTCAGCCGCTCGCGCAGCTTTGCCGCCAGCGGATCCTGAATGGTTTTCGCCAGATCCGCGACCTGAATTTGCGTCGGATCGATTTGCCCGCCCGCGCCGCCGGTCGTCACCAGCGGGACTTTATTACGACGGCACCAGGCGATTAAGGCCGCTTTCGGGCGCACGCTGTCGATGGCATCGATCACATAGCTGAAGTCGCCGCCGAGATACTCAGCGACGTTTTCCGCCGTGACAAAATCATCCACCACCGTGACCCGACACTCCGGGTTGATCAGGCGAATGCGTTCAGCCATCACCTCCGCCTTCGCCAGACCGACATTGCCACCCAGGGCGTGGATCTGGCGGTTGGTATTGGTGACGCAGACATCATCCATATCAATAAGCGTAATCGCGCCAATTCCGGTTCTCGCCAGCGCTTCCGCCGCCCAGGAACCGACGCCGCCGATCCCCACCACGCAGACATGCGCGTCGGCAAAACATTGCAGCGCCTTTTCACCGTATAAACGCGCCGTACCGCCAAAACGCTGGCGCCAGCCATCGCTGATTACAACAGACATAAAACCTCAGAATATAATGGGCCTGCCAGCGCATGCCCCGTCGTGCCTCCGCGACTGTCGGACACTCCCGGAGACGCCACGTTACGCCAGTCCGGGAGACAAACAATCAGACATCCGCGCCTTAACCGCTAAATACGTTGCCTGCGCCCGGCGCGTTTTTCAGCACCCACACGCGACCATAGTGATTATACCAACCGGCACGATGCCCTGCATCCGGGCCAATTCCCTGGTAAATATCAAAGTGCTGACCCTTAATCGCGCCACCGACATCCAGGGCAACCATTAAACGCAGTTCGTACTGCCCGTTAAACTTGCCGTTATTATCCAGCAACGGAACTTCCGCCAGCAGGGTCGTACCGGCAGGAATAATAGAGCGATCGGATGCCACCGACGCGCGACCAATCAGCGGTACCGCGCTGGCACCTTTCACCGGCGCAAAAGATTGCGGCTTAAAGAAGACGAAGGACGGGTTCTGCTCCAGCAGTTCACGAACCTCCGCCTCGCTGTGCCTTTCGCCCCATTCGCGGATCGCCTGCATCGACATATCTTCACGCTTCACTTCACCACGATCGATAAGCACTTTTCCGATGCTGTAATATGGCCAACCGTTTTTCCCGGCATAGCTAAAGAAGTTCAGCGGCGAACCATCGCCAAAATCAATATAGCCGCTACCCTGGACATCCATAATAAAGTTGTCCATCAGCGAATTACTCCAGGCGATAACATATTTGTCGCTCAGCGCACCGGCATAGATACTGGCGCGGGACGGCAGCTTACCGCGTTTAGGCGGCATACGATAAATAGGGTACTGGAACTCGCCCTGGCGCGTGTGACGCGCCTGCACCACCGGCGTGTAGTAACCGGTAAACTGGACGTTGCCGTAGTTATCCGCCCCCTGCATCTGCCAGGCGTCAATACCAAACTGGCGCAGCGTACGGGTGTCACCGCCGGAACGCAGCCACTCCTCAATCGCATGATAAACGTTGCTTTGACTGGTATACAGGCGCGGAGAAGCGCTACGAATCTGTCTCACCTGCTCGGAAAAATCGCCGGCATTAATCGGCGAACCTACCGCATCAGGTTGATTAACTAATGAAAACGGCTGGGTGAATTTACCTTCATTATACTGCTGACCGCGATCGGTCGGTTTTGAGGAACAGGCGGCAAGCATTGCCAGCATCGCGCCTGTTACTACGTATCTTGCCCAACGTCCTTTCATGGTATCTCTTCTTTATTCTACTGAGTCCGGGTGCGTGATGAAGATAACAAACCGTCAGGGCTAATGAAATGCGCTTACGCACGGCAAAGGCCGCTTTGTTCAAAAAACGGACGGGAAGTGATTCTATATGCACCATTTTTTACAAAATTGGCGATTTATATGAAAAAAGGTTGCATCAAAACGTTAGCAGAGTATAGTGCGCATCCACGGACGCGGGGTGGAGCAGCCTGGTAGCTCGTCGGGCTCATAACCCGAAGGTCGTCAGTTCAAATCTGGCCCCCGCAACCAATTAAAATGTGATGAAGTAAAAGCAGTACGGTGACGCGGGGTGGAGCAGCCTGGTAGCTCGTCGGGCTCATAACCCGAAGGTCGTCGGTTCAAATCCGGCCCCCGCAACCAATCAAAATTTGATGAAGTAAAAAGCAGTACGGTGACGCGGGGTGGAGCAGCCTGGTAGCTCGTCGGGCTCATAACCCGAAGGTCGTCGGTTCAAATCCGGCCCCCGCAACCAGCATTACAAGCACCCTTAAGGGTGTTTTTTTGTTTCTGCACTGTGCAAAATCACACTATATCTCCGGGAACGGTTTCCGCCGCTCCCGCCCCTCTCAGCCCTGCGGCAATACAATATTACTCTCCGCCAGCATTCCCATCTCATGGTATATCGCACAGGCCGCCTCGACGATCGGCATCGCCAGCGCCGCGCCGCTCCCCTCGCCCAGACGCATTCCCATATTGAGATACGGTTCCAGCTCCAGGTGCATCAGCGCCGTACGCGCTCCCTTCTCCGCCGAATAGTGCGAAGGGATAAGATAGGGTTTCAGTTCCGGTGCAATTTGGCACGCCGCCAGCGCCGCCGCGTAGGACAAAAAGCCATCCAGCACTACCGGCAGCCCGCAGGAAGCCGCCCCCAGCATCACACCCGCCATCCCCAGAAGATCGAAACCGCCCACTTTCGCCAGAACGTCCAGGCCATCATGCGGATCGGGCTGATTGACAGCGATAGCCCGGCGCACCACTGCTACTTTGTTGCTCATTCTGGTCAACGGCAAATTCGCACCGATTCCCACCACCTCTTGCGCATCGCTGCCGGTCAGGACGCTGACAATTGCCGCCGCCGGAGTGGTATTCGCCATTCCCAGCTCCCCGACGCCAAACAGGGTCACGCCGTCCCGCGCCAGCTCGCGCGTATAGAGCATCGTCGCCAATAGCAGCTCTTCCGCCTGGCCGCGACGCATTGCCGGGCCAACGGCGATATTCCCGCAGCCGCGCGCTACCCGCATGTTGATAACGCCAGGGATCGGTTCAGCATCGATCCCGACATCAATCACATGTACCTTCGCCCCCGCCTGGGCGGCCAGCACGCAAACGCCGGTCTTGCCTCGCGTCATATTTGCGGCCTGAATAGCGGTTACCGCTTTTGGCGAAATCGCCACGCCTTCGTCCCAGACGCCGTGGTCAGCACACATCACCAACAGCGCCTTCTTTTTCACCTGCGGTATGCCATCAAGGCCGGGCATCCCCGCCAGCTGTACGGCGAGATCTTCAAGGCGGCCAAGGCTTCCGGGCGGTTTAAGCAGTCCATCGATATGCAGACGGGCGCTCGCCATCGCGTTTTCATCAGGCGCGGGGATCGCACCCAGTAATGCAGTTAAGCTGTGCATAGAAATTCTCGTCATGTTGGCTGGCTCAAGGCTGAACCAGCAGGAAAATAGCTTCCCGATAATAAAGAGATGCCGGAGCGGTTGATTTACTTAATTTTGACGCCGATGCCCGACACAACCAGCCAGACCTCATCCGCCGCCGCCGCGAGGCGTTGATTGACGCGCCCGGCGATATCGCGGAAATGCCGGGCCAGACGGTTTTCCGGCACGATCCCCATCCCCACTTCGTTGGTAACCAGCACCACGTGGGCCGGGCAGCGCTGACAGGCAGCAATCAGTACCGCGATTTCGCCGTCAATAGCTCGCTCCATTGCGGCGTAATCCCAGTCGTCAGGCGAATCGTCGCCGCCCAGCGCGAACAGCAGGTTGGTGACCATCGTGGTGATGCATTCCAGCAAAACAGCTTCTTCGGGATCGTTATCCGCGGTGATCAGCTCATCTAGCTGCTGCCAGCGTTCTGCCGTGCGCCAGTGCGCGGGACGACCATCGCGGTGATGCTGGATCCTCGCCGCCATTTCGTCATCAAAAATCTGCGACGTGGCGATATATAACACCTGCGGTGACTGCGCGATCAGCGCTTCGGCGTGGCGGCTTTTGCCGCTGCGCGCCCCTCCAGTGACTAAAGTCAGCATACCGGCTCCTGATGCTGGCGCATGATGACGTAAATTTTTTCGATAGCAATATGCTTGCGCATCGCCTCGGCCAGCAGATCGAACTGCCGGGATTTGTAGTGCGCATACTCAACGTCGCTATCCAGCGCGGCCAGCCCTTTCCGCTGGCGCAGGCCGTTAACCAGCGCGCGGGTAAACCCATCGCTGTCAAACAGGCCATGCAGATAGGTGCCAAACGCCAGGCCATCGTCGCTGACCGCGCCGTCCGCCACGGTCATCCCATTCTTGTGCAGATGCACCAGCGCCCGGCTGCCGTCATGCCGCTCGGTCTCGCCCATATGGATTTCGTAACCGCTTACGGACAAACCGGCCGTTGTCGCCAGCCATTCGGGCAGTTCTGGCGCCATGGTCGCCGTTACCTGGGTAGTGGTTTTGTGGTGTGCGAAGTGGGTCACTGTATTGAGCAATCCCAGCCCAGGCTGTGTGCCAAGCCCCGATTCCATCTCATCAATTATGGTTTCGCCAAGCATCTGATAACCGCCGCAAATCCCCAGAACCGGAACTCCCTGACGCTGAACCTGCTGCACCGCATGCGCCATACCGCTTTCGCGCAGCCAGGCCAGATCGCCAAGCGTATTTTTACTGCCCGGCAGGATAACCAGATCAGCATCCGCCAGTTCCTGCGGATGACGGACATAACGCACACGTACGTCCGGTTGCGCCGCCAGCGCGTTGAAGTCGGTAAAATTGGAGATATGCGGTAGCTGGACCACGGCAATGTCAATATCACGCCTGCCGGTGCGCAGATATTTGCCTTTTTGCAGCGCCACCCCATCCTCATCTTCGAGATCGACATCCAGCCACGGCATTACGCCGAGCACCGGGACACCGGTCAGCGCTTCGATCTGCTCGATACCCGAATGAAGCAGCGCCGCGTCGCCGCGAAATTTATTAATAATCACCCCTTTGACCCGCGCACGCTCATGTTCATGCAGCAGCGCGAGAGTGCCATAAATAGCGGCGAATACGCCGCCGCGATCGATATCCGCCACGAGGATCACCGGGCACTGCGCCATTTCGGCCATCCCCATATTGACGATATCGCGATCGCGCAGATTGATCTCTGCCGGGCTACCCGCACCTTCCAGCACCAGCACATCATGCTCGGCGGCCAGGCTGTTATAAACTGAAAGGATCTGCTCGCGCAGGCGCGGCTTGTATTCGTGATAGCTCACCGCGTCCATATCGGTCGCCACCTTGCCCATGAGCACCACCTGCGCTTTACGATCGCTGGTCGGCTTCAGCAGCACCGGGTTCATACGCACATCCGGCGCGATCCCGGCAGCTTCTGCCTGAAAAATCTGCGCGCGCCCCATCTCTTTGCCATCCGGGGTGATGCCTGAATTAAGCGCCATATTCTGCGATTTAAACGGCGCAGTACGGTGCCCGTCCTGATAAAAAATACGGCACAGCCCCGCCACCAGCACGCTTTTACCCACGTCGGAAGCGGTGCCCTGTAGCATAATTGCCAGCGTCATAACGCCTCCTTGATCGGGCGGTTTCGCATCTGCTTAAAAAACTCCTCTTCGGTTTTACACAGCGGCAACCCCAGTTGCGCATGCAGCTTCACCAGCCACGGCTGGGTCAGCCCGGCCTGCGCCATCAGCTCACTGCGGGCAAATACCTCGCCGGGCTCTCCGTGCGCCAGCACTTCACCGCGACGCAAAACATACACCGTATCGCTGACCTCATAGATCAGATCGATATCGTGGCTGGAGATCACCACGTGATTACCCTGATCGACAATGCGCTTAATGATGTCGATCATCTGCGCGCGCCCCGAAGGATCGAGACCCGCCGTTGGCTCATCCAGTAGTAAATAGCGCGCCTGCAGCACCAGGGCCCCGGCTATCGCCACGCGCTTTTTCTGCCCGTGGCTCAGGCACTGAATCGGCTGCTGGCGAAAGCCCTGAGCATCAACAAGAGTCAGCGCATCGTCTACCCGGCGGGCGATGTCATCCTCCGCGACGCCTAAGTTACGCAGGCTAAAGGCGATATCGCTGTCGATATCGGTATAAAAAATTTGCTGATCCGGGTCCTGGAAAACGGTGGCCACCTGCTGACGCAGCGCCAGCAGGCCGCGCTTGCTGTAATCCAGCGGCTTTCCCTGCCATAATACCGCTCCTTTTTGCGGGCGCAGCAAGCCGCTCAGGTTCATAAACAGCGTGGATTTTCCGCAGCCATTCGCCCCCACCAGCCCGGTCACCGCATGGCGGGAAAAATCCAGCGTCAGGCCCTTCAACACCGGCGCATCCTGATAGCTAAACCAGAGATCGGTCGTGGCAAGCATACTTATCCTTAGAGGTGAAAATCCCCCTGATACAGTTTGATATCCAGCGTGGTGCTCATTTGTTGGTAGCGGAACATCACCCGGGTAAACAGTAGCCCCACCAGCATCGCCAGCGAACGATAGCCTTGCGGCACGCTACGGTAGCCAAAGCGCAAAGTTTGCGCCCGGTGAATCGCCAGCGCTTCGTCTAACAAAATAAAAATAAAGCGCCAGGTCAGCAGGATCTGCTCGGTGAGCAATCGCGGTACCCGGCCGCGCTTGAGCAGCAAAATAAGCTGCGGAAACGGCAGATTCAGCACCAGCCAGAAGGTTGATGCCAGCGCCGCCAGGCTGCGCCAGAAGGTCTCATTGGCGGTGGTCAGCCCCGCCGACGTGATACCCAGCCAGTAATTTCCCAGCGGGAGGCTAAGCAATAGCGTGTGCGGATCGTGACTGAAACTAAACAGAATGGTCAACACGCCGACCAGCAAGAAACCAAACGGCAGCGCCATCCAGCGACACCAGCGCCGCGGCGAGACCCGCAGCAGCCAGCAGGTCAGCCCGGCGACCAGCGCCATCTCAATCCCCTGCCCCAGCGGGGGCAGCGTAAAGGCCAGTACCATCAGCAGCAGCCAGAACAGGAACTTGCGCTCTGGCGCCACATGAAACCAGCGACTCTGGTAGCTGAGTCGGTCAAACCCGGTCATCACGGCGTTGTCTGCCTTTGGTGTAGCCCAGAATATAGAAAATCACCGCCGCGCCCAGGGAGCCCTGTAGTGTAAACAGCAGACTTTCAATTTCCCCGCTCGCCGGTTCGTACAGCGGCTGGAACCATGGTTTATAATGTGGGGCGACAACCTGAATCTGACTTTCCGCCTCGCCGTCCGAACCGCCAAATTCACCGCCGTGATCGATAAAGAACGGCAGGATCACCAGCGCCACAACCATAGCTAACAATATCAGCATCTTTTTCATCTTAATGCCCCTGTGCGGTAATCAGACGACGTTTGGTCAACTGGTCATAAATCATCACGGTTAACAGCCCTTCAGCGATGGCGATCGGGATCTGCGTCAGACAGAAGATCCCCATAAACTTAACGATCGAGCCGATCGCCCCCGTCGACGGATCCGGGAAGGCGACGCCAAGCTGTACGGAGGTCACAAAGTAGGTCACCAGATCCGCCAGCATCGCGCAGAGAAAGACGCCGACATCGCGGCGAATTCCCGCCCGGCAGGCCATTTTCCATACCATATAGCCGACCACCGGCCCGATCACCGCCATCGACATACCGTTAGCGCCAAGCGTTGTCAGCCCGCCATGTGCCAGCAGCAGCGCCTGGAACAGCAGCACGATCGCGCCGAGGATCGCCACGACGCCAGGGCCAAAGAGGATCACCGCCAGACCGACGCCGGTCGGGTGCGAACAACTGCCGGTGACGGAAGGAATTTTCAGCGCCGAGAGAACAAAAATAAACGCCCCGCACAGCGCCAGCAGTACCTTCTGATTATTATCTTCCTGCACAATACGCCGCAGGCGCACCAGCCCGTACCACAGGCAAGGTAAAAACAGCACCCACCAGGCAAGGGCCCACATCGGCGGTAAAAATCCCTCCATAATGTGCATGGCGAAGGCTTGCTCGGGAACCACTATCAGTAATAGCGCCGCAGCTAACCCACTGAAAGACAGCTGTTTTAGCTGTTGTTCAAGTTTCATTCTGCATACTCCCATTGTTTATTGACCATAATGGTCGAGAAATAAGGCAGCGGCTGGTCGTCGCTCACCTCATCCAGATGACGCCAGCACTGCTCGCCCGGCAGCGTGGCTTCGGACATCATCAATGCCGAATCCAGCAGGCCAAGTTTTTTCAGTAGCGATTTAATGCGCGCAAAACGACCGTAGACCTTCATCAGCACCAGGCTGTCGTGCTGGCGCAGCGCCTGTTCAATTTCCGCTTCCGGCGCGGTGCAGGAGATCACCGCCAGCGACTGTTGCTCCATCGCCAGCGGCGTTTTTGCACGCGCGGCGATGGCGGCGAAAGAGGTCACACCGGGAACAATCTCCAGCCATTCCGCGCCGCCGATACGCTGGAGCAGAAACACCCAGGTGCTGAACAACATGGCATCGCCAAGCGTAATAAACCCCACCTGTTTTCCCGCTTTTACCTCCTGAACTAACGCGGCGGCCACCGCGTTCCATACGGCCTCTTTTTCCGCGCTGTCGGCACTCATCGGAAAGTGGCAGCAACGCACTTCAGTCTGCTCGCCGAGATATTCGCGCACGATGGAGAGGGCCAGGCTGTCGCCGCCTTTACGCCCGGCAGGGGCATAGAGAATATCCAGCTTGCCGAGAATCCGCGCCGCGCGGACGGTAATCAGATCGGAGGCGCCCGGCCCGGTGCTCAGGGCATACAGTTTGCCGTTCATGCCGCCTCCCCTACTGCCTGATTCAGCGCCTGCCGCAGGTGGGCGACAAACATCGCGCGCACCGCCGGGTTTTCTCCCAACCCGTTAAGCCACGGCGTCGCCGGAATACCGGCAGCGTTAAACAAGGTTTTCCAGGAATCTTCTTCATCAGAAGCCATATCATTGATGGCGTGATCGCCCGCTACCAGCATCAGCGGCATCAGGTGAACCCCGGTCACCCCCTGCTGGCGCAGGCTGTCGATAAGAATATCGACTTCGGGATAGCTCTCGACCGCGCCAACGCGCGCCGGAAAACGCCGGGACGTCATCATATGATCCAGACAGGCATAGGCGGAGAAGGCGTGATGACTGGCGCCGTGGCCCATAAACACCACTGTTTCATTGGTCGTAAGCACGGGCATCTGCTGGCGCAGCGCCTGCATCAGCTGGAGATAATCGTCGTGGCTGCTTAGCAGCGGCGCGCCCAGCGTCAGGCGGGCAAACAACGGACGCATACTCTGCGCTTCACGGACGATCTTTTCATATTCATCGCCGTTAATGATGTGTAGCGACTGAATCGCCACATCCTGGTAGCCCTGCCCGGCCAGCTTCTGCAAAGCCTGCAGCGGCGTATCGATCTCAATGCCGTCGCGCTGTTTGAGCTTGCGAATAATCATCCCGGAAGTAAAAGCGCGAAACAAATCGCGATCGGGACAGCTGGCCGCCAGTTCGCGCTCGCAGGCGACAATGTTTTTCTCACAGGTGTCGGGATAGCTGGTGCCAAAGCTGACTACCAGAAGCGCTTTTTTCATTTCTGACTCCTTAAGCCGCGGCCAGCCAGCGCGCTAAGCGCCGGGCAAAGGCTGCCTGACTTTCCAGTAACTCTTCTCCCGTCACCAGCGGTGCCGGGCGTGTAACCACGATGCAGGGAATACCGGCATCCAGACAGGGTTGTACTTTTTCCTGATAGCCGCCCTCCGCGCCGGAGGCTTTGGTGATCACCACATCAGCCCGGCACTGGCGATAAAAGGCGGCGTTAAACCCGGCGCTGAACGGCCCGCACAGCGCGAAGATCTCGTTTACGCCAAAGCCCAGCTCCGCACACTGTGCGATGGCATCAGGTACAGGCAATACGCGGGCCAGCAGCGTTTTTCCGGCTAACCCCGCGCGCCAGCGCGCCAGATCTTTACTCCCGGTGGTCAACAGCACGCGCTGGCCAAGGCCCCGCGCGACCTCGCAGGCTTCGTCAATGTTCCGTACCGTATAAAGTAGCGGGTGCGTCAGGCCGCTAAGCTGCTCAGGACGCTGATAGCGGCTCAACAGCACGCCAGCCTCTGCACAGGCGCGAATAATGTTGCGGCTCACCGCTTCAGCATAGGGATGCGAAGCGTCAATCACCCAGCGGGTACGATTAGCCTTCAGCCAGGCAACCATCTCCTGCAGATCAAGGCGCCCGCAGCGCACCTGCCCCTGAAGATCCCCCGCCAGCTGTTTCCCGGTCGCCGTCGCCACCGACAGGGTATATTTAACCCGCGCCGCGTCCAGTTGCTGGCACAGCGCCCGCGCGTCGCTGGTGCCGCCCATCACCAGCACTTCGCCGTAACTCACAGCACGTAACCTCGCGGGGTGATCATCAGGCCATCCTGCACGTAGGTGGCTTTGTTGCCGACGATCACCAGGCTGGTCATATCTACCGGCTCAAAATCCATATCACCGAGCGTGGTCAGCCATTTTTCCTGCTTTTTGCGCCCGGCCGACTTCACCACGCCCACGGGGGTCTGCACGCTTTTGCTGGCGGACAGCAGTTCAAAAGCACGGGCCAGATGCCCTTCGCGGCCTCGGCTGCGCGGATTGTAAAAACAGATAACGAAATCGGCTTCCCCGGCGGCGATAATACGTTTCTCAATCACTGGCCACGGAGTAAGCAGGTCACTAAGGCTGATATGGCAGAAATCGTGCATTAGCGGTGCGCCCAGCAGCGAGGCGGCGGCGATACTGGCGGTCATCCCCGGAATGAGCCGCACTTCAAGATCCAGCTTCTGCTTGCTGACCAGCTCCAGCACCAGCCCCGCCATGCCATAAATCCCCGCATCGCCGCTGCTGATCAGCGCCACGTTATGCCCGGCCTGCGCCAGTTCAATCGCCGCCTGGCAGCGTTCAATCTCTTTGCACATTCCGGTCTTGATCACCTGCTTGTCGCCGGTGAAGGCTTTCACCAGATGGGTATAGGTTTTATAGCCAACGACTATTTCCGCCGCCTGTAATGCCTCAATGGCCTCCATCGTCATCATTGCCTGTGCACCAGGGCCTATTCCAATTACGCTTAACATCAGTGTGAAACTCCCAAAGTAATCGTGACGCCCTGTTCGCGCAGGGTTTCCCCTAATAGTTGTCCGTGGCTGAGCAGCCAGGCCGCCGGACCAGATACGCTCCCCACGCCGACGGTTTTTCTGACGAACGATGACGCGGGAAAATGATGCTCGTACTCACGCAGAGCATCAGCAGTAAAGGTTTCAAACGGCACGCGGCAGCAGGAGGCAAGTTGAATCAGCCCCTGTTCATGTTTCTTCTGCGTGACGCTGCCAATCGCTTTCAGGGCCAGTGGATCGAGCCGCTGCGCCTCAAGCTGGCGCGCCAGCAGCGCCGCCAGCAGCGGGAACGGCGTGTCGCGACGACAGCCAATCCCGGCGACGACCCGCTGCGGCACCAGTTTCCAGTGCGGTACGGCAATATCCGGCAGTTCGTTACGCAACGTGATGCAGATCAGCGCATCCAGTTCCGGAAGCTGATGCAGGTCCGAGACAGTGATAAACCCGCGCCGATCGCAATGACGGACATCTTCATCAAGCTCCTCATCCCACCACAGCCCGACGCGCTGATGGCTGACCAGCATCTGGTTGACGATTTTCACCGCCGCGCGGAAGTCGGTCATCCGCGCATTAAGCTGAAATGCCAGCGTATCCAGAGCCGCCATATTATTGATATCGGTCGCGGTGGTGATCACCGGATCGGCGCCCAGCATGCCTGCCAGATAACAGCTCAACGCATTAGCGCCGCCCGCATGGCCGGAAAGCAGGCTGATAACATGCTGACCGCGTTCATCAATCACTACCACCGCCGGGTCGCTGAACTTGTCGTTAACCAGCGGGGCCAGCACGCGTACCGCGATACCGGTCGCACCGATAAAAATCAGCGCCGAATAGCTGCTGAAAGCCTCGCGCGCGGCGTTGGCGAAACCATTTTCAAAGGGGGAAAACCCCTCTTCCAGCAGCTTCTCACTGGTAAAGCAGGTTAGCGGCAACATCGCCGCCAGCCGTTTCGCCAGGGTCACGCCACCGGGCGTCAGGCAGAAGAGAGCGATAGATTCAGGCTTTACGGTATTCATGGCTAAAGTCCGCTGCATAGAGTTTTGAGTAGTGATACTCCGCGCCCAGGAAATTCCCGACCAGAATGAGCGCCGTTTTACGGATACCCGCATCGCGCACTTTGTCGCTGATATCGGTCAATGTACCGCGCACGGTCTGGCTTTCCGGCCAGGTCGCTTTATAGATAACGGCAACTGGCGTAGTCGCCGGATAGCCGCCTTCAATCAGGCGCTCCGCCACCCGGTGAATGCGCTGCACGGAGAGATAAATGGCCATTGAGGTCCGGTGGCTGGCGAACGCTTCGAGCTGTTCTCGTTCCGGCACCGGCGTGCGCCCTTCAAGACGCGTAATGATCAGGCTCTGGGAGACCTCCGGAACCGTGTACTCGACCCCCAGTTCAGCCGCCGCGCCTAAAAAGGCGCTCACCCCCGGTACCACCTGCCAGTCGATACCGCGTTTGGTCAGCTCTTCGCCCTGTTCTCGTACCGAGCCGTACAGCGACACATCCCCGGTTTGTAAACGCACCACCGTTTTCCCGGCTTTTACGCCCGCTTCCATCAGGTCGACAATCTGTTGCAGATGCAGTTCGGCGCTGTCGTGACACTCAGCGCCTTCAGGGCAATACTCCAGCAGTTCGGTATTAATCAGTGACCCGGCATAAATCACTACCCGGGCCTGCTGCAACAATCGATAGCCCTTAAGCGTAATCAGCTCACGGTCGCCAGGCCCCGCGCCAACGAACCACACGCAACGCGGATCAAATGTCTCAGCCATGGTTTTCTTCCTTCTGACAGGCAATCACAAAAACAGGATTATTGGGTTTGAAGTAGTGTCCGCTGCCAAGTGCGGTCAGCGATGAGACGTTTAGCTGCAGGCAATCAACCCGTTTGATACCCCTCTGTTTCAGATAGTCGAGGGCTGCGTTCAGGTTTTCCTGCAAAATAAAGGTCATTACCAGACGGCCTCCGGGGTAGAGCTGCTGCCAGGACCAGTCAATCAGTTCCTCAAGCTGGCCGCCGCTGCCGCCCATAAAAATGGCGTCCGCCCGTTCAGTCATCACCATCGGTGCGTCTCCAGGCAGGATCTCAATGTTGCCGCAGGCGAAATGCTGACGGTTTTCGTCGAGCAGTTGCAAAGCTGCAGGGTTGCGTTCGATTGCCGTCACCTGTAGCGAGGGGAACTGTAGCGCCGCCTCAATCGATACGCTGCCGGTACCGGCGCCAATATCAATCAGGTGGCTTGCCCGGTGCAGCTCAAGTCTGGCCAGCGCCAGCGCGCGAATGGCCTCTTTGGTCATCGGCACATTTTCGCCGCGCAGAAAAAGCTCATCTTTCATCGAGGATCACCACTGCGTTCATTTCATATTCGCCATCGACCTCACTGACCGGCAGCCAGTGGATCCGCTCGTTATTCATTGCCAGATTTTCGCCAATCACCATCCAGCGATACCCTTTGCCCCGCGCCATCAGTTGCGCAGCGATTTCGCGCGGTCCGCAGCGCCCGTCGGTCACCATCGCAACCTTGCGGTGGCGCGCCAGCTCATCAAAACAGACCTCTCGCCCGTGGCTGCTGGTCAGCCAGATATCATTCATATCGATTCCGGCGCGCGCGCACAGATATTGCACCGCGCTGATACCGGGAATAATGCGCACACGTTCGATGCCAAAATGGGCAATCAGCCGCGTGCCGATGCCGTAAAACAGCGGATCGCCGGAGGCCAGCACCACCACCTGCCGCTCTTCACGCTCGCCAAGCCACGCCAGCAATTCCGCGATATTGGCGCCCAACGCGAACTGCTCCCCATGAAACGCCGGGAACTGCTGCAAATGCCGCTTGCCGCCCACCAGCGCGTCCGCCGCGGCGACCGCTTCCTGCGCCGCAGGCGTCATCAGATGCAGGCCTGACGGGCCCATGCCGACGACCGTTAACATGAGAGCTCCCGCGCAATCTCAGCGACCGGGCGATTGCTGCCGAGCACGTTGTTATCAAAAGAGAACATGATGGCGTCGCAGGTGGGCGGCGTTCTGGTAAAACGCA
Source organism: Klebsiella indica (assembly GCF_005860775.1). Classification (GTDB taxonomy): domain Bacteria; phylum Pseudomonadota; class Gammaproteobacteria; order Enterobacterales; family Enterobacteriaceae; genus Klebsiella; species Klebsiella indica. The sequence goes on from NZ_VCHQ01000008.1 coordinate 73,037, forward strand.
GCATCTGCGTCACTCGCTGGCAAATGCGCTCCGCAAGATGGTTATAGATATGATGGAAACCGTATGCATCGATATGCTCCATCGCCGCTTCAGTGGTATCGCATTCGCTCACCTGCCGCAGAAGTTCCAACGGCGCGCCCAGCAGCGCCAGGTGTGCGACTAACGTTTCCATCCGCGCATCGGCAATATGGCTGTGAGTATGAAAAATCCCGGCGGCAATTTTAATCAGCTTACCTGGGTGGCCGATCAGCACAATCTGGCGGAATCCCAGGCGTACCGCCTCTTCGATCATGTAGCCGACGAAGTTGCTCATGGTGACGACCACCTGAGCATCAATACCCATCTGCTCACGAACGAAACGCTCGCCGTGGTTGCCTGGCACCAGCACCACGCGATCCAGGCCCGCCGCACGCTTGATCTCCAGTTCCAGAGAAAGCGAACGCTTCCAGCTCTCCTCCGACATCGGCGTCACAATACCGGTGGTGCCGATAATTGATATGCCGCCTAAAATACCGAGCCGAGAGTTATAGGTTTTCTGCGCCCTTGCCTCGCCTTCCGGCGCGAATATTTCCACTTCTGCCCCGCGCGACGGGCCAATCGCTTCACGTACCGCCGACTCGATAGTATGGCGCGGGGTACGGTTAATCGCCGGGCTGCCGACAGGCAGACCAATCCCCTTGCGGGTTACGGTACCGACGCCCTCACCGCCGCGCAGCGTTATCTCTCCGGAATCATTGAGCGTCACGCGGGCGAAAATCAGCATCCCGTGAGTGGCGTCAACATCGTCGCCGCCGTCTTTGCGGATCGCGGCAATCGCCTGCTGCCCTTCGACGTGCGGCGACTCAACGTTAAGACACAGCGTCACGCCGGAGGGGGTAATGATCGAGACCTGGTGGATCAGGTGCTGGCGCATCACCATCAGCGCCGCGACCTTTGCCGCCGCCGTCGCGCAGGAGCCGGTGGTATAGCCTTTACGTAATGCCTTCCCGTTATGCCACACCGGGGAGTCAAAGGATTGTTCGCTCATCGCGCCCCCTGCTGGTGATACAGAATCGCGTTGACGATAGCGGCGGCGACGTTGCTGCCGCCTTTACGCCCCAGCGCGGCGATACCGGGCAAACCGCTCTGCGTAAGAGCCGCTTTCGACTCCGCCGCGCCGACAAAACCAACCGGCACGCCGATGACGCCGTTGACCGCGACATCATGCTCAAGCAGGCGAAACAGCGCGGTGGGCGCATTGCCGAAAACAAAAACTTTCTCCCCTTCTTCGGCAACCGCGATATCCACCGCCGCCATCGAGCGGGTCATCCCCTGCGCTTTTGCCGCGGCCACCACACGCGGATCGCTGATATAGCAGCGGCACTCGCCGCCGGATTGAGCCAGCAGGGTTTTATTAATTCCCGACAGCGCCATGGTGGTGTCGGTATACAGAACGCAAGGCCGACTTAGCGCAGCGCTAAGGCGCTCAAGCACGTCAGGCGAAAACCACAGAATATCCAGCCAGTCAAAGTCGGCGGTGGTGTGAATTACCCGCTTGATAATGGCTTCATGCAATGGGCTGGCGAAGCGGTAGTCTGGCCGCGTTTCGGCAATAATCTCGCCAATAATGTCGAAGCTTTTCGCCTCAATCGCCTGCGGTTGCTGGATATAGTGCATTTATTTGTCCTCAGGCTACGCCGACCAGCCAGTATCGCACCGCCATAAACAATGCCAGCGCCAGGGTCGAAGCCACCCACATCAATCGAATCGTTCGGGAAATGTCATCTACGGAAATATCGCGCGTCGCGTCGCCGATCCACGGCTTCTCCACACGCTGACCAAAGTAATTGTTAGGGCCGCCCAGCCGGATACCGAGCGCCCCGGCGACAGAGGCTTCCGACCAGCCGCAGTTCGGGCTGCTATGGTTATAGCGGTCGCGCCAGCCAATCTGGAGTGCGCGGCCACCTGCTTCGCGGCAGAGGAAAGCGGCGATGCCGATCAGCAGCCAGCTCAGTCGGGCGGGGATAAAATTTGCGACATCATCGAGGCGGGCGCTGACCATGCCGATGGCGCGGTATTTTTCATGCTTATAACCAACCATTGAGTCAAGGGTATTGATCGCTTTATAGGCCATCGCCAGCGGCGCGCCGCCCAGCAGCAGGAAGAAAAGCGGCGCGATAATACCGTCGACGGTATTTTCCGCCACCGTCTCCACCACCGCGCGATTAATTTGCGGCGGCTGGAGCTGCGAGGTGTCGCGCCCGACAATCCATGAAAGCTTGATACGGCTTGCGGCCAAATCGCCCGCGCGCAACGGGCGCTCGACCTCCCTCGCCGACTGCGCCAGGCAGCGTCCGGCCAGCACGGTAAAAATCATCCACACCTCAACCGCCCAGCCAAACCACGGATGGATCATCTGCGCCAGCGTCAATCCCCCCCAGGAAACACCCCATGTCAGCCCGACCACCACCAGACACATCACTCCGCCGCCAATACGTAAGGCAAAATCGCTACGGCAGCAACGGCGCACGGCGCGCTGAACGATGGCGATAAGGTTGCCCGTCCAGCGCACCGGATGCGGCCAATTCTGCGGATCGCCGATAATAAAATCGAGGATCCAGGCAACGCACCAGGCCAGCAACGTCATAGAACGCTCCTTGCGGTAGCCAGCCAGTGGTTGAGCATGGTGGGACGCTGGGCAAAATGCAGGTGCAAATAGCTGGCGAACGTGTTTCCAACCTGCCAGCCGCCTGTCCACTGCCGGAGCGTCATGCCATCGCGAACCTTGCGGCAGGCCAGCGCCGCCGGCGTTTCCGGGATAAAATCCGAATAGTGGAACTCATGCCCGCGCAGGATTTCGCCGGGTGCCGCCAGCAGCGTTTGCCACATTGCCCGGGCCTCACAGTAGCCAAAGCGGGTAAGCCGCTTGCCCATCTTGCTATGGCCGGGAATGAGATTAACCATTGAATACATTTCCCCGCTGGCGTCTTCAAGGGTGCTGCCGAGATACATCAGACCGCCGCATTCAGCATAGATAGCGACGCCGCGCCGATGCGCCGCCCGCAGTTGCTCCAGCATTGGTCTATTCGCCGCCAGCGCGGCGGCATGAATTTCAGGGTATCCACCGCCAAGCCAAATCATCTGGCACGACGGAAGCTGGCTATCGTGCAGCGGACTAAAGCGCACAATATTGACGCCACAGCGTTCAAGCAGCGTGAGGTTATCCGGGTAATAAAAGTTGAAGGCTTCATCCTCAGCCAGCGCCAGAGTCAAGCCCGTTCCGGCTTCAGGCGACGGCAGTTCCGGCCACTCGCCGGTGGGTAGAGCGGAGAGCTGGCTGAGATCGAGAAGCCGTTCAATGTCCAGGGTTCGCCCCAGCGTCCCGGCAAAATCGCGCCACGCCTGCTGATTAATCAGAGATTCGCGGGCAGTGACCAGCCCCAGATGCCGTTCGGGCAGTTCGACGCCCTCCACCCGCGGCACATAGCCGAGAACGGGCAGCGCGCAATAGCGCTCGATGGCGCTTTTCAGCAATTGATAATGGGTTTCGCTATTGACGCGATTGACAATAACGCCAGCAATATTAAGAGTGGGATCAAAATGCTGAAACCCCATCACCGTGGCAGCGATGGAGGTGGAAACCGCTTTGCCATCGACCAGTAAAATCACCGGGCATCCAAGCTGCTTAGCCATCGCAGCGCTACTGCAGTCGTTCGGGTCGCTGCCGAAGCCGTCATAAAGCCCCATCACGCCTTCGATTACCGCAATATCCGCCTGCCGCATCTGTTCACAAAACAACGCGTTGAGAACCGGTTCCGGGAGCATAAAGCTGTCGAGATTGCGGGAAGGGATACCGCTGACGGCGGTATGCCAGCCGGTATCAAGATAATCCGGGCCGACTTTACAGGGCAGAACCCGCATTCCACGCTGCTTTAACAGGCTGAGCAAACCGAGCGTGATCGTAGTTTTCCCACATCCGCTGCTGGTTCCTGCGAGAATAAATGCGTGTTGCCTGGCCGCCATACCCCGATCCTGTACAAAGTGGTAGGGCTGCGTGCATCCCCGGTCTTTCGACCGTACGCATCTGAGCAACCCACTTCCCACCGAAGTTGTTGGTTATCACCGACAGGCAGGTCTTCTGGCTTAGCGTCGTCCTCTCCCATCCTTCCCAATCTCGCGATCAGTGGTTTATACCTGCCACACTTCACGTTGTATGCGCTTTGGCTTCTGCATGGCAGGCCTCATTGATGAGGCACGCCGTTATGAAACCGGGCAAACACTGTGCAAAACGGTTAACCGTTTTCCCTACAACGAGAGCGAATCAGCGTATATATGGGTTCGTCAGCATCACAGCAGCGGGGGCTGCGGGGGATTTCCACCCCCTTCCCTGGCGCCTGTCAGTTTAATCCGTCATGATTCGAGGCGGATTGAACATCGCGCGAATCATTGCCGGAACATCTTGCGGAAGCAGAATGGCTCCCGCCGCGTTTAATTGCATCGGCAGTTTGATTGCTCTACCGATGGTGCGAAAAAAAATTCCTCTGACAACACTCTATCTGATCAAATAAATAAAAACTGGTGCAGCTTATCGCGCGCTCATTATTATTTTGTTGCGCTATGACAATTTATTGCTCTGAATGAGATTTTTTCATTTTATAATGAGCCAGATACAGAGAGATAGCAAAAATCGGCAATAACAAAATATTGCCATTTAAAATGGCTCAGTTTGTGATCTGGCATTAATTTGCTGGCGATAAGCCTGCGGGGTCACCTGATAGGCCTGACGAAAAACTTTGCAAAAATAGCTGGTTTGCGAAAAACCTAAATTCCGCGCAATGCTGGCGATACTCCAGTCGCTGTGACACAGCAGCTCTTTGGCGCTCACCATCCGCTGATGGTTAACCCAGGCATTAAAGCCAATCCCCTGATATTTTTTGAACAGCTTACTGAAGTAGTAGGGGCTGAGATACACGTGAGCGGCCACGTCCTCAAGACGCAGCTCATCTGAAAGATGAGCATCAATATAGCGCAGCGCCTTCTTCATTTTACTGTCGTGAGGGCTGGCGACCCGGCCGGCGCGCGCGGGTTCAGGCTGCTGCGGATTATCTTTAATCACCACGAAATTAAGTTGTTTTTTAAGGCAGTTTTCTACAATCAGCTTCAGTAAATCAGCGGAAGCAATCACCCTTGAGTAGTCCATCTCCGGTACGTCGCGGAATGCTTTAACCAGTTCCGGCTCGGCCTTCCAGCGGTTGTCCACGTTCAGAATATCGACCAGTTCAACATCGTTACTTAAACGAACCTGCCCGCACAGAACAAACCCCACAAGATGCCCGGCGATCACCAGAGGGATGGAAAAATCCGTTAGCCCGGCGTGACAACGGTAGATACAGAGCTGATCGGTTTTTGAGGCCTCAAGGCCGCCGCAACGGTCGCTCATCCGACAGCGAGCGCTGAGCTGAGGGTGCTGACGCATGAGCTGGCAGAAAGGAGTAAAATTAAATAATTCAGAGATTTCATCACCGTGAATATTGACCACCACAACCGCCAGACTCGTGGCCTGGGCAAAATCCTGTGCGATTTTATTAATGAGTTCTGAGTTCAATGTACTCGCAGAAATCATGATAAAACCTCTCAGTTAATTTTTTGTTATAAACAAAACATTTCTTTAATATTTTTTCCCTTTCATCATCATTTACCGGCAACGATAAAAGAATAATACGATAGCAAAAGTCCCCCATCCGTGGGAGACGTTTTTGGCCAGTTCGTGATACCGGTTCATGAAAATTTTCGGCTATTTCAACGGATACATTACTCCTCTAATTTGCAGGTATTACACGGTAAATTATTGCCAATCAGATAACGATAGATAGCCGCGCCCAGACAGGCGCCGATTAATGGCGCAATAATCGGCACAATAAAGTAGGGAATATCCCTTCCACCGGTCATCGCGATATCACCCCAACCAGCCATCCATGTAAACAGTTTCGGTCCAAAATCGCGCGCAGGATTCATTGCAAATCCCGTCAGCGGCCCGGTGGCAGCACCAATAACCGCCACCAGAATGCCGATCAGCAAGGGGGCCAGAGGCCCTTTCGGCACGCCGTTACCGTCGTCGGTCAGCGCCATTATCATCCCCATCAACATAGAAGTGATCACCACTTCAACCAGCGCGGCATGCCAGACGCTCAGCGACGCCGCAGGGTACGTGCTGAAAATGCTCGCCAGTTGTAGACTTTCTACGCTACCGCGTACAATATGGTGCGTCGCTTCAAACTCAGTAAACACCGTGCTGTAAAGCATATAGGCCAGCACCGCGCCGCCAAAGGCGCCCGCGACCTGTGAAACAATATAGGGGAACACTTTGCGTCCCGGAAAACAGGCAAATAACCATAACGCGACGGTCACAGCCGGGTTGAGATGCGCGCCCGATATCCCCGAAGTCAGATACACGGCAAGCGAGATCCCCAGCCCCCAAATAATGCAAATCTCCCACAGTCCGAGGCTTGCTCCCGCCACCTTCAACGCGCACAGGCAGCCGATACCGAAAAACAAAAACAGCCCGGTGCCCAGAAACTCGGCGGTACATTGCGCTTTTAATGAATCGTTCATTGTGACACCTTCTTAGCAGGGTTCGTGTCCTGACCAGCCAACATCCTGCTGGCAGTAGAGTACAACCATCATCACTATATGAACTCCCTTCAGCAAATTATTGGCAACCTGCTGGAAGGGCCTCCGGAAAATTCAGGCAGCAATAACAAATTATTGCTATTAAATAAGCGTGGACCGCATGATTCACGCATGTTTTTTGCCATAACGCCGCTTACATTGGCATGTAAAAATATTGCTGCAATCAACTCACCATTTTCCAATCAGCATCACAAATCAACTTTCTCGCATAGCAGACAAAATTAAAATCGTCATGAACAAATTTGTAAATATGGAATATGAAAAACGAAATATTCATATTTAAATAAATAAAAAATACACTAAATATCAACTTGATATAATTCAACACAGCAATTTTATACTATTAAAAAACCACTATTTTTTCGCCATCAAATTCAACTCAGCCATTCTTTTTCTTCACATCTTCTTATAGTTCCAACTATCGGAACACTCCATGCGAGGTCTTTATGCAACAAGAAGCATTAGGAATGGTAGAAACCAAGGGCTTAACCGCAGCCATAGAGGCCGCAGACGCAATGGTGAAGTCAGCCAATGTGATGTTAGTCGGCTACGAAAAAATTGGCTCCGGTCTGGTGACGGTAATTGTTCGCGGGGACGTTGGCGCAGTAAAAGCGGCAACCGACTCAGGCGCCGCCGCCGCGCGCAACGTGGGTGAAGTGAAAGCCGTACACGTCATCCCACGCCCTCATACCGACGTAGAAAAAATCTTACCGAAGGGAATTAGCCAATGAGCAGCAATGAACTGGTGGAACAGATCATGGCGCAGGTAATTGCCCGTGTGGCAACGCCGGAACAAACGGCCATTCCTGAAGAAACCCACCCAACACGAGAGACGGCTATGGCAGAAAAAAGCTGCAGTTTAACGGAATTTGTCGGCACCGCCATTGGCGACACCGTCGGTCTGGTGATCGCTAATGTGGACAGCGCCTTACTGGAAGCGATGAAGCTGGAAAAACGCTACCGCTCCATCGGCATTCTCGGCGCGCGCACTGGCGCAGGCCCGCACATTATGGCTGCCGATGAGGCGGTAAAAGCCACCAACACCGAAGTGGTCAGCATTGAACTTCCCCGCGATACCAAAGGCGGCGCAGGCCACGGCTCGCTGATTATTTTAGGCGGCAATGATGTTTCGGACGTGAAGCGCGGTATCGAAGTCGCGCTGAAAGAACTCGACCGCACTTTTGGCGATGTATACGCCAATGAAGCCGGACATATCGAGCTGCAATACACCGCCCGCGCCAGCTACGCGCTGGAAAAGGCCTTTGGCGCGCCGATTGGCCGTGCCTGCGGTGTGATTGTCGGCGCTCCCGCGTCCATTGGCGTGTTGATGGCGGATACCGCCCTGAAGTCAGCCAACGTTGAAGTTGTCGCTTACAGCTCACCGGCGCACGGCACGAGCTTCAGCAACGAAGCCATTCTGGTGATTTCCGGCGACTCCGGCGCGGTGCGTCAGGCGGTTAGCTCCGCCCGCGAAATCGGCAAAACTGTCCTTGCGACCCTTGGTGATGAACCGAAAAACGATCGCCCGTCCTATATCTGATACTTACGAGGCTGATTCATGAGATCGAAAAGATTTGAAGCACTGGCGAAACGCCCTGTGAATCAGGACGGCTTTGTTAAGGAGTGGATCGAGGAAGGCTTTATTGCAATGGAAAGCCCGAACGACCCAAAACCGTCGATTAAAATCGTTAACGGCGCGGTCACTGAGCTGGATGGAAAACCCGTTAGCAAATTTGACCTGATTGACCACTTTATCGCCCGCTACGGCATCAACCTGAAGCGCGCCGAAGAAGTGATGGCGATGGATTCGGTCAAACTGGCGAATATGCTGTGTGACCCCAACATACAGCGTAGCGAAATCGTACCGCTGACTACCGCGATGACGCCGGCGAAAATTGTTGAAGTCGTGTCGCATATGAACGTTGTTGAGATGATGATGGCAATGCAGAAAATGCGCGCACGCCGCACGCCGTCTCAGCAGGCGCACGTCACCAACGTGAAAGACAACCCGGTTCAGATTGCCGCCGATGCCGCCGAAGGCGCGTGGCGGGGGTTTGATGAGCAAGAGACAACGGTTGCGGTCGCGCGCTACGCCCCGTTCAATGCTATCGCGCTGCTGGTGGGCTCCCAGGTCGGTCGTCCAGGTGTATTAACGCAGTGTTCACTGGAGGAAGCCACCGAACTGAAGCTCGGTATGCTGGGTCACACCTGTTACGCCGAAACCATTTCCGTCTATGGTACTGAACCGGTCTTTACCGATGGCGACGATACGCCCTGGTCAAAAGGTTTCCTCGCCTCTTCTTATGCCTCCCGCGGCCTGAAAATGCGCTTCACTTCCGGCTCCGGTTCCGAAGTGCAGATGGGCTATGCCGAAGGCAAATCCATGCTCTATCTGGAAGCCCGCTGTATCTACATCACCAAAGCCGCAGGCGTTCAGGGCCTACAGAACGGTTCTGTCAGCTGCATCGGCGTTCCTTCTGCCGTGCCGTCAGGCATTCGCGCCGTACTGGCGGAAAACCTGATCTGCTCCGCGCTGGATCTGGAATGCGCCTCCAGTAACGACCAGACCTTCACCCACTCCGATATGCGCCGTACCGCACGCCTGCTGATGCAGTTCCTGCCGGGCACCGACTTTATCTCCTCCGGTTACTCCGCCGTACCGAACTACGACAACATGTTCGCCGGTTCTAACGAAGATGCCGAAGACTTTGACGACTACAACGTAATCCAGCGTGACCTGAAAGTGGACGGCGGTCTGCGTCCAGTCCGCGAAGAAGATGTTATCGCCATCCGTAATAAAGCCGCTCGCGCCCTGCAGGCCGTGTTTGCCGGAATGGGGCTGCCGCCGATTACCGATGAAGAAGTTGAAGCCGCAACCTACGCCCACGGTTCGAAGGATATGCCAGAACGCAACATCGTCGAAGACATCAAGTTCGCCCAGGAAATTATCAATAAAAACCGTAACGGTCTGGAAGTGGTGAAAGCGCTGGCGCAGGGCGGATTCCCTGACGTTGCCCAGGACATGCTCAATATCCAGAAAGCCAAGCTGACCGGCGACTATCTGCACACCTCCGCCATTATCGTCGGCGACGGACAAGTGCTCTCTGCGGTTAACGACGTCAACGACTACGCCGGTCCGGCAACGGGTTATCGCCTGCAGGGCGAACGCTGGGAAGAGATTAAAAACATCCCTGGCGCGCTTGATCCCAACGAGATTGATTAAGGGGTGAGAAATGGAAATTAATGAAAAATTGCTGCGCCAGATAATTGAAGACGTGCTCAGCGAGATGAAGGGCAGCGATAAACCCGTCTCGTTTAATGCGCCAGCGGCAGCAAACTCACCGCAAGGTGACAGTTTTCTGACGGAAATTGGCGAGGCCAAACAGGGGACACAACAAGATGAAGTGATTATTGCCGTCGGCCCGGCGTTCGGCCTGTCGCAAACCGTGAACATCGTTGGCCTGCCGCATAAAAGCATTTTGCGCGAATTGATTGCCGGTATCGAAGAAGAAGGCATTAAGGCGCGCGTCATTCGCTGTTTTAAATCTTCTGACGTGGCGTTTGTCGCCGTTGAGGGCAATCGCCTGAGCGGTTCAGGCATCTCCATCGGCATCCAGTCGAAAGGCACCACGGTAATCCATCAACAGGGGCTACCGCCGCTCTCTAATCTGGAGTTATTCCCCCAGGCGCCGCTGCTGACGCTGGAAACCTACCGTCAGATTGGTAAAAACGCCGCTCGCTATGCGAAACGTGAATCACCGCAGCCGGTCCCAACGCTGAATGACCAGATGGCGCGCCCGAAGTACCAGGCGAAATCCGCCATTCTGCACATTAAAGAGACGAAGTATGTCGTGACGGGCAAAAACCCGCAGGAACTGCGCGTGGCGCTTTGATAAAGGATAACCCCATGAATACCGACGCAATTGAATCAATGGTTCGCGACGTCTTGAGCCGTATGAACAGCCTGCAGGGGGAAACATCAGCGTCAACCCTGCCCCCGACAGAAAGCGGCACGGTCCGTAACGCTAAGGTCAGCGACTATCCGCTGGCCAATAAGCATCCGGAATGGGTGAAAACCGCCACCAATAAAACGCTGGACGACTTCACGCTGGAAAACGTGCTGAGCAATAAAGTCACCGCGCAGGATATGCGTATTACTCCGGAAACCCTGCGTTTACAGGCGTCTATCGCCAAAGATGCAGGCCGCGACCGGCTGGCAATGAACTTTGAGCGTGCCGCCGAACTGACCGCCGTACCGGATGATCGCATTCTTGAAATCTATAACGCTCTGCGTCCGTACCGTTCCACGAAAGAAGAGCTTCTCGCCATCGCCGACGATCTCGAAAACCGTTATCAGGCAAAGATTTGCGCAGCTTTCGTGCGTGAAGCGGCGGTGCTGTACGTCGAGCGTAAAAAACTTAAAGGCGACGATTAACATCAGGGATATACGATGCGATATATAGCTGGCATTGATATAGGTAACTCATCAACAGAAGTCGCGCTGGCGACTCAGGATGAGGCTGGCGTACTGACGATAACGCACAGTGCGCTGGCGGAAACCACCGGCATCAAAGGCACGTTGCGTAACGTGTTCGGCATTAAGGAAGCGCTCTCTCTCGTCGCGCAGCGCGCCGGGATCAATGTCAGCGATATTTCACTCATTCGCATTAATGAAGCCACGCCGGTGATTGGCGATGTGGCGATGGAAACCATTACCGAAACCATCATCACCGAATCGACAATGATTGGCCATAACCCGAAAACGCCAGGCGGCGCGGGGCTTGGCGTAGGTATCACCATTACACCAGAGGAGCTGTTAACGCGCGCGGCGGATACGCCCTATATCCTCGTGGTGTCATCGACGTTCGATTTCGCCGATGTCGCCAATATGATTAACGCCTCCGCGCGCGCTGGATATCAAATCACCGGCGTCATTTTGCAGCGTGACGACGGCGTGCTGGTCAGCAACCGGCTGGAAAAACCGCTGCCCATTGTCGATGAAGTGCTCTACATCGACCGAATTCCACTGGGTATGCTGGCAGCGATTGAAGTCGCCGTTCCGGGGAAAATTATCGAAACCCTCTCCAATCCTTACGGTATCGCTACCGTATTTAACCTCAACGCCGATGAGACCAAAAACATCGTACCGATGGCGCGCGCCCTGATCGGCAACCGTTCCGCCGTAGTGGTCAAAACCCCCTCCGGCGACGTCAAAGCGCGGGCGATACCGGCCGGTAATCTGGAACTGTTGTCGCAAGGCAGAACCGTGCGTGTGGATGTTGCCGCCGGTGCCGACGCCATCATGAGAGCGGTTGAAGGTTGCAGTAAGCTGGATAACGTCACTGGTGAAGCGGGGACCAATATCGGCGGCATGCTGGAGCATGTGCGCCAGACCATGGCTGAACTGACGAATAAACCCAGCAGCGAAATTTTCATTCAGGATCTGCTGGCTGTCGATACGTCGGTACCGGTCAGCGTCACCGGCGGCCTTGCCAGGGAGTTCTCGCTGGAACAGGCCGTCGGCATCGCCTCAATGGTGAAATCAGATCGTCTGCAGATGGCGCTGATTGCCCGCGAAATTGAGCAAAAACTCAATATTGATGTGCAGATCGGCGGCGCAGAGGCTGAGGCCGCCATTCTGGGCGCGCTGACGACGCCGGGCACAACCCGACCACTGGCGATTCTTGATCTCGGCGCAGGCTCCACCGATGCTTCAATTATTACCCCAAAAGGCGACATCACCGCCACTCATCTCGCCGGGGCTGGCGACATGGTCACCATGATCATTGCCCGTGAACTGGGTCTGGAAGATCGCTATCTGGCGGAAGAGATTAAGAAATACCCGCTGGCCAAAGTGGAAAGCCTGTTCCATTTACGTCACGAGGACGGCAGCGTGCAGTTCTTCCCGACGCCGCTGGCTCCCGCCGTATTCGCTCGCGTCTGCGTGGTGAAACCGGACGAACTGGTTCCATTACCCGGCGATTTAGCGCTGGAAAAAGTGCGCGCCATTCGCCGTAGCGCCAAAGAACGCGTCTTTGTCACTAACGCGCTGCGCGCCCTGCGTCAGGTCAGCCCGACCGGCAACATCCGCGATATTCCTTTCGTGGTGCTGGTTGGCGGCTCGTCGCTGGATTTTGAAATCCCGCAACTGGTCACCGATGCGCTGGCGCACTACCGGCTGGTGGCCGGGCGGGGAAATATTCGCGGCACAGAAGGCCCGAGAAATGCGGTCGCCACCGGGCTGATTCTCTCCTGGCATAAGGAGTTTGCTCATGGACAGTAATCCCGGCGTTCCGGCAATCGTCATTATCGCCATCGGCGACTGTATCAACCTCTGGAACGAAGTGCTGCTGGGCATTGAAGAGGAAGGTATTCCTTTCCGGATCCAGCGCGCCGTTGCCGGAGAGGTGGTTGATAACGCCTGGCAGGCGGCACGTTGCTCCCCGCTGCTGGTGGGCATTGCCTGCGATCGGCACTCGCTGGCCGTGCACTACAAGAATTTACCCGCATCCGCGCCGCTTTTTACGCTGATGCTTAATCAGGACAGTCAGGCCCAACGCAATACCGGTAATAACGCGGCACGGCTGGTCAAAGGGATCCCTTTTCGGGATCTCCATGCTTAAACACAGGAGAACAGCAGAATGAACAACGCACTGGGACTGGTTGAAACAAAAGGCCTGGTTGGCGCGATTGAAGCCGCCGATGCGATGGTGAAATCCGCCAACGTGCAACTGGTGGGTTACGAAAAAATTGGCTCTGGCCTGGTTACCGTGATGGTTCGCGGCGATGTCGGCGCGGTAAAAGCAGCGGTGGATGCAGGCAGCGCGGCGGCAAGCGTGGTTGGCGAGGTGAAATCCTGCCACGTGATCCCGCGTCCACACAGCGATGTTGAGGCCATTTTACCGAAATCCGCCTGATCGATGGCGAATAAGGAGCACTGCGTGAAGCAATCACTGGGATTACTTGAAGTTTGTGGTCTGGCACTGGCTATCAGCTGCGCCGATATCATGGCGAAATCCGCTTCTATCACGCTGCTCGCCCTCGAAAAGACCAATGGCTCAGGCTGGATGGTGATTAAAATTACCGGTGATGTCGCCTCCGTGCAGGCGGCCATCACCACCGGAGTGCATTTTGCCGAACGGCAAAATGGCCTGGTGGCCCACAACGTTATCGCCAGGCCCGGAGAAGGGATCCTGCCCGCAGCCCCGCCTCCTCCGCCCGCTATGGAGCCTGAAGCAACGGCGTCAGAGACGGTTGATGTCGTTTCTGAAACGCCAGTAGACACGTTTGTAGAAGCACCAGTAGAAGAGGCGCCACAGAAATCATCGCTGGTCAGTTGCAACCTGTGTCTGGACCCAAAATGTCCGCGCCAGAAGGGCGAGCCTCGTTCGCTTTGCATTCACTCAGGTAAGCGAGGTGAAGCGTAATGGATAAAGAACTTCTGCTATCAACGGTCAGTAAAGTCCTCGATGAGATGCGTCAGCGGCCTATTCCGCTGGGCGTATCCAATCGCCATATTCACCTGTCGGAGCAGGATTACCAACGGTTGTTTCCCGGTCACCCGATCAGCGAGAAAAAAGCGCTGTTGCAGCCGGGGCAATATGCCGCGGAACAAACCGTCACCCTGGTGGGGCCGAAGGGGCAGATCAAGAATGTCCGCCTGCTCGGCCCGCTACGTTCGGTAAGCCAGGTGGAAATATCGCGTACCGACGCCAGAACGCTGGGGATTGCGGCGCCGCTGCGAATGTCCGGCAACCTGAAGGGAACGCCGGGCATTCGTCTGGTCAGCCCTTATGCCGAACTGGAATTATCCTCTGGAGTCATCGTCGCCCAACGGCATATTCATATGTCGCCGCTCGATGCCCTGATCCTGCGAGTTTCTCACGGCGATAAGGTTTCTGTGGCTATAGAAGGCGACGAGCGCGGGCTTGTTTTCAACAACGTGGTGATTCGTGTTTCACCGAATATGCGGCTTGAAATGCACATTGATACCGATGAAGCCAACGCCGCAGGTGCCGATAACCCGCAGGCCTTTGTCAGGCTGGCAGACCCGCGATGAACGGCGAAATTCTGCAGCGCGTTATTGAGGAGATCGTCTCCCGGCTGCAGCGCCGCGCCCGGAGCACGGCGACGCTCAGCGTCGCGCAGCTTCGTGATGCCGACTGCCGAAGCCTGTTCTGTCAGCATGCGTCGTTGCACATCCTGCTCGTTGACCTGCCGCTTCTGGGCCAGCTTGCGGATGATGAAACCGATGACCCCGTCGCGCGGAAAATTCACGACGCGATGGCTTTCGGCATTCGCGTGCAGATTACTCTGCACAGCCAGCTGTTACAGGCTATCCCGGTAAAAAAACTGGCTCGCCTGCCGGTTCAGTTCAGCGATGAACGCGGTCTACCGTTAATTCTGCATGCCGGTTCGCTACTGAGCTATCGCGACGTCGCGCGACTGGACAAAGGGCGTCTGCTGCTCCGACGCCAGTGCATAGTGACCGCTCTGGCGCGTGAAACGGCAAACGCGCGGAATATTCAATTAATAAAGCAGGAGTAAATCATGCATCTGGCACGAGTCACAGGCGCGGTTGTCTCCACGCAAAAATCCGCTTCCCTGATCGGGAAAAAACTGCTGCTGGTGCGTCGGGTTAGCGCCGACGGAGAACTCCCTGCCTCGCCTGCGTCCGGCGATGAAGTCGCCGTTGACTCGGTGGGCGCGGGGATTGGCGAACTGGTGCTGCTCAGCAGCGGCTCCAGCGCCAGACATGTTTTTCCTGGACCAAATCAGGCTATCGACCTCGCCGTTGTAGGCATTGTCGATACGCTTTCGCGTTAAGGGGCGATTATGGCGATTTATACCCGTACAGGTGACGCAGGCACCACATCACTCTTTACCGGCCAACGGGTGAGCAAAACGCACCCGCGAGTTGAAGCCTACGGCACGCTGGATGAGCTGAACGCCGCGCTGAGCCTGTGCGTCTGCTCCGTCGCGGATGCAAACCACCGCGCCCTACTTGAAGCCATCCAGCAGCAAATTTTTTGGTTTAGCGCAGAGCTGGCCAGTGACAGCGAGCAGCCGTCGCCGAAACAGCGTTATATCAGTAGCGAAGAGATCGCCGCTCTGGAAGCCGCCATCGATCGGGCAATGGCCCGCGTCGACCCCCTGCACAGCTTTATTTTACCCGGCCGCTGCGAAGCCGCCAGCCGCCTGCATTTCGCCCGCACACTGGCCCGCCGGGCCGAACGTCGGCTGGTTGAGCTGGCGGCCGAAGTCAATGTGCGCCAGGTGCTGATGGGCTATATCAACCGCTTATCCGACTGTCTGTACGCTCTGGCCCGCGCCGAAGATAGCGATGCTCACCAGAACGACATCATCCGTGAAGTCAGCAAGCGCTATCTGGCCGCCAGCCAGCCGACCCCCTGCCAGGAGACGACACCTGTGTGCCTATCATTCCATGATTTGCACCAGCTTATCCGCGCAGCCGTTGAACGCGCGCAGCTGCTGCAGATTCCAGTAGTTATCAGCATCGTTGACGCGCACGGTACGGAAACCGTGACCTGGAGAATGCCGGATGCCCTGCTGGTCAGCAGCGAACTGGCGCCGAAAAAGGCCTGGACTGCAGTCGCAATGAAAAAGGCGACCCATGAACTGAGCGACGTCGTACAGCCCGGCGCCGCGCTTTATGGTCTGGAAAGCCATTTACAAGGGAAAGTGGTCACCTTTGGCGGCGGTTACACCCTCTGGCGCAACGGCCAGTTGATTGGGGGTCTTGGTATCAGCGGCGGCAGCGTTGAGCAGGACATGGATATAGCACAGAGCGCCATCGCGGCCATTAACGTGGGAACTCATCAATGAATACTTCCGAACTCGAAACCCTTATTCGCACGATTATCAGCGAACAATTAACGCCAGCGCACACGCCGGGCCAGATTCAGGGCAAAGGAATTTTCCCGTCCGTCGACGAGGCTATCGACGCCGCACACCAGGCATTCCTGCGTTATCAGCAGTGCCCGCTGAAAACCCGCAGTGCCATCATCAGCGCCATCCGTCAGGAGCTGACGCCGCATCTGATCGCGCTGGCGGAAGAGAGCGCCAGCGAAACCGGGATGGGCAACAAAGAAGATAAATTCCTCAAAAATAAGGCCGCGCTGGACAACACGCCAGGCGTAGAAGATCTCACCACCACCGCGCTGACCGGCGATGGCGGCATGGTGCTATTTGAGTACTCGCCGTTTGGCGTCATCGGGTCGGTCGCGCCGAGCACCAACCCGACAGAAACCATCATTAATAACAGTATCAGCATGCTGGCGGCAGGCAACAGCGTCTACTTTAGCCCGCATCCGGGGGCAAAAAAGGTCTCCCTCAAGCTGATTAGTATGATTGAAGAGATTGCCTTCCGCTGCTGCGGCATCCGCAATCTGCTGGTCACCGTGGCGGAACCGACTTTCGAAGCCACCCAGCAGATGATGGCCCATCCACGGATCGCCGTTCTGGCTATTACCGGCGGCCCCGGTATTGTGGCAATGGGCATGAAGAGCGGTAAAAAAGTGATTGGCGCAGGTGCAGGCAACCCGCCCTGTATTGTGGATGAAACCGCCGACTTGGTGAAAGCGGCGGAAGATATCATTAACGGCGCCTCATTTGATTACAACCTGCCCTGCATTGCCGAAAAAAGCCTGATTGTGGTGGAGAGCATCGCCGAACGTCTGGTACAGCAAATGCAAACTTTCGGCGCGCTGCTGTTGAGCCCTGCGGATACCGACAAACTCCGCGCCGCCTGCCTGCCAGAGGGCCAGGCCAATAAAAAGCTGGTCGGGAAAAGCCCTTCGGCGATGCTGGAAGCTGCCGGGCTCGCCGTCCCGGCTAAAGCGCCGCGTCTGCTGATTGCGCTGGTGAACGCCGACGATCCGTGGGTTACCAGCGAACAACTGATGCCAATGCTGCCGATAGTGAAAGTCAGCGACTTCGATAGCGCGCTGGCGCTGGCGCTGAAGGTCGAAGAGGGCCTGCATCATACCGCGATCATGCACTCGCAGAACGTGTCGCGCCTGAACCTCGCGGCCCGCACGTTGCAAACCTCAATATTCGTCAAAAACGGCCCCTCTTATGCCGGGATCGGCGTCGGCGGCGAAGGCTTTACGACCTTCACAATCGCCACGCCAACCGGCGAAGGAACAACATCGGCGCGCACCTTTGCCCGCTCCCGGCGCTGCGTGTTGACCAACGGTTTTTCTATCCGCTAATTGAGGCTGTAATGAATACTTTCGCACTACAAACGCGGTTGTACAGCGGTCAGGGAAGTCTGGCGGTACTCAAGCGCTTTACCAACAAACATATCTGGATAATCTGCGATGGATTTCTTGCCCGTTCGCCGCTACTGGAAACCCTGCGCGACGCGCTACCCACAGATAACCGCATCAGCGTTTTTAGCGAAATAACGCCTGACCCCACTATCCATACCGTAGTGCAGGGCATTGCGCAGATGCAGGCCCTGCATCCGCAGGTGGTGATTGGTTTCGGCGGCGGTTCGGCAATGGATGCGGCGAAAGCGATCGTCTGGTTCAGCAAGCAGTCCGGCATTGACATCGAAACCTGCGTGGCGATACCCACCACCAGCGGTACCGGCTCGGAAGTGACCAGCGCTTGCGTGATTAGCGACCCGGATAAAGGTATCAAATACCCGCTATTCCACAATGCGCTGTACCCGGATATGGCGATCCTCGACCCGGAACTGGTAGTCAGCGTGCCGCCGCAAATTACGGCGAATACCGGAATGGATGTCCTGACCCACGCCCTGGAAGCCTGGGTCTCGCCGCAGGCCAGCGATTTTACCGATGCGCTGGCGGAAAAAGCCGCCAGGCTGGTGTTCCAGTATCTGCCCACCGCAGTGGAAAAAGGCGACTGCGTAGCGACGCGGGGAAAAATGCACAACGCCTCAACCCTCGCAGGAATGGCGTTCAGTCAGGCGGGACTGGGGCTTAATCACGCTCTGGCCCACCAGCTCGGCGGGCAGTTTCATCTGCCGCACGGGCTGGCTAACGCGCTGCTGTTAACCACGGTTATCCGCTTTAACGCCGGCGATCCTCGCGCCGCCAAACGCTACGTGCGGCTGGCTAAAGCCTGTGGTTTTTGCCCGGCCGAAACCAATGACATCGCGGCGATAAACGCCCTGATTAAGCAAATCGAACAACTCAAACAGCGCTGCGCGATCCCCTCACTGGCCGTCGCGCTCAAACAAGGGCGATCACAATTTTCCGCGCACATTCCGGCAATGGTACAGGCTGCGCTGGCTGACGTCACATTACGCACTAACCCGCGTCCGGCCAGCGCCGGGGAAATCCAGGAACTGCTGGAGGAACTGCTATGAGTACCGCTGCCAATGTCGTCGAAACGCCGGTAGCCCAGTCCCATAGCGCCGATGAAATTCGCCAGCGTGTTCGCGTGGCGGGCGTAGTCGGCGCAGGGGGCGCGGGTTTTCCCGCTCACGTTAAACTGCAGGCGGAGGTGGAGATCTTTCTGGTTAACGCCGCTGAGTGCGAACCGATGCTCAAGGTGGACCAGCAACTGATGTGGCAGCAGGCTTCACGCCTTGTGCGCGGCGTGCAATATGCAATGACGGCGACCGGCGCGCGTGAAGGCGTGATCGCTCTGAAAGCCAAATATCAGCGAGCCATTGACGCGCTCACCCCGCTGCTGCCCGCCGGTATCCGTCTGCATATCCTGCAGGATGTTTATCCGGCGGGGGATGAGGTGCTGACCATCTGGCTGGCCACCGGCCGCCGGGTCGCGCCTGCCGCGCTACCGGCCAGCGTCGGAGTGGTCGTCAATAACGTGCAAACCGTGCTGAATATTGCCCGGGCTGTCGAGCAACAGTTTCCGGTCACCCGCCGCACGCTGACGGTTAACGGCGCGGTCGCAAGAGCGCTGACCGTCACCGTCCCCATCGGCATGTCGCTGCGTGAAGTGCTGGCGCTGGCGGGCGGCGCGACGGTCGCCAATCCTGGTTTTATTAACGGCGGTCCAATGATGGGCAGCCTGCTCACGTCTCTGGACTCGCCGGTGACGAAAACCACCGGCGGTCTACTGGTGCTGCCTGACAGCCATCCCCTTATCCAGCGAAGGATGCAGGACGAACGCACGGTGCTTTCCGTCGCGCGCACCGTCTGCGAACAGTGCCGCCTGTGCACCGATCTCTGCCCGAGGTACCTGATTGGTCACGAGCTCTCTCCGCATCTGCTGGTGCGAGCGGTGAACTTTCAGCAGGCCGCCACGCCGCAGCTACTGCTTAGCGCCCTCACCTGTTCAGAATGCAACGTTTGCGAAAGCGTAGCCTGTCCGGTGGGGATCTCGCCAATGCGCATCAACCGCATGCTGAAACAGCAGTTGCGGGCGCAAAACCAGCGTTATCAGGGGCCGCTCTATCCGGCCGATGAGATGGCGAAATATCGTCTGGTGCCGGTGAAACGGCTGATCGCCAAACTGGGGTTAAGTCCCTGGTATCAGGAAGCCCCACTGCGCGAAGCGCAGCCGACGGTAGAAAAAGTCACTCTGCTGCTACGTCAGCATATTGGCGCCAGCGCGGTGCCGAAGGTCACGCCGGGAGAGCGCGTCACGCGCGGGCAATGCGTTGCCGATATCCCGGCGGACGCATTAGGCGCCCCGATTCACGCCAGTATTGACGGCATTGTTTCGGCGATCAGCGAACAGGCCATCACGGTTGTAAGAGGTTAACCATGTCCCAGGCTATAGGAATTTTAGAACTCACCAGTATCGCGAAAGGAATGGAGCTCGGCGATACGATGCTGAAAAGCGCCAACGTCAATCTGCTGGTCAGCAAAACCATCTGCCCGGGTAAGTTTTTACTTATGCTCGGCGGCGATATCGGTGCGATCCAGCAGGCCATTGAAACCGGCGCCTCCCAGGCCGGCGAGATGCTCGTCGACAGCCTGGTGCTGGCGAATATTCATCCCAGCGTGCTTCCGGCCATTAGCGGCCTGAACAGCGTCGACCAGCGCCAGGCCGTAGGTATCGTCGAAACCTGGAGCGTTGCGGCCTGCATCAGCGCCGCAGACCGGGCGGTAAAAGCCTCAAACGTTATCCTCGTGCGGGTGCATATGGCGTTCGGTATCGGCGGTAAATGCTACATGGTCGTGGCGGGCGATATTTCCGACGTTAACAACGCCGTGACGGTTGCCAGCGAAAGCGCCGGCGAAAAAGGATTGCTGGTTTACCGTTCGGTGATCCCGCGCCCCCATGAAGCCATGTGGCGACAGATGGTGGAGGGGTAATGGAAAAACAGCCAACAACGGAGCGGATGATCCAGGAATACGTTCCCGGGAAGCAGGTTACCCTCGCGCACCTGATTGCCAATCCCGGAAAGGATCTGTTTAAGAAACTGGGCCTGCCGGATGCGGTCTCGGCTATTGGCATCCTCACCATTACGCCCAGCGAGGCCTCCATTATCGCCTGCGATATCGCCACTAAATCCGGCGCGGTGGAGATTGGTTTTCTTGACCGCTTTACCGGCGCCGTGGTGCTGACCGGCGATGTTTCCGCCGTCGAATATGCCCTCAAGCAGGTAACGCGCACGCTGGGCGAAATGATGCAGTTCACTACCTGCGCGATAACCAGGACATAACATGATGAAACGCCTGATGTTTATCGGTCCCAGCCAGTGCGGGAAAACGTCGCTGACTCAAAGCCTGCGCGGTGACGCGCTCCATTATAAGAAAACTCAGGCCATTGAATGGTCGCCGATGGCAATCGATACACCGGGTGAATATCTGGAGAACCGCTGCCTTTATAGCGCCCTGCTGACCAGCGCCTGCGAGGCCGACGTTATCGCCCTGGTACTCAATGCCGACGCTCAGTGGTCGCCATTTTCTCCGGGGTTTACCGGGCCAATGAACCGCCCGGTTATTGGCCTGGTCACCAAAGCTGACCTGGCCGACCCGCAGCTTATTTCGCAAGTTGGAGAGTGGCTTAAACAGGCGGGCGCGCAGCAGGTTTTTATTACCAGCGCGCTCAATCACTCAGGACTTGAAGCCGTACTGGCCTTTCTGCATTCGAAGGAACCTTTATGTCTTACAAAATAATAGCCATTAACGCCGGTAGCTCATCACTGAAATTTCAACTGCTGGCGATGCCGCAGGGCGATACCCTTTGTCAGGGGCTGATTGAACGTATCGGGATGGCAAACGCCGAGGTGACGATCAAAACGTCCGCGCAGAAATGGCAGGAATCGGCGCCGGTCGCCGATCATCGCGAAGCCGTCACATTGTTGCTGGAAAAGCTTCTCGATTACCGCATTATTCAGAGCCTGCAGGATATTGACGGCGTTGGTCACCGCGTGGCGCATGGCGGGGAACGTTTTAAAGATTCAACGCGGGTCACCGATGAAACCTTGAGTGAAATTGAGCGTCTGGCGGAGCTGGCGCCGCTACATAACCCGGTTAACGCGCTGGGAATTAAGGTCTTTCGCCAGTTGTTACCCACTACGCCGTCGGTCGCTGTGTTTGATACCGCTTTTCACCAGACCCTGGACGAGCGCGCCTTTATCTATCCACTTCCCTGGCGCTACTACAGCGAACTGGGTATTCGCCGCTATGGCTTCCACGGCACCAGCCATAAGTATGTGAGCGCGACGCTGGCGGAAAAGCTGGGCGTGCCGCTGAGCGCCCTGCGCGTGGTGTGCTGTCATCTGGGCAACGGTAGCAGCGTTTGCGCCATCAAAAGCGGACGCTCGGTAAATACGTCGATGGGCTTCACGCCGCAGTCCGGCGTGATGATGGGTACCCGCAGCGGCGATATTGACCCGTCAATTTTACCGTGGCTGGCGCTTCACGAAGGTAAAACGCCAGAACAACTCAATCATCTCCTGAATAACGAATCCGGTCTGCTTGGGGTTTCCGGCGTCTCGCACGACTATCGCGACGTCGAACAGGCGGCAGATAGCGGAAATGCCAGAGCAAAGCTGGCGCTCACTCTGTTTGCCGAGCGCATCCGTGCCACCATTGGCAGCTACATCATGCAGATGGGAGGGCTTGATGCGTTGATCTTTACCGGTGGCATCGGCGAAAACTCAGCCCGCGCCAGGAGCGCCATCTGCCACAATCTGAACTTCCTCGGGCTGTCGATTGATGAAGAGAAAAACCAGCGCAACGCCACCTTTATCCAGGCAGACAATGCGCTGGTCAACGTGGCGGTCATTAATACCAATGAAGAGCTGATGATTGCCCGCGATGTGATGCGTATAGCGCTACCTGAAATATCGCCATTGACCGCTTCAGCCTGAGTTCGCCATCCGTCAAATTGCGGTGAATCATGGTAATAGCGGGATCGGCATGACACTATGCGTTTTAAATTCTGATGCTTTACCCTAAATAATCCAGGTTACAGGACATTTGGACGCGTTTGCGCGGGCCTCTATGGGCGAAGCTTATGGATGAGATGAGTCACTGTGAAGCCAATGCATATGTAGCGTGAAGTATGACGGGTAAAAAGGTGAAAACGTGGCTGTAGCGCAATGTCCCGCCTCCTGCGGCGAACTCATTCAGGGCTGGATCCTCGGCAGCGAGAAGCTGGTCTCCTGTCCCGTTGACTGGTACAGCACCGTCGAAGTGGATTATGGTGCGCCGCGCGCCGATGAACGCCCGCTTTCGCGGGCGATGGTCGAGCGGCTGTTAAGCTACTGGCACTATCCTGCTGAACTGAGCAACGAAATTCGCATCGACATTTGTTCCACAATCCCTGTCGCTAAAGGCATGGCCAGCAGCACCGCGGATATCGCCGCGACGGCGGTGGCCACCGCGCACCATCTCGGCCACGCGCTGGATGAAACAACACTGGCCCGGCTTTGCGTATCGCTGGAACCCACCGACAGCACCCTGTTTCGCCATCTCACCCTGTTCGATCACAACACTGCGGCAACGCAAATTGCCTGCCACTCCCAGCCGCAGCTCGATCTGCTGGTGCTGGAAAGCCCGCGGACGATACTGACCACGGATTATCATCGCCTGCCCCGGCTTGAAAAACTGCGCGCCCATTCCGCCGCCCTGCAACAGGCCTGGGAGAAAGTCCAGCAGGCCTGCCGGACGGATAACCCGCGACGTATGGGAGAAGCGGCGACGCTCAGCGCCATCGCCAGCCAGCATCTGCTGCCAAAACCGGGGTTTGATGCGCTGCTTGCGCTGGTAGAAGAGTGTGATTTATACGGCCTAAACGTGGCCCACAGCGGCAGCGTTGTCGGCCTGATGCTCGACCGCCGACGCCACGATATCGACTCACTCCAGCGGCGTCTGGATGGGAAGCCGTTCAGTAAACACTGGCCGGTACGGCACCTGCTGCGCATGGTACAGGGCGGTGTCGAACTACGGTAACGCCGCCCTGCGTTGTTCTGCAGGCTATTCCGTTACGAGAGCGTTCATCATACTCACTGCGTGTGAACGGTCTGGGGCATTTCTCTCGCCCCCAAAGGGCTGAGGGATCCCCATAAATCAGCGCTAATAAACCAGCACCATATTTCGATAGGCTCTGGCGAGGTGGTTAAGAACGGTGCTCAGCACCATTCGCCTTAATATTAGCGGCGAGTGTCGTAAGACATTCTCCGCTAACGTCAGATGCGAGATAATACGGCGAGATTTAATGCTGTTGGCCTGATATCTCAGATGTAATCCTTTATTTTCAGCGTGATAACCAATAAGCCACAGAACTATTGTACTCAGCGTTGCCAGCAGGCTCAGGACAAGCATCCTTCCCGCTGAGTGGCTGGAACTGGCTCGCAGACCGAACCCGAAGCGCTCGCTTTTTTCATCCCGGGAGTTCTGTTCTATCTGCATGCGACGACTGTATAACTTCATGATTTCCCGTGGCCTGAATTCATCTGTACTGCTGAAGATAAGCCACGGCTCTTTTGCTGATATTCGTTGCTCTTTTTCTGTTGTGGGGGAACCGGGTTTCCCTTTGGTCCGTTTGTTTTTTCGGCCTTTCGGCTCTTTTTTTTGCAGATAAAAATGACCATCACATCGGGCATATTCTGAGCGGGCAAGTGTTCCCGGCCCCAGATATTCTGGTTTGCTGCTGGCCTGTAATTCCTGACGTCTTAACCAACATTCACCTTTGCTGTTCAGTCGCATCTGGATATTACCTCTGATACGTCCGATAAAATCCCAGCCGGGTGATTTGATGTGCCGGAACCACGCATTCTGGAAGCCTGCATCGGTCACGATGATGACTCTGGCCTGAGGATTAACAGCAGCTGCAAGAGCATCAAGGAAAGCTTGCCGTATCTGTACATTCTGCTGTTTTTCCGAAGGAACTATCCAGCTTAACAGTGGTATCGAACGCCCGTCACAGATCAGTCTGGGTGTCGTGGCATTTAAGAACTGACGGGACAGTTCACTTCATCATTCATAGGATATTCTCTCTAAAACTGCGCGGTATATCGCGCCATTACGACCCCATGTCTCATTCAGAATGCGGTTTCCAGTGAATCTGTGACGAAATAATCATCATCCACCAATGGCAAGTAGCGCCATTTATCGAATGCAGTACAGGGATGTGAAATACCGCAGCCTATCCAGTCGCCGGGCTTTAAGGCGTCCTCTTCCGGCAGCAACAAATACGCATGCTGATCGTTCACCTCACTGATGCTCATGCCAGAAGCCGCACGAGGGGCGCTGCCATCGACATTCCGTACCCACAGCGGATTCGGCAGATCTTGATCGAACGGCACATCACGGCGGCCGAAATCGATAAAAGCCAACCCAGGCTCAGGGCGCGATAACACCCGTCCCCAGATCTCCAGTGCGGCGGTGAAATGATGCGTGGCGCCGGGCTGAGCAAAAGGTGCGATACGCGCATACAGTCCGCTATCATGCGCCATGTAAGCGCCGGATCGAATCAGTGGCGTCACTGGCAGCGGCAGGTTCGCGGCCGTAAAACACGCTGAGACCACGTCAAACCACGCACCGCCGCCAGCACTGAGGATAATATGCTGGCTGGAAAAAAGCTGATTTTCGGCCAGCATCTCCGCCGTAACGATCAGCATCTGACAGTAATCTTTTACTCGCTGCACACCTGCAGCATCACGTCCGGCACCGAGCGCGCCTTCATAACCCGCGACGCCCACTAGTTGCAGAGAAGGGCTGACGGCAATAGCGGCGGCAATCTTCAGCGCTTCATCCAATGATCGGCAGCCGGTACGTCCCCCACTGACCGACATCTCCAGTAGCACCGAAATGCGACTGTCGCCGAGATGCTGCTCCAGCAAACGTACTCCCTGCAGAGAATCAACGTAGCAAAGGAAACTATGGTCTGGATGCTCTTTTTGCCATTCGCCGATCCAGCTAATACCACCGGGGTCGACCAGTTCATTAGCGAGGAGAACATTACGAATGCCGAATTGTCTCAAGGCGCGAACCTGAGCAGGAGTTGCAGCACTCAATCCCCAGGCGCCACCTTCAGTGACGGCGCGGCGCAGGATCGCAGGAGACATTGATGTCTTACCATGAGCCGCCAGCATGACACCTTGTTCACGGCAAAAATCTGCCAGTTGACGAAGATTATTCTCCAGTGCTGATTGCTTCATCAGCATCAGTGGGGAAAACACCTCGGAGCTGTTAAATATCGACGTGCCGTTAGTCAGTGACTGATTGCCAGTTCCGGCGACTGATTTAAAACGCGGCGCAGGCTGCAGCGCATCTAGCGCTCCGTCCGCCTGCAATGGAAAGTGAATCGACATCATGCCTCCTGTCAGTGTTCAAGCACGCGTGATAAGAACTGTTGGGTGCGCGGATTCTGCGGATTGACAAAAATCTGCTCCGGAGAACCCTGCTCGGCTATCACGCCTTGATCCATAAACACCACTCGATCAGCGGTTTTACGCGCAAACCCCATCTCGTGGGTGACCACCACCATGGTCATGCCTTCACGCGCCAGGCTGCGCATCACCTCCATCACTTCGCCGACGAGTTCGGGATCGAGGGCGGAAGTCGCCTCATCAAAAAACATAATTTTCGGCTCCACAGCCAGCGCGCGAGCAATCGCCACGCGCTGCTGCTGACCACCGGAAAGCTGGGCCGGATAATGATGCGCGCGCTCAGCCAGCCCCACACGCTCCAGGGCCGCCAGGCCGCGTTTATTGGCTTCAGCCTCGGACAGTTTCTGCGCTTTAATCAGCGCCAGCGTCACGTTACCGAGCGCGGTTTTATGGGGAAAGAGATTGAACTGCTGAAACACCATGCCAACGTGGCCACAGATTTCACTGCTGCGTTTGCGGTCATGTAGCGGCACTTCATTAACCCAGATTTCCCCACCATCGGCGGTTTCCAGCCCACTCATAATGCGTAACACAGTACTTTTTCCGGAGCCGGATGCGCCAATCAGCACCAGGACTTCGCCGGGTGAAACATCGAGGCTGATCTCTTTCAGCACCTTGGTTGAGCCAAAGGATTTGGTAATCCGGCTCAGCGTAATGGCGGATTTTCTCATGATAACTGGCTCCTGGTTTGATAATGTTGAACACAACGGGAAATCGGAAAGCAGACAACGAAGTACAACAGGGCGACCAGACCGTAAATCACTACTGGCTGGCCGATGCGATCGACAATCGCCTGGCCCTGGTGCATCAATTCTGACATGCCAATCATGCTGACAATCGACGTATCTTTTATCAGCGAAAGATACTGACCTACCAGAGGAGGCAACACGATGCCGCGCGTCTGAGGCAAAATCACGCTAAGAAATGTCTGACGCTTCGACAGGCCGAGAATCCACGACACTTCCCATTGGCCTTTAGGTACGGCTTCAATACCCCCGCGAAATACTTCGGCGATATAAGCGCCCTGATAAATACTCAGGCCAAGGATACCTGCAGCGAACAGATTGATTTCATAACCGAAGTAAGCCACGCCGAAGTAGATAAACATTAGCGTGATCAGTACCGGCGTTCCACGAAACAATTCCGTATAGAGCACGGCGATCTGTCTGGCAACCGGCAAACGGCTCGTGCGTAACAGCGCCGCCAGTAAACCTAGCAATGTGCTGCCGATAATAGCGGCAATGGAGAGCAGTAAAGTGACGCCCAATCCTTTCAGCAGAATTGGCAGTGAGCTAATGATAAGTTCACTCATAGCACATTCTCCTGTTTTACTGGGTTAATCAGCCATTTTCTTGCCCATTGCCGGCCGGGCTTTTTTACCGGCATCACCAGCGGCGGATGGAACATCCGGCGTCCAGCCATGATGCCAAGCCAGGAGAACAGGTTACTCAGCACCAGATAGACCAGAGCAACAACGCTGAAGGTCTGGATGTACAGCAGGGTACGCGCATTGATCACCGTTGCGGTGCCGGTCAGCTCCGGCAACGCGATGGCTGAGAGCAGCGAAGTACCAAGCAGTAGCTGAATAAGATTATTAATAATGGCAGGCCACACTGCGCGCGCTGCCTGCGGCAGCACCACACTGAGAAAGATTTGTCGGCGCGGAATACCGAGGATATACGCAGCTTCCAGTTGGCCCTTCGCTACCGACTGAATTCCTGCGCGGAAGGTTTCCGACAGGTAGGCGCCCACGTTAATCCCCAGCGCCAGTACTCCTGCGGTAAAGGCGCTCATGGTAATACCCAGCGACGGCAGGCCAAAAAAGATGATGAAGATTTGCAGCAGCACCGGCGTGTTGCGGATGAACTCGACGTAGCAGTGACTGAGCCAGCGTAGCGGTGCCAACTGCGAGGATTTCGCCAGCGCGGATAGCAGGCCAAGTACCACTGCCAGTACAAATGCCAGCAGCGTGACTTGCAGAGTTAGCCACGCTGCGTCCAGAAAGGTGTCGGCGTAGCGCCACAAGGTTAGCCATTGATAACTCATAGTGTGACTCCTTAAATCGGCGCAGCATCAGCGGCTGCGCCGTGGCGAACAATCAGTATTGCGGATTCAGCGAGTAGCGCGGTTTACTGCCGAACCACTTCTCATACAGCCGGGCGTTCTCGCCGGAGGCGTTAATTTCAAAAAGGAATTCATTCAGATAGTTGATCCATACCTGGTCCCCCTGTTTCACACCGAAGGCGTTGTACTCCAGCGGTACCAGCGCTTCGTTGGTAACGGTTAGAGACGGATCGAGTTTCGCCTGATAGGCGAGGAAGTTGTTATCTTCGATCATGGCATCAGCCTGTCCCTGTTTCACCGCAAGGATTGCTGCCTGAGAGGAGTCGTACTCCTGAATTTTCACGTCTATGCCGAGGTTGCGCACTTCGTCGCCGTTGGTGGAACCTTTCACAGTGGCAATGGTTTTTCCGGCCATATCATGTGCGGACTGAATACTGCTGCTTTTGCGTACCAGCATCGCTTCACTTGCCACAACATAAGGGTTCGTGAAACCAATCTCTTTAGCGCGCTCCAGATTGCGGGTGAAGTTACAGAACACCACGTCGACTTTATTGGTTTGCAGGTTAGGGATGCGGTTGGCGCTGGTGGTGTTGACCATTTCCAGTTTGACGCCCATCTCTTTAGCCAGCGCTTTGGCCAAATCGACGTCATAACCATCCGGATTGCCGTCTTTATCGTAAAAACCAAACGGGGCAAAGCTCAGGCAGTCACCTACGCGCAGCGTGCCGCGCTGCAGCACGGTTTGCAGCGCAGACTGTGGTGCAGCACCAGCCTCTTTTTTCTCTTCGTTCGGCGTACAGCCCGCAACAGTAAGCAATACCAGCGCGCCCGCCAGTGCTTTGGCACTTAATTTCAGTGATGTTGCATTCATTTTTATGCTCTCTTTTAATGTTTAACGAGACGGCGTAATACCGTGTCATCCGTTAGTAAGTCAGACGTTCACCTGCGCAGCGGCAGCGTTGATTATTTCGGAATATTGCTAATGAAAAAGGAAAAGCATCAATTAATAACAGGCTGTCCTGGTATTGATGAGGAAAGAAATAGAAACGCGCAGCCTATTTTAACTGTCTTAATTATTTATGGTCGATGCGAAAACATTTCATATCCACTTCTACTTTGCAGTCAACCACTAAATTCTGTACGCTACAAATACGCGCTGGTGGATTATCACGGAATATCTCACTGAATACTTTATTAAATGAACTGAAATAACGCGCATCTGTTAATACCGCAGTCACATGCACTACATCCTCCACGCGATAACCTGCTTCCCGCATGATGGTGAGACAGTTGTCAAACGCCAGTTGCGTCTGTTCGATGATACCTCCTTCCACTACTTCTCCCTCGCGCATCGGTGTCTGGCCTGAGATATAGAGCCAGCCATCGGCCTCAACGGCCCGCGCGAACGGCAGTCTCTGGCCACCAGTGCCGGTGCCACCTTCAATGCCATAACGCTTAATCGTCATGTAACGCTGCTCCTTTTTGTTTTGAGAATACCCATTAGTACCGATCCACCACTGTCTGATATATCAGACTTAAATCTGAAGTATCAGATAGAGCAAGATTTGCACAGAATTTTTGACTTTGCAATATATCGCGAGGAATTTAATTTCTCGTGATGTTGTTACTTTCGAAAAATAAAAAGGAATGAAGAAAATTTCTGACTGGAAGTGCTACTGTTATCCTGATTTAAAAAATCAATTTGCACATAATGCACTAAAATGAGGCCCCAAAATGGAACGAGGAAATAAAAACTCTGGTAATGAAATTTTAATTAACAGGGATGGGTTAAGGACGACACTCGGTGTATGATCTTTTCTTTTTTACTGTCTGGCATGACCGCCCGACTGCATCAGGAGAATTTGCTTATGCCGAACGAGAAGTCATCGCGAGCACGCGGTGTTGACCGTGTTATCGACATTTTTCGCCAGTTGCATATCGCTCGTCAGCCCATGGCGATGCGCGACTTGATCGACGCCACTGGTGCGCCGCGTTCTAGCGTATATGAACTAGTCAACCTGCTTGATGAGGCCGGGTTGGTTGAACTGGATGCCGACGGCGCAGTGTTCTTTGGCCGAGAAATGCACTATTACGGTGCAGATTACATGGCGCATAACGACCTTATCCGCCGCTCACATCAGTTAATGGTTGAGATAGTAGCCCGTCATGGCGAGACAGTGCAACTATGTATGCTGGAAGGAAATAAGTACACCGTCGTGCTATCTGAAAGTAATGCCCACCCGTTCAAAATCACTTCTGATATCGGGGTACGGGTACCGATTACCTGGACGGCTACTGGTCGTCTGCTGCTCAGCAATTGGTCGGACAGCGCCATTCTCGATCTCATCCCCGAAGAGGATTACCGTCTGGCAAACGGGCAAGTCCTCAACAAGCAGGAATTCCTCGAAGATATTCATCGAGCAGGACAGCAAGGATATTGCCTGACCGAAGGATTGTCAGAGAGTTTTACCTGCTGTATGGCGGCGCCGATTCATTCTCGTAACGGGCAATCGATAGCCGCTATCTGCTTTATGGTGAGTCGAGATACGCCGGAGGAGCGCCGTCAGATGCTGCTGAAAGAGTTGATCGTTTCCGGGCATAAATTATCTGATTTCACCTGAACCCGTGTTCCATGAGATTGAACATACACTATGCACCTGAAATCTGGCTCTCTGAGTTACCCTTGAAGGGATGAGTCTGGAAATCAGAAATTATTGTACGGCAAGCCTGTTTTTTGAACAGGCTACGTATGAATAGCAGATAAAAACAGCCGCAGACGTTTTAATATACCTGCCAGGAAAATACCCTCCTTAAAGCCGCCAGCAGTTGCCCGTTTTCCCGCTCGCCACGGATCGCAACGCGGAAGTAGCGCCCGTCCAGCCCTGGATAGTTGGCGCAACTGCGGATCAGAATATGCTGTTGCAGCATGGCGTATTGCAGATCAAGATCAGGTACATCGCAGCGCAGAAACAGATAGTTAGCCCGGCCTGGGTAGACTGTCAGACCGGGAATGCCGCGCAACTGATGGTAAAAGTTCGTTCCCTCTTCAGCCAGCCACCGCCAGGTTTGCTGCTGATAGGCGCTGTCCTGCAGAATAATTTCCCCCGCCAGCGCGGCAAAGGCGTTTATCGACCACGGCATCTGACGCTCACGCATTCGCGCCACCGCCCGTTCATCGCTATTGACCAGGTATCCCAGACGCAGACCGGGAATAGCATAAAATTTGGTCAGCGAACGCAGAACCCATACGTGCGGATTCTGGCTAAGGTGCGGAATAAACCCTGGCTCATCGGGAATAAAGTCGATAAACGCTTCATCAAGAATCAGCACGATTCCCAGCGATTGACAGCGCTCGGCAATGAATTCAAGCAAACGGCGCTCGGGGAGTAATCCGGTAGGATTGTTCGGCGTACAGAGAAACAGGCAGTCCAGATCCGGCGTCAAAGCGTCAAGAATAGCCTCGGTTAGCTGCCAGCCATCCTCTTCACGCAGCAAAAACTCCCGCACTGCGCAGTCGATCGATTGCAGCGCCCGGCGATACTCGGCAAAGCCGGGGGTAATGATCATCGCCTGACGCGGCTTCAGCCCCTGAACGAGGGTGAAAATAGCTTCGGTTTCGCCATTTCCGGCGAGGATCCATGACGCGGATATCCGGTGATGTTCCGCCAGCGCGAGGTGCAACTGCTGATACTCAACGTCGGGATAACGTTCGGCGCAATCCATATTGTCGATGATGGCGCGCTTTAAACATTCCGGCATCCCCAGCGGATTAATATTGGCGCTAAAATCCAATAACTGTTGTGCAGATATCCCCAATAGCGCGGCGGCCTCGCGAATATTGCCGCCATGCGCGCTCTTCAGTAGAGCCATATCCCCTTCCTGTCGTATTACCCTCGCCGTGCCAGCGTGGCGCCGTCGGCGAAGTAGGCTTTAATCCCTGCCAGAATCGACTCGGCAACTTGCTGCTGGAATTTCGCCGTTTTCAATTTACGCTCTTCTTCGACGTTGCTGATAAACGCGGTTTCCACCAGAATTGAGGGTATATCCGGCGCTTTCAGCACCGCGAAGCCCGCCTGCTCAACCCGGTTCTTATGCAGATTATTAATATGGCCCATCTTTTCCAGCACTGCCTTACCAAACTTCAGGCTGTCGGCAATGGTCAGCGACTGCACCATATCAAACATGGTGTGATCGACGTAACGATCGCCGCTTTTACTTACGCCGCCAATCAGGTCCGAGGCGTTCTGAGTTTGCGCCAGATATTTGGCTGCGGCACTGGTGGCGCCTTTCGTCGACAGGGCAAAGACCGAAGATCCGCTGGGCTGACGACTGGTAAACGCATCGGCGTGAATAGAGACGAACAGGTCAGCGCGCTGCTTCTGCGCCTTAGCGACGCGAACCTTCAGCGGAATGAAGACATCCTCATTGCGGGTCATATAGACCTTCATATTGCCCTCTTTCTCGATCAGCGCGCGCAGCCGTCGGGCAATCTTTAGCACCACGTCTTTCTCGCGAGTACGATATTTCCCTATTGCGCCAGGATCTTCGCCGCCATGACCGGGGTCGAGCATAATAACAATTGGCCGATCGCGCCCGGCTTTACCCGGTTTCGGGCCGCTTTCCGCTGGTGGGATCTGACGTTGAAGATCGCCATTGTTGTAATCTTCAAGCAGCGCCAGCAGCGGATCCTGCACATTGGTGGCATTGGCGGGGTAGAGATCCATCACCAGACGCTCTTTAAACCCGGCAACCGGCGCAAGGGCGAACAGCTGTGGTTTCACATCCTGTTTTAACTCGAATACCATGCGCACGGTTTGCGGATCGAACTGCCCGACGCGGGCGGACTGAATATAAGGATCGTCGCGGCGAATCTGCCCTCCCATGTCTTTGAGCACTGAATTGAGATGAACCCCTTCCAGATCCACAACCAGACGCTCGGGATTACTGAGCGTAAACTGCCGATATTTCAGGATATGGCTGGACTCCACCGTGATGCGCGTGTAGGTCGATGATGGCCAGACGCGCACAGCCACCACCCGCGCTGTCGCAGCCAAACCAACCGGACTCACACTCATCAACCACATGGCGCCTGCCCCTTGTAAAAAACGGCGGCGGCTTAATCCTGACTTGTATCCCGACATGCCACTCCCAAGCAACAAAAACAAACAGATTGACCGGAAACTTTAACGAAAGGCGTATAACCTGTCATCTATAAAAGGGTAAACAATCTTTGACAACCGGGTTCTGTTTTCTCCGATTCAGCAATAAATTGGGGCTTGCGTTTGCCAATAAAACGGAATAAAAATACAGTAATTACGAATAATCATGCATTGAGGTTGTGTAATGGTGAAGGAACGTCGCACCGAACTGGTAGAGGGATTCCGCCATTCTGTTCCCTATATTAACGCCCATCGGGGTAAAACGTTTGTCATCATGCTGGGCGGAGAAGCCATTGAGCATGACAATTTCTCCAGTATAGTCAATGACATTGGCCTGCTTCACAGTCTGGGAATTCGCCTGGTGGTGGTGTATGGCGCACGCCCGCAAATTGATGCCAACCTGGCGGAGCATCACCACGAGCCGGTTTACCACAAACAAACCCGAGTGACTGATACCAAAACTCTCGAACTGGTTAAGCAGGCCGCAGGTATGCTGCAACTGGAAATTACCGCCCGCCTGTCAATGAGCCTCAACAACACGCCGTTGCAGGGGGCCCACATCAACGTGGTCAGCGGCAACTTCCTGATCGCGCAACCGTTAGGCGTCGATGACGGCGTGGATTACTGCCACAGCGGGCGCATTCGGCGTATTGATGAAGAAGCCATTCACCGCCAGCTTGATAACGGCGCGATTGTCCTGATGGGCCCGGTTGCGGTTTCTGTTACCGGCGAAAGTTTTAACCTGACCTCTGAAGAGATTGCCACCCAACTGGCGATTAAGCTGAAAGCCGAAAAAATGATCGGTTTTTGTTCTTCTCAGGGGGTCTACGACCAGAATGGCGATATCGTCTCCGAACTGTTCCCCAACGAAGCTCAGGCGCGAGTGGAGGAAATGGAAGCAAACGCAGACTATAGCTCCGGTACGGTTCGTTTCCTGCGCGGTGCGGTGAAAGCCTGCCGCAGCGGCGTACGTCGTTGCCATCTGATTAGCTACCAGGAAAACGGCTCGCTGTTGCAGGAGCTGTTCTCTCGTGACGGTATCGGCACCCAGATAGTGATGGAGAGCGCCGAGCAGATCCGCCGCGCGACGATTAACGATATCGGCGGGATCCTTGAGTTGATTAGCCCGCTTGAACAGCAGGGTATCCTGGTGCGTCGCTCGCGCGAACAGCTGGAGATGGAAATCGACAAATTCACCATTATTCAGCGCGATAACACCACCATCGCCTGCGCTGCGCTGTACCCGTTCCCGGAAGAGAAGATTGGCGAGATGGCCTGTGTGGCGGTGCATCCGGATTATCGTAGTTCATCGCGCGGTGAAGTGTTGCTTGAGCGTATTGCCGCCCAGGCGAAACAAATGGGCCTGAGCAAGCTGTTTGTGCTAACGACCCGCAGCATCCACTGGTTCCAGGAGCGTGGCTTTACCCCGGTGGACGTCGAGTTGCTGCCGGAGAGCAAAAAAAAGATGTACAACTACCAACGCCGTTCTAAAGTGCTGATGGCTGATCTGACCTGATTCTCCTCCTGCGTCCCGTCATAACGGCGTATGCACGGTAAACGCCGCTCCCCGGAAACGCCTGTGTGACCGGGGATAATTGCGGTAATTTTTTATCATCTGAAAATGATGGTGACACTGATTTTGCCCTGCCGATGGTCTCGTGTGCCATGCCCTGAAAGACATACAACGGATCCGCCAGCGTGTATACATTTACTTCCCGGCGAAAATATCCGCCAGACCGCTGCGCCGTTCAGTACGCGCGACGATTGCCTGGGTAAGCACCTGCTCATCGGCATATATCGACAACCGCTGTTTCGCGCGGGTAATGGCGGTATAAACCAGTTCACGGGTCACCAGCGGCACGCTACGGGAAGGTAGAATCAGCGCCGCATGATCGAACTCTGACCCTTGCGATTTATGCACCGTCATCGCCCAGGCGGTATCGTGTTCCGGCAGGCGGCCAGGATGGACCGACTTAATGCGGCCATCAGGCATCGGGAACCAGACTCGCAGACCATCGCCTCTTTCCAGGGCGATACCAATATCCCCGTTAAACAGCCCCAGCGCGCTGTCGTTACGGGAGATCATCACCGGACGTCCTTCATACCAGCGGGAATGTCGCGGCAGAGCGATGGCCCGCTGACGGTTGAGCATCTGCTCCAGCTGTTCATTCACCCCGCTAACGCCATAGGGGCCATCGCGCAGAGCGCACAGCAACTGGAATTCAGTAAATGCGGCAATCACCTCTTCTGGCCCGGCCCGCTCGCGTAGCCGTTGCAGGAAGCGACTATAGCCCGCCTGCGCCTGAATAAGCATGGATTCATACTCTTCCGTGGTGCTAAGTGGGTACAAAGCAATATCATCAAATGGCTGGCGCAGGATTGCTCTGACTGCGCCCCGCTCGCCGCGGTTAACCGCGTAAGCCAGTTGCCCGATGCCGGAATGACGACCAAAACGGTAGCTTTTTTGCAGCAGACACAGGCTGTCGCGCAACGCTCCAGCCACCTCGCCTTCGCCCGCAGGGACCGGCTGACCGGTTAAGCGGGCAAGCTGCGCCGCCCGCTCCGGTGTATATCCCACATTGACCCACGCGCAAATATCACCCAGTACCGCCCCGGCCTCTACCGAAGCCAGCTGATCGCGGTCGCCGAGAAAAATAACCCGGCCGTGTTCAGGTAGCGCATCGATCAGACGCGACATCATCGGCAGGTCAATCATTGAGGCTTCATCCACCACCAGTACATCGAGATGCAGTGGATTTCCGGCGTGATAGCGCAGCCGCTGGCTCCCCGGCTGAGCGCCCAGTAAACGATGCAAGGTACTGGCTTCGGTTGGCACCAGCGCCTTTTGTTCTTCCGTTAACGGAAGACGGCGTAGCGCCGCGCCCAGGGATTCGGTCAGGCGCGCGGCGGCTTTACCGGTTGGCGCCGCCAGACAGATACGGCAACGCGGACGCGTGTTCGTCTGAATCAGCGCCGCCAGTAGTCTGGCGACAGTAGTCGTTTTACCGGTGCCCGGGCCGCCGGAAATCACCGAAATGCGTCGGGTCAGAGCAACCGCCGCAGCCACTTTTTGCCAGTCAACATCATCAGACGGGGGAAACAGCGCATTGAGCGTTGAAGCCAGCAGGCTTTCATCTATATCCAGCACCTGATTAGTCTGGTTAAAAAAGTGTGCAACGGTTAATTCATTACGCCACATCCGGTTGAGGTAGAGCCGCTCCCCGCAGAGGATCATCGGCGTCGCGCGCTCGCCACGGCTGATAGCCGAAGAATCAAGCAGTTGTGCTGACCAGTCGTCTGGATCACCCGTCAGCTCGCGGATTTTCTCGCCCAGGTTCACCGTTTTCGCATGCAGCAGCTCATCGTCTTTGAGACACGAAACAGGCAGGCAGACGTGCCCTTCTCCGGCGTCGCGGCTCAGAATCGCGGCCGCCAGTTTCACCGTCGGATGCGCATCTTGCGCCACCATCAACGCAAACTGGACATCCAGCGGGCGCAGCAGGCGCTGCTCAACCGCTTCCAGCAATAGTTCATCCATGGTCATAACGCGACCTCCTGCATTTCCCCGGCAAACAGCGCATCAAGGCCAGCAATTAGCGGTAGCGCCGGACGAGTGGTAAAAATCCCCTGCCCGTCATCCTGCCCGTCCATGCCGCGTAAAAAGAGATAAATCACACCGCCGAAATGGCGTTCATAGTCGTAATTCGCGACCCGGTGACGCAAATAGCGGTGCAGCGCCAGGCTGTAAAGCTGATACTGCAAGTCGTAACGATGCGAACGCATTGCCTGCATCATCGCTTGCCGGGTATAAGCCTCGCGATCCTCTCCCAGCCAGTTGGATTTGTAATCCAGCAGGTAATAACGGCCATTATGGCGGAACACCAGGTCGATAAAGCCTTTCAGCATGCCGCGCACCTGGCGGAAATCAAGAATCGGCGTATCGACGGAGAGCGGATCGTACTGACGAATCAGCGCATCCAGACGCAGCGGATCGAGCGGCTGTTCAATCGGCAGATAAAATGCCATCTCCACCTGTCTATCTCCTGCGCTAAGCTGGTTCAGGGCGATCTCCGCGCCCGGTAAACGGGTACGCAGCACGCCATCCAGCCACGTAGTCAGCACCGGCGTCCACTTTTCATCGAACCCGCTAAGCTGCAGTTTTTCCGCCACCCAGTCGGCAGGTATCGGCCGGGTAAAATCGAGATCTTCGAACAGACCGTGCAAAAAGGTCCCCGGCGACGCGCCGCGCGGGAACTGGTGTGGCGTGAGCTGCGAATCTTCCCCCACTTCGCCGATGCCCGCGGCGTCGACATCAAGCCGCGGCAGAAGGTCCAGCGCCGCGCTGTGCCCGTTCTGCTGCAAACCAGAGTAGCTGGTAACTCGCCAGTCGTCAGCTATCGTACGCGCAAGCCTACGCGCAGAGAGCGGCGGCAATGGCGTCTGCGGAGCCTGCCAGGGCGTTTGCGCCGCCAGCGTGGGGATCTGCAGGGCGATATCTTCGCAACAAAATGCCTGCAAACGCGCCATCAGCCCTGCGGCATCCAGTGCTTCCCCCCTCTGTATCAGGCGACCGAGCGCGCTGTGGTGAAAGTCACTGACGCCGGGTTTGTCGCTACGCCGGGTGCTCAGCGGCGCGACGCCAAGGCTGCAGTGCCAGACTGAGCGGGTGAGCGCCACATACAGCAGGCGCAAATCTTCGGCCAGACGCTCGGCTTCCGCCAGCGCCATGCTGCCGTCATCCTCTCCCAGATCAAGAACGGCGGCAAAGGAATCTCTGTCATGATAAAAGGCCTGATCCTGTTTGCGAAAACGCGCAATAAACGGCAACCAGACCAGCGGATATTCCAGCCCTTTCGATTTATGAATGGTGACAATCTGCACCAGGTGTTTGTCGCTTTCCAGGCGCATCTGCTGGCTGGAAGCATTGCTATCCGGCTCAGCGATATGCTGCGTCAGCCAGCGTACCAGCGCATGTTCACTCTCCAGTTGACTGGCTGCCTCCTGAAGTAGCTCGCTAATATGCAGGATATCGGTCAACCGCCGCTCGCCGCCGCGGGTCGCCAGCAAATTTTCCGCGATATTTCGCGCTGTCATCAGCGCGCGCAGCATCGGCATGATCCCACGCTGCCGCCAGATTTGCCGGTAACCGCTAAACTCCTCGACCAGCTCATCCCAGGCCCGCTCATTTTGATTGAGCTTGTCAATATCGAACGCGTTAAGGCCGAACATTGACGTCGCCAGCGCACTGCGCAAGGTTTCTTCACGATCGGGAGCCAGCACCGCCTGCAGCAACCATAACAGTTCCCGTGCTTCCGGTGTTTCAAATACGCTATCCCGGTTGGAGAGATACACGGACGGAATCGACAACAGCTGGAGGGCATCACGGATCAACGATGCCTCCTGACGGTTACGCACCAGCACCGTGATGTCCGAAGCCTGCACCGGTGTCGCGCGCTCCCCACGCCATAACAGCGCCTTTCCCTGCTGCCCGGCGCTGAGCCAGTCGCGAATTTGCGTCGCGCAAAGCTGAGCCATAAACGCCTGATAATCTCCCGCGCCAACGGCTTCGCCCGGCATCAGCCAGATATTCATCGCCGGCACCGCGGCATCATCGACGGTAAAGCGCAGCCCCTGGTTTTTCTCTGCTGATTTCACCGGCAGGAACGGTATCTCGCGGAACATAAAAGGGTTATCGCTGAGGCTGAACAGACGATTAACGCTCTCAACCATTCCCGGCGCAGAGCGCCAGTTAGTATCCAGCGTATAGTGGGCGCTCACGTCGCTGCGCGCCCTCATATAGGTGAAGATGTCCGCGCCACGGAAAGCGTAAATGGCCTGCTTGGGATCGCCAATCAGCAGCAGCGCGGTATCCGCCTGTCGCCGCCAGATACGACGGAAAATACGATATTGCTGTGGATCGGTATCCTGGAATTCATCGATCATCGCCACCGGGAAACGCTGACGAATCGCGCAGGCCAGCGCGTCTCCGCTATCCCCGCGCAAGGCCTCGTCCAGGCGGCTGAGCATATCGTCAAAACCAAGCTCACCGCGGCGACGTTTTTCCCGCGCCACCGCCTGACGGATTTCGACCATCGCCCTGGCAATAACCAGGTCAGTCAAGGTTAACGCTGACGACAGTAGCGCCTCTACCGCGCTAAACAACGGGTGTACAGGCGGTAAACCGTCCGCTTTAGTGCGTTCAAGCAAGAAGGCCTGGGAGAACTTTTCCAGCGCCTCCGGTAGCTGGTAGTTCAGGGTCTCTTCCTGCGCCCAGGCATCCACTTTCTCCAGCCATTTACCCTGATTTCCACGATTAAACTTGCGTCGGTCCAGACCGGAGTTTTCCAGCACCTCCGCTATCTCCCCCGCCTGCTCCCGCCACTGTTGCTTAAGGGCGTTAATGCGCCCGATAATTTGCTGGTGACGTTCGGCCAGCGTTTCTTCATCTGCCGGCGGAGATTTAAGCTGCGGCGCTTCCCCCTGCAACCAGCGATCGATTGACTTCAAAAGATCACGCGGACCTTTCCACGTCGCATCGATAACCGCAGCGATATCGCGCGGTAGCGGATAACAGTGCCGACGCCAGAAATCGGCGCAGGCCTGATAGCGCAGGCGTGATTCATCTTCAATCAGTTGCTGTTCAAACAGCATACCGGATTCAAAAGCGTTAAGGCTCAGCATCCGCTGACAGAAGCCGTGAATGGTGAACACCGCGGCTTCATCCATCTGGCGTTCCGCCAGCAGCAGCGTTTGCGCCGCCTGGTCTTTATCGGTGATTTCCGCCAGCAGTCCGGCGTAGAGAGGGTTGTCGGTGCTGTCACGCAGACACGCGATACGCAGCTCGTGGATATTGCTGCGAATACGCCCGCGCAACTCTTCAGTCGCCGCTTCGGTGAAGGTCACCACCAGCAGTTCTTCAACACTGACCTGCCGGGGGAAAGCGGATTCGCCCCCCAGCCCCAGCAGCAGCCGCAGATAGAGCGCGGCGATAGTAAAGGTTTTGCCGGTGCCCGCAGAGGCTTCAATCAGGCGCTCGCCTGTCAGGGGCAAGCGCAGTGGGTCAAGAGACTCGGCGGTGTCGGTCATTCATCTTCTCGCATCAGGGGTAGAGATTTCTGCAATGCGCTGACTTTTTCCCAGATTTTGCCACCCTGCGGATGAGCGTATTCCACTTTGCCATT
Organism: Klebsiella indica; assembly: GCF_005860775.1. Lineage (GTDB taxonomy): Bacteria > Pseudomonadota > Gammaproteobacteria > Enterobacterales > Enterobacteriaceae > Klebsiella > Klebsiella indica. The sequence continues at coordinate 113,920 of NZ_VCHQ01000008.1, forward strand.
CTGGCTGCCGGAAACCTGAGAGAGTATCGCCATGCCTTGCGGATCCACCACCGTCTGATGGAAAAAGTCGGCAAGTTTTTGCGGCGTCAGCAGTTTAATCTGAGCCACTACTTTATCACGTGAATCGAAACGCATATTACCGCGATCGAAATCTTTGCTCAGCTTTGACGCTTCTTCGCTCAGCGTTTGCGGCGCTTGCTGAATCTGGCTGATAACCGCCTGCTGAATTTGCGCAAATGCTTGCGGCGTCATCGCCCGTAATCGGGCTTCCGCCGTCGGGAAGAACGCCCTGAAACGTTGCCAGAGGAAAGCTGGCTGTTTATTGCTGCTCTGCAGTAAGAAGCCCATACCCCACTGGCGGCCCACGTTCATCGGGAAGGCGAAGACCGCATAGCCCAGTTGTTCTTCGGTGCGCAACTGGTTATAGAACCACGGTTGCACGATTTGCCCGAGAAGAGAACTGGCGGCAGAGCTGGTGTATTCGTCAACGTCAGGCGGTGCAAAAACGGCGGCCAGCGCGGAATCAGTGCTGTTGCCAGTTTTTTCCAAAATCGCCAGTTGTTTACGGTCTACCCGCACATTTTTGTTACGGCACCACTCGTTGCCGTCGGCCCCCAGTTGCTTTTGAATCTGCCGCGCCATGGCGATGGATTGATCCGCCGTGAGATTGCCAATCACCAAAAATTCAGGGCGACCTTTCGTTTTGAGATTCTCGCGGTATTCCAGCACCTCTTGCAGCGTAATTGACGGCAGTAGCGCCCGGCGCTCTTCACGCTGAAAGTAAGGCACCTGAGAAACCATCTGGATCGGGACTATCGCCTGATCGTAGGCTTTGCCTTTATCCGCCGAATCCATCATCTGGGCATACCAGGACTTCGCCTGCTTCAACTGTTCTTCTGTTGGCGTATAGCTGAAGTAACCATCGAGCAACGCGCTAAACAACTGCGGAAGATGCTGCGTATAGCCATTGGCGTTGACCATCAATCCATTATTGGCGCCGGTAGAAAAGGTGATTCCCCCGACAGCCGCCTGATTACTGAGCTGATCAAGCGCAATACCCGCCAGATAATCATTGAGGGCGAACATGACCTGCCGACGAGCGCTGTCCATCGCCTGCGGATTGCGCAGAACCAGCGAGATATCCGCTTTCGGTTCACTGGCGAAAAACTGGCTCGGCGCATAAACCACGCGTAGGGTCGGTTCATTGACGATCAACTGCGGATGCGGCCAGGCTTTGTCACTTTTAATTAAGGAGAAATCGTCAGGAATGTAGGGGTTCAGTTGCGGTAGCTTGAGATCGATGGCGCTGGATTTCAACTGCCAGTCGGCAAAAGTCTGATCGCTGATTTTATCCACCTGATAGGGCGCATCGACGAAATAAGCCATCTTGTTATGCGGTTCTTTCGGGCTGATATACCAGATACGGGCGTTTTGCGGCGTCATCATCGCCAGCCGATCGTTAATCGCCTGCGGATCGTAGCGATCGGCAATATTTACCACATCCAGAGCATGTTCGACCGGCACGCGGATCATGGTATCCGCCAGCCATTCGACGTAATCCATATCGCGGTTAATGGACGGGTAGCGAAAATCAAGCGCCAGCACATGGGCCAGTTCGTCAAAATAACGTTTATCGATCCCCTGGCTACGCAACAGGTTAAGGTAGCTAAAGATAGCTGCCGTGACTTCATCACGATGCGACAGGCCTTTGTCCGTCAGGGTCGCGGAGATGGCCAGCACCCCGCTATTACCGTTGACGACCGGATCGGAATCCGCCCGGATGCCTTCAACCAGCCCCTGCCTTTGTAACCAGTCTGAAAGCGTGCCGGGGCTGCGATTACCGATCATATAGGTGATCAGCTCGTCAGTTTTGCTGCGAAACTGATCGCTATTGTTATCAATGCGAAATTCCACACGCAGCACTTTACGCGGCAGCGCCGGAACATAGTGAATAATGATGCCCTTTTGCGCATCAGTCACCACCGGCACGGTAATTTTCGGTTTGCTGATAGCGTGATTCGGTACGCGACCATAGGTGGCAGCCGCGATGCCCGCCAGTTCCGGCAAAGGCTTATTGCTGTAGATCACCGCTTTCATCAGGTTGGCGGAATACCATTTGTCGCGGAAAGCGTGAAGCGCATCAAGCACCGGTTTGCCAGGTTTGTCGCTTAGCGTCTGAAGGTTACCACCAGAAAAATGCGAACCAGGGTGCGCCGGATTGATGGTTTCCGCGCTAATCTGCGCCATTCGCATCCCGTCCCGGGTTCGCGCCATGGTCAGTTCAGCATTAACCGCATTACGCTCGCGTTCGACATATTTTTTATCCAGCAGCGGCGCGGCAATGGCGTCAGCCAGACGATCGACGGCACCGTCCAGAGCATCGTTTTCCACTTCAAGATAGAACGCAGTGCGATACGGCGCGGTACTGGCGTTGTGGCTGCCGCCGTGCATTTTGAGAAATTCGGCGAGGCTATCGGGCCGGGGATACTTTTTCGAGCCCATTAACGTCATATGCTCAAGAAAGTGGGCCAGCCCCTGATGTTCAATGGGGTCCTGCAGAGAACCGACAGGAACAACCAACGCCGACAGCGATTTCACCGCCTGCGGATCGGAGACCAGCAGCACCACCATGTCATTATCCAGGCGAATCGCTTGATATTGACGGGGATCATTTTCACTTTTACGGATAGTTTCCTGAATAGGTTGCCATCCGATGTCTGCCTGACTTAACGGCGCCCAAAGGGCGACCAGTATGACAATAACCTTAAACCATACACTGCGGGGCATTCACGAACCTCATTATTAACAAACCTGGCGCTGCACCATATGCAGCCTTATCAAACATCAGTCCGTGATTTGTTGCGCATCATAAATGAACCACCATTCTTTTGCGCAATTTTTATACTACTGCCATGTTATGCGGACTGATGAAAACGAAATATCGGCAGTAAATAGCGCTGCGTTTGCGCGATGATCTCTTCATAGTATGCTGGTTCCAGCGTTCGCCACAGGCGTTGATACCAGACATCTGCACCTTCACCGCGGACCACCATATTCCCGTCATAAGCCTGAAGAAATTTACTACGCGCTTTTTGTTGCGTCTCTTCATCCATTAACATGATATTCTTCTCAGCGTCATAACAGACTTTTAGCCACGCGCCGCCGCTTTCCGGCAGCAGCAGCAGTGGTTCAGACATGCCTTGCAGATAACCATCAACCAGATCATTCAGATATTCCTGAGCCTGCTCCTGCGCCAGCGGGGGGAAACGCCACCCCCCTTCTTTGCGCACAAACAGCCGGCTTTCTCCCGTTCCTCCGCTGGCACAATAGACAAGATGCTCCAGCCAAAGTTGCATCCCTTGCGCCATGCTTAACAGCGATGGTCGCCAGCGCAACAAACCGTCAGATTGTACCTGCTGTAGCCACCCGGTAATGTTGACGCCGTTACATTGCAGATCAATTTCCATACTTTGCCCGGGCAGCCGACTGGCGATCACCCGCTCAGCCAGGTTTTGCATCTCCTGCCGTTGAGCCTCCCAGGCCAGCTCGCCAAAAGCGCCATAGGGCAACTCCCCGGCCGCGCGGAAACGACGATACATTGCCGAAGCATCCTGCTGCTCAATAAGCGTATTGAGCAACTGCTGGTTCAACTGATAACGACTCAAACCTTCGAGAGTGAAGGGCTCATCGTCGGGGATCTCGCTCTCCTCCGGGCGAAAATTAACCCGTAACCGCTGCTGAAAGAAGGCGCGGACAGGGTGCTGCCAGAAACGCAGCAACTGCCCGAAAGGCAGGTGGTCTATTTCCAGCGCGGGCAGCGGCTGGATAAAATCGCTGTGGGCCGCCCCCTGTTGGCTGGCGGCTGGCAGCCATTCCCGGGCATAGCTTTGTTCTTCATTCGCAAGAAAATTATCCGCATCGAAAGGCATACGCGTATGCAGATGAGTAATATGTTCTTTAACACGACGTTCGCTGGCATCGCAATCCAGAGCTTCATCGCCAGCCAGGCAGTGGCTCTGACCAATATAATCAGCCAGCTCCTGGACCAGTACGGAGGGATAGCGCTCGCTGTTATCCTGAATTGAACGACCAATATAGCTGATATACAGCTTTTGCCCGGCGGACATCAGCGCTTCAAGAAACAGATAACGGTCGTCATCACGACGACTACGATCCCCGCGTTGCGGCTTCTGGCTCATTAAATCAAACCCTAACGGCGGCAGGGTACGCGGATAAACACCATCATTCATACCCAACAAGCAAACCACCTTGAAAGGAATCGAGCGCATTGGCATCAGAGTACAAATATTCACCGGCCCGGCGAGAAATCGCTGGCTGATTCGCTGCATATCGAGCCGTTGAGCCAGCTCATCGCGGAGTAAAGACAGCGGCACCGCTTCAGCATATTGCGCCTCTACCCCGCCATTAATCACGGCCTGCCACTGCTGCTCAATCAACGCCAGGGCAGCTTCCGTCTCGCTATCCGGAAGGAAAAAGTCGTTCAGCAGATCGCGACATACCGGTAGCCACTCGGCTAACGGGCGATCTTCCGCCAGGCCGCGGCGCCAGAGATTAAGCTGCATCAGCAATGATGCGAGATGACCAACCAGCTCGGCGATAAGCCCGCTCGATTCGTCATAAGGTAGCACCGAGCGCCACTCCCCCTCACTGCTGTCCATCGCGTAGCCTAATAACATACGCGTCAGGCCAAATCGCCAGGTGTGCTGACCGGTCGCCGGGAGATCCAGTTCACGCACGTTGTCGTCATCCATCCCCCAGCGGACACCGGATTCGTTTACCCACTGGCGCAGGTAGCGCAACCCCTCTTCGTTAATGTTAAATCGCGCGGCCAGCACCGGAACATCCAGTAGCGCCAGCACATCTTCGCTGGCAAAGCGACTCTCCGGCAGAGAAAGGAGAGTGATAAATGCCTGTAGCGCCGGATGCGACTCACGGGCGCGACGGTCAGAGATGGCCCACGGTAGCCAGCGTTCACCGCTCGCACTCCCAAAGACGGCCTGAATATACGGGCTATAGCTATCAATATCCGCCACCATAACGATAATATCGCGCGGCGTCAGTTCAGGATCCTCTTCCAGCATGGCCAGCAGCCGGTCGTGCAGCACTTCCACCTCGCGCTGCGGGCTGTGACAGACGTGGATCGTCAGGCTGCGATCGTCCGCCGCTAAAACCCGCTTGCCGCCGCTGTTGGCGAACTCCTCCGCGCTGCGTCCGGTCACCGCCGCATTGCGCAAGTCGAGAATATCCGCCTGAAGATTGTGCAGCAAATTATCCGGCACGATATCGACGAAAGCATCCAGCTCGTCATAGCGTTCCAGACCCGCCAGCAGATAGATATAGTCGCGCCCCAGCTTGCCCCATGAGGCCAGCAATGGGTTGCCGACATCTTGCTCCCCGGCATCGTTGAACAGTCCTGGCGCCAGCGCCGTATCACGAAACAGCGGCAGCTCTCGCGATGTTTCGCGATGGTGACGGCGCTGGCGAGACATCAGCCTTGCCAGAAATGCGGGATCTTTAATATCCCCCCAGTAGTAGCGGCAAGGGTTAGTGAAGAGCACGTAAACATCCACATGCTTTCCCAGCGCCTGTAGCGCCTGCAGATACACCGGCGGCAGCGCCGAGATGCCGCATATAAATACCCGGGACGGGAGCCCGGAAGGCGGTTCCTTCGCGGCTTCAAGCGCGCTGATAAAGCGTTGATACAAATTGGCGCGATGCCACAGCGGCTGCCCCAAATCAGCCGTATATTCTACTAACGCCTTCCACAGCGGGGCTTGCCATGCCTGCGCCTCGCCCAGCCCGTCTACGCGCTGGCCGTCCTCCCAGCGCATCAGCCACTCGGGGCGATAAACCAGGTACTGGTCATAGAGATCCGCCACTCTTGCCGCCAACTGGAAAAGTTTGCGCTTGTCGTTATCATCGCTCAGATAGTGACATAGCGGCATAAAAGCATCGTCATTTAGCCGCTGTGGTAACAGGGTCATGAGCTTCCAGCTCATGCTTTGCTTGCTGAACGCGCTTTCGCCAGGGATATCTTTCAGTACATGAACGAACATGTCCCAAATGAAACTGGCGGGTAACGGGAATTCGATATTGGCTGCGATGCCGAATCGTCTGGCTAACGACATCTGTAGCCATTGCGCCATCCCGCTACTCTGGACCAGAACCATTTCCGGCATGAAAGGGTCATCCAGCGGCTGACGCTCGACGATAAACTCCATCAATGCTTCCAGCACATCCAGACGGTTTGAATGGTACACCCTTAACATATTCGCTCCTGCCTACTGACTGACCGGGCAATGTAGCCTGGTCATCTGGGCCCGCCTGACGGCGGGCATGGTGATCGTTACCGTGATGCTGACACATCTTTGCGCCGATGTCTGCATGCGGGATATCTGGCGATTATCCGGCACTGCTGGCGGATTAAGCTGACTGAATCGCCACGCATCGCGCCACAGTTGACGGTACTGATTGATCTGCATAAAGCCATTGGCCAGCGCACGCTGATAACCTGCCAGGGCGGTGACGGTCATGACCATCAGCATTAAAGCCAGTAGCGTTTCTGGCAGGCTAAAACCGTCCTGCTTCTTCAGGGCATCTGGCATAAGCTCGCCTCCTTTAACGGGCAAAAATCGCTCCAGCCGTGGGGAGAAAATCGGACACGGTTTTGTTCCACCGTGCCGGTTTGCCACAGCAGCATGGTACCGCTGCCGCCAATCAGCAATACCGATGCATCGCTGAAGATTCGCAGGCAGGCACGCCAGCCGAGCGTGACATCCTGCTGACAGCTCACCGCTTCCTGTCGCGGCCAGGAAAGGCCTTTTCCCCACTGTAGCGCAGATTGCACGCTGGCTGTATCGCGCAGGGCCTGCATTTCGTTGGCTGCTTGCGCCAACAGAGAACGCTGCTGTTGGTTCAGCCCCTGAAGCAACAAACTGCCGAGCGCGAACAGCAGAAGCACCATCAACAAGGAAGAGAAACCACGCTGACGATTCACAGGTTATATCCTGTTACGCTGTATTCAGCACGGGCGTGGATTTGCCGACCGAAAACGGATTGTGCCGCCAGCGTTATCGATAATTCCGGGGGGAATCCCGCTCTGTCGTAGCGGGAAATGTGAAACGTGGTGATTTTAATCGCCGCCGGATTAGTCATTTTCTCCCAGCCTTTACCATTACAGCTGTCCGCCCCACGCTGGGTTTCCAGCGCACCATCACGTAACCGGAACCCGGTCATATCTGATTCTGACAGTGGAGCCGTATTCCAGACGCCATCGCTGTTGCCATCCCAGCGGACAAGCAGACAATCACCACTTGCGGCAATATGCAGCGCCTCTCCGCGACAGCGGCCGTTGCAATAACCGGCGCGTTGCAAATGCTTCGCCACGGTGTAAATACGCTGCCAGAGTTCATTTTCCAACGACTGTTGCCGGGTCAGGAGAAGCGTTGCCGACTGTAAGGCCGGGAGAAAGCGCGCGCCGCCTGACAATAGCACCGAGCTGATAGCCATCACGATCAGTGTTTCTGGTAGCGAAAAACCACGGCGTATTACAGACATGATACCGTCTCCTCACCACGGCAGAGACGGATTCGCCCCCAGTTAGAGACAATAATGTTCCAGCCACCAGCCGCGCTTTCCAGCCGGATATGTCCGGCCCAGGCGGTATTCCGCAGGCCGTAAAAACCCAGCCCAGGCGTCATGACGCGGAGCGAAACTTCCGGCCACAGCGGGTATAGCGTGAAAACATCCTTTTCACGACAGTCGGCCGTGGAACCAGTGGCGCTCAGGCACCAGCCCTCCCCGCTCCGACCAACGTTTAACAGCCGGTTACGATTATGCCAGTTGGCATCATCACGCAGCAGCAGCAGAAAGTCGCGAACCTGACAGGCTGTTTGCCACAGGCGCTGCTGCCGTTGCCAGCTGTGCCAGCCATATACCCCACTGGCGCAAAGAATAACGACCAGTATCAGTGCGACCAGGGTTTCCGTCAGGGTATAGCCATGTTCTCTGTTCATGAGCTGAGTATGGGTATCAGCAATACCTTTTTCGAACGGAAAAATGCGCGTTTGCGTCGCGCCTCGGAGAGTATTAAAGACGTTGCAATGGCTTGCAAAGACGGAGGAAACCAGCGAACAAAAAGGCGCCCGATAGCAGCAGATTTTCCACGGGCTTGCCGCAGGGAGGTGAGCACGAAAACGGGTGAGAGCACGCTGGCACACATGCAGGACTGGCCGCCAGGACGGCGGCCAGTGAGGTCGTTCGAGGCTGGACAAACTTGCCAGGGCCAGGCGAAATCTCCCAAGGACGTTCACACGCAAGGGATATGCCCCTTGTCCACGTTATTTATCGTGAACAGAACAGGCCACTAAGCAAAAACATTCACTCCGGGGAATTAAATCGCCACCGGCGCTTTAATTCCCGGATACGGGTCATAGCCTTCAATTTCAAAGTCTTCAAAGCGGTAGTCGAAAATCGACGCCGGTTTGCGTTTGATGACCAGTTTCGGCAATGCGCGGGGTTCGCGGCTCAGCTGCAGATGCGTCTGCTCCATATGGTTGCTGTACAGATGCGTGTCGCCCCCGGTCCAGACAAAATCACCCACTGCCAGGTCGCACTGCTGCGCCACCATATGCACCAGCAGGGCGTAGCTGGCGATATTGAACGGCAGGCCAAGGAACACATCGCAGGAGCGCTGATACAGCTGGCAGGAGAGCTTGCCATCCGCCACGTAAAACTGGAAAAACGCATGGCACGGCGCCAGCGCCATTTTGTTCAGTTCGCCAACGTTCCATGCCGAGACGATAATACGCCGTGAATCCGGGTCATTTTTCAACTGTTCCATCACCGTGCTGATCTGGTCGATATGACGACCATCCGGCGCAGGCCAGGAGCGCCACTGCTTGCCATAGACCGGCCCCAGATCGCCGTTTTCATCGGCCCATTCATCCCAGATGGTAACGTTGTTTTCATGCAGATACGCAACGTTGGTATCTCCCTGCAGGAACCACAACAGTTCATGGATGATGGAGCGTAAATGACAGCGTTTGGTCGTCACCAACGGGAATCCTTCCTGCAGGTTAAAACGCATCTGGTGGCCGAAGATAGAGACGGTGCCGGTACCGGTGCGGTCATTTTTTTGCGTGCCCTCGTCGAGCACTTTCTGCATCAAATCAAGATACTGTTTCATGGTTCCTCAAGAGTTTTGTTGCTGCGGACGACAACGGTACGCCCAGACCATCATAATGATACCCGCAAGCACCATAGGAATCGAAAGAATCTGTCCCATACTGATGTACTGCACCCAGGCGCCGGTGAACTGCGCGTCGGGCTGACGGAAAAATTCCACAATAATGCGGAACAGGCCGTAGCCAATCAGGAAAAGACCAGAAACCGAGCCGGTCGGGCGCGGTTTGCGAATAAACAGGTTCAGGATCAGGAACAGCACCACGCCTTCCAGCGCCAGCTCATACAACTGTGAAGGATGGCGGGGCAGCGCACCATAGGTATCGAACAACGATTGCCACTCGGGATGTGACGGCAGCAGAGCCAGATCTTCGGCGCGGGAGCCGGGGAAAATCATCGCATAGTGGAAGTTCGGATCGACACGCCCCCACAGTTCGCCGTTGATAAAGTTGCCCAGCCGCCCGGCGCCAAGGCCAAACGGAATCAGCGGCGCAATAAAATCAGAGACCTGGAAGAAGGTTCGCTTCGTGCGTCTGGCGAAGATGATCATCACCAGAATCACACCGATCAGGCCGCCGTGGAAGGACATGCCGCCATCCCAGACGCGGAACAGGTAGAGCGGATCCTCCAGGAAGAGCGGCAGATTATAGAAAAAGACGTAACCGATACGCCCGCCGAGGAAGACCCCCAGGAACCCGGCGTACAGCAGGTTTTCAACTTCATTTTTCGTCCAGCCGCTACCCGGACGATTGGCCCGACGGGTGGCCAGCCACATGGCAAAAATAAACCCGACCAGATACATCAGGCCGTACCAGTGCAGGGAGACCGGTCCAATGGAAAATATTACCGGATCAAAGTCCGGAAAATGCAGGTAGCCACTATTCATCTGTCACCATAAAGACTTGTTATTCCGCCGAAAGTGGACAGCGGGGATCCTCCGCGCCTGCCAGAAAACGGCGCTCCAAAGGCTGCGAATGATAACATATGCGCGAAAGACGATCCGAGCCGGACGTGTAAAAGATATGTATACGAATGCGAATGAGCAGCAGAGGAGTTCCGGAGGCGGCGCGTTGCGCCTTGTTCACGCGCCGTCCGATAATGACAGCTATCGGCCTCCGCGAATCAGGCCGCCGAGACCGCGCCGCTCCATAAAAGCCGCAACCTGGTGACGGACTTCAGTCGCCATCTGTGCTTCCAGACTGCGGCGGGAAAGTTCCTGGGCCTCATCAATATCGATACGGCGCAGCAGATATTTCACTCTTGCCACCGAGCGACCATTCATTGACAAATGGCGATAACCCATACCGATGAGGATCGTCACGCACATCGGATCACCCGCCATTTCACCACACAGTCGCAGATCGATGTCGAAACGCTCGGCATCGCGGGCGATCATCGCCAGCGCCCTGAGAACTCCTGGGTGCAGGCTGTCATACATACTGGCCACCCGGGTATTATTGCGATCCACCGCCAGAATATACTGGGTCAGGTCATTAGTGCCAACAGAGATAAAATCAATGCGATTAGCCAGTTGTGGAAGCATAAAGACCATCGACGGCACTTCCAGCATCACGCCAAGACGCGGACGTGGAATGGCATAGCCGATCATGTCTTCCACTTCACGGCTGGCGCGATCGATAAGACGACGAGCCTCATCCACTTCATCCAGGCTGGTCACCATCGGCAGCAAAATACTGAGGTTACCGGTCGCCGCATTGGCGCGCAGCATGGCGCGTATCTGCACCAGAAAAATCTCCGGCTGATCGAGCGTGATGCGAATACCGCGCCAGCCAAGACACGGGTTCTCTTCGCTGATTGGCATATACGGCAGCTGTTTATCCGCGCCGACATCCAGCGTGCGCAGAGTCACCGATTTCTCGTTGAACATCTGTAGCATTCCCTGATACTGGGCAACCTGCTCCTCTTCAGAGGGGAAGCCGCTTTGCAGCATAAAGGGAATCTCGGTGCGGTACAGACCGATACCATCGACGAAATTGCCGAGCTTCTCCTCATGCTCAGGGCTCAGCCCCGCATTGAGCATCACTTTTACTCGCTCGCCGCTTTTCAGTTCAGACGCCCGCTTGAGATCGTCCTCAGCCAGGCGGCTAAGTTCATTCTCTTCGCTAATCAGGCGCTGGTATTCCTGCAGCAACACCGGCTCCGGATCGACCAGCAGCTCGCCGCGGTAACCGTCGACGATCAGGGTATGACCGTGCAGCAGCGAAGGCTGAATATCCGCCCCCATCACCGTCGGAATGCCCAGCGCACGAACCATAATCGCAGCATGCGAGTTCGCCGCGCCGTCACGTACCACCACGCCTGCTAAACGGTCCTGAGGAACTTCCGCCAGAGTCGTGGCCGACAGTTCGTCCGCCACCAGTATGATGCGCTCCGGCCAGCTATCCGTTCCCTGAATGCTGTCATCAAGGTGAAACAGCAGTCGCTGGCCTAACGTGCGTAAATCACCCGCACGCTCTTTCAGATAGCCATCACTGAGCGCGGCAAACTGTTCGGCAAACTGCTCGATGATCTTCTTCACCGCCCATTCGGCCACCGCGCCTTTATCCACTTCAGCGAACAGTTCACGACGCAGGCGCGCGTCGGAAAGCAGGTGTGAATAGAGGTCAAAGATGGCCGCCGTCTCTTTCTGCGCGCCGGCAGAATAGCGTTTGCTGTAACGACGAAACTCGTTCGCCGCCTCTTCCAGCGCGATGGTCAGACGCTCGCGCTCGGCAGCGGTATCAAGCGTCGAGGCTTCATAAACCTGCTCCATCAGCGGCAGGCTAACGTCCATCCAGCCTTCAGCAATGGCGACGCCGGACGAAGCAGGCAGGGCGCGAATGCGGGTCTGACGATATTGACCAAACAGTGCGTTTAACTGGGACTGAGAAAGAATACCGGCGATTTGCGTGGCCAGCGTAACAAGAAAAGACTCTTCACTTTCGTCAAACTGGCGCAACTCTCGCTGCTGCACCACCAGCACCCCCAGCAGTTGGCGCCGCTGGATAATCGGCACGCCAAGGAAGGCGCGGAAACGCCCCTCTTTTACCGCAGGAATATATTTAAAGCTGGGATGCTTTTGCGCGTCGGCGAGGTTAATGGGTTCTGCCAGACGGCCGACGAGGCCGACCAGGCCTTCGTCAAAAGCGAGCGCGACAATGCGCCCGCGGGGCTTTTTCAACCCGCGAGTCGCCATCAGGTAATAACAGCGCCGGTCGTTGTCAGCCAGATAAACCGAGCAGACTTCCGTTTCCATTGCGGCGCAGATATCGGTTACCAGGATATCCAGCGCCTCGTTTAAACGTGGCGTACTCGCGACCTTCTCGACTATTTCTCGCAACCGAGTGAGCATAATGTGTGTGGCTTAACCTCTTTTACGTCGATATGCAGGCGCGCTTTGCGGCTTAGGCGAACTTTCTGCCAGCGCCATTGTGGCGCTGGCGAACTCTTTCATCACCCGGCGGTAGACATCGCGCTTAAACGACACCACCTGACGCACCGGATACCAGTAGCTTACCCATCGCCAGCCATCAAATTCAGGTGTACTGCTGGTTTGCATATTGACATCCGCATCACTGCCAATCAATTGCAGGAGAAACCACTTCTGTTTCTGGCCGATACATACCGGCTTTGTGTCCCAACGCACCAAACGTTTAGGCAATTTGTAACGCAACCAGTTACGGGTTGAAGCCAGAATCCGCACATCTTTGCGGTTTAACCCAACTTCTTCGAACAATTCCCGATACATCGCCTGCTCTGCTGATTCTCCTGGATTAATGCCCCCTTGCGGGAACTGCCACGAGTGCTGACCATAGCGCCTGGCCCACATAACCTGACCCTGGCGATTACAGATTACAATACCGACATTTGGGCGGTAGCCATCGTCATCAATCACCGGACTACCTCAAAATAAGCTTCAATGCGAATGATTGTTTCACACTCGCTGGAAACGGTAAACCACTCTGTGAACGAGATGAGATCGAATAACATTTGAATAACTCACAGCAATCCCCCGAGTTATAAACAGTGAAAGCCGTCCACGCGCGATTTTATTCACTTTTTCTGTGGATAGAGTTGTGAAGAAGTACGGAATTAACCAGGGAAAACCCAGAGTAATCCGAACAGCGGCGTAATCAACCCACATAATAATATATTTATTTTCATTAAGTTACCTTGTTTAAATTTCATCATTCACAGTGTAACGTGACGATCATCACATATACGATCCCGGAACTGATGAAAGATCGAACAATGTCGGTTTTATCCACAGATTGCGCAAGTACTCTGGACATATTTTGGCTAAAAACTCGATTTTTCTCCCACGTCAAGGCTGTAAATGGAAACAGTAGTGGCGCTTTTCCCCAGTTATCCCATTTTTCTGTGGATAACATGGTGTAAGATCCTGTTCATTGTCGGTGACCAGTTCTGGAAAACCTGCCTCCAGATTTTTCATAACGGCAAAAAATAATTAAAAAAGCCATATGAATCATCAAATTGTCATAGTTAGTCAGGAAAAGGTAAACTCTATCCACAACGGACGAAATTACCGCTTATTTTTTAGCCAGAGGTTTCATGTTATGCCGAATATCGCGCCGCTCTTATCGCCACCGCAAAGCCAGGAACAGCTTCTGGCTCAGGCGCGGCAGCTGGCAGGTTATTCACTGGGTGAGCTGGCCGCCCTTGCCGGTATTCCCGTTCCGCGCGATTTAAAACGTGATAAAGGCTGGATCGGTATCCTGCTGGAAATTTGGCTTGGCGCCAGCGCAGGCAGCAAGCCCGAGCAGGATTTCGCCGCTCTCGGCGTTGAATTGAAAACCATCCCTGTCGATTCTCAGGGGCGTCCGCTGGAAACGACCTTCGTCTGCGTCGCGCCGCTCACCGGTAATAGCGGCGTCACCTGGGAGAGCAGCCATGTGCGTCATAAACTCAAGCGCGTACTGTGGATCCCGGTAGAGGGCGAGCGAACGATTCCGCTCGCCAGCCGCCGGGTGGGCGCGCCTCTGCTGTGGAGCCCCAGCGAAGAAGAAGCGCGTCAGCTACGCATGGACTGGGAAGAGCTGATGGATCTGATCGTGCTTGGGCAAGTTGAACGCATCACTGCGCGTCACGGCGAAGTGCTGCAATTGCGCCCAAAAGCGGCAAATAGCAAGGCCCTGACCGAAGCGGTTGGCGCCCACGGAGAGCCGATCCTCACGTTACCGCGCGGTTTCTACCTGAAGAAAAACTTCACCGCCGCCCTGCTGGCCCGCCACTTCCTTCTTTCCTCTGGATAATTCACACCGCGGGCGGTGTTTAACAACGCGTGCGCTGGCTCCAGGGGCGAGCAGCGCAGGAAGGCGCCGGAGCAGTCGCGTACGGCGATTACTGTCCATGATTAATTTTTTGTTCTGCCATGCGGGTTGCATATAATCACTTCTTTCTATTTTGCAGGACTTTGAATGATGTTATTTGCATGGGTAACCGATCCTAACGCCTGGCTGGCGCTTGGTACGCTGACGCTACTGGAGATAGTGCTTGGGATCGATAATATTATTTTCCTCTCTCTGGTCGTGGCCAAGCTTCCCACTGCGCAACGGGCTCATGCCCGCCGCATCGGGCTTATGGGGGCAATGATCATGCGTCTGGCGTTACTGGCGTCAATCGCATGGGTCGTTAAGCTCACCAACCCGCTGTTTACCGTGCTGGGCCAGGCGATCTCATTTCGCGATCTGATCCTGCTACTCGGCGGGTTATTCCTGATCTGGAAAGCGAGTAAAGAGATTCACGAATCCATTGAAGGAGAAGAAGAGGGGTTAAAAACCAACGTTCATTCATTTATTGGCGCCATTGTGCAGATTATGCTGCTGGATATCATTTTCAGCCTTGATTCGGTGATTACCGCCGTTGGGCTGTCGGATCATCTGTTCATCATGATGGCGGCGGTCGTTATTGCCGTACTGGTGATGATGGTGGCCGCCCGTTCGATAGGCGATTTTGTTGACCGCCACCCTTCGGTGAAAATGCTGGCGCTGTCATTTTTGATTCTCGTCGGCTTCACGCTGATACTGGAAAGTTTTGATGTGCACGTGCCGAAAGGCTACATTTATTTCGCTATGTTCTTTTCGATTGCGGTTGAGAGCCTCAATCTGCTACGAAATAAAAAAAATCCGCTGTAACCCGCACAGCCCTGAAAAGGGCTGTCATCCCTTTTAAGACTTTACTGATTCTTATATTCCAGAAATCAGACTATTAATCTGATAGAAGGTACGGCCAAAATAGAGGTAATAACGATGAAAAAATGGGCAGTATTGATTTCCGCCGTAGGACTGGCATTCTCCGTTTCCGGCTGCAGCAGCGATTATGTCATGGCAACCAAAGACGGACGTATGATTCTGACAGACGGTAAACCTGCGATTGACGACGACACCGGTCTTATCAGCTACGAAGATCAGCAAGGGAACAAAATGCAGATCAATCGCGATGATGTCTCGCAGATTATTAAACGGTAAGCTTTCACGCCAACCTGCGACGAGCCGTTTATCACAGAGTTAAGCGGTGTTTTCGTCCCCTTTTCATTTGCGAAAAGAGTCGGAATATCCTGATCCATCTCCGGATAAATCAGGCCAGATTCCGTAAACCCGGCTTTTTTTGATCTTTTTACTTCCCCTTTTTCTTCCCCTCTGCCATTTTTATATTCCTTTGTCGGGGAACGCCTGACCTTGTAACAAAAAAGGAAACCGGCTATGCAGTATCACCGTATCCCACACAGTTCTCTTGAAATCAGCACGCTGGGACTGGGCACAATGACGTTTGGTGAGCAGAATAGCGAGGCAGACGCGCACGACCAGCTCGATTACGCTGTCAGTCAGGGCATCAACCTGATCGATGTCGCCGAAATGTATCCTGTCCCGCCGCGCCCGGAAACCCAGGGCCTGACGGAAACCTATGTCGGTAACTGGCTGGCAAAACGCGGTAATCGCGAAAAGCTGGTTATCGCCTCCAAAGTGAGCGGCCCTGCCCGCAATAACGACAGCAGCATTCGCCCTAACCATGCGCTGGATCGTAAAAATATCCGCGAGGCGCTGCACGACAGCCTGAAGCGGTTGCAGACTGATTATCTTGACCTCTATCAGGTCCACTGGCCGCAGCGGCCAACCAACTGTTTTGGTAAACTGGGCTACACCTGGACCGATTCCGCCCCGGTCGTCACCCTGCTGGATACCCTGGAAGCGCTGGCTGAATTCCAGCGCGCCGGGAAGATTCGCTATATTGGCGTCTCCAACGAAACGGCTTTTGGCGTGATGCGCTATCTCCATCTGGCGGACAAGCATGATTTGCCGCGTATTGTGACGATTCAGAATCCTTACAGCCTGGTGAACCGCAGCTATGAAGTGGCGCTGTCGGAAGTGAGCCAGTATGAAGGTGTGGAGCTGTTAGCTTATTCCTGTCTGGCATTCGGTACGCTGACCGGGAAATACCTCAACGGCGCGAAACCCGCCGGCGCGCGCAATACCCTGTTCAGCCGCTTTACCCGCTATAGCGGCGAGCAGACTCAGAAAGCGGTGGCGGCCTATGTCGATATCGCAAAACGCCATAATCTTGACCCGGCACAAATGGCGCTGGCTTTCGTGCGTCGCCAGCCGTTTGTCGCCAGCACCCTGCTTGGGGCGACGACCATGGCGCAGCTTCAGACTAACGTCGAAAGCCTCCATCTGACACTAAGCGAAGAGGTGCTGGCGGAGATTGAAGCGGTGCATCGAATTTATACCTACCCGGCACCGTAGGAAAAGTCACCTTCCCGGGGCGGTCCGCTGCACCCGGGAGACTATTTACGACGCCCCCAAATCCACAGCGCGATGATAGCCAGCGCAAATACCACGCCGAAGCCCATCCCGACGCCGACAACCGGAATACCTATGCTCACCGCCAGCGAGTACAGGCCCAGCATCAGCAACATCGCGACGTTCTCGCCGAGATTCTGCACCGCGATTGCATTGCCCGCGCCAACCGTGTGTTTGCCGCGTTCCTGAAGCAGCGCATTCAGCGGCACAATAAAGAAACCGCCGAACGCCCCGAGCAGCAGCAGCAGGCCAAATGCCGGCAGCAACGCCTGCTGGATGGCGAAAAAGACGACCGCGACGCCAATCAAAATCCCCGCGGGCATACAACGGGACACCGTTTCCAGCGTCACCAGCTTCGCCGCCGCGCCAGCCCCCAGTACTATCCCCACCGCCACCATTGCGTTAAGGTAGGTCGGCATGGCATTACTGGTAATACCCAGGGCTACTGGCACCCACAGCACCAGTAAGAAGCGCAGGGTCACTCCCGCTCCCCAGAACAAGCTGGTGCCGACTAACGAAAACCGGGTATCGCCGTCACGCCACAGCACTGCACAGGCGCTAAAGAAACGGTGGGTCATCGGCCTGAAACGCCACGACTGGCCGGGACGCGCGGCGGGCAGTTTGGGGATCCACAGGTTGGCCATCACCGCCCCGCCGTACACCATCGCGCAGACGACAAGCGCCGCCAGGACATGCCAGTCCGCCAGAATACCGCCAGCCATCGAACCAAGCAAAATAGCCGCAATGGTGGAGGACTCCATCAGGCCGTTAGCTTTGACTAACTTATCCCCGGTGGTCAGCTCGCCGAGGATGCCGTATTTAGCCGGAGAATAGGCGGCAGCGCCAATGCCCACCAGCGTGTAGCCAACAAACGGATTAACGCCAAAGCAAATACAGCCCGCGCCGATAAGCTTCAGACCGTTAGCCACCATCATTACTCGCCCTTTGGCGAAGCTATCGGCAAACTGCCCGACAAACGGCGCGAAGAGAATGTAAGCACCCACAAACAACATCTGCAATACCGGCTGGCTCCACGCCGGGTAGAACAGTTGCTTCATCAGCGCCAGGGTCGCGAAGAGTAGCGCGTTATCGCCGAATGCCGAGAGAAACTGGGCGCAGATAACCGCCATCATTCCTTTCGAATACAGAGAAGTGTTAGTGTGTACTGACTCACTCATCCGAATGTTCCATCTCTTCAACCATATCGTTAAGGGCGACGAAATCCGGCTTACCGCTGCCCAGCACCGGGAGCTGTTTCAGCCAGCGAATGTCGCGCGGTACCGCCAGCTCCGGCACGCCATGTTCACGGGCATAGCGCAGCAGTTTCTCGCGATTTAGTTCATTATCGCTGGTAAACAGCACCAGCGCCTCGCCTTTGCTGGCATCCTGTTTAATCGCCGTGGCGTGCATTTTGTCCGGCGAAACCGCCAGCGCCACCTGCTCGACCATCTCCAGCGATACCATCTCACCGGCAATTTTAGCAAAGCGCTTTGCGCGTCCCTGAATTCGCACATAGCCCTGCTCGTCAAAGGTGACAATATCGCCGGTGTCATACCAGCCGGTTTCCACTTCGCCGTGTTGATTCTCCGCCGTTGGCACCTCCAGCACACCCGGATTTTCCACGCGCAGATAGCCTTTCATAATATTCGGCCCTTTTAGCTGCAGACGGCCGCCTTCTTCAATACCCGGCATCGCCAGTAAACGCGCATCCATACCCGGCAGAATGCGACCAACGGTTCCCACCTTCGTCGCCATCGGCACATTGATCGACACCACTGGCGCACATTCGGTAACGCCATAGCCTTCGAGAATACGCAGGCCAAACTTGTCCTGCCAGATCTGCTTTGTGCTCTCCTGCAGTTTCTCCGCGCCTGCAACAACATACCGCAGGCGATAAAAGTCATATGGATTAGCAAAGCGGGCATAGTTGGCGAGAAAGGTCGAGGTGCCGAACAGCACGGTACAATTACGGTCATACACCAGTTCCGGCACCATGCGATAATGCAGCGGACTCGGATAGAGGAACACCTCCGCACCGGTAAACAGTGGGGTCAGCAGGCCGACCGTCAGGCCAAAGGAGTGAAACAGCGGCAGCGAGGACATAAAGCGATCGTTCGCGGTAAAGTCAGCGACGGTTTTAATCTGCTCGACGTTAGCCAGCAGGCTTTTATGACTATGTACCACGCCTTTCGGATTGCCTTCTGAACCGGAAGTAAACAGGATCATCGCCGCATCTTCCGGCTGCTGCTTAACCTGCGCCAGCTTCGGTATCAACAGATGACCAAAAATCCACAGCTTATCCGCGGCGGTGATATCCGCTTTTAAATCTTCGAGGAATACCCAGCGCACCTGAGTCAACTGTTCCGGCAGGTGCCAGAGTTTGCCTTTATCAAGGAAGGTTCGCGAGGTGAAAATCGTCTTAATTTCGGCGGCGGTAACCGCGCTGCTCAGGCCTTTCACTCCGGCGGTATAGTTCATCATCGCCGGAATACGCCCACGGGCAATCGCGCCGAAAATTACCGCTGCGCTAATCCCGGCATTCGGCAGCATCAGGCCGATTTTCTCGCCCTGAGCGCTATACCTTTCCAGAATACGCGCCACAAACAGGGTTTTGGTCAACAGCTTACGGTAGGTATCCGGCTGAAAATTAATATCTTCCACGCAGTTTTTACGCGCACCGAAGCGGTACTGCGCCGCCAGCAGCGATTCATACAGCGTTTCGCGCGGGCGCACCGCCATCCGCGCTTCCATCATTATCTGATGCAACATTTCTCCGGCAATTTTACGCCGGTCGCGGGCGCGCGGCGCCTCAGGCATCGCCAGATGCGTCGGCGGCAGCAGATGCAGTTGAATACGGGGAAAAAGGCGGCGCCTGACCAGCCCTTTGAGGCGGCTAAAGGGGGTAAGCTCAGCGCCCTCGATACGCAGCGGCACAATGGTCGCCTGCGACTTTGCTGCAACGAAAGCCGCGCCGTCATAAATTTTCATCAGCGAGCCGGTCACCGAAATCCGCCCTTCCGGGAAAATAACCACCGGACGCCCTTGTTCAATCAGGCGGACCAGATGCTTAATGGACATGGGTTTGGTCGGGTCCAGCGGCACAAAATCGATAAGGGGTGTCAGAGCACGCATAAACCAGCGCTGGCTAATTGAAGAGTACACTGCAAAAACAGGGCGCACCGGCAGGAAAAGCGCCAGCAGTATGCCGTCAATAAATGAGACGTGATTGGGCGTAATCAGTACCTTTGGCTGGTACAGCGCCTGGGTGTCGCCGGTGAGTTTTACCCGGTACAATCCCTTGAATAACAGTCTAAAAAATCCTAAAAGCATAACAACTCCGTCTGACCGGTTAATCAGTCAAAGCAGGTTACACGAGAAGAGGTGGGAAATGCAGTGCGCGAAGAGGAATTCAGGACAAAAAAAACCTGCGCATCTGCGCAGGTCGGTGCAAGATAATCAGTACGAATAGCGTACTTAAGAAACTCACCAATCAATACCTCTGGGAAAGCCAGAATATCAATGATATGAATGGGTAAACCAGCGAACATTCGCAACAGCTAATCGCAAAGTGTAAGCAAAGGTGTGAATTCCCCCCTCCCGGAATCATTCGCAGGTTGCCTGTGAGTAACTCTTTCATCAACAAGGCTAATCTGTGTCACAATTACATGACCCCAGGCGCCGCGGTTCTTGAATCTGCGGCGCTTTCCCGTAACATAAACGGTATGTAAACGCTTACCCTAAAAAAGGCATGGTATGGCGACAATTAAGGATGTAGCCCGTCTCGCAGGAGTTTCCGTCGCTACCGTCTCCCGCGTGATTAACAATTCACCGAAAGCCAGCGAAGCCTCACGCCAGTCGGTGGGGGCGGCGATGGAAGCGTTAAATTATCATCCTAACGCCAACGCCCGCGCGCTGGCGCAGCAGTCAACGCAAACCGTTGGCCTGGTGGTGGGCGATGTTTCCGACCCTTTCTTTGGTTCAATGGTCAAAGCCGTCGAGCAGGTGGCCTACAATACCGGCAATTTTTTGCTGATCGGTAACGGCTATCACAGCATCCATAAAGAGCGTCAGGCGATTGAACAGTTGATTCGCCACCGCTGCGCAGCCCTGGTGGTTCACGCCAAAATGATCCCCGATGACGAGCTGACCGCGTTAATGAAGCAGATCCCCGGTATGGTGCTGATCAACCGTATTATACCTGGCTTAGAGCAGCGCTGCGTCGCGCTGGATGACCGTTACGGCGCCTGGCTGGCAACGCGTCACCTGATTCAGCAAGGGCATACCCGCATTGGCTATATCTGTTCCGATCACCCGATTTCCGATGCCGAAGACCGTCTTCAGGGCTATTACGCGGCATTAAAAGAGAGCGGCCTGGCGTGCAATGACCGCCTGGTGACCTTTGCCGAGCCTGATGAGAGCGGCGGTGAACAGGCGATGACCGAACTGCTGGGGCGAGGGAGGCATTTTACCGCCGTGGCCTGCTATAACGACTCAATGGCTGCCGGTGCGATGGGCGTGTTAAACGATAACGGTATTGATATACCACAGGAGATTTCGCTGATCGGTTTTGATGACATACTGATTTCACGCTATGTGCGCCCGCGTCTGACCACCGTGCGCTACCCGATCGTCACCATGGCGACTCAGGCCGCCGAGCTGGCGTTAGCGCTGGCGGAACATCGCCCGCCCCCGGAGATAACCCATCTTTTTAGCCCGACGCTGGTACGCCGTCACTCGGTGGTTTCGCCTGCGGAACGCGATAAATCATAGCGATATAAACTGACCGTCGTGGCCGGGTAATCCAGACCTTCGCCGATATACTGCCAGCCAAAACGCTCATAAAAATCACGGCAGGCGGAATAGAGAAACAGCGCGGAATAGCCCTGCGTTCGTGCATACCGGATGACATGCTGCTGTAGCGTTCCCGCCAGCCCTTTTCCCCGTGCTTCCGGGGCGACATAGAGTGCCGCCATCCACGGATACAGATCCTGGCGACTGATTAAGTCGCAGCGCCAGAGCCCGACGGTTCCCAGCAGTTTTTCATTTTCAACGGCAATAAACGTAACCGGCAACGCCCCCGGCGTCTGGCTATGCCCGATGATGCTGGCGAAAAACGCCTGCGGCAACATATCGCCGCCAAAAGCTCGCCATAGCCACTCCGTAACCTGCCCAGCATACTGCGGCGCGGCGGATAAAGGCTGAATAATCACATCAGCTTTCCCTGAAAAACAGGCACTGACTCAAAGAGATAGCCGTCAAAGTCCGGTGCGTCTTCATCAGAAAGCTCCAGCAGACTATTTTTTACGTTTTCAAGGTGCTGCCACATGGCCTGCCAGGCGCCCATCACATCGCGACGGCGCAGGGCGGCGAGGAGCGTTTGCCGGTCGCCAAGCCACTTCAGGCGATACGCCCGGCTGGCGATATGTACATTGAACTGCTGCCATAACGGGCTGCTGTCCATTTGCAGCCAGATGCGCTCGACCGTCGCCAGCAGCATCTGGTTTTGCGTCGCCCCGGCCAGCACCAGGTGAAAAAGCCGGGCGTTGTCCTGACTGGTATCGTTGGCGGCAATAGCCCGCTGCTCCTGCTCAATAATACGTTTCAGGTTATCGATATCGGCGCGAGTGGCCATTTTAGCGGCAAAAGCGGCGATATTGCTCTCCAGCAGCTGGCGGGCCTGCAGGATTTCGAACGGCCCGACGTCGCTGCTCAGCATCTGTTCTTCCTCGCTATCGCCCTCATGCGGGATGCGCATAACGTACACCCCGGAGCCCTGGCGAATATCCACCGTTCCCTGTAACTCCAGCATCAACAGCGCTTCACGGACGATCGTCCGGCTCACACCGTAAATTTCGGCGATATTGCGTTCCGGCGGCAGACGCGATCCGATGGGATAGCGCCCCTGCGCAATCTGTGCGCGTAAATCATCACCAATCTCCTGGTAGGGTTTCTTTTCCGGCGGAATAATAGCCTTCTCCACAATATCACCTGTGCGTTATGAACCTGCGAGTCAATATCGCCGCTATCTTAGCAAAATTTAACCATGCCTAACGCCACTCGTCGTCAATATCCAGCGTCAATTCCCGACGTTCGCCAAGCTGACGGAACCAGCTGGCGGAAGCCTTCGGCTTTCGCGCGCGGTGATTTTGCAGATCGATTTCAATCAGCCCGTAACGATTTTTAAAGGCGTTCATCGGCGAAACATTGTCGGTAAACGCCCACAGCATATAGCCGTGGCAGTTGGCGCCGGCTTCCCGCGCACGCAGCGTTTGCCACAGATGTTCGCTGATAAAGCGAATCCGGTAATCGTCGGCGATGGTGCCTTCGCTATTGCGAAACTGCCCTTCGTTTTCCACCCCCATGCCGTTTTCGGCCACGAACCACGGGATATTGCGGTAATCCTGTTTAATCCGCATCGCCATATCAAAAACGATTTGCGGATAAATTTCCCAGCCACGCGAACTATTCATCCGTCTTCCCGGGAGTTCAAAGGGCTCATAATAGTAAGCCGGATGGAATGGCGTCTGCGGGTGCCAGGCGCGCGACGGGGCTTTCACCCGGTGTGGGTAGTAGAGATTAATTCCCAGCTCATCCACGGTGTTTTCGCGAATAATCGCCAGCTCTTGCGCACTGTAATCCCAGCCAACGTTGTGCTGTTCGAGCAGGTTGTACAGTTCTGACGGATATTCGCCGTGGACCAGCGGATCGAGGAAAACCCGGTTATAAAACAGATCGTAGATTTCCGCGGCGCGAAGATCATGAGGCGCTTTTGAACGTGGATAAGTGACTTCCGGGTTAAGAATACAGCCGACCGTGCCGCGATAGCCTTTTTCGCGAAACAGCCTGACCACTTTAGCCGTCGCCAGCACCTTATGATGATTCCACTGCATCCAGGTCCCGGTATTCTGTTCGTAAGGCCAGCGCAGCGCGTCGAGGTAGACCCGGGTCTGTACCACAATCGGTTCATTGAAAGTAAACCAACGCGTCACCTTATGGTGATAGCGGGCAAAAACTTTCTCCGCATATTGTACGAACAGATCAACCACTTTTTTCGACGCCCAGCCGCCGTAGTGCTCCAGCAGATAGCCGGGCAGTTCATAGTGCTCAAGGCAGATCATCGGCTCAATGCCGTTAGCCCGTAGCGCGTCAAACAGCTGGTCGTAGTACGCCGCATACTCTTCATCAACCGTGACTTTTTCATAGTCGGTAAGAAAACGCGACCAGTTGATCGACGTACGATAGTGGGTCAGTCCCGCCAGCTTCATCAACTGCACGTCTTCGCGGAAGCGGTTGAT
The DNA here is from genome assembly GCF_005860775.1 of Klebsiella indica. Lineage (GTDB taxonomy): Bacteria > Pseudomonadota > Gammaproteobacteria > Enterobacterales > Enterobacteriaceae > Klebsiella > Klebsiella indica. The sequence goes on from NZ_VCHQ01000008.1 coordinate 138,239, forward strand.
AAAATCGGTCGCGACCGCCGGGCCATAACCGTTATGCCAGACGTGACGATCGTTCTTGTACCAGAGATCCGGCCAGGAATCCTGCCCCTCTTTCTTGCCGCTCCAGCCTTCGGTTTGCCACGCCGACGCGGCGGCGCCGAGGATAAAGTCGCGGGGAATCGCGATCCGTACTCTGCTCATGGTGTCCTCATACATTCTGGCTGACTTCAGCGTTTTCCGCCTGACGCTGCGCGTTTTCCGCACGACGGGAGGCTATTTTGACGAACGGCAGATAGATAAGCACCGCGGCGACAATACAGACAAGCTGTGTCACTACCGCCCCCATCGATCCGGCTGTGGAGAGCCAGGCGTTAATCAGCGGTGGCGTGGTCCACGGCACCATGACCACCGCTTTACCGGCAAAACCGGTGACGGTGGCGAAGTAACCGATACTGCCGGTCACCAGTGGGGTAATAATAAAAGGGATCGCAAGGATCGGATTAAGCATGATCGGCATACCGAAAATCACCGGTTCGTTAATATTGAACAGCCCGGGTCCGATCGACAGTTTGGCGATCTCCTTCATTTCTTTGCGTTTGGTGGCGATCATCACCGCAATCAGCAGGCCAATCGTCAGCCCCGAACCGCCAATGCTCATATAAACATCCCAGAACGGCATGGTGATGATATTCGGCACCTCTTTGCCCTGCTCAAAGGCGCTCATATTGACGGTAATCGCCCCCAGCAGCAGCGGTTCGCGGATCGGTTTGATCATCTGATTACCGTGAATGCCGATAACCCAGAACAACTGGGCGACAAACATCAGCAGTAGGATCCCCGGCAGGCTTTGCACCACTCGCTCCAGCGGCTGCTGTACCACCTGATAGACCGCATCATAGAGATACATGCCGGTAATTTGATGAAAAATAAAACCAAAGGTAGCAATCGCCGTGGTGGTAATAATTGCCGGGATCAGCGCGGAAAACGATGCCGATACGTTGGGGGGAACGGTGTCCGGCATTTTGATCTTGAGGCCTTTGCATCTCTCCAGCCAGCAGTAGATCTCCACGGAAAGAATGGCAATAAACATGCCGAGGAACAGGCTGCGCGTATCTGAGAACTGGCGCAACAGCACATCTTTCACTTCATGCATTTGTCCGTCGACCAGCATTTCGACGGTAGTTGGCGTCACACAGATAAAACAGATGACCGCCAGCAGGCCGGGAAACAGGCTCTTAATACCGTTAATCCGTCCAAGCTCAATACCGATCAGAAATACGGCGCCGATATTAAGAAAGTTAAGCGTCGCATAGTTAATTGCGCTGGTAATCGGTTTTAGCGCAGCCAGAAAAGAGAGCGCCTGAAAGCTGGCCAGCCCGTTTTTCGGATCCAGCACCATATTGGAGATCAGCACCGAAAAGGCGCCCACGATGATCACCGGCATCAGGGTAATAAAGGCCGCCTTTATCGCCATAATGTAGCGGTAGCTGTTGAATTTCGTAGCGAAACTCCCCAGAGAGTCGATCAATTTGTCCTGCAATGCCATAGAGGATACCTCAGGGTTAAGGGACTTTTTTGCGCACAAGGTGTACAGCCAGGCACCTATTGGCATACCAAAAATAATCATCGATGGGAAAAAGTTCTGTGACTAAGTTCGCAACCTCAAAACTGGCATTCCAAAAAAACCAAATTGGCATGCCGAATTCAGTGTTTTATTTTTCAGCCCGTTAATCCTGCAAAAGCGTGATCGCGATAGTTTTTTTGCTTTGCCACGAAGCCATATCCCCCTGAATGTCTGTGATAAACTGCGCATTACCACGTGATATCAGGAATCGGATGAATGGCTACAATGCTGGATGTCTCAATTCACGCAGGCGTCTCTAAAGCGACGGTTTCCCGCGTGTTGAACGGCACTGGTCAGGTGAAAGAGAGTACCCGCCAGCGGGTTTTTAAGGCAATGGAAGAGCTGGGCTATCGGCCCAACTTTCTCGCCCGCTCGCTAGCGAACCGCACGAGCAACAGCATCGGCCTGGTGGTCTCCATTTTCGACGGTTTCTATTTTGGGCGTTTATTGCAGCAGGCTTCCCGACAAACGGAAGCCTGGGGTAAACAGCTGATTGTCACCGACGGGCACAATGCGCCGGCGCGTGAAGAAGAGGCCGTACAGATGCTTGCCGACCGTCAATGTGACGCCATCGTGCTATACACGCGCCATATGAGCGAAAAGAAAATTATGTCGCTGATTGAGTCCATCGGCACGCCACTGGTGGTCATTAACCGCGACGTTAGCCAGGCGCGGGATCGCTGCGTTTTTTTTGAACAGCAGGATGCGGCGTTTCAGGCGGTAGAGTATCTGATAACTCAGGGCCATCGCGATATCGCCTGTATTACCGTGCCAATACATACGCCAACGGGAAAGGCTCGTCTGGAGGGCTATCGTCAGGCGCTGAAAAAGCACGGTATCAAATGGGATCCGGCGAAAGTGAAGTATGGCGATGCCACCATCCCACGTGGCTATGAATTATGCCGTGAACTGCTGGAAGAAAAAACATCGTTTAGCGCGCTGTTTTCCTGTAATGACGATATGGCGCTGGGTGTTTCAAAAGCGTTGCGTCAGGCCGGGCTGCGGATCCCGCAGGATATTTCATTGTTTGGTTTTGATGACGCGCCGAGCGCCAAATGGCTGGAACCGGGGCTATCCACGGTCTACCTGCCGATCGATAACATGATTACCACCGCTATCGATCAGGCGATCAAGCTGGCCAACGCTCAGCCGATTGAAACCATCCCGCCGTTTACCGGCACCCTGGTACTGCGCGAGTCGGTGGTCGCCGGCCCCTATTCCACGTAATCCGCCGGATGCCGTTTTCACCGAAGAAGCAACGGCATGCCTGGCATCGGCCCGATAAGCGAAGCGCCATCGGGCATCCACTCACAACAGTTCCAGCGCTAACAGTTCGTCAATTGTCTGGCGACGGCGAATCAGCCGCGCTTTACCGTTGTCGAACAGCACTTCCGGCAGCAATGGACGACTGTTGTAGTTTGAAGACATCGATGCGCCGTAAGCACCGGTGTCATGCAGCACCAGATAATCGCCCGGCACCACCGCTGGCAGCAGGCGGGTTTCCACTTTTCCCCCTTCCTGCTGGGTAAAGACATCGCCCGATTCGCACAGCGGCCCGGCTACCACGGTTTCAATCTTCGCGGCGGCGCTCAAATCCCGACCGTCCCCCGCCAGGGCGGTGATATGGTGGTAGCTGCCGTACATCGCCGGGCGCATCAAATCATTAAAACCGGCATCAATCAGCACGAAGTGACGGCTGCCCATCCCTTTCACGCTGCGTACCTGAGAAACCAGCACCCCGGCTTCCGCCACCAGGAAGCGACCCGGTTCCAGCTCCAGCTTCACCGGGTGACCCAGATATTTGGCTATTTGATCGCGCGCCGCGTTCCACAGCCCGAAGTAATGATCGGTATCGATCGCCTCTTCCCCTTCGTGATAAGGGATCGACAGCCCACCGCCGGCGGAGATCGCCTGCAGATCCTGCCCGAACTCGATAACCTGGCGCACCATCGCACCGCACACCTGCTCCAGATGGCCATAATCCACCCCGGAACCAATGTGCATATGAATGCCCACCAGCTGAAGCTGATAGCGTTGCATCACCTCCAGCGCCGCCGGTAAATGCGTGTGCCAGATACCGTGTTTGCTGTTCTCGCCGCCGGTATTGGTTTTTTGACTGTGGCCGTGGCCGAACCCCGGATTAACGCGCAGCCAGACCCGATGACCCGGTGAAACTTCCCCTAGCTGCCTCAGCATATCAACAGAACCGGCGTTGACCGGGATTTGCAGCGCTTTTACCCGCGCCAGCGTCGCGTCATCGATCAGATCAGCGGTAAACACAATGTCGTCCGGATGCTGTTGCGGATCGTAGCCGGCCGCTAATGCGCGCTCGATCTCGCCCAGAGACACCGAATCCACCTTCACCCCCTGCTCACGCATCAGGCGTAAAATGTGAATATTGGAGCAGGCTTTCTGCGCAAAACGCACCACGTCGAACTTCCGGAGTTGAGCAATCTGACGACGGATAATCTGCGCATCGTAGACCCAGACCGGGCAGCCGAACTCAGCGGGCAAGCGCAGCAGATTTTCTGCGGTCAGATCGGTATCAGTGGCGTAAAGCGAGTGTGGCATAAGTAACTCCGGTGCTGTGTGTGCGTTATCTCTGTTTTTTTACGATTACGCCACAGCGCGTAAGGAATAAAAAATATCGTTTTATTGCCAGTCTATGCAAAAATGATATGGAATGCATAATCCGAGGATCGCTGATGCCCGCCGTAAACCTGCGCCATATCGAAATCTTCCATGCGGTGATGACCACCGGCAATCTGACCGAAGCCGCGCAGATGTTGCATACCTCGCAGCCAACCGTCAGCCGCGAGCTGGCGCGTTTTGAAAAAGTGCTGGGATTAAAGCTATTTGCCCGCGCGCGCGGTCGTCTGCAACCCACGGTTCAAGGATTACGCCTGTTTGAGGAAGTTCAGCGCGCCTGGTACGGTCTGGACAGAATCGTTAGCGCCGCGGAAAGCCTGCGCGAATTCCGCCAGGGCGAGCTGTCGGTTGCCTGCTTGCCGGTATTTTCGCAATCTTTTTTACCGCTGCTGCTGGAGCCGTTTTTGACGCGCTACCCGGACGTTCACCTGCAAATCGTCCCCCAGGAATCGCCGCTGCTTGAAGAGTGGCTGTCGGCTCAGCGCCACGATCTCGGCCTGACCGAAACCCTGCATACCCCTGCCGGAACCGAGCGTACGCCGCTGCTGACGCTGAATGAGGTGTGCGTATTGCCGCAAGGCCATCCGCTGGCCGTGAAACAGATGCTAACGCCCGCGGATTTTCATGACCAAAACTACATTAGCCTGTCGCGTACCGACAGCTATCGCCAGTTGCTTGATGCCCTGTTTCTCGAACATCAGGTCAAACGGCGGATGGTGGTGGAGACCCATAGCGCCGCCTCAATTTGTGCCCTGGTGCGCGCTGGCATTGGCATTTCGGTGGTTAACCCGCTCACCGCTCTGGATTACGCCGGAAACGGCGTAGTGGTACGCCGTTTTAGCGTTGAAGTGCCCTTTACCGTCAGCCTGATTCGCCCGCTGCATCGGCCCGGCTCCGCGCTGGTCGATGCTTTCGCGTTACATCTGCAAAAAAGCCTGCCGCGTATTCTTACCCCGCTTGAAGCGGTGCTGACGAAAGCATAAAGTCGACCGCGTCCGCCGCATGAATCGCAGTGGTATCAAACACCGGCAGCGGACTGCTTTCCGCAGGCACCAGCAGGCCGATTTCGGTGCAACCGAAAATCACCCCTTCCGCGCCCTGTTCCGCCAGATCCTCAATCACCTGAAGATAGTAGTCGCGCGAATCCGCGCTAAAGGTCCCCAGGCACAGTTCATCGAAAATGATCTGGTTGATACGCTGGCGATCGTCGGCCTGCGGGATCAGCGTGTCGATAGCGAACTGCTGCTGCAACCGGCCGCGATAAAAATCCTGCTCCATGGTATAACGCGTCCCCAGCAGAGCTACCCGGCGTTGGCCTTTGGCTGTTATCGCCCGTCCGGTGGCATCGGCAATATGCAGAAACGGCACCTCGCAGCGTGTTTCAATCGCCTGCGCGACCTTGTGCATGGTGTTGGTACACAAGAGGATCCCTTCGGCTCCCGCCTGCTGCAGGCCGAAAGCCGCCTGGGCGAGGATCTCCCCCGCCCGCTGCCAGTCCCCGGAAGACTGACAGGCTTCAATGTCATGGAAATCCACGCTATGCAGTAACAGACTGGCTGAATGTAGCCCGCCCAAACGGCTTTTAATGCCTTCGTTAATAAGACGGTAGTAAGGAATCGTGGATTCCCAGCTCATTCCGCCCAACAGGCCGATCGTTTTCATTATTCACTCCTTCCAGGAATACCTTTGGGACGCCGAACTTGTGATCAGCTTTCCACTTCTCCTGACATTCGTTTCTTTTTACAAGATTGTGGTGTAAATTAAGTGAAACGGTGTTTTAATTAACTACAGGACGACCAGATGTTTATTTTCCATAAAGAGACCACCCTTGAAGATCTGGGCAATGGCGTAACCCGCCGCATCCTTGCGCACGATGGCAACATGATGGCGGTCGAGGTGAACTTCGAAGCAGGCGCCATCGGGCCGATGCATAACCATCCCCACGAACAACTCACCTATGTTCTTTCCGGCGAGTTTGAATTCACCATCGGCGATGAAAAACATGTGGTGAGCGCAGGCGATACCCTCTACAAGAAACCAGAGATTATGCATGGCTGTATCTGCCTGAAACCAGGTACGCTTCTTGATACTTTTACCCCGATTCGCCAGGATTTTCTGCAAAAGTAATATCTCATCTCCGGGGCATGCCCTGCGTGCCCTGATGCGAGTCAGTGACGCCATTTATGCGATTTTATGGTGTCACGTCTGTCGGCGTGAATCTCTTTTTTCCGGTTGCTGAAAACCACAAACAAACGATATCCGAAATTATTGCGGATGAATCGGGATAACTCTACCCTAAATTATTCGAGTTGCAGGAAGGCGGCGACGCAGTGAATCCCCGGGAGCGTACTCCAGTACGTGACTGGGGTGAACGAGGAAAGCCAACGCACATGCAACTTGAAGTATGACGGGTATAACGAGTAAACAACATCCTGGTTTTTCGCCAGAACCACCGCTTAATCGCACCTTTCTGGCTGTAACAAAGCCTGATTCCCCCGTAAATGGCCTTTCACTGACGTGCATCAGCGTCCCCCACCATTTTCTGAACTTTCCCGCTAAAAATAACTGTCCTAAAGTAGATTTTATCCAAATCATTAACAAGGCTAATTATTTCCCCCACCCGGCTTTTACCAGCTCGCGCCTCATCCTGTTTCAGGCCCATTTTCCCGGTAAAATGCGCGCCTCCGCACCTTTTTGAAACATCGTTTCGACTTTGATCACATTTCCGCGATGAACTGAATGACTCTGTGATAAATAGCAATAAAATAAAATTAAAACGGCGTTTTACAAAATCAGGACGCAAGGTAAGACAAAATCAAAAAACACATGCTCTGCAAGGATAAGTAGAGCGAAAACGTTCTCAATAAGTAAAAAGCGCATTAAGGAATGACTCACGGCTGACATAGCAAAAACACATTAACTTTCCGGCGGCGGCGCCCGCGGGAAAGGCAGTCAACAGAATCCGTATTAAAACTCGTAAGCCAGGTAGGTATGTATGAATGAAAACAAGCTCCTGGGATTGGCATGGATATCGCCCTATATTATCGGGCTGATAGTCTTTACCGCCTTTCCCTTTGTTTCATCTTTCTTCCTCAGTTTCACTGAGTACGATTTGATGAATCCACCGGTGTTTAACGGCATCGAAAACTATCGCTACATGCTGACCGAAGATAGCCTCTTCTGGAAATCCATGGGCGTGACGTTCGCGTATGTCTTTTTAACCATTCCGTTAAAACTGGCTTTCGCGCTGGGGATCGCTTTTGTCCTCAACTTCAAACTGCGTGGTATCGGTTTTTTCCGTACCGCCTACTACATCCCCTCGATTCTCGGTAGCTCCGTGGCGATCGCCGTCCTGTGGCGCGCGCTGTTTGCAATCGACGGGCTGCTGAACAGCTTTATTGGCGTATTCGGCTTCGATCCGGTCAACTGGCTCGGCGAACCTTCGCTGGCGCTGATGTCCGTTACCCTGCTGCGCGTCTGGCAGTTTGGTTCCGCGATGGTGATCTTCCTCGCGGCGTTGCAGAACGTGCCGCAGTCTCAATATGAGGCAGCGATGATCGATGGCGCGTCAAAATGGCAGATGTTTATGAAGGTCACGGTACCGCTGATCACCCCGGTGATTTTCTTCAACTTCATTATGCAGACCACTCAGGCGTTCCAGGAGTTTACCGGCCCGTACGTCATTACCGGCGGTGGCCCAACCTATTCCACCTATCTGTTCTCACTCTATATCTACGACACCGCATTTAAGTACTTCGATATGGGTTACGGCGCGGCGCTGGCGTGGGTGCTGTTCCTGGTGGTCGCGGTCTTTGCCGCCATTGCGTTTAAGTCTTCGAAATATTGGGTGTTCTACTCCGCCGATAAGGGAGGCAAAAATGGCTGATATTCAACAAATCTCTGAAGCAAGAGACATCGCCGCACGTGAAGTCGCACGAACTCTGCGTCGTGAAAAAATCAGTCGCTCGATTCGCTATGTGATCCTGCTGTTCGTCGGCCTGCTGATGCTCTACCCGCTGGCATGGATGTTCTCGGCGTCGTTCAAACCGAATCACGAGATCTTCACCACCCTGAGTCTGTGGCCTGCCCACGCGACCTGGGAGGGTTTTATCAACGGCTGGAAAACCGGGACTGAGTACAACTTCGGTCACTACATGCTGAACACCTTCAAGTATGTCATTCCGAAAGTACTGCTGACCATTATCTCCTCCACCATCGTGGCCTACGGCTTCGCCCGCTTCGAGATCCCGTGGAAGAAATTCTGGTTCGCCACCCTTATCACCACCATGCTCCTGCCGAGCACCGTGCTGCTGATCCCCCAGTACCTGATGTTCCGTGAAATGGGCATGCTGAACAGCTATCTGCCGCTGTACCTGCCGTTGGCCTTCGCCACCCAGGGGTTCTTCGTCTTTATGCTGATTCAGTTCCTGCGCGGCGTCCCCCGCGATATGGAAGAAGCGGCGCAGATCGATGGCTGCAACTCCATTCAGGTGCTGTGGTACGTCGTGGTGCCGATTCTGAAACCGGCGATTATCTCCGTCGCGCTGTTCCAGTTTATGTGGTCGATGAACGACTTTATCGGCCCGCTGATTTACGTCTACAGCGTCGATAAATATCCAATTGCACTGGCGCTGAAAATGTCCATCGACGTCACGGAAGGCGCTCCGTGGAACGAAATTCTGGCAATGGCGAGTATCTCCATTCTGCCGTCCATCATCGTGTTCTTCCTGGCACAACGCTACTTCGTACAGGGCGTAACCAGCAGCGGAATTAAAGGTTAAGAGGGAAATATCATGGCTGAAGTTATTTTCAACAAACTGGAAAAGGTCTACTCCAACGGCTTCAAAGCGGTACATGGTATCGATCTGAAAATCGCTGATGGCGAGTTTATGGTCATCGTTGGCCCCTCCGGCTGCGCCAAATCCACCACCCTGCGCATGCTGGCCGGTCTGGAAACCATCAGCGGCGGCGAGGTGCGCATCGGGGAAAAAATCGTCAACAATCTCGCGCCAAAAGAACGCGGGATCGCGATGGTATTTCAGAACTATGCGCTTTACCCCCATATGACCGTCCGCGAAAATCTCGCTTTCGGCCTGAAGCTGAGCAAAATGCCGAAGGATAAAATTGACGCCCATGTGAACGAAGCGGCAAAAATTCTCGAACTGGAAGAGTTGCTGGATCGCCTGCCTCGTCAGCTCTCCGGCGGCCAGGCGCAGCGCGTGGCGGTTGGCCGCGCAATTGTGAAAAAACCCGATGTATTCCTGTTCGATGAACCGCTCTCTAACCTTGATGCCAAGCTGCGTGCCTCAATGCGTATCCGCATTTCCGATCTACACAAACAGTTGAAGAAATCCGGCAAACCGGCGACCACCGTATACGTGACCCACGATCAGACTGAAGCGATGACCATGGGCGATCGCATTTGCGTAATGAAGCTGGGCCATATCATGCAGGTTGATACCCCGGACAACCTCTACCATAAGCCGAAAAATATGTTTGTAGCCGGTTTTATCGGCGCGCCGGAGATGAATATCCGCCCCAGCCAGTTGGTTGAACACGCGGGTCGCCTGCACCTGACCATTGGCGATGAGCTGCTGCCGTTAAACGACACCCTGCAGAGTAAAGTCGCCGCGCATAAGGACCAACAGGTATTCTTCGGTGTGCGCCCGGAGTTCGTCTCTCTCTCCGATGAACCGTTTGCCGAAGGATCATGCACTGGCGAAATGGTGCGCGTGGAAAATATGGGACATGAATTCTTCGTCTATCTGAAGGTTGCGGATTATGAACTGACCGCCCGCGTTCCGTCAGATGAAGCGAAACCCATGATTGAGAAAGGGCTTCATCGTAAGGTGCATTTCAAATTTGATTTCAACAAGTGCCATATTTTTGACGCTAAAACTGAACAGAACATCTCTCTGTGAACACTGGAGTATTAAAATGAAAAAAGTGCTTTTAAGCGCCGCAATCTCCGCAACTCTGAGCCTTACCGCGCTGCCGTCAATGGCAAAAGATGTCGACCTGCGTATGTCGTGGTGGGGCGGCAATGGTCGCCACCAGGTCACCCTGAAGGCGCTGGAAGAGTTCCACAAGCAAAACCCGGATATTAACGTTAAAGCGGAATATACCGGCTGGGATGGCCACCTTTCGCGCCTGACCACGCAAATCGCTGGCGGTACCGAGCCGGACGTGATGCAGACCAACTGGAACTGGCTGCCCATCTTCTCGAAAAATGGCGAAGGCTTCTACGATCTGAATAAGATGAAGGACGTTATCGATCTGAGCCAATTTCCGGCCAAAGAGCTGCAATCCACCACCGTGGACGGCAAGCTCAACGGTATACCGATCTCCGTTACCGCTCGCGTGTTCTACTTCAACAACGAGACCTGGAAAAAAGCGGGCATTGCGTATCCGAAAACCTGGGACGAGCTGATGGCGGCGGGTAAAACCTTCGAAAGCAAGCTCGGTAAAGAGTACTACCCGGTGGTGCTGGAGCACCAGGATACGCTGGCGCTGTTGAATTCATATATGGTGCAGAAGTACAACCAACCGGCAATCGACGAGAAGACGAAGAAATTCTCCTGGAGCAAAGCGCAGTGGGTTGAATTCTTCCAGATGTATAAAAAATTAATTGATAGCCACGTGATGCCGGACACCAAATACTACGCGTCATTCGGCAAGAGCAATATGTATGAAATGAAGCCGTGGATTCAGGGCGAGTGGGCGGGAACCTACATGTGGAACTCGACGATCACCAAATACTCCGACAACCTGAAGCCACCGGCGAAGCTGGAACTGGGGGCGTATCCGATGCTGCCAGGCGCGACCGACGCGGGCCTGTTCTTTAAACCGGCGCAGATGCTCTCCATCGGCAAGTCAACGAAAAACCCGCAAGCGGCAGCGAAACTCATTAACTTCCTGCTGAACAGCAAGGAAGGCGTTGATACCCTGGGCCTGGAGCGTGGCGTACCATTGAGTCAAGTGGCGGTGAAATACCTGACCGAAGACGGCACCATCAAAGCCGATGACCCGGCAGTCTCTGGCCTGAAACTGGCTCAGTCTCTGCCGACCAAACTGTCTGTGTCACCTTACTTCGATGACCCACAGATCGTCGCCCAGTTCGGCACCACTCTGCAGTACATTGATTATGGGCAGAAAACCGTAGAAGAGGCGGCGGCGGACTTCCAGCGTCAGTCTGACCGTATCCTGCGTCGCGCAATGCGCTAATTGTTGGTTATCAGTCCCTGCCCCGCAGCGCCGGCTGCGGGGTATTTTTGTGCAAGGAGGGAATCATGAAAGGCAAAATCATCCCGCTGAACTTTCTGCATACACAAGACAGCGAAACCGGTCACCCGGTGATCCGGATGACGCCACCGCATGTTATCTGCCATCGCAACTACTTCTATCAAAAATGTTTTACCCGTGACGGCGGTAAGCTTATTTTCGGCGGCGCGTTTGAGGGCCACTGGAACTACTATTTACTCGATATTGCCGCGCAGAAGGCAATCCAGCTCACCGACGGTCCAGGGGATAATACCTTCGGCGGTTTTCTTTCCGATGACGATCGGTCGCTGTGGTATGTGAAAAACAACCAGCAGTTGCGTCGTGTGGACCTGATGTCGCTGGAAGAACAGGTCGTTTATCAGGTAGATGACCAATGGGTGGCTTACGGTACCTGGGTCGCTAATAGTGATTGTAGCCAACTGGTGGGGATTGAAATAAAAAAAAGCGACTGGCAACCCCTGACCGACTGGCGCAAATTCCGCGCCTTTTACTTTACCCGGCCGACGTGTCGGCTGATTAATATCGATCTGCGCAGCGGCGAACAGCGCGTGGTTTTGCAGGAGAAACGCTGGCTCGGTCATCCGATTTACCGCCCGTTTGATAACCGCACTATCGCCTTCTGTCATGAGGGGCCACGGGATGCGATCGATGCCCGGATGTGGCTTATCGACGCGGACGGCAGCAATATGCGTAAGGTTCGCCAGCACCAGCCGGGAGAGAGTTTCACCCACGAGTTCTGGGTGCCGGATGGCTCCGCGCTTTACTATGTTGCGCATCAGGAAAACGATCCGCATCGCTATCTGTGCTGCGCCGACCCGACGACGCTGAAGAATAGCCAGTTGATGGCCATTCCCCCCTGCTCACATCTGATGAGCAATCAAGATGGTTCCCTGGTGGTCGGCGACGGCGCGCCGCACAGCACCGGCGATATTCAGCTTAACGATCCGTTTATTTGGGTATTTGATATTCGTACCAATAAGCAGACCGCGGTTTGCCGCCATGACTCGACATGGAAAGTGATCGACGGCGAGCGTCAGGCGACGCACCCACATCCGTCATTTTCACCGGATAACCGCTGGGTGCTGTTCACGTCCGATAAAGAAGGCATGCCGGCGCTGTATCTGGCGGAAGTGTAATACTGCAGCGTCGTCCCTCTGATTTCATCCCCCTCACACAAAGCCGTCTCTTGAGCAGATCTTCTGGTCAAGAGACATTGTCTGCCGGCGCCAGGGATAACCCCCTGCCGATCGGTGAAGCGCCATTCGCCAGGTTTTATTGCCGGTCAGAAGAATTCGGTTAACAGGTGGTGTTGGCGAAATGACGCATTTTTATTTTTGCCTGATTTTGGTCGGTGGATTGTTCCGTTCACCGTCAATACGAAGATATTGGTTATATCCACAGCCCGTGAACGACACCGCATAAAAAACCCGATGGCGGGCTTAACCGGCCCGCGTTCGCCTGACTGGGGATTTCCTGTATCCACAACAAGGATGACATTCACAACCCGCCCAAGGTCAAAGGCGGGTTATTAACAACACTTAAATACTATCATTCGAGCTGCCAGGCACCCGCTTCAGTTAAAAATGCGCAACCGCTCCAGGCAAACAGCGCCAGTTCGCGACGGCCTGCATCCGGATATATCCGGCTGCTAAGACACGCCTCCCCTTCATTAACAAACACTTCCACGGAAGAGCTATCGAAGAATATCCGCAGTTTGAGATCCTCACCAGCGGCCAAAGGTACGCTACGCGTCCCGCACAGACCATACTGCGGATAATGGCGTTCCAGTACCAGGCGCTGCATCTGCGCATCCACATACACGCGCAGCCCCTCACCAACGCTCAGGCCATACTGTTCAGCGTGGCTATTCGCGCAATCCCAGTGCACAACAACCTCCATCGCCTCACAGCTTTCCACCATTGTGGTCTGCTGGTTTTTCAGGGTAGCGACCGGCCAGGGAAACCAGGCGCCGCGCATGCTTTCCACCTCTTTAGCCGGGCGCATTTGCAACCGATTATCCGCACTCAGGCTCACTTCACGTGGCAACGAAAGCATTCCCGCCCAGCCGTCCTGCTGCTCCGGCAGCGGTGATTCCCACATATCCAGCCAGCCAATCACGATCCGCCGACCATCGGGGGTCAGGAAGCTTTGCGGGGCGTAAAAATCGTGGCCGTGATCCATTTCAACAAACCCGCTCTCGCGAACAAACGCCTGCCCCGGTTGCCATTCGCCGAGCAGATAGCCGCTCTGAAACAGATTTCGATTTTGATAACCTTTCGCCGCCACCCCCTGCGGGGAAAACATCAGCACACGTTTACCGTTGAGGAGAAAGAAATCCGGGCATTCCCACATATAGCCCATCTCTTTTTCCGCCTCATCGAGAATGCCCGCATCATGCCACTGGCGCAAATCAGCGGAACGATACAGCCGCACCTGCCCGGTATCGCCGTCACGAGCGCCGACGATCATGTACCAGCTATCCCCTTCTCGCCACACTTTCGGGTCGCGGAAATGGTGCATGCCTGGCGGCGTATCCACCACGATCCCCTGACGCTCAAAGTGAATACCGTCGCGGCTGGTCGCCAGACACTGCACCTGATAGAGGTTGGCTTCGTCGCCGGGATCGCCGTGGAATTTATGCCCGGTGTAAATCAGCGCCAGCGTATCACCATCAACCACCGCCGAACCAGAGAAGCAGCCGTCTTTATCCTCCGGACCTTCGGGAGCCAGCGCCACCGGCAAATGCTCCCAGTGCACCAGATCCTTACTACGCGCGTGGCCCCAGTGCATCGGCCCCCATTGTGTGGAATACGGATGATGTTGGTAAAAAGCGTGATACCAGCCATCAAACCAGACCAGGCCATTTGGATCGTTGATCCAGCCAGCTCGTGCGGCCAGGTGATAACGCGGATACCAGCGCAGGTTCAGCGTTTCATGTTTCGCCTGCAGTTCTTTCTCAGCCCTGGAAATTGAATAGATCATATGCGTTACTCTTTTGCTTCAGATAGCGGAAGTTTGCGGCACCAGCGGATCGGAAGATGACTTACCGGACCGTAATAAAAAGATGGAGATAAAGGTGGTACAGAACACCAGCAGTCCCATAATCAAGTAGGAGTGGGCAAAACCGTATTTTTCATAGCTATAGCCCGCCAGGGGCGACAACACCGTGGCGATAACCGAGCTGGTGCAGGCAAAGCCCACCAGATACAGGGTAGATGAGAGGCGTTTATCAAAATTTAAACTGTTGTATTTAAAGATAGAAACCAGCAGCACCGGCAGTTCGACCGCATGCAGCAGTTTGCTAATCGAGATAAGCAGCGGCCCTTCCACCAGCCCGGAAGCCACCATACGCATCGCCATCACCATCCCGGCAAAGATCAGGCCGTTTTTCGCGCCGATACGGTTGACCAGCCACGGCGCACAAAACATGCCAGCAGCTTCAAGGAACACCTGGAACGAGTTCAGGTAACCATACATCTCGTTGCCTTCCTGCAAGGTCGGGAACTGAGAAGAGAAGTAGACCGGAAACTGCTGGTCGTACACGCCGTAAATGCAGGTGCCAACCACGAAGAAGACCAGCGCCCAAAAGCGCGGCAGGGTCAGCAGACGCAAGGCATCTTCCAGCGTGACTTTTCCCCCTGATACCGCTTCCTGCATAGCGTGCGGCGCAGAGGAAACCCGCAAGCGCGCCAGTAAAATAAAGAACACCAGTCCGGAACAACTGGCTACCGCGAAATTTAAGTGCGGGTTGATGTTAAACAGTAAACCGGCAAAAAACGTCGCCACCGCCCAGCCCAGCGATCCCCACATTCGTGCCTTGCCAAACTCAAACTGGCTCTGGCGCGCTACGCGTTCGGTATAAGATTCCAGAACCCCAATGCCACCATTGAAGGTCAGACCGATATAAACCCCACCGAAAATACTGCCCAGCAATACGTTAATTTTCAGCAGATAACCAAATAGCAAATAGGCCGGGCCAGAGAGGATCAGCAGCACGGTAATATACCAGAGCAGATTTTTGCGCAGACCAAGCTTGTCCTGTATAAAGCCGTAACAAACCTGGGCAAACAGCGCGGAGACGGAAAGCACCGCATAAATGATGCCGGTGTCCCCCGCTTTCAGCCCCACTTCCTGATGCAACCAGATAGAGAGCAGCGAGCCTGAAGAAGACCAGGTGACGAAAAAGAAAAACAGTAAGGCACTGAGTAACGGATAGCTCTGAGAGCGATGCGCTTTCATCATAACATTCTCATGTTGGGGTAATGCCGACATGGTAACGTTAACAAAAAAAGAAACTCATGCCGTTTTGCTGATATTTATGATGTTAATCACAAAAGTTAACGTTAACATAACAGGAATGAGATCACGATCAAATATTCCTCATCCACGCGTACGCCATGTGTGGGATAGAATGTCGTATGATCCTTTTACATCAGCAACTTAGTTGTATAACCCGTTGTCGGACGGCAATGGTGGAGCACTCAATATGGCATCTCTGAAAGATGTGGCAAGGCTGGCGAATGTATCGCTGATGACGGTGTCGCGGGCGCTGAATAGCCCGGAAAAACTGAAGCCGGAGACCCTGTCCCGCGTCCAGGCCGCTATCGAACAGACTAATTACGTTCCCGATCTGTCGGCGAAAAAAATCCGCGGCGCGCACGCCACGCCAAACACCATTGGGGTGCTGGCGCTGGATACCGTCACCACACCATTCTCGGTGGAAATTACCCTGTCCATCGAAGAAACCGCGCGGGCACACGGCTGGAATAGCTTCGTGGTGAACATGTTTTCCGACGATAGCCCGGAAACCATTGTCGATCTGCTGCTCTCCCATCGTCCGGACGGCATTATCTACACCACCATGGGCCTGCGCCAGGTGCCGCTCCCTGCCAAGCTGTTGACCCTCCCCTGCGTGCTCGCCAACTGCGAAAGTCTGCGCGATCCGGTTGCCAGCTATATCCCGGATGATGAGCAAGGTCAGTATACGGCGGTACAGGCGCTGTTAGCCGCGGGCTATCGTCGCCCGCTGTGCCTGCATCTACCGGCCAATCATCTGGCTACCGTCCGCCGCCGTCAGGGGCTGGAACGCGCCTGTCTGGAAGCGGGTATCGATCTAGGCACACTCGATCATTGCTATATGGCGTACGGCGATGAGCACTATCGCGATATCCCTGCCATGCTGCTGGCACATATTCACCAGCAAGCGCCGTCATTCGATTCGGTCATTTGTGGCAATGACCGAATCGCCTTTATGGTCTATCAAACGCTGCTGGCCCAGGGGCTGCGCATTCCGCAGGATGTGGCGGTGGTGGGCTACGACAATATGGTGGGGATCGGCGATCTGTTTTTACCGCCGCTTTCGACAGTACAGTTACCACACTATGACATCGGGCGCCTGAGCGCCCTGCATATTATTAACGGCGACAGTCACCGGCAGACGGTGCGGGTTGCCAGCCCATGGTTACCGCGTGAGTCATTGTAATTTAATTACCAATATTGCGCAGTTTCTCACCGGACATCAGCTGGCGTTCAATATGCTCCAGCGTGACATTTTTGGTCTCCGGGATCAGCCAGAATGTCACGCCGATAAACGCAACGTTTAGCACGGTATAGAGCCAGAAGGTTCCTGCCGCGCCAATGGTATCCAGTAAAGTCAGGAAGGTTGCGCCGATAATCATATTCGACACCCAGTTAGTGGTGGTTGAGCAGGTAATACCGAAGTCGCGGCATTTCAGCGGTTGAATTTCCGAACACAAAATCCACACGACCGGCGCGGCACTCATCGCATAGCCTGCAATACACATCATTGTCATCCCGACCGAGAGCCAGGAGAGGCCGCTGGAAGCGGTGCCATTATCAAACTGCATCAGGCAGTAACCCAGCACCAGCGTACCGATAGCCATGACGCTAAAACCAATTTTTAGCGCTGGCTTACGCCCGGCTTTATCAACGGTAAAGACGGCAATAAAAGTGGCGAACATAAACGTCAGACCGACCACAAGGGTCGCCACCATCTGCTGCTGAGTGGTGGTAAAACCAGCCATTTTAAAGATACGCGGCGCGTAATACATGATGATGTTCATACCGGTAAATTGCTGCATCGCCTGCAACAACATGCCGAGAAATACCGCACGGCGTACGTTGCGGTTGACCTTAAATAGCGCCCAGCCGCTCTGCTTCAGCTTCAGGCTTTCGCGGATTTCATTCAGCTCGTCACGGGCTTTATCTGAAGTATCACGCAGCATCCGCAGCACCTCTTCCGCTTCGATATGGCGTCCTTTTTCCGCCAGCCAGCGGGGGCTGTCAGGCAGAAAGATCACCAGAATAATCAGCACAATGGCGGGTAATGCCAGCACGCCAAGCATCGCCCGCCAGTTACCGCTGTAGCTAAATGCGGTATCGGAGAGAAACGCCATCACGATCCCCAACGTCACCATCAATTGATACATACTGATCATCTTGCCGCGCACATGTTCACTCGCCATCTCAGAGAGATACAGCGGCGCGGTATAAGAAGCGATCCCCACGGCAATCCCGAGAATAACCCTTGCTATCAGCAGCATTTCAATGCTGGTCGCAAAAGCAGAGCCCACGGAACCGGCGACAAACAGCACTGCGCCCGCCATCAGACTGTATTTGCGTCCCAGTCGAAAAGAGAGCCAGCAGTTAAATAATGCGCCAATCGCGGCTCCCAGCATCATGCTGCTCACGACCCACTCCTGCAGGCGACTGGATAATACAAAATGTTCGGTAATAAAGGGCAAGGCGCCGGCAATCACCCCGATGTCGAGACCAAACAGCAATCCTGCCACCGCGGCGGCAATTGAGACAAACTGATTCATGCGCCGGGTATCGCGCTGCGTACCCGGGATGGATGTAGAGTCGTGACTAATTGAAATCATTTTTTTCCTGCCAGACGAAGTAAGACATAGGGTGAAAGTACGAGATCGGTGAACTCAAGTGTCAGGCCGGACAAGCCAAAAATATGGATTAATTAGCTATTGAGGATCGTTTTGTGATGGACATTCAACTTTGGAGCAAACAGAAAATGATCATTCTCATATCTACACTTCCTGTAATATATAGAGTTATCCATGAAATATAAAAAAACAATATGGATTATTTCCATTTCATGATATGGACAATTATTGTTATAGCATGAGAAAGCTACTGGCGTGGCAATACCGATTCAGGTTTGCCATACGTTATCTGGAGAAGGCTGCGAGGATCTTTATCGCCATCCCTGGAGAGATATTGAACGGGACGGTAGAACCGTCACTCCGCGGGAAGAGACCGCGTCCTGCGAAGGAGAAATGAGAAGCGCATAAACAGAGGTAAGGCCACGCAAAACAGCCAGTCAGTTGCTGAACTGACTGGCATGACTGCCGAAACGGTTTTTTGTTATGACAGCCAAACGAGGTGAAAAATTAGCGTGCCAGCCAGCCGCCATCCACCGCAACGGTGTAGCCATTGATATAATCCGAGGCGCTGGAAGCCAGAAATACCACCGGCCCCATCAGGTCGCTCGGCAGTCCCCAACGGCCTGCCGGGATACGATCGAGGATCTCACTGCTACGTTGTTCATCCGCGCGCAGCTGCTGAGTATTATTCGTCGCCATATAGCCCGGCGCGAGCGCATTCACATTGATACCGTGTTTCGCCCACTCGTTCGCCAGCAACCGGGTCACGCCCATTACCGCACTTTTAGACGCCGTATAAGACGGTACGCGGATCCCGCCCTGGAAGGAGAGCATTGAAGCGATGTTGATAATCTTGCCGCCGGTCCCCTGGGCAATAAAGTGTTTCGCCGCCGCCTGAGACATAAAGAATACGCTCTTAATGTTCAGATTCATCACGTCATCCCAGTCTTTCTCACTGAATTCAATCGCATCCTCACGACGGATCAGACCAGCGTTGTTCACCAGAATATCAATATGACCGAATTCAGCCACCGCGCGTTCCAGCAGTTGCGGAATACCGTCAATCTGACGCAGATCGGCGGTCAGGCTGAGAAAGCGACGCCCCAACGCGGTTACGCGTTCAATGGTTTCCGTCGGTTCAACAATATTAATCCCTACGATGTCACAACCTGCTTCCGCCAGACCGAGCGCCATGCCCTGACCCAAACCCGTATCACAGCCGCTGACAACGGCCACTTTACCCTGCAGGGAGAATGTATCGAGAATCATACTTGGTTCCTTTCATCTTTCAGTGCCTGTAGGCACAGGCGAGGTTCTATTCGTCCGGCCCGCTTGCTTGCGCAGACCCATATGGTTTACAGAACTCTCAGGGGTTTCCCATATAAAAAATAAAACAGAGTTCCGTTTTTAGGTTTATCCATCTTATCCTTGCCTAAAGCCATTTTCAATTATTATTAAAACATTGTTTCAATTTTAATGTGTGTCAATATTGAAAATGCCGAACAGATCACGAAGTGTATGACGACCAGCGCTGATTTTTTATTTTTACTCCATAAAATACATATGGTTAACATCTCATTAAAATGGTTGAGCTCCTTCAGAAACGACAGTAATGCGGCGACTGGCCAGGTATCAGATGGTGCAATGGCGAAAAAGTGCGATCCAGAGCAAGGTATTGTTGCTAATTGAGCACGTCATCACAAATAATGAAACATTGTTTTGATAAATTAACACCCATCTTTTAAATAGAATCGTGCTGACCGGTCTCTAATGACCTGGCGACATATCAGGAAGGAAAAGGAGTACATCATGGCTAAAGGCATGCGGGTAAAATTGAATTACGACGTCAGCCGCGATCCGGACACCGGCGCAGAAATCACCCGCTTAACCCCACCCGACGTTACCTGTCATCGTAACTATTTCTATCAGAAATGTTTTTTTAATGATGGCAGCCATTTACTGTTTGCCGGCGAATTCGATGGTAACTGGAACTACTACCTGTTGGACCTGGCGAAAGCCGAGGCAGTACAGTTGACCGAAGGCGCTGGCGATAATACGTTTGGCGGTTTCCTTTCCCCGGATGATAAATCCCTCTATTACGTAAAAAACGACCGCACGTTGCTGGAAGTTAACCTCACCACCCTGCAGGAACGCGAAGTTTATCGTGTTGCCGACGACTGGGTGGGCTATGGAACCTGGGTTGCGAACAGCGATTGCACGAAACTGGTTGGCATCGAGATCGCCAGAAGCGACTGGACGCCGCTCAACGACTGGCAGATCTTCCACGATTTCTTCCATAAAGGTCCTCATTGCCGTCTGCTGCGCGTCGACCTGCAAACCGGCGAAAGCAGTGTGATCCACGAAGAGAAAAAATGGCTGGGCCACCCGATTTATCGGCCTTTCGATGACAACACCGTCGCCTTCTGCCATGAAGGCCCACACGATCTGGTCGATGCAAGAATGTGGATGGTGAACGAAGACGGCAGCAACGTGCGTAAAGTCAAAGAACATGCAGAAGGTGAAAGCTGCACCCACGAATTCTGGGTACCGAATGGCTCCGCGCTGGTCTATGTCTCTTATCTGAAGGGCCAGCAGGGCCGGACGATTTATCGCTTCAACCCGGATACCGGGGTCAATGAAGCGGTCATGCAGATGCCCGCCTGTTCGCATCTGATGAGTAATTTTGACGGCACAATGCTGGTGGGCGATGGTTCCGGCACCCCTGTGGACGTGAAAGACACCAGCGGCTACACCATTGATAATGACCCGTATCTGTACGCTTTTGATGTCGCGAAACAAGCTTATTTCCGCGTCGCGCGTCACGATACCTCCTGGGCCACGGTGGCCAATAGCCGCCAGGTTACCCACCCGCACCCGTCCTTTACGCCGGACGATAGCGCCATTTTGTTCAGTTCCGATAAAGACGGTAAACCTGCCGTTTATATCGCGAAGTTGCCGTTGCATCCTGAGATGCTGAAGGCATAGCGTTTGTCACTGTTTGAGTGAATGTTTCTGTAACTGGCCTTGCCCTCCCTCGCGGAGGGCTTTTTTCTGGCGCGTGATCCGCCCTTTCTGGCGACGCAATTCACATCGTGAATCGTCGCAATCCGTCGGAAAACACAAACAGAAAACCCCGGCTAACGGCTCTAATGCTGGTCAGTTAAGGGCTGTCAGTTGCATTTATGGCTGGCTGAGCGGTTCTGTCAATCGGTGGTTTAAACGAAAATCTGATTCGCTTACTGAGCTGATACGGGCTGAATGAAATATAAAGGATATAACTTTTTTTATGATTTTCAGCCTCTGAAAAGCCACTGACGAATAACGGACTCACCGCATGGGGGTTGGGCGCATCAAGGAAACCTGGCGAGAACGCAGGCGCGCATCCAGGACTGGCCGCCAGGACGGCGGCCAGAGGGCGGGTCGAGACAGGACGTCGAGTCCCGCCCGGTCCGCCAGATGAAGCCGGAGTGGAGCGGACCGCGGAGCGGCAGGTTTTCAGCGCCATGCCGGGGGTGCAGGGGGACGGGCGAAACGTCCCCCTGCCCGTTCACACGCTGTGAATATAACGAATATCGCGTATTTATCGTGAACGGAACAGGCCATGGAATCTGAATGGGTGAAAACGAAAAATACGTCATGCTCGCCAGAACCACCGATAATGCGATTGCCACAGGCAAATAAAACAAAAGACAACACCGATGATTTTCTTAAGTGAACGGCATTGCGGCTAACGGCTCCGGGGAAAACGATGAGGGCGTTTTTTGTTTTAGAACGAGTAGGCCACCTCCACACGGAAGCGGGTCTGGCGGTCGAGACCAGGAAAAATTCGGGTACGCCTCCTCGACCGGCCACTCGCCTGATCGGAAAACGCAACGAATTTCCCTGTCGGCGGATATGCTGCCACCCACGCAATTGCGGGTAAAAGAAACAGGCCCCAGGCCAGAACCCGGCGAAAATAAACAATACGCGACTCCTGACTTTTGGCAAAACCAGCACTCAACCTCCGGGCCTGGCCCACCGGAAAGCGCCGGAAACGGGCGTCCGGAAAGTTCTATTCACGTTCAACCGCCAGCGCAACCCCCTGACCGCCACCAATGCATAGGGTCGCCAGTCCTTTATGTGAATCGCGTTTGATCATCTCATGAACCAGGGAGACCAGGATACGGCAACCGGAAGCGCCAATTGGATGGCCCAGCGCGATCGCACCACCGTTAACGTTCACCCGCCGCTCATCCCATTCCAGCATCTTCCCCACCGAAATCGCCTGAGCGGCAAAGGCTTCATTGGCTTCAATCAGATCGACTTCATCCAGCTTCCAGCCGGCTCTTTCCAGGCAACGGCGGGTGGCATGTACCGGAGCAATTCCCATCAACGCGGGATCGACGCCAACGCTGGCAAAGGCGCGGATCCGCGCCAGAACCGGCAGCCCCAGCGCCTGAGCTTTAACTTCACTCATCATCATCACCGCTGCCGCTCCATCATTAATGCCTGAAGCATTACCCGCGGTTACCGACCCTTGCCGATCGAAAGCCGGGAGCAAACCCGCTAGCGTTTCTGCACTGGTCTCCGATCGCGGTTGTTCATCGGTATCCACCAGACGTGAAATACCGTTGTACTCAGTGGCCACGGGCACAATTTCATCGCGAAAACGACCGGAATCAATCGCCCGTCGCGCTTTATGCTGCGAACTGAGCGCCCAGGCATCCTGCTGTTCGCGGCTGATATCATACTCGCGCGCCAGATTTTCTGCCGTAACGCCTATATGATAATCATTAAATGCATCCCACAGGCCGTCGTGGACCAGGCTGTCGATAATCTGACCGTTATCCCATTGCGCCCCGTTGCGGCTGTCGGTTAAAACGTGCGGAGCACGGCTCATATTCTCCTGCCCTCCGGCGATCACCACATCGGCTTCCCCGCACTGAATGGCCTGAGTCGCCAGGTGTAGCGCCTTCAGACCGGAGCCGCACACATCGTTGATGGTAATTGCAGAAACGGTATCAGGCAGTCCGCCACGGAGCGCCGATTGACGCGCCGGGTTTTGTCCGGTGCCCGCAGTCAGGACCTGACCGAGGATCACCTCATCAACATGCCGGGGATCGACGCCGCTACGCTCGACTAAGGCTTTCACCACCACGCTGCCCAGTTCCACCGCCGAATGACGCGACAACGTCCCCTGAAAACAGCCGATTGGCGTTCGCAGCGCGCCGACGATTACGACCTCTTTCATCCTCTACCTCTGCGCATAAAAACAGCACTATAGTAGTGAATTGTTATCAATAAGTTTCGCAATTATTTAAAAAAGTGAGCATGAATCACAAAGATTTTAGCCGATTTTAACGCCCGTAACCCCCGAGAGCGCAGCACAGCCCGCTTCCCCCCCTCTCCCGACAAGGTTTTTTATTCCACTCCCCAACAGCAAAAAAGTACGAGGATAACCGACTATATTCAGCGCCATCAGGCTGTAATCCGCGTCAATGATCTTTCGCAGGCGGCCAGAGCGATGACCGGCGATCCGCCGCCTCACCGCGCCGCCGGAAACTATCGCCACAGCAAATATATAAATGTGATAAATTGCACTCCTTTTTGTTCTTTTTATGGTTGATAAAGTCGCATAATGTATAAATTTTGGTCTAAAGAAGAGACACTTTGGAGTTTTGCCTTATATGGTACTGCTGTAGGTGCAGGCACGTTATTCTTACCGATTCAGTTGGGCGCTGCCGGCGCCATAGTTCTGTTCATCACCACACTGGTTGCCTGGCCGCTAACTTATTGGCCGCACAAGGCGCTGAGTCAGTTCATCCTCTCCGCCAAAATTGCCCCTGGCGCGGGGATCACCGGTGCCGTTAATCACTATTATGGTAAAAAGATCGGTAATCTGATTACCGGGCTCTATTTCCTCGCTTTTTTCGTGGTGGTGCTGATCTACGCGGTGGCCATTACCAATTCGCTCGCCGGGCAGTTATCCCGCTCTATTCCGATCACGCCTGCAGTACGCGCATTGCTTAGCCTCGGCGTGGTGCTGGTACTGAATCTGATCTTTTTAATGGGTCGCCATATCACGATTAAAGTGATGGGATTTTTAGTCTTCCCGCTCATTGCCTGCTTCTTGTTCCTCTCTGTTTATTTAATGGGCAGCTGGCAGCCTGAGTATCTGACCAGTCAAATGCAGCTGACTCCGCACACGCTCCACCAAATCTGGATCTCAATTCCCGTGATGGTTTTTGCTTTTAGCCATACGCCGATCATTTCGACTTTTGCTATCGATCAGCAGGAGAAATACGGCGAGCACGCCATGAGTAAATGCAAAAAGATCATGAAGGTGGCCTACACGCTTATCTGTGCCAGCGTGTTGTTTTTTGTTTTCAGTTGCCTGCTGTCGATACCTACAACGTATATTGAAGCCGCGCGTGATAAAGGCGTGACCATTCTTTCCGCGCTGTCGATGATGCCCGGTTCACCGGCCTGGCTGGCGGTGACCGGAATTATTGTCGCGGTCGTCGCGATGTCGAAATCATTCCTTGGAACCTATTTTGGTGTGATTGAAGGCGCCAATGAAATCGTGAAAACCGCCCTCGCCCAGGTCGGTATTCGCAAAAGCCGGGCATTTAACCGTGCGATGTCGATCCTGCTGGTTTCCACGCTGACCTTTGTGGTCTGCTTTATCAACCCTAACGCCATCTCAATGATTTATGCGATCAGCGGCCCACTTATTGCAATGATTTTATTCATCATGCCGACGCTGTCCACATATCTCATTCCGGTGCTGAAACCCTATCGCTCACTCGGTAACGTGATAACCCTGGTGGTAGGTTTACTGTGCGTCTCGGTAATGTTCTTGAGTTAACCTCCCCGGGCGGCGGAGATCCTTCTTCGCCGCCGTTCTGCCCGTATTCTCATTTCCGCACGCCTGCTCTTCCGCCCACCTTATCGCCCATTGATTTCACGTCACCAAATGCCATCTCCCGTTATTTGCGCTATCGACATTCCGGCGGATTGAATGCATGACAGGAGTCCAGTATTCGGTTGCGCAAATTCCCGCTCCGCGAATTTATCGCCTGCCCTTCTTATGTTGCCAAATGATTTTGTGTAAACATCCTATAAATTGGCTGTTATTTGCATTATGTTCTAACCGATACCCCTGACACAGAATAGTTGAATGCTCTTTGATCGGCCTCCGGACTGGAGGCATCTGTTGTTTCTGCCACAAAAGGATTTTAGTTCTCTTGATTGCAGGAAAAACAATATCTCATCCAAAGTTTATACAAATCAATTTAGCCAAAAAGATAGCTAACAACATTAAACACTCATAAAAACATCTGATTAACACAATCAGAATGTTCGTATTGCTATATAAAAAATCAACGCCACACAATAACAATTAACAAGGATTTTACATGACAGAGGGAACAATAAAGACCAATAAGTATGAAATTATTGCTATTTTCAGAGAAGAGCGTCGGAAACAGGCAGAGATAGAAATTATTATTAATAACAAAAGCACCATTACCCAGTTAACACGTGTGGATTTTTCTGAATTTCATATTGCCACCGGCAGAAAAATCCCTGCCGGTCATAAGGTTAAGTTTATCTTGCATAGTGATTCCGGGAAAATAGAGTTTTGCTCAATGTTAAAAAAACAGGGTGCTCATGGTGAAAGTAATACGGTAGCGTTCATCTTGCCTGACTGTATCAAGGTAGTGCAACGGCGGCGCGCGCCACGATTCCGGTTACATCAGGAGCACGGCTTTCTCTGCCATGGCCGATATAAGAATGGAGAAAACTATCTATTCGAAATCAAAGATATTTCGGATGGGGGTTGCGCACTGATAACCGCAAACCCCAATCTAAAATTTCTCAGCCATAATGCAACCATCAAGAATGCCATTCTGGACCTCGCTGAATATGGTGAAATAACCGTAGACCTGGTGATAAAAAATGTCGTCATGGTAACCCTGGATGATAAAGAAGCCCCTGCAAGCTACTACCAGATTTCTTGTCAGTTTAAATTTCGCCATCCTGATAACAAGAAGAGAATAGAAAAAGTATTACTCGACTTGATTATGGAAGCCAAAAGAAAAAAGAGAGTTTAAATCCCTTGAACAGTATCTTACTTTACACCGATGACAATATCATTGGGCAATCAATTTACCACTATCTTACGGATAATCAGAAAAGCATTACCACGCTGGATCTGCTGGCGTTGACCAATGGTATCTGCGTTCCGTTGACCGACACCGTGATCATCAATGTTATTCATAAAGATATCGCGGCAGCCACCACTGTCGCGTTACTTAACAGCTTACAAAATCACCTGATGTCCTGCACATCGCTGGTTCTTATTGTCCAGAACGAGCTATCCAGCCTGTGTCGGGAGCTTCTGAATCTGGATAATGTTTTGATTCTACATGACAAATCACCCATAACAGATTTCGCCGCCATTATTACCCCACCATTAGCCCCAGACAATGTGCAGGAATTATGCACCCAGAGAATGCTGAGCGCCAGGGAACGCCAGATTCTGGAGTTAATCATTACCTGCAACAACAATAAAAGAATTGCCGCGCTTCTCGATATTGACCACAAAACGGTGCATAGCCATAAAGCACATATCATGAAGAAACTCGGCATGCATAACTCATGGAGCATGCACAAGATGATAGCCAATATGTATCAATGTTGAAATCTACAGTATGCCGGTGCTCTATCAAAAACCGATAATTAATTGGTATTTTGCCTTTAATCATTCCCATCGGCAGAAAGGTTACCTATAATAATATTACTCTCTCCCGACTTTCGACTTGTTTTCTGATAAGAGATAATGAACGCAACCATTTTTCCCTGCCATAACCTCTCACGTAGCGATTTATTCGTTCGTTATGTCTTTCAAAAAATGTTTTCCCCAAAAGGTACACTCGTCGCGGTGGAATGTCTGAGCCGTTTCGATCGCATGCCCATCTCACCTGAAGATTTCTTTCGTTATGCCAATACCGGGTTACGTGAGAGTATATTTATGGAACAACTGGCGCTCATTGAAAAACATAAACAATGGTTTAATAAAAAGGGTATTTTCGCGACGATTAATGTTGACGACCATATACTGAACGTGTTGCTCAGGCCAGAGATCCAGGAGATTATTGAGCACATTGGTTGCGTCCACTTTGAAGTTACGGAGAATTCAAATAAGTTATTGAATAATGCCCTCGCCACCTGGCGTACCGGACAACGCGCGACGCTCTGGCTCGATGACTTCGGTTCAGGCTACGCAGGTATTAATGCCATTCGCGGCTACCATTTTGATTATGTCAAAATCGATAAAAACCTTTTATGGGATTTAATGAAAAAAAACGCGGGGCGACCGCTGATGGATGCGCTGGTCACCTTCCTTACCCGTAACCAGCATAATGTTATTATTGAAGGTATCGAAAGTGAAGCACATAAGAACTGGTTACAGGGTATGGAATGGTTTGCCATTCAGGGGCACTACTGGCAAGAGGTCAGCATGGAACAACTGATTCAAGAAGAAATCGGGATTTAAAAAATGCCGGAACATTCCGGCATCACAATCAATAAATAAATCAGCGAATTAATTATAAACTAACTCCCAGGTCGCCCAACTGGTCAACAAACCACTGGTCGCTTTTTCCGGGGTGGGCGTAACGTAGCCGATGTAGTAAGTAAATACGCCGCCGTCTACTGACTTTTCCACCAAAGGCACCCGGTTTTGCAGCGGGTCTGCCGGGACAATTTTATTGCTCTTATCCAGGGTATTATTGTCGTTAGTCGACAACGCCAGAAAAATATGACGGGCACCGTCCGCGCGCGTATTCGCCAGATAACCGGCGTTTTCATTGCTGACGGAATTGACCATAAACCCATCAATCCAGCGCACGCTCACCATCCGAACTTCATCTTTATCCACCGCGCCGCCATCATGGCGAAGCTGGCAGTTTGAGAGTTCCAGCGTAAAAGGCTGCGGTTTCATAAATGCACCCGCGCCTCGGGCGTGCACTTCCGCCAGGCTGATCGGCGCCAGCCAGACGCTACCGCTGCCTGCATTATTGCCACCGTTGAGCGTCACACTGCAGGAAATATCGGTCACTCTCCCGGCAAAATCCACTCGCCCTTGATCATAATTGGTCTCAAATCCCCACGCCGAAGAGGCAACAAGCATTGCGCTCACCAGACCCCGTTGAATGAGTCGTTTGCGATTTTTATACTGGACTGAATCACGCATCCCCGCCTCCGGCATTAATCGTACGTCAGGTTGAAAACCATATGCGACTCCACTTCACCCGCGCTGGTGGTTGCCGCGTACTGGTAGAAGCGAGCACGATAAGGCAATGAGATATAACGGGTTTCCTCGGTCTGTAGGGTACCGACATTATATTTTTTGCTGAATTCAAGAGGCTCGCCATCTTTCAACACCTGGACACCAATACCGCTCGCCGCTGAGCTGCCGGTTTTTTCGTTGATCAGCACCCCCTGAGCGGCCGTGGTGCCTGTCGCCAGGTTTCCGGAAAATGTCGTATAAATGTTGGCAAAACCGGATTCGCTTACGCCACCGCTACACTGCAACTGAATATTAAAGTCTTTCCCTCCTGCGGTAGTACCGACGCCCGTCAGATCGCTGCGCTTAATGGTACCAATATCAACGTTCATATTTGTTCCGCTGAGTACGGTGCAGGATGGCGAGACAATGGTAATGGCATTAGCGCTGAGGAAGGTTTCAAGGATCGGGTCATTACCGCTTTCCCAGTCATAAGAGGTATATTTCCCCGCCGCCAGGGTTCCACTACCGGTCACGCTCGCGGTTTTAATCACCTCCAGCGTAAAACGGGAACCTTCCAGCGTATAATTAGTGGTCCCGCTGACCGTGGAGGAGAAGACGTCCGGGTAGATAATATTGACCGTCGAACCGCCGCGACTAAAACGCAGCCCGATGCCGGCCACATTGGTGGAATACACTTTATTCCCCAGATCGGTCGCCCCGGAAGCAACGATTTTCGCCGCAAAACGGTTAGTACCGGAGGTACACCGATAGCTGTATCCCCCCGGCGCCGACATTGTCCAGTTTCGGGTAGCAATCACTGAGCCTACCGGCAGATCCGGCGAAACAACCACCCGCCCGATAGCCATATCCAATGTCACCGTCGGCTGCGAAAGGCGCGTGCAGGAAGCCCATGCCGACGTGATCCCCAGCACCATTAAGCCAATAAAAAGCGTCAGTTTTTTACTTAGCGACATAGCGTTTCCTTTGTTTTTGCCTGACTCAAATCCACCGTACATTGCCCGCCACTCCACTTCACGGTCGCCAATCGGACACTGTCGTCGCTGATAAATAGCATGCTGCCCTGACCCACCACGCCAATCTCTTTTCCACTCGGGTCGAAAATCGTGGCGGCGAACGGTAATGGCTGACCATCGCGCTGGCGCGCCAACCGCGTAATGTTGTTTTGCACTGTTGTATCGAAGGAAACTTTGACCACACTCCCCTCCCACGGCACAACCTGCGCCACGGTACGATCGAACGCGATATCGTCGTTGCTGCCTTTCGGATCAATTTCAACGGCGTTAATCCGGTAAGGCCGCAGATACGGCAGAATAGCGTAGCCGTCACTATCAATGCGGGTGCCCGGCGACCCTGGCAACATGGCGCCTGCGGCATCTTTCGCCTCAATCAGCGCCATTGTGGTGCCGGTTTCAGGTGAGAATACCGCGCCGTGTTGATGGACAACCAACGTCCCGCTGGCACCCAGGCCACTCTGACGATACCCCTCGCCCTGGCTATAGCTGCCGTTCAGCGTCGTCCACGGAGTACGATAACTGCCATTCAGCGCCACATCGTGCTGGCCCCCGGTGGAGGTGGTCGTTGATACGCCGTAGTTGAGGTTGTTTTCGCTATCCAGCGAACCATTGACGCCAATCTGCGAGCTGGAGAAATGCGAATTGTTGAACGAGGTGTTTGACGTCAGATTAGCGGTGCGATTTTCGCCGAACCACAGGGGATAGCTGAAGTTAAGCGAAACACGGTCATCACGACGATGACCGGAACTGTCCGGGGTATAAACGCGCTGGGCGCTGACCGACCATGAGAGGCGGCCAAACATGTTATTATAACTCAGTTGATACTGTTTTTCCGTTCCCGAACGGTTCCAGTAATCCGAAATCCGGCCACTTAAGTAAAAACCGCCCCACCCCTCCGGCAGGTTCTGATTAACAGTAAAGGTCATACTGTTTTTTTGCCGCCACACGGTATAGCTACTGTTGTGGTTTTTTTCCTGATCAACCGCATACAACGCATCGTTCAGGTTGTAATAGCCTTTGGTTGAATAGCGATACGCCGCCAGCACAATACTGGTCTGGGTTTCGGTAAACATACGGTTAAAGGTGGCGCGGTAGCTCTGCCCCTGTTCATCAAGGGTACCGCTCTTCAGCCGGGAATGCGTCACATCGAATGACAGTGCGCCGATACCGGTGTTCATCCCGGTGCCCAGCAGGAAAGCCTGATAGTCATCAAAGCCGGTGACACCGGCATAGCCAGTAAACTGGTTATTTAACCCATGCTGCCAGGTCCCCTGGTAGAGCATCGGTTTATTGCGCAACGAATCATCATCAACTTTACCGGCAGAGAGCGCGTAGCGGGTCATCCCCGGACGCAGCAACTGCGCCACCGAGGCGTAAGGTACGCTGAACACTTCGACCGAACCATCGGCCTCCTTGACTGAGACTTCAAGGTCGCTGCCATAGCCTGAAGGGTAGACATCCTGCAAGGTAAACGGGCCCGGCGGCACGGTGGTCTGATAGATAATATTGTTGCCCTGACGTACCGTCACCAGCGCGTTACTTTGCGCCACGCCGCGAATTTCCGGGGCATAGGAACGCATACCGTCCGGGAACATATTGTCATCAGTCGCCAGATTTATCCCACGCAGGCCGATAGTGTCAAAAAATTCACCGTTGGTAAAAATCTGCCCGCCGCTGACAATCGAGTTAATCTGCGGAATTGGACGCTGCAGGTAGGTCTGATTGCTGTTCCAGCGCGCCTTCCCCTGCTGCTGCTGCCAGTTCAGATTACCAATATGTTTAAGCAGCCACCCGTTCCACGAAAACCCCGCATTAACTCCCAGATAAGCGCTGCTGTTATCTGAACCGCCTGTCGACGAGGTGTGGCTATTCCAGGCGTTAGCCATCCAGCCTAAATTCAGCGCCGCAATGCCTTTATCCCAGAACTTCGGGCTGACAAAGTTCTTAAAACGCTGGTCTTCGTAGATTTGCGGTACAGAGATATCCAGTCTCAAAGAAGACTGGATCAAAGTATCTTTGACATTCTCTTCTTTACGCCACGCCTGCAGACGTCCACAGAAGCCCTCTTTCTCGCTGAGTTGCGGGTTAAGCTTTTCTGGCGAGATCCCATATTGCATCAGCATCGCTTTGGTATAGCAAACGCCCATCTTGCCATCTTTTCCGCGTGTGACATTCAAGTCATAGCGCCCTTTCCATTCGCCGTTGGTATACACATCAAGTGAATAAACGCCTTCGGTGATAGCGCTCATGGAAAAGCGCGACAGATCGACCTTTTCACGACTGCCAACGATAAAACCATCGTTAAACTGCCAGACCGTTCCTGGGTTTTCCTGTCCACTGGAAAATGGCGGAAAGCAGCACAGCGCCACCGCAATGGCCGTGCTTAATCTTCCCGGGCAGATTGACCTCTGCTTCATGATCCTTCCCCTTATTTGACGGCAACTTTCACTGCGACATCTGCGCCATAGTCATTAATGTTGTTAACTGTCAGGATCTCGCCTTTGCTCACCGCAGAAGAGAGGGCGATGGTCTGGCTGGACTGCGGAGCAAACATCACCGTTTTGCTGTTCAATGCTTTGCCACCGTTACGGGAAATACGGCTTACGGTGATATAAAAGGGGGTAGGATTACTGACGGATAAGTTGCTACCGTTAGCGGAAAGCACCAGTTTTTCCGCCGCGGTGTCGCGGTTGCCTAATCCGTTGGGGCGATAGATAAACTTAAAGCGCGAACGAATCGCCAGTTGCAGAATATTTTGTCCTTCGTTCTTCTTGTTAGCCTCTACCGGTGGAATTTCCAGAATATTCAACCACCACAGCGTCTCTTTATTTTTAGCGAGCCCTACGTTACTGCTGAGCTTAATACGCAGGGTCTGACCGCTTTTGGCGTCCACGCGGGAAATCGGCGGAGTGATAATAAATGGTGTGGTAATGGTATCCGGTGTGGCATCAGCATTACCATTATCCAGCCAGGCTTGTGCCAGGGCCGGACGGTCGGCAGTGTTAGTGAGCTGCACCGTTATTTCTTTTTCATTTCCTGGGTAAATAAAGCGAGTACCGTTAACAATAATATTATTAGCATTAGCCGCAAAACTAAAAATGAAACAGAAAAAAAGGGCAATACGTATCATGCTGACCTCAGAATAAAAAATAAGCGGCGGCGGCGGCCGCTTTATTATTGTTTTATACCGCCCCTGTACGGGGCGGTTTTATTTCTCAGTCGAGATTACTGATAGGTAATTTCGTAAGTCGCGTAGCTGTTAACGACACCCGTAGTAACGGTTTCCGGGGTGCTGGTCACATAGCCAACGTAGTAAGTGAAGCGTGCGCCCCCTTCAACGGCCGACGCGTCACCAGTCGCTTTCGGCTGGGAATCTGCGCCCGGAATGATTTTATTGGTCAGCGCGGTAGCATTATCGGTAGCCAGAACCAACTGAATATTCTGCGCGCCAGCCGCTTCGGTGTTTGCCAGGTAGCCCTGTTGCGTGCTGCTTGCGCCAGCCAGCAGGTTACCGCCCGTCCAGTTTACGCCCAGTTTGCTCACATCATCCTGGACAGTACCGTCAGCCGCCTGGCAGTCAGAAACATCGATGGTGAACGATTTTGGTTTCAGATAGGTATCCGCAGACGCAGCTTTAACTTCCGTTAACGTTACTGGTGACAAATAAACATTAGCATCGCTGCCCTGGCCATTTACGGAAACAGTACAAGAAACATCGGTAACTTTACCGAAGAAATTAACCTGGCCGCCGCCTACATTGGTATCAGCAGCATTTGCCGCAGCCATACCAAAAAACGCAGTCGCCATTGCAGCAGAGAGAAGAACCTTTTTCATTACCATTTCCTTGTCAGAGTGAATTAAGTATCAATGAGCAAACAGTTAATTTGCACAAAGTCAGAAACGATATGCGATGCTCACTTGTGCAACTGTTAATAGAAACTTCGACTGACCGGAAGCCGCAATATTTAAGCGTCAGGAACGAACTCCAGAAAGAACTCGTTGATTCTGTCGGCGTCAAAGAATGCTATTTTCGCTAACAAATATACATTTACTCATGAGTTGTTAATCAAGGTAACAAATAGATTACGGCTATTAATGATTGGCAATCGATAGCATAAAACAAATCTCTTGCTATTTACATTGGCAGAGGAGAAGCGATAGCGAATGAATAAAACAGGTATCCATCCTGTCATAAATGACTATTTCAGCCTGTCCGGAACATGCTTAATCCATCTCATTCAACAGATAATTTCCGCTATCACAATTGACCGGGCTTCTCTTTTACGTGCCCAGACTATGCATAAAACCAATTGTTAATCACCTGAAGCCAGGAAAATCGTTTTGCGAGAGCCTGTTTTTGCCATAGCCGGAAACAGGCGAAAGAAAAATTATCACATTGTTTTTACTGATAAAAAAATCAAAAAACTCAGTTCAATGTCATCCCTCGGTCATAATAATGTGATCTAGATCGCACTTTTTGCAACGCGAGTGATAGTTAGCATGCTTATTATAAACCCATCGAAAGCAACATCGCTTTCCACCATAAAAGTTAAAAGGATACACACCATGAAAAACGTAAAATTACTTGCCGCTGCCGGTATGCTCTCTCTGGTCTCTTTCGCTAGCTTCGCCCAGTCAGTCAGCGTAACCGCAGATACCCTGGACAACGCAGAAGCCAAAATCGCCACGATAGCTAAAGACCACGGTGAGTCCTACCACATTACCGAGGCTTATAACGGTAACCAGGTCCATATGACCGCTGAGTTGTCTAAATAAACAGATGGTTGCAGAGGGAGCTGCCGGACAGGTCGCCTGAGCGCGGCTGGTCTGGCTCCCGCCACACAATAAGTACGCAGCAATGTCGGGCCCCTCAACGGGGCTTTTCTGTTTCGGTCGTGCGGATCTTCGGTGAAATCCCGACGCGTAAATACCGGGAATTTACCGCTTCGCGGCTTCCGATAACGCCCGCTGAATCGACAGCACGCTTAACGGTACAATCACCAATCCCACCAGAGCCTTTCCCTCAATCGTCTTCCCCAAAAATATCCAGCCCAAAAGATACAGCATGAAGCCGTCCGGGATATCTGCCTTTTATTTCATCATGAGTGGGATTAAACTTATTTAACTATGACATAAGTATTCAGGGATTCATTCTTGCAGCGTATTGTAAAGCTGGCGTGCCCGGCACCGTTATTATTCTCGCTTTTTATGCTTTCCGGCTGCTCATTTTCCCCGGCGATTCCGGTATTAGGCGCGGCATTCCCCGGCTGGTTTTTCTGTTTATTAATTGCTGCGTTTTTGCTTATCCCCTGCCATATCCTGATTGTGCGCAATGGGTGGCAATCGCGATTTTCTCCGCTGGTCTTCAGCTATCTGGCGCTGATGTTCCTGTTCGCCACTATTTTGTGGTTCCTGTTCTTCGTAAACTAAATACTATGGCCCAATCCCGCTCAAGCGTTATCCGTAAAAAGTGGCCCTTGCTGGCCCTGGTTCTCGCCGCTATCCTGGCGCTGATTCTGGTTATCTGGCAGCTACAAACCTCGCCAGAAACGAACGATGCCTACGTGTATGCAGACACCATCGACGTAGTGCCGGAAGTAAGCGGGCGGATCGTCGACATGCCGATTCGCGACAACCAGCGGGTTAAGAAAGGCGACTTGCTGTTCCGCATCGATCCGCGCCCCTACCAGGCGATGCTCGACGATGCCAGAGCGCGGCTGACAACCCTGGATGCGCAGATCATGCTGACCCGGCGCACAATCAAAGCGCAGGAATATAACGCGCAGTCGGTCGCCGCCGCCGTTGAACGCGCCAGAGCGTTGGTTAAACAAACCACCTCTTCGCGCATTCGCCTTGAACCCCTGGTGCCGCAGGGTTTTGCCTCGAAAGAGGATCTTGACCAGGCGCGAACGGCGGAAAAAGCCGCGCGCGCCGAGCTGGAGGCCACGCTGTTGCAGGCGAAACAGGCGTCAGCCGCCATAACCGGCGTCGATGCGATGGTGGCGCAGCGGGCAGGGATCCTGGCGCAAATCGCGCTGGCTGAGCTGCATCTCGAATTTACCGAAGTCCGTGCGCCGTTCAATGGCGTGGTGGTGGCGCTAAAAACCACGGTTGGTCAGTACGCTTCAGCGCTTAAACCGGTTTTTACTCTGCTTGATGACGACCACTGGTACGTGATAGCGAACTTCCGCGAAACCGATTTAAAAAACGTGCGTCCTGGTGTCCCGGCCAGAATCACCGTGATGACCAACCACAGCCGGATCTTCAAGGGCGTGGTTGACTCGGTGGGTACCGGCGTGCTGCCCGACGGCGGCAGCGTAATCGAAGGCCTGCCGGTTATTCAGAAAAGTATCAACTGGGTCCATGTCTCTCAGCGCTTTCCGGTCAAAATTGCCGTCAAAGATCCCGATCCGAACCTGTTTCGTATGGGCGCCTCCGCCAGCGCCGTTCTGCAGCCGCAATAATAAGGAGGCGGTATGCATAGCTTCTGGCCTTTTCTGACCCAGGAACTCCGTGATACGCCGGGGCGAGCAAACTATACCTTACGTCTGACGCTCAGCTGCGCGGTGCTGATCGTCCTGTTCATGACGCTGCATATCCCATTTTTACCCGTCGCGCTGATCGTGGTGTTTTACGTCAGCCAGCCTAACGTGCTGATAATCAAACTGGTCAGTGTCGTTTTTGTGATCACTGTCAGTATCGCCCTGGGCAGCATCCTGCTGATTATCAAGTGGACCTATGACTATCCGCTGATCCGTCTGGTTGCCTCGGTGTTTTTATTCTTCTGCGCGATTTACCTGATGCGGGTGCTCGGCAAGCTGGGGCTGGCCTTCTTCGTGGTGGCGCTGGTGCTTATCTACGCGCAAACCTTCCCGTCGATGACCAGTCAGAGCGAAATTCTGGTGCGGCTGCTGCTGTGGCTATGGGTTGCGATTAACACCGCCATTCTGGTGACGCTGCTGGTTAACGCCTGTTTCCGGCAGGCCTTTCCTGGCTATCAGTTCAGGGCCCGTCTCGTGGTTATGTTGCGTCAGACGGCGCAGATCCTTACCCAATCAGGCGACGGAACATCACGGCCAACCTTTAAAGAGATTGCCGGACAGTTTAGCCAGCTGCAATCTCTGTATCAGCAGGCCTCACGGGCGACCCCGGAGATTGCCGCCAGTCCGCAGCTCTGGCAATCGCTGATGGCCGCCGTACTGCGCTGCTATCATTTGACGGCGCTGTTACAACCGGGTGATGACCATCCCCATGAGCGCCAATGGATAGCTCACGAGCTTACCGCACTGGCGGAGAATCTGCCCGCCGCCGCAACGGCCGATTTTCAGCCGCGCGATGTACCGCAGGAGAGCGCTAATAGCGTGATTTTGAAGGAAATCGCGCAGATCCTGACGCGGTTTGCACGCGGCGAAACGATCCCGCTGCCGCAGGGCGAAGTGGAAAAAGCCCCGCTCCTGTTACCGGATGCATGGTCCAATCCGGCCTACTTGCATTTTGCCCTGAAAACGCTACTGGCGACGCTGCTGTGCTACGTTTTCTATACTGCCGCCGACTGGCAGGGCATCCACACCATTATGTTGAGCTGCGTGATTGTCGCCCAGCCCGGTCTGGGAGCCACCATGCAAAAAACGTGGCTACGCATTGGCGGCGCATTGCTGGCGACGCTGATTGCCCTGCTGTTGATCGTCTTTGTTCAACCCTGGACCGACTCACTGAGCGGCCTGCTGGCGATGACCCTGCCGGTTTTCGCGCTGTCCGCGTGGATTGCGGCCGGTTCAGAGCGCATCGCCTACGCCGGTATTCAGATCGGCTTCACCTTCGCGCTGGCATTCCTGAGCTGGTTTGGCCCGCTCAGTAACTTAACCGAACTGCGCGACAGGGTTATTGGTATTCTGCTTGGCGTACTGGTCTCCTCAATTATTCATCTCTATCTGTGGCCGGATAGCGAAGCGCCGCAGCTCAAAGCACGTCTGGCGCAGTTGTATCGTCAGCTTGCCCATACCCTCTCCGCCCGCGATGATGAGATCAAACTGGTGCCGCTGTTTGCGGCGCTGACCAGCAGCGAAACGTTAATGCATCGGGTTGCCGCCGAGCCGCTGGGAACCTACGCGCATCCCTATCCTGATGCCAAAAACTGGCCGGTTCGCGCGACCTTTAACCAGGCCGAGGAAATTGCGTGTTTAAGCGAAGGCTATCGGCTATGCGCCTTGCCGGAAGA
Source organism: Klebsiella indica (assembly GCF_005860775.1). Classification (GTDB taxonomy): domain Bacteria; phylum Pseudomonadota; class Gammaproteobacteria; order Enterobacterales; family Enterobacteriaceae; genus Klebsiella; species Klebsiella indica. The sequence continues at coordinate 176,217 of NZ_VCHQ01000008.1, forward strand.
CACCTTTTTAGCCGACTGCGCCAGGCGGCTTGCGGCCTACGCCCGCGATATCAACCCGTCGCCAAACCCGGCGGAGCCCGCGCGCGCGCTTCATCCGGACCCGGCCAATCCTTTCGGCACGCCGCTAGTCAACGCCCTGGCCGCGCTGCCGGAGTGGTCTTTTACATCATCCGTTATCCTGCCACAGGCAACCAGGTCATGAGAAAAATAATCCTCCCCACGCGCTTCTGGCACGCCTCGCCGCTGGCCTTTGCCCTGATGTTATTGACCGGCTGCGCGTTAATTCAGGACGATCCCGGTCAGGTACCGATGATCAACCCCCAGCAGGCAGAACTGGCGCAGGTGATTCATCTGGCGAACAGCGGCTGGCCGCGTGCCCGCTGGTGGGAAGACTATCGGGATCCTCAGCTCAATATGCTGATCAATCGCGCGTTGCAAAACTCGCCGACCATGCAGGCTGCCAGGCTGCGTATTTCACAATCGCAGTCAACGGTCGAGCTGGCGCAGTCGGCAATGGGCGTACAGGCCACCGCCGTGGCAGCGCAAAACCGCCTGCGGGTAACCAACAGACAGTTCACCTGGCCCTATTCATACTCGCTACCGGTGGATAAAAACGGTCCCTGGTACACGCTGAATACGGTTGGCGTCGGGGCGACGCTGAATATCGATTTATGGGGCGCCGATCGCGCCCGTGTCGCCGCGGCGATTGGCGAGAAGAATGCCCGACTGGCCGAAACTGCCGGCATCGAACTGGACCTCGCCAGCAGCGTGGCCCAGCTCTATTTCGCAATGCAGGCCACCTTCCAGAAAATCGAATTGCTCAATCAACTGACCGCTATCGCCCGGCTCTCGGTGCAGGCGCATGAACATCGTACTCAGCGTGGCATTGAAGATAGCGTCGATGTCGCCAACGCTCGGGCCGAACTGCTGGCGGCGCAGCAGCAGGTGATTACCGCGCAAGGGACGCTGACGCAGTATCGGGAAACGCTGCGGGCGCTCATTGGCGCCGATGCGCATAATATGCCGGAGATTCATCCCGTGGCGCTGCCGTCGCTCCAGGAGACGCTCCCCGACTCGCTCTCCTTTGCGCTGCTGGCCCGCCGCCCGGATCTGCAGGCCCTGCGCGGCTATGTCAGTGCCTCCATCAGCCAGGTGGATGCGGCAAAAGCGGCGTTTTATCCGCATTTTGATATCAAGGCTTTCTGGGGTTACAACGCCCTCAGCGTCGGCGACTTGTTTAAGTCCTCTTTCCAGCAGATCAACCTGCTGCCGGGACTCTATTTACCCCTGTTTGACGGCGGGCGCTTAAACGCCAACCTGAAAGCGACGCGCACGGCGAGCAATATTCTGATTAAGCAATACAACCAGGCGGTACTGGATGCGGTTCGCGATGTGGCGATTAGCTCCAGCCAGCTGAACGATTTGAACCAACTGGCCGCCCTGCAACAACAAAAAGTGACGGCGGCGATGGCGACCACTGACAGCGCCAGCGCCCACTACCAGCGCGGGCTGCTCAGCGACTATGCGGCGCAGGAGGCGCGCCGTCCGGCCATCGCCCAACAGCTTTTGCTGCTGGATATCGAGGCCCGGCGCCTCAGTACCGATGTCTCGTTAATTAAAGCATTGGGCGGCGACTATCGCGGCCCGGCATCAAGCGGGAGTGAAAAGCCACGCTAACTTAACAGGCGCCACTGCCGCGCCTGATTGACCGCCTGAATGCGGCCTTTAACCTGTAGCTTTTCATAAAGCTGTTTAAGGTGCCATTTGACAGTCTCCGCAGAAATACCCAGTTCGCGGGCGACGCCTTTATTGGAATAACCGTCGGCAATCAAACGCAGCGTCTGCTGCTCCCGCTCAGTAAGGTGCAACGCGGGCGGCTTATTGATCACGATGCCGACAGCCGCAAAGCGGGAGAGCAAAGACGATATATCGGCGATCAGCGGATCATCTGCCGCGCCGCGCTTCAGCCTCTCCTCCAGCAACGCAGCCATGTCTGCGCCGCCATCCAACAGGCTGCGCAGTAGCCCCTGATGCAGCGCGCGTGAAAACGCGGGCCGGAAGACGTCCATCGCCTGTTCGCATGCTTCTGCCTGCCACAGGGCGACCGCCTGCATCAGTCGCAAACGTACGGCAAACAGCCACTCGCCGCTGGTTTCCCGAACGCTGGCCAGTTTATCCAACAGCCGCGCGGCAGCCTGCGGCTCACCATTCGCAATAAGTAAACGGCTCTGGCTTAAGGCAACATATCCGGCAACCGCGTCCGTCTGGTCAAAAGACTGTAAACGAAGCAGCAGCGCATCAGCAGCCAGTTTATTCCCCACGTGGAGCGCGAGCGCGAGGCGCTCCGCCAGCAACGGTGCCTGCGCTCGTAGCCAGCCTCGCTGAACAGCCACCCCCTCAGCATGAAGTAACAGCGATTCAGCTTCTGCTAACCGCCCCATTTCGCGGGCCTGACGGGCCAGCACAACGTAACAACGGATCAGGCCGTCCGGCGGGCAAAAATCATCGATCATTCCCAGCCGTGGAATCAGCAGGTTTTGAATCTGCACTTCTTTACCCTGTTCCCAGGCGATCTCCGCCAGGATTGGCGCCAGAGTCGCGCCGCTGCTGGAATTCACGCCGGTATGTTGTTCGGCATGGCGCAGCGCACGGAACGCCTGGCGTTCCGCTTCGGCAAGATTACCCTGTCGCAGATAGCTCTGCGCCATAACGAACGCCCGGTAGACCTCCACAAACAGGTTGCGGTTAGCGACACGCACGCCCGACACTTTCTGCTGAACGTCCAGCGCCTGCTGTGGCCGGGAATCCGCAAGGTGACAATAGCTGAGGATGTTGCACACCAGGCCATCGACCCAGATATCGCCGCAAGGGACCTCGCGCAATAGCGGTTCAACGATAGCGATACTGCTGGCAATATTGTCAGCGAAGGCTTCGCAGATAGCGCGAACCACGCGTAATTTGACCCACGAACTGTGAGTCAGCACATCGCTATGCGCCGCGACTTGCGCATCAATAGCATCCAGCAACTGGCGCGCCTCACCAAAACGGAAGCGATGCGCTAACGCCCAGGCCAGATTAAGCTGTAGCGCAATGCGCGACGGGTCCTGACTGGCGGGTAAATAGCGGATCCAGCGCACCAGAGTATCAATATCCCCCTCTTCCGCCAGCGACTGCGCGCCGGCTTCCGCATCTTTCGCCACCGACTTCCCGGCGGCCAGCGCATGGCGTATCGCCTCAGCCCATAGCTGCTGCGCAGCGAACCAGCCGCTGGCGCGATCGTGCAACTGGCGAATATCAATCTCACGGCTGTGGCGCAAGCGGTACCGCAGGGCGTCGCGCATCAGCGGGTGGTAGCGAAACCAGACGCCGCTCTCGTCCAGCGCGGACAGAAACAGGTTGTGCTGTTCTATCCATTGCAACATCTCCCTGGCGTTATTTTTGCCGCTGACGGCATCACACAACGCCGGATGCAGACGATTAAGCACAGAGGTATGCAAAAGAAAGTCGAATACCGCCGGCGGCAGCGGCGCGAAAATAACTTCCTCCAGGTAGCGTGAGAGGGAGCGCGCGCTGGCGCTAAGCCCCGTCATCACCGTGGATGCGTCCGGGGACAGCGCGGCCATTTTCATCCCGGCCACCCACCCTTCCGTGAGCGCAATAAGTCGGGGAATAGCCTGCGGTTTAAGCCCGGCAGCGCCGGAAAAATATGCGCGGGCTTCGCCGGGGTTAAAACGCAACTCCGGGTCATACACCTCCAGCAACTGATCCTGCATTTGCAGGCGGCTAAGAGCCAAAGGCGGTTGGTAGCGACTACCGATAATCAAGTGCAGAGCCGGCGGCGCATGGTTCAGCAGCCAGCTCATCCCCTGGTGAATCGCCGGATCGCTGATGTACTGGTAGTCGTCAAGAATCAGATACAGCGGGTGCGGGCACTGGTTAAGCTGATTGACAAGTTCGGCAAAAAACAGCGTGATATCAGCAGGCAGTTCCCCTTGCAGAATATGCAGAAACGGCGGGCTCCATCCCTGCCACAGCGGCCTTAACGCCTCCTGTAGATAGCGCATAAACAGCAGCGGCGCGCCGTCATCTTCATCCAGGTTCAGCCACGCCAGCGCATCCCCCTGCTGCTGGCGGTATCGATACCACTGCGCCAGTAGCGTCGTTTTACCAAAGCCTGCCGGGGCGCACACCAGCGTTAAGCGGCGAGATACAGCGGCGTCAAGGCGCTGCAGCAGACGTTCCCGCAACAGCAGCGTTTCCGCCGTACGGGGCGGCGTAAAGCGGGTGGCGATAAGCGGCAACGTGCGCGTAAAGCGAAAAGGTTCCTGGTGATCAAACGCTGCCAGTGGATCATCCGCTGAGGATAAAAAAGCCATACCACGATTACCTCTTGATTCCGTCCGTCCGGCTATCCCCCCCATCAGGGGAGTAGGCCATGCTTGTCGTGCCCGATAGAGTAGTTTAATCCTCCGCCACTGCTACGTCGTCAGTCGCGGATATCCATAGTTTATTAATCAGTACAAGGTGAGTACAGAATATGGCTATCGAAAATAAAGTTGCGTTAGTGACCGGCGCCGGTCAGGGCATTGGCCGCGGTATTGCATTACGTCTGGCCAAAGACGGCGCATCGCTGATGCTGGTCGACGTGAACCCGGAAGGGATTGCCGCCGTCGCCGCCGAAGTTGAAGCGCTCGGTCGTAAAGCGGCCACCTTCGTCGCCAATATCGCCGATCGCGATCAAGTCTATGCCGCCATTGATGAGGCGGAAAAACAGCTGGGCGGCTTCGATATTATCGTTAACAACGCCGGGATCGCGCAGGTACAGGCGCTGGCTGATGTCACGCCTGAAGAAGTCGATCGGATTATGCGCATCAACGTTCAGGGCACCTTGTGGGGAATTCAGGCAGCGGCGAAAAAATTCATCGACCGTCAGCAGAAAGGGAAAATCATCAATGCCTGTTCCATTGCCGGTCATGATGGTTTTGCGATGCTGGGGATCTATTCCGCCACGAAATTTGCCGTGCGCGCCCTGACCCAGGCGGCGGCGAAAGAGTACGCCAGTCGCGGTATTACGGTTAACGCCTATTGTCCGGGGATTGTGGGAACCGGTATGTGGACCGAAATCGATAAGCGTTTCTCGGAAATTACCGGCGCGCCGGTTGGCGAAACCTACAAAAAATATGTGGAAGGCATCGCCCTTGGCCGCGCCGAAACGCCGGACGATGTGGCAAGCCTGGTCTCCTATCTGGCAGGCCCGGACTCCGATTATGTTACCGGTCAGTCGATCCTGATCGATGGCGGTATTGTTTACCGTTAAACGTCAACCCCGGCGCAGAACGCGCCGGGTATCTGAAAGACTAAGAGCCTATCCCACCAGGCGTTATTGGCGCAGACAGTTTGAACACGGCCAGCGCGGAAGAACCGGAGCGTACACGTAGTACGTGAGGATTCTGAGCACTGCCCAGGTTCAAAATGACAAGCGAAATAGCCCTAACGGGATAGGCTCTAAGCGTTGACGGTCGGTTCCTGCGACTGCCTGTTGCGGGTATTTTCCAGCATCCGGCGAACCGGCACAATCAGCACGCACAGTACCGCCGCGCAGATCAGCAGCGCAATTGAACAACGCGCGAACAGGTCTGGCAGCATCTCCAGTTGATCGGCCTTCACATGACCACCAATCAGGCCCGCCGCCAGGTTACCCAGCGCGCTGGCGCAGAACCACAACCCCATCATCTGGCCGCGCATTCTTTCCGGCGCCAGCAGCGTCATGGTCGCCAGACCAATCGGGCTCAGGCATAGCTCGCCCAACGTCAGCATCAGAATACTGCCCACCAGCCACATCGGGGATACGCCTGTCCCGCCGTTGCTCAGGACATTTTGCGCCGCCAGCATCATCAGGCCAAAACCCGCCGCCGCGCACAAAATACCGATAACGAACTTGGTGATACTGCCAGGACGCACGTTTTTACGGGCCAGCGCAGGCCATGCCCAGCTAAAGATCGGCGCCAGCAGAATAATAAACAGGGCGTTGATCGACTGGAACCACACCGCCGGGATCTCAAAAGTGCCAATCATACGGTTGGTATAATCATTGGCGAACAGGTTGAACGAGGTCGGCTTTTGCTCAAATGCGGACCAGAAAAAGGCGGCGGAGATCAGCAGAATAAAGCACACCAGCAGGCGGGCCCGCTCTTTTCGGTTCAGCCCGGCAAAAGCGAACAGGTAGATAAAATAGAGCACCACCGACGCCGCAATCACATAGACCAGCCCGCTGGCCACCGCGACCGGGTTAATCACAATAACGCCCCGGGCAATCAAGGCGATAATCACCGCCACACCGACCGCCAGCGCCAGCAGCCAGGCGCCCACGCCGTTTCTTTTCACCACCGGGTTATTCCAGGTTGAATCCAGGCCGACTTCGCTGTCGTAGCGTTTCATCGCCGGAACCGCAAAGACACGAAAGATCACCAGCGCGATCAGCATCCCGATACCGCCGATACCAAAGCCCCAGTGCCAGCCGTGGGATTTGATCAGCCAGCCGGAGATCAGCGGCGCAATAAACGACCCCATGTTGATACCCATATAGAACAGCGAGAAGCCACCGTCCCGGCGCGCGTCGCCTTTCTTGTACAGCGTACCAACCATCACTGAAATACAGGTTTTGAACAGGCCGGAACCGAACACAATAAACATCAGGCCGATAAAGAACAGGCTTTCGCCCATCACCGCCGACAGCGCAATAGACAGATGGCCCAGGGCGATCAGGATTGAACCGTACCAGACCGCCCGTTGCTGCCCGAGCCAGTTATCCGCCAGCCAACCGCCCGGCAGCGCAGCAAGATACATGGTTCCGGCAAAAATACCGACGATAGCCGAGGCGTTTTCACGAGAAATACGTATCTGATGAGGATAATGGCAGGAAAGACCGATAAAAATAACAATTTCAGTTGTGAATAGGTTGTTATCAAGGATCGTCGGCAATCCAGTACCTGCTGTCTGCACAGGGGGGAATCACCGGGGAAAAAGCCTTTGCATATTCCGAAAAGGCATTCTTACTTATGCTATTCCAGATAGCTCTGTTTTTGCTTTTAATCGCGCCAGTACTGGTCGAAAAATGGACGATTACAATGAAAATAAGAACGCTTTCTCTTACCCTGATCCTTACCATAACAGCCCGCAGGGAGAGTATCGCGAATGTCACGCCTCAGAAGTGGCGGAAGCGCTTAAAAGCGCCCGTTCGGTGATCATTACCCCCGGCTATGGGATGGCGGTGGCGCAAGCGCAGTATCCAGTACAGGAATTAACCAGCCGACTCATTACACAAGGTGTGCAAGTACGATTTGGCATCCATCCGGTCGCCGGGCGTCTGCCGGGGCATATGAACGTGCTGCTGGCTGAAGCTAAAGTGCCTTATGATATCGTACTGGAGATGGAGGAAATTAATGACGACTTCAGCGATACCGACGTGGTGCTGGTCATCGGTGCCAACGATACCGTTAACCCGGCGGCGCAGGAAGATCCCGGTAGCCCTATTGCCGGCATGCCAGTGCTTGAGGTATGGAAAGCCCAACAGGTTGTGGTGTTCAAACGTTCAATGAATACCGGTTACGCCGGCGTACAAAACCCGCTTTTCTTTAAAGAAAATACCGCAATGTTGTTCGGCGATGCAAAAACGAGCATAGAAGCCATCCTGGCTCAACTCTGACTCGCAGCGTTCAGCCGGAAGTAACGTCGCGTCTCCCCCCCGGACCGTGGATGCAGCACTTAGCACGATACATATTTTCAAACTGCTCCGGGCTGCTTCCACAACAGGCGCACTGCCATCACCCGCCATGAGTCACACTCAACATTACTCAATCGCATGGCGGGTATTCACTGAACTCAACCCGAGTCTCCCGATACATTCAGCGTCTATCATCCAACCGAAAAAAATCCCGCCGATGTCCAGTGCCCTTCCGGCCTGGGCATTGTAAGCGTCCCCTGCGTCTTAAATGACACAGAGATAGCGGCCAGACCCGCAGGAATGCGGCGCGACAAAACGAGTTAGCTGGCGCCCCATCGATTACCGTCGAGAGCCCGTTTGCGGTGTGCAAATTCAGCACGCATGCGTCCCAGGTAAATGACAAATAACGGTTTTGTCGCCTGCGCATAACGGTGACTTTCCAGCATGAGAATTAATCAGAGCAGAGAGAATACACAGACCAAAAACTAGAAAAAAGATTTCATTTTAAATATAAATAAATTTTTTGTTTTTATGTGATTTGCGTCACTCTCGAATGTTAAAAATATTGTATAAATATATTTTATTATATAAATTCATTATGTTACACGAGTACAACCATTGTTTTGTAAGTAATGTGCTAATGGTTAAAGTGATTGACCGGACATTTTTTTTTGATCAACACCACACTTTTTGAAATAGAAATTTTATTTGTTTTGTGTTTTGGTTTTTTGATTTCATAATCAATTCGAATTCATTTTAATAGTCACCGTTATAAGCGGGAGCTCAGACAGGCGGAAGCGATGGATACAATCAGATTAGCAATGCCCCAGGCATTTTCAAGGCTCTTTGATAATCAATATGTTAACGCTTATTCAACCGCTGTTTTCGTCACTGGACACCGGTGTGTCACAGGCCTGAGGCCAACTCTGGGAAAAGATGCTGGTGAACCTGATGTTCATCAGCGGGAATAGATAAGAAATGGAGCATATCGTGACCGGCAATATCAGGCAGGACCTGTCCATCAGTTTCTTGCCTGTTAGACTCCGGTTAAGTCCGGCGCAGCTAACACAATGACCGCTGCAACGACGACTGTCACGGATCGCGTTCCATTATCACTTCTGCCAGGAGATGAGTATGCAGCCCGACAACCAGTTTTTAGCGTCCAAAATTGGGTTAAGCAATGGTTCAGGCATTAGCACTAATCATGCTTTCCCTAAAGGAAGTAAATTCCTCGATCGCATTTTTCACCAAAAACAAATTACGTGTTCCTGTATTAATGCAATGCATATATTAACCAGTTCACTAAAACATCGGTGTTGTGCCGCAGCATACACAGGATCAAGTCCGGGATTATCCGCTTTCACGCGTTATTCTTCGGGTAGACCAGATTAGGAAATCATATTGCACTTTGGGATATTTAAAGTTTTCCCAAAGACGAATTTTTGCTTTTTTATTTGAGGGTTTGTTTTGTAGTTTTTATATAAACGTTTTTAGAGATAAAAATTTTAATTTCATACGTGAGGGTATGATCATGGGTTACGTTGAAAAAAAACACAATATCGCTTATGTACTGGCGATTTGTACCGTGGCCGCACTCGGTGGCCTGCTACAGGGATATGATACATCTGTTATTTCAGGAGTCATTGAACCTTTAACGCAACATTTTAAACTGGAGCCGTCTCAAACCGGCTGGGCCGTATCCAGCATTGTTATTGGTTGCGTACTTGGGGCCTATATGGCCGGGAAACTGGCCGATCGTTATGGCCGAAAAATGGCTCTGACCATTACTGTTTTCTTCGTCCTTATTTCTGTCGCGGGTATGGCTCTGGCGACCAATTTTACCCTGTTTATCTTATTCCGTATTTTGGGTGGATTTGGTATCGGTTTATCCTCCGTTGTCTCGCCGATTTATATGACAGAAGTCGCACCTCGCGACTATCGTGGCCGGGTAGTGGCCATGAATATGATCTGTTTCGTCGGTGGCCAGGTACTGGTGCTGATGGTTAACTATCTGATTGTCCGCGGCGCGGATCATGAATGGCTGGTCAGCGCAGGATGGCGCTATATGCTGGGTTTTGGCTTGCTTCCTTGCGTACTTTTCCTGCTCCTGGTCAAATTTATTCCGGAATCTCCCCGCTGGAACGTGATGGTGGGCAAGAATGATGAAGCACTGAGGACGCTGTCGCGTATTTCGAATGCCGAACACGGTAGCCGGGTATTGAGGGAAATTCAAAATTCATTTCATGCTGATACGGCGGCGGCGAAATTTCATGAATCAACTGAGAAAAAGCTAAGCAGTCGAAATAAGATGTTTATCTTCATTGCGGCTATGATTGCCGTATTTAACCAGTTATCTGGAATTAACGTCATTCAGTACTTTGGCCCGACATTGCTGATGAATGTCACTGGTAATATGGAAGAAGCCATGCTGATGGTGACCTGGCTTGCTGGGCTACAATTTATCGGCGTAGTGGCCGGTATGATGTTGGTTGACCGCATGGGACGTCGCTCTCTTCTGCAAATCGGCTCCTGCGGTACCTTCATCTGCCTTGCCTTCACGTTCCTGACGTTCTACTACGGTGTAAAAGGCTTCACCTCAATTATCGGTCTGCTCGGTTTCATGTTTATCTTCGGCCTGACCTGGGCGCAAATTGCCTGGACTGTAGTTGGTGAAATTCTGCCAAACCGCTTACGCGCTATAGGAATGGGTATTGCCTACGCCGCACTGTGGGGATCCAACTTTATTATCAGCCAGATTTTCCCTGTCATGAATGATAACCCCTGGCTGCGTGAACACTTTCATGGCGGCTTCCCGCTGATGCTGTTCGCTATCTGCTGTTTGATCTCCTGGTGGTTCGTCCATCGCTATATCCCGGAGACGAAAGGGGTATCGCTGGAGAAAGTCGAAGCGCTTGTCTCCGCCCGTATTGAGAAAAATTACGTAGCATCTTCTGTAACCAATAAAATTACAACCCGTTAACTCCAGAAAAGAGAAAGAGGTTATTATGACTATTCATATTGCAAATGCACCTTGTAGTTGGGGTGTTGATGATCCGAAAAACCCGTACCTTCCATCCTGGGAAAAAGTATTAACTGAAGCAAGTAAAGCAGGATATAAAAGTATTGAACTTGGGCCATGGACTTATTTGCCAACGGACCCGAAAAAATTAACTGAAGAACTCAATCGTTACGATTTATCGATTGTCGCCGGGACTATTTTTGATGATTTGGTGAGTGAAAGTAATTTTGCTAATATTGTTGAACTGACGCACAATATTTGCCGTAACCTGTCAAAAATCCCGACGGCTGAAAAAAGCCATGGGGCGAATTATCCCGCACCTTATCTCGTGGTGATTGATTTCGGTAACCCGGAGCGCGCCAAATATGCGGGTCATTCGGATAAAGCGCCGCGTTTAAGCACTACCGACTGGAACAGAATGGTTGAGCATATTAAACATATCAGTACGCTGGCGTGGAACGAATATGGCGTGCGTGCAGTCATTCATCCGCATGCCGGTGGCTGTATTGAATTTGCTGATGAAATTATTCAGATAGAAAAAGATATTCCGCATGATATCGCCGGACTGTGCCTGGATACCGGCCATCTCTATTACTCCGGGATGGACCCGGTGACCTGGCTTGAGCGTTATTTCTCACGCCTGGATTATATCCATTTCAAAGACGTCAATGGCGATGTCCACAAAAACGTGCTGGCAAAAGGTCTGGATTTCTTCGCTTCCTGCGCAGAAGGCGTGATGTGCCCAATCGGTAAGGGCGCCATTGATTACCCTGCGGTGAAAGCCCTGCTGTCCCGCCTCAATTATCAAGGGTGGATTACGATCGAACAAGAACGTGATCCTCGTCAGGCCGAGGGAAGTCTGCATGATGTGACTCAAAGCCTGGTCTATCTCAAATCAGTTGGTTTTTAACAGGAGAATTCGATCATGATCAATGGATTAAAACCTCTGGATCGCTCTTTACGTTGGGGGATGATCGGCGGCGGCGGCACTAGCCAGATTGGTTATATTCACCGCTCAGCAGCCCTGCGTGATGGTTCTTTTGCTTTGCTGGCTGGCGCGCTGGATATTGATGCTGAACGTGGTCGCGCGTTTGGCGTCAAGCTGGGGATAGTCCCGGAGCGCTGCTACCCGGATTACCAGACCATGTTCCGCGAAGAAGCAAAACGTCCGGACGGTATTGAAGCGGTATCCATTGCGACGCCAAACAATACCCACTTTGAGATCAGCAAAGCAGCTCTGGAAGCCGGCATTCATGTGATATGTGAAAAACCGCTCTGCTTTACCGGAGAAGAGGCAAAAGTGCTGGACGAACTGAGTCAGCAGAAGAAAAGAATTATCGGTGTGACCTATGGCTACTCCGGATACCAGATGATTTTGCAGGCTCGCGACATGGTGCAGCAGGGGCTGCTGGGGGAAATCCGCATCATTAATATGATGTTTGCCCATGGTTTCCATGCCGAGGCGGTGGAACTGGAGAGTCCCAGTACGCGCTGGCGCGTCGATCCTAAATATGTCGGGCCGAGCTACGTTCTCGGCGATCTGGCGACCCATCCGTTGTTCCTGGCTGAAACAATGGCGCCGCATCTGAATATCAAACGTCTGCTGTGCTCCCGTCAAAGCTTTGTCAAAAGTCGTGCTCCGCTGGAAGACAACGCTTATGTGTTGATGGAGTATGACAACGGCGCGGTGGGTTCAATGTGGTGCTCGGCGGTAAACAGCGGGTCTATGCATAGCCAGAAAGTCCGGGTTGTCGGCTCGAAAGCCAGCCTGGAATGGTGGGATGAGCACCCCAATCAACTGCGCTATGAAATTCAGGGAGAACCGGTGCGTATTCTGGAACGCGGTATGCCATACCTTGCACCAGAAGCGCTGGCCGATGACCGCATTAGCGGTGGTCATCCTGAAGGGCTGTTTGAAGCATGGTCGAACCTGTATCGCCGCTTTGCGCTGGCCATAGATGCATCCGACCGCGGAGATGAGGCTTTCCTGAAGACATTCTGGTATCCCGGAGTACATTCCGGTCGTATCGGGGTGAATTGGGTGGAACACTGTGTAGCATCTGCCGACCAGGGTGGCCAGTGGGTCGAGTTTTCTGTTCGCTAATCAATGCCAGGGAGCGCCGTCAGGCGCTCCCTGAAAGGATATCGCCATGTCAGAAATCCCATCAATTGAAGTGCTGGAACAACAGGAACAGCGTTTACGTCTGGCGCATTTCGATCACCGGGCCGCCTGGTTTATCGGTAACTTGCTCTATGAGCGAGCTAACGCAGAAGCCTTACCCATCGCCATTGAAGTGTACGCCTGGGGGCAACCGTTATTTCTGGTAGCCCTGCCCGGTTCCAGTAATGAAAATCTGGAGTGGATCGCCCGTAAACGGCATACCGTACTGCGTAATGCTCATGCCTCCTTGCTCACCGGGGAGCGTTATAAAGCGCAAGGCATCACAATGGAAGACTTACCCTATCTTGATCCCCAGATCTATACAGATAGCGGCGGATGTTTCCCTTTGCTCACACCGGGTGGCGCAGTATTTGGCGCGGTAACGGTCAGCGGTCTGGCATCCCACGACGATCATGCGCTCGCCGTATGGGCTATTGAGCAATATCTTGCGTCTGAGAAATAAACGGCCGCTCTGGCGCCATCAATAATCACCAGATAGTTTGCAGAAATTAAATATTGCTTTGCTGAGTGCCGATGCGCATATCATCACTCATGCGAGTCACAGGCGTTTTTAACAGCGCCAGCGCTGGTCAAAGAAGCGATGCCCAGGGATGGGCTGAGTGATATTTAATGTACATGCATTTTAAGCGTTCTTTTGTATATACGAGCTGATAATATTTTCTGATATACAACCATAGTAGCTGTCATTACCCCTGATTCAAACGAGCGTTTCACCAATATCCAGGTATATTCCCCAAGGCTAACGCCAGGCCTGCCCCAGCTTATTTTTGTCGCAAGGAGCATTCCACTGCACAATATGTCACTTCTTAATTAAATTTTCTTAATGTATCAATCGTATCCTTTTGAGTGAGCGTTTTTTAATGAATACTGTAACTATTGAGGAAATCATTCGGTCAGCACTGACATGCCTTTATTACTCACAATCTTTATTTCACTTTTGAGTAGCATACTAATTATCGGTACAACAGCAATAGCGTCGCCGCATCACGCTGCGATAAACCCGGCTAAACTTACGCCCCATCCAGAATCCGCAAGTAAACGGCCACCCCGTGCTAACGCGGTAAATTCGGCAAAGCTCCGAACATTATTAAGAGAGTATGATAATCGCCAGTTGGGGAAAGTCACAAAAAATGAACCCCGTTCTTCAGTTCAAAGAAAAATGGTGTACAACCGGACAGCGCCAAATATTCGTTATACCGCTCTGAAAAAAGATCCGGGCGCAAAGGCGTTAGTAAAGAGGGGATTGTTAAAAAGCGCCCGGAAAAAAAGTCCGGAATACCGTCACGCGGTTACAACAAAAATGTTGTTCTCATACACTTCGCGAATTACTGATGATATCCCTGACAGCCTGGCATTCCGGACTCTTCATACAGAACATTATCTCCGGGTCAGACAGAATGCTGTAAAAAAATTGCTGGAACAGCTTGGCAAGCCTTACCAATGGGGGGGCGCTTCCCCTTATAGCGGATTCGATTGCAGCGGTCTTGTCTATTACGCCTATAAAGACCTCGTTAAAACGCCGCTCCCCAGGACGGCTAATGAAATGTTTCATCACCGTGATGCGGCTTTGTTGAATAAATCGAACTTTTGCCAAGCGGCAGGATCAGATCACGCATTATCCTGATAATGCAGACAACATCGTGGCAAAGCAGAAGTACAAAATTACCAACTGGAAGGCCTATAACAAGGCCCTCATTCATCGCGGCTCCGTCACTTTCTGGCTGGACGACGAAGCCATTCAGGCGTGGTACGAATCAGCAACGCCCTCATCACGAGGCAGACCTCTGCGTTATTCAGACCTTGCCATCACTACCGTTCTGGTCGTTAAGCGCGTTTTCCGGCTGACCCTGCGGGCTGCACAGGGCTTTATTTATTCCATTTTTGCCCTGATGGGCATTCCTTTGCGCTGCCCGGATTACACCAGTGTCAGCAAACGAGCGAAGTCGGTTGATGTCAGCTTTAAGACACCCAGCCGGGGGGAAATAGCGCATCTGGTGATTGATTCCACAGGCCTGAAAGTCTTCGGTGAAGGCGAGTGGAAAGTGAAAAAGCACGGCAAGGAGCTGCGTCGTATCTGGCGAAAACTGCATCTGGCCGTTGATGCAAAAACACATGAAATCATCTGTGCAGACCTGTCGCTGAACAATGTGACCGATGCTGAAGCTTTCCCGGCTCTTATCCGACAGACACACCGGAAAATAAAGTCTGCGGCGGCAGACGGGGCTTACGATACACGGTTATGCCACGACGAACTGCGTCGGAAGAAAATCAGTGCACTTATCCCTCCCCGGAAAGGCGCGGGTTACTGGCCGGGTGAATATGCGGACCGAAACCGTGCAGTGGCAAATCAACGGCTGAGCGGGAGCAATGCCCGGTGGAAATAGACGACAGATTATAATCGTCGCTCAATAGCCGAAACGGCAATGTACAGGGTAAAGCAGTTGTTAGGCGGTTCGCTGGCGCTACGGGACTACGACGGTCAGGTTGCAGAGGCTTTGGCGATGGTGCGTGCACTGAACAAAATGACGAAGGCGGGTATGCCAGAAAGCGTGCGCATTGCCTGAACAGTGAGCTGTTACAGGAAGACTCGCCTCAAATCTGATTTATTCAACAAAGCCTATTCAGGGGCGTCCCCGCGGCAATTTTTTCACGCAAGGTGGCGCCAAACAGAAGGACTTCACTATCTTTACCACGAATAAAATTAAACGTCCGGGAGACAGGCAGATCTGTCTCCTGCCAGCGTAGCGCGGAAGTATCGATAAAATCGCCGGGATTCAGGTCTCTGTTTGCCACCAGTACAACATTTTTAGGTTCAGGGATCTGAACCTGTTGCGGTACCGGTTTTATCTCCGATAATTGACTACGCACCAGCAGAGCAACAATTGCGGCAAAGATACATGCCCCGGACAATAATAATGTCGAGTTTCTTTTTATTCTCATTTTTATTTAATTCTAATGTTCCCGATAAACATCGCCGGGGAGTTATAGTTTAGATATATGGCCAAATCAGAATATAGGCTGCCCCGGAAGCTATCGCGATCCCATAGGGTATTCCCTGAGAAAGCTCAGGGGCTAATACTGGCGGCATGGCGAGTTGTGTCTTTAATTTTTCATTAATAAAACCAATACCTGAAGACAATATGACAGGAAACATATTTAGCAGAGGTAAAGTTAACGCCAAAATACCGCCAACCAGTGCTGTCACCATGACAAAAACGGTTTGCTGACCGTAACCCACCCAAAGGCACAATACGCCCATCAATTTGACGTCTCCGGCCCCCAGTCTTCCCGTGAGGAATAATAAAAAACCCACGATAAAAACCAACCCGGAGCCTGGCAAATCACGCAGCATCATCATCATCGGCACACCGGCGATGCTGACTTGCCAGATACGGGTTCCCACCCAGCCAAGCAGTATTAACACGACTGCGCGGTTAGGGATACGTCGTTCAAGTAAATCGCTAAATGAACACCATAACAGACAACCAGAAAGAAACAGTATTTGTGCGCCGTGTCCCAGATCAGTCATGTCTAGCCGGAGGTTGAGCCAGAAGTGCCCGATCCCGTAATCTGATCGGCAATCTCTCTGAATTTCTCATTCAATGCTCTGACGAAAACCCCGTCATCACCAAAAATTGCGCCAATAGCCGCCGCCATCGCTGCCGCCAGGATGCCGTACTCAATGGCAGTCACCCCGCTTTCATCGCGAAAAAAAGCCTTCAACTTTGCGTTGCAGTTTTTCATTTTTTTCCCTTACTAATAATGGTTATTTAGAACGGGCAATCGGATACCTGACATCATAATGAGAGTTATTATCATTAACAGCAAGAAGATTTATATTAACTTTTTTTAATCTTGAAGGCGGGCGCAATTGCCTGTAAAAACAGGCTTTGTCAGAGCGATTATCGTATGTGCCGAATGTGTCTGCCTGCACTGAGGCGTTATGTTCATCGCAGCGACAATGCAGACATTGTTGATAAAAAATCATTATTAATCAGATTATTAGATATCAGCAATCTGGCTATGGCAATCCATATAATTATTATAGTACTTCGGGTAACACGCGGTATGTCAATCAACAGGAGACAGAGCAACTAAACATATCCAGCATGTAATTGGTCAGTAGATTTGTTGAGTCTGAATAATCCTTTCGCTTATTCAGAAAGCCAATATCGTCGAGAGGGATATGGATACAGGTATTCAACTCAGCAAAGAAGCTATTTTCAAGCCACGGCGTGATAATACTTCGTGGTAGCAGCGCGAGCAGTTTTGCCTGTTTCATAATAGACATGATAATAATCATTTCCCTTGAAATAATATGGAATCGTCTAACCTGCGGCCACTGCAGACGAGTCACCATTTCTTCAAAATGCTGACGCGCGAGCGTCCCGACCAGAGCCATCAACCAGGTCGCCGATTGCAATGCATCCAATTTAGCCATGCTGTCACCAGCCAGAAAATGTCCCTGCGAACATACCACGATTAACTTATCATTCACGCAGGGCGTAAAATCCCACCCCTCTGGGATCACCAGTGGCTTACGGCAACAGACAAGATCGTATTCATTGCGTATTTTGATCTTTCACATGTTGGATTAGCGCAGTCTGCTATCGGTAAAGATCCCGACTTGACACCAGTACAGACTGGAGTATGCTGCACGGCGTTTATCTGGAACTATACCGTCACGCAACTTCTGACGGTTTGGTTGAGCCGAAGGCCTGGATCAGGCGTGGTCGGCAAACATGCATTGACCCAGTTGCAGGGAAAGCCAGGAACAGAATTTACGGAAACCGATCCTGTCGGATCTTATACCTATTCAACGCCTGATGCCGCGACAAGACTTGCCGCTGTAGTCAGACTATCCTGTGGCGGTTTTCAGCATTTTACCTGGCTATTATTGTCTACAGGCGCTGCGTGGAATATGCCGTATCCGACATCGGCTATGGCCATCGCGCGGCCGCTACGGATAACATAATATGGCTGGGAGATCTGCGCGATTTTCTGAATTGACTATGAATATTTCAGGCAGAGCTGCTATCACTATTATCCCCATATGCCGGGAAAGTCATAGAATAATGAACAGGCCATTCTATTCTCTGGTATTTTTATCTTCTGGCATCAGAGTATTTTCTTAGGTATTCTAAGCCAGTAAATGACAAAAACCGGTCTTCTAATAATTCCTTGCGTCCACTATTCAGGACAAAAAAACTGTCACACGGCAAGAGAGATATATCTGCAGGGAGGCTTTGTTGAATAAATCGAACTTTTGCCAAGCGGCAGGATCAGATCACGCATTATCCTGATAATACAGACAACACCGTGGCAAAGCAGAAGTACAAAATCACCAACTGGAAGGCCTATAACAAGGCCCTCATTCATCGCGGCTCCGTCACTTTCTGGCTGGACGACGAAGCCATTCAGGCGTGGTACGAATCAGCAACGCCCTCATCACGAGGCAGACCTCTGCGTTATTCAGACCTTGCCATCACTACCGTTCTGGTCGTTAAGCGCGTTTTCCGGCTGACCCTGCGGGCTGCACAGGGCTTTATTGATTCCATTTTTGCCCTGATGGGCATTCCTTTGCGC
>NZ_VCHQ01000060.1 GCF_005860775.1 Klebsiella indica
ACGGAAAGGTGGGTATTACCCGCTCACAACTCGCCATGCTCCTCGATAAGCTGGACTGGCGTCAGCCAAAAGCAGCCCGCTTTAACTCACTGACAATGTTGTAAAAAGAACATGACCGCATTATAAATGGGGTCATGAGTCAGGACTATCTCGCCCGTATCGCCACGCTGGAAGATGCGCTTCGCCAGAAAGACAGCCAGCTCAGCCTCGTTGCAGAGGCTGAGTCGTTCCTGCGCTCAGCGCTGGCCCGCGCTGAAGAGAAAATAGAGAACGAAGAGCGCGAAATAGAGCACCTGCGGGCACAGATAGAAAAACTGCGCCGGATGCTGTTCGGTACCCGCTCAGAAAAGCTGCGCCGGCAGGTTGAAGAAGCCGAAGCTCTGCTGAAACAGCAGGAGCAGCAAAGCGATCGCTACAACGGGCGGGAAGACGATCCACTGGTACCTCGTCAGTTGCGGCAGTCCCGCCATCGTCGCCCCTTACCGGAAAACCTTCCCCGCGAAATACACCGGCTGGAGCCCGCTGAAACCTGCTGCCCGGAATGCGGCAACGATATGGAGTACCTCAGCGAAGTCAGCGCGGAACAACTGGAACTGGTCTCCAGCGCCCTGAAAGTGATCCGCACGGTCAGGGTGAAAAAGGCCTGCACCCGATGCGACTGCATCGTTGAAGCGGCTGCGCCATCACGTCCCATCGATCGCGGTATCGCCGGGCCGGGTCTGCTGGCACGGGTGTTGACCGCGAAATACTGCGAACATCTGCCGCTGTATCGTCAGACTGAAATCTTTGCCCGTCAGGGCGTGGGGCTGAGTCGTGCGCTGCTCTCCAACTGGGTGGATGCCTGTTGCCGGTTAATGGCACCGCTGGATGAAGCTCTTTGCCAGTACGTGATGGACTGCCGCAAACTGCATACGGACGATACTCCGGTGCCGGTACTGGCGCCGGGCAGAAAGAAGACGAAAACCGGGCGCATCTGGACGTATGTACGCGATGACAGGAGCGCGGGATCGTCAGACCCACCTGCAGCGTGGTTCGCCTTCTCGCCAGACAGGCAGGGGAAACATCCCCAACAACATCTTCGCCACTATCATGG
>NZ_VCHQ01000009.1 GCF_005860775.1 Klebsiella indica
CCGCAACTTTCGGGCCTAATGCCGTTCACTTAAGCAAATCATCGGTGTTATCTTTTGTTTTATTTGCCTGTGGCAAACGCATTATCGGTGGTTTAAACGAAAATCTGATTCGGTTGATTCACTAACTGAGCTGATACGGGCTGAAATATAAAGGATATAACTTTTTTATGACTTTCAGCCTCTGAAAAGCCACTGACGAATAACGGACTCACCGCATGGGGGTTGGGCGCATCAAGGAAACCTGGCGAGAACGCAGGCGCGCATCCAGGACTGGCCGCCAGGACGGCGGCCAGAGGGCGGGTCGAGACAGGGACGTCGAGTCCCGTCCGGTCCGCCAGATGAAGCCGGAGTGGAGCGGACCGCGGAGCGGCAGGTTTTCAGCGCAATGCCGGGGGTGCAGGGGGACGGGCGAAACGTCCCCCTGCCCGTTCACACGCTGTGGATATAACGACTATCCGCGTATTTATCGTGAACGGAACAGGCCACTGAGCCAAACCAAGTGAAAACGAAAAATGCCATTTTCGCCAGAACCACCGATTGACAGAACCGCTCAGCCAGCCATAAACGCAACTGACAGCCCTTAACTGACCAGCATTACAACCTTCGGGCTATCCCTTTTCTACAGCCCGGTGCGTGGCTGCGTGACGCGAAGTCCGCTGACGGCGGCGGCAACAACCGCAAGTGAACCAGCCAGCACAAGCGCGGTGTGGGTTCCGTCTGTGTCCAGCAGATTAAACAGAAGCGCCACCAGCGCCGCGCCGATGCTTTGCCCAAGCAGACGCGCGGTACCCAGCATGCCGCTTGCGCCACCGCTACGATGCGCGGGCGCTGATGAGACGATGGTGTGATTATTGGGAGATTGAAACAGACCAAAGCCAGCGCCGCAGAGCGCCATTCGCCAGATGATATCCAGATCGGCAGGCGCAGAGGGCAGTAACGCAAGACCGAACAGACCTCCGGACATCACGAGGAGTCCGATCGCGCCCAGCAGACCCGCATGAACTTTTTCAATCAAATATCCCGCCAGCGGCGCCATGACCATGGTAGCCAGTGGCCACGGTGTCAGGAGCAGGCCCGTCTCCACTTCGCTGCGGCCCATCGTTGATTGTAAGAAGAACGGCAGCGAAACCAGTGCCAGCATCTGTGCGCAGAAAGAGCAGATTGAGGTACAAATCGAGAGAGAGAATAGCGGGATCCGCAGCAGATCCACGGGCAACAGAGGAACCGGCATCTGTAGCTGACGGCGGACAAAAAAGACGCCAACGACCAGCATTACAGCGAGTTCCAGCAAAACCCGTTGGGTGGATTGGCCCTGGGCGAATCCGCCGAGAGCGGTGATCAGCAAGCCAAAAGTGAGCGCATTCATGATCGCGCTTGGCAGGTCGAAGCGGGTTATTTTACTTCGCCCGGCATTCGCTGGCAGAAAACGCAGTGCGAGAATCAGCGAAATAATACCCAGAGGTACGTTAATCAGAAACAGCCACTGCCATGAAGCTATTGCGAGAATGGCTGCCGCAATTGTTGGCCCCAGCGCCGAAGAGACCGCCACAACGAAAGAGTTGATCCCCATTCCGCGACCGAGGAAGCGTTGAGGGTAAATCAGACGTATCAGCGCGGTATTGACGCTCATTAACGCAGCACCGCCGAGGCCCTGCGCGACACGCGCCAGCGTAAGCATCTCCAGACTACGTGAGAGCGCGCAGGTCAGTGAGGTAAAAGTGAAAACCACCAGTCCGATTTTATAGATACGCCGGTAGCCGACCATATCGCCGAGGAACGACAGCGGCAGTAACGCGATTACAATGGCGATTTGATAGGCGTTAACTATCCAGATTGAGGACGCTGGCGAGGCATTCAAATCGCTGGCGATTGTCGGAAGTGCAACGTTGGCGATTGCGCCATCCAGCACCGCCATGGTTAAACCTAATATGATGGTCAGAATGGCGCCGTAACGCTGTGGTAAAGGCAGGCCATCTGGGATGTTATTATTCATGCGAAATGTATGTCTTTATAGAAACTATTTACTGGATAATGATTTTAGCATTGATTATTCAGCGGTATGTCGCAGATTTGTAACGAAGACGCAGAAGAACGATTGCGGGTATCGGGATGCGAATTTATAATAAAAACTGGTTCTGATTTTTATAAAACAGTTGCGATGAGGTGATAAATGGCAGTTGCGGATTTGGATAAACAGCCAGATTCTGTCTCTTCGGTATTGAAGGTTTTTGGCATTTTGCAGGCGCTTGGTGAAGAGCGTGAAATCGGCATTACTGAACTGTCCCAGCGCGTTATGATGTCAAAAAGCACCGTTTATCGCTTTTTGCAGACCATGAAATCGTTGGGTTATGTGGCGCAGGAAGGTGAATCGGAGAAATATTCTCTGACCCTGAAGCTCTTTGAACTGGGGGCGCGGGCATTGCAGAATGTCGATCTGGTGCGCAGCGCAGACATTCAGATGCGTGAGCTTTCTCGTCTGACGAAAGAGACTATCCATCTGGGCGCGCTTGATGAAGACAGTATTGTCTATATCCATAAAATCGACTCAATGTACAATTTGCGCATGTACTCGCGTATTGGTCGTCGTAATCCGTTGTACAGCACGGCAATCGGTAAAGTGCTGCTGGCATGGCGCGACCGCGCGGAAGTCGAGCAGATTCTGCAGGGCGTAGAGTACAAGCGCAGCACGGAGCGAACCATCGCCAGCACCGACGCGTTACTGGCGGTTCTGGATAAAGTTCGTGAACAGGGGTATGGCGAAGATAACGAAGAGCAGGAAGAAGGGTTGCGCTGCATCGGCGTACCGGTCTTCGACCGTTTCGGCGTGGTCATCGCCGGGCTGAGTATCTCTTTCCCGACGCTGCGTTTTTCTGAAGAACGCCTGAACGAGTATGTGGCGATGCTGCATACGGCGGCGCGTAAGATTTCTGAACAGATGGGCTACAACGATTATCCGTTCTGACCTCGTCTCGCTTGTCATTCGGGCTACGGTGTAGCCCGGATCATGACTAACCGTTGTCAACAACTATGGCGCTTTTTCGCAGAATAGGGCAATCGGTAATGCCGATAATACCGCTGCTGGAATGAACATATTGTGCGGTACTGATGCCGCGGGCGGTAAGATATTTGCACTGTAACCCTAATCCGCCGACATTTTTACTGCTACCCATTAAAACACCATAACCGCTTAATAACACGGCAATCCACAGGATAGCCAGTACCATAATGGTACGAATGAACAATCGCATTATTGCCTCAAGATTTATATTATCCCGGCGTTTATTCTCTCATGAACACGCGCTGAAACAAGTCCATGATTCCTAAACGTGCCTTTCGTCTTACAGTTAGCCGCGGTTTAAGAAGGTCATGTTATCCTGGCGACATCTGATACTGACGCGGAGAGTGGAGTGAAAAAATTACGGTGGGTTTTGCTGATAGTCATCATAGCGGGCTGTCTGCTGCTATGGACTCAGATGCTTAACGTAATGTGCGATCAGGATGTGCAATTCTTCAACGGCATCTGCACTATCAACAAGTTTATCCCTTGGTAAGACAATTTTAATCTGACTGATTTTCTTCTGCCATGTGAGTGGTAGAATGTACGCCTTCTCTTTGAGGTGGTGAAATGAGTGAATTACTAAATTCTGGCGTCGTAAGTCTGGCATCGATGGTACTTTCCATTGTGCTGTTACTCGTCGGCCTGTTGTTATGGTTTTTTGTTAATCGCGCCAGTTCGCGCGCCAATGAGCAAATTGAGCTGCTGCAAGCGTTGCTGGATCAGCAAAAACGGCAGACCGCGTTGCTTCGCCGTCTCTGCGAGGCCAATGAACCGGAGAAAGAGAGCGTGGCTGAATCTTCCTCCGCAGAGACGCGCAAAGGTGACGACGACCTTATCCGCCTGGTCGCTGAGAGGTAGTTTTGCTGAGCAGGCGTGCATCAGCGTGGTGTGTGCCTGCATATCACCCCTTCCTATAACTTATTCTTATCTGTTCTCTTTATCCCTCTTGCCGTGCGGTAAAGGGGCGGCCATTCTCTTTTCATCCTTATGTTTCAGCACGTTGCTTCGGCAAAAAAATAAAAGGAATAACCAGACTCATCTTGTGCCTGATAGTAAAACCTTGTCATCAATACTTCATTATTAACGTTTAATATCGCAACACTATTTCAGTGCTTTTAGTTAGCGTATTTCATTATTACGGATGACCAGGGTGTTTCGCAAATTTCCAGCTATAGATATGAGCAATTTGGTGCATCGTTATGCAGTTGTCCGGTTGTTTTTTAAGCCTGATAGCGGGTGTCCTCGGCAGGATGATCGGAGTGAAGTTGTTGAGCTATAGTAAAAAAGTTAACGATACAGGCCCTGTTTTCTGACGGATGGCAGGGCGGCGTGAAGTCGATGGAGAGGCGAGCTAAGGCGCATAAATGTGCAGGCGATCAAATGATTACCTTATATTATGTGCGAGCGATCGTGAGCCGTCTAAAAATGGCTTGCCATTATTTACGTAGTATGTGATAACACATTTCGGGTCAAACGAGGTACAGTTCTGTTTATGTGTGGCATTTTCAGTAAAGAAGTCCTGAGTAAACACGTTGTCGTTGAATACCGCTTCTCTGCCGAACCTTAATATTAGTGCCTCATGCAGTGATGTGTCAGTTTTATCTATGTAAGTGCCTAAGGGCGAAGAAAACAGTCTAAGGAATTTTGCAAATGGCAAAGATTAAAGGTCAAGTTAAGTGGTTCAACGAGTCTAAAGGTTTTGGTTTCATTACTCCGGCTGATGGCAGCAAAGATGTGTTCGTACACTTCTCCGCTATCCAGGGTAACGGTTTCAAAACGCTGGCTGAAGGCCAGAACGTTGAGTTCGAAATTCAGGACGGCCAGAAAGGTCCAGCTGCAGTTAACGTAACTGCTATCTGATTAAGACCAATGAATCTTGTGAGAAAGCCTTGCGTTTGCGAGGCTTTTTAGTTTTTATTGCAAAACATTTCATTTTCGCCTCCTCCGTTGCGCTTTGTTGCAAAACAACACCTTTATTAGCACTGTTTAGCAGTCTGTTTTGTATATTTTCTGTTAAATCAGGTGGTTGCAAAATAATGCTGGAGCTAAGGTGCAAAAGAACAAAAATAAATCAGCCGCCAATTTTACCCCTCTTCGGTTTGGGTTGTTGTGCGTAGCTATTCTCGCATGTCTTGGGCTGCTGCTCGCCCGGGTCGGCTGGCTGCAGATTGTCTCCCCTGACAATCTGGTGAAACAAGAAGATATGCGTTCTTTGCGTGAAGAGCCCATTGATGTGCCACGTGGAATGATCAGTGACCGCGAGGGGCGGCCACTGGCGGTCAGTGTTCCGGTGAGCGCTATCTGGATCGATCCGCAAACGACCCTTGAAAAAGGAGGCGTAGGGTATAGCCCGCGCTGGCAGGCGATGGCTGAAGCTTTACATCTTAACCTTAGTGAACTGGCCCGTCGCATCGCCGCGCATCCTCATGCGCGCTTTCTCTATCTGGCGCGCCAGATAAATCCTGAACAGGCGGAATGGATTGATAAACTTCACCTACCGGGGATCAACCTGCGCGATGAATCGCGTCGTTTCTACCCGGCGGGCCATGTCGCCGCTAACCTGCTGGGCTTTACCAATATTGATAATCAGGGAATTGAAGGGGTTGAGAAGAGTTTTAATGCCCAGTTAACCGGTCAGCCTGGGCGTCGGCTGGTACGTAAGGATCGCCACGGCAACGTTATCGAAAATATTACGGAAGTGCCTGCTGTTCCTGCCCACAATTTGCAGTTAAGTATTGATGAGCGTCTGCAAACGGTAACCGAAGATGCCCTGGATAATGCCGTACGCTGGAACAAAGCGGAATCCGGCGCGGCGGTATTGATTAAAATCGATACCGGCGAGATCCTGTCGATGGCCAGCTACCCGGATTTCAATCCCAATAATCGCGATGACGCGAAACTGGATGATTTCCGCAATCGTGCCATCAGCGACACGTTTGAGCCCGGCTCAACGGTGAAACCGCTGGTGGTGATGACCGCTCTGCAGCAGGGGATCGTTCAACCGGATAGCGTCGTGGATACCCACCCCTTTGTTATTGATGGTCACCGTATTCGTGACGTAGGTTACTATCCTGAACTGAGCCTCACCGGTATTCTGCAAAAATCCAGCGATACCGGCGTTTCGCATTTATCTCTGGCTATGCCGGTACAGCATCTTATTGATACATATAAGGCATTTGGCTTCGGTGAATCGACCGGATTAGGGCTGACCGGCGAAAGTGCGGGGCTGATGCCTAATCGCCGCTATTGGGGGCAACTGGACCGGGCAACCTTCGCCTTTGGGTATGGTCTGATGGTGACACCTCTACAGTTGGCACATGTTTACGCCACGATCGGCAGTTTCGGTATCAAGCGGCCGCTATCGATTACCCGCATCGACCCGCCGGTAATGGGGACCAGGGTGATGCCTGAGAAAATCGTACACGAGGTCGAACACATGATGGAAAGTGTCGCTTTACCGGGCGGTGGTGGCGTCAAAGCCGCGGTACGCGACTACCGGGTTGCGGTAAAAACCGGAACCGCAAAAAAAATCGGCCCGGATGGGAAATATATCGATAAGTATATTGCCTACACTGCGGGCGTTGCTCCTGCCAGTAACCCGAAATTTGCGCTGGTGGTGGTGATGAATAACCCAAGCAATGGATCGTATTACGGCGGGGCGGTTTCGGCGCCGGTATTCAGCCAGATTATGGGCGATGTTCTGCGTCTGGAAAACGTCATCCCGGACGGGATGCCGCAGGGCTCAGCGAATCTCATCGTGATGCATAATGATAAGGTGCAGTCGCCTGCGTTGTAACGGTGGTCTGTGGGGAAGAATAGCGCTACACTTTCGCCCTTTCTGCAACACCGGAGTTGTTATGTCTTACAGTTGCCCGCTTTGCCACGCGGCGCTTACTCGCCGCGATAGTAGCTATATCTGCCCGCAGCGGCATCAGTTTGATCTGGCGAAGGAGGGATACGTTAATTTGCTGCCGGTGCAGTTTAAGCGCTCCCGCGATCCGGGCGACAGCGCTGAGATGATGCAGGCCCGGCGAGCCTTTCTTGATGCCGGGCATTATCAGCCGCTGCGCGAGGCTATCTGCGCTTATTTGCAGACGTTCGCGCCGACAGATTTACTGGATATCGGCTGCGGTGAAGGGTACTACACACACGCTTTTGCGGCTATCGCCAGTCATTGCTGGGGGCTGGATGTATCAAAACCTGCGGTCCGCGCGGCGGCAAAGCGTTATTATCCGCAGGCTAATTTTTGCGTTGCCTCCAGCCAGCGTCTGCCATTTGAGAATGAAAGCCTTGATGCGATTGTGCGAATTTATGCGCCCTGTAATGCCCTGGAGCTGGCGCGTGTGGTCAGGCCCGGAGGCTGGGTGATTACCGCCACGCCAGGGCCTCGCCATTTGCTGGAGCTGAAAGGCGTGATATACGACGATGTGCGCTTGCATGAGCAGAATTCTGAAGCGATGCCAGGGTTCACGTTACGTCATCAGCAGCGGCTGGCCTATCCGATGCAGCTGAGCGGCCATGAGGCGGAAGCGTTACTACAGATGACGCCGTTCGCGTGGAGGGCGAAGCCAGAGGTTCGTGAAATGCTGCGCCAGCAGGTATCATTTGACTGCCAGACCGATTTTGCTATTCACTGCTGGCAGCGCGACGTCTGAGTCATCAGCCGATGAAATGTCCCCAAAGTATTTGAACGCCAATACCAATCAGTACGATACCGCCGAGTATTTCAGCCCGTTTGCCGAGCAGCGGGCCGATAAAACGTCCTACCATAATACCGAGTGTTGACATTATCAGCGTGGCGCAGCCGATGGCCAGTGCGGTAGCGATAATGTTGACTTGCAGAAACGCCAGACCTACGCCGACGGCCATTGCGTCCAGACTGGTAGCGAAGGCGGTGGTGACCAGCAGCCAGAAACTATGGCGGCGGGGAACGTCACACTCCGGGATATCGCTGCTGCGGAATCCTTCGATAAGCATGCGTCCGCCAAGAAACACCAGCAATACAAAGGCAATCCAGTGATTCCATTCCAGAATGAACTGGCTGGCGATCATTCCCAGTCCCCAGCCAACCAGAGGGGTAAGCGTTTCGATAGCGCCAAAGATAAGTCCCGTACGCAGGGCTTCGGAAAATTTAGGTTTATGGAGGGTCGCACCTTTACCGATAGAAGCCGCGAAGGCGTCCATCGACATGCCGAAGGCAAGAAGAATTGTAGCGGATACATTCATAAGAGCGTCCTGACCGGGGATAATCCATATGACACATCGCCGCCCCCAGTAAATATATGTCGCGTTTCCTGATGATGAAACGCCACATACAGCAGTGATGCGTCTATGGTCTCGCCTGGTTGAATATCTTCTTCAACCCGCACGTGCCACGTTTTGCAACGAGTATGTTGACACGTACATTTCCTGACGGGCAGGAAACTGGCTACTCCCCAACGACGGGCGCAACCTTAACATAATTTTAGAATATAAAACAATAACAGAAGCAGGTTATTTTGCTAACCAAATGATAACGATTTTCATTTCTTTTTTAAAGTGAATAATTCGTTAATGAATATCGTTAAAGAAACTGAATGAAATATAGCAGTGGCAATATTTCATTCGTTAAAAAAGGCAAAAAACATAGCGATGGCTATATTTTAACTTATTGAATTGAAATAAGAAGCTTGTATATCATTTCCAGATCGTCGATATTTCGTACACGAATAAGCAAGCGCCGTTGCTCTAATTGCATGACCAGTACACCATCTTCCGATAAATTCATCGCTTTAATTCGCTTATATTCAATCCAGATATTGGCGAAGAAAAAACCCTCTTTTTTGAAGATGATTTTGGGTATGCGGATCGCGAAAAGATATACCCCCATTAATGCCAGGGCAGATAATAGCCAGGTGGTGATAAGCGCTCCCTGGTTGGCAATATTGTTATAAATCAGTATGGCGATGAGGCCGACAAAAATAATGCCATCAACGCGATTGCGACGGAGCAGGGGGATAGTCAGCAGAACCGGGCCATGACGATGCGGCGTAATGAACTGGTCGTAAACCGCAAAGACGAGCAAGGCGAGAATAAACAGGATTAGCACCCAATCCGTGATTGTCATCGATCCTCCAAATAAAAAACCGGGGGCAAGCCCCCGGCGCACAACACGATGATTACTGACCCAGCAGGCCGATAGCGTAACCCACGATACCAATGACGAAGAAGCCAACGATGATCCACAGGGCGTTCACTTTCTTCCTCAACAGCCACATACAGGCGAAAGTCAACAGCAGCGGCACCAGTCCGGGCATCAACTGGTCAAGGATAGTCTGCACAGTGGTCACGCGCGTCTGACCATCTTGTCCGGTGATGGTGGACACCACCAGTGGAATATTCACGTGTGTCCACTTGTTAACCAGCGCCCCCATAACAAACAGGCCGAGAATGGACGCGCCTTCGGTCAGTTTTTGCAGGAAGCCGCCGCCCATGTCTTTAACGATATTGATACCTTTACGGTAACCATAGGCTACGCCGTAGTAACGCGTCAGCAGACGCACTGCGTTAAACAGGATGAAGAACAGCAGAGGGCCGAGCAGGCTGCCGCTCATCGCGATACCTGCGCCGAGCGCGGCGAATACCGGGCGGACGGTCCCCCAGAAGATAGGGTCGCCGACGCCGGCCAGCGGCCCCATCAGACCGACTTTGATACCGTTGATGGCGGCATCATCGATTTCCGCGCCGTTGGCACGCTGTTCTTCCATGGCCAGCGTGACGCCAAGAACCGGCGCCGCAACGTATGGGTGGGTATTGAAGAACTCAAGGTGACGTTTAATCGCCTGTTTACGCGCATCGTTGTTCTCCGGGTAGAGTCGACGAATCGCCGGCACCATAGAGAAGCAGAAGCCCAGGGCCTGCATACGTTCGAAGTTCCATGAACCCTGAAACAGGTTAGAACGAATGAACACGCCACGAATATCACTATGAGTGAGTTTTTTCTCGCTGGTAGTTTTAGTCATATCAACCATTTCGCTCACCTGTTAGTCCAGTTCGTTATCGAGATCGTTAGTACCAGCCGCCTGCGCTGGCGCACCCGCGACGCGGTTATATTTCGGGCTCAGCTGGATGTAGAGGATAGCCATCACCGTACCGATCACACCCAGAGCAACGAGGTTGAAATTGGTGAAGGCAGCGGTAACAAAGCCCAGATAGAAGAACGGCATCAGGTAGCCCGCACGCATCATATTGATGACCATCGCGTAACCAACTACCACGATCATGCCACCCGCAATGTTCAGCCCCCCGGTAACCACTTCCGGAATCGCGTTCAACATGCCCTGTACTTCGCTGGTACCGACGGATATCGCCACAATAACGGCGGGAATGGCGATACGCATGGCCTGCAGGAACAGGGATGACACGTGAATCCAGGAAATCGCCGTCAGGTTGCCGTTTTCTGCGGCTTTATCCGCAGCGTGCTGGAAGGCAACGGTGATGGTACGAACGATAATTGTCAGAACCTGGCCTGCCGCGGCCAGCGGGATAGCCAGCGCGATACCGGCGCCAATGCTTTGATGGCCAGCGATAACCAGCACGGTAGAGATGATGGAGGCGAGGGCAGCATCCGGCGCAACGGCGGCACCGATATTCATCCAGCCCAGGGCGATCATTTCCAGGGTACCCCCGATAATGATACCGGTTTTCATATCTCCGAGAACGGCGCCAATCAGCGTACAGGCCACCAGAGGACGGTGAAACTGAAATTCATCAAGTACCGACTCCATACCCGCAATACACGCGACGATGAACACCAGCACAATCTGAAGAAAGGTAATCTCCATTGTACTTCTCCTGTTGATTAAGTGTTAAGTTGAAAATTGGGCTGTTGTCCGCAAGATGGCTTATTTCACCTTGCTGATCAGATCCATCATTTTCAGTTTCTGGTCGGTGGAAACTTTGCGGGCTTCCAGTTCGATACCGCGCGCATTCAGCTTTTTGAATGCTTCAATATCTTTCTCATCGACCGAAATGGCGTTGTTCACCTGCGTTTTGCCCTGACGGAAAGCCATACCGCCAATATTAACGCTGGTGATTTTCACGCCGCCTTCAACAACGCGCTCAACATCCGTTGGGTTGGTAAATAGCAGCATAATGCGCTCGCCTGCGTATTTCGGGTTGTTATAGACGCGAATCATCTTCGCAACGTCTACAACGTGGGCGGTCACGCCCGGAGGTGCAACTTGAGTCAGCAACGTCTTACGCACGGTGTCCGCCGCAACTTCATCGCTGACGACGATAATGCGGGTCACATTCGTTTCTTTGGTCCAGCGCGTGGCGACCTGACCGTGAATTAAACGGTCATCGATACGCGCAAGCCCAATCACCATATAGTCGTCCGGACCCATTGGTTTCACCGGTGCGGCCGCTTTTGGCGCTGCGGCCTGCGCCGGCGCGGCCTTCTCTGCCGGCTTGGCCTTCAGCGCTTTTACACCTTCGCGACCGGTTTCCACCGCCAGGGCGACCAGTTCATCAAACGACGGGTTATCGTCACGCGCCATCAGCGTTTCTACCAGCATCGGGATGTTGACACCCGCGATGACCTCATAATGTTCTTTATCGACGACAATGCGGCTGGCGGCGTTAAACGGGCTGCCTCCCCATGTATCGACGAGAAATAACACGCCTTCTGCCGTATTCAGCGTTGCCAGTTGAGCGTTGTACTTTTCGATTAACGTTTCTGCGTTCTCCCCGGGAACGAAATCGATCCAGCCAACGTTTTCCTGTTCGCCCAGCAGCATTTCTGCTGTTTTCAACAGCTGTTCTGCAGCCCAACCATGTGTGCCTATTACAATAGCAATCGTCACTTGCTACCTCCTTTATAATCGTGAATGCATCATCTGTAGTGATACATCCTGAATCACTCTTGCGGACAAAATCGATTCAGTAAGGATGTGAGATATAAAGTAATTACTACAGCGAATTATTTTAGATAGTGAAAAAATAAATAATGTGATGAAGCTCCGTTAATTATGCATCTACCGACAATTATTTTTTGGCGCAAAAAAATGGCCTGACTATTGCAAATTCAGGTAAATTTTTGCCAATCAGCCACGTTGTTTTGCTATGTTTATCTTTCGTTTAACTACTCAGGAGTATAGGGCATAGCCCGCTATATGGACCGTCACCGACGCCTTTTCACCTTCAGGCACCTGGCTGCCTCTTCCACCTGCTACGTTTCTTTACCAGCAACAACTATCCCGTCTGAATATGAAACAGGGATGACTACGCCTGTCTTTAACTGGAGTTGCTCATGGAATTCTTAATGGATCCCTCTATCTGGGCCGGCTTACTGACGCTGGTCGTCCTCGAAATCGTGTTAGGTATCGACAACCTGGTATTTATCGCCATCCTTGCTGACAAGCTGCCGCCTAAGCAGCGTGATAAAGCACGCCTGATTGGCCTTACGCTGGCGTTGTTTATGCGCCTGGGTCTGCTGTCCGTCATTTCATGGATGGTGACGCTGACCAAACCGCTGTTCAGCGTTGCCGATTTCTCGTTTTCCGGGCGCGATCTGATCATGTTGCTCGGCGGGATATTCTTGTTGTTTAAGGCTACCACCGAACTGCATGAACGGCTGGAAAACCGCCAGCATGATGGGGGGCATGGTAAAGGGTATGCCAGTTTTTGGGTGGTTGTATTGCAAATTGTCGTCCTCGATGCTGTGTTCTCGCTTGATGCGGTGATCACTGCCGTCGGGATGGTAAACCATCTACCGGTAATGATGGCGGCGGTGGTCATTGCAATGGCGATGATGCTGTTGGCGTCGAAGCCGTTGACGAATTTTGTCAATCAGCATCCGACGGTGGTCGTGCTCTGTCTGAGTTTCCTGCTGATGATTGGCCTGAGCCTGGTGGCGGAAGGTTTTGGTTTCCACATACCAAAAGGGTATCTGTACGCCGCGATTGGTTTCTCGATAACCATTGAGTTCTTTAATCAGATCGCGCGGCGTAACTTTATCCGCCATCAGTCAACGTTGCCATTGCGCGCCCGTACTGCAGACGCGATCCTGCGTCTGATGGGCGGGCGTAAACAGCATGCCGCGGTACACGATAGCGATAGTGCCGCCGTGGTGCCGGTACCGGAAGGGGCATTTGCTGAAGAAGAGCGCTATATGATTAATGGCGTGTTGACGCTGGCGCAGCGTTCGTTGCGCAGCATTATGACGCCCCGTGGTGAAATTAGCTGGGTGAACGCCGAGCAAAGCGAAGACGAAATTCGTCGCCAGTTGCTCTCGTCACCACACAGCCTGTTCCCGGTGTGCCGTGGCGAACTGGATGAAATCATTGGTATTGTGCGGGCGAAAGAGATGCTGGTGGCGCTGGAAGCCGGTGAAAACGTTGCCGCTCTGGCTTCGGCCTCTCCGGCGATTGTGGTTCCGGAAACGCTTGACCCGATCAATCTATTGGGGGTTCTGCGCCGTGCCCGCGGTAGCTTTGTGATCGTGACCAATGAATTTGGCGTTGTGCAGGGGTTGGTGACGCCGCTGGACGTGCTGGAGGCGATTGCCGGCGAGTTTCCGGATGCTGACGAAACGCCAGAAATTATCCTTGATGGTGACGGCTGGCTGGTGAAAGGGTCAACTGATCTGCATGCGCTACAACAGGCTCTTGGCGTAGATGATTTGGTCGATGAGGACGAAGATATCGCGACGGTTGCCGGCCTGGTGATTGCCGTTAATGGGCATATTCCTCGTCCCGGCGATGAGCTTGAACTGCCGCCTTTACAGTTCACGATTGTGGAGGCTAATGACTATCGGGTCGATCTGGTGCGTGTTGTCAAAGTGCATCAGTACAGCGACGAAGAAGAGTAACCCTTATCTGTCGGTCTCATCGTGAGGCCGACAGATGCGCTCTACGACGATATGTCGCGACGTTTTGCGCTCGCCAGCCATTGTGGAAATTCATCTATCGGCATCGGGCGGGCGTAATAAAATCCCTGCAGTAAATTGACACCATTATCCCGCAGATACGCTTCCTGCTCGCGGGTCTCTACGCCTTCCGCAACCGTCACGATATTGAGTCGATGGGCCAGGGCGATGATCATGTCGGTTACCGTCGCGTTGACGCTATCAATACCAATCGCGCTAGTGAATGATTTATCAATTTTCAACACATCAGGGCGCAGCTTTTCCAGCCATGAGAGGGAACTGTTCCCGGTACCGAAGTCATCAACAGCCAGGAGCGCGCCCGCATTGTGCAGGTGCTCGGCCATGTGCTGATCGCCTTCCTGCAGCATGTCACGTTCGGTGAGCTCCACCACCAGTTGCTGCGGTGGATGGATGCTAAACCAGTAATGCTGTAAATCGCGCAGCAGCTCACCGTTGGCGAAATGGCGGGCGGCGACGTTAATGCCGATGTGAAAATGTTTGTCCTGAGGGAAAAGGGCCAGATTGTTCGCCGTGTGGGCGATGACATAACGCGTAAGCGGAACAATCAGGTTATGGGCTTCAGCGATCGGAATAAATACATCCGGTGAGATAGCGCCTTTGCGCGGATTATTCCATCTCAGCAGTATTTCAACGCCACAGCACTGACGGGTACGCAGGTCCTGCAGGGGTTGGCACCAGAGCGCAAACTCTTGCGCAGTAATACCGAGATTAATTTCACGAGAAAAGCTCATTCTTCCCGCGGTAGCCAGCCAGGCAATACCGGTCATTAGCAGGCTGATGATCAGCGCCAGGGGGAGCTCGCCGGGCAGTTCATGAAGGGCAACCGCCGAGGCGCCGGGACCGCTGACATTAATCGTAAAAGGAAATGCTGTTGATCGTTGACGGTAGATGATGCGCTCTCCCGATAATGCATCCTGATTAATTAGCCCTGTGCCGCTAATTAAGCTTTTTTCACCGACTTTAAGGCCAATACCGCTGATTAGCGGCGATTTCACGTCGAAAATTAACTTACCCAATAGCTCAATGTTGATCACCAGCATTACGCCATCGGTACCGTTGCGTGAGTCGGGATACCACTGGATAAGAACCGGAGAACCCTTAAGCAGCGAGGCGTCGTTACTGAAGGTGAGTAAAGGGTGCGCGGTTGGCAACGCTGGCTGTAGTTGATTTATCGGGATATGACGTTGGCCGAAAATACTTGAACAGTAGAGTATTTTCGACTGGACCA
This sequence comes from Klebsiella indica, assembly GCF_005860775.1. Taxonomy (GTDB): domain Bacteria; phylum Pseudomonadota; class Gammaproteobacteria; order Enterobacterales; family Enterobacteriaceae; genus Klebsiella; species Klebsiella indica. The sequence continues at coordinate 15,217 of NZ_VCHQ01000009.1, forward strand.
GCGCGATGGATCGCACCGTTTGCAGCGTAGCTGCCAGTTTGCGTAGCGTCAGTTTGGCATCCTGACAGGGCGTGTTTATCAATTGCAGTAGCGTCGTGTGCTGTGCCTCAAGGGGACGTAAAATGTTGTCCATCGCCACTACCATTTTGTCGGTAGCGGTCTGGACTTCTTGCTGATTTAAGCTACGCTGCGAAATAAATCGTATCACTAACGTTGTTGTCAGTGAGAATAGCGCGACCAGTAAGCAAACCAGGATGCGTCTTCTGCGATAGGCTGTTATAAACTTTTGTGCAGTCTGCATGCATGACGCCCTGTCGACGAAAAATATTGATCAGAGTAACAGTCGTTATAGAGCAAGTGTAGCCGGGCGCAGGTAATATAGAGGGAAAAAAGAAGAATGCGCCGGCTGGCGCACTCGATGGCGCAATGATTAATCGCACTGAACTTTAATCGCCAGGCCGCCGCGCGACGTTTCCCGATATTTGGCGTTCATATCTTTACCGGTCTCATACATGGTCTCAATAACTTTATCGAGTGAGACGCGGGGTTCGCTGGTTCGGCGCATTGCCATTCGGCTGGCATTGATCGCTTTGACGGAGGCAATCGCGTTGCGTTCGATGCAGGGTACCTGAACCTGTCCGGCTACCGGGTCACAGGTCAGACCAAGATTGTGCTCCATACCAATTTCCGCCGCGATGCAAACCTGCTCCGGACTGGCGCCAAGAATCTCTGCCAGGCCCGCCGCCGCCATTGAACAGGCAACGCCGACCTCGCCCTGGCAACCGACCTCCGCGCCGGAAATGGAGGCGTTCATCTTGTACAGCGCGCCAATTGCGCCCGCGGCCAGAAAGTAGCGAATATAGATATCCGGGCTTACGGACTCGATAAAGTGATCATAGTAGGCCAGCACCGCCGGAACGATACCGCAGGCGCCGTTGGTTGGCGCTGTCACCACCCTTCCGCCAGCGGCGTTCTCTTCATTGACCGCCAGTGCGAACATATTTACCCAATCCACCACGTTCATTGGATCGCTGGAGAGTTTATCGCTGGCCACCAGCATCCGGCGCAGCGCCGAAGCACGGCGCGGGACCCGCAGCGGGCCAGGCAGGACGCCTTCGGTATTCATCCCGCGATCGATACAGGCGCGCATGGTCTGCCAGATATGCGCAAAATAGTCTTCAATCTCTTTTTTGCTGTGCAGCGCCAGCTCGTTTTGCATCACCATGCCGGAGAGCGACATCCCGGTCTCTTTACAGAAGCCCAGCATCTCCTGCGCGGATTTAAACGGATATGGAACGGCGAGCTCATTAACGTTCTCTTTGCCGAAATGTTCCTCATCAACGATAAAACCACCGCCGATGGAATAATAGGTTTTACTGTAGATTTCCCGGTCGCCAGCCCAGGCGTGAATGGTCATGCCGTTTTCATGTAGCGGCAGGTTGTCGCTACGAAAGCGCATGCCGTCATCATGGGGAAAGTCGACTTCATGCTGCCCTTGCGCCAGCAGCAGGCGACCGCGCGCTTCAACGTCGCGGATAAATGCCGGAATCGCGTCAATATCGACCGAATCGGGCTGATTGCCCGCCAGTCCCATGATAATGGCGACATCCGTATGGTGGCCTTTGCCGGTTAATGACAGTGAGCCGTAGACATCAACCGCTACGCGCGTCACCGCATTAAGCAATCCTTTTTCGACCAGGTCATCGACGAACTGTTTCCCGGCTTTCATCGGGCCTACAGTATGGGAAGATGAGGGACCGATCCCCACCTTGAACATGTCGAATAGACTAATCACGCTAACACTCCTGACAGGGTTACCGCAGGTACGGTAACGATGTAATAATTGCGCATAGTGTAAGAGGGAACCGTGCTATCAGCTGAAGTATTCACATGAATTAAACTAATGGATAACTGCGGATTTACTAATACTGACCGCCCCGTTTGCATTTAAGTATAGCTAAGGTCGGGAACCTATCTGTAGCGCCAGCTCGCGAATGATACCGGCGGTCATTCCCCAGACAAAATAGTGCTGATACCACGATAACCAGACACGATGGGCATTGCCGCGACGATAGATATCCAGCGGATGGTAGCGGCCCAGACGCAGCGCCTCCGCAAGCGGCATTTCGAAAACCGCCGCCACTTCATCCTGGCTGGCGTGGTAGTGCAGATTGGATGGAATAATACCTACCACCGGTGTGACCTGAAAACCCGTCACGCTATCGACCGGCGGCAGAACGCCGATAACGTCAACCGACTCTGGCGGGATCGCCACCTCTTCCTGCGCCTCGCGCAGCGCGGCGGCAATCAGCGTAGCATCGCTGTTATCCACCGCGCCGCCGGGGAAGGCCACCTGACCGGCATGTTTACGCAACCATGGTGAACGCTGGGTCAGCAGTAACCCCGGCTGTGGACGACGGACAATCGGCACCAGCACCGCCGCCTGACGCGGATTGAGCGCGTGACGCGAAGGGTGCGGCCGCAGAAGCTGGAAACGGGAAAGAAAGTCGTCAAGTTCGAGGGCGCTGTCCGCCATGTTCTAGCTCTCCAGTTGATGCAGGATACGGTTAACTTTATCAAACGTTTCCTGATATTCTGCCGCTTCTTCGCTATCGGCGACAATACCGCCGCCTGCGGAGCAGTGGATCTGTCCGTGGCAGGCCGTCAGCGTACGGATGGTAATACTGGTATCCATATTGCCGCAGAAGCTGAGGTATCCGATGCTCCCGCACCAGGCGTTACGCCGTTGCGGCTCCAGCTCATCAATGATCGCCATCGCTCTGACCTTCGGTGCGCCGGTTATGGAACCGCCGGGAAAGGCCGCGCGTAGTAAATCAGCGGCGTGCAGATGGGAAGGGAGTCTGGCGGTAATGGTGCTGACCAGATGATGTACGGCCGGGAATGGCTCAACCACAAACAGCTCAGGGACGTGAACGCTGCCGGGTACGGCAACCCGGCCAATATCGTTACGCATTAAATCGACGATCATCAAATTTTCCGCGCGGTCTTTTGGCGAATTCGCCAGCTTTCGCGCCTGTTGTTCGTCCTGCTCAGGGTCGCTAAGTCTTGGCAGGGTGCCCTTAATTGGCCGGGTCTGTATTTCACCTTGTTGCAGTTGTATAAAACGCTCTGGCGACAGGCTTAATATGGCGCCTTCATGCAGACGGATAAAGGCGCTGAAGGGGGCGCGATTGGCGTGGTTAAGCTGACAGAAAGCCTGCCACTCATCTCCGCGATAGTGCGCGGTAAACCGCTGCGCCAGGTTAACCTGATAGCAGTCGCCGCTGTGCAGATAAGCCTGAATCTGGCGAAACTTTTCGCCGTATTCTTCGCGGCTCATATTTGAGCACCATTCAGATGTCAGTTCAAAAGGTGCGGCGGTGACGGCAGTTTGAGCTTCCAGCCACGCCAGACGGGTTTGCGGGTCGTCATAACTGAACAGCGAGACTTCCTGGCGCTGATGATCGACAATCAGCGCCCAGTCATAGATCCCGACCGCCATATCGGGCAGGGAGATATCCGCCTCCGCTTGAGACGGCAGGGTTTCAAAGCGGCGGCCAAGATCGTAGCCGAACAGCCCCAGCGCGCCGCCGAGAAACGGCAGATGCGGGTGAGCCGACGGTTGCAGGTGATAATGCGTCAGTTGCTGATTCAGCAATGCCAGCGGATCGGCCATTGACGTCGAGACGGCTTCCCCCTCGACTATCGCGGTAGTTTGGCCGTGAGTAACCAGCGTTGCGCGCGGTTGGGCGACGATAATGTCGAACCGGCTATGCGCATGTTCGGCAAAACCGGAGTGCAGCAGCATTGCCCAGGGCTGCGAACTTAATGGGGCAAAATAGTGTTCAGCGGCATCCGGACGCCAGGGCAGGGAGATAATCGCGGGGGACAACATCGTCTTCTTCTATCCTGATCGTTACCGCCCGCTGGTATCCAGCAGGACGGCGTGAAATAATTACGCCCCACAATGTAGCAGGAGTGCGTGATGTTTGCAGGTTTACCTTCGCTGAGCCATGAGCAACAGCAGAAAGCAGTCGAACGAATTCAGGAGTTGATGTCGCAGGGGATGAGCAGCGGCCAGGCTATCGCTTTAGTGGCAGACGAACTGCGCGCCTCGCATACCGGCGATCGGATTGTGGCGCGCTTTGAGGATGAAGACGAGTAAGTAATCGGTATTGTTCTTAAATGCCGCCTTCCGTGAGCGGAAGGATCACATCAGGTATTCGCCCGGGATCGTCGTGCAGCGTCACGTGCGCCACACGGTCACCGCGCCAGAAGGTAATTTGCGTACCGCCTGGCGTATGATGCACGTTAACTTCCGTCAACGGCGCGTTGTTCGCCAGATCCCACAGACACACAAAACGCGCCTGCGGGAGATGATTACGCATCACCAGATAGCTGAGATTGCTTATCGCCGGGTTATCGGGCGCTAGTCCCTGCCACAGTTCGCCATCGCCAGCCAGCCAGAGCGCAACGGTATCGCCGCCGCGCGCAAAGTGGCGCGGCTGACAGCCGTGCAGCGGCGTCATGGTCGAACCGGTCATATGCCGTAGCGGCCCGCTGAGCGAGAAGGGCTGCGGCTTGCCGCTCTGATCCAGCGCCTGCGCTGCCAGATGTAACGTCCAGTCGAGCTGCTGGTGATGCGGGTTTTCCACCGTCGACAGATCGATCAGCACATCTTCAAGCCACAGCAGGCGACGGCGAAAGCGGATGTCTCGCCAGGCCGCCGTGTCCCACTCGACGTGGCTATGGCTGTTTAATTCCGGCGGCGGCTTGCCCCAGTCGGTTTCGCTATCCAACCAGAAAAAATCATCGTTCATCTGCCAGGCCAATACCACTGGGTTGGCGGGCGGTTGATTGCTCTGGTTGACCGTCAGCGTGTTGTGGGTTGCGCTGTTTTTGTAATAGTCATAGTGCATTTTCGCCCCGTAACCAGTGGTGCCGGGATCCGGCAGCAGCCAGCCGTCGCGCTGCCACAGCATCAGGCTCAGGCGATCGTAATGGTCGTGCTCCCCTCCCCACGGACTGTGTTTAATCAGCACTGCCTGACGTTGCTGAGGGCGTCGCCACAGTGTCAGGCCCGCGCCTGGCGCAAACAGCGATTGCTGGGGGATAAGCGTTATAGGCTCTTCAGGCAGCGGCTGGTCGCGCCACAGCAAGGTTTCACGCTCATCAGGTTCAGTGTTGATGAACTGCAGTACGGCGGCGTAGAGCGGATCTCGCCAGATAAACCAGGCAAATTCGTAGAGATCCCGATGATACAGTTTCTCTTGTCCGGCAAGGCAATCATTTAACCGCGGGAAGGTGCCGTCCGGCAGTAGTAACGAGAGCGGGAAGCGCAGCATAGGTTGATACCAGGGACCATCAAGCAGGCTCCAGCGAGTGCCGCGCGCCAGCTTCTCAAAGGCAAAAAAGCCCTGTAGCGCGTAATAGTGGTAGTGAATGGAACCTTCAAACCACAGCCCTTCCGCCAGCAGGCCGTTTTCCAGTTGCCAGCGCAGACCGTATGGCTGGTTAACGGCAAACTCCAGCAGACTCTCATCTTCGAGGATGAAGCCCAGCACCCCCAGTGCTGCGCTGATTTTGACTTCATGATTATGGATCTGCGGGCTGCGATGTTCACGCAGAAACTCTGCCGCGCAGCGCAGCAGATTATCGCTAATGTGTTGCTGTTCGGCAGGCGTTAAACTGTCGGCAATAAAGTCATAACCCAACGCCATCTCCAGAATGCAGTTGGCTTCGCACAGCGTCTGCGCGTTCATCTTGCCTGGGCCGTTGTGGGGAATATTTCCGTGGACTTCATAGCCGGGATAAACGTCCGCATAGCCCATCAGTAACGCGCGTACTTTGTCGCGGTACTGCTGCTGTTCGGTCAGACGCCACATCAGTCCAAGCTGCTGGCATGCGCCGGCGTTGCGGCCATTCATCTCGCGCCACCAGGCGCCGTCCCACGGCTCACCGCTAAAAACCGCATTGTCGACCGGGCAGATGTGCTGGTGGGGGGTATCCGCCTGCCATGTCAACCGCACGCCGTGATGCGGACAAAAGTAGTAAAGGTTCCAGGTGGCTATCCCGGTCTGCGGGATGCGTATTGCCGCGTCGAGAAGCGGTTGTGAATCTTTCACGAGCCGTTCAAGTAGACCGTTATCGCCGACTGCACGTATGGCAATGTCGGGCCAGAGCCCAGAAAATTGTTTCATCAGTGGTTATCCTTGACCTCTGCCGGCACGGGGAGTGGGGCAATAAGGGTGGTGATATCGTCGGGGTATTTCGCCCGCAGCCACTGCGCTTTGTCGCGAAACAGCGGGTCGTCAGGCCAGGCGTGCGCGGCGGTGGCGATATTGCGCAGCGCTTTTTTGTCGTCCATTTTATCGAGATCTTTCCAGGGCCACGGCGTGTTGCTGTTAATAAACCCGGCGATGTACTGATAGCCTTTGCGCAGGCTATGGTCGTCGAGGGTGAAATTCCAGATATCGACGCCCACTTTCTCGCCCAGACGGCCCAGGCGGTTATAGGCCTCAAGGTTGAAGTTGCTGTAGTGCCACGGGCGGGTGCGCTCCAGCTCGGCTATCTGGCGGCCTTCGACATCAAACTGCCCGGCAATGCGCCGCAGCTGAGTGATGTACAGGCGCTTTTTCGCCGCTTCGGTTTTACCGCTGAACAGAGCGAAGGTGGCGGCCTGCATATCAAAATAACTGCCGTGGTTGTTGTGCCAGTTTTCCTCTTCAAAGCCATTCTGGCTGGTGGTCATCCAGTGGTAAAATTCACCGAACCACTGTTTTAACTCTGTAACGTCCTTTCCGCTGAGGGCATCTGATGATTGCAGCAGGGCGATAGCGTCAACCACCTCGACCAGCGCGCGGCTATCAATAATACCGATGCCGCGTCCGGTGTTAATGCCGGGAATGGCCTGTGCGTATTGCAGGTTGGGGGTCATACGCGTCTTCGGATCGAGGAACCAGGTCTTTAACTGAGCCGCCGCCTTTTGCGCGTAGCGATCGTCCCGGGAGAAGTACCACGCCAGCGCCAGGGTTGACACATCGTTGCTCATCTTCACCAGCCGGTTTTTGTCGGTGGCGTCGCTATTGGCGTCCGGATTGGTTTGCCCGTCTTTGCGGATATACGGCAGCCCGTCTTTGGTCTCCGGGTTCGGCCACCAGTATGGCGGGAAGCTGTAATAGTCGTGCTTATTGCCGCTGGCGGCGACCAGCGTTTTGTCCATCACTGAGAACAGTGGGTGCCTGAGCGCCAGATCGGCTTTTTTCAGCAGCGCCGCTTGCGCCTGGATAAATAGCGGATCGTTGGCGGCGATCCGCTGACGGCTAAAGGCTAAATCTTTTCCGTCAAGCGTGTATGGCTCGGCGGCATACAGAGAGGCGCTCATGCCGGAACAGAACAGCACAACGCATAACAAACCTCGGCGAGGTATTGAGTTCATAGTAATGACCCTTCTGCAAATATGGGGAAAGATAATGACAGAATTATACTCGTCACGTATTTAAACGACATGTAAAGCCAGTGGTTTAATTAAAAAATAATCTATTTGAATATACGATGGCGTGCAGTGTAAAAGACAAAGTGATTTTTTTTGTGATATCCATCAAGGTTATCGGGATGGATAAAAAATGACTTTTTTAATGCAACGTGTATCACGGAATTTCGCGTTTTTCTAAAATTTTTTAATGGTTAAATAAAATCAGCAAATTTATAATTAATTGAATTTAATGGTTATTAATTATTTGTCACTTTTTTTGTCACTTTTTGATGTGATCTGACTCAACTTTTTGATTTTTGAAACGCAATTTCTTTTTTGTGTGGTTGTATTGGGGAATGTATTTCTATTTAATGAATGGAAATATTTTTTACATCTGTTGTATTAACTTCTGAATGCTATTCAAATTCCTTGATGTGTATTAATTGAGAATTGAATTACCTTTGTGCCCTACAATAAAGGATATGCAATTATGTCTGCGAATAAATTACGTTCATTATTACTTCTTACCGCACTCGGACTCGGCGCAGGTCAGAGCTATGCCGCTACCCTGAACGTCTGGATTCGCGCCAGCAACGATTCCAAAAATATCTACAAACAAGAGGCGGAGAAGTTTGAAGAAAAAACCGGTATCAAGATTGAGTACTTCAATGCGACCACCGATTTTGAACAGCGTCTGGCGCGCGCTACGGCGGGCAATGCCTTACCTGACCTGATTTTTAACGATGCGGCGTCGCTGGGGCAGTTTATCCAGCTCGGGATTGCCGATGAAATTGAGCCGAAAAAGATTACCGGTAGCGACCAGCTGTTCGAGACCGCCTGGGATAGTACGCGCTATATCGATGGTAAATACTATGGTGTACCAACCTCGGCGCAGACCTTCGCCCTGTTCGTGCGCAAAGACTGGCGTGAAAAACTGGGGCTGCCGCAGCCTAAAAACTGGGACGATATCCAGACCCTGGCGAAAGCCTTTACCACTCAGGATCCTGATGGCAACGGCAAAAATGATACCTATGGCTTTATTGTTCCCGCCTCCACCACCCGCGGTTATGCCAGTTGGTTTATGAGCAGCTTTATCTGGCAGGCGGGTGGCGATTTTGTCAAAGAGAGTAACGGCAAATTTAGCGCCTCGCTGAATACCCCGGAAGTGACTCAGGCGATGAGCTTTATGCGCACAATGATGTGTGAAAAAGTGACCCAGCCGGGCGCGATTAACGCCACCACAGCTGATGTCATCCCATCTTTTCGTTCCGGGCAAAGCGGCATGTTCTTCAGTGGCCCATACCATATCGCGCTGTTTGATAAAGATCCGGGCAAAGATAACTACGAAGTCGTGCCGGTAATCGGGCCAAAAGGCGAAGCCACGCTCGCTGAGGGCACCACGGTCTTTATGATGAAGAGCAGTAAACAAAAAGAGGCGGCGCGTAAATTCATCGAATTTATGATCTCGCCGGAGGGTCAGGAAATCGGCATGGGCAAAGGGAGTAAGCACATTCCGGTGGTGCGTTTGCCGGTTAATAAGAATGTCGACGTCAAAGCCGTTTATCAGGACACTCGCTGGGAAACCTTCGCTAACCTGTACAACCAGCAGGGGCGCTACGTGCCGCAAATTCCAAACTGGACGCCGGTGCGTCAGGTCACTGCTGACGGCTTTAATCGTATTTTTGCCGACTGTAACAGCGAGATTGCCGCCGAGCTGAAGACCATCGACGGCAAGGTTAACGCCGAGCTGGAAAAACAAAATGTGCTGGCTAACTGAGGATCGACGTTATGACGCTGCATGAGACGAAGTCCGCGTCGCAAAAGCAAGCCGCTGCGCCCGACGCGAGCGGCTGGCTGAATGAAAAACGTAAACGGGCGCTGATCCCCTGGCTGTTTTTAGCGCCTGCGCTGATTATTTTTAGCTGGTTTAAGTTCATCCCGATGATTCAAGGTCTGGTGATGAGCTTTTATAAGGTTAACTTTAACCAGCCCAATGAATGGGTCGGATTCGATAACTTCACCCGCGCCTTTGCTGACGCAGAATTGCATGCGGCTGTGGTGAACACGTTGCTGTACGTGGTAGTGACGATGTTCGCTGCCGCTATCCTGGCGTTTTTCCTTGCTATGCTGCTGGAAGGTCCTGCGCGCCATTTGCGTTTTATTCGAACCGCCATCTTTTTACCGGCCGTCACCAGCGCGGCGATTGTCGCCGAAATGTGGCGCATTCTGTTTAACCCGACGCCAAACGGCGTGGTTAACCATATTCTCAGCTGGTTCGGCGTGGCCGATCAGGGCTTCCTCGCCAGCTCCGATCAGGCGCTGGGGGTCATCATGCTGCTGCATATCTGGAAAGCGGTGCCCTACAACATGGTGATCTTTATTGCCGGTCTGGCGGGGATCAGCCGCGACCTGTACGACGCGGCGAATGTTGACGGCGCCAATTGGTGGAACCGCCTGCGCTACGTCACGCTGCCCGGCATGATCCCGGCGCTCTCGGTGGTACTGATGCTCTCTTTTATTCGTGGTTTCCGCGTGTTTGCGGAAGTGTACGCCACCACTGGCGGGGGGCCATCTAACGCCACGGAAATGATCATGACCCACATCTATAAACTTGGTTTTGAGCAGTTTGACTATGGCTACGCCTCAGCGGTGTCGTTCCTGCTGTTCACCTTCACAGTGATCTTAACCATCTGTCATCTGACGCTGAAAAAACGTATCGCACGTTATTAAGGAGCCGTGATGTTAAGTAAACGTTGGGATACCGCAGGACGCTGGTGTATCTACACGCTGCTGCTGATTGTCTTTGTCGGGCCGTTCTGGGGCATCGTCGCCACCGCATTCAGTGGCGCACCGGTTAAACCGGGTGAGCTGCTGGCCTGGCCGCATCAGTTCTCGTTTGAAAACTTCATCTTTGCGTGGATGGATATCGGCGTCTGGCAGTATCTGCTGAACTCAATTCTGGTGGTGTTCTTCGGTACCATTATGCAGGTGTCGGTAAGTGCGCTGGCGGCTTATGCGCTGGCGCGTAAGAAGTTTCGCGGCGTGGCGCTGGTTAGCCTGGTGATTTTGTCCACCATGATGTTGCCGGAAGAAGTGATTGCCATTCCGCTGTATATGATCATCAACTGGCGACTGCCGTTGATCGATGCCTCGCTTTATAACAGCTACCTCGGGATGATTTTGCCGGTGGTGGGCTGGGCGTTCTCGATCTTCGTATTGACCGAATTTATGTCGGCGATTCCGAAAGAGCTGGAAGAGGCGGCACGAATAGACGGCGCCAACGAATGGCAAATCTTCTTCCACGTGATCCTGCCGCTGGTCAAACCGGCGCTCGGCACGGTGGTCACCTTTGGCTTCATTATGATTTGGGATCAGTACCTGTTGCCGCTGATTGTGGTCAACCAGGACAGCCTGAATACCATTCCGGTGATCCTTGGCACGCTGCGTACCGATGAGAGCATCACACCGAATATCTTTATCGCCATTACGCTACTGGCGATGCTGCCCAGCATCATCGTCTACCTGGGTCTGCAAAAACATTTCAATCGCGGGATCATGTCCGGCGCGGTCAAAGGATAAGGAGTTACCGATGGGATCTGTTGTACTGAATAGCGTGCGTAAATCGTATGGCGATGCGCAGGTCATTAAAGACGTGTCGCTGACTATCCCGGACGGCGAGTTTTGCGTCCTTGTCGGGCCCAGCGGCTGCGGGAAATCTACGCTGCTGCGCATGATCGCCGGCCTTGAGGAGATTTCCGGCGGCGAGGTGCATATCAACGAACGCAACGTCACCGATGTGGAACCGAAGCTGCGCGATATTGCGATGGTGTTCCAGAGCTACGCGCTCTACCCGCAGATGACGGTGCGTGAAAATATGGGCTTTGCCCTGAAGATGGCGCGTCTGCCGAAAGCGGATATCAACCAGAAGGTTAATGAAGCCGCTGCGCTGCTGGGACTGGAACCGCTGCTGGAGCGTTTGCCGAAAGATCTCTCAGGAGGCCAGCGCCAGCGTGTGGCGATGGGGCGGGCCATCGTACGTAAGCCGCAGGTGTTTTTATTTGATGAACCGCTCTCGAATCTTGATGCCAAGCTGCGTACTCAGGTGCGAGGCGAAATTCGCGAGCTGCATCGTCGGCTGAAAACTACCTCCGTGTATGTCACCCACGATCAGATTGAAGCCATGACAATGGGACAGATGATCGTCGTGTTGCGCGATGGGCGCATTGAGCAGGCGGGCACGCCGCTGGAACTGTATGACCAGCCCGCGAATCTGTTCGTCGCCGGGTTTATTGGCTCGCCGGAGATTAATCAGCTCCCGGGTGAGGTGGTTCTGAGTGGCGACGCGACCAGTCTGCGTCTGAAAGATGGTTCGCTGCTGGCTTTGCCTGCCGGGTTACAGGTGCGGCATGGCCAGCAGGTGGTGTATGCGATCCGCCCTGAGCAGGTCAATGTGGTCCATGAGGCCCGGGATGACGCTCTGGCGGCGAAGGTCACGGCGGTGGAAAATACCGGTTCGGATATGCAACTGTTCTGCGATACCGGCGGCGGCGCGTTCACCTCGGTATTCAAACAGAGGCTGGCAGTGAAAGAGGGCGACAGTATCTGGTTGCAGCCCAGGCTCTCCGGCGTGCATATTTTCGATGCGCAAAGCGGCCAGCGCATCGCGTGCCAGGAGGGAAATTAAGGTGGCGATGAAGCTGTATACTCTTGATGAAACCTGCCTGGAAAACGCGCGCGCGGGCTTAAAGCAGCCGTTCTCGCCGCTGCAACTGGCGCTCAGTAAGCTGGTGGCGGAGGCTGATATTCTGCGGCGTGAAGCGCCGGAGAGTGTGGTGCATAAAAAACTGCGTCCGGTGAGCGGCGATGCGCACGATTATTACAGTCTGGGCACCTACTGGTGGCCGAACCCACGGCGGCCAAACGGGCTGCCCTATATTCGCCGCGATGGGCATGTCAACCCGCAATGTGAAAATAACGACACCGATACCTCGCGCATTATCCGCATGTGCGAGCGGTGCCTGACGCTGGGGCTGGCGTGGTATTTCACCGGTCAGCGTCAGTATGCGCAGGCGGCCGCGCAGCAGATCCGCTGCTGGTTTCTTGATACCGATACGCGCATGAATCCGCATCTTAACTACGGCCAGGCAATCCCGGGGATTGTCTCCGGGCGCGGTACCGGGCTTATCGACACTCGCTTGCTGTGGATGGTGGTGGATACTATCGGGCTGATTAATACGGCGAGCGTGCTGAATACCGATGATATTATCGGCCTGCATCAGTGGTTCCGTGATTTTAATCACTGGATGTATTACAGCGAAATCGGCCACTCCGAGTACGTCTGGCACAACAACCACGGCACCTGGTATGACGCTCAGCGCACGGTTAATGCGCTGTTCTACGGCGATAAAGGGTTAGCTGCGCGGATCATTGAGCAGGGGATCACCCAGCGTATGGCGGCGCAGATTGACCAGGACGGCAAGCAGACGATGGAGCTGGAGCGCACTATTCCGTTCCACTACTCGCTGTTTAATCTGGAGGCGCATCTGTTGCTTAACCGCTACGCCGAGCATGTTGAGTTCGATCGCTGGAATGCTATCCGCGACGGGCGTGGAGTGAAGCAGGGGATTGATTATCTGGTGCCGTTTATCCGCGAACCGGATCTCTGGCCGTATAGCGATTTGCAGGGGATTGTCTGGGATAGCGCGCTGCGGGTGCTGCTGCAGTCAGTACGGGGCTATGCAAAGCAATCGGCCAGTTACCGCGAAGCGCTGAAGTGTTTGCCGCAGGAGACGCTACAGTTAAGGGAACAGCTGATGTGGTGCGCGGGTTGATAGAAACTAAATTCCAGGCCTGATAAGCGCAGCGCCATCAGGCTCGGTGCGGTAAGATGCCGGATGGCGGCGTTGCCTTATCCGGCGGACATGATTGCCGCTTACACCGCCGCGATAATCTTAATCTCGACTTTATAACGCGGGTTCATCAGCTTCGCCTGTACCGTACAGCGAACTGGCGCATGCCCTGCGACGACCCAGGCATCCCAGGCCTGGTTCATGGCCGCAAAATCGTCGCCGTCGGCGAGAAAAATGGTGGCATCAAGTATACGCGACTTGTCGCTGCCCTGTTTTTCCAGCACCGCGTCAATCTGCGCCAGTGTGTCGGCGGTTTGCGCGCAGGCGTCGGCGTCAAGGTTTGATGGTACGCCGGTGTAGTACAGCGTCTGGTTGTGAATAACAACATCAGACCAGCGGGCTTCGGCATCGATACGCGTAATAGTCATGTTCATTTCCTCGTTGTTCCGGTTCATTAAGCTGCGGCAAGACTGCCACAATGTTTCTCCTGCGTCACTACCCGTGCTGGCGAAAACCACGCCACCCTGACATAATCACTGTCCAAATAACCAGGGGGTAATGTGATCGACGATTTTGCAGCAGACGGCCAGCTGGCCAGCGCGATTGCGGGATTTAAACCACGCGAACCGCAGCGCCAGATGGCTTTCGCCGTCGCCAGCGCGATTGAAGAAACCCGCCCGCTGGTGGTTGAGGCGGGCACCGGGACCGGCAAAACCTACGCTTATCTGGCGCCTGCGCTACGGGCCAACAAGAAAGTCATTATCTCCACCGGCTCGAAAGCATTGCAGGATCAGCTCTACAGCCGGGATTTGCCCACCGTCGCCAACGCGCTGAAGTTCACCGGCAAACTGGCCTTGCTGAAAGGGCGTTCCAACTACCTCTGCCTTGAGCGTCTTGAGCAACAGGCGCTTGCCGGAGGGGATCTGCCGGTACAAACCCTCAGCGATGTGATTCTGCTGCGCTCGTGGTCGAATCAAACCGTGGATGGCGATATCAGCACCTGCGTGAGCGTTGCCGAAGACTCGCTGGCCTGGCCGCTGGTGACCAGCACCAACGATAATTGCCTCGGTAGCGACTGCCCGCTATATAAAGAGTGCTTTGTGGTGAAAGCGCGTAAAAAGGCGATGGATGCCGACGTGGTGGTCGTTAACCACCATCTGTTTCTTGCCGATATGGTGGTGAAAGAGAGCGGCTTTGCCGAGCTTATTCCGGAGGCGGAAGTGATGATCTTCGATGAAGCGCATCAGTTGCCGGATATCGCCAGCCAGTACTTTGGCCAGTCGCTCTCCAGCCGCCAGTTGCTGGATCTGGCGAAAGATATCACTATTGCTTATCGCACCGAGTTAAAAGATACCCGGCAGTTGCAGAAATGCGCTGACCGTCTTGCCCAGAGCACGCAGGATTTTCGCCTGCAGCTCGGGGAGCCAGGCTATCGCGGCAATTTGCGCGATCTGCTGGCGGATAACAATATTCAGCGCGCGTTGCTGCTCCTCGATGATGCGCTGGAGCTGTGCTACGACGTGGCAAAGCTGTCGCTGGGGCGCTCAGCGTTGCTGGATGCCGCTTTCGAACGGGCAACGATTTACCGTGGCCGCCTCAAACGGCTGAAAGAGACCAACCAGCCGGGCTTTAGCTACTGGTATGAATGCACTTCCCGTCACTTCACCCTGGCGCTGACTCCGCTCACGGTGGCGGATAAATTTAAAGACGTTATGACGCAAAAGTCCGGGAGCTGGATCTTTACCTCGGCGACGCTGTCGGTAAACGACGATTTGCACCATTTCACCGATCGTCTGGGGATTAGCGAAGCGCAAACGCTGCTGCTGCCCAGCCCCTTTGACTATGCCCATCAGGCGCTGCTCTGCGTGCCGCGTAATTTACCTTTGCCGAACAAGCCCGGCGCAGCGCGGCATCTGGCGGCAATGCTTAAACCGCTGATTGAAGCCAATGACGGGCGCTGTTTTATGCTGTGTACCTCGCACGCCATGATGCGCGATCTGGCGGAACAGTTCCGCGCGACCATGACCCTGCCGGTGCTGTTACAAGGGGAAACCAGTAAGGGCCAGCTTTTGCAGCAGTTCGTGAGCGCCGGGAATGCGTTGCTGGTGGCGACCAGCAGCTTCTGGGAAGGGGTGGACGTGCGCGGCGATACCCTCTCGCTGGTGATTATCGACAAACTGCCGTTCACCTCGCCGGACGATCCGCTCCTCAAAGCGCGCATGGAAGATTGTCGTCTGCGCGGCGGCGATCCTTTCGATGAGGTCCAGCTACCGGATGCGGTGATTACGCTAAAACAGGGGGTGGGGCGCCTGATTCGCGACATTGACGATCGCGGGGTGCTGGTGATCTGCGATAACCGTCTGGTGATGCGCCCCTATGGCGCGGTGTTTCTCGCCAGCTTACCGCCCGCGCCGCGGACTCGCGATATCCGTCGGGCGATACGTTTTCTTGCGCTGCCGCCAGCGAGGTAATCTGGCGCAATATGTGGTAAGCTGCGCGCCATTTTGTGAATCTGCTATACCCAATGCATTTCGAGTGGCTTTGCGGCGGCAAGGGTGTGGTTCCCCGGAACATAGATAACGATGTGACGGGGATGAATGCACATAGCCCTGGCAAAATGTTGCTGGAAATACGAAGGGTATATAACGAGAGCGTGACGATCCATGCGAATTCTGGCTATCGATACCGCCACGGAAGCTTGCTCCGCGGCGCTGTGGAATGATGGCACCCTTAGTGCTCATTTTGAAATCTGTCCCCGTGAACATACGCAACGAATCCTGCCGCTGGTGCAGGATCTCCTCACTGAAAGCGGCATCCTACTGACCGGGCTTAATGCGCTGGCCTTTGGCCGCGGGCCGGGCAGTTTTACCGGCGTGCGTATCGGTATCGGTATCGCGCAGGGGCTGGCGCTGGGCGCTGAGTTGCCGATGATTGGCGTCTCTTCGCTGGCGACTATGGCCCAGGGGGCATGGCGCAAAACCGGCGCAACGCGCGTTCTGGCGGCGATTGACGCCAGAATGGGGGAAGTCTACTGGGCAGAATATCAGCGCGACGCGCAGGGCGTCTGGCACGGCGAAGCGAGTGAGTCGGTGCTCAAGCCTGAAGCGGTGAGCGAGCGGCTACAGCGGCTGGAAGGTGAGTGGGCGACAGTCGGAACTGGCTGGCAGGCGTGGCCGGAGATGGCTAAGGGCTCCGGTTTGACGCTGGTTGACGGGGAGATTCAGCTTCCTGAAGCTCAGGATATGCTGCCGCTGGCTTGTTACCTGTTTACGGCGGGTAAAACCGTGGCGGTTGAACACGCGGAACCAGTTTATTTGCGTAATGAAGTGGCCTGGAAGAAACTTCCAGGCCGCGAATGAATCTCAGTAACACCAGGCCTGAGAAGAAGGAGTTGCATCATGGCGGATCAAAAAACCGCAGTGCGTTGGTTAGTGGCGGCAGTGGTTGTCGCCGCGCTGAGTGGGTGCGCTTCGGTACCGGATGCCATTAAAGGCACCAGCCCGACGCCACAGCAGGATTTAATTCGGGTGATGAACGCGCCGCAGCTGTATGTTGGCCAGGAAGCGCGTTTTGGCGGTAAAGTTGTCAGCGTGCAGAATCAGCAGGGTAAAACCCGTTTAGAGATCGCGACTGTCAAGCTGGACAACGCTGCGCGTCCGGAACTGGGGGAACCTTCGCGCGGGCGCATTTTTGCCGATGTGAACGGGTTTCTCGATCCGGTAGATTTTCGTGGTCAACTGGTTACCGTCGTTGGCCCGATCACCGGTGTCGTGAATGGCAAAGTGGGCAGTACGCCATATAAATTCATGCTGATGAATGCGACGGGCTATAAGCGCTGGAACGTCGTGCAGCAGGTGGTGATGCCGCCGCAGCCATTTGACCCGTGGCTGTTCGGCCCACGACCCTGGGGTTACGGATACGGTGGTTGGGGCTGGGGCTGGTATAATCAGGGCCCGGCAGAAGTGAGAAACGTTGTAACTGAATGATTTTGTAGTTTTTATAAGTTAAAAGAAACAGCGGCTGGTCCGCTGTTTCTTCGTTTTCAGTCAAATAAGAAAAATAAATAGTGACGCGCTTCGCAACCTGTAAAACGGCTGATTAATAAACTGGTACGCTGAGTTAATATAATGTTAACAGAATGATTTTTAATCAGGGGCTGTGATGACGACGAATAGCTATTTCAGAGGTGATGCAGTGAAAAAGGTTTGGCTAAACCGTTATCCCGCAGATGTTCCCGCGGAGATAAACCCTGACCGCTATCAATCCCTGGTTGAACTGTTTGAACAATCCGTAACCCGTTATGCTGACCAACCGGCATTTATCAATATGGGTGAGGTGATGACCTACCGGAAGCTGGAGGAGCGCAGCCGGGCGTTCGCCGCTTATCTTCAGGAGGGATTAGGTTTACAAAAAGGCGACCGTGTTGCCCTGATGATGCCTAACTTATTGCAATATCCGGTGGCGCTGTTTGGTATCCTGCGCGCAGGGATGATCGTGGTAAACGTTAACCCGCTATACACGCCGCGTGAACTGGAGCACCAGCTTAATGACAGCGGGGCGGCGGCCATTGTGATTGTCTCTAACTTTGCACACACCCTGGAGAAGGTGGTCGATAAAACCCAGGTGAAGCACGTAATTTTAACGCGTATGGGCGATCAGCTCTCTACGGCAAAAGGGACGCTGGTGAACTTTGTGGTGAAGTACATTAAGCGGCTGGTGCCCAAATACCATCTGCCGGACGCGATCTCATTTCGTCGTGCGTTGCAGCACGGCTACCGAATGCAGTACATCAAACCGGAAATTGTTTCACAGGATCTCGCTTTCCTCCAGTATACCGGCGGGACAACCGGCGTGGCGAAAGGGGCAATGCTGACTCACCGCAATATGCTGGCGAACCTTGAGCAGGTGAATGCCACCTACGGGCCGCTGCTGCATCGCGGGAAAGAGCTGGTGGTCACCGCGCTGCCGCTGTATCACATCTTTGCGCTGACCATGAACTGTCTGCTGTTTATTGAACGGGGTGGGCAGAATCTGCTGATTACTAATCCGCGCGATATTCCAGGTATGGTCAAAGAGCTGGCGAAATACCCCTTCACCGCCATGACCGGGGTAAATACCCTGTTTAACGCTCTGCTTAATAACAAAGCGTTTCAGGAACTCGACTTCTCCTCTCTGCATCTTTCCGCCGGTGGCGGGATGCCGGTACAGCAGGTGGTCGCTGAGCGCTGGGTGAAGCTGACCGGGCAATATCTTCTGGAAGGCTATGGCCTGACGGAGTGCGCGCCGCTGGTGAGCGTTAACCCGCACGATATTGATTATCACAGCGGCAGTATTGGTCTGCCGGTGCCCTCCACTGAAGCGAAACTGGTGGATGACGACGATAATGACGTGCCGCCGGGCGAGCCGGGCGAGCTGTGTGTGAAAGGGCCGCAGGTGATGTTGGGCTACTGGCAACGCCCGGATGAGACGGCTGAAATCATTAAGGATGGCTGGCTGCATACCGGCGATATCGCGATAATGGATGAAGAGGGGTTTCTGCGCATCGTCGATCGTAAGAAAGATATGATCCTCGTATCCGGGTTCAACGTCTATCCTAATGAAATTGAAGATGTGGTCATGCAACACCCCGGCGTGCAGGAAGTCGCTGCGGTGGGCGTGCCGTCAGGTAGCAGCGGTGAAACCGTCAAAATTTTCGTGGTTAAGAAAGCCCCGGCGCTGACGGAAGAGATGCTTATTACCTTTTGCCGTCGTCAGTTGACCGGCTACAAGGTTCCGAAGCTGGTCGAGTTTCGCGATGAACTGCCAAAATCCAATGTCGGTAAAATTTTACGGCGAGAACTGCGTGACGAAGCCCGCGCTAAAGTAGACAATAAAGCCTGAGCTAAGAGTGAATCGCCAGACGCCGGCTAAGCCGGCGTTTTTTATGGGCGCAAGTTAAGAGAGTACGATTTGAACTATCAGATGATCACCACCGATGATGGCCTTCGCGCCATCTGTGAAGCGGCAAGCGCGGTTTCGGCCATTGCGCTGGATACGGAATTTGTCCGTACTCGTACCTATTATCCCCAACTCGGTCTGCTTCAGCTGTTTGATGGCGAACAGGTTTTCTTGATTGACCCACTGGTCATTACAGACTGGGCGCCGATGCGTGAACTGCTGCTGAATAAAAACGTGACTAAATATCTGCATGCCGGCAGTGAAGATCTGGAAGTGTTTCTTAATGCTTTTCATTTGATGCCGCAACCGCTAATCGACACGCAAATTCTGGCCGCGTTTTGCGGACGTCCGATGTCATGGGGATTTGCATCGATGGTCGAAGAGTATAGCGGCGTGGCGCTGGACAAAAGCGAATCACGGACCGACTGGCTGGCCCGTCCGTTAACGGAACGCCAGTGCATTTATGCTGCTGCGGATGTCTGGTACCTGCTACCTATCGCCAACAAGTTAATGGCTGAAACTGAAGGCGCCGGCTGGCTATCCGCCGCGTTGGATGAATGCCAGTTAATGCAGCAGCGTCGTCAGGAGGTTCAGGATCCGGCGCAGGCGTGGCGCGATATCGGCAATGCCTGGCAACTGCGCACTCGCCAGTTGGGGTGTCTGCAACTGCTGGCCGACTGGCGTTTACGTAAAGCGCGCGAGCGTGACCTGGCGGTCAACTTTGTCATTCGAGAGGAACATCTGTGGAACGTCGCGCGCTATATGCCTGGCAGCCTGGGGGAGCTTGATAGCCTGGGGTTATCGGGCAGCGAAATTCGCTTCCACGGTAAGACGTTGATAAGCCTTGTCGAAAAAGCGCAGGCGCTGCCGAAAGAGGCGTTGCCAGAGCCGCTACAGAACCTGGTTGATATGCCGGGGTATCGCAAGGTGTTTAAAGCGATTAAAGCGCTGGTACAGACGGTGAGCGTGGAGAAGGGCATAAGTGCGGAACTGCTGGCATCGAGAAGGCAGATTAATCAGTTGTTGAACGGGCACTGGGGGCTGAAAAACGGCAACGGGGAGCCAGAACTGATTTCCGGCTGGCGTGGTGAATTGATGGCCGATCGCCTGAAGGCGCTATTAAGCGAGTATCCGCGTTCAGAGATTTAACGCGGGTGAGCGCACAGGGAGGGAAATAACCGGCGTCGCATAGCGTTGCCGGTTTTTTACCACCTCGCAGGGTCAGGATTTCGACTCTTCGGTTTCCGGCAGGGTGACGTTCAACTCCAGAATCGAGATATCGCCGTCTTTCTGCTCCAACTGTACGCTGACCATTTCCGGGTCGATCTGCACATACTTACAAATCACTTCCAGAATGTCTTTGCGCAACTGCGGCAGATAATGCGGTTCCGCATCGCTGCGACGACGTTCCGCGACAATGATTTGCAGGCGTTCTTTCGCAATGTTGGCCGTGTTCTTTTTCCGCGAGAGAAAAAAGTCGAGTAATGCCATAATTTATCCTCCGAACAGGCGTTTGAGGAAACCTTTCTTCTCTTCTTCTACGAAGCGGAAAGGACGTTCTTCTCCGAGCAGACGTTCAACGGTATCGGCGTAGGCTTTACCCGCGTCCGAAGTCTCATCCAGAATCACCGGTTCACCCTGGTTGGATGCGCGCAATACGGACTGATCTTCAGGAATGACGCCCACCAGGTTGATGCGCAGAATTTCCAGCACGTCCTCCATGCTGAGCATATCGCCCTTGTTCACTCGACCCGGATTATAGCGGGTCAGCAGCAGATGCTCTTTGATCGGATCTTCACCTTTTTCCGCCCGGCGGGATTTCGATGCAAGAATGCCAAGGATACGGTCGGAGTCGCGGACGGAGGAGACTTCCGGGTTGGTGGTGATAACGGCTTCATCCGCGAAATACAGCGCCATCAGCGCGCCGGTTTCGATACCAGCCGGAGAGTCGCAGATGATAAAATCAAAACCCATCTTTTTCAGTTCTTCGAGAACCTTGTCTACGCCTTCGCGGGTCAGGGCTTCTTTATCACGGGTCTGCGAGGCTGGAAGGATATAGAGGTTCTCCGTACGCTTGTCTTTGATAAGCGCCTGATTTAAGGTGGCGTCTCCCTGGATGACGTTGACGAAGTCATAAACGACGCGACGCTCACAGCCCATGATCAGGTCAAGGTTACGCAGACCGATATCGAAGTCGATGACGACCGTTTTTTTTCCCTTCTGGGCCAAACCAGTAGCGATGGCCGCGCTGGAGGTGGTCTTGCCAACGCCTCCTTTACCCGAAGTCACAACAATAATGCGTGCCATAGAAATTCCTTGTTAAAAGGGATTAATTCAACGATTGAATTGTCAAAGCGCTATCGCCTAAACGCAGGCGCGCCGCTTTGCCATAAAATTCGGCCGGAATGTTATCACTCAGCCAGTATTCCCCCGCGATGGACACCAGTTCCGCCGAGAGGTGGGTACAAAATATCTGGACGTCTCTGTCGCCGCCCGCGCCAGCAAGCGCGCGTCCCCGCATCATGCCATATACATGGATATTCCCATCAGCGATAAGTTCCGCGCCGGCACTCACATGGTTTGTCACAATGAGATCACAGTGTGGTGCATAAATACGCTGTCCGGAACGTACCGGCTGATCTATCAAACGCGTTTTTGTGATCTGATTAACAACTGGCGGCGGCGCTGGCGGTTCAGCAACCGCCTGACGGGGAATATGTTCTTTCCCTTCAGTTAATAAAGGAATGCCCGCACGGTCAATGTCTGCTTTCAGGCGAGGGAGCTTACATCCGCTTACGCCCATGATACGCAAACCCGTGCTCGCAATAGCTTCATGCAGCGCGCGCCAGTCGACGGCCTCTTCAATGCCGCTAATATTCACAACCACCGGAGCATGACGTAAAAAGGCGGGGGCCTGGGCGATTTTTTCTTCTAACGCCTGACGAATAACCTCGGGACTTGCATCGTGCAAATGAACAACGGATAAGGTGAAGCTACTTCCCTTAAGTTCGATTGGCGTATTTGACATCCTGGCCTTACTCAATTTGCTGTTTATCAACCGGCGAAGTGCGGTGATATTCCGAAGACTAAAAGGCATGTTATAGTCACTCATATATTGAGGCAAGTGACCATAGGTCTAATTCCGAGTAAAACTATGTTTTGTGTGATCTATCGAAGTACTAAACGTGAGCAAACCTATTTATATGTCGAAAAAAAGGACGATTTTTCCCGCGTTCCCGACGAATTAATGCGTAGCTTCGGTATGCCTAAACTGGCAATGATTCTGCCGCTCGATGGACGGAAAAAACTGATTCAAGCCGATTTAGAGAACGTGAAGCAGGCGCTGACCGATCAGGGCTACTACCTGCAACTTCCTCCTCCACCTGAAAATTTACTCAAGAAACACCTGGCGGAACAGGGGAATAAATCTGATTAACCCACTGAGGGCAAATAAATAATGTACCAACATCATAACTGGCAGGGCGCGTTACTGGATTATCCGGTAAGCAAAGTGGTTTGCGTAGGTAGCAACTATGCTAAACATATCAAAGAGATGGGCAGTGCGACGCCGGAAGAGCCGGTGCTGTTTATTAAACCTGAAACGGCGCTGTGCGACATTCGCCAGCCGTTAGTGCTTCCTGAAGGTCTGGGGTCGGTGCATCATGAAGTCGAGCTGGCGGTGCTGATTGGCGGCACCTTACGGCAGGCGACGGAAGAGCACGTGTTGAAGGCTATCGCAGGCTATGGCGTGGCCCTTGATTTGACCCTTCGCGATTTGCAGGGAAAAATGAAAAAGGCTGGTCAGCCCTGGGAAAAAGCGAAAGGCTTTGATAACGCCTGTCCAATTTCCGGGTTTATTCCGGTGGCGGAATTTCATGGCGATGTGCAGAATACGCCGCTGAGCCTGAAGGTAAATGGTGAAGTGCGTCAGCACGGCACAACGGCTGATATGATCCACAAAATCGCGCCGTTGATTGCGTATATGTCGCGTTTCTTCACGCTGAAAGCCGGTGACGTGGTGCTGACTGGCACGCCGGAAGGTGTTGGCCCGCTGAACGGCGGCGACGAACTGGAGATTGGTTTTAATGGATTATCGTTGACCACTCGTGTGTTGTAACGTCCGTTTGCCGCCTTTTCAGGGCGGCAAAACTTGCAACGGCGTGCCAGAGTGGTTATAAGGTGCACCCTGAATTGCAATGACGGACATCCTAATGAGCGACCAACCTTTCTGGCAACAAAAAACACTGGATGAAATGAGCGATGCGGAGTGGGAATCACTCTGCGATGGCTGTGGACAGTGCTGCCTGCATAAGCTGATGGATGAGGATACCGACGAGATTTATTTCACTAACGTCGCTTGCCGTCAGCTCAATATTAAAACCTGCCAGTGTCGTAACTATGCGCGCCGTTTCGAATATGAGCCGGATTGCATTAAGTTAACGCGCGACAATTTGCCAACGTTTGAATGGCTGCCGATGACCTGCGCGTATCGCCTGCTGGCGGAAGGAAAGCCGTTACCCTCCTGGCATCCGCTATTGACGGGTTCGAAGGCCGCTATGCACGGTGAGCGGATTTCCGTTCGCCATATCGCGGTAAAAGAGTCCAGCGTGGTTGACTGGCAGGATCATATCCTCAATAAGCCGGATTGGGCCAGTTGATGTCATGATTTATACGCTATTTTTCCTGCACAGAAATGGCGTGGGGCAGCCTATTGGTTTTATCCTCAAACAATGATCATCCCGCTGGTTTAGCCGCGTCGAGGGCGCCGGGTGTATGAACGGACGAAGATGGATTATGACACCTGCAGTCGGTTATGGCGCATTTACTATGGCCGCACTGGATGTCGCGGCGCCATCTGACTGGATGTTTGCTGCAGAATTCCAGTCCTTGCCCATAAGCGTGCTGTCGGATTCACTGGACGAAGAGTGGGTTACATCGTCATCGTTTGGTAGCGTCGAGCCTTCAATATCTTCTTTCGTACCCGCCAGATCTGGCATAGTGCTTGACCATTTTCCGTCGCTTGAGTAAGTATCGAACCCGTTGACCCCATTTGGAATACTGCTGGATGTCGTTCCATCATCATGAAAGCACAACTGCCCGCCTATATTATTAGATTCGCAATATGACGCTGCCGAGGAGAACGATACAGAGGACAGCGTAGCCAACAACAAAACAAATTTAACTTTACCCATCGCTGTCACCCTCAGTTGACTGTACAGGATAACTATCATGCACGGGCTGTTGTAAATGTGTTTGAATTTGTAATTCAACATGTCGGAGGGGGCCACTGTCACTAACGGATCGAAAATGGGCTTTCGCATTTTCAGACGGTTAACATGCTCCTTGACAACACGATTACGCAGTTGCAGGTGATGGCTTCACACATCAGACTCATAAAACGGAAGGCATAATTTTCTTCCGCCTGATTCGCGGAAGGCCCGCTTTTTATCCGTTGTTGACAGCAATACATGTTATCAACGGCTGCCTGTTTGATGATGAGGAAAAAAAACCGCCAGGAATATGGCGGCGTCAAATCTGACAAGAGATATGCAACACATCATCATTCCGTGGTTAACCACGATCCTCAAGGGTGTGAGGTATGTAAATCATAATCCAACAATCCGGTAACAAAATGGATAATTTATGGAATCGTCAGCTTCCCGGTTGGTAGCCGTGGCAAGAACGACTGAGCGAGCAATCGCTAACGACAGATAACATGGTTGAGGTCGGGACAGGTGGCGGGTGTCGATAGCGCGCGCAAAGTGGAGCACGGGATATTGGCATTCCGGCCAGATTTGCAAGGGCGGCCGGTGGTCGTCCTGTCAAACAATGGTGGTCGCGTGGTCTGCTGATGCTATGGGATTGAAAGGCAATGGCCCTTATGGCCTTAAGTGTATTTGCTCAAACCTTATCGCAAGAGAATTCCTCAAGTGAGAAATTGATAAAGGCCCGAATTTTGGGTGTCATTCTTCTATCCCTGAGATATAACAACCATACTTGCCTTTCTCTTATACGCCATCCCTGAAACAGGCGTACCAGTCTCCCCGAGATTATGTCCTCCGACAGGAGTATTTCTGGCTGCATAACAATCCCAAGCCCTGACCGGGCGGCTATCCGCAGCGCCTGCCCATTATTCACAGTCAGTTTACTCTGTATAGGGATTTCAATTTGCTCCTCACCTCTGCTCAGTTTCCATGGAGAACGGGATGAGGTAGAGAGAGAAAGTAGCTGATGTGCGAAAAGTTCAGAAGGATGTTCAGGTGTTCCATATATATTAAGATAGTCGCGTGATGCGCAGACCGCCATACGATATGGCATTAATGGTCGGCCAATCATATTGCTGTCATCCAGTTCGCCGATCCTGAAAGCAATGTCTATTCCTTCATCAACCAGATCGATGACCCGGTCAGTCAGAGTAATATCAATCTCAACATCCGGTGCCATTTCCCTGTAACGCGGCAGTGCGGGTATGAGGCATTCTGTGCCAAAAGATACAGGGGCTGTTAGTCTCAGTTTTCCACTAAAGGAATGCTGCAATCCCTCAGCCTGTGTTTCAGAGATGGCGACTCTTTCCAGTATGTCATGACACTGCTCCAGATAACTGCTCCCGAAATCGGTCAGCTTTTGCTTGCGCGTTGTCCGGTTCAGAAGACGCATTCCCAGTCGCTCTTCCAGTGATGCTATATGCTGGCCCACCATTGCCGGGGTAATGTGCAGCTTTCTTGATGCAGCACTCATCGAGCCAGCTCTGGCAACTTCGGCAAAAACAGTCATCGCCCGGAAAAGATCCATTTGATACCTTTACTTTAAAGTCATTAAATTTATAAGACGATTATCTTTAAAAAAGTATTTTATTACCATCCCGGATGCACTTAATAACATCCGGAGAAATGATGAACAAATTACGTTTCGTGGACAAAACAGTTGTTGTTACTGGCGCCGGTAGTGGAATGGGGCGGGCGGCAGCAATAAGGCTCGCATCGGAAGGCGCAAAGGTCATGCTCCTTGGGCGACAGGTGGGAGGACTCGAAGAAGTACGAGATGAAATAAAACATGCAGGGGGTTTTGCTGAGGTTTTTCCGTGTGATATCAGAAGTGAAAGCCAGGTAAAAGAAACCTTTATACAGGTTGCTTCTGTTTTCCAGCATGTTGATGCCCTGTTTGCTAATGCCGGATATCTTGGTGCATTTAAACCGCTGGCTGAAGCCGACGTAGCAGATTTCAGTGAGCCGCTGGCAACCAATCTCGAAGGAACATTTCTGACAATCCGCCATTGCCTGCCTCTGATAAATAAAGGCGCTATTCTGATCAATGCTTCATGGACCACGGGGAGTGTCATGCCTGGATCCGGAATTTACGCAGCAACTAAATCGGCATTGCTTGCAATAATGCATACATTGGCCGTGGAGTGTGGTCCCCGGGGTATAAGAGTGAATGCTGTTAGCCCCGGGGTCATTCTCACCCCGATGGCAGCATCAGCGCTACCCGAAGATACCGTTAACGCACTCGCTTCACATGCATTGTTACAACGCAATGGTGTTCCTGATGACATTTCAGGGACAGTTGCGTGGCTACTTTCTGATGATGCCAGCTATGTTACCGGACAGGAAATTACGGTTGATGGCGGTTTCACGATGGGGGGAATGAGATAATAGCTTTTAAATCAGGGAGGGGCTTTGTGATGAAGATTCACTTTATCGCATGGTTACCGGAATAAAGGTCACAGCGATTTATCCTACGGCAGTGTGGCAGCCATAGTCTGCAGGCATGGCCCCATCGACAGCAATTTCCCCGGCCTCTTGTCCACCGACATCCTGGTGCAGCCTTCACGGGCGGCTTCCGGTGACAGGATAAGGGGCTGGCGGTCGTGAATATCGGCTAAACCGTGGCTGGCTCCTGCAGTGACTATCAAAAATCCTTCAGCGTCATTGCCCCGTTCAACAGGATGGAAAATAAAAGCACCACAGATATCGCGCACTAAAACAGAGAATGTGAAATCGGCCGCAGTAAGGCGCGAATTACTCTTTCTTCACGTGAAACAGCCCGCTTTCGCCATCGGCATCGTCTGCGACCCAAAAGTTAATATTGAACTGCGCATCGTCGCTTAGCTCGATACGGTGCCAGTACTGCGGTGGACTGGTGGCAAACTGACCGGCGTTTATCACCACTTTCACTTCCGGTTCAGTCGCCTGTTCATCTGCAAAACCGTAGTAGATGACAGTGCCTTCCATCACACAAAGCTGGCCAAAAACACCGGCGGCGGTGTTGTGGTGAGTCAACAGGGCAGCGGGAACATTCCGTTTGGTGAAAAACGGCGTGGAACGTTTTATTTTCCAGTCAGCGGGAATTCGCAGATGAGACATCATGTGCTCCTGAGTGAAGATAAATAAGTTGTATTTAACATGCAACTTTTAGGGGCCGACGTCAACACGCAAAAAAAAGCGCTCCCGAAGGAGCGCTTTACCCGCAATCACTCTTAGCGTCCAAAAAGATCGCGTCTTTTCGGTTTAAACGGCTGAGCAATAAGCACCAGCACGCCAACAATCAGATAGGCGGCGAAAATCCCGACCAGCCATTGCGGCATCTCCAGGGTCAGGAACTCCCATTGGCGTACGGCGCAGTCACCGGTTGCAACGAAAATCTGAGGCAGCCATTTATCCAGCGGTAACCATCCGGGAAAGCGTGCGGCAAAATCGCAGGTCTGGAAAGGGGAAGGGTGGAGCTGAATCATGGTGTGCTCCCACGACAACTGCAGCCCACGGAAGGCGCTGTAAAGCCAGATAACGATTGCTACATAGCGCAGCGGGGATTTCGGGGCGATCGCGCCGACAATACCGGCTCCCATCACGCCGAAAAGCGCGCAGCGTTCGTAAATGCACAGCACGCATGGCTGCAGCAACATCACGTGCTGGAACCACAATGCAACCAATTCAAGAATAAACGCGGTTAGCGCCATCAGGAGCCAGGCACCGCGTCCCCTTGAGCACTGGTTTAGATATCGCAACATAATCATTTCCCTGGAACATGCTAAATCATGGCAGTGTAAACGAAAACCGCACCGACGCCATCAACTCGTCTGAAAATATTCCGTAAACAAATCCTGCGTACCCGGTGAGTGCGCCGGGTACGCGCCGCGCTATTTTTATAACTGGGGCGTAACCAGCCAGCCGTGGTCGAGCATCCACTGCGTGGCCGGCATTAAGGTAAACTCGACGCACGCCAGACCAACCAGCGTCAGGACAAGGGTGTACGGCAGCGCCATCCATACCATCCGGCCGTATGAGAGACGTATCAATGGTGCCAGGGCGGATGTGAGCAGGAACAAGAACGCCGCCTGGCCGTTCGGTGTCGCCACCGATGGCAGGTTGGTGCCGGTGTTGATCGCCACCGCCAGCATCTCAAACTGCGGTAGGCCAATGGTGCCCTGTGCCAGAGCCGCCTTCACCTCATTGATGTAGACCGTGCCGACAAAAACGTTGTCGGAAATCGATGACAGCAGGCCGTTAAACAGATAAAACAGCGAAAGCTGAGCATGCGGCGACGCTTGCAGGACAAATTCAATCACCGGGGCGAACAGATGTTGATCGATAATCACCGCGACCACGGCAAAAAAGACGGTAAGCAGAGCGGTAAATGGCAGAGCTTCGGTAAACGCTTTGCCGATCGCATGTTCATCCGTGATCCCGGAGAAAGTGGTGGCCAGAATAATCACCGACAGGCCAATCAGACCGACTTCCGCAAGGTGCAGCGCCAGCGCGACGATCAGCCAGACGCCGATAATGCCCTGCGCGATAAGCCGCAGGCGATCCTGGCGGCTACGGCTATGACGGCTACGATCGTCAAAATCCTGCAGCACTTTGCGCACGGTTGGTGGCAGCGGTTCGCCATAGCCAAAAAGGTGGAATTTTTCCAGCAGCAGACAGGTTGCCAGGCCGCAGGCCAGCACAGGCAGCGTGACGGGTAACATGCGTAAGAAAAATTCACTAAAGTGCCAGCCAGCGGCTTTAGCGATAATCAGGTTTTGCGGCTCACCGACCATCGTCATCACGCCGCCGAGCGCCGTACCGACTCCCGCATGCATCATCAGGCTGCGTAAGAAACCGCGAAACTGTTCCAGCACATCGCGGTAGTGCTGTTCGATGTGGTTATCATCAAGGAGATCGTGATCATCCGGGCGCGCTGAAGCAACCTGGTGATAGATACCATAAAAACCGACGGCGACGCTAATGACCACCGCCACGACGGTCAGCGCGTCCAGAAAGGCGGAGAGGAAGGCGGACGCAATACAGAATGCCAACGACAGCAACATTTTACTGCGTATACCCAACAGCAGGCGGGTGAAGATGAACAACAGCAGCTGTTTCATGAAGTAAATCCCCGCCACCATGAACATCAGCAGCAACAGGACTTCCAGGTTAGCGGCAACTTCTTCCCGGATATGGCCGGGGGTTGTCATACCAATAAAGACAGCTTCAATCGCCAGCAGTCCCCCCGGCAGCAGCGGATAACACTTAAGCGCCATTGCCAGGGTAAAGATGAATTCAACCACCAGCAGCCATCCGGCGATAAACGGGTTGAGGTGAAAGACTAAGGGATTAATAATTAAGAAAATAATAAGCGCGAGCTTATACCAGTCCGGAGACTGGCCCAGAAAATTGCGCCAAAGGGCGCGGCCATAAGACATTTCCATGACAGCCATTCTTTCTCCGTCAAAAATTCAACACACTTTTATACGTGACTATGCGCAAGATTGCCAGTTGGGTAAAAAACTTGTAATCCGCTTTATATCACCTTCTTCAACAAGAAAAAGCGTGAAATGAAAAGTCTAAAATGAAACAGCGATCCCTTTTTAATTGCTCTCTGGCGCTATCTGCCTCAAGGGTGCTCTGGTATGATGAGTAAAATTGCAACGCTGTGTAATGGAAATATTATTATGGTCATTAAGGCGCAAAGCCCTGCGGGTTTCGCTGAAGAGTACATCATTGAGAGTATCTGGAATAACCGCTTTCCTCCTGGTTCAATTCTTCCCGCTGAACGTGAGCTTTCTGAACTGATTGGTGTGACCCGTACAACCTTACGTGAAGTGTTGCAACGCCTGGCCCGCGATGGCTGGTTAACTATTCAGCACGGGAAACCCACGAAGGTGAATAATTTCTGGGAAACATCGGGCCTGAATATTCTCGAAACCCTGGCGCGTCTCGATCATGACAGCGTACCGCAGCTCATTGATAACCTGCTGTCGGTGAGGACGAATATTTCGACTATATTTATTCGCACCGCATTCCGCCAGCATCCGGACAAGGCGCTGGACGTGCTGGCGAGCGCGCATGAGGTGGAAGATCATGCGGATGCCTTTGCTGAGCTGGATTACAACATTTTCCGCGGTCTGGCTTTTGCGTCCGGTAACCCGATCTACGGCCTGATCCTCAATGGTATGAAAGGGTTGTATACACGCATTGGTCGCCACTATTTCTCCAGTCCGGAAGCGCGTAGTCTGGCGTTGGGCTTCTATCATCAACTGGCGAAAGTTTGTGAAGAGGGCCTTTACGAGCAGGTTTATGAGATTGTGCGCCGCTATGGGCGCGACAGCGGTGAGATTTGGCACCGTATGCAAAAAAGCCTGCCAGGCGATTTAGCTATCAATATGCGCTAAACCCGGTGAATGATAAAAAATGCCCGGCGTGACTGCCGGGCGTTTTGCTTTCAATCATTACAGCGCATTTTGCCGCGGAGGAACGCGATCCAGCAGTTCAACGCTGCCATCGGCGTTTTGCTGCTCCAGAAGAACATCAAATCCCCACAGGCGGTGAACATGCTTAAGAACTTCACGGCGGCCTTTATCTAACGGTACGCGGTTATGCGGCACGTAGCGCAGGGTTAAGGAGCGGTCACCGCGCAGGTCAACATTCCAGACCTGAATATTGGGCTCAAGATTGCTCAGATTGTACTGTGCTGAAAGTTTCGAGCGGATCTCACGGTATCCCTCTTCGTTATGAATAGCGGATATCTCCAGATAGTTGTTGTGATCGTCATCGAGCACGGTAAAGAAGCGGAAATCGCGCATGACTTTCGGCGACAGGAACTGGCTGATAAAGCTCTCATCCTTAAAATCCCGCATGGCGAAATGCAGCGTTTCAAGCCAGTCAGAACCGGCAATATCCGGGAACCAGTATCTGTCCTCTTCCGTCGGCGACTGGCAAATACGTTTAATATCCTGGAACATGGCGAAGCCCAGTGCGTACGGGTTAATGCCGCTATACCACTGGCTATTGTAGGGCGGCTGGAACACGACATTGGTATGGCTGTGGAGGAACTCCAGCATAAAGCGCTCCGTCACTTTTCCTTCATCGTAAAGATGATTGAGGATGGTGTAGTGCCAGAAAGTTGCCCAGCCTTCGTTCATGACCTGAGTCTGCTTCTGCGGATAAAAGTACTGGCTGACCTTACGCACGATGCGTAGGATTTCACGCTGCCAGGGCTCCAGTAACGGCGCGTTTTTCTCCATAAAGTAGAGCAAATTTTCCTGCGGTTCCGAAGGATACCGGCGTTTGGCTTCTACGATTTTTTCCTCTTCGCGCTTCGGTAAAGTACGCCACAGCATATTCACCTGGCTTTGCAGATACTCTTCGCGACTTTTTTGCCGTGCTTTCTCCTCTTGTAAGGAAATTTTTTGTGGGCGTTTGTAACGGTCGACACCATAGTTCATTAAGGCATGGCAGGAGTCGAGCAGTTTCTCGACTTCATCAACGCCGTAGCGCTCTTCACATTCGGTGATGTATTTACGTGCGAAGATCAGATAATCAATGATTGAGCTGGCATCTGTCCAGCTGCGGAACAGATAGTTGTTTTTGAAGAAGGAGTTATGCCCGTAGCAGGCATGAGCCATCACCAGCGCCTGCATGGTAATGGTGTTCTCTTCCATTAAATAGGCGATGCAGGGGTTGGAATTAATCACAATCTCATAGGCCAGGCCCTGTTGACCGTGCTTATAAGCTTGTTCGGTTTCAATGAATTTTTTACCAAATGACCAGTGCGGGTAGTTGATAGGCATCCCGACGCTGGAGTACGCATCCATCATCTGCTCGGAAGTAATCACTTCAATTTGGTGCGGATAGGTATCAAGACGGTACAGTTTCGCCACCCGGTCGACTTCTGCCAGATAAGTCTCCAGCAGTTCAAAAGTCCAGTCGGGTCCATCGCTTAAACGGGTTGCGTCCTTGTTCATGGAATCAATCGTAGCCATTAGCGCGCCCTCATTGTTGGTGGTTCTCTCTGTACGGAAAACCTCTAAACAAGCATAGAACACGGTGCCGTAAACTGCGTTGATGAGCAATTTCTTTTCTTCGCGATTTCACAATCTTAAAGGCGTTATTTTGCGCTTTAATTAGAATTTTATTCTGAAGAAAAAGGGAGCGTAGCAGGAGATTTTAAATCAGTGGGGCCACTACTGGCGGTGAATCCTGTGAAGCGGGTCATCATAAATAAAGCGTATGTTGAATAATATTTTCATCTGGGTTATCAATTTGTAATTAGATGATTGTTCTTTAACGATTACGGAGCCGATATGCGCGTCGTTATACTGGGAAGTGGGGTCGTTGGGGTCGCAAGCGCCTGGTATTTAAGCCAGGCAGGACATCAGGTGACGGTAATTGACCGTCAGCCGGGAGCCGCTGAGGAGACAAGCGCTGCAAATGCCGGACAGATCTCTCCGGGCTATGCTGCGCCGTGGGCAGCGCCTGGCGTGCCGCTGAAAGCAATCAAATGGCTATTCCAGCGTCATGCGCCGCTGGCGATTGGTTTTGACGGGACGCAGTTCCAGTTGAGATGGATGTGGCAGATGCTGCGCAACTGCGATACCCGTCACTACATGGAGAATAAAGGACGCATGGTGCGTCTGGCCGAATACAGCCGCGATTGCCTGAAAGCGCTGCGTGAAAGTACCGGTATCCAGTATGAAGGCCGCCAGGGCGGGACTCTGCAGCTTTTTCGCACGGCTAAACAGTTTGAAAACGCCACCCGTGATATTGCCGTGCTGCAAGAGGCGGGTGTGCCTTATCAACTGATGGAAGCGCAGCATCTGCGGGAGGTTGAACCCGGGCTGGCCGAGGTCAGTCATAAGCTGACCGGCGGTTTACGTTTACCCAACGATGAAACCGGCGACTGCCAGCTGTTTACCACGCGTCTGGCGGCGATGGCGGAGCAGGCGGGGGTGACCTTCAGATTTAATACGGCAGCGGATGCGTTGTTATATGAAGGGGAGCAGATCTCCGGTGTGAAATGCGGGTCTGAAATCATCAAAGCTGATGCATACGTTATGGCATTAGGTTCATATTCAACGGCTATGCTGAAAGGGCGGGTGGATATTCCGGTTTATCCGCTGAAGGGCTATTCACTCACGATTCCGCTGGCGGAAGAAGACGGCGCGCCAGTATCGACTATTCTGGATGAAACTTACAAAATCGCCATAACCCGCTTCGATAAGCGTATTCGCGTCGGGGGCATGGCGGAGATTGTCGGTTTTAATAAAACACTGCTGCCGTCGCGGCGTGAGACTCTGGAGATGGTGGTACGCGATCTGTTCCCCCGCGGCGGTCATATTGAGCAAGCGACCTTCTGGACCGGATTGCGGCCGATGACGCCGGATGGTACGCCGGTGGTAGGCCGTACGGCGTATAAAAATCTGTGGCTCAACACCGGGCATGGCACGTTAGGGTGGACCATGGCTTGTGGCTCAGGGCAACTGCTTAGCGATTTGATCTCCGGACGAACCCCGGCGATTCCGTATGACGATCTTGCGGTCACTCGCTATCAGCGTGGGTTTTCCCCGGCTCGTGCCCGACATTTGCACGGTGTTCATAATTAACAAGGAGTTTTTATGTCCCGTCCTGTAAAGGCCAGTATTGATCTCTCAGCTTTGCGGCAAAATCTGCAAATTGTTCGCCGCGCCGCGCCCGGCTCGCGCCTGTGGGCGGTGGTCAAAGCAAATGCTTATGGCCACGGTCTGGCGAGAGTCTGGGGCGCGCTGAGCGCCGCTGAGGGGTTTGCGATGCTGAATCTGGAAGAGGCGATCCTGCTGCGCGAGCTGGGCTGGAAAGGGCCGATACTGATGCTGGAAGGCTTCTTCCATGCCGATGAACTGGTGTTGTTTGATAAATATCGTCTGACAACCAGCGTACACAGCAACTGGCAAATCAAGGCGCTTCAGCAGGCGAAACTGCATGCGCCGCTTGATATCTACGTTAAGGTGAACAGCGGGATGAATCGGCTGGGCTTTATGCCGGAACGTCTGCCGATTGTCTGGCAGCAACTGCGGGCACTCGATAACGTCAGTGACATGACGTTAATGTCGCACTTTGCTGAAGCGGAAAAAGCGGAAGGCATTGTGGAACCGATGCGCCGTATCGAACAGGCGGCGGAAGGTCTCGATTGCCCGCGCTCGCTGGCAAATTCCGCCGCCACGTTATGGCACCCGGAAACCCATTATAATTGGGTAAGACCGGGTATCGTGTTGTATGGCGCTTCACCTTCCGGCCTGTGGCAGGATGTGGCCAATACCGGGTTGAAACCCGTGATGACCCTAAGCAGCGAGATTATTGCCGTGCAGAATCTGAAGGCCGGAGACGCGGTAGGCTATGGCGGGATCTGGAAAGCGACGCAAGAACAGAGAATCGGAATCGTCGCCTGTGGCTATGCGGATGGCTATCCTCGCCTGGCGCCGACCGGCACGCCGGTACTGGTTGACGGTGTGCGTACCACCACGGTAGGGCGCATCTCAATGGATATGCTGGTGGTCGATTTAACCCCTTGCCCACAGGCGGGGATTGGCGCGCCGGTTGAGCTGTGGGGCAAAGAGATTAAAATTGACGACGTTGCCGCCGCCTGCGGCACCGTCGGCTATGAATTAATGTGCGCTCTGGCGCCGCGCGTTCCGGTTGTGACAGCGTAACGGAAGGTGAGGCGGATCACTCCGTCTCACCTTCCGCCATACGGACACCGACTCTGAGTACGTGATCTTCTTCTTTTTCTGCCACCGTCCACACCATTCCGGCAAACTCCACCTGGTCACCGACAACCGGGGCGGCGCCTAACAACTGCTGAATGACATCCCCGAGTGAATGCTGATGCTCGCGGAACTCTTCTCCGCCGTCGATACCGTAAATTTGTGCCACATCGGCGAATTTTGCATCCGCATCAAGGATGAAATCACCGAAGAAGCGCTGATCAAGCGACACGGGCGGCGACTGACTGAACAATTTCCCCAGCGCCGGCAAATCGCGTTCGCGGCCAATAACGCAGAGAATATCCCCTTCCAGCAGCCGCGTGCTGCCCGTCGGGTGCAGCAGAACATTATCGCGAAACAGCGCGGCAATACGCGTTTCAGGTGGCATATGCAGGTCGCGTAGCGCCGCGCCGACGCACCATTTCTCGGCGCTAAGCTGGTAAACAAACTGCTCCCACGGGTTCTTCGGATGAATATCCAGCCCCACCCGGGAAATGGGATACCCCACCAGCGGCACGACGACTTTGGCTTTTTTTGCCGCCCACGACAGAGACGTGCCCTGCAAAAGCAGCGAGACCAGGACAACGAAGAAGGCCACATTAAAGAATAACCGCGCGTTTTCCAGACCGGCCATCATCGGAAAGACGGCGAGAATAATTGGCACCGCGCCACGCAGACCGACCCAACTGATAAACATCCGTTCGCGGAGATTAAAGCCGCGAAAGGGTAACAGACCGGCAAATACCGATAGCGGGCGGGCGATGAATATCATCCACATCGACAGAATGAGCGCCGGGATAGCGATGGGCCATAAATCGGATGGCGTCACCAGCAGACCGAGTACCAGGAACATGGCGATCTGCGCCAGCCATGCCAGACCGTCAAAGTTCTGCAGGATGCCGTGGCGGTTGCGAATCGGCCTGTTACCAAGCAGGAAGCCGCACAGATAAACCGCAAGGATGCCGCTGCCATTCAGCGATGTGGTTGCGGCAAAAATCATGATCCCGCCGCTCAGCGCCAGCAAGGGATAAAGACCAGTTGGCAGTACGATGCGGTTGATCATCTGCAGCAGCAGATAACCGCCTGCCAGACCAATGGCGATACCTAATCCAAACTGCTGCACGAGATGGACCACGAACAGCCAGCTCAGGCCAGTCTGATGCTGTTCGATCATCTCAATAAGCGTAATGGTCAGGAACACCGCCATCGGATCGTTGCTGCCGGATTCAATTTCCAGCGTGGAGCCGACGCGTTCGTTCAGGCCCTTACCGCCGAGCAATGAAAACACCGCAGCCGCATCGGTGGAGCCAACGATTGCGCCGATCAGCATGCCTTCAATAAGATTGAGATGAAATAACCAGGCCGCCATCGCACCGGTGAGAATGGAAGTAATCAGAACGCCCACCGTGGCGAGTGAAAGCGCAGGCCACAGCGCAACGCGAAAGGAGCTGGCCTGGGTTCTCATCCCGCCATCCAGCAGAATGATCGCCAGCGCCAGGTTGCTCACCATATAAGCGAATGGATAGTTGTCAAAAGGAATACCGCCGATACCATCAACGCCCGCCAGCATCCCGATGGCCAAAAAGATAACCAGAATGGGGATGCCGAGGCGTGAGGAAAAAGAACTTAATAAGATGCTACTGGTTACTAAAACAGAACCCAGGATAAACAAATTGATGACCGCAGCGGCGTCCAATGTTGACGTACTCCTTACCGGCATGAATATGAATTAAAAACTACACCATTTTAACAATCTCACGCTAATCAGGATATGCGTTAGAGGAATTTTTATTCCGTCAGAACCGGGTGGCCGCTGATGCGCAATGTTGTGATGGATGTGTTGTTGACCAGTTGTCCTCTGGCGCCCAGCGGCAACGTGACGGTGCGCTGCTCATGACCAAATTCCAGCCCCGAAATAACGGGAATGTTAAGCTGTGCGCGAAGGTAATCGTATACCACCGGCAGGTCATATCCGGCATCATAGTCGTTAGCATTCCCCTGACTGAAGCTGCCTAAAATAATCGCCCGCTGGCGCGCCAGAATACCGCTATTAAGCAACTGCAATAGCATTCTTTCGACCCGGAAGGGATGTTCGTTAATATCTTCGACCACCAGAATTCCGTCGCTAATCTGCGGCATCCACGGCGTACCAATAAGCGATGTCAGCATGGCCAGGTTGCCGCCCCACAGGGTGCCTTCGGCGCGGCAGTCTGGCCCATCACCGTGCCATTCCAGGGTAAACGCCGGGCTACGCAACGCCTGCCAGAAATGGTGCCGGGTAAATTCGTTTAGCGTCTCCGCGCCAAAATTGCCAGCCAGCATCGGTCCGCTAAAAGTGATGACGTCTCCTTTTGCCAGTAGGCCCATCTGAATGGCGGTAAAATCGCTGTGGCCGCAAATGAGCAGCGGATCCCGCTGCTGGCGGGCGATCAGCGCCTGCCAGTCAATGTGCGGCAGCAGGCGAGTCGCGCCATAGCCGCCGCGAACCGCCAGCACAATACGGTTTTTACCGTCCAGCGTTGCAAGATGGTTGATATCGGCGAGTCGTTGATGTTCCGTTCCGGCGAAACGCCGTTCCCGGCGGGGGATTACCTCCAGATGCATGACCTGATGTCCAGCCTCCTGCAGACGTTGTACGCCGCGGTTAGCCGCCTGCTGGTTGCTGCAATAACCGGAGGGGGCGATGAGGTAAAACTGGGACATGACAATTCCTTGCTAAGAATGAAAGGGTTATCATGCCGCCTGGCGCGTTTATTGTCATCACCGCGCGGCAAACTTCAGCCAATAAGGATCGATGTGTGAAATTGAGATGGTGTATGTTTTTACTGGTCTTGCTGGCCGGTTGTAGCTCAAAACAAGATTATCGTAATCCGCCGTGGAACCCGGAAATCCCGGTTAAGCGAGCCATGCAGTGGATGCCCGTCAGTGAAAAAGCCGGTGCGGCGTGGGGAGTGGATCCGCAGTTGATCACCGCGATTATCGCCATTGAGTCCGGCGGTAACCCGACGGTTATCAGTCAATCTGGCGCGGTTGGCCTGATGCAACTGAAACCATCGACATCAGGTCGTGATGTGTACCGGCGGATGGGCTGGAGCGGCGTTCCTTCAGTGAGCGAGCTGAAAAATCCTGAGCGCAATATCTCCATGGGGGCCGCGTATCTGAGCATTCTTGAAACCGGTCCGCTGGCGGGGATTAAAGATCCGCAGGTGATGCGCTATGCGCTGGTGGTCGCCTATGCCAATGGCGCGGGGGCGCTGCTGCGGACATTCTCGTCGAGTCGGCAGGATGCGATTGACGAAATTAATGAGATGGATGCGGATGACTTCTTTGAGCACGTTGTGAAAAAACATCCGGCACCACAGGCCCCGCGTTATATCTGGAAATTACAGAAAGCGCTGGATGCCATGTAATCCCGCATTCTCCCCGCAGGCTGTATTGCGGGGAGGAATTTTTCCTTCCTTATCGTCAGACTGAGGCCTTTTTCCCTTTCAGTCCGTTTGCCGGAAAAGAGGCACTGTCGCCGAATGCGCCATGTCAGGTAGTTTTCTCGCGCTATTTCCGCTACTGTAAGCGCCATTTTTCTACGAGCATGAGCCTGGTTATGAACAGCGGACCCCTGAATGAAAGCGAAATTGAATGGCTGGACGAGATCCTGTCGAAATATGCTGAAGAAGGCACCATCCTTGATGTTGCCGAACTTGATGGATTGCTGACGGCGATTCTCTCCGGGCCGACGGAGATCGAACCCGCGCAGTGCCTGCTGGCTATCTGGGGAGGGGCGGATAACGTACCGCGCTGGGCTAACGACCGGGAACGGAACCGATTTGTGGATCTGACGCTGCGGCAGATGAGCGATATTGCGGAGCGTCTAAGCGATTACCCCGATCAGTTTGAGCCGATGTTTGGCAGCCGTGAAGAGCAAGGGCAGGAACTGACTATCGTCGAAGAGTGGTGCTTCGGCTATATGCGCGGTGTGGGCCTGAGCGACTGGTCCGCCTTACCGGCACCGTTGCAGGCCGAACTGGATGCTATCGCTTTGCATGGCTCCGAGGCGCACTTTGAGGCGCTTGATAACTTATCTGCTGACGAGTTTGTCGCCAGCGTAGAGCGAATTCGTCCGGCGGCTCTGGCGCTCTATAACTACTGGACCGAGCATGCTCAGCCCATAGCGGGTCAACAGCCGGTCAGAAATGAGGCGAAGATCGGGCGCAACGATCCTTGTTCCTGCGGCAGCAACAAGAAATACAAACAGTGCTGCTTAGCGAAATAAAATCAGGGGCCGCACAGGCCCCTGAAGATTACCCCACCGCAGGCAGCAACCCCGTGGCAATAGCGAACTGAATGCCCACGATACCGATCCCGCACAGCAGAACCAGCCACAGAGCCGGGGTCCCTCCGGCCACTCGCCACGCGGCATCAGGATGCTGTCTACGGCTCTTGATGGCCAGCAATGCAGGGAGCATGAGCGCCAGTACCGCCAGCGCGACACCGGCATAACCTAAAGCCATTACGAACCCGCGCGGGTAGAACAGGGCGAAGGCCAGAGGCGGCAGAAAGGTGATTGCACCGCTCTGTATACGTCCGCTGACGCTGTTGTTACGTTGAAACAGATCGGCCAGGTAGTCGAATAACCCAAGCGCTACGCCGAGGAATGAGGTAGCCAGCGCCAGATCGGCAAACAGATGGACGGCCACTTCAACGTGCGATGAAACCACCACTCCGCGGATTGTTTCTAACAGTCCGTTAAGCCCGGCATTTTTTGCCAGCAGGTGGGTAAAGGTGGTCGAATCAATACTGCCAAGGGTCGCCAGTTGCCAGAAAATATAGGCGACCAGCGGAATAAAGCTACCGATAATAAATACCCGACGCAGCTTTCGAACATCCCCGTTAAGGTAGCTGACGATACTGGGTATGCTGCCGTGAAAGCCAAAAGAAGTGAACATCACCGGTATTGCCGATAGCGCCAGCCCTTGTTGTAAGGGCAGAGTCAACAGGTTCATCTGATGAATGTGCGGCAGGAGAAGCGCCAGCATAACCGCAAGGAAGATAATTTTGGCGCTGAATAAAAAACGGTTAAAAAGGTCGACCAGCGATGTTCCGATACACACCACCGTCCCGCCGATGCCGGTAAACAGCGCAACGCCGACAGCAGGCGACAGGGTCCAGTTCAGCCACTGATTGAGACTCGCGGCCAGTAGTTCGCCAGCCCCGCTTATATAGGCGGCGGTCAGGGCGTACAATAAGAACAGCATGCAAAAACCGGTTACCCATTGCCCATAACGCCCCAGATAGCGGGCCGCGAGAGAGCCCAGCCCCATGTCAGCCGGTACATGCTGGTAAACCTCCAGCAACAATAACGCGGTGTAGCACATCAACGCCCAAAGCGTGATGAGCAAACCTAACGTAACGGCGAAACCGACGCCTGCCGATGCTAATGGCATCGCTAACATTCCGGCGCCGATAGTGGTCCCGGCGACGATTAAAATACTGCCAAGAGTGCGATTCTTCACGCTTTCATCTATCCATAACGGAATACACAATTGATTATGCCGCGCAGGGTATGTGAAATCCGCGTGTTCGTCAAACCAGTGGTACAGGGGGTGTAATGATTGGTTTACGGATGTCGCGATTTTGCGTTAAAGCTGCGCTGGCGCAAGAATCGCTTATCCCGACGAGTTTATGCTTTGTGTTTTACGGGAGGCATTATGCAATCAATTCATGGCCACGAAGTTTTACAAATGATGCTCGCGTCAGGTGAGCCTTATACTGCCGCCAGCCTGGAGGCGGCGATTACCGCGCGTTTCGGCACGGAGGCGCGATTCCATACCTGTTCGGCTGAGGGGCTGAGTGCGGCGGAACTGGTGGCGTTTTTGCAGAAAAAGGGTAAGTTTATTGCCAGAGAAAATGGGTTTAATACCCATGAAAGTAAAATTTGCCATCATTAATACGGCGACGTTTGTTACACGTCGCCATTATTTTGCTTAATTCTGCGTATCGAGCGTTGCCAGTTCTTTATCAATAAAGTACAGACCTTCGCCGCTTTTTCCTGCGAGGGTCAGTTTATCAATAACAGATTTAAACAGTTTCTCTTCTTCATGTTGCTCTGCAACGTACCATTGCAGGAAATTAAAGGTCGGATAATCCTGACCGGTCATCGCCGCATGCGCCAGTTCGTTAATTTTCTGCGTAATTAACTGTTCGTGTTTATAGGTGGCGCGGAAGAGTTCGTCCAGTGAAGCATATTCCGCCGCCGGTGATTCGATAGCTGCGATGCAGGGCAGGCTACCGGTATCCGTCAGATAATCGAACAGGCGCTGCATATGGGTCATCTCTTCCTGCGCGTGGCGACGCAGAAATGCCGCGGCGCCTTCAAAACTGTGGTAGCTGCACCATGCACTCATTTGCTGATAAAGCAGAGAGGAGTAAAGTTCAAGGTTCATCTGTGCATTGAGCTTGTCGATCATTTCTGTTTTTAGCATCAGGTTTTCTCCGCAAATAAAATAAAAGCATATTTTGTCGTCACTATAATTTGTTATTAATTTATTTGCAAAAAGTAAATTAATAAAATGATTTATTAATAATGCAAATGGGAATAACACGCATTGGCACTTTAATAAATAATGAGAATGGTTTTAATTTAATATTTGACGTTATTCATTATCACCGCAGATCTCGTGCTAAAAACGGGCACCCGCAGACAACACGTCGGAAATGGTTTGAGCAGCAACGGGGAGAGTCAGGCTGTGCAGGGGGGAGAATGAAAAGTGTGAGGGGATATGCAATTTATAAAACAACTTTTCATAAAATTTGAAAGTATGTTTATGTGGTGCTATCGTTAAGGGCAACGCTAACGAACTATCGCGGGCGAACCCGCACAGCATTCAGGAGAGTAAAGCATGAAAATCGCACTGATGATGGAAAATAGCCAGGCG
Organism: Klebsiella indica; assembly: GCF_005860775.1. Classification (GTDB taxonomy): domain Bacteria; phylum Pseudomonadota; class Gammaproteobacteria; order Enterobacterales; family Enterobacteriaceae; genus Klebsiella; species Klebsiella indica. Next base: position 57,409 of record NZ_VCHQ01000009.1, read on the forward strand.
AACAAAAACGCCATTATCCTCAATGAGTTAAACGCCGTTGCTGAGGAAAAAGGCTTCCCGGTTTACAACGTCGGTATGAGCGATGAAAACGACCACCACCTGACTTATATTCATTTGGGTATTATGGCCAGCATTTTGCTGAACTCGAAAGCGGTAGATTTTGTAGTTACCGGCTGCGGTACCGGCCAGGGGGCCATGATGTCGTTGAATATTCATCCGGGAGTGGTTTGCGGCTACTGTATCGATCCGGCTGACGCTTTCCTTTTTGCGCAGATCAACAACGGGAATGCGCTTTCTCTGCCGTTTGCAAAAGGTTTTGGCTGGGGAGCCGAATTGAACGTTCGCTTTATCTTTGAGAAAGCGTTTACTGGCCGTAAAGGTGAAGGTTATCCGCCTGAACGTAAAGAACCGCAGGTTCGCAATGCCGGAATACTGAACACCGTTAAAGCCGCTGTTGTGAAAGATAACTATCTGGATACACTGCGTGCGATCGATCCCGAACTGGTGAAAACCGCTGTTTCCGGTCCGCGCTTCCAGCAGTGCTTCTTTGAAAACTGCCAGGATAAAGAGATCGAAGCGTTTGTTCGTCAGATTGTCGGCTGATCTTCAGTCAACTTAACATGGGCCAGCGTGGCTGGCCCGTTCATTTTTTTTTGTTCGACACACTGCTGCCCGCCTCTCTTGTCAAATGCAAACTATCGATCATTCCCAACAGGCAAATCAGCGCAATAAAGATAAATGACAGGCGAAAGCTGATCCCCGGCTGATTTGCAAGACTGAACCATTCACTGAATTTTTCCCCAATACGAATACCGATTGCTCCGAGGGTAATTCCGAGCCCGGCAGCCAGCTGTGAAGCCGTGCTGAACAGGGTATTGGCATAGCTCATCTGGGCTGACGGCACATCGGCAAAAGCGAGCGTGCTGACACCGGTAAACTGGATTGAGCGAAAGACGCCCCCGAGATAGAGAATCATAAAGATCAGCCAAACCGGCGTTTGTGGGGTTAAAAAGGCGCACGCAAGTAACGAGAGTACGTTTAATGCACCATTGATTAGCAGCAGGCGCCGAAAACCGAGTCTGCGAATCAGTGGTGTCGTCGCCGGTTTGATGGTTAAGTTGCCGACGAATACTGCCAGCACCAGCAGCCCGGAGTGGAACGGGTCCATGCCAAATCCGACCTGAAACAGCAGGGGTAACAGAAAGGGGACCGCGCTAATTGAGGCCCTGAACAGGGAGCCGCCGTACATGGTGACCCGGAAGGTGGGAATTTGCAGCGCATCAAGGCGCACCATTGGGCACTCTGCCCGGCGAAAATGCCGCAAGGAGAAGAGCATACAGCCAAACCCTGGTAGCAACAGCGCCAGCAGTTGCCAGCTCAATGGCTGGCGATCGCCGAGAACCTCCATCGCGGCGACCAGGCACACCATAGCGACGGCAGTAGCAACGAAGCCTGGAAGATCGAAGGGGCGCCTTTCCTCATCGCGAATATTTGGGATGATGCGTAACGACAGGGCGATAGCGATGAGTCCGATCGGCACATTAATAAAGAAGATCCAGTGCCAACTGGTGTAATTCGTGATGAATCCGCCCAGTGCCGGGCCAATAATGGGGGCGACCAGCGCGGGCCAGGTCAGGGTGGCAATGGCTTTAATCAGCTGATGCTTGGGCGTGCTACGCAGAACGGCCAGTCGGCCAACAGGGACCATCAGCGCACCGCCTGTTCCCTGAAGAATTCGCATTGCCACGAAGGTATCGACATTGGTTGACAACCCGCAAAAAACGGACGACAGGGTGAAGATTGCCAGCGCAAGGGTAAAGACTTTGCGCGCGCCAAAGCGGTCCGCTATCCAGCCGCTGGCGGGTATCAGGACGGCGAGAGTGATAAGATACGCGCTGATGCCGATGTTCAGGTCGACCGCAGCAACACCAAAATCTTTCGCCATGTCAGGCAGGGCGGTAGCGATAACCGTACCGTCCAGGTATTCCATAAAAAATGCGCCAGCCACCAATAATGCCGGGGCGGAAAAGGAACGGTCGTCGCTGGAGGAAATATCTGCGCTCATTGTTGTGTCACTGCAAGAGAAAGGGGTGAACCACGACAGGGCGCGGTTGCTATAACTATCCGATTTTGTTTGTTTTTTTTAATTCTTAAATTTATTTTGATGGTAAAGTGTGATTTAGCGCACATTTCTATTGATTTAATGTGATGCAGATCATATTATAACCACATAGAGATTAACATCGGCATAACAAAAAGTGGAGTCACTCATGAAACTGCGCAAAATCCTGAAAAACATTTTCAGAAACTACTGCAATACCTTCAAAGACGTACCTCCTGGCGGTATGTTCTGATAAAAAACCTGCTGCGGCAGGTTTTTTTATCTCTCAAGATTTAGGTTACTATTATGCTCCTGAAAAAAGGAGTAAAAAATGTCTCAACCGCTCACCGAACATGACGAACTGGTTTCCGACGTGGTCGCCTGCCAGTTAGTTATCAAACAAATTCTTGATGTCATTGATATTATTGCCCCTGTTGAGGTGCGTGAAAAAATGACCACCCAGTTAAAAGCTATCGATTTTGCCAGTCATCCCGCCTCTGCCGATCCGGTGACGCTGCGGGCAGTGCAAAAAGCCATTGCCCTGATTGAACTGAAGTTTACCCCGCAGGAAGACGCGCACTAACCGTCTGTCGTCCCGCTATCGTCAGGATAGCGGGAGCAATATCATTGGGTTAGTGGGAAACCGCGGCGCGGGTCGGCGTCTCCCCGGTATTTCTGAACAGTTTGTTGTTACCCCAGCACTCTTCATAGCGATGGCCAACTAAATCTTCAACAACAAGGCGAACATCCGGTGCGATATCAGCAATTTTTCCCCCCGCTTTAATGCGCGCAACCTCCTGCAGAACCAACATATGTGCTTTACGATCGAGCTTCATCTGCTTACTAAAGACAATTGCCGCCAGAGCCAGCAGAATCACTCCCACACAGAACACCACCGCAATAGCGGTTACTGCGCTTTCCGGTTGCGTATGCGCTTTTGACTGGAAGCCATAAAAGCTGAGTATAGCGCCCATGGTGAAGACGATAATTGAGCGTAAAATTTTGCCAGAAAAGGTCATTGCCCCTGCATAAATACCTTCACGACGGCGGCCGGTATAGATCTCATCAACATCGGCTAAAAAAGTGTATACGGTCCACGGAATGTAATACACGCCACCGGTACCCAGGCCGAACAGTACGGTGATACCAAACATCAGGATGGTGGCCAGGTGAGCAGGCAAATGGAAGAACCATAACGACGTATAAAGCATCACGGAAAAGATAACCACGCCCAATGCCAGAATGTAGGGTTTACTGAACCCTTTTTTCACGCACAGGCCGATAAACAGCGCGGTAGAGATCAATTGCAGAATAGAGTTCAGGCTGTTAAGACCGGCGACCATGGCCGGATCGTGTTGCAGAACGAAAATAACAAAGTAGGTAAAGATAGAGGCAAACAGCCATTCGGCGCCAAACCCACACAGATACATACCGAGGTGTTTACGGAATACGCGCAGATAAAATGTCGAGCGCATATCTTTCGCCAGCATAAGAAGAGTATTGAGTAATCCTTTTCTCTCTTCGCGGCGGTTTTCCTCTTCGCGCGGTCGCTCCCAACTGCAATACCATAAGCAGGAGATCGCGATAATGAGAATGACGCCGTAGGTCAGGCCGGTCAGGAAGAACGGCGTAGCGGATTCTTTGCCGTAAAGCAGGATGTACTGACCGGGAATAAATGCCGCCAGAAAGTTAGCCAGTTTACCGAAAATCGCTTTGTAACCTGTGAGTTTCGACCGCAACGAGAAATCGTCGGTCATCTCGGTCGCCAGCGTTTCGTATGGGACCATAATTGACGTGTATATAATTTCAAAGGCCACGTAGGTGCACAGGTAGTACCAAAAGCCGAGTCCGTCTATCCATAACAGTGGATAAAACATCATCAGCGGGATACCGATTAATAAAAAGAAACGACGACGGCCAAAGCGTTTACCGAGGCGCGTTTTGCCAAAGTTATCGGTGAGATACCCCATTAGCGGGTTACTGATTGCGTCGATAATGCTGGCGACGGAGAAAATAAAAGAGGCTTCGATCAGCGTCAGCCCACAAAATGTTGTATAAAAATAGAGTAGCCACGCGCCGCTGATCGCCAGTGCGCCGCTTCCCAGTAAATTTCCGCCGCCGTAGGCTAACTGATGGCGTAACAAAATCGGTCTTCCCTGCAGCCCTTCAGAGGCTGAAGCCGTGTATCTTGCCATTAAAATAAACTCCGAGTTTTTAATTTTTGAAACACTGTTTTTATATTATTAGATTATGGTTTTAAATGTGATCGAGATCACCAATAGTTTTCATAACCTGTCTGTTGCGCATTAATGTGATCTGTTTAAAAATTTTTAATTCATTTTTTGAATTTAAAAGCGGGTTATTAGCGAAAAATGTTTTAAAACGATGGCGATGAGTAACGATAGTGATGGTGATAATGCGTCTGTTTTACGCTAAAGCGTCGACACAGAATATGCAGGTGCGGCACTGGCTGCGCGCGGTATTCAGCGAACTAAATTGATTCGCCTTCCGTCTGAATTTGTGCGTACCGTGCAGTCTGTTTGCTGGGGAAGGTGCCTCGCATACTCAGTCATACGGGACATACTCAATGTACCCACAAGGATAAGCCTGCTGGTGATATAGATGATACTGCTATTATGAGCGTCAATTGTATGATAATTGGCGCTTTTTTTATGGCTTTTTTCGCTGTTTTTATGTACGCAATTACTGTAATTCCGCGATGTGATTGCGCTCTCGTATGGAGAAATAATTTCCGGTTAATACTGTTTTAACAATGGCAGTCATGATCGAGATTTTTCTAATGCCTTGTTTTTCGTCTGATTTAAAAATTAATTCCGATTTTTCCCTACATAAGAGCGAATAAAAGCTGGAGTTTACCATGCACATATTTACTAAAGCCCTGGCGGCGATTGGTCTCGCCGCAGTTATGTCACAATCAGCTATGGCTGAGACGCTTAAGCTGGGTTTTCTGGTGAAACAACCCGAAGAGCCATGGTTTCAAACCGAGTGGAAATTTGCCGATAAGGCCGGTAAAGATTTAGGTTTCGATGTGATTAAGATTGCCGTACCCGACGGCGAGAAAACCCTGAACGCCATTGATAGTCTGGCGGCCAGCGGAGCGAAAGGTTTCGTGATCTGTACGCCGGACCCGAAACTTGGGCCTGCGATTGTCGCTAAGGCACGCGGCTATGATATGAAAGTCATTACCGTCGATGACCAGTTTGTCAATGCTAAGGGTAAACCGATGGACAGCGTGCCACTGGTAATGATGGCCGCCAGCGAAATTGGCGCACGTCAGGGACAGGAGCTGTATAAAGAGATGCAGAAACGGGGTTGGGATGTGAAGGATACGGCGGTGATGGCGATCACGGCTGATGAACTCGATACCGCCCGCCGTCGTACCACCGGCTCAATGGATGCGCTGAAAGCCGCCGGTTTCCCGGAAAAGCAGATCTATCGTGTGCCAACCAAATCTAACGATATCCCCGGCGCTTTTGATGCCGGTAACTCCATGCTGGTTCAACATCCTGAAGTAAAACACTGGCTGATTGTCGGCATGAATGACAATACCGTGCTGGGCGGCGTGCGCGCCACCGAAGGCCAGGGTTTTAAAGCATCTGACGTCATTGGTATCGGCATTAACGGGGTGGATGCGGTGAATGAGTTGTCTAAGGCGCAGGCAACCGGTTTCTATGGCTCTCTGTTGCCGAGCCCGGATATCCACGGCTATAAAACCAGCGAGATGCTTTACAACTGGGTGACGAAAGGCGTTGAACCGCCGAAATTCACAGCCGTGACCGACGTGGTGTTGATTACCCGCGACAACTATAAAGAAGAGCTGGCGAAAAAGGGGCTATAAGGCCTGATTGATCGGGCCCCTCGTCATCAACGGGAGGCCCAGTCCAGAAAAGCGGAGTCGTTATGCAACAGTCAACCCCTTATCTCTCATTTCACGGCATTACCATGACCTTCCCGGGCGTTAAAGCGCTGTCCGATATTAGCTTTGACTGCTATGCCGGACAGATTCACGCTTTGATGGGAGAAAACGGCGCCGGGAAATCCACGCTGCTGAAAATTCTCAGCGGTAACTACATACCGACTGCCGGCAGTCTGCAAATCAGAGGCCAGCAGATGGTATTTAATAATACCACCGAGGCATTGAACGCCGGCGTGGCGATTATCTATCAGGAACTGCATCTGATCCCGGAAATGACCGTGGCGGAAAATATCTACCTCGGACAGCTTCCGCACAAAGGCGGGATCGTCAACCGTTCGCTGCTCAACTATGAGGCGCGTTTGCAACTTGAGCATCTGGGACTCGATATCGACCCGGAAACGCCGCTGAAATATCTCTCCATTGGCCAGTGGCAAATGGTGGAGATTGCCAAGGCGCTGGCGCGTAACGCCAAAATCATCGCCTTTGACGAACCGACGAGTTCGCTTTCAGCCCGGGAAATCGAAAACCTGTTCCGGGTGATTCGCGAACTGCGTCAGGAAGGGCGGGTTATTATTTACGTCTCCCACCGTATAGCTGAGATTTTCGCGCTAAGCGATGCCATTACGGTATTCAAAGATGGCCGCTACGTGCGCACCTTCGACAATATGCAGGAAGTTAACCACGACGCTCTGGTTCAGGCGATGGTCGGGCGTGATTTGGGGGATATTTACGGTTGGCGGCCGCGTGAATATGGTCAAGAGCGTTTGCGTCTGGAGCAGGTGAAAGCGCCGGGAGTACGACAGCCAGTCAGTCTGTCGGTCCGCAGCGGCGAAATCGTCGGCCTGTTTGGTCTGGTGGGGGCCGGGCGCAGTGAGCTGATGAAAGGCATATTTGGTGGCAGCAGAATTACCGGCGGTCAGGTGTATATCGACGGCCAGGCCATTGATATTCGCAAACCTGCGCAGGCGATTCAGGCCGGTATGATGCTGTGCCCGGAAGACCGCAAAGCGGAAGGGATTATTCCGGTCCACTCGGTACGCGAGAATATCAATATCAGCGCCAGGCGTAAGCATATTCTCGCGGGCTGCATCATCAATACGGCCTGGGAAGCGGAAAACGCCGATCAGCATATCAAGTCGCTCAATATTAAAACGCCAGGTCCGGAACAACTGATTATGAACCTCTCCGGCGGCAACCAGCAGAAGGCGATTCTCGGACGTTGGTTATCGGAGGAGATGAAAGTCATCCTGCTTGATGAGCCGACCCGGGGTATTGATGTGGGCGCTAAGCATGAGATTTACAACGTCATCTATTCATTAGCAGACTCTGGCGTCGCGGTGGTATTTGCGTCCAGCGACTTACCTGAAGTCCTTGGCGTGGCAGACCGTATCGTCGTGATGCGCGAAGGTGAAATCGCCGGAGAGCTGCTGCATGAACATGCCAACGAACAGCAGGCATTAAGCCTTGCAATGCCAAAAGTGAGCCAGGCCGTCGCCTGAGTAAGGAGTTTATGATGTCATCAATTACCACTTCAGGTTCCGGCCGCACGGCTTTCAGTTTTTCCCGCGTCTGGGATCAGTTCGGCATGCTGGTCGTTTTTGCGGTGCTGTTTATCGCCTGCGTGATTTTTGTGCCTAATTTTGCCTCATTTATTAATATGAAAGGCCTGGGACTGGCCATTTCTATGTCCGGGATGGTGGCCTGTGGAATGCTGTTTTGCCTGTCATCCGGTGATTTTGACCTGTCGATAGCCTCGGTTATCGCCTGTGCCGGGGTGACCACGGCGGTGGTGATTAACCTCACCGAAAGCATGTGGATTGGTATTGCCGCCGGCCTGCTGCTGGGCGCGTTGTGCGGTCTGATAAATGGTTTTGTCATTGCCCGTTTAAAGATTAACGCGCTGATCACCACTCTGGCCACGATGCAGATCGTTCGCGGTCTGGCCTATATTATTTCTGACGGTAAAGCCGTTGGGATTGAAGACGAGCGCTTCTTTGCCCTTGGTTATGCCAACTGGTTTGGTTTGCCTGCGCCTATCTGGCTGACCGTTGCCTGCCTGATTATTTTTGGCCTGCTGCTGAATAAAACCACCTTCGGCCGCAATACGCTGGCGATTGGCGGTAACGAAGAAGCGGCGCGCCTGGCGGGAGTCCCGGTTGTTCGCACCAAGATTATTATTTTTGTCCTCTCTGGGCTGGTTTCGGCTGCTGCGGGCATCATTCTGGCATCGCGCATGACCAGCGGTCAGCCGATGACGTCGATTGGCTATGAGATGATTGTGATTTCGGCCTGCGTGCTGGGGGGCGTATCGCTGAAAGGCGGGATCGGTAAAATCTCCTATGTGGTTGCCGGGATTCTGATCCTGGGCACGGTAGAGAATGCGATGAATTTGCTGAATATTTCGCCATTCTCGCAGTATGTGGTACGCGGGTTGATTTTGCTGGCGGCAGTCATCTTCGACCGCTACAAACAGAAAGCGAAGCGTATCGCTTGATTATTCCCAATCTTTTAGTGTAATCCTGAATCATCGCTGGCGCCCGCTGCGCCGGCGATGATAAGCAAAAATGGCGAGGCTCGTCACACTGTCTATACTTACATGGCTAACTTTCGTTACTACTCAGCATGTCGCTGACCATGATAAGGAGGACACAGGGTGGATGACCAGATTTCTGTACCGCCTGCGTTAACCGGAAACTACGCGTATTTCTTTGACCTCGACGGTACCCTTGCCGGTATCAAACCCCATCCCGATCAGGTCGTTATTCCTGCTGACGTTCTTCAGACGCTGCAACGGCTTACGCAGCAGCACAACGGCGCGGTGGCATTGATTTCAGGGCGCTCAATGGTTGAGCTGGATGCACTTACCCGTCCTTACCGGCTGCCGCTTGCCGGTGTCCACGGGGCTGAGCGCCGTGATATCAATGGTAAAACGCATATTGTCGCCTTACCTGATGCGCTTCTCGACAGGCTCTCTGCGCAGCTGACCGCGGCAGTGGCGGCGCTGCCCGGCTGCGAACTGGAATGCAAAGGAATGGCTTTTGCGGTGCATTACCGGCAGGCGCCACAGCAGCAGCAGGCGGTGCTGGCGTTGGCGCAAGAGGTGGTGCAACGCTATCCGATTCTGGCGTTACAGCCAGGTAAATGCGTGATAGAGATCAAACCGCATGGCGTGGATAAAGGGGAGGCGATCGCCGCGTTTATGCAGGAAACGCCCTTCAAAGGGCGCAAGCCGGTTTTTGTCGGTGATGACTTAACCGATGAAGCAGGCTTTGCCGTCGTCAATCGATTGGGTGGTGTATCGGTCAAAGTCGGCAGCGGCGAAACGCAGGCGCGTTGGCACTTGCCGGATGTGACCGCAGTACATCTTTGGATAAGTGATATCGCGAATCATGGGCAACAACCAGATGCGCTAACCGACAGGAGAAATGATCATGGGTCGCTTAGTCGTAGTATCTAATCGTATTGCCCCTCCAGATGATAAAAAGGCCAGCGCCGGAGGTCTGGCGGTAGGGATTATGGGGGCGTTAAAAGCAGCCGGAGGATTATGGTTTGGCTGGAGCGGGGAAATTGGCGATGACCAGCAGCCGTTGAAAAAAGTGACGCGGGGGAATATTACCTGGGCGTCATTCAACCTCAGCGAGCAAGACCATGATGAATACTACAATCGCTTTTCTAACGCCGTGTTGTGGCCCGCATTCCATTACCGCCTCGATCTGGTGGATTTTCAGCGTGATGCCTGGGAAGGGTACCAACGCGTGAATGCCAGCCTGGCAGACAAGCTGCTGCCGCTGATTGAACCTGATGACATCGTATGGGTCCACGATTACCACCTGCTGCCGCTGGCTGCTGAGTTGCGTCAACGCGGCGTGAACAATCGCATCGGCTTCTTTTTGCATATCCCGTTCCCGACGCCGGAAATTTTCAATGCCTTACCCCCAAATGCGGAACTACTTGAACAGCTCTGTGATTACGATCTGTTGGGGTTTCAGACCGAGAACGACCGGCTGGCGTTTCTCGACTGCGTATCAACGCAGACCCGGGTGACCACGCGCAGCGGGAAAAATCACGTTGCCTGGGGTAAACCCTTCCGCAGCGAAGTTTACCCGATAGGTATCGATCCCGACGAAATCGCGCGTAACGCAAAAGGGCCGTTACCGCCAAAACTGGCGCAGTTGAAAAGCGAACTTAAGAGCGTACAGAATATTTTTTCCGTTGAACGACTGGATTACTCAAAAGGTTTGCCTGAACGTTTTCTCGCCTATGAAGCGCTGCTGGAAAACTATCCGCAGCATCACGGTAAGATCCGCTATACCCAGATTGCGCCGACCTCGCGTGGCGATGTTCAGGCGTATCAGGATATTCGTCACCAGCTGGAAAACGCGGCTGGCCGCATCAACGGTCGATACGGCCAACTGGGCTGGACGCCGCTTTACTACCTGAACCAACATTTTGAACGCAAGCTGCTGATGAAAATCTTCCGCTACTCGGATGTCGGCCTGGTCACACCGCTGCGCGATGGGATGAATCTGGTGGCAAAAGAGTATGTTGCCGCGCAGGATCCGCAAAATCCGGGCGTGCTGGTTCTGTCGCAGTTTGCCGGCGCGGCGAATGAGCTACCAACGGCATTGATCGTCAACCCTTACGATCGTGATGAGGTGGCGGCGGCGCTGGATCGGGCGCTAACCATGCCGCTGGCTGAGCGTATTGCTCGCCATTCGGCAATGCTGGCGGTCATCAAGGATAATGATATTCAGCGCTGGCAGGAGAGGTTTATTACCGATCTAAAGGCGGTTGAGCCGGGGAGTGAGAAAAGCCATTTAGAACGTAAGGTCGCGACTTTCCCTAAACTTGCCTGAGACGAAAACGTTAGCGCCGCGCTGGCGCTAACGTTTTTCGAGACACACCAGCAGCACATCAACGCCACTACAGCCGACAATACTCTTCGCCGAGCAGGTCGCACGAGAAAACAGACTCTGGTTGTGGTTACCGCAAATAACCAGATCAACGTGATACTGCTGGCAGAAATCTTTCACATGATGGCCAAGTTCGCCGCTGGCGATGGTCATATTCGCAATTGGATAATCAGCGTGGCGGGCGAGCTCCGCCAGAAATCCGCGCGTTTCCTCCTGCATCAATTCGCGTAAGTTTTCCATCATTGGCGCCGCGAATTGATTATACAGTTCCGGGTCCGTCGCCAGCGTAATCAGGCTGACTTTTGCATTGACGGGACGGGCGATGGAAACCGCTTTCTGAAGAAGCATCCGGCTTTCCGGGGTTGGGGCAACGGCGACCAGCAGATGTGAGTAGGGCATTGAACCTCCCTGAGATACGCAAATAACCCTTTTTATTGTCTTTACTCCGATTACTCTGTTTTCGCAAGGGGTATTCGCGACTGAAAATAGGGGGGAAACGTATGGCGGGATAACGATTTTGTTTTTAACGGCGTTCCTGGTGCGCATCCGGAATCAGGGACGGATGCAAGAGGAGACTAACCGGCAAACACGAGACGATAAAAATGCCGATGATCGGGTTAAATCATCGGCATTTAGCGCTATTTTGTCGAGAATTACATCCGTTCTACGGTTTCAATACCCAGCGTATCGAGCCCCAGTTTGAGGGTTTTCGCGGTCAGCAGAGCCAGCTTCAGGCGGCTGTTGCGCGTCTCTTCGCTTTCAGCGCTCAGGATCGGGCAGTGCTCGTAGAAGCCGGAGAACAGGCCCGCCAGATCGTACAGATAAGAACACATGACGTGCGGCGTTCCTTCACGCGCGACAACTGACAGGGTTTCTTCAAATTGCAGCAGGCGCGCAGCCAACTGGGCTTCACGATCTTCGGTAATGAGGACCGGCGCAGCCGCCAGCGCGCTTTCATCGATTTCCGCTTTGCGGAATACGGAAAGCACCCGGGTATAGGCATATTGCATATAAGGCGCGGTGTTGCCCTCAAATGCCAGCATATTATCCCAGTCGAAGATGTAGTCGGTGGTGCGGTTTTTGGACAAGTCAGCGTATTTTACTGCGCCAATCCCGACGGCGTTAGCCAGTTTTTCCAGCTCGTCGGCAGGCATATCCGGATTTTTCTCGGCAACCAGGCGACGGGCGCGTTCCAGCGCTTCGTCCAGCAGATCGGCAAGCTTCACGGTACCGCCCGCGCGGGTTTTAAACGGTTTGCCGTCTTTGCCGAGCATCATACCGAACATATGGTGTTCCAGCGGGACGGAATCTGGTACGTAACCCGCTTTACGGACGATGGTCCATGCCTGCATCAGGTGCTGATGCTGGCGAGAGTCGATATAGTACAGCACCCGATCGGCATGCAGTTTTTCGTAACGGTATTTCGCACAAGCGATATCGGTGGTGGTGTAGAGATAGCCGCCATCTTTTTTCTGGATGATGACGCCCATCGGTTCGCCTTCCTTGTTTTTATACTCATCAAGGAAAACAACGGTAGCGCCTTCGCTTTCAACGGCCAGACCTTTGGCTTTCAGATCGGCAACGATCTCCGGCAGCATCGGGTTATACAGGCTTTCACCCATCACATCGTCACGGGTGAGAGTGACGTTCAGGCGGTTATAGGTGAGCTGGTTTTGCGACATGGTAATGTCCACCAGCTTGCGCCACATGTCGCGGAAATAGTCGTCACCGCTCTGCAGCTTAACTACATAGCTGCGTGCGCGCTCGGCGAAAGCTTCATCTTCATCGTAGTGTTTTTTCGCTTCGCGATAGAAACCTTCGAGATCCGCCAGCGCCATGTCACCGGCATTTTCCTGCTGTTGTTTTTCCAGGTAGGCGATGAGCATGCCGAACTGGGTACCCCAGTCGCCCACGTGGTTAGCACGGATGACGTTATGGCCAAGAAACTCCAGCGTTCGCACGGCGGCATCGCCGATGATGGTGGAACGCAGATGCCCGACGTGCATCTCTTTTGCGACGTTTGGCGCGGAGTAGTCAATGACCACCGTCTGCGGCTGCGGCTGAGAAACGCCCAGGCGCTCAGATTTCAGCGCGCTGCTGACGTTTTCCGCCAGGAATGCCGGGTCGAGGAAAATATTGATAAAGCCCGGACCGGCGATTTCAACTTTGCTGGCAATCCCGTTCAGGTCGAGATGAGACAGAACCTGCTCTGCAAGTTGTCGCGGCGCCATGCCCAGTTTTTTAGCAATGGCCATCACGCCGTTGGCCTGATAGTCACCGAACTGGACTTTTGCTGACTGGCGGACCTGAGGTTCGCAATCGGCAGGCGCACCTGCTGCGATCAGGGCCTGGCTGACTTTTTCTGAGAGAAGAGCCTGAATATTCACCGAAATACCTTACGTTTACACGCTATCGCCCTGACGGGGCGGCGCTGGAATGTGGACAAATAAGGGCGGAAGTATACTGTATTTACGCCTGTGCGTCAGCATTGCGCGCGGGCGTTGACGAAGACTTTATTTTTATTTTCGCCGCCATTTTGCGTGTCAATACAAGGTAAGCTTACCTTACACCGGGCATGCTTAACGAATAACCGTTCACTGATGATGACTGCAGATTGCCGGTTGGTCTGCCTGGCGAAACGCGATAAATTAGCGCTTTTTGGTACGAACCGAGGCTTACAATGGCGAACTGGCAGCAGATTGATAAACTGAACGATATTTCCGCGGACCTGGTGCATTTCACCGAGGCGTTAAATGCGCTTGCCAGTCGGCTTGGTCTGGATATGGCGCTGCATGATGCTGACCATATTTCTCTGCGCTGCCATCAGAATACCACGGCGGAGCGCTGGCGTAGCGGGTTTGAACAATGCGGCACGCTGCTGTCGGAAAATATTATTAATGGTCGCCCTATCTGCTTATTCAAACTGGATGAGCCGATTTGCGTCGCACACTGGCGCCTGCATATTGTGGAACTGCCGTGGCCGGGTGAAAAGCGTTATCCCCATGAGGGCTGGGAACATATTGAAATCGTCCTGCCAGGTGAGCCTGACACGCTGAACGCCCGGGCGCTGACGCTGCTTTCCGATGAAGGTCTTAGCCAGCCGGGTATTTTTGTCAAAACCAGCTCGCCAAAAGGGGAACGCGAGCGCTTACCCAACCCGACTCTGGCGGTCACGGATGGCAACGTGACGATTAAATTTCATCCGTGGTCGATTGAACAAATTGTCGCCAGTGAGCAGGCTGAAGGGTGACAGTGTGAAGTCATGCGGCGTCGGCGCGAATAAATCGTGACACGCTATGGCGTCTGTTATGTCAACGGAGAAAAGAATGACTTTACTGGAAGTCTGTTGTTACAGCATGGCGTGCGCGCTGGAGGCCCAGCATCGCGGCGCCGATCGCATTGAGCTGTGCGCCGCGCCGCAGGAGGGAGGGCTGACGCCGTCGCTGGGCGTACTGAAATCGGTGCGTGAAAGGGTGACGATCCCCGTGCATCCCATTATTCGTCCGCGCGGCGGTGATTTTTGTTATAGCGCTGGCGAGTTCGCCGCCATGCTTGACGATATCGCCGCCGTGAAGGAACTGGGTTTTCCCGGACTGGCGATCGGTATTCTGGATGCTGACGGCCAGGTCGATCGCGCACGAATGGAAAAAATTATGACGGCGGCAGGCCCGCTGGCCGTGACCTTTCACCGGGCATTTGATATGTGTGCAAACCCGCGCCAGGCCTGTGCTGAACTATTCGAACTCGGCGTTAAGCGAATCCTGACATCGGGCCAGCAGGCGACGGCTGAAAAAGGAATTTCACTTATCAGGGAACTTATTACCCTAACCCGTACTCCAATCATTATGGCAGGGGCAGGCGTGCGTGCCGCCAACTTACCGCTGTTTATCCAGGCAGGGGTAAAAGAAGTGCACAGTTCGGCAGGTCAGTGGTTACCGTCCCCGATGCGTTTTCGCCATCCTGGATTATCGATGTCAACCGGCACTGACGCCGCAGAATATTTACGTTACGCCGTGAACGGCGAAGCGGTAGCGAAAATGAAGAATACGATTCTCGCGCGGAGAGATTAGCCCGTTTTTACTGCACATCATGTCGCCCAATATGATGATTGCCCGTACCAGGCCCCTGCCCATTAAACAGGGGCCTTTTTTTGTGCACAATATGGGGCTTGTCCAGGCGGAAGATTATCGTCCTGCTTTTTTCGCCGCTAAAGATTGCTGGGTTTCCGGCTTTGTTGCAATGAGCACGGCCCGCAGCGGGGCGGGATAACCTTCAAGGGTTTTGCTGCTATCGTTCGGGTCAAGGAAGTCGGCCAGCGATTCGGTAGTCATCCACGGGGTGCGGCGCTGTTCATCAGTGGTGGTTATGCACGCATCAACAATTCGCACGTCAATAAACCCGCACTTCTCCAGCCACTGTTTTAAGGCGTTCGCAGAAGGAATAAAGTAGACGTTACGCATTTGCGCATAGCGGTCGCCCGGCACCAGAACGCGATTTTCGTCGCCTTCCACCACCAGCGTCTCCAACACCAGCTCGCCGCCGGGAACCAGCTGATCTTTTAGCTGCCACAGATGATCGAGCGGGGAACGGCGATGGTACAGCACCCCCATCGAAAACACGGTATCAAAGGCATTCAGCGCCGGAAGTTGCTCAATCCCCAGCGGCAACAGATGTGCGCGCGGGTCGTTGCCCAGCAGCTTACGCACCGCTTCAAACTGGCAGAGGAACAGTTGCGTCGGGTCGATACCGACCGCCAGCCGGGCGCCAGCGCCGATCATTCGCCACATGTGATATCCGCTGCCGCAACCGACGTCAAGGATGGTACGCCCGGTAAGATCGGAAAGATGCGGTAGCACGCGCTCCCACTTCCAGTCAGAACGCCACTCGGTATCAATATGCACGCCGTAGAGGGAATAGGGCCCTTTACGCCAGGGCATCAGATTTTTCAGCAGATTTTCAATGCGCAGACGCTGGCCGTCGCCGAGCGGCGTTTCGCTCTCGGCGGTAACGCTGTGCAATAAATCCAGACGCCAGGGCGCAAATTCAGGCAAAAATTCGACGGCGCGTTCCCATTCACGATATTTCCCGTGCAGCGCGTCACGTTGCCAGGCGGCTACCTGCGCGGGAAGGGTCTCCAGCCAGTGCGAGAGGGGACCTTTGGCAATCAATTGATAAAAATTACTGAAGTCAATCATCCCTGTTCTCCGGATTTGACGGCAATTAACGATCCGAAGTTAAAGCACTGGAACCAGAGTTCGGCATGTTCGAAACCGGCTTTGCGCAGACGCGCTTTATGGGTTTCCACGGAGTCGGTCAGCATCACGTTTTCCAGCATGCTGCGTTTCTGGCTGATTTCCAGTTCGCTGTAGCCGTTGGCGCGTTTGAAATCATGATGCATGTTGAAGAGCAGTTCGCCGACGTTATCATCTTCAAAACTGAATTTTTCCGACAGCACCAGCGCGCCGCCAGGGTTCAGCCCCTGATAAACTTTATCAAGAATGGCCTGGCGTTCGCCCGGCTCAAGAAATTGAATCGTGAAATTGAGTACCACCAGTGAGGCGTTTGTTATGGCGACGTGACGAATATCGCCTTCGATCACCTCGACCGGCGTCGGCGCTTTATAGGCGTCAATATGGAGACGGCAGCGTTCAATCATCGCCGGAGAGTTATCAATGGCGATAATTTTGCACCCGGAATGCGCAATATTGCGGCGGATGGACAGCGTCGCCGCGCCAAGCGAACAGCCAAGATCGTAGACCTGGGTATCCGGCTGAACGAAACGCTCAGCCAGCATGCCGATCATCGAAATAATATTGGAATAGCCGGGAACAGAGCGCTGAATCATATCCGGGAAGACTTCAGCAACCCGTTCATCAAAGGTCCAGTCGCCGAGACTGGCAATCGGCGCGGAAAAGAGCGTATCGCGATGAGACATAACCTTAAACCCGAAAAATCGAAAACGGCGTATTGTGCGCTAACGGACGGAGAAAACCAACTCCCAGGGCATATACCAGATATTCGCGATGACCATCAGCAATAACGAACACCAGGTCGCGCTCATACCGGAGCGACGCCAGCGATAAAGACGATGATGAAATCCATAAGCGTGCATCAGACGCCCGGCGATCAGTAAAATACCGCAGAGATGAATCATCCAGGTCTGTGCGCCGTTCATTTCCATAAACAGCAGCAGAACCAGACCGATGGGGACATATTCAACCGCGTTCCCGTGTACACGGATAGCCACCTGCAGTTCGCTGAAACCGCCATCGCCGTAGCTGACGTGATATTGCATTCGCAAGCGCACGACATCATAAGAAAACTTAATGAGCAATAACGCACCTAAAACCGCATATAGCGCGCTGATCATACTAAAAACTCCCTTTTCATTCTGTCCGGTAGCGCCGTTTAGGATAGCAGAAAAAAGCGGCTTACTGCGTAATTGATAGCGTATCCCTTTTTCCACCAGGATAATGCGGGGATTATTTACGCGTTAATCACTGACTTCAACAATATATTTGATCTATTCGGTTAAACAAACCGTATTTATTCTCCGCAGATAATGCGTAGAGTAAGCGAATAATCCGACAAAAATAGAATGAGGATCAGTTAAGCAGCGTGTTGAGATTGTTACGCGGGGTGTTTGCCCATATGGCGCTCTGCTTCCGGCTGGCGAAAAAGCGTATGTGTGTTTTTGTCAGTGGTCTGTTCCGCTCACGATAAATACGGTGGAATTCGTTATACCCGCTGTATATAAAAGGCCTGGGTGCGGTGTTGTTCCCCGGCTTTCCCCTGAAAATCAGGATATACTCGTCATACTTCAAGTTGCATGTGTGTTGGCTGCGCTCGCTCACCCCAGTCACATAGCTATCTATGTTCCTGGGGATTTGCTCTCTTGCCGCCTTCCTGCAACTCTAATTATTTAGAGTATACCTACGTTATGAAAAAAATCGGTTTTTTGTCATTTGGCCACTGGACACCGTCGCCGCACTCCGCAACGCGTTCCGCCGCGGATGCGCTATTGCAATCCATCGATCTGGCCGTCGCCGCTGAAGAATTGGGCGCGGATGGCGCTTATTTTCGGGTGCATCATTTTGCCCGTCAGCTCAGTTCTCCATTTCCTTTGCTGGCCGCGATAGGGGCGAAAACACGGCGTATTGAAATGGGTACGGGCGTTATTGATATGCGCTATGAAAATCCGCTGTATATGGTCGAAGATGCGGGCGCGGCGGATTTAATCTCCGGCGGGCGTTTACAGTTGGGGATCAGCCGTGGCTCGCCGGAGCAGGTGGTGGATGGCTGGCGCTATTTTGGTTACGTCCCCGCGGAAGGGGAAAACGCGTCTGATATGGCGCGCCGCCATACTGAAGTCCTGCTTGACGCCCTGCGAGGGAAGGGTTTTGCGAAGCCTAATCCGCAGCCGATGTTCCCTAACCCGCCGGGCCTGTTGCGCCCCGAACCCTATTCAGAAGGTTTGCGCGAGCGTATCTGGTGGGGAGCCGGTTCGAACGCCACGGCAATATGGGCGGCGAGACTGGGGATGAATCTGCAAAGTTCGACGCTGAAAGATGATGAAACCGGCGAGCCTTTTCATATTCAGCAGGCAAAACAGATCCGGGCTTATCGCGAGGCCTGGGCGGCGGCTGGACACACGCGTACGCCTCGCGTTTCGGTCAGCCGCAGCATTTTTGCCCTGATGGACGATCGCGATCGCATGTATTTCGGCTCAGGCGGCGAGAGTAGCGATTCGGTTGGTTTCCTTGATCAAAATACAAGAGCGATTTTTGGGCGCAGCTATGCCGCAGAGCCGGATAAGCTGATCGCACAGTTGAAACAGGATGAAGCGATTGCCGAAGCGGATACGTTATTGCTCACCGTACCGAATCAGTTGGGGGTGGATTATAATATCCATGTGATTGAGTCCATTCTGCAACATGTCGCACCGGCAATGGGCTGGCGCGACGAGTAACTGTGAAATGGATAACGCCCCGCAGCTTTACGTGATGCGGGGTAGACATATTTACGGATTATTTTTCGGCTGTAGCTGATAGATCCACGCGGTCACCTGCTGACCCTCATCGAGGGTCACTTCAGTGGCAACGCGATCGTAGCCATCTTCAAATTCATCCAGCATGGGCCAGTGCGCGGTAAGGTGCGCGGACAGGAACAGATAACCCGAAATACGCGCGCCGTTTTTATCAAGAACGACTCCCGGAAAATCCGCCGCCGCCCCCCAGCCGCGTTCATAAAACGTGCCGGTCACATAACCTGGCAACCATTCTCCACCTATATCTTCCAGAATATGAGCATTACACTGGCCCGGGCGGAGCGTACCGTAGACAAATAAGCGTTCCATTATTCCTCGTTAACGCAAGCGATGAACGCCCTGATGGGCAAAGGAAGTGCCAAAATACGAGGTAAAAACAGGTCTGGCAAGACGTCCGTGGATTGGCGGTAAGATAAAGCGTACTTTTGGTTATCTTCTGGCAACGTTTTGTTTATATCGGCGGGCTGACTGCGGTTGGTGCGCCTCTTATTTATATCATCGCCTGTATATTGTTGGCGATGGATTTGTACTTGCCATAATCCAGGTTGCTGTCGCCTTCCTTGATATTGCAGTAAGAATTTACTTATTAGGATTAATTCGCGTGTTTTTCAGAAATTTCATTGTTTTTTGTGTGGTATTATAACTCGTTCCAGGAGTGAACGAAGGGAAATATAATGCTGTATCGTTACGCCATTTTTTCCAGGAAACACAATACACTGCATATTGTTTTGCTTTTTTCTATTTTGCTAATAAGTTTCATACATTTAAGCGTGCTGCTGGAAACAGATAACACATGGCTACTGTTGCCGATGGTGATTTATCTGCCCATCTTTTTTCTTTGGCAAAAGGTCTCAGTGTTACGAAGCAGAATCGCTGATTAATGTGCTGGTGGAGTTGCCAACATGAACGACAATATAATATTTAAACCAACCGCAGAACCGAAAGATCTGCAACCCGTATTGCGGAAAGTGGATCTTAATCTTCTGACTATCTTTGATATTGTGATGCGGGAACAAAGCTTAACCAAAGCTGCGCATGTGCTGGGAATGTCGCAACCCGCGGTCAGCAGCGCGGTTTCCCGCCTGAAAAAGTTGTTTAAGGATGAGCTGTTTGTCCGCAATGGCCGAGGGATCAAACCCACAGATCGCGCTTTTCAGCTTTGCAGTTCGGTTCGTCGCGCGCTACAGCTGGTGCAAAACGAGTTGCCGGATACGCTTTTTGATCCGCAGGACTATGAGCATATTTATAATCTTTGCGTTTGTAGCCCTCTGGATAACGCTTTGACCCCGTTGATATTCAATAAAATTAGCCAGACAGCGCCGCGGGTCAAATTAACATTTAAATCTTCACTGAGTCAGCAGGTTATCAACCAGTTGCGCTACCAGGAAGTTGAGTTTGTTATCGACTACAACAAATTTAATCACCCGGAATTTACCAGCGTTCCGTTGTTTAACGATGAGATGGTATTAGTTGCCCGGCGCAAGCATCCGCGCATCGCAGCGCCGTTGACTGAACAGGGTATTTATCAAGAGCAGCATGCCGCGGTGGCACTGGATCGCTATGCTTCTTTTAGCTATCCCTGGTATAGCTCCGCGGAACAACAGGCCTGCATCGCTTTTCACGGTAACGCCATGGTGAGCGTGCTGAATATTGTCTCGCGAACCGACATGGTGGCTATCGCCCCGGAGTGGCTGGCCAAAGAATTTGCCGGGCAATTTGCGCTGGAACTGCTGCCGCTGCCTTTAGACATGAACAATCGAACCTGTTACCTCTCATGGCATGAAACGGCGGGACAGGAAAAATGTCACCGCTGGATGGCGGAGCAACTGATAGAAATCTGCCAGCGCCAGGATAGGCCAAAGGCGGACGATGCCTACTGGCAATGACACAATGATGCGGCCCGTTCCGGGCCGCGCTGCGGTAGGGCATGCGGCAAACCGGGCGGCATATCATGCCCGGCGCCCGATAACGCAAGACGCTCTGCTCCTCAGCGCCGCGGATTTTACCGGTAGTTTGTCAACGTAACCCTGGCGATCGCCCGTCGGCGAGAACGGCGGAACGTCAATGTCGCCAGCCCGTCTGACCGGAGAGCGGAGCGAAGGATATCGACGTTACGGGCGAGGCATGACTTTTCGTTGGCTAAGGCCGTCGTCATAAATCAATGCATAAAGTCGCCGATCGACTGCGGGAACAACACAGGGCAATCTGCTGCGCGCTGGCGGATTTTTCCGCCTCTGACTGCACGGTATCGCGATGGTCGACAATCCCTTCGATGACCGGCGTCAGGCAGGCACCGCAAATCCCCATTTCGCAGGAGAGCGGAACCGCGACGCCATTCTCCTGTAGTACCTGAGCAATGGTTTTGTCTGCAGGCACTGGCCACTGTTCGCCCGACGAAGCAAGGGTCACGATAAAGGCGTCCCCCTCCTGCGCCGTGGACGCCGTGGCGGTGGGCTGAAATGCTTCACTATGGATTTGGCTTTCTGGCCAACCTTTATCCAGCGCGACCTGGCGCGCGGTGGCCATAAATCCCGTCGGCCCGCAGAGATAAAGAGCCTGTCCGCTATCCGCATCAATCAGCGCCGGGGCCAGATTATGCCGTGCGCTGTCCCCGTCGCTGGAGCAGTGAATGATTACCCTGTCGGCGCTGAAACGTTGCTGCAGTTCGCGCACAAAGGCCCCCTGTGCGCGGCTTTTCAGATAATAGTGCAGCGTAAAAGGCACCCCTTGCGCGTCCAGTTTGAGCGCCATCGCATACAGCGGCGTAATACCGATCCCGGCGGCCAGCAGCGTCACCCGTTGCGCAGGGCATAAAGGAAACAGATTTCGCGGGCGAGAAATCAGCAGCGTCTGGCCGGGACGTAACTGCTGGTGAATGTAACGAGAGCCGCCGCGAGAGGCGTTCTCCAGCGCCACGCAAATCAGGTAGCCATCGTCAACAGTCTCAGGACCGGTGAGCGAATACTGGCGAATCATCCCGCAGGGCAGGTGAACATCAATGTGCGCGCCGGGCTGCCACGCCGGAAGCGGCTGGCCGCTCTGCGCCACCAGCCGGACGGCGAGGCTCTGGCTCCCCTGGCGCCAGAGGCCGTCAACGATAACCTCGATTACATCACTCATTATTTTCTCCACTTACACGAGGAAAAAGTCGCCGAAGCCCATTTTCTTCAGCCCGCGTCGATAGGCGATGGAGCTGCGATCGGCGGGAATATGCGCTTCGAGTGTTAAATCCAGCGGTAATCTTTCCGGACGCTGAGTCTCCACCATCAGGCGATCTTCCTCAAAAACGCGCAGATTAAACGCGTGAACCTCTTCCACCGGTACGTGGAGGTCGAAATTGCGCGCGATAGGCGCGAACATCCGGGTTACCCGCGATGAAACCGGCGAGGCGGCGTTCATAAGCACCAGCCTGGCGTCACCGGGAAAATGAATCGTCAGGGTGGCGGTAAACGGCAGATGCATTTCGAAATGGCGCAGCCACTGAAAGCCCTCAGGCGCACGAAATCCGGCACTGGCAGGATAGTTGCCGACGGAACTCCAGTAATCGGCAATAAAACCAAATTCGGTCTCCTGCGGATTGTAGTCCGGTACGACCTGGTTATCCGGGTCGGCGAAGGTATCGGTATGGATCCATGCAAAATGGGCGACATCGAGGAATCCCTCGACCTGGCGACCGGCAAAACCGTTGACGTCAAATGCCGGACAGTTGATTTGCTGAAAGCCATCGTCGTGCCAGTGCGGCATCACCGGCAGCGGCATTGGATTGTCCGGGTCGAACGCCAGGCAGGTCCAGATCAGGCCATAACGCTCTTCCACCGCAAAACTGGTGAGATTGAGCTTTGCCGGCACTGGCTGATTGGGGCTGGAAGGGATGCGATTACAGCGGCCTCCTTCGCCGAAGCGCAGACCGTGATAGGGACAGACGATCCCTTCTTCATCGTGAAATCCCAGCGTCAGCGGCACGCCACGATGAGGGCAAACATCGCGAGCGACAACCACCTGATCTTTAATGCGATAAATAACCAACTGCTCATCAAGCAGCGTGGCCTTCACTGGCGCAGGCCCGACATCGCAGGCGCGGGCCACCGGGTGCCAGCATTTTGCCAGCCGTAGCCAGTCCTCAGGATCAAAAGTGCAATGGGCGGGGGGCGTGGGGTGCTGTCTGTTCATGGCTTCTCTTCCTGCTCACAAAAACATTTGTTTAATTGTTGTGAGTTTATTGTTGCCATATTAGGGTGTTGACATCCATCAGCATTAATTCAGCAATCCGTTGCAAAAAAGAGAACAGGTAAAAGATGAGCCCATTTTCGCGTTTTGCTATCTACTTTGCCGAAGTGGCCCGCTGCGGGAGTCTGCGGCGAGCGGCGGAAAAACTGCACATTTCCGCTTCGGCCATTAACCGGCAAATTTTGCAGGCGGAAGACGCATTTGGCACCGCGCTGTTTGAGCGCCTGCCGGAAGGGTTGCGTATGACGACCGCCGGGGAACTGCTATACGATAATCTGTTGCGCTGGCAAAAGGAGTTCCGTCTGACGCGACAAAAGTTTGATGAGCTTCAGGGGCTTAAGCGGGGCACCGTCAGCGTCGGGATGGTTCAGGCGCTGGCGGAGGGATGCTTTGCCACCGCGCTGGCGGATATTATTGCCCACTGGCCGTGGCTGGAGCTGAATCTGCAGGTGGCGGATAGTCACACGGTCAGCCAGAAGGTGCGCCAGGCGGATCTCGATTTTGGTTTGATTCTTGATCCGGAAGGCCAGGCGGGGCTGAGCGTGCTGGCTTTTGCTGAACTGGCGATGGGCGTGATCATGTCGCCTGCCCATCCTCTGGCACAGAGCGCGAGGCTGTCATTGGGGGAGTTGAGTGAAGCACGACATATCGTCCCCGGCGCGCCGCTGATTGTGCACGAACGCGTGGCGATGCTCTATCGCCACTACGATTTTTCTCCGGCGAACAGCATCAACTGCAACGATATCCGGCTGATAAAATCGCTGGTGCTTAAAGGCAGTGGCGTGACGATCCTCAGTCGCCTGGACGTTTTCGATGAGGTAAAAAGCGGGCAACTGGCGTTTGTCCCGCTGCGTAATACGCTGCTGCGGCCGTTGACCCTGGCCTTATGCACCGCCCCCTCGCGTCAGCTTTCCCGCCCGGCGCAAATGGCCATCCAGAAACTGACGGTGGTTATTGAGGAGATGCAGGCCGGGGCGATGGAGCGATCGTAACACCGTTTTCAGGCGTGATGCCTTCGCCCCGACTCTCGCTGCGAGGGAGAGCGAGTAACACCGTACTCGTACTTAACCGGCGGACTTACAACGCTTACCCCAGCGGACCGCCCTGAATGGTTTCGCACAGGCCGTTGATAATTCGCTCCCCGGTCTCGGTTTTCAGCTCCTGATACCAGGCTTCGGTCAGCGCCATATCCTTACCGTGCGTTACATCACAACGTTTACGTGCCTTCAGCACCAGATCGCGAACCCGGTCACAGCGCAGTACGTTGTACTGCTGCAACACATTGGCAATGTCGTGGCTCTGGCGGAACAGATCTCCCAGTACCACCGCATCTTCCATCGCCGCGCAGCCGCCCTGGCCGATATCCGGCGTGGTGCTGTGCCCGGCGTCGCCCAGCAGCGCCACCTTGCCGCGCACCAGCTTATCAAACGGCTCGATATCATGGATTTCAATCCGGTTGGTGGTTTGCGGGTCAAGGGAGGCAATCAGTTTCTGCACCTGGGGCGCCCAACCGCTGAAGTAACGGCTAAGATCCGCCCGCAGGGTGCTGCGATCCTCGGCAAGCCCCGCCGGTAGCGGAACATCAAAGAAAAAGTAAAATCGTCCACTGGAAACCGGCATCAGCGAGACGCGTTTCCCCTCACCGACAAAGGTGGTCCATTGATTGCCGGGGGCAATCGCTTCATCAATTTCCACCAGACCGTTCCAGTTCACGTAGCCTGCATAGCGGCGCTCGGGGGTATAGCCGAGCACATACGGACGCAGCGCCGAATGGCTACCGTCGGCGGCAATCAGAAAATCCCCCTGCGCCGTTGAACCATCGGTAAACCAGACGCGAACGCCGTCAGCATTTTCTTCGCAGCGGGTGACGCGTTTACCAAACTGCACGCTATCGCGTCCCCAGAAATTGAGCATTTCACGTTGTAATTCGGCGCGGGAAACCGGGCAGGGGCGGCCCCCGGTTCGCGCCACCAGAGGGGAGAGGCTGAATTGAGTAAGGATCTCCCCTCGCTGATAATCCTTGTAAGCCAGAAAATGCATCGGGCCGCCGTAGCTCTCAATAATATCGCCCATGCCTAAATGTTTCATACACTTAACGCCATTAGGCCAGATGGAGATCGCCGCGCCGACCGGCTTAATTTCTTTTACTGCCTCAAAAACGTCGCAGTCGATACCTGCGTTTTTCAATGCAACCGCCGCGCTCAGGCCGCCAATTCCGCCGCCGATAACTAATGCTTTCATTTACTTCTCCTTTACATACGTCGTTACAGGCTTGAGCAATTTGCGTACCACAATGTCACAGGCGCGCATTTCACGGGCTGGTGCTTTCGGTAACGGTGCGGATGCTTTAAATTGGTGCATAAAAGCGTTTTTATTGCCTTTTTATGAATCAATAATTTCTTTACTGGCCATTAAGAATCTAATGTTTCACTGGCGTTATGGCCGCCTGGTGGACGATGGGGCGGCGCGGAAACATTCTATTTGGTTGAAAAATATAAAAAAGAAGCAAATGTTGCTCAGATGTGAGCGATTTTGGCCTGTTTTGTGCACCCGACACAGTACGCTTATTGGTAACAGGGTGGAACGACCATGTCAGATGAAAAGAACGGTGGCTTACTGTATGGCCTGGATCAGCGGATTCTGCCGCTTCCGGCATTTTTTAGCGCCTTACAGCACGTGCTGGCCGGGCTGGTGGGTATCATCACGCCGCCGTTGATTATCGGCACCTCTCTGGGGCTGGGGGAGTGGCTGCCCTGGTTAATCAGTATGTCTCTGCTGGCATCCGGTATTGGCACCTTTTTACAATCTAACCGGGTCTGGGGAATCGGCGCCGGGATGATCTGTATGCAGGGCACCAGCTTCGCGTTTCTCGGTGTGGCGATTGCGGGGGGGATGTGGGTCAAGGGGCAGGGGGGAACGCCGCAGGATATTATGGCTATGCTGTTTGGCGTGAATTTCGTTGCCGCGTTGGTTCCCTGCGTTGTCAGCCGCTTTATTGAGCCGCTGAAGCGGATTTTTACGCCAATTATTACCGGCAGCGTGATTGCGCTGATCGGTATGAGCCTGATTAAAGTCAGCGTGATTAACTGGTGCGGCGGTGAACAGACAAAAGCGTTCGCCAGTATGGGCAATATCGCCCTCGGAGCGGCCACGCTGGGGACGATTGTTTTGCTGAGTTGCGCGAAAAACCGCTGGCTGCGTCTCTCTTCGGTGGTGGTGGGGATCGCCGTGGGCTGCCTGGCGGCGGCGCTTAGCGGCACATTTCAGCTTAAAGGTATTGGCGATGTCTGGTTCCGTATGCCGCAACTGTTTCCGTTTGGTTTTCAGTTTAACAGCGCCATCTTTTTACCCGTTGCGCTGGTGTCGCTGGTCTGCATTCTTGAAGCAGTCGGCGACTTAACTGCCAACTGCCTTATCTCTAAGCAGTCTATTGATGACGGCGCTTTTCGTTCGCGACTGAAAGGCGGTATTCTTGCCGACGGGATCAGCTGTATGGTGGCAGCGATGCTGTGCGCGTTCCCTAATACTACTTTTGCGCAAAATAACGGCGTGATTCAGATGACTGGTGTCGCCAGCCGCTATGTCGGACGTTATATCGGCGTAATTTTGATTCTGCTCGGCCTGTTTCCGCCGTTTGGCGATGTTCTGCGCCAGATCCCGGCCCCGGTGCTCGGCGGCGCGACGATGGTGATGTTTGGCTGCGTCGTCGCGGCGGGGATCCGCATCATTACCCAGAATCCATTGACCCGCCGCGATATGCTGATTGTCGGCCTGGCCTTTGGGTTTGGTCTGGGGATTGAGGCCGTTCCCGCGTCGCTGTCCCATTTTCCGTCGATTGTGGGTAACCTGTTCGGTTCCGCGGCGACCAGCGGCGGTCTGGTGGCCATTGTGCTGAACCTGATTATTCCGCAAGAGAAACAGGCCGTGGGGGCGACAACAAGGAGCAACGATGATCGCGCTGAATCACTTTAACCAGCTTAGCGGGGAAGAAGCGGCCTCACTGCTGGCGCCCTGCGTTGCCGTTCCCGGCTGGACGGCGGCGCTGGTTGACGGCCGTCCCTGGCGTAACCGCCACGAGTTGCTCACCGCCGCGCGGCAGCTGATGGCTGAGTGGGGCGAAGCGGAGTTAACTCAGGCGCTGAGCGCGCATCCGCGTATCGGCGAGAAACCCGTCGGGCAACAGGCGCACGCGGCGTTATCGCGTCAGGAGCAGGGGGACGTTGATGACCGCGACGCCCGCCTGACGCAGGCGCTTCTGGCGGGTAACGCCCGCTATGAAGCCCGATTCGGGCGGGTATTTTTGATTCGCGCGAAAGGGCGCAGCGGGGAGGCGATTTTACAGGCGCTGTCGCGGCGTTTGCATAACAGTGATAGCGAAGAGGTACAGGAAGCGTTAGCGCAGTTGCGCGAAATCACCTTATTAAGACTGCAAGGAGTCATTGGCGAATGAGTACGTTAAGCACCCATATTCTGGATATCTCCACGGGCCTGCCGGCACAGGGGGTGAAAGTTGTGCTGGAACGGGAAGGGGCGCGGATAGCCAGCGGTATTACTGATGATAATGGTCGTATTGGTGAACTGAGCGGTGGGTCGCTGGCGACAGGGCGCTACCGGCTGACGGCGGAGATTGGCGAGTGGTTTGCCGCCAGCGGGCGCGATACGCTATATCTGAATGCGCAGATTGATTTTGCTATTCGTGAGGCGGCAGGCGATCACTATCATTTGCCGTTTTTAATTGCTCCTGGCGGTTGGTCAACCTATCGCGGCAGCTGATTTCAGTCCCCCAGTAATGCCGTGCACTTAAGCAAATCATCGGTGTTGTTTTCTGTTTTATTTGCCTGTGGCAATCGCATTATCGGTGGTTTAAACGAAAATCTGATTCGGTTACTGAGCTGATACGGGCTGAAATATAAAGGATATAACTTTTTTATGATTTTCAGCCTCTGAAAAGCCCCTGACGAATAACGGACTCACCGCATGGGGGTTGGGCGCATCAAGGAAACCTGGCGAGAACGCAGGCGCGCATCCAGGACTGGCCGCCAGGACGGCGGCCAGAGGGCGGGTCGAGACAGGGACAAAATTGCCGGGAGCAATTTTGAACAGCGCTTGCGCTGGCCCTGGAAGGGCGAGTCCCAGGGATGGGACGAGTAGCGTCGAGTCCCGCCCGGTCCGCCAGATGAAGCCGGAGTGGAGCGGACCGCGGAGCGGCAGGTTTTCAGCGCAATGCCGGGGGTGCAGGGGGACGGGCGAAACGTCCCCCTGCCCGTTCACACGCTGTGGATATAACGAATATCCGCGTATTTATAGTGAACGGAACAGGCCACGGAATCTGAATGGGCGAAAATGAAAAATGCGCCATTTTCGCCAGAACCACCGATTAACAGAACCGCTCAGCCAGCCGGACACTGCACCGTCAGAGCACCGCGATGCTCCCGGAAAAAGTGTTACTCCGCAGCCGCATCTCCCCATACGCGTTCGCCGTTCACCCATGTCTCGCTGATATTTCGTTCATCTCCCAGGGTCATCAGGACGAACAACTGCTCGTAGATATCGTTGCACCGTTCGCTGCGTAAGCGCTGCAGCGGCGTGACCGCCCGGTCAATAACCACAAAATCGGCCTCTTTGCCCGGCTGAAAATTACCAATTTTCTCATCAAGACGCAGAGCATGCGCGCCGCCGAGGGTGGCATGGTAAAACGCTTCGCTGGCGCGCAGACGATAGCTTTGCAACTGGCCAACTTTGTAAGCCTCGCCCAGAGTACGCAGCATACTGAACGTTGTGCCAGCCCCGACATCGCTGCCAATGCCCATACGTACCTTTTTCTGCCAGCAGGTCGGTAAACGAAACAGCCCGCTGCCGAGAAACAGGTTTGACGTCGGGCAAAAGGCTAGCGCTGAACCGGTTTCGTGCAGACATTGCCACTCGGCATCCGCAAGATGAATACCGTGGGCAAACACGCTGCGTTCGCCGGTGAGACGATAGTGGTGATAGACATCAAGATAATGCTCATGCTCTGGCCACAGGCTTTTTACCCATGCCACTTCATTGAGGTTTTCGCTCAGATGCGTATGCAGCCAGGTATCAGGAAACTCTTCCCGCAATTGTTGCACCGCCGCCAGCAGCTCAGGCGTCGAGGTCGGCGCGAAGCGTGGCGTAATAGCGTAGCCGAGGCGGCCCCTCCGGTGCCAGCGCGCAATAAGCTCTCGGGTTTGTTGGTAACTTTGCTCCGCGCTTTCGCTAAGATAGTCCGGCGCGTGGCGGTCCATCATCACTTTCCCGGCGAGCAGGCGCATATTCAGCCGCAGCGCTTCGTTAAACAGCGCATCCACCGATTCAGGATGCACGGTGCAAAATACCAGCGCGGTGGTGGTGCCGTGGCTCAGCAGCTGGTTAACGAAAAATTGGGCGATCTCCGCGGCATAGTCGGCATTGGCAAACTGGCTCTCCACCGGAAAGGTATAAGTGGTGAGCCACTCCAGCAACTGTTCGCCAAACGCGCCAATCATCTCGGTTTGCGGGTAGTGTACGTGCGCATCGACAAAGCCGGGTAGCAACAGTTTACCGCGCAGATCGCGGTAGCCTTCCTGCGGCCGCAGGTGCTGTTCACCCGCCTGCCACGGCAGCAGCGCCTCAATGCGCCCATCCCGAAGAAACAATATCCCGTCTTCCAGATAGCGCGCATGGCGGGCAATATCATCGGCGCTATCGGCAACCGCGGCGATATCAAAAAATGCGCCGCGAATTGCGGTCTCGTAGTTAATCATCATAGCTGCCTTGTGGGTTAGCAAAAGGATAGATGAGTCAGGCAAAATTGATGCCAGTTTGCGTGGGCGGCGAATCGCCGCGACAGGGGCCGCGGCGGTGGAGAGTCATCACTCTTTCTGGGCAATGGCGCTGAATCTGGCTGCGGCGCCGACGCGTTCGTCGCGGGCAATCCAGCGATAGGCCGCGCCGCTCAGCAGTACGCCGATAAACCAGCTAAAGTTCGCTACCTCATGCAGGGCCGGAATAAAACTGATGATCAGGCCGATGGCGACGGAGGGCACCAGCGCGGCGATGGCTTTCGGGTTAACGCCGTTGCGGTACCAGTATTGGCCTTTTGGCGTGTCGTCGAACAAATCGTTGACCGACACCTGCCCGCGTTTAATTAAATAGAAGTCAACAATCAGGATGCCGAACAGCGGGCCGATAAAGGCGCCCAGCACATCAAGGGTGTAGTGGATAAGCTCCGGCGAGTTAAACAGGTTCCACGGCGTCAGCAGGATTGAACCGACGGCGGCGATCATTCCCCCGGTGCGGAAGCTGATTTTCTGCGGCGAGCAGTTAGAAAAATCGAATGCCGGGGAGACAAAGTTCGCCACGATATTGATACCAATGGTGGCGGTGATCATGGTCAGCAGGCCAATCGCCACCGCCAGATCGTTGCCGACGCGGCTTACCGTCTCAATCGGGTCGGTAATCATGCGGCCAAACAGCGACTGGGTACCGGAGACAATCACCACGGTAACCACAGAGAACAGCAGGAAGTTAAATGGCAGGCCCCAGCGGTTGCCGCGGCGAATCTCGCCCATGCTTTTACCGTAGCGCGCGAAATCGCCAAAGTTGAGCAGCGGACCGGAGAAGTAGGAGACCACCAGCGCGGTGGCGGTGATCATCTGCCAGGTTTGTTCCCCGGCGCTCAGCGATTTACTGGCAAGGGTAAAGGAGATCCCGTCTAAACCGGTTTTGTATACAATCCAGCCTGCTAACGCCAGCATCACCACGTATACCGCCGGACCGGCAATATCAATAAAGCGCTTAATGGCGTTCATCCCATGCCAGAACACCATCGCCTGCAGTAGCCACATGGTGGCGAAGCAGAGCCAGCCCAGATGCGACAGGCCAAGGAAACTGGCTTCGGTCAGCGTCGACAGCGACGGCCAGAATTTCAGCAGTACCAGCATCAGCGCGTTAGCGGCGAGGTAAGTCTGAATGCCGTACCACGCAAAAGCGATCAGGCCGCGGATCACCGCCGGAATATTGGCCCCGAAGACGCCAAATGCCTGACGACAGATAACGGCGTAGGGGACGCCGGCCATCTGGCTGGGCTTCGCCACCAGATTCGCGCATAACTGGACAATACAAATCCCCACCAGCAGGCACAGTAGCACCTGCCAGCTCGCCAGTCCGAGAGTAAAGAAGCTTGCGGCGACCACGTATCCGCCCATGCTGTGCACATCGGACATCCAGAAAGAGAAAATGTTGTACCAGCTCCAGTTCTGGTCGCGCGTCGGCGCCAGATCCTCATTGCTAAGGCGTGGGCTGTAGCCGGCGTGGGGATCAGCGGCCTTAACCTGATGGGTATTGTGTGTGTTTGGCATGAAACCTGCTCCTGTCAATGAAAACCCTGTTAGATGGATCGCTGAGGCGGTTGCAGGAATCAGACCAAAAAAGATAATCTTGTATGCAATAATTTCGTTATATGTATACGATTTGGCGTTCGAATGATTAAAACCGGAGTGGTTAATGAGTAATCAACATCGTCTGCAGACCGCGCCAGCTCTGCATGACAAAGACGAATCAATCTATCAGGCGTTGATGACCGCGATTGTCGAACATCAGTTGCCGCCGGGAAGCAAACTGCCCGAAGAGGCGCTGGCAGAGGTGTTTGGCGTGAGCCGCACCGGGATCAGAAAGGTGCTGCAACGACTCGCGACTGTGCAAATGGTCACGTTAACGCCCAAACGTGGTGCACAGGTGGCCAGTCCGACTGTTGAAGAGGCGCAGGAGATTTTTCGTACCCGGGCGCTGCTGGAAGTGGCCAATTTGCCGGATGTGCTGGCCCGCTGCCAGCCGCCGCACCTCGCCGCGCTGGAAGCGATTACCCGTCAGGAGCAGCGGGCGCACGAAAATTATGATGGCCCGGCGGCGATCCGCTACTCCGCAGAGTTCCATATTCAGATGCAGGCGATTTCCGGCAATCAGGTGCTCACTGAGATGGTGACCCGTCTGAGCCAGCGCTCTTCATTAGTGATTGCGGCATGGGGATCGCCGTGGCGTCAGGGCTGTCGCTGTGACGATCATGAACAGCTTATTCAACTGCTGCGCGACAAAGCGCTACAGCCTCTGAGCGACGCGTTAACGCACCATTTTGAGCATATCGTCGCCAGCCTTTGCTTTGAGCGATCTGGTGTCACCTTACCTGATTTTGCCCGGCTGTTCGCCGCCTATAAGGAACAATAATGCCGCCTGTTTGTATACAAGTTATTAATCCCAATACCAGTCCCGGGATGACAGAAACCATTGGCGCCGCAGCCAGAGCGGTCGCCGCACCGGGAACCGAGATTCTGGCGGTCTGTCCTCGCGAGGGCGTGCCGTCAATAGAGGGACACTTTGACGAAGCCATTGCCGCCGTCGGCGTGCTGGAGCAGATTGCCGTTGGCCGTCGCCAGGGCGTGGATGGCCATGTGATTGCCTGTTTTGGCGATCCCGGCCTGCTGGCGGCGCGTGAACTGGCGCAAGGGCCGGTGGTGGGGATTGCGGAAGCGGCGATGCATATGGCAACGCTGGTCGCCACCCGGTTTTCTATCGTGACCACGCTACCGCGAACCTTAATTATTGCGCGCCATTTGTTGCATCAATATGGCTTTCAGCACCACTGCACCGCTCTGCACGCCATTGATTTACCGGTGCTGGCGCTGGAAGACGGCAGTGGCATGGCGCAGGAGAAGGTGCGCGCGCGCTGTATCCAGGCGCTGAAAGAAGATGGTTGCGGGGCTATCGTACTGGGCTGCGGCGGAATGGCGACGCTGGCGCAGGAACTGACCCATGAGCTGCGGGTGCCGGTCATCGATGGCGTCAGCGCGGCGGTCAAAATGGTTGAGTCGCTGGTGGCGTTAGGGCTGTCCACCAGCAAACAGGGCGATCTGGCATTTCCGGAACCCAAGGCGTTAAGCGGCAAATTTCAGGCGCTAAACCCATTTTAAATTGAAGGAGTAGGCGATGGTATTTTTGGCAGATGATTATCCTCGCGACCTGCGCGGCTACGGCGAGCATCCGCCGCATGCGCGGTGGCCGCAAAACGCGCGGATAGCCGTGCAGTTTGTGCTGAACTATGAAGAGGGGTCGGAAAACCACGTGCTGCATGGCGATGCCGGTTCCGAACAATTCCTGTCCGATATTATTGGCGCCGCCAGTTACCCCGATCGCCACATGTCGATGGACTCGTTATATGAATATGGCAGCCGCGCCGGTTTCTGGCGCATTCATCGGGAGTTCAGCAAGCGCGGATTGCCCCTGACCGTATTTGGCGTCGCTATGGCGCTGGCGCGTCATCCCGATGTGGTTTCGGCGATTAAGGCGGCGAACTATGACGTGGTCAGCCACGGCTGGCGCTGGATTCACTATCAGAATATGTCCATTGAGCAGGAACGGGCGCACCTGAACAAGGCGGTTCAGGTATTAACCGCGCTGTTCGGCAAGCCCCCCACCGGCTGGTATACCGGGCGCGATAGCCCGAACACCCGGCAACTGGTGGTTGAGCATGGTGGCTTTGATTATGACAGCGACTATTATGGTGATGATCTGCCGTTCTGGAGCGAGGTGACGTGCAGCGACGGCACGCGTAAACCCCATCTGATTGTGCCATATACCCTTGATGCCAATGACATGCGCTTCGCCACCGCCCAGGGGTTTAATACCGCCGAGCAGTTTTACACTTATCTGAAAGATAGCTTCGATGTGCTGTATGCAGAGGGAGAACAGGCGCCGAAAATGATGTCCGTTGGCATGCATTGCCGCCTGCTGGGGCGTCCGGGCCGTTTCCGCGCATTGCAGCGTTTTCTCGACTATATTCAGCAGCATGAACGGGTATGGGTCTGTACCCGTCAGCAGATTGCCGATCACTGGCGCGAGGTGCATCCGTTCGGTGCGTAATGGCCTGCGGATGCGTGTGTCCTCCTGCCCGGAAAGTCCACAGATAAACTCTGGCTACGCTGGAGACCCTCTCTCTTTTCGGGAGAGGGCTGGCACGAGAGGGCGACTCCCGGAGGCGGGCGTTTAGCCGGTCCGGCTGCGTCACCGGAGGGACAAAAGACCTAGCTCATCAGACTGACATGGGCGGCGACGATGCGCCAGCCAAAGGGGAAACGTACCCAGGTTTGCTGCTGGCGACCAATGCGTTCGCTCCCCTCACGGGTGAATTCGGTGCTGCATACCGCGTAATCTTCGCCGAAGGTGGTGATGGTGGTGTGGCGCAGCTCGCGCTGCAACCCGGCGGCAGGCCGGGCGGCGCGAAAAGCGCGGATTTCGTCGATGCCGTACAGATTCTCTCCGGCTCCCAGACGCACCGTGCGTTTATCGTGCCAGAACAGCTCGTCCAGCACCTCGACATCATTGCTTACCAGCGCCTCCTCATAGCGGTAAAACGCCGCGGTGACCTCGGCGAGAATCAGCGGCCGGTTAATATGGTCTTGTGTCATCATGCTGCAATCTCCGCAGGGCGGGCATCGGTGATGCCCATCTCTTCCAGTACCCGCGCCACGCGCAGGCAGGCTTGTTCATTAAACGGGGCGGCAATTAACTGCACGCCGATCGGCTGCCCGTTCGGGGTGCGTAGCGGCACCGTGACCACCGGCAGTCCGAGGAAGGAGACGGGCTGAGTGAGTATCCCCATACTGGCGCGGATCGGTAACGCCTGGCCGTTTATTTCCATCAATTGGGCGCCAATGGGGGTGGCGCAGCATGGCGTAGCTGGCGCGATCAGCACATCGGCGTGGGTAAACAGGGTTTTAAACGCCTGCTGCGCATGGCGGCGAAAGCGCTGGGCCTGAATATACCATGCCGACGGGATCATCGCCCCGGCCAGCAGGCGTTCGCGGGAGTTCGGCTCAAAACGTTCGGGCTGGCGGCGGAGTTCGGGCAGATACTGATTACCGCCTTCTGAAGCGCTGATAATAAATGCCGCCGAACGGGCCAGTTCGGCCTCCGGGAAGTTCAGCTCATCATGCGCTGCAAGCGCCTGAGCGACGCGGGCGACCGCCGCGCGCGCATCGTTATCGCACCAGGTCGAAAAATAACCGCCGAGCGTGGCGCAGCGTAACCCCTCCATGCCGCGAGTTAAAAGATTAGCGGTACGTTCGCTGGCTTTGTCCGCCTGAAAACCATCGGCAGGATCGCGCCCCTGTAGCGCGTCATAAACCGCGGAGAGATCGCCAACGCAGCGGGCAAACGGGCCAATATGGTCGAGGCTGGCGACGAAGGGATGGCTACCGGAGCGCGACAAACGGCCAAATGTCGGTTTCAGACCAAAGATCCCGCATAACGAAGCCGGGACGCGAATGGAACCGTTGGTATCGCTGCCCAGCGTGAAATGCACCAGCCCCGCGGCTACTGCCGCCGCCGATCCCCCGGACGATCCCCCGGCGATTTTGGCAAGATCGTGCGGGTTATGCGTTGCGCCATAATGGCTGTTTTCCGTCGTAAACCCGTAAGCGTAGGCGTCCATATTCAGCATCCCGGACAGCAGCGCGCCAGCGCTGTGCAACTGACGCACCGCCCAGCTATCGGCGACGGCCGGAGATCGGTCGCTAAACAGCCGGGCGCCGGCAAGGGTGGTGTGACCGGCGACATCGAACAGATTTTTCACCGCATAGGGAATGCCTGCCAGCGCGGGCAGGGGCTTTTTTTCCCGTCGCAGGGTGTCAATATTCTCCGCCTCGGCGAACATGCGCTTTTCGCTGACGTGGGTCCAGGCGTTGATCCGCGGGTTAACGCGCGCAATGCTCTCCAGAGTATGGCGGGCAATCTCTCTGGCGCTGAGATCGCCGCTTGCCAGTGCGCGCTGTATGTCGTGGATAGTTAATTCATGTAGCTTCATGCTTTATACACTCCGGCGATTTCGACGCGTTCGTCGAGGGGAAAGGCCAGCAGCGGACCGGCCATGGCGGCAATGCGGCTAAACTGCAATCTGAGTTCAGCGCGTCGGGTCTCGTCCAGCTCCAGCGCCAGCAATTGTTCCATTTGTGCAAGATAAACGTCCCATTCGGCTTGCGGTATATTCATTATTGACTCCTAATATCCGGCGGCGGAGCCGTTGCTACGCGGATCGCTGGCTCCTTCAATCAGGCCATTGGGATGGCGAACAATGGCCCCTGCGTGGCCCATGACTTCACTAAAATCGGTCAGTATTTCAACGTCGTGCCCCAGTTCACGCAGACGGGCGATACTTTCGGCACTGAAGCGGCCTTCCAGCTTGAGTGAGTCGGAGGTCTGCCCCCAGGTTCGCCCCAGTAGCCAGCGCGGTCGGCTGATGCTCTCCTGTAGCGGCGCATTTTGCATCACGTAGCGGGTGAAGATAGCGGCCTGGGTCTGCGGCTGGCCGTCGCCGCCCATTGAGCCGTAAACCATCACCCGGCCATCGTTAAGCCGTGCGGCGGCGGGATTGAGCGTGTGAAACGGCTGTTTACCGGGCGCGAGAGCCAGCAGGTGAGCCGGATCGAGGCTGAACGACGCCCCGCGGTTCTGCCAGACAATGCCGCTTTCCGGTAGCACCACGCCGCTGCCGAACTCGTGATAGAGACTCTGGATAAAGGAGACCGCAAGGCCGCTTTTATCGATTACCCCCATCCACACCGTATCGCCCGGACCTTTACCCGTCCCCCATGGTGCGGCCTGCTGGTCGTTGATGGTGTCAGCCAGCGGCTGAAGCTCTGAGGGTTTCAGCAGACTCTGGATATCGACATTCAGATGGCGCGGGTCGGTGATATGCGCATCGCGCAGGCCAAAAGCCAGCTTGGTGGCTTCAACAAGGCGGTGGACGGTCATGGCCTCGTCGGCGTCGGTCATGGCCAGCCGATCGGTTATGCCGAGGATCGCCAGTGAAACCAGTCCCTGAGTGGGCGGCGCGAGATTCCACAGTTCGCCGTGCTGATGTTCAAGCCTGAGCGGTTGCACGCGCCGTGCGCGATGGTGTCGCAGGTCGCTTAAGGTGACGGGCATTCCGTACTTTTCCATACCGCGCGCCAGATGCTCCGCCAGCGGTCCGCGATAGAAACTGTCTAAGCCTTCCTCCGTCAACCGGCGCAAGGTGTTGGCCAGCGCCGGTTGCAAAAAGCGGCTACCGGCTTGCGGCGGCTGGCCATTCACCAGCCAGGTTTCGGCAAAACCGGGTTGTTCACGTAGCTCGTGGAGTTTGTCGGCTGTGGCGCTGGCCTGTGAGACGGTGACCGGGATACCGTCCGCCGCGTAGCCGATAGCATCTTCCAGCAGGCGCGTCAGCGGCAGTTCTTTACCGGTTAAATCACGGGAAATTTTCAGCGCTTCATCCCAGCCGCTGACGGTGCCCGCTACGGTCAGCGCCGCCTTTGGGCCGCGGTGGGGGATCTGCGTCAGCCCGGCATAGGCCTGGGGCGTCGCCAGCGAACCTGCAGCGCCGCTGGCATCAATGGCAATGGGGTCGCCATCGGGCGGGACGATAAGCCAGAAACCATCGCCGCCGAGGCCATTCATATGTGGGTACACCACGGCGATCGTGGCGGCGGCGGCGACCATGGCTTCTATCGCGCTCCCGCCTTCGCGCAGCACCGCCAGCGCGCTCTGGCTGGCTAGATGATGGGGGGCGACCGCCATCCCGTGGGCGGCAACATGACTTTGCATGAGTTGTCCTCAAATAAGCGGATTGTCCGTATGGGGGTTGCAAAAGCTGTTCCATGTCTGAACATAACGTTTCAACCGTGGTCTGCGATGCGTATTTTTTGCGGAACTGGCATGCATTATGAAAGCGGTTAACGCTATAGTGCGGTGAAACGAAAGTTACAGAGGTCTTATGCAACAGCTTGATGAACGACTGAAAGCGCAGTACGCGTCTTTATCGCCGCAGGAACAGCGGGTGGCGGATTTTATTTTCGACCATTTCGATGATCTGATTAGTTACAACAGCGCGGAACTGGCGCGCCTGAGCTGCGTATCGAAAGCGACCGTCAGCCGGTTGTTCAAGCGCCTGGGCTATGAGAAATATAAAGATATGCGCGATGAGCTGCGTACCTTGCGCCAGAGCGGAATGCCGCTCACCGATAATCGCGATGCGGTACAGGGTAACACGCTGCTGGCGCGCCACTATAAACAGGAGATGGCGAACCTGACGCAATGGGTCAATGCCCTGGATGTTCAGCAATTCGCCGGGGCGATTCAGGCGCTGGTCGCCGCGCGACGCATTTTTATCGTCGGTATGCGCAACTCCTGGCCGGCGGCGCTGCATCTTCGTCAGCAGCTTTTACAGGCCCGCGGACAGATTCAGGTGTTGCCGCAGCCAGGGCAAAGTTTAAGCGAAGAGCTGGTGGATTTAACCGCTGAAGACCTGGTGGTGGTGATGGCGTTTCGCCGCCGTCCGCGCATTATTCGTCCGCTGTTGCAGCAGCTTCAGAGCCGCGGCATTCCGGTATTGTTAATGTGCGAACCGCAGGCGCATGGCCTGTTTCCGCTGGCGCGGTGGCAGCTTTGCGCGCCGCTGGATAGCGTCTCGGCCTATGATAGCTACGCCTCGGTAAATAGCCTGATCAATCTGCTGGCGAATGCTTTCCTGCACGAAATCCTCGATAAAGGCCGTCCGCGTATTCACGAGATCGCCAACCTTTACCAGCACCTGGATGAGCTCGAACAGCGATAATGGGGCGCCAGCGTGGTGCTTTGCATTATTTTGGTGCAATCGACATAAAGAGGAAACGCAGTATTGTTTCCACTTTATGTCGATTTTTTTCTTGTTTTATCGTCTTTTAACTGTGAAGTGGCTGATTGCATTATCGTGATATTTACCTGGCACATTAGTTGCAAAAGTTAATTTAAAGAATCTTTTGTTTCATGCTAACGTAACGGGTAAATACGATGAAAAAACTGTTGATCGCACTGGCCGGGGTCGCCTGTCTGTTAACCAATCTGTCAGCCGCGCGGGCTGACCAGCTACAGGATATTGAAAAGCGCGGCGTTATCCGCATTGCGGTGCCGCAGGATTTCCCGCCGTTTGGCTCGGTAGGCACCGACCTTCAGCCGCAGGGCTATGACATTGATATGGCGCGCTATCTCGCCAAAGAGATGAAGCTCAAGCTGCAACTGGTGCCGGTCACCAGCGCCAACCGCGTGCCGTATCTGCAAACCGATAAGGTTGATCTGGTGATTTCCAGTCTCGGCAAAAATGCGGAACGGGAGAAGGTGATCGATTTCAGCCGCGCCTATGCGCCGTTTTTCCTTGGTGTGTTTGGCCCGAAAGGCGAGGAGCTGAAGGATCCGGCGGCGCTGAGCGGTAAAAGCGTTGGCGTGACCCGCGGCGCGGTGGAGGACATGGTACTGACCAGCGTGGCACCGAAAGATGCGCAGATTAAACGCTACGAAGATAACAATACCACGCTGTCAGCCTGGCTTTCCGGCCAGGTACAGTATGTGGCGACCGGCAACCTGGTGGTGGCGGCCATTTCCCGCCAGAATCCCACTAAAGCGCCGGTCGTGAGCTTTATGCTGAAGGATTCGCCGTGCTTTATCGGCCTGAAAAAGAATGAACCGGCGCTGAAGGCGAAGGTGAATACGCTGATTGAACAGGGTATTAAAGACGGCACGCTGAATGGTCTGTCCGAGAAGTGGATGAAAGCGCCGCTGCCCGCCAGCCTCGGCGCATAAGGGCCGGGCATGACGGAGCAACTTCATTTCTCTGCGCTCTGGCCGCACTGGCCGGAGCTATTGGCGGGGCTGTGGGTGACCATTCAACTCACGGTTCTGGCGACGATCGGCGGCCTGACGCTGGGCATCTTCGGCGCCGCCATTCGAAGCGGGCGCGCCAGTTGGTTTAGTCGGATGTGGGGCGGGTATGTTGAACTGATCCGCAATACGCCGTTTGTGGTACAGCTGTTTTTTATCGTCTTCGGTTTACCGAATCTGGGGCTAAAGATGACGGCGGGCGAGGCCGCGCTGCTGGCGATGGTGGTGAATCTCGGCGCCTACAGCACTGAGATCGTGCGCGCCGGTATTCAGGTGACGCCGAAAGGGCAGTGGGAAGCCGGTCGGGTACTGGGACTCACCCGGACGCAGACCTTTATGCAGGTGATTTTGCCGCCTGCGTTACAGCGCATTTATCCGGCGCTGGTGAGCCAGTGCATTATCGTGATGCTCGGATCATCGGTGGTGTCGCAGGTCTCTTATGAGGAACTGACCTTTGCCGCCAACCTGATTCAGTCGCGCACTTTTCTCAGCTTTGAGGTCTATCTGGTGACCACGGGGATCTATTTAGTGTTGTCGATATCGATGCGTCAGTTACTGATGGCGGCAGGGCGTAAATGGCTGGGGGTGCAGGCATGATGACCACCTTTACCGATTGGGACATTGTCCGCAATCTGCTGCTTGCCGGGCGCTGGACGGTACTGCTGTCGCTGGTGGCCTTTGTCGGCGGCGCGCTGGTGACGTTGCCGCTATTGCTGCTGCGCCTGACCGGCGGGCGGCAGGTGCAACGCCTGATTCGCGGCTATATCGAACTGTTTCAGGGTACACCGCTGCTGATGCAGCTGTTTCTCGCCTTTTTCGGCGTGGCGCTGTTTGGTATTGATGTGTCAGCGTGGACCGCGGCGTCGCTGGCGCTGACGCTGTATACCAGCGCCTTTTTGCTCGATATCTGGCACGGCAGTATTCGCGCGCTGCCAAAAGGGCAGTGGGAAGCGTCGCGCTGTCTGGGGCTGAGCTTTGCTCAGACGTTGTACCGGGTGGTCGCGCCGCAGGCGCTGCGTATCGCCATCGCCCCGACGGTAGGGTTTGCCGTTCAGGTTATCAAGGGTACGGCGCTGGCGTCGATTATCGGCTTCGTCGAACTCACGAAAGCGGGCACCATGCTGACCAACGTGACCTACCAGCCGTTTAAAGTCTTTGCGCTGGTGGCGCTGGGTTACTTCATTCTGTGTTATCCGCTGTCCCGCTACAGTCGTTATCTGGAGAACAAGTTCAATGCCTCTCATCACCATTAATCAAATGCAGAAGTATTACGGCGATAACCATGTGCTCAAGGGTGTCGATCTGGATATCGATATGGGTGAAGTTATCTCGATTATCGGCCGCAGCGGGTCAGGTAAGAGTACGCTGCTGCGCTGTATTAACGGCCTTGAAGGCTATCAGGAAGGCAGCATTAAGCTCGGCGGGATGACCATTACCGATCGCGATTCCCAGGCGCGGGAAATCAGCCGCTCTATCGGCATGGTGTTCCAGAGCTTTAATCTATTCCCGCATATGACGGCGCTGGAAAACGTGATGCTGGCCCCGCGCCGGGTGCTGAAAAAGAGCGCCGCCGAGTGCCGCGAACTGGCCCGGCAGATGCTGGAAAAAGTGGGGCTTGGCGACCGGATTGATTACTATCCGGCCAATCTTTCCGGCGGCCAGCAGCAGCGCGTGGCGATTGCCCGCGCGCTGGCGATGTCGCCAAAAGTTTTACTCTGCGACGAGATCACCTCGGCGCTGGACCCGGAACTGGTTGGCGAAGTGCTCAAAGTGCTGGAGCAACTGGCGGCGGAAGGTATGACGCTGATCCTCGTGACCCATGAAATGAATTTTGCCCGCGAAGTGGGCGACCGCGTGGTGTTTATGCATCAGGGGCGCGTCTGGGAGCAGGGTGACAGTAAAACGCTGTTCGCCAATCCGCAGACCAGTGAACTGAAGCAGTTTATTTCATCCGTGCGCGGTCTCAACTAATTAAAGGATTTTCCGATGGATATCACTCAGTTTTCGCAAATCAACCCTCCGTCGCGGCTGCTAATGGGACCGGGCCCGATCAACGCCGATCCCCGCGTGCTGCGCGCCATGTCGAGCCAGCTTATTGGCCAGTATGACCCGGCGATGACCCATTACATGAATGAGGTGATGGCGCTGTATCGCGGTGTCTTCCGTACGGAAAACCGCTGGACGATGCTGGTCGACGGTACCTCGCGGGCGGGGATTGAAGCGATTCTGCTTTCGGCGATTAGGCCAGGGGACAAAGTGCTGGTGCCGGTCTTTGGCCGCTTCGGTCATCTGCTGTGCGAAATCGCCCGCCGCTGCCGGGCGGAGGTACACACCATTGAAGTGCCGTGGGGAGAAGTCTTTACCCCGGACCGGATTGAAGACGCCATCAAAAGCGTGCGCCCGCGGCTGCTGCTGACGGTGCAGGGCGATACTTCTACTACCATGCTGCAACCGCTGGCGGAACTGGGGGAAATCTGTCGCCGCTACGATGTGCTGTTTTATACCGATGCGACCGCTTCGCTGGGCGGCAACCCGCTGGAAACCGACGCCTGGCAACTGGATGCGGTGTCGGCGGGCATGCAAAAATGCCTCGGCGGCCCGTCCGGAACTTCGCCCATTACCCTTAGCGCGCGGATGGAAGAGGCGATTCGCCGCCGCAAGTGCGTTGAAGAGGGGATCCGTACCGATGCTCACCTCGATGGCGTCGATGAGATGGTCTACTCCAACTACTTCGACCTCGGCATGATTATGGATTACTGGGGGCCGGAGCGTCTCAATCACCATACTGAAGCCACCTCGGCGCTGTTTGCCGCCCGTGAATGCGCGCGGCTGATCCTCCAGGAAGGGCTGGATAACGGCATTGCCCGCCATAAGCTGCACGGGGATGCGCTGGTAAAAGGTATTCAGGCGATGGGGCTGGAGACGTTCGGTGACCTGAAACATAAGATGAACAACGTGCTTGGCGTGGTGATCCCGCCGGGGATTAACGGCGACCAGGCGCGAAAACTGATGCTGGAAGATTTCGGCATTGAAATCGGCACCTCGTTTGGCCCGCTGCACGGCAAGGTGTGGCGTATCGGCACCATGGGCTACAACGCGCGTAAAGACT
Organism: Klebsiella indica; assembly: GCF_005860775.1. Taxonomy (GTDB): domain Bacteria; phylum Pseudomonadota; class Gammaproteobacteria; order Enterobacterales; family Enterobacteriaceae; genus Klebsiella; species Klebsiella indica. The sequence goes on from NZ_VCHQ01000009.1 coordinate 100,465, forward strand.
GCGTGATGACCACGCTTAGCGCGCTGGAGTCAGTGCTGAACTATCTTAAATTTCCGACCGTCCAGGGTGCGGCGATGCAGGCGGCATGGGATCACTATCGCACCGAGAGCGCGCAATGAGTCAAACAACACGCCAGCAGGCGGAGATGCAGCAGGCCGCTGCGCGGGTGATGGCCCGCGCCGATGAGCTGGCCGCGATCAGCGAAACAGCGGACGCCCTGACCCGGGTATATCTGTCGCCGCAGCATCTACAGGCTAATCAGCAGGTGGGGTTGTGGATGGCCCAGGCCGGTATGATCGTCTGGCAGGACAGCGTCGGCAATATTTGCGGGCGCTACGAGGGAGAGCGGGAAGGCGCCCCCGCCATTTTGCTGGGATCGCATCTTGACACCGTGCGCAATGCCGGTCGTTACGACGGGATGCTCGGCGTGCTGACGGCGATTGAAGTGGTGCATCGCCTGCATCAGCAGGGACGGCGTCTGACGAAGGCGATAGAAATTGTCGGTTTTGGCGATGAAGAGGGGACGCGTTTTGGTATCACGCTGCTCGGCAGTCGCGGGCTGACCGGTACCTGGCCAGATGGCTGGCTGGCGCAGACCGATGCCGACGGCGTCAGCGTGGGGCAGGCAATGGTGCTGGCCGGGCTGGATCCGTCGCGCATTCATCTTGCCGCCCGCAGCGTGGAGGAGATTGCCGCCTATCTGGAACTGCATATCGAACAGGGCCCGTGTCTGGAGCAGGAGGGGCTGGCGCTGGGCGTGGTGGAGGCGATCAACGGCGCGCGTCGCCTGAACTGCTGCTTTACCGGCGAGGCGGGGCACGCGGGGACGGTGCCGATGAACCACCGTAAAGATGCGCTGGCGGCGGCGGCAGAGTGGATGGTGCTGACAGAGACCATGACCCGCGAGTACGGGGAGAACCTTGTTGCCACGGTGGGTACGCTGCGCTGTGCGCCTGGCGCGGTCAACGTTATTCCCGGCGAAGTGACGCTGACCCTCGATATTCGCGGGCCGAACGATCGGCCGCTGGATGCGCTCCTGACCACGCTGCTGATGCGGGGGGAGGAGATCGCCGCCCGTCGTCAGTTGCGATTCCGCGCGGAAGAGTTTTACCGTATTGCCGCGACCGCCTGCGATAGCGGATTACAGCAGGTATTAAGCGCGGCGGTGCGCAGGGTTCAGGGGCGGTCGCTGACGCTGCCGAGCGGCGCCGGGCATGATGCCATCGCCATTGCCGAACGCTGGCCGTCGGCAATGCTGTTTGTTCGCTGCAAAGGTGGCGTCAGCCATCATCCTGCCGAGTCAGTTACCGTCGACGATGTGGCGCTGGCGATCGAGGCTTATTTCCTCGCGGTGTCGGAACTGGCGGCGAAATAGGTTATCCCGCAAGTGCTGGCGGCGGGTATTGTCGGGATAACGCCCTTTTCCGGGGGCGTCCCGGCATTCGCGGCGTTGGGGGGATCGTCCGCTACCCCGCGGGGTTAGCATCGCGCGAGTCAGTTTGCACTATTGTGGTGCATTTCAGGCAAGGAACATGCCATAAATAAGCAAAGCGTCTGGTTATTATTTATTCAAATATGCAAAAAGGTGTAACGGCATTGCGCCGCGGCGATACGCTGCGTTACCTGGCATAATTAATGCTTATCTCTTAGCGGAATTACCTCAAAATGAGTATAACCGGAGGAGACGGTCATGATAAAAATAACGCTTCCAGACGGGCATTATTATGATGAGATGCTTACCGCACAGGGAGAGCAGCGCCAGCACTATAACGCCTGGTGGCAATGGTTTCGCAACACCGATCAATTCTCTATCCGGCAGAAAAAAGAGCAGGCTGAGCTACTCTTTCACCGAATCGGCATCACTTTTAACGTCTACGGTGAGGATGAGGGCACTGAACGACTGATCCCTTTTGACAGCGTGCCGCGCATTATTCCCGCCACCGAGTGGCAGCGGATCGACCTTGGCATTCGCCAGCGGGTGAAAGCCCTGAATGCTTTCCTTTACGATATCTATCACGACCAGAATATCCTGCGCGCGGGGCTGATTCCGGCGGAACAGGTGCTGGCCAACGAACAGTATCAGCCCTGTATGCAGGGGATTAATTTACCCAATAACACCTATGCCCATATCACCGGGGTGGATATGGTACGCAACAGCGACGGCCAGTATTACGTGCTGGAGGACAATTTGCGAACGCCTTCCGGCGTCTCCTATATGCTGGAAAACCGCAAGATGATGATGCGGCTGTATCCCGAAATGTTCGAACAGCATCATATTGCGCCGGTAGAGCGTTATCCCAGCTATTTGCTGCAGACCCTGCGCGAAAGTTCGCCGGTGGATGATCCGTGCGTGGTGGTGATGACGCCGGGACGCTTTAACAGCGCCTATTTTGAGCACAGTTTTCTGGCTCAGCAGATGGGCGTCGAGCTGGTGGAAAGCGCCGATCTGTTTATTAAAACCGGGGCGGTGTATATGCGTACCACCGAGGGACCGCGGCGCGTGGATGTGATTTACCGGCGTATTGACGATGCGTATCTCGATCCGCTGGCCTTTCGCGCCGATTCCATGTTAGGCGTTCCCGGGCTGTTGTCGGTGTATCGCGCCGGGGGCGTGGTGCTGGCCAACGCCATCGGAACCGGCGTCGCCGATGATAAATCGATCTATCCCTACGTGCCGGAGATGATCCGCTTCTATCTGGGCGAACAGCCGATCCTGAGTAACATTCCCACCTGGCAGTGCCGCAAAGAGGACGATCTTCGCTACGTGCTGAGCAACCTTGAACGGATGGTGGTGAAGGAGGTTCACGGCGCCGGGGGCTATGGCATGCTGGTCGGCCCGCGTTCAACCAAAGAGGAGCGCGAAGTGTTTCGCCAGCGTCTGCTGGCGAACCCGGCCAACTATATTGGCCAGGACACCCTGGCGTTGTCGACTTGTCCAACGTTTATCGAGGATGGTCTGGCGCCACGCCACATTGATTTACGTCCTTTTGTTCTCTCCGGCCAGGAGATCCGCCTGGTGCCTGGCGGACTCACGCGCGTGGCGCTAACCGAAGGTTCGCTGGTAGTGAACTCGTCGCAGGGCGGCGGTACTAAGGATACCTGGGTAATGGAGGATGATGCATCATGCTAAGCCGCACAGCGAGTGAACTCTTCTGGATGGCGCGTTATCTTGAGCGCGCGGAAAGCTATGCCCGGGTACTGGATGTGACCTGGAAGCTGTCGATGATCCCCCGCCATAGCCAGCAGTCGCGGGATTTGGCCTTACCGCTAAACTTGTCGCTGACCCACGAGTTATTTCAGGCGCGACACGCGCGTTTCACCATGAGCAATCTGCTTAATTTTTTCGCCCTTGACGGGAACAATCCGTACAGCATTTTTAGCTGCGTCGAAATGGCGTGGAATAATGCCCATGCGGTGCGCGGTAGTCTGTCGGCGGAAGTGTGGGAAAGTATCAACGCCACGCGTATTGAGCTGCGCAAACTGCGCCAGCAGGGGATCGGCGAACTGGGTAACGACGCTTTTTTCGAATGGGTAAAAGAGCGGGTACATCTGTTTCGCGGGGCGATCCTCGGCACCCTGCTGCGTAACGACGCATTAAGCTTTATCGGTATCGGTACGCTGATTGAGCGGGCGTCCGCCACCGCACAACTCCTGTTGATTAAGGATCAGCAGCTGAACAGCGACCCGGACCCGGTGCGTGAGTATTACCGGCTGGATACCCTGCTCAACGCGGTCAGCGCCCGCGAGGCCTACAACAGTATTTACCGTCAGCCGCTAACCCGTGAGACGGTGATGGAACTGCTGATTTTACGTAATGATGTGCCGAGATCGCTGAGAGCCAGTATTTCCGACCTGGTCGGGCAACTGGAACAGATTGCCAACGATCGTTCATACCTGCCGCTGCGCCTGGCGCATAAACTCAACGTCGATTTGCGCTTCAGCACTCGCGACGATCTGGCGCAGGCCGATTTACAGGTTACGCTCAATGGGCTGCTGGCGCGGATTAACGCGCTTTCTGACAGCATCAGACAAACTTATCTGGAGGCGTTATGAAACTGGTTATCGATCACCTGACCCGCTACGGCTACGATGAAGAAGTGAAGTTTTCGACCCAGTATCTGCGCCTGACGCCGCGCAGTAACGGGCGGCAAAAGATCACCTCCTGGACATTAACGCTGCCGGACGGCTCCACGGTTGCCACCACCGATGCGTGGGGCAACATCCTGCATGTGCTGACGCTGGATAATCCGCATAAAGAGATTGTTATTCGCGCCAGCGGGATCGTAGATATCGCGGAAGAGGGCGAGGAGATGGGCGCCGAACAACAGGAGCTGCTGTCGCCGCTGGTCTTTTTACGCAGTACGCCGCTCACCCGTGCTGATGACCAGATTCGCGAATTTGCCCGCCGCTGGTTCCTGCCGGATGCTCAGGAAGAGAGTCTTAACCGCTTAATGACGGAACTGCTGCTTAGAATGCCTTATTCGCCAGGGGCGACACAGGTCCAGGATTCCGCTGCCGATGCGTTTGCGCGGGCGAAAGGGGTTTGTCAGGATCACACCCATGTATTCCTCGCCTGCTGTCGCGCGCTGGAGATCCCGGCGCGCTATGTGAGCGGCTATGTCTATAGCGACAACGCCAGGCACGTCGCCATGCATGCCTGGGCGGAAGTGTGGTTGAACGATCGCTGGCACTCTTTTGATATCACCAATAATACCCGCAATATGAATCAACATTTGCGGTTGGCGACCGGGCTGGATTATCTTGATGCGTGTCCGGTACGCGGTACCCGTCTTGGGGGCGGGGGAGAAGTGATGTTAACTAACGCTGAAGTGCGCGAGCATTCGCAACAGGCGCAGCAGCAATAACGGCAGGAACAAAGAACGATGACCTACTGTGTGGCCATGTGTTTGTCAGATGGACTGGTATTTGCCTCAGACTCCCGCACTAATGCGGGAGTGGACCATATTGCAACATTTAAAAAACTGCACGTTTTCCATCAGGATGGCGAGCGCGTCATGGTGCTGCAATCTGCGGGCAACCTGGCCACCACCCAGAGCGTGATTAGCCTGCTCAATGCGCGCATTCGCACTCAGCAGGAGCCGAACCTGATGCAGGTCACTTCGTTATACGATGCGGCGATGTTAATCGGCAAAACGTTACAGGAGGTGATTCAGCGTGACAGCAGCAATCAGCAAAACTGCGGCAATACCAATTTCAACTGCAATCTGCTGCTCGGTGGACAGATTGCCGGGGAAACGCACCGTCTTTTTCATATCTATCCGGAAGGTAACTTTATCGAGGCGACGCGCGATACGCCCTATTTCCAGATTGGCGAGAGTAAATACGGCAAGCCGATTATTGACCGGGTACTGACGATGGATACGCCGCTGGAGCAGGCGATGTGCTGCGCGCTGATTTCAATCGATTCAACATTGCGCAGTAATCTTTCGGTTGGGCTGCCGCTGGATACGCTGCTATACCGTAGCGGCAGCCTGAGCAGCGCCGGACAGCATCGAATAACGGACAGCGATCCTTATTTCAATACTATTCGTAAAGCCTGGTCCGAGGGGCTGCTGGGTACGTTTCAGAAACTGCCGCCGTTCACGCCGGGCGGTGACTGATATGCCTTGGCCGGCTTCCGCCAGATGCGTGTCAGGCCCGCGTTCGCTTTGCCTGAGGGTTCGCGCTTTTGCTGAATGCGGATGAATTACGCGGTGGCAGTGCTGCGGGACTTTATATGGTGCCAGAAGCGTTCGGCGGACTGGTTGAGTCGTGAACCGGAACGATAGATATAGGCGCCGATCGGCAACGACAGGCTCTTATCCATAATCGCCAGGCGGCCTTCTTCAAGTTCGCGCTTTATGGAGTATTGCGGGAGCCAGCCAACCCCGTCTCCGTTAAGGATCATGCGTTTTAACAGCTCGCTCATGGATGAAACGAAAGTCAGAGAAAAGGTGATCTCAGGTTTGCGGTCAATAACCTGGTTAACCTGCCGTCCCATGTAGCTGTCGTTGGCGTATTTCATCAGCGGCAGCACGCCGCGGTGTAAATAAAAAAGCGGCCGGCCATTTTTATCGCAGGGCGAAACGAGATGCAGCGCGGAGTCGAAAATTTTGTGGTTGATAAACGGATAGTTCATCAACTCTTCGTTATAAAACGACAGAATAAAATCGCTTTTCCCTTCTTTAAGATTGAACACCGCATCGTTGACGTTAATCGATTCAACATGAAATGTTTTATTCTTTCTGTCGGTATAACCGGCGATAATCTCGGGGAGTAATAAAACAGAAAGCGAAGGTGCTGCATCGATTCTTATTTTTTGGGTTGTGTTGCTTAATCCCTTAATACGGCTGATTTGAAAATCCATATCATCAAGCATATTTCGCGCATAGCCGACAAAAATTTTGCCGCGGTTGGTCAACTGTAACGGGTTTGCCGAGCGGTCAAAGATACTAAAGCCCAGCGAGGCTTCCAGCGCCTGAATGCGCCGACTGAAGGAAGATTGTGAAATATTTCGACTTTTTGCCGCCAGGGTAAAGCTTCTGGACTCTTCCAGGGCAATCACATCGTAAAGCCATTTTACTTCAAGATTCGCCAGCACCGCTATTCCTCAACATATCATTTAAGGCTATGCAATTTTAGCATAACGCATAGAAACTATGCAATTAACATCAATAACTACAGGTGTTAACATTTTTACCGGAGTTTAGCTTATGACTTATTCTTTAAACGATATTTCTTAAGTACAGGCGACCCCCTACGCGAGCACGATTTTAAATCGCCGGCCCTGTTTGGCCTGTTTATTTAATGCAATGCGGATTGTTTATTAAAAATAGTCTGGCGGTGGTAAATAACAGGTTGAATAAGCAAATGCATCTTATCCAGCCAATTGTTTGTCAGGAGTTCCATGTCACATATTGAATCAGTAAAAGCGGCTCTTCTTGAGCTTGGCATTCAGAATAGCAGCGAGCTGTTTTATAACCCGGATTACGACTTGCTGATTGCGCATGAAACCAGCGCGGAGTTAACCGGTGAGGCGCGCGGCGTGATGACCGGGTGCGGCGCGGTCGCGGTTGATACCGGCATTTTTACCGGGCGTTCGCCGCGTGACAAATATATTGTCAGAGATGACGTGACGCGTGACACCGTGTGGTGGTCTGATGCCGGTCTGGGGCGGAATGATAATAAACCGTTAACGACTGAGATTTGGACCGATCTCAAGGCACGGGTTGCCGGACAGCTTAGCGGCAAAAAATTGTATATTGTTGATGCCTGGTGCGGCGCCAGTCCGGCGACTCGCCTGGGGGTGCGTTTCGTGACCGAGGTGGCGTGGCAGGCGCACTTCGTTAAAAATATGTTTATTGCGCCGAACGCTGAGGAACTGGCTGAATTTACACCGGATTTCGTTGTTCTCAACGGTGCGGGCTGTACCAACGATAAATGGCAGGAACAAGGGCTTAACTCCGAGAACTTTGTGGCTTTCAATTTGAGTGAAAATATTCAGTTGATTGGCGGCACCTGGTACGGCGGCGAAATGAAGAAAGGGCTGTTTTCGGTGATGAACTATCTGTTGCCGCAGCAGGGGATCGCGTCGATGCACTGCTCGGCGAACCGCGGTGAAGCGGGCGATGTCGCGCTGTTCTTCGGCCTTTCCGGGACCGGCAAGACCACGCTTTCCACCGACCCGCAGCGACAGCTTATCGGCGATGATGAGCATGGCTGGGACGATGAGGGCGTGTTCAACTTTGAAGGCGGTTGCTATGCCAAGACCATTAATCTTGAGCCGCAGGCCGAGCCGGAGATCTATCGCGCGATTCGCCGCAATGCGCTGCTGGAAAATGTGGTAGTCAGAGCGGACGGCAGCGTCGATTACGCCGATGGCAGCAAAACCGAAAACACACGCGTCTCTTATCCTTTATCGCATATTGAGAACATCGTTAAGCCGGTATCGCGTGCAGGCCATCCGTCGAAGGTGATTTTCCTTGCCGCCGATGCGTTTGGCGTACTGCCGCCGGTTTCTCGCCTGACGACGGAACAGATGCAGTACCACTTCCTGTCAGGATTTACCTCTAAACTGGCCGGGACTGAACGCGGTATTACACAACCGACGCCAACGTTTTCAGCCTGTTATGGCGCCGCGTTTCTGCTGCTGCATCCGACACAGTATGCCAGCGTCCTGGCGGCGAAAATGGCAGAGGTGGGCGCTGAAGCCTGGCTGGTTAACACGGGCTGGAACGGTGAAGGCAAACGTCTTTCCTTGCGTGATACACGCAATATCATCAGCGCAATTTTAAACGGCACCACCGGAGAGATGCGCGCAGAGACCGTGCCGGTATTTGACTTGTCTATTCCTCAGGCCATTGCGGGCGTGGATAGCGCGCTGCTTGATCCGCGTAGCGGTTGGTCATCTGCCGATAAGTGGCAGGAGAAAGCGGAGAGTCTGGCACAGTTGTTTATTGACAACTTTAAACAATATACGGATACCGAAGCCGGAGCTCGGTTAGCGTTAGCGGGCCCGACGCCTGCAAAATCAGTCGTTGCGGCGTAATTAATATTATCGTCGGAAGCGTCAGAGCGTCACCCGGACAGCGTCCGGGTTTTTCTTAATAAAAAACCGTTATCACACCATTTTGCCCGTCTGCGAGGGCGGTGTCGGCGTGCGTCGGCAAAATAGACGCGGTAACAGGGGCAGGATCTGTGGCCATTCCTGCCCCGAGCGATCAGTGCTGCTGCAGAATTTTCAGGAAGTCCTGCTTATTCGATATCAAGGAGAGCGCCTTTGCGATGATCTCATCACTAAAGATCGAGGCAATATCTCTCAAAACATCAATATGTTCACTCTCTTTGGCGATAACGCCAATCGCAATAAACATTACGTTATTTCTGTCCCAGATCACGCCATCCGGAAACTGATAGATTTCGATGCCGGTTTTAACAATGATGTTGGTTGCTGATTTAGGCAGATGCGGTAGCGTAATGCCATTACCTAAAAAGGTGGAGACCTGACGCTCTCTTTCACCAAGAAAAGCCACGCAATCATCACTGACGTAACCTTTGGCCTTGAAATCAGCACCGATCATTGCCAGCACTTCCGCTTTGTTTTTCGCCTGGCACGACAGATGTAGATTATCTTGCGTAATATTATCGATCATAACCCGCTTTCCTTCGTCGCAGTGTTGATTTGTGCATCGTATTTATTGGTGGACAGCTCTTCTTCGAGTTGCTCGAGCGATTTATTTGATGTTTCGGGCAGAGCTGTTACTACAAAGATAATGGCCAGGTAGTTAATCGCGGCAAAAATCAGGAATACCGGCCCTAAACCAAGTTTGGCTTGTAACAATGGGAACAGGTAGCTGACGATGGCATTCATAACCCACATGAAAAATACCGAAATGCCCATTGACAGCCCGCGAAATCTGAGCGGGAACAGTTCAGCTAATACCACCCAGGTGATAAATCCGAGGGTGCCCTGCATTACACCAACAAACAGTGCGCCAAGCAGCCAGATGGCCGTCGCTTTGATATCGCCAACAAGGGTGTAGTCGACGCCGGCAATGATAAGGTGCAGCGTGGCCATGATAGCAAAACCATAAATAATAATGGTTTTACGCTTAAACCGGTCAACGAGAAATAGCACGCCAAATAACATTCCCCCCACGGAGAACACGCCATTAAGCACGTTGCAGATTAATGAGGTTCTTTCTGAGAATCCTGCGGTGCTCAGGATCTCTGTACCATAGTACATAATGACGTTGACCCCGGTAGTCTGCTGTATGGCAGACCACACCACGCCGATCAGCAGAAGTTTAAAAATCCATGGCGTATGAATGATGGTCACAAAGGCGTTTTGCGAAGTCAGCTTGTTGTCTTCCTCAGCCTTTATTAATGCTTTGATATCATTGAATTCCTTCACCGCACGTTCAAGGGGACGAATTTGTTTCAGTATTTCCAGCGCTTCTTCCTCGCGTTTTTTGCTGATTAACCAACGAGGGCTTTCCGGTGAACGCAACATGCCAACAAAGAGACAGATAGCCGGAATGGCCTGGACCATTAACATATATCGCCAGACATCAGGGAGATGCCCCCAGACGACGCCTATAATGGCGTTTATGGCAAAGGCGGCGAGTTGACCGACAACAATTGCGACTTCATTTAACCCGGTCAGTCTACCGCGCATCTCTGTTGGCGCGACTTCGGAGATAAATGTTGGGGCGGTTACCGAGGCGCCGCCAACAGCGTAACCAAGAATAAAGCGAGAAATAAGGAGCACGGTAATATCGGGCGCAAAGGCGGACATCAGCGCGCCGATGAAAAAAAACAGTGATAAAAAGAGTAAGTACTTTCTTCTGCCAAAGAAATCTGCGAATTTCCCTCCGAAAACGCTGCCTAATGCGGCACCGATCAGCAACACGCTCATTACCAGACCTTCAGTCGTCGGGGTTAATGCCATATATTGCTTCAGTGAGGAAAATGCACCATTAATGACGCCAGTGTCATAACCGAATAGAAGGCCACCAAATGTTGCCACTAAGGTTATTTGGTGTAGTCGCTTTCTCTGTTGTAGGTTCAGATTCATAATAAGAGACATTTTTATACCTTTTGTTTTGATTAACGGCGCGAGATAAAAATGCGTCATCCCAGTCACGTTGCGTATGACTGTTATGAAACGATTTTTTGTTCCTGGTGCTACTATTTAGCGCTTACGGCAAGACGCTAAATAAAACCGGTCAAAGAGGTTTTGTATTGATCAATAATAAATCATCAGTATGTGCGATGTTCTCCGGTGGGTTGGTGTTTACACTATCCCCGGCAGATTCCTGATACCAACAGATGTGGGGATAACAAAAAACCGTATCCGTTGTACCTATAACGCCTGCGCTCACTTTCTTCATCACATCCTCCGGGGGGTAAGGATTTCTGCTTCACCAGTAAGGTGCCCAGCGTGCATGTAATCAGGGATATTATTGCCACTATTAATGAAATGTAAATGCAAATAGATCACATTTTGAAAATTTCATTTCGATTTTGCCGCACAAAGAATATGTTATCTTTATCCTGCCAAAAGGGGTTTTTTTATAATTAATTGATATGCAAAGTGATTTTTTTCATTTCAGCCAACTCTAAAATTCCGCAATAGTTAAACGAAATGTTAAAATTATGATACGTGTCACATTTGAGAATGTACTCCATTATGAAATTTATATTCCATTGTTGTATTTATTTTAATTTTTGTTCGATTTTTGAGACATCCTGGAGAAGGGAGCGGTGAGGGAATGCGTCCATGCCAGCCTGTCATCAGGCGACGTTTTTTTCACGCCGTTTATGTGGTTATTCGCGTCATCCTTTTTAGTGTCTGAGTGTTGTCTGACCCGAATGCCCAGTCCATCATTATGCATGTTGTAAGTAACTCTGCGGGCCAGACTCTGAGGAGAATAAAATGTCCACCGTGTTACGCCTGGTATTGTCAGCTTAATCCGTTATTCCATCAGGCGTAAAGGGTATGACCAGCCTGGAGGGCGCAATATAAAACATCAGAGTGGACATGTAATATGTGGGGATAATTGGCTGGCGCTGCTTATGAATCGCCCTGAAGGGCGTTCACCACGCAAAGTGTTTGCCTGTGCGCCGCGAGCGCCGACGGCGCGCAGAAAACAGGCCATATGAATTAGAAGTATCTGGCGTTTTTTATCAGTAAATTGCAGAGAGCCGTAAATTCATCCTCTGGCATGCGTTGTTGCAAATTGCAAAGGAATTCCTGGTAAACATTCCATTCCAGCGCTAATTGCGCTTTTGCTTCAGTCGTCAGTTGCAAATGAATTATTCGCCGATCTTGCTGGCTTTTAAAACGGCAAATCATGTTACGTTGTTCCAGTTTACTGACCATGGCACTGGCCGAGGATGTTTTTACCGAAACTTTTTGTGCCAGTTCTTTTAAACTCAATGGCCCATCGCGCAGCGCATTAATATAGTAATATTCATTCCAGCTAATATTTCCTATCGGGGTTTGTTGATCATAACGACGCCAGAAGTCAAGTAACGACCGGCTTAGCCGTAACAACGCCTGCTCTGTTTTTATGAAGTCGATTGATTCCGGTGCATCAGGTTTTAATTCAGTCATTTTTTTCATCTTATTGCATGCTTCGTCATTTTATAAGGCCATTAGCAACAGATTAAAGTAATATCCATAATATATAGCGTTTTATCCTACCATGTGGGCGGTGGTACTCAAATTAAAAAATAAAAAAAGTCGCACAAAAAATAAATCCCATTCAGGAACGGGTAAGTTGTCGATGACAAGGCGTTGTGAGGACGCTCAGGCTATCTCCCTCATCGTTCAGATTACGGATGCCCTGGCGAGGGCGCCTGAACGCCGCTCGTCGTCACTGGGGAATCCACGCAAATCCTTTCAGCATACCGCCAGGATTATTTTATAAAATAATTCAATAAGATAAATGCAACTTTTCGACGTTGTCGATAATTATTCAGAGGGGACACAGCGTGACAGGGAAAAATAAACCGAGAGTCAAACTATGACGGTACGTAAAACTGAGATCGTCCGATCCACGAAGTAGGGGCGTGAAAATGCGGCCTGTTCTATCATTTTTACTATTAATAATAGTTAGACTAACTAACTTTTGATTAAAATCAAAATATTCCGAAAGGTAAGGGTGCTAAAAGTGGTCGGCCTACTGTTATCACGCGATGTTAACTTCAACGGTAGGTGTGTAACCAGCCACACAGTATCCATCTGTGAGCCTTTGGCGCTCTTGTCCATCAGCTTTAGTTTGCTCGTTATACGGAGTAAATAATATGTCCGAAACAGCCACTAAGAGATCGGATCCACGTTCTTTTCTGGATCGCTGGTTTTCCCTTAAAGAAAAAGGTACCTGTGTTAAAACCGAACTGATAGCCAGTTTCACAACGTTTCTAACGATGGTTTATGTGATTTTCGTGAACCCGCAAATTTTGTCACATGCCGGGATGAACGAGCAGGCGGTATTTGTCACAACCTGTATGATTACGGCTATTGGTTGCATTTTGATGGGGCTAATTGCGAAGTTACCGATAGCGCTTGCGCCGGGGATGGGGATCAACGCTTATTTCGCGTTTGTGCTCGCCGGAGGCATGGGGCTTTCATGGCAAACAGGAATGGCTATTATTTTTCTTGGCGCCAGCGGTTTTTTTCTTTTATCGCTATTTCGCGTTCGTTACTGGATGGTTGCCAATATACCTCTTTCACTACGTATTGGCATCGGTAGTGGCTGCGGATTACTCATTGCACTGATAGGCTTGCATAACGCCGGTATTATTGTTGCCAATCCGGATACAATGGTGACCATTGGCGATGTTAAATCTATTCCTTTCGCACTGAGCGCACTGGGTTTTCTCCTGATATGCATATTCGCATACCGTGGACTTCATGCCGCCATCCTTATCTCTTTCGTCGTAATCACTCTCATCGGTTGGTTGCTTGGTGATGTAACGTATCAGGGGATCGCCAGTTTACCGCCTGATATTTCCCCGGTTTTTGGCCAGCTTGATTTGGCTGGCGCGCTCGATATTTCGTTAGTGGGTATCATCATTTCAGTCATGCTTATCAACCTTTTTGAGTCATCCGGAACGCTAATTGCCGTTACCGATAAAGCGGGTCTGGCCGATCGGCAAGGGCGGTATCCAAATCAACAAAAATCACTCTATATCGACAGTGTCTGTTCCATGGGCGGGGCCTTTATGGGAACGTCCGCGGTCACCGCTTACATTGAAAGCGCGTCCGGTGTTGCCGTGGGGGGGCGAAGCGGGCTGATGGCCGTTGGTGTCGGGGTATTATTTTTGCTGGCAATGTTTTTTTCCCCGTTGGCAAAAATGGTACCGGCATATGCCACCGCCGGCGCACTCATTTACGTCGGGGTGTTAATGGTGGCGGAACTGGTGCGCGTGCAGTGGGAGGATCTTACTGAAGCCGTGCCGGCATTTGTTGCAACGGTGATGATGCCTTTTTCATTCACGATTACCGAGGGCATTGCGACGGGGTTTATTGCTTATGCGGCAATGAAGCTGGGAGCAGGCCGTTGGCGTGAAATCTCGTTATGTACTGCGATTATGACCGTGCTGTTCCTTGTCCGTTATGTCTTTCTGTAAATGGAGACGTTGTTATGATTAAAGAAAATTTAGCTGACTTGATTGACGCCGGCGCAGGTAAAATTCCGGCGGATATCGTAATCTGTGGCGGTTTGCTTGTGAATGTCACCTCATCAGAAATTTATCCTGCTGATGTGGCGATATATCGATCTCGTATTGTCGCAACTGGCGATGTCGGGGACTATATTGGGCCGAATACTCAGCGAATTGATGCCACAAATAAGTATCTGGTTCCCGGCCTGATCGATGGTCATTTACATATTGAGTGCAGCAAACTGTCAATGACCAGCTTTGCTAAAGCCGTTATTCCTCATGGCACGACCAGTATTGTATCCGGGCTGGATCAGTACCTGATTACCGCGGGGCTGGATGGTGTGCGCGAAGTGCTGAATGAAATCCAGCAGGGGCCTTTAAAGGTCTTCTGGGGGCTGCCGTACACAATGCCTTACACGCTGCCAAAGTCCAATGTCGGTTTTAACATTACCGGAGAAACGCACGCGGAAGTCCAAAAATGGCCAGAAGTGTATGGCGTCTGGGAAACGGTCTCTGAATTTGTTGAAAATCAGGATCCTGATGTTCTTAAGGCCATTGAACTGGCCGGTGAAAACCGGTTGCCTGTCTTTGGCTGCGCGCCGATGTGTCGCGGTAAGCGCCTGAATGCTATTCTGAGCGCAGGTCTGAGGCTGGACCACGAGAGTTACACACATGAAGAGGCGCTGGAAAAGATCCGAAAAGGGATGTACATGCTGATTCGCGAATCCTCGATCTCGCATTTTCTTCATGAAAACATGAAAGTGGTGACGCACCTGAATCCGCGTCTGGCGCGTCGTATCAGTTTCTGTACCGATGATGTGACGGCCTCTGACATTCTGGCGAATGGTCATATGGATAAACTGGTTCGAATGGCCATTGCCGCTGGGGTTGACCCCTTGACAGCAATACAGATGGGGTCGATTAACAGTGCTGAGGCGTATCGTATCGATCATCTGGTTGGTTCTATTTCTCCAGGACGTATTGCCGATATTCTGCTCGTCAATGATTTGCGATTGTTTGACATTGAGACCGTGATTGCTAAAGGCAAGCTGACGGTGGTTAACGGTAAGATGGTATGGGATTTGTCCCCGCCGAAACGCAGTGCAACGCTTTTGCAAAGCATAAAATTGCCGGCTGTTAGTGCGGAAGAGATGAAGCTGTATACCTCACTGCAAGCGGACAAGGTTAAAGCCCTTTCTATGGAAGTCGCGTTTGACGTGCCTTTTGTCCGGACGCGTCGGGATGTCATTCTGAATGTTGATGCTGGCGTTGTCTTACCCGATTTGCAGCAGGATGTTTTGTACGCCGCAGTTGTAGAACGTTTTGGTAAAACGCAGAACAGACCCATAGCGTTGGTATCCGGCTGGAAACTGAAAGCCGGTGCGATGGCGAGTTCGTGTGCGCCGGATGATAACAACGTGGTCTGCATCGGGACCAATTCTGACGATATGGCATTGGCTATCAACCACCTTGCAGAACAGGGGGGAGGTCAGGTCATTGTTCGCGACGGGCAAATACTGGGTTTCCTGCCCTTGCCGATCTGCGGCATCGTTTCAGATTTGGATCCGCAGGCAATGGCCGATGAAGAAGCCCGACTGCTGAATATCGCCCGCGAGTTAGGTTGCGATTTGCCCGATCCCATATTTTATATGTCCTGCCTGCAAATCACCTCTATTCCGGATTACGCCATGACTGATGTTGGCGCGATTGATTATGCAACACTGAAACCCTTTGATCCGATACTCGAGGCTGCCGAATAAGCTTGACACAATACTGCACCTTTCATCCGGTGCAGTATGTCGCAATTATTCTTAAAGGGGATAATAAATGGGTAAGCAGAATGATTTAGCCGCATTGATTGATATGGCTGCGGGACGAGCGCCGGTAGATTTACTCATTATCAATTGTAAGATAGTCGATGTTTTTACCCAAAGCCTGTGCGATGGTCCGCTGGCGATTGGTATGGGCAAGATAATCGGCATTGGCGAATATCACGCCCGAAAAACACTGGATGCAAAAGGGGGGTATATTCTGCCAGGTCTGATAGACGGACATGTGCATATTGAGTCTTCGTCGTTGATCCCTTCACAGTTCGCCCGCTGTATCTTGCCTCATGGTACAACCACGATTATTGCTGATCCGCACGAGATCGCTAATGTCTGCGGATTAGAGGGTATCCGTTACATGCTGGATGCCTCACGAAACCTGCCTTTGAATGTCAGGATGATGTTGCCCTCCTGCGTTCCCGCCACGCCGTTTGAGGAATCCGGCGCTGAATTGTTGGCGCATGATCTGGAGATATTAATCACTGACCCCGGCGTTCACGGTCTGGGAGAAGTGATGGATTATCCGGGGGTAATTAATAATGCAGAAAAGGTCATCAATAAACTGACGATGGCGCAGCGCTATAATCGTGTTATTGATGGTCACAGCCCCGGAGTGAAAGGGCGGGAACTGACTGCCTATGCAATGGGCGGCGTGATGACGGACCATGAGTGCAGTTCACTGGAGGAAATGCAGGACAGGCTGCGTCTGGGCATGTATGTTCTGATTCGTGAAGGCTCTGCCTGCAAAGATCTGCTCTTGCTTGTACCCGGACTGACGCCGGCAAACGCCAGACGCTGCGTTTTGTGTACCGATGACAGAGAGCCGGCGGATATCCTGGCGACCGGACATATTAATAAAAGTTTGAGGCTGGCAGTAAAAGCGGGGGTTGATCCATTGCTGGCTGTCACATTAGCGACGTTGAATGCAGCCGAATGTTATCGACTGACAGGTAAGGGCGCTATTGCGCCGGGATACGATGCCGATTTACTGATCGTGGACAATCTGACGGAATTCGCCGCCCGACATGTGTTGATTGAGGGAGAGGAAATCGCGCAAAACGGTAAGCTGTTAGTTGAATTGCCGGATTATGTTGCCGAGACCGTCCTCAATACGGTGCGCCTGGCGCCGATTGGCATGGATGAGCTGACATTGCCTCTGACCAGTCAACAGGTGAGGGCGATTGGCGTCAAGCCCGGGAGCGTACTGACTGATTCACTAACGCTGACCGTGGTGCCGGATGACAACGGATGTTTCGATCCAAAACTCAATCCGGGCCTGAACAAGCTTGCCGTGATTGAGCGCCATCATGCATCAGGCAATATCGGTTTGGGTATACTGGCGAATTATGGCCTGAAAAACGGCGCTATCGCCACGACAGTCGCGCATGACTCACATAACCTGGTTGTAGTCGGCGATAATGATGCCGATATGCTGGCCGCGATTGAGGATATAAAAAAGATGGGCGGAGGGTTTACGTTGTGTCAGGCGGGAAAGGTTCTGGCGCACTTGCCGCTTCCTGTGGGCGGATTAATGTCTGAGAAAAGTGCGGTAGAGGTTGCCGCCCGGATGGAGCATATGCTCTGTCTGGCTAAGAAAACATTCGGCATCAATGAGGATATACAGCCACTTATGACGCTGGTTTTTATGACTCTGCCGGTTATTCCTGCCTTAAAACTGACGTCCACCGGGCTTTTTGACGTTACCCGTTTTGCCAGGGTTGAGGTTTGCTTGCCTGAGTAAACGCTGTTCATCATGTGGCTATTTAATAAACGGCCTGCAGGCCGTTTCCGATTGTTGACAAAGTACGCGCTTGCCGAATTGCCCGACAGCGCGTCGAGTATGCGATCTTTCCGCAAATGCATAATGGGATAACATTGTGATTTTCCCGACCGGGTAAGGCGTTACCCGCCGCCCGGCGGAAAGGTCTGCACATTCACTGTTACGTGAAATTTTCGTAATGGTGCGGTCCTAAGAGGAATATGAGACGAAATTTTGATGGATAAATTTTGCAAGTTCAATAATGGCAGGGTTTACGCTGCTTTTAAGATAAGCAACGCCATAAGAGAACGTTTCATTAATATTGAATGGCAGGCAAACAAGATCGTCTTCATTGGTATTACAAAATGCCGGAATAATTGCCACGCCCATATTGGACTTAATGTAAATTTCACCGGAGACGATTGAATCCGAGAAAATATACTGACTATCTGGTAACGTTGAAATCAGACGCTGCTGAACAACATTCCACTCTTTAGGACCATGATTAGAATCGAGAAGTATGATGGTTTCCTGACGAATATCCTCGAAATCGATCAGTGTTTTTGACGCCAACTTGCTGTTACGGTTAATCAGGCAGGTGATACCCTCATTCATTATCTCTTTATATATCACACCATCCGTATTTTCAATATCATCTTTTACCGTCATTATTATGTCACAGGCGCCTGAGAGTAATGCGTTTTTTCTTTCTTTATGATTTGTTTTTAATACCATTATTTGGACGTCGGCATTTAATGCCGTAAATCCGTTAATGATTCGCGATAGATTATCTACTTCAACATTATGTCCTTCATAACCAATTTTTATGACGCTGTGTTTTCCCCGGTTGATTAAAGATGCCTCATTAATCCCGATTTGTAAGCGCGAAAGGAACTCTTTGGCGTTATAGTAAAAATGCTTACCGGCTTTCGTTAATTCAACTTTATGGTTAGTTCTGACGAAAAGCTGAAAGCGTAACAGGCTTTCAAGTTTTTTGATTTGATGGGATATCGCGGGTTGCGTCAAATGCAGGATTTCGCCGGTTTGTGAAAAACTGAGGGTCTCACACAGGATGACAAAACATCTTAATTGTATGATTTTCATAGCATTACACCGTAATAAAAATCTTTCATAGCCTATTAATTGTTTCCATTAAACACTTCAAAATCTATCAGGTAAAGTAAAAACAAGATTAATTCAAGTGGTGAGGATGGTATGAAATATCTTGTAACGGGTTGTGATGGGAAGCTTGGGGGACGTATCGCCGAGAATATGTTGAGTAGAGTAAGCCCGCAAGAGCTGATATTTACTTGTCCAGACCCACAACGAATTCCGGCAGATAAAGTTGCTCAATGGGTTAAGAAAGGGGTTGAAATTCGTGCTGCCAATTATGACAACCCGGAACAGATGCTTAGCGCTTTTGCCGGTGCCGACCGGATGTTTATGATTTCAGGAATATTGATCGGAGAAAAACGCGTCAAACAACACTGTAATGTGATTGACTCAGCGTTAAGCGCCGGTGTTCAACATATCACATATTGCTCTTTTGTTGGTGCTTCCGATCCGCGTTATCAGCACGTCTATGTTACACCGGATCATACCGCAACCGAAGCTTATATTAAATTTCTGAGTAAGAAAAAAGAATTTAAATATAATATAATGCGCAATAATCTTTACATGGAAAACTATCTGACAACATCCGTGATGCTGGCGCTGATGTCAGGAAATAAATGGTATACTACCGCGGGCGAAGGCAAGGGAACATTTATCGCAAAAGATGACTGCGCAAAAGCCGCCACCGCACTGCTGCTGGGTGCGGGTGAAAATAATAAGGCTTATAATATTACCGGGCGTCAGTCGGTCTCGCAGCGCGATCTCTGCGCTATTGTCAGCAAGGCTTCTGGTATTAACATTGAATATTGCCCTGTTGGTAAGGATGAATTTTATAAATATCTTGATGAAATGGGAATCCCTCGCGATACCGATCAAGATTTCTCATTATCTCCAGTTCCGTGGTGTGGTAACGATATGGTAACTAATGAAGCCAGTATTGCTGAAGGGTTGATGGATATTCGCTCCGATGATTTTTATAAACTGACATCGTCATATCCGAAAACAGCGGAAGAAATCATCGGTAATTACAGTTACATATGGGAGAAAGGGATTACCAACTGGAAAGATATCGTCTGACCACACATTTTGCTTTCCTGTTACTTCCTCACGTCCAATGGGGGAAGGTTTGCCGGCGAATATTCATGCCGGCCTTTTTCCCCCTGGAGATTTTCTCCAGGACAGACTTTTTCATCTACAACAGTGGTGGTTTTCTATGCCTGTTATCCAGTCCGCCGGAAAAATTCTGGGTGTGATCTTTCCTGTTATCTTTTTAATGACTGCTTGCGATGGCGGTAATAAAAATTCCGCATCTCAGCAGGCTGTTCCCCAGGTGGATGTCTTTACACTTAAAACTCAGCCCGTGGTGATTTCGTCCCGTCTGCCGGGGCGGACGACCGCCGTCAGAACGGCGGAAGTCAGGCCTCAGGTTAGCGGTATTATTCTTCGGCGGATGTTTGAAGAAGGGACGGAAGTCAAAGCCGGGGAGCAGCTTTATCAGATAGATCCTGCAACGTATAAGGCAGCCTATGATAAAGCGAAAGCAACCCTGACGAGCGCTGACGCCCTGGAACGCCGGTATCGCGCGCTGGTTGCAACCAATGCTATCAGCAAACAGGATTATGATGATGCGGTATCCAGCGCTGCGCAGGCCAAAGCGGATCTTGAAACCGCGCAGATAAACCTGGATTACACGAAAGTCCGGGCTCCCATCTCCGGCAGGATCGACCGCTCGCTGGTAACCGAAGGCGCGCTGGTGACTAACGGGCAATCAGATTACCTGACCACCATAACTCAGCTTGATCCAATCTATGTTGATATTAGCGAATCGTCACGCAGCCTTCTGGAGCTAAGGGCAAGAATTAAGAGCGGGCAGATAAAAACCCTTAACGATCATGAAGCGTATGTCCGTTTAGTGCTGGAGGATGGTTCGGCTTATCCGCTCGATGGTCGCCTGGATTTTTCTGAAGTGCGGGTTGATGAAAGTACCGGTTCTGTCATCTTACGGGCTACCTTTCCCAATCCGGACAGGATGCTATTGCCAGGCATGTTTGTGCATGCCGTCCTGCAGCAAGGGATCCGCGAAGAAAGTACGCTGGTTCCCCAGGAGTCGGTCGGACATGATACGAAAGGCGATCCCTACGTTTATATTGTCGGTCCGAACAATATTATTGAATTACGTCACATAAAAACGGAGGGGACACAGGGCGATAAATGGATCGTTTCCTCAGGTGTTCGTCCCGGTGAGCGGGTAGTGACAGCGGGTATTCAGATGATAAAGCAAGGAACAAAAGTCATTCCGACTGAAATGACGCCGCGTCAGGATAATACCGCAAGTAAAACATTGTCTATGACCGATCCTTCGGCTCAATAAATGAGAAAATGTGATGTCTAAATTCTTTATTGAACGCCCAATATTTGCGTGGGTAATTGCAATCATTATTATGATTGCAGGCGCTCTTGCTATTAAGAATCTCCCTGTCAATCAGTATCCGAATATTGCGCCACCGGCCATCTCTGTTTCCGTCACATATCCGGGGGCAAATGCTGACACCACGCAAAAAACGGTAGTCCAGGTGATCGAGCAGGAGCTCAGTGGTATTGATAATCTTCGTTATATTGAATCACAAAGTAACAGTGACGGCAGTGCAACAATTATTGTGACCTTTAATCAGGGAACGAATCCAGATATTGCCCAGGTTCAGGTACAGAATAAAGTGTCACTGGCCGAATCTCAGTTACCGGATGAAGTGGTCGATCAGGGTATTGATGTCGCCAAATACCAGATGAACTATATGCTGGTTGTCGGACTCTATTCTGATGATGGAAAACTGACCGATGGCGATCTCGGTGATATTCTGGTCTCGAAATTACAGGACCCGATTTCCCGTACCAACGGCGTCGGCGACTTTCTGGTGATGGGATCGGAATATGGTATGCGTATATGGCTGGACCCGGCCAAACTCTATAAGTATTCACTTGTTCCGAGCGATGTTTCTACCGCGATCAAGGAACAAAACGTCCAGGTTTCATCTGGTAAGCTGGGAGGATTACCCACCGTTGCCAATGCCAAATTCAGCGCAACGATTATCGGGAAAACGCGCCTGACGACAGTCAAGCAGTTTGAGAATATCCTGCTCAAAGTGAACACGGACGGTTCACAGGTTCGCCTGAAAGATGTGGCGAAAGTCGCGCTTGGACCTAAAACATACAGCATTTCAGGTACCTATGATGGTAAGCCGTCTGCAGGGATAGCCCTGCGTCTGGCCAGCGGCGCGAACGTACTGGATACGGTCAGGGCGGTGAAGGCAACGATCGACGGTATCAAATCCTCCTTACCGGCGGGCGTTCATGTTGTTTTCCCATATGATACGTCTCCGGTGGTTAGCGCATCCATTCATGAAGTGGTGAAAACCCTCTGCGAGGCTATTGTTCTGGTCTTCCTGGTGATGCTGCTTTTCTTGCAAAACCTGCGGGCAACAATCATTACCACCCTTGTGGTGCCGGTTGTTTTGCTTGGCGCATTTGGCGTGCTCTATGCTTTCGGTTATTCCATTAACATCCTGACCATGTTTGGTATGGTGCTCGCCATAGGGTTACTGGTGGATGACGCTATCGTGGTGGTGGAAAACGTTGAGCGTGTCATGCATGAGGATGGACTGCCACCAAAAGAAGCCACGATTAAATCAATGGAGCAGGTTCAGGGCGCGCTGTTCGGTATCGCAATGGTGTTATCCGCCGTGCTTTTACCCATGGCGTTCTTCAGTGGTTCAACAGGGATAATTTATCGGCAATTCTCCGTCGCCATTGTCTCCGCCATGATCCTTTCGGTACTTGTGGCGCTGATTTTTACGCCGGCACTCTGCGCAACAATGCTGAAACCGGTAAATCCGGAAACGAAAACCCGGGGATTTTCTGGCTTCTTCAACAAAATGTTTGACCGGGGGACGCTGCGATATACCCATGGCGTTGAAAAGGTCTTAAACAAACGCGCACTGTTCATGGCCTTCTATCTCGCACTTGTGGCGGCAACGGGATACCTATTTACCCGGGTACCCACGACGTTTTTACCCGATGAAGATCAGGCTCTGATGATGCTGCAGATCACATTACCCTCGAATGCCTCTGCCGAAAGGACCCAGCAGGTGATTGATGAGGTCGAGCATTATCTGCTGACTCAGGAGAAAGACGTTGTGGATTCGATTTTTGCGGCGAATGGCTTCAGTTTTGCCGGACGTGGACAAAATACGGCAAACGCATTCGTCCGTCTAAAAGACTGGAGCTTACGTAAAAAAGACTCGCAGAGCCTGCAGGCGCTGGCCAACAGGACTATGGCGCATTTTGCGTCCATGAAGGAGGGGGTGGCGATTGCGCTCATTCCACCTGCGGTAATGGAACTGGGGAACTCGACCGGGTTCGATTTCTACCTCCAGGATCTGAACGGTAAAGGTCATGATGCCCTGATGAAAACCATGCAGGAGTTTATCAGTCTCGCGCAGAAGGATAAGCGTCTGACAATGGTTCGGCATAACGGCATGGCTGATGAGCCTCAATATAAACTGATTATTGATGATGAACGCGCAAGAGCACTGGGCGTCAGTATTGAAGATATTAATGACACATTATCCGCGGCCTGGGGCTCAAGCTATGTAAACCAGTTTATGTATGAAGGACGTGTTAAACAGGTGTATATCCAGGGCAATGCCGGTTCGCGTGTTGTTCCGGAAGATCTGGATAAATGGTATGTCAGAAATTCATCCGGAACAATGGTGCCGTTTTCAGCGTTTGGTTCAGGTGAATGGGTATTCGATTCTCCGCGCTTTGAACGGTTCAATGGTATTTCAGCTGTGAATATTATGGGCTCACCGGCAGCGGGATACAGTAGCGGTGATGCGGTTAAAGCCGTGCAGGAAATATTCAAAAAATTGCCCGGAGGATACAAAATAATGTGGCATGGCCTGTCTTATGAAGAGCAACTGGCCGGTTCACAGACAGTCTCCTTATATCTCTTCTCGGTGTTAATCGTGTTCCTCTGCCTGGCGGCATTGTATGAAAGCTGGTCGATTCCATTTTCAGTGTTACTGGTTGTTCCGCTAGGGGTAATGGGGACAATTATTGGCGTGCTGGTAAGGGGGCTCGAAAACGATGTGTTCTTCCAGGTTGGCCTGTTAACGACGGTCGGGCTGGCGGCTAAAAACGCCATCTTGATCGTCGAGTTTGCGAAAGATATTCATGAGAAAGAGGGGAAAGATATTGTGTACGCGGCGCGTGAAGCGGCCCGCTTGCGTTTGCGGCCAATTATCATGACATCAATGGCGTTTGTGCTGGGGGTATTTCCGCTCACGATCTCGCACGGGGCAGGTGCGGCCAGTCAGCACTCTATCGGTACCGCGGTGGTGGGCGGTATGTTGTCGGCAACATTCCTGGCGATTTATTTTGTCCCACTTTTTTATGTCATTGTGGTCCGTTTTTTCAGCCGTTTTAATTCGCAAAAGTAGCGGGGATATCATGAAAATCAAACCATCGTTTGCCCCTTCGCTGCTGGCCTGGAGTCTGATTCTTTTGTCTGGCTGTTCATTACAGCCGGCATATCATCGTCCGGCGATGCCTGTTCCGGCGCAGTGGCAGGAAGGACAGCAATCCGGGGATGCGGATTCGTCAACAGACTGGAAAAAATTCTACCGCGATCGGCGGCTGGTGAATTTAATTCAGCTGGCGCTTGAAAATAACCGCGATCTGCGGGTTGCCGCGTTGAACGTCGAAAGCGCGCAGGCCCAGTTCAGAATTGAACGCTCCGCGCTGTTTCCGACGATTGAAGCCAATATGAATAAAACGTCGGAGCGTGTGCCGGCGAACCTTTATTCCACAAGAAGCACGGGGGCGGCAACCTATCAGCAATATGAACTGTCGGCCGGAATAACCAGCTGGGAGCTGGATTTCTTTGGCCGGATACGCAGTCTCCGCGATAATGCGCTGGAAACGTATCTGGCGACGGCAGCCACAGAACAGGCAACGCGGATTAGCCTGATAGCCAGCGTTGCCACCGGATATATGTCTCTGGCGGCTGATCATGATCTGCTTCGCCTCGCGACAGAGACTGCCGATAGCCAGAAAAACACCTGGCTGTTAACACAGAGGAAGTATCTTGGCGGCAATGGTGTCGTTTCAGAACAGGATGTTATGCAGGCAGAAATGTCAGTCAGATCGGCTGAAGCGGATGTTGAAAAATACACCCGTCAGCTGAAACAGGATGAAAATGCCCTGAGTCTGCTGCTCGGCGTTCCCTTGCCGGCATCGGTTAAGCAAAACATGACGCTGGAGAATTACGTTGGCTTCCCTTCCGTGAAAGCGGGTATGCCTTCTGATTTATTGACCCGAAGGCCGGACATTATTGCGGCAGAGCATACTCTTAAAGCCGCAAATGCCAATATTGGCGCCGCAAGGGCGGCATTCTTTCCCAGCATCAGCCTGACAGCATCGGGGGGCTCGTTGTCTGACAGTCTTGGCCATTTGCTGGAAGGTGGAACGGCGGGCTGGAGTTTCCTGCCAGAAATTAATATCCCGATATTTACGGGTGGGAAAAACGAGGCCAATCTTGATGTGGCCAAACTGGAAAAACGTATCGAAATTGCGAATTATGAAAAGTCAATACAACAGGCTTTTGAGGAGGTATCGGATGCGCTCGCCGGGAAAGAAACCTACAGCAAGGAAGTGGCGGCACGAATAAAGGATTTAGATGCCAACAAACGATATTATGGCCTTGCATTGCAACGCTATCAGGCCGGCGTCGACAGCCATCTTAATGTGCTGGTGGCGCAACGGGAACTTTATTCATCGGAAGAAGATGTGATTTCTGTAAAACTGGCCAGTCTGCAGCAAGATATTACTTTATATAAAGTACTCGGCGGCGGCTGGTAAATATCATCGCCCCCGGCCCATACCCGCTATTGGCTGAGGGGCTGTTGCAGAAAACAAGAAGAATGAAAAAACTGATATTAATTAATTTATGGTATGTCTATGGCAGCGAGAGAAGTAATAATCGGTATGCTTGTATGGATCGAGGAAAATATTCGTGAGGATATTCAACTGCGGGATATAGAGACTCGCTCCGGCTATACCCGATGGTATTTTAATCGGGTTTTCTGTCAAGTGATGGATATCAATGTTGCCGAATACATTCGACGCAGGCGGCTGACGCTGGCTTTCGCTGAACTCAAAATTACGTCGCGCACGGTTTCAGAGATAGCGATTGGTCTTGGGTTCGGGACGGTACAAAGCTTCTGTCGGGCGTTTCGCTTGCAGTACGGATGTACTCCTCTACAGGCAAGGCGGGATCCGGTTACCGACTTCAGAAAGCAGCTTCCCGGGCCGGAGTCAAACGATCAGTTTTGTCTGGACAAGATTATTTATACGGAATTGAAAATACGCAGCTTAAAAATATCCATGTCAGACGAAAATGCCATTATTAACCATTCCGGGCATTATATCCAGTCAAAAGTCACGAGATTTCAGAAGCGTCTGCAGGCTGATGTGGACAGTCTCGGGTTTGCTATTGAGATAAATTCGTTGGCTTCTGAGCGACGAGGAACTCAGTATATTCATCCGGTGGAGGCGCTACGTCCTGACAGTAGAGAGGGGCAAGAGAGAATAAATTACAAAGTGCTGGATGAGGGACGATATGCGGTATTATATATGCGCGTCAGCGCTGAGGTGATACACAGGGTAACTGAATACCTGTACACCCACTATTTGCCCGCATGTCCATTGATTAAAAGAGACGGTCTCGATTTTATGCAGATCAGGGGGCAGGTGCGAGGAAGTCCTGACATGCGTAAAGTCATATATTTTATGCCCATTGATTATACCGATAATTAAGCGTAGCGAGATGATTCCTGATAATGTGTAACGGCCACTGTATTAAGGACAGTCACGCAGTTGCTCATTAAACCACACAACGCAGTGCTGGCCTATATTGACTGCCCGGAGGGGATTGACTTTTCGTTATGGGTAATCACCTCTGCATGCTGATAAGCGGCGGGATGCAATTTTAACTGCCGGGGACGCGACCGGCATGGGCCTTCCGTCTGCTACAGGAAAAAGCGTCCCCGTCCCTCTTCCCAGGAAGCATAGCGCGTCGATAATGCTCTTATCCCTTTGCGTTCACTGGCCCTTTCTCCGCCGGGCGATCCGCATCCGGACTGGCCTCCTCGATGACCTCTGTAGGAACAGGCGGAGAATTTCTGACGACACGGCACGCTAATTTTGCCGTGAATGCTGCTGAGTTCCGTCGTCCGTCAGTTTACCGGGACAGGCAAAATGAAAGATAAACAGCCATTTGAGCGAAATTTTCTGTTCGTTAACATGCTAATGTTAGCTATTCAATGACACGTTTACTTCATTTTTCATATTTATATTATTATGTTACTGATTCGTTCTATTATTTACTTTTTCCTTGCTGTGATACTTGCAAGCACTGTCGTTTTAGGTTTGTGGCTTGATGTCTGTTGGCTACAGGACAAGCTCGGTGAAGTCTCGGTGACAGAAATACTTCAGGAATCGATACTGGCAGTGATCGTGTTTATCCATTTCAAATTAGTGAAAGATTCCGCGCACATGCGCGAGTGCCATCTCCTGATTGGTGGTTTTTTCCTTGCGATGCTTATTCGTGAACTGGATGGTTTGTTTGATTTAATTTCTCACGGTAGCTGGGTATGGTTTGCGCTGAGCACCTCTGTGGCGATTATTGCGTATACCGCGAGGAATTACCGTCA
The DNA here is from genome assembly GCF_005860775.1 of Klebsiella indica. Lineage (GTDB taxonomy): Bacteria > Pseudomonadota > Gammaproteobacteria > Enterobacterales > Enterobacteriaceae > Klebsiella > Klebsiella indica. The sequence continues at coordinate 128,103 of NZ_VCHQ01000009.1, forward strand.
GGCACTCGATGATCTCGCTCGTTACCCACTGATGCCTTATTATGGAATGATGATCTCCGGGCTACTGTGTATACTGGTTTTTTCACGATTATTTGGTATGCACTTATTGTGGGAGACAGTGCTCAGAGAGCAATATGTTCGGGTAGTTAAAAATATGGTGGAAGAGGGGGCAGAATCGTTTGGCTATGTGCTATGCCTGACGTCGAGTATTGGCTATTATTTCTACCAGCGTAAAGCAGAGCACAATTCGTATAACGAACGTCCGACAGAATAAGTTCGCAGAGCGAGTGTAAAATATTGCCATGCGCAGAGATATGCTCACTGTAGAATGCGCTGGCTTATTTGAAAGCGCTGCGTCTTGTCGATGAGTTGCCTGAATATTCCACTTTAATCCTTACCGTCAGTTCGTGCTACCAGCAGCTGCGGCTGGTGGTTTGCACGACATTCAGCCGGGTAAGTTTGCGGGCGTACCCTCCGCCTGTATCAGCAGGATCGGCCAGAGAATCACCTTAGTGCCAGCAAATTGAACCACCAATGAGGCGCTAATATAATATTATTAGCATGTGAGCGGAGGCCATGTGCCATTGCGCTGTGTTCGAGAATCATGATTGACTGAGCGCCGTTTCGTGAATGACAGCGTCATTGTCCGTGATGCCGAAAGAGGTTTCCTGGTGGCGATGTGCTGAGTAATGATTAATAAAATATTTCTGTTTTTATTGTAATAAATATATTGTACATATTTTGTAATAGTACAATATTTCCATCATGCAAAAGGTTGTATATGTATTGGCTGTGTTACCTGACCCATTCAGGTGCCTCATCCTTATTGGCTGCCGCTGCGCGGCGTTCTAATTTGTTCCCGACAATCTGTGAGTTGTTTTATTCTGCAGGTTGCATTAATTAAAATATAAATATAATTCCCTGGGCTTTATCTTTTAATTGTATGAATAACTGTTGTCTCTTTTATTTATAGTGTGGTATTTTTGTGTTTTTTTATGCTAAATGATTTAAATGGTGAGGATCGCTGACAGTATATATTATGCATTCAAAAACATCCCTGTTCTTCAGGTTTCAATAAGGAGATATTCTATTACCTCTGTTTTTGTTAAAATGTATCACCACAGCGTTGATAATGATTGGTTGAGAGCAATTGTATGCTTTTGGGACTTAATTTATCACCTTCATTTATTTGTATTCGACATTGAATTCCAGCATCATAACACTTTTTATACCATTCAGCGATCTGCAATGCATCGCCTTCTAGTTTGACAGGTTTTCCATTTGACCGCCATAACTGTAAACAGGTTGTTTTATTCAGTCGTATAACATAAGCACAACGGTATACGGAATAACATTTATCATTAATTTCGATCTCAGTTTCGTTAATATCAGTGGTCACTATAGACGCGGGTAAAACGTGGCATTCCTGCGTACGCGCTTTTGCCTGTTCTTCACGTTTTTCTTGCTCAAGTAAGGGGTATGCAGTTGCTTTGCCTGTCTCTGTCAGTTCGACAGCAAGTTGTAAATTCCTGGCCCTTAATGTGCAAACAAATCCGGCTTCCTCGAGTTTTCTACAGGCGGCTCTTAAGTTCGAACCGTATACGGGCTTTTCTCCTCCTTGTTCAAGTACGCGTTCAATATCCTTAGTTGCGACTGGCATATGCTTACGTTGATCTAAAGCGGCAAGCACAATGAGAATGTTTTTCTGTAACGCAGACATTCTGCGTGCAGATTTACTAATATCGGGCATGATATGTTATACCTTTCACCAGTGTTATTTACGGTTGTACGTGACGAAAGTTATCCGACTGAAATAAATTTATTGCACCCTGTATCACGATAATAACCGTAATTCTGAATTGAATGCCTTTTTACCATCTGATGGTGTAGAAATTGGGTTTATTTTGTGATAATGATATTGGATTGCTATCATCCGATAATGACAGGAATGAATAGTGACGTTTATTTTATTCATATCTTGATTGTTTTGCTGTTCTGTGTGTAAATCATATGCAGATTGATTTATTTACGGGAATCGTTAATCATCCGTCTTACCTTCTTCTGCTTTGAAATGTTTTTTTGATTCTTCGTCTGTCTCTGATGTATGACATAAAAGATGCTATTGAAATGATTAAAAGTACAATAGCGAGCCCAAGGAAAAATAGGTTTCCCATTTCATACCTCATACGTGTGTCGTTAATGTCAGAGCGAGTGCTGGCTGGCATGAACTAATATATAATAAGATTAAGAAAAATCCTATTGTCGTAAAATGAAAATATGAAATAAATTTCGCTGGTGAGGATATGAACTGTATTGATAAGTAATTGCAATGAATGGATAACGCGCTTTTTGTTAATCAGTCATTGTGACCGCTTATTTTGCTGAATAATCATTTTTCTCTCAATTCATTCAATGAATTTTTAAGGCGTCGTCGTTATTCACTTATTAAGTGAGGTATGTCGGCATAACGTGTCGGTGGTGATTATTATGGCTATTGATATTTATGGGGGGAATTAGTTTTAATTTTTCTCGGGGAGCGAATCATGACATTACGAATTAATGTGGCGATTGTAATATAAACCTGTGCAAGCCAGTGAGTCATCCTGGTTTACATATTCCCGAACATTAATTCGTTCCTGCTGCATTCATTTTGTGCGGGGAAGAGAAGGGGTTTGCATCAGAAGTGCTATGTCCGGGCGTTTGCCCCCGGCGGGCGAATAATTCTCATAACCGCGGAGCGGAGTTAGAACTTCGGATGATAAACGCGGCTGCAACCGATCGGTCGATATCCGGGAGAGAGAAAATACGGTGTTATACGGCCAGATATATGATGGTGTAATGATTTATCGGCGGTATTTTAAGGCTAGCCGCTGCTGAAGATACGGCAATAGGGAAGGAAATGTATAAAAAATCCACGCAATAGCGTGGATTTTACCGATTCTGGCGTTTTCATGAGATTGGATAAAACCTCATGAGACGAGCCATTCTCATTAGACGTTAAACAAGAAGTTCATAATATCGCCATCCTTCACGATATAATCTTTACCTTCTGCACGCATTTTCCCGGCTTCTTTCGCGCCTTGTTCGCCTTTATAGGTAATAAAGTCTTCAAAGGCGATCGTCTGCGCGCGGATAAAGCCTTTCTCGAAATCGGTATGGATTTTACCCGCTGCCTGAGGGGCGGTTGCGCCAACCGGGATAGTCCATGCGCGAACTTCTTTCACGCCGGCGGTGAAGTAGGTCTGTAGGTTCAGCAGTTCGTAACCGGCACGGATAACCCGGTTCAAGCCCGGTTCTTCCAGACCCATCTCAGCCATAAATTCATCGCGATCGGCATCGTCCAGCTCAGCGATATCAGCCTCAACGGCCGCACACACCGCAACCACCACGGAACCTTCGGCGGCGGCAATTTCACGAACTTTGTCGAGATAGGGATTGTTCTCAAAGCCATCTTCGTTGACGTTTGCGATATACATAGTTGGCTTCAGCGTCAGGAAGCTCAGGTATTTGATGGCGGCTTTGTCTTCATCGGTCAGGTCTTTCAGGGCACGCAGCATACCGGCGTTCTCCAGATGCGGGAGGCATTTTTCCAGCGCCGCCAGTTCTGCTTTAGCGTCTTTATCGCCGCCTTTCGCTTTTTTCTGCACCCGGTGGATAGCGCGCTCGCAGGTGTCCAGATCGGACAGCGCCAGCTCAGTGTTGATCACGTCGATGTCGTTAGCCGGGTCCACTTTGTTATTTACGTGGATGATGTTGTCGTTTTCAAAGCAGCGCACCACATGGCCGATAGCTTCGGTTTCGCGGATGTTGGTCAGAAACTGGTTACCCAGACCTTCACCTTTAGAGGCCCCTTTTACCAGACCTGCGATATCAACGAATTCCATCGTCGTGGGCAAAATACGCTGCGGTTTGACGATTTCAGCCAGTTTGTCCAGACGCGGATCGGGCATCGGCACGACACCGGTGTTCGGCTCAATGGTACAGAAGGGGAAGTTGGCCGCTTCAATACCCGCTTTAGTGAGCGCATTGAACAGGGTGGATTTGCCGACGTTGGGCAAACCGACGATACCGCATTTGAATCCCATGATTTAAATCACCTTAATCTTTGGATAATCAATCTGTTACGATGAACAGATTGCAGAAAAGTTAATAACTACGCCTATTATACACGGTGCGTGATAAAAATTCCGCACGTCGACCGGTTATTGCGCTTTAAACGCGTGTAAACGATTGGTCGCTTTGGTGAGCCCATCTTTCATCCACACTTCAGTGCAGCGAGCCGCTTCGTCAACGGCTTCATCAATCAGCTTCTGTTCACCGGCTGGCGGTTTGCCCAGGACGAAACCGACGACTTTATTTTTATCACCTGGATGACCGATTCCCACGCGTAAGCGGTGAAAGTTCGGGTTATTACCCAGCTTGCTGATGATATCCTTCAGTCCATTATGTCCCCCATGACCGCCGCCAAGTTTGAACTTAGCAACGCCGGGGGGTAAGTCGAGCTCATCGTGGGCGACCAGAATTTCATCCGGATTGATACGAAAGAAGGTCGCCATCGCGGCGACGGCTTTACCGCTAAGGTTCATAAAGGTCGTCGGGACCAGCAAACGAATATCCTCACCCGCAAGGGTAATCCGCGAGGTGTAGCCGAAGAATTTGCTCTCTTCACGTAGCGGCGCACGATGACGCTCAGCCAGTAAATCCACATACCAGGCACCCGCGTTATGGCGGGTTGCCGCGTACTCAGCGCCGGGGTTCGCCAGGCCGACAATCAGTTTTATCGTCACTTTTTTATCCTGCATGGATCGTTCTCTGGGGCGTAGTGTACTGTCTGCGCGCACGGTTGACAAAACTCTGCCAACGAAGCGCGGCGGATAAGGATAATTACCCGGTTGAATAATTAGAATTTGATATTGTTCAGGGGCTTATTTGTAAATTTTTGTTAGCGCGCGGTGTGCTTATGTGACCGCTCACGCAATCAGCAGATTGGTCATTGTCTATACTATACCCATAGGATTTGGGGATATTCCCATGCAACCCAAGGTTCCGGAGGTGACATATGAAACGCAGAAACGCTTCGTTACTCGGTAATGTGCTGATGGGGATGGGGTTGGTCGTCATGGTTGTCGGCGTTGGCTACTCTATTTTAAACCAGCTTCCACAGCTTGACCTGCCGCAGATTTTCGCGCATGGCGCGATCCTGAGTATTTTTGTTGGCGCGGTGCTGTGGCTGGCGGGCGCACGTATCGGCGGTCATGAGCAGGTCAGCGACAGATACTGGTGGGTTCGCCACTATGATAAACGCTGCCGTCGCGATCAGCATCGCCACAGTTAAGTAAATTCCTTTCACCAGCCGTTGATAACGGCTGGTGCGTTTTAATGTAGCCTGTTCAGGCAGTCCACTTATTGTCCCCTGTATTGGTCATCATATTGTGAGCGCACTTTCGTGGCGATGCTATTGAACGGATTACCCATGGTGTCTTACTCCCTGGATCACTATTGCCTGCATCGGCGGACATCCAGATGCGCGGTGATGCAGGGCATTCGGATGTGCGTAATCTACACAGATACCATGCGTAAATCAGCCGACGCTTCGTTACGCCATAGAGCAGGAACCGCATTGACGAAGGAGATATGGAGGAGAGCCAGGTGCCCGGCAAGATGGTGCGGCAGGCGCGGGGCCTGCCGCCGGGTAATTAAAGATCCGCCAGCGCGGCGTTACGGTCCGGGTAGAAGCTCAGGCGACCCGGAATCGGTTTGACGCCGGCACGGGCCAGCGTACGCAGCGGCTGGAATTCGAGGTTGGAGACGCGCAGTTCGCAGCCTTCAGGCAGCTTTTTCACGAAGCGCTGGAAGGCATCCAGCCCGCCGGCATCCAGCACCGGCACCGCATCCCATTTCAGCACCACGATGCGTTTGCCCGTGATTCGCGTCTCCAGATCGGTAAACAGCCCCTCAGCGGCGGCGAAAAACAGCGGCCCGATGACGCGCAGCACCAGCACGTCATCCGGAACCTCGACATTAACTGGCGCAAGGCGGGTCATACGCGCAATCCGCCGCATAAACAGCAGGGAGGCGAGCACAATACCGATGCTGATGGCGATGACCATATCAAATAGCACGGTCAGCGACATACACAACAGCATCACAATGATGTCGTCTTTTGGCGCGTAGCGCAGCAGGTTAATCACCTTATGCGCTTCACTCATATTCCATGCCACCATCAGCAGCAACGCCGCCATTGCGGAAAGCGGTAGCCAGGAGAGCAGGGGCGCGAGGACCAGCAGCGCCATGATCACCAGCAGCGCGTGGATCACAGCGGAAATCGGCGAGGTCGCGCCAGCACGGACGTTAGCGGCGGAACGGGCGATGGCTGCGGTGGCAGTAATTCCCCCGAAGAAGGGGGCGACAATGTTCCCCAGACCCTGACCAATCAGTTCGCTGTTGGCTTTATGCTTGGTGCCTGTCATACCATCCAGCACCACGGCGCAGAGTAGAGATTCAATCGCCCCGAGCATGGCCATTGAGAACGCAGCGGGGAGCAGCGCCTGTAATGAAGACCAGTTAAGCGTGAAGTCTGAACCTGGCATATTCCACGGCAGTACCAGTTGCGGCAGTAACTGAGGAATACCGTTACCCTGGCTACCATCGGCGAGAATATAGTGGAACTGCGAGCCAATGGTGGCGACGTTGTCGCCAAGCAGGTTAGCCACGCCCATAACCATACAGCCCGCCAGCAAGGCCGGGAGGTGTCCTGGCAACCGGATACCAAGGCGAGGCCAGATAATCAGCGTGCCCAGTGTGACAATGCCAATGACGGCATCACCCAGATTAATGGTCGGCAGCGCCATGACCAGTGCGGCGACTTTCTGCAAATAATGTTCAGGTACATGCGCCATCTGCAAACCAAGAAAATCTTTAATTTGCATGGTACCAATGGTAATACCGATCCCTGAGGTGAAGCCGAGCGTGACCGATAGCGGAATATATTCAATCAGGCGACCAAAGCGCGCCAGACCAAAAAAAATCAAGAACAGCCCCGAAAGTAATGTCGCCACCAGCAGCCCTGAAAGGCCGAACTGTTGCGAGACGGGATACAGAATGACCACGAAAGCGGCGGTCGGACCGGAAACGCTAAAGCGCGACCCGCCGGTTAACGCAATGACGATCCCCGCCACCGCCGAGGTATAAAGACCGTACTGAGGCGCCACGCCACTGCCAATAGCCAGCGCCATTGCCAGCGGAATAGCGATAATCCCAACGGTTATCCCGGCAATGACATCGCGAGTAAACCGCGAAACGGTATATTTTTCTTTCCAGCAAGCGTCGATGAGGGCGCGGAAAGGCATCACATGTGAGGAAAATAATCTGTTCACAATAATGTTTGATCCATAAGCGCATCATCTGTCAACTGAATGGCAGGTGAAGGAGGCATTAGTCATTCCCACGTCATTATTCCGAAAGCCAGTACTGGCGGCGGTCGCCGGCTGATCTGGACCTTGCTGGCCGTAACGCGCCGCATGACTCCCCGCGCGTCAGCCACCTGTTGCCAGTCATTTTCGTTGCCGCCTTACTGTGTCCGAAATGATTTTGTGGAATAAAAGTTCAGGGACAAAAAAAACCCGCCGCAGCGGGTTTTTATGCCAGGCTCGATTAATGTTCGAACATAGCAGAAATAGATTCTTCGTTGCTGATACGACGAATCGCTTCGGCCAACATACCAGACAGCGTCAGGGTACGAACTTTATCCAGCGCTTTGATTTCTGGCGTCAGCGGAATAGTATCGCAGACGACAAATTCGTCAATCACCGAATTTTTGATGTTCTGAATGGCGTTGCCAGAGAAGATCGGGTGCGTCGCGTAGGCGAAGACCCGTTTTGCACCACGCTCTTTCAGCGCTTCCGCCGCTTTACACAGCGTACCACCGGTATCAATCATATCATCGACCATAACGCAGTCACGGCCTGCAACGTCACCAATGATGTGCATCACCTGAGAAACGTTAGCGCGCGGACGACGTTTATCGATGATCGCCATGTCGGTATCGTTCAGCAGTTTGGCGATCGCGCGGGCGCGAACAACGCCACCGATGTCCGGAGAAACCACGATCGGGTTATCCAGGTTCAGCTGCAGCATATCCTCCAGCAGGATTGGGCTGCCGAATACGTTATCAACCGGAACGTCAAAGAAGCCCTGAATTTGCTCGGCGTGCAGGTCAACGGTCAGCACGCGGTCGACGCCAACGCTGGAGAGGAAATCGGCAACCACTTTTGCGGTGATAGGCACACGAGCAGAACGAACACGACGGTCCTGACGAGCGTAACCGAAGTAAGGGATAACGGCGGTGATACGACCTGCCGAAGCACGACGCAGAGCATCGACCATAACAACCAGTTCCATCAGGTTGTCATTGGTGGGAGCACAAGTGGACTGGATGATGAAAATATCACCACCGCGTACGTTTTCATTGATTTGTACGCTGACTTCGCCGTCGCTAAAACGACCTACAGCGGCGTCGCCAAGAGAAGTGTACAGACGGTTGGCAATACGTTGTGCTAGTTCCGGGGTGGCGTTACCAGCAAAAAGCTTCATATCAGGCACGAGAAGAACCTCAGGCATGCGTCCAGTGGTGGATGAAATGAGCCAAAAAAAAGTGCGGGTGGGCACGATTTCATCCAGGCGGTGTATTTAAAGAGCCCGATGCAACGTCTGGAACAAGGTGACGTTGTCACCGTAACTCAGTTTCCCCGGCGTTTTCTCCATCGTTGCTGAAATCAGCAGGCCTGGAGCAGCGCTTGCTTGAGCGGAGAGATGTTAACACCTCGCGCCACAAAGCCATGCAGCCATGCCGGGGCTTTTTCAAGCACCTGACGAGCGGCGGATTCCGTGTTAAATTCAGCAAACACACAGGCACCGGTGCCAGTCAGGCGCGACGGCGCATATTCTAGCAGCCAGGAAAGCGCCGCATCAACCTCACGAAAACGTTTTCTTGCGATAACCTCGCAATCATTACCGAATTTACATTTTAATAACGTCTCAAGTGACCGCCGGGGTGTATTGCGGGGGAGTTCAGGATCGCGAAATATGATCGGCGTAGGGATACTGATGCCGGGATGGGCCACCAGATACCACTTCTCTTCGGGATCGGCGGGGGTCAGAATTTCACCGACGCCTTCGGCAAAAGCCGCATGGCCGTGGACAAATACCGGCACATCGGCACCCAACTGCAAACCTAAATCCGCCAACTGATTTTCGCTCAGGCCGCAACCCCATAAGTGATTGAGCGCTACCAGCACGGTCGCGGCGTTGGACGAACCGCCGCCGAGACCGCCGCCCATCGGCAGAATTTTGTCGATACGGATATCGGCGCCGCTACCGGCCGGAAGCTTCCCGGCGTGTTTCGCCGTTCGCATCAGTAGCCTGGCCGCGCGGATAATCAGATTCTCTTCATCAGGCACGCCGTCAACCGGCGTCAGCAGTTGCAGTTTGCCATCGTCACGCGGTTCAATAGTCAGCGTATCGCCATAGTCAAGAAACTGAAATAGCGTCTGCAGCCTGTGATAACCATCGGCGCGCTGGCCGGTAATATATAAAAACAGGTTCAATTTTGCGGGAGAAGGCCAGCGGGTCATCATTTCACAATCCAGTTATCCATTTTCAGCTTGAGGCGCTGATGACCATCGTTGAGTTCCATATTGGTCGGTAGCGAAGGTTTCGTGTCGGTGGAGTAGCTGTCCCAGGTGACGCGCCAGGTTTTACCGTTTTGCCTGTAGCTCAGTTTGCGCAGGCGGTACTGGTCATCCAGCGCGTAATCAGTGGCCGCGCCAGGCAGGCCAATAATCCACTGGCGCAGGCTGTTAAGCGGGATCGGCATGCCGGTCAGGCGGGCGAGCATCTCTTCCGCATTGGTCGCCGTGTAGGTCTGGCCTTTATTATCAATAATTTGTACGCTACCGGGCTGTGCGGTTAACGAGAGCTCGGTGCTGCCGAGCGGGTTAGTCAGTAGCAGGCGATAGCGGTCCTGGCCGGTTTGTTGCCAGAAGAAGCGGGCATACACCTTTTGCTCATCAGAAAGATAAGCAAAGGCTCCGCGCGTCTGGAACTGGCTGAGGTTGCGGACATCTTGCTGGTGCTGACGCCACTGCGGAGAGTCCGGACTTTTGCCCGGTCCCTGCGGCGCATTAATGGTACAGGCGGTCAGAACGAGGCTTGCCAGCGGCAACAGACGGAACAGTCGATTCATAATGATGACAAATCCTTGATGTCTACAGTGAAATGCGGCGAATGGAATAAAGAGGCGGCCGATTTGTGTAGCGGGTTGCAATAATAGCCTTTAATGCTAGCGTTGACGGGCGGTAGCGTCTACGTTCAAGTTGTCTGAAATCAAAAAATTACTGTTAATGGCTATTACTCCAAAAGGGGGGCCTCTCTTTTATTGATTACGCGCATCCTGTATGATGCCTGCAGACTAACCTTAGCAACGCTGGTACTACTCCCTCACAATGACCCTTTTAGCTCTTGGTATTAATCACAAAACAGCCCCGGTAGCGCTGCGAGAACGTGTAACGTTTTCGCCGGATACGCTCGATCAGGCGCTGGAGAGCTTACTGGCTCAACCCATGGTGCAGGGTGGGGTGGTGCTGTCGACCTGTAACCGTACGGAACTCTATCTCAGCGTTGAAGAGCAGGATAACCTCCAGCAAGCGCTTATTCGCTGGCTGTGCGATTACCATGGCTTAAACGAAGACGATCTGCGCAAAAGTCTCTACTGGCATCAGGATAACGATGCGGTCAGTCATCTGATGCGTGTCGCCAGCGGTCTTGATTCGCTGGTGCTGGGCGAACCGCAGATCCTCGGGCAGGTAAAAAAAGCCTTCGCTGATTCCAGCCGTGGGCATCTGAACGTCAGCGAACTGGAGCGTATGTTCCAGAAATCGTTCTCGGTGGCCAAACGCGTGCGTACCGAAACCGATATTGGCGCCAGCGCAGTCTCCGTGGCGTTTGCCGCCTGCACCCTGGCGCGACAAATCTTTGAATCACTCACAAGTGTTACCGTGTTGCTGGTTGGCGCCGGGGAAACCATTGAACTGGTGGCCCGCCATTTGCGCGAGCATAAGGTGCGTAAAATGGTGATTGCTAACCGCACTCGCGAGCGTGCTCAGGCGCTGGCTGATGAAGTCGGCGCCGAAGTGATCGCATTAAGCGATATTGATGAAAGGTTGAAAGACGCCGATATCATCATTAGTTCCACCGCCAGCCCGCTGCCGATCATCGGCAAGGGGATGATGGAGCGGGCGCTGAAGGCGCGCCGCAATCAGCCGATGTTGCTGGTGGATATTGCCGTGCCGCGTGATGTTGAACCGGAAGTCGGTAAACTGGCCAACGCCTATCTCTACAGCGTGGATGATTTGCAAAATATCATTCAGCATAACCTGGCCCAGCGTCAGGCTGCGGCGGTGCAGGCGGAAACCATTGTCGAGCAGGAAACCAGCGAATTTATGGCCTGGCTGCGCGCTCAGAGCGCCAGCGAGACGATTCGTGAATATCGCGCCCAGGCCGAGCAGGTCCGGGAAGAACTGACGGCAAAAGCGCTGGCGGCGCTGAGTCAGGGCGGCGATGCGCAGGAAATCATGCAGGATCTGGCGCGTAAGTTGACTAATCGCCTGATCCACTCGCCAACGAAATCTCTTCAGCAGGCTGCCCGTGACGGGGATGATGAACGCCTGCATATTCTGCGCAACAGCCTCGGGCTGGAATAGCGCACCTTATCTCTCTTTTTTCAGGACAGGGTGAATTCACGCCTATGAAGCCTTCTATTGTTGCCAAACTGGAAGCCCTTTACGAACGCCATGAGGAAGTTCAGGCGTTACTCGGCGATGCCTCGACCATTGCCGATCAGGATAAATTCCGCGCGCTGTCGCGGGAATATGCACAGCTCAGCGACGTCGCCCGCTGCTATACCAACTGGCGTCAGTTGCAGGATGATATTGACGCCGCGCAGCTGATGCTTGACGATCCGGAAATGCGCGAAATGGCGCAGGAAGAACTACGCGAAGCGAAAGAAAAAGGCGAGCAGATGGAACAGCAACTGCAGGTGCTGCTGTTGCCAAAAGATCCCGATGATGAACGTAACGCATTTGTGGAAGTCCGCGCCGGAACCGGCGGCGATGAAGCGGCGTTGTTCGCCGGCGATCTGTTCCGCATGTACAGCCGCTATGCGGAATCTCGCCGCTGGCGCGTCGAAATCATGAGCGCTAATGAAGGCGAACATGGCGGTTTTAAAGAAGTGATCGCCAAGATCAGCGGCGACGGCGTCTATGGGCGCCTGAAGTTCGAGTCTGGCGGCCATCGCGTGCAGCGTGTACCGGCCACCGAATCTCAGGGGCGTATCCATACTTCCGCCTGTACCGTGGCGGTGATGCCGGAGCTGCCGGAAGCGGAACTGCCGGATATCAGCCCGGCGGATCTGCGTATTGATACCTTCCGCTCTTCCGGGGCAGGCGGTCAGCACGTTAACACCACCGACTCGGCTATCCGTATTACCCACTTGCCGACCGGTATTGTCGTTGAGTGCCAGGATGAACGCTCCCAGCACAAAAACAAAGCTAAAGCACTATCGGTACTAGGGGCACGTATTCATGCCGCCGAAATGGCTAAACGTCAGCAGGCGGAAGCCTCTGAACGGCGTAACCTGCTGGGCAGTGGCGATCGCAGCGATCGTAACCGCACCTATAACTATCCCCAGGGCCGTGTCACCGATCACCGCATTAACCTGACGCTTTACCGTCTGGATGAAGTGATGGAAGGTAAACTGGATATGCTGATTGAGCCGATCGTCCAGGAACATCAGGCCGACCAGCTGGCCGCGCTTTCCGAGCAGGAATGATGACTTTTCAGCAGTGGTTGATCCAGGCTATCGCTCGTCTTGGCCAAAGTGAAAGTCCGCGCCGGGATGCCGAAATTTTGCTCGGTCACGTGACCGGCAAAGCGCGGACCTGGATTCTCGCATTTGGAGAAACGGTTCTGACAGGGCAACAAGCGGCGGAACTTGAAACGCTGCTGAGCCGTCGCGAGCAGGGCGAGCCGGTAGCCCACCTGGTGGGGCAGCGCGAGTTCTGGTCGTTACCGCTGTTTGTTTCTCCCGCCACGCTGATCCCGCGCCCGGATACCGAATGCCTGGTTGAACAGGCGCTCGCGCGGCTACCGTCGACGCCGTGCCGAATCCTCGATTTAGGCACCGGCACCGGGGCTATCGCTCTGGCGCTGGCCAGCGAACGTCCGGATTGCGACGTCACCGCCGTTGACTTTATACCTGACGCGGTTGCCCTGGCCGCGCGCAATGCCGCTCATCTTGCGATTACCAATGTTAATGTGTTGCAGAGCAACTGGTTCAGCGCGCTCGAAGGCCAGCGGTTCGACATCATCGTCGGCAATCCGCCTTATATCGACGAAATCGATCCGCATCTTGAACAGGGTGATGTGCGTTTTGAACCGAAAACGGCGCTGGTCGCCGCCGATTCAGGTCTGGCCGATCTGGCGCATATCATCCGCGAAGGCCGCCGTTTCCTTGAGCACAACGGTGTTATGCTGCTGGAACATGGCTGGATGCAGGGGGACGCGGTGCGCGGCATTTTCCGCGAGGCGGGATATCGTCATGTTGCTACCTGCCGTGATTATGGCGACAACGAGCGCCTGACGATCGGGCAATATCAGGGGACATATGAATCTGTTTAACACGGTACTGTATCTGCATATCGCCTGCGTGGTGGTATCGGTCAGCCTGTTCGTCCTGCGCTACTGGTGGAGCTGGAGCGATAACCCTCTGCGCCACCAGCGCTGGGTACGCATTACACCGCACTGTAGCGATACGCTGCTGTTTCTCAGCGGCGCCGCGTTAATGGCAATAACGCACTATCTGCCGTTCACCGACGACGGGACATGGCTGACTGAGAAGCTGTTTGGCGTTATCATTTATATCGCATTGGGTTTTATCGCGCTGGGCCGTCGTCGTCCGCGCAGTCAGCAGAGCCGGTTTATCGCCTTTCTGCTGGCTCTGGTGGTGTTGTTTATCATTATTCAACTCGCCATCACAAGAATACCGTTATTGGGGTAAGTCATGAGGTCGTTAGCTGATTTCGAATTTAATAAAGCGCCGTTATGTGATGGCATGGTCCTCATTTCTGAATTAATCCGCGACGATTTTCCGACGCATTATGTACAGGATGAACTGGAGCGGCTGTTGGCCCTGGCGCAGGAAGAAATTGCCTCTTCATGGGACCATGAGCGCCAGATAGCGCGGTTGCTGGAGCTTTTCTATCACGACTGGGGATTCAGCGACTCACATGGCGTTTACCGTCTGTCCGATGCGCTGTGGCTGGATAAAGTGCTGAATAATCGCCAGGGGAGCGCGGTATCGTTAGGCGCCATTTTCCTCTGGATTGCCCAGCGTCTGTCGCTGCCGGTGGTGCCGGTGATTTTTCCGACGCAGATGCTGCTTCGCGCCGATCCTGAAGAGAGCCAGGAAATGTGGCTGGTTAACCCGTTTAACGGCGAAACGCTGGATGAGCACACGCTGGAAGTGTGGCTGAAGGGGAATATCAGTCCGATCGCCGAGCTGTTTAACGAAGACCTTGATGAGGCCGACAACGCAGAAGTGATTCGTAAGCTGCTCGATACCCTGAAATCGGCGCTGATGGAAGAGCGGCAGATGGAACTGGCTTTACGGACCAGCGAAACCCTGCTGCAATTCAACCCGGAAGACCCGTATGAAATTCGCGATCGCGGGCTTATATACGCGCAACTGGATTGCGATCATGTGGCGTTGCAGGATCTTAATTATTTCGTTGAACAGTGTCCGGAAGATCCGATCAGCGAAATGATCCGTGCTCAGATCAACAACATTTCACATAAACAAATTACATTGCATTAGTCTGAAACCATTCCGGTTACTCCCTGATAAGGCAAATTTATGAAACAAAAAGTGGTTAGCATTGGTGATATCAACGTAGCAAATGACCTGCCATTCGTCCTGTTTGGTGGGATGAACGTGCTGGAATCCCGCGATCTCGCGATGCGTATCTGCGAACACTATGTCACCGTCACGCAGAAGCTGGGTATTCCGTACGTGTTCAAAGCCTCTTTTGATAAAGCTAACCGTTCTTCCATTCACTCCTATCGCGGGCCGGGTCTGGAAGAAGGAATGAAGATTTTCCAGGAGCTGAAACAAACTTTCGGCGTGAAAATTATCACCGACGTTCATGAGGCCAGTCAGGCGCAGCCGGTTGCCGATGTGGTTGATGTGATTCAGCTGCCCGCGTTCCTTGCTCGCCAGACTGACCTGGTGGAAGCGATGGCGAAAACTGGCGCGGTTATCAACGTGAAGAAGCCGCAGTTTGTCAGCCCGGGTCAGATGGGGAATATCGTTGATAAGTTCATTGAAGGCGGCAACGATAAAGTGATTCTTTGCGATCGTGGTTCGAACTTCGGTTACGACAATCTGGTTGTCGATATGCTGGGATTTGGGGTGATGAAAAAAGCCTCCAGCAACTCACCGGTTATCTTTGACGTCACTCACTCTCTGCAATGCCGTGATCCGTTTGGCGCCGCTTCCGGCGGCCGTCGCGCGCAGGTGGCTGAACTGGCGCGCGCGGGCATGGCGGTTGGCATCGCCGGGCTGTTTATTGAAGCGCATCCGGATCCTGAACACGCAAAATGCGACGGCCCGTCCGCGCTGCCTCTGGATAAACTGGAGCCTTTCCTCAAGCAGATGAAAGCCATCGACGATCTGGTTAAAAGCTTCCCTGAGCTGGACACCAGCAAGTAATTGCTTCTGAAATGCCAAAGCCTGCCCGTTGCAAAACCGGCAGGCTTTTTTATTCCCCGCCAGGCGGGGAACACTCAGGCAAAAATGGTCATCAGATAAGCGGCGAACAGCGCCAGATGCGCCGCGCCATTCAGTACATTGGTGCGTCCGGTGGAGAAGGAGATTTTGCACAGCACCAGCGAAGCGACCATCACCACCATTTCCGGCGCGCCCAGGCCAAAGCGCAATTCGTTGCCGGTGAGGAAGGCGATAAGCGTCACGACCGGAACCGTCAGGGAAATGGTCGCCAGCACCGAACCGAAAAACAGATTCATCGCTCTCTGTACCTGATTGTTAAGTACCGCTTTCAGCGCGCCCAGGCCTTCCGGGGAGAGAATCAGCAGAGCGACCAGAAAACCGGTGAAGGCGACGGGAGCATTCATGCTGGTTAGCAGCGTCTCCAGCGGAATTGCGTTCATTTTGGTAACGGCAATGACCGCAATCAGGTGGATCAGCAGCCAGACGGTATGCCACTGGCTGCTATGTGCCGAGGGTTTGCCGTGGTGCGGATCATCGTCGTCGCCGTCATCCTCATGTTCATAAACAAACAGACTCTGGTGCGTTTTGGTCTGAATCAGCAGGAACACGCCGTACATGGCGGCGGAAATCAGCGCGACCAACAGCGACTGTGCGGTGGTAAAGTTGGCCCCGGGCAGCGCCATCGGGAACACCAGCACGATAATCGCCAGCGGAAAGAGGGCGATCAAATACTGTTTGATGCCAAACAGATTCATATACTGGGTAGCGAATTTACTGCCGCCCAGCAACAATGAAAAACCGACCAGACCGCCGGTGACAATCATAATGATCGAATAAAGCGTATCGCGCATCAGCGTGGGCGCAGTGTCGCCGGTGGCCATTAATGCAGAAATGAGGCTGACCTCAAGAATGACCACGGAGAGGCTCAAAATTAATGAGCCATAGGGTTCACCCAGCCGGTGTGCCAGGACGTCGGCGTGGCGCACGACGCTAAATGCGCTACTCAAAATCCCGATCAGCGCCAGGATATTAATGGCAATGGCGACTGGCAGTGACGGGTTGCTTCCCCAGAAAAACAGCACTGCCAGCGCCATAAGCGGAAAAACGAGGGAAGTCTCCTTGTGGCGGGTTTTTACCGCCTCATGTGCATCGGTCATGAACCATCTCCAGGTGTGCAGGTGTTAGAATTATAGATACCGTAACTGCATAAAATAACAGACATTGATGGAGATAATTTACTTTTTTACTTAAATTTACCCCTCTTGCCCAATAAGTAGCGTAAATCGCCATAAAATGGGGTTAGTAATTTTTTATATTTATTATTCAGATAATTACTAAAATGTTTTTCGCATTTATCCATCCGCTTGCCAGACATAAAACCCTGTTCCAGACTGTATGTTCAGCCGTATTCTGGAGGTCAATATGCCCTATAGCAGCAAGCGTGAATTACCCGATAGCGTCCGGCACGTCCTGCCTGCGCATGCCCAGGAGATGTATAAAGAGGCTTTTAACAGCGCCTGGGAACAGTATAAGCATAAAGAAGAGCGACGAGATAACGCCAGTCGTGAAGAAACGGCGCACAAAGTCGCCTGGGCAGCGGTTAAAAATGCTTATCAAAAAGGCGATGATGATGATAAGTGGCATAAGAAAAAATAATCGCTTTGGCTACGTTATCTGCTGTCCCGGCCCTTGCCCGCGGGTCCTCCATTGCTTATTGTCAAATAAAGCCGGATAATAATTCGGCAATACTTCACGGATGGATCGGAGAATCGCGGGGAAGCGGGCAGTGGCGGAGGTAGTAGAAAGTGTTAACTCGTGATTTCTTGATCAATGCGGATTGTAAAACAGCGTTTGGCGCTATTGAGGAATCGCTTCTCTGGTCAGCAGAGCAACGAGCTGCGTCTTTGGCAGCAACGCTGGCCTGTCGTCCAGATGATGGCTCGGTGTGGATCTTTGGCTATGGCTCGCTGATGTGGAATCCGGCGCTGGAGTACCGTGAATCCTGTACCGGTACATTGCCGGGCTGGCATCGTGCGTTTTGTCTGCGGCTCACCGCCGGACGCGGTAGCGTGAATCAGCCGGGGCGCATGCTGGCGCTGAAAGAGGGCGGACGCACCACCGGCGTCGCTTACCGCCTGCCCGATGAAACCCTCGAAGAAGAACTGACGCTCCTGTGGAAGCGAGAGATGATCACCGGCTGCTATCTGCCGACCTGGTGTAAACTGGATCTTGATGATGGCCGCCAGGTTAATGCATTAGTCTTTATTATGGATCCGCGCCACCCGCTGTTTGAAGCGGATACCAGCGCGCAGGTGATCGCTCCGCTGATCGCGCGCGCCAGCGGTCCGCTTGGCACCAATGCGCAGTATCTGTTTGCGCTCGATCAGGAGCTGCGTAAACTCGGCATGTACGATGCGTGCCTCGACGATCTGGTCGGGAAGGTGCGTCATTTGCTGGGGGAAAACAGCCAGCCTGGGCTGGCTTGAGGATAAATCGCCCGGTTTGCCCCGGGCGAAGGTTATCAGGCGGGAACGTAGCTGATTGAGTGCTCCAGCGACTGGCTGTGGCTGTCGATGAGAACGTTCCAGGTGCCGCTGTACGGCACGGTCAGATACGCGCTATCTCTGTCCTGCACACTCAGAATATCCGCATGACTGTCGCCAGGCACTTTGGCGCTCATCAGATGAATATGGCAGCGCTCGGAGCAACGCACTACCAAAGTATCACCGCCAAACAACGTTAAACTTGCTTTTACCATTGCCATTTACTCTCAACCCCATTTCTGTCTACAGCGTCCTGCCAGCCCATTAACCCGCGTGATATTGTTCACACTTTGTTCTATGCATAACACCAAAGGGAAGGCGGGCTGATGCTGATTTTGATCAAAAAATGGAGTAACGATTAAACAAAAATGACATTGTGCCTGAAAGCTTTCAGCTGGCATTGTTTTCGATTAATAAACGCCGCCAGCCTGATATTAAATCCCGTTTAAAGGCCACTTTTTAGAAAGTCAGGACGTTATCCGCCGCCAGCGTCCACTGCGCCAGTTCCACAAGCGTACCAATCTCCACCCCCTCAATCAGCGGTAGCGCGCTGACTCCCCGGCCATCGGCGCAGGTTTTGCATAGCTTCACCGGTACGTTTTGCGCGGTAAGGATCTCCAGCATCTGCTGGATGTTATAGCCTTCCGTCGGCTTCTGACCGCGTAGCCCGGCCGTGACCGCATCTGACATTAAAAACAGCTTGAGCTCCAGGTCGGACTGCTGTTCGCGCAGGGCAATGGCCAGGCGCAGGCTATTAAACAGGGATTCGCTGCCGTAGGCGGCACCGTTAGCGATAATCACAATGCGTTGCATAAGGACTCCTTCTATAAGGCACGGTTATTGCTAGGTTGAAGTATAAAGCGTTAACCCGGGAGGGGGTATGAATAATACGGCTGGTGATGCGCCGGAGGCGATCGACTGGTGTGTGCGTGCGCGTCGACTACAGAAACAGCAACTGCATCAGTTGGCGGAACAGGGGGCACTGGCAAGTCAGATAAGCGCTCTGGTGCATATGTTACAGTGCGAGCGCGGCGCGTCAAATATCTGGTTGTGCTCCGATGGCCGACTTTATGCCGCAGAATGCCGGGCGGGCGCCGCCCTGGTTGATGAACAACTTATACTCTTTTATGCGGCGCTGGCGCCGGCCCGTCGCTCAGCCAGCAGCGCGTTATGCTGGCGTATCGCCGGCGCGGTGTGGCATCTCGCGCGGCTGACGGCGTTGCGCGAACGCGTGCGCGAGCGGGGGATGACCGCCGAGGAGGCGACAGAGCAGTTCAGCCGTATTATTCGCCATTTGCTGAATATCGTCCCGCAGCTTAATGAGAGCATTGACGATCCGCAAATTGCCGGGCGAATGGTGGCGCTCTACAGCTTTATGCAGGGCAAAGAACTGACCGGACAGGAGCGCGCGCTGGGCGCGCTGGGCTTTGCTCGCGGAGAGTTTAGCGATGATCTACGTCAGCAACTGGTGGATCGCATTGATGGTCAGCAGCCCTGTTTCGACAGTTTTCAGGTTTTAGCCAATCCGCCGCAAACCACCCTGTTTATTGAACAGTGTCAGGCCAGTCTGGAAATTGAGCAGCTACGGCGTATTGCCTGCACCCGTCAGCCTCCGGCGGATGACGGTGAAACAGCGCTGCGCTGGTTTAGCGCCCAGACGCAGCGCCTGGAACTGTTGCGTGGAGTGGAAGAACTGCTGATTGTCGATTTGCTTAACGCCACCGATGCTCTGCTCAATGGCGAAGAACAGGATATTCAGATCCCGCCCGCTGACTGGCTGGATAGTGAGATCGGCGACGCTCATCGACTGGATAAACAGCTTTTACCCCTGGTGCGCCAGCAGGCCCATGAGCTGCAACAGCTCTCCGCCCAGCTTGCCTCTCTGAAAGATGCGCTTGAAGAGCGCAAGCTGATTGAAAAAGCCAAAAGCGTACTGATGGCCCACCAGGGGATGCAGGAAGAGCAGGCCTGGCAGGCACTGCGTAAAATGGCGATGGATAAGAACCAACGCATGGTTGAGATCGCCCGCGCGCTGCTGACGGTGAAATCATTATGGCAGTTACCCCAAAAGGAGTAGATGCACAATCCGTGGGCATTTGCTGCCAGTCAACGGTGCAATTTTAGCGACCGCCGGACCATTGCGGCGGTGAAAACCGCGGAAAATAGCGCGGTGCGGATCTGGCATCAGGTTTGCATTATACAAAACGAGTGAATAAAGGTTTTGGGCAACGAGCCAATGGCGGTTCGTATGTCCATGGATAAAGGCGTCCTGCAGTGCGTAAGCACTGCCGGACGCTTTTTTTTTGCGTTTCTGGAGCAGGTATGGGCGAAAAATTTACGATTTCACGGCGGCGTTTATTACAGGCTGGTGCCGCGCTGGGCGGTGCGATGCTGCTGCCCGGCATGATGCAGACGGCATGGGCGGCAGGCTCGGATAAGCCGGAACAGACCACCGTGCGGGTGGGGTTTATTCCGTTGACCGACTGTGCCCCCATAGCCATTGCCTCCCTGAAAGGGTTCGATAAAAAGTACGGTATTACGCTCGTGCCGAGTAAAGAGGCCAGTTGGGCGGCGGTGCGCGACAAGCTGATCGCCGGCGAGCTTGATGCGGCGCACATTCTCTACGGCATGCTTTACGGCCTTGAACTGGGGATCGCCAGTAAACCGCAGTCGATGGCGAATCTGATGACCCTTAACCGCAACGGCCAGGGGATTAGCCTCTCCAGCGAGTTACAGGAGAAAGGAATAACCGACCTTAGCGGGCTGAAAAAAATGATCGGCCAGAGCGCGCCGGGCACCTACACCTTTGCCCATACCTTTCCCACCGGCACCCACGCGATGTGGCTCTACTACTGGCTGGCGAGCGGCGGAATTAATCCGTTTGAAGATGTACGCACCGTTGTGGTGCCACCGCCGCAAATGGTGATGAACATGCGCATCGGCAATATGAGCGGCTTCTGCGTTGGCGAGCCGTGGAACGCGCGCGCCATTAATGACCGCATCGGTTTCACCGCCGCCACATCCCAGGATATCTGGCCTGAACATCCGGAAAAAGTTCTCGGTACCCGCAGCGAATGGGTTGAACGTAACCCGAATAGTGCCCGCGCGCTGGTGGCCGCACTTATGGAGGCGCAGCGCTGGATCGCGGCCTCTGCGGATAACACCCGTGAAACGGCGCGCATTCTTGCCAGGCGCGCATGGCTGAATACCAAAGAACAGTATCTCACCGGACGAATGCTCGGCGAATACGACAACGGACTTGGCCGTCACTGGCAGGATGCGCACCCGATGCGCTTCTACGCCGGGGGAGAGGTGAGCTTCCCGTGGCTCTCGGACGGTATGTGGTTTTTAACCCAGTTCCGCCGGTGGGGAATGCTGAAATCAGCGCCGGATTATCAGGCGGTGGCCCGGCGCATTAACCGAATTGACGTCTGGAAAGAGGCGGCACAGGCGGTAGGCGGTATTAGCACGCCGACGCAGTTGCTGCGTAGCAGTACGTTACTGGACGGTAAGGTCTGGAACGGGATTGACCCTGAGGGCTACGCCCGCAGTTTCGCGATTCAATATAAGGGGGCATGAGATGAAACACGCATACAAAACGCAACCGCAGGCCAGCGCTGAAAAAGCGTCCGGTGAAGTGATCGCCATGCCGCCGGTACAGGTTCGCAAAACCACGCCGCCGGTGAGCCGCTGGCTGAGCGATATCTTCCAGCGTCTGCTGCCGCCGCTGCTGGGGCTAGGATTACTGCTGTTGGGATGGCAACTGGCGGCGATGAACAGCAAAGGTTTTCCCACGCCGCTCAGCACTCTCGATTCCGCGATGACCATTTTCGCCGACCCCTTTTATCGGGACGGACCGAACGATATGGGCATCGGCTGGAACGTCCTGGCATCGCTGCAGCGCGTGGCGGTCGGATTTGGTCTCGCCGCGCTGGCCGGTATTCCGCTGGGCTTCCTGATTGGTCGCTCACTATTCTTCGCCCGCATGTTTAACCCGTTGATTGCGCTGTTGCGTCCGGTGAGTCCGCTGGCCTGGCTGCCTATCGGTCTGCTGTTATTCCAGAAAGCGGAACCGGCTTCCAGCTGGACCATTTTTATCTGCTCCATCTGGCCGATGGTGATTAACACCGCCGAGGGCGTGCGGCGTATTCCCGAGGATTATCTCAACGTGGCCAGAGTACTGCAGCTTTCCGAATGGACGGTGATGCGCAAGATCCTCTTTCCGGCGGTTTTGCCCGCGGTGCTGACCGGCGTTCGCCTCTCTATCGGGATCGCCTGGCTGGTGATTGTCGCCGCCGAAATGCTCACCGGAGGCTTAGGAATCGGCTTCTGGATCTGGAACGAATGGAACAACCTCAACGTAGAAAACATCATCATCGCCATCATCATTATCGGCGTGGTCGGATTACTGCTGGAGCAGGGGCTGATGTTGCTCGCCCGGCGTTTCAGCTGGCAGGAAAAATAAGGAGTCGCAGATGAAACCATTAATTCAGGTCCAGGCCGTCAGCCAGCGTTTCAATACCGCCAGTGGCGAATTTCTGGCGTTGCAAAACGTCTCTTTCGATATCTATGAAGGGGAGACCATCAGCCTGATAGGTCATTCCGGCTGCGGTAAATCAACCCTGCTGAATCTGATTGCCGGTATTACCCACCCGACGGAGGGCGGCTTGTTATGTGATAACCGCGAAATTGCCGGACCGGGGCCGGAACGCGCGGTGGTGTTCCAGAACCACTCGTTGCTGCCGTGGCTGACCTGTTTCGACAATGTCGCGCTGGCGGTAGACCAGGTATTCCGTCACAGCATGAACAAAGCCGAGCGCAGGGAGTGGATTGCGCACAACCTTGAGCGTGTGCAGATGGGACATGCGCTGCACAAACGGCCGGGTGAAGTCTCCGGTGGGATGAAGCAGCGCGTCGGCATCGCCCGCGCGCTGGCGATGAAACCGAAGGTATTGCTGCTGGATGAACCCTTTGGCGCGCTCGATGCCCTGACGCGGGCGCATTTGCAGGATGCGGTCATGCAGATTCAACAGTCGCTCAATACCACCATCGTGATGATTACTCATGATGTTGACGAAGCGGTGCTGCTTTCCGATCGGGTGCTGATGATGACTAATGGTCCGGCGGCGACGGTGGGCGAGATCCTGGACGTCAATTTACCGCGCCCGCGTAATCGTGTTCAGCTGGCGGATGATAGCCGCTATCACCACCTGCGCCAGCAGATCCTGCATTTCCTCTATGAAAAACAGCCGAAAGCGGCATAAGGGGACGGTAATGACGCGGCGACTGGTGATTATCGGCAACGGCATGGCGGCGACCCGACTGGCGCAGGCGCTGGCGGAGCGCGATGCGCAGCGGTTTAGCATCACCATTATTGGCGATGAGCCGTGCCAGGCCTATAACCGCATTCAGCTGTCGCCGGTGCTTGGCGGCGAGAAAATGGCTATCCAGACTCGGCTGCTGCCTGATGAGTGGTATCGGCAGCATGGCGTAACGGTACGTAACGGCGAATCGGTAATCGCGGTCGATATTCACGCCCGCTCGCTACAAACCACCGGTGGTGAACTTTTCTGGGATGAACTGGTGTTCGCGACGGGATCGCTGCCGTTTACTCCGCCCTTGCCGGGTGTTGAGCTCCCGCATGTCTTTGCTTTCCGTACCCTGGCGGACGTCGAGGGCATTCTGGCTATCGATGGCCCGGCGGTAGTGATTGGCGGCGGCGTGCTTGGCGTGGAGGCCGCTGCGGCGCTGAGACGTCATGGTGACAATGTCACTTTACTCCATCGCGGACGCTGGCTGATGGAACAGCAAACGGATGCGTTTGCCGGTGAGCAATTGCAGATACAGCTCGCGGAGCGCGGAATTCACTGCGTGATGGAAAGCCGTATTGCGGCGATTAATGCACATCAGGTGTTGCTGGAGGATGGCCGGGCGTTTGCTGCTGCGCGGGTGGTGCTGGCAACCGGCGTCCAGCCGAATAAGCAACTGGCCGAACGCAGCGGCCTGGCCTGTGGCCGCGGCATTATCGTCAACCGTCAGTTGGCTACCGCCCTGCCGGGGATCAGCGCCATTGGCGAATGCTGCGAAATTGACGGTCAGACCTGGGGACTGGTGGCGCCGTGCCTGCGTCAGGCCGAGGTGCTCGCCGAACGTTTATGCGGCGCTCCCGGCGAGGATTTCAGCTGGCAGGATAGCGGCACGCGGCTGAAAGTCACCGGTATTGAGCTGTTCAGCGCCGGCGATCTGCGGGCGGATGAACAGGATGAAATTTGCACCAGCTGGGACCCGCTGGATCGCCACTACCGTCGCCTGTTGCTGCGTGACGGCAAGCTGCGCGGCGTCCTGTTGCTGGGCGATTGCGCCAGCGCCGCGCCGCTCACCTCTCTGCTGGGGGAATACTCTTCCGCGCCGGCAGAGTGGCTATTTAATCCATCTTCAACGATGCAGCCGAGTGCTGCGGGACAAACGACAATGACAAAACCTGTTTTAGCGCTGGTCGGACACGGCATGGTCGGCCACCACTTTCTTGAGCAATGCGTCAGCCGTAACCTTCATCAACAATACCGGATTGTGGTGTTCTGCGAAGAGCGCTATGCCGCTTATGACCGGGTCCATCTCTCGGAATACTTTTGCGGACGCAGCGCGGAATCACTGTCGCTGGTCGAAGGCGATTTTTTTACCCGGCACGGCATTGAGCTGCGTCTGGGCGAGGCGGTCGCCAGTATTGACCGCGAGGCGCACGTTGTGCGCGATGTGTCTGGCCACGAAACGCACTGGGATAAGCTGGTGCTGGCGACGGGTTCTTATCCGTTTGTTCCGCCGGTGCCGGGTAATAATCTTGCTGGCTGCTTTGTCTACCGCACGCTTGACGATCTCGACCAGATCGCCGCTCGCGCCGCGCATTCTCGCCGCGGGGTGGTCATCGGCGGGGGGCTGCTTGGGCTGGAAGCGGCCAACGCGCTGAAGCAACTGGGGCTGGAAACCCATGTTGTCGAGTTTGCCCCGAATCTGATGGCGGTACAACTGGATAACGGCGGCGCGGCGATGCTACGCGAGAAGATTGGCGATCTGGGCGTTGGGGTACATACCAGCAAGGCGACGACGGAAATTGTCGAGAATGAGCATGGGTTGCAGTTGAACTTTGCCGATGGCGGCTCGTTAGTGACCGATATGGTGGTGTTCTCTGCCGGTATTCGCCCGCAGGATGCGCTGGCCCGCAACAGCGATCTGAAGACGGGCGAGCGCGGCGGGATTTGCATCGACAATCAGTGTCGCACCTCCGACCCGGCTGTGCTGGCGATTGGCGAATGTGCCCTGTGGGAGAACAAAATCTATGGCCTGGTGGCCCCCGGCTATCAGATGGCACGTACCGCGGCGGCAGTGCTGGCAGGTGAAGAGGCCAGCTTCACCGGGGCTGACATGAGCACTAAACTGAAGCTGCTGGGCGTCGATGTCGCTTCTTTTGGCGATGCCCACGGGCGCACACCGGGCTGCCAGAGCTACCAGTGGTCCCACGGACCGGAGCAGATCTACAAAAAAATTGTTGTCAGCCAGGAGGGGAAAACGCTGCTTGGCGGCGTGCTGGTCGGCGATGCCAGCGACTATTCCACGCTGCTACAGATGATGCTTAACGGTATGGCATTGCCCGCACGCCCGGAAAGCTTAATCCTTCCGGCGCTGGAGGGCAGCGCGGCAAAAGCGCTCGGCGTGGCGGCGCTACCGGACAGCGCGCAGATTTGTTCCTGTCACAACGTCAGCAAAGGCGATATCTGCCAGGCGGTGAGCAACGGCGCGGGCGATATGGCGGCGATAAAGCGCTGCACCAAAGCGGCGACCGGCTGCGGCGGCTGTAGCGCGCTGGTTAAACAAGTGATGGAGTATCAGCTTGCGGAGCAGGGTGTGGAAGTCAAAAAAGATATCTGCGAGCACTTCCCATGGTCACGCCAGGAAATCTACCACCTGGTGCGCGTCAACCATATCCGGACTTTCGACCAACTGATTGCCCGCTATGGTCAGGGGTACGGCTGTGAAATTTGTAAACCGCTGGTGGCCTCGGTGCTGGCCTCCTGCTGGAACGAATATCTGCTGAAACCGGCGCATCTGCCGCTTCAGGATACGAACGATCGCTACTTCGCCAATATCCAGAAAGATGGCACCTATTCGGTAGTGCCGCGCATGGCGGCAGGGGAAGTCACGCCGGATGGGTTGATTGCGATCGGGCAGATCGCCAAACGCTACCAGCTCTACAGTAAAGTGACCGGCGGTCAGCGTATCGATCTGTTCGGCGCGCGTCTGGAACAACTCCCGGCAATCTGGCGTGAACTGATGGAAGCGGGCTTTGAAACCGGCCACGCGTATGGTAAATCCCTGCGGACGGTGAAATCCTGCGTCGGCTCGACCTGGTGTCGCTATGGCGTACAGGATTCAACCGGTCTGGCGGTAACCCTTGAGCATCGCTACAAGGGCCTGCGCGCGCCGCACAAAATTAAAATGGCGGTCTCCGGCTGCACCCGAGAATGCGCGGAAGCCCAGGGGAAAGACATCGGCGTTATCGCCACTGAAAAGGGCTGGAACCTGTACGTTTGCGGTAATGGCGGGATGAAGCCGCGCCATGCCGACCTGTTCGCCAGCGACCTTGATGAACAGACGCTTATCCGCAGTATTGATCGCCTGCTGATGTTTTATATTCGCACTGCCGATCGTTTACAGCGCACCAGTACCTGGATGGATAATCTTGAAGGCGGAGTTGACTATCTGCGCGAGGTTATCCTCGACGACAGCCTCGGTATCGGCGAAGAGCTGGAGCAGGAGATGGCGCGGGTTGTGGAGAGCTACCAGTGCGAATGGCAAACCACCCTTAACGACCCGCAACGGCTGGCGCTGTTCCGTTCTTACGTCAATAGCGATGAGCCGGATGAAGCGGTGCAGCGGCAAACTCTGCGCGGTCAGCCGCAGTTAGCCCCTGTGACCGGACAAGGCGAACTGGCGTTGCCGTCTCGTCCCTGGCAGGCCATTTGCGATCTTGACGCCATTCCGCCGCAGGCGGGGATTGGCGCGCGGCTGGGTGAGCGACAGATTGCGCTGTTCCGTTTTGGCGATCAGGTTTACGCCCTTGATAACCGGGAGCCTGGTAGCCAGGCCAACGTGCTGTCGCGCGGCCTTCTCGGCGATGCGGGCGGTGAACCGATTGTCATTTCGCCGCTGTATAAACAGCGTATTCGTCTGCGCGATGGCCGCCAGTGCGACGGCAGCGAGCAGACGGTCCGCGCCTGGCCGGTGAAAGTGGAGAACGGTAAGGTGTGGGTTGGCAACCAGCAGTTGCTGGTTCGCGCGGAGGCGTCCTGATGACAGAAACCCGGACGACGTGCCCCTACTGTGGCGTGGGCTGCGGGGTTATCGCCAGTCTGAATGAGGATGGCAAGGTGACCGTGCGCGGCGATGAGCTGCACCCGGCGAACCTGGGCCGGTTGTGCGTGAAGGGCGCAGCGCTGGGGGAAACCGTGGGCCTGGCGGGGAGGCTGCTGGCTCCTGAAGTGGACGGCGAACGGGTGTCCTGGCCGCAGGCGCTGGCGGCGGCCGGTTCGCGCCTGCGGGAGATAATCGACCAGTATGGCCCGCAGGCGGTGGCGTTCTATGCCTCCGGTCAGCTACTGACCGAGGACTACTACGCCGCGAATAAGCTGATGAAGGGATTCATCGGCGCGGCGAACATCGATACCAATTCGCGGCTGTGTATGTCTTCGGCGGTCACCGGTTATAAGCGTGCGCTGGGCGCTGATGTGGTGCCGTGCAGTTATGAAGATGTGGAAAACAGCGATCTGGT
The DNA here is from genome assembly GCF_005860775.1 of Klebsiella indica. Lineage (GTDB taxonomy): Bacteria > Pseudomonadota > Gammaproteobacteria > Enterobacterales > Enterobacteriaceae > Klebsiella > Klebsiella indica. Next base: position 156,310 of record NZ_VCHQ01000009.1, read on the forward strand.
GGTGCTGGTGGGCTCGAACGCGGCCTGGGCCCATCCGGTACTTTATCAGCGGCTGGTACAGGCTAAACGCGATAATCCGCAGATGCGGGTAGTAGTGATTGACCCCCGGCGCACCGCCACCTGCGATATCGCTGATATTCATCTGGCGCTGGCGCCCGGCAGCGACGGGGGGCTGTTTGTCGGCCTGCTTAACGCCATTGCCGCCAGCGGTGATATTGCCGGCGATTTCAGCGATGCGCGGCAGGCGCTGAAAATTGCGCAGGCGTGGGATAGCGAAAAAGTGGCGCAGTTCTGCGGTCTGCCGCGACAGCAGATTGACGCTTTTTATCGCGAATTTATCGCCGCGCCGCGCGCCATCACGCTCTACACCATGGGCATTAATCAATCCGCCAGCGGCAGCGATAAATGCAATGCCATTATCAATGTTCACCTGGCAAGCGGGAAATATGGCCGTCCGGGCTGCGGACCATTTTCGCTGACCGGTCAACCCAATGCGATGGGGGGACGTGAGGTGGGCGGGATGGCGACGATGCTGGCGGCGCATATGAATTTTACAGCCGACGATTTACAGCGTCTGGCACGGTTCTGGGGCAGCGAAAGGCTGGCGCAAACGCCGGGGCTGACGGCGGTGGAGCTGTTCAGCGCTATTGGCCGCGGCGAGGTGAAAGCCGTGTGGATCATGGGCACCAATCCGGTGGTCTCTCTGCCGGACAGCCATGCGGTCAGCGAAGCGCTGGCGGCCTGTCCGCTGGTGATCGTCTCCGATGTGGTCGCCGGTACCGATACCGGACGGTTTGCCCATATCCGTTTTCCGGCGCTGGCGTGGGGGGAGAAAAACGGCACGGTGACCAACTCGGAGCGGCGGATCTCTCGCCAGCGCGCGTTCCTGTCACCGCCGGGAGAGGCAAGAGCCGACTGGTGGATCATTGCCCGCGTGGCGCAGGCGTTGGGCTTTGGCGCAGCCTTTGCCTGGCGGCATCCTCACGAGGTGTTCCGCGAACATGCGGCGCTCTCAGGTTTCGAAAATAACGGCCAGCGGGCATTTGATATTGGCGGGCTGGCGGATTTGAGCCGCGAGGCGTGGGACGATCTGGCACCGGTGCGCTGGCCGGTAAGCCGCAGTCCGGCGCAGTGGAGCCTGCATTCGGGCTGGCATCGCGACGGTAAACTGCGGATGGTGCCGGTCGCCCCGCAGCCAACCCGGGCGGCGCTCGACGCATTTTATCCGCTGATCCTCAATAGCGGGCGGATACGCGACCAGTGGCACACCATGACCCGTACCGGCGCGGTGCCGCGACTGATGCAGCATATTGCTGAACCGGTGGTGGAGGTCGCGCCGCCGGATACGCAGCGCTATCACCTGCTGGAGGGCGAGCTGGCGCGGATCTGGTCACCGCATGGGGTGATGGTGGCCAAAGTGATTATCAGCGACGGGCAGCGTCCCGGATCGTTGTTTGTCCCGATGCACTGGAATAATCAATTTGCTCGCCAGGGACGGGTGAATAACCTGCAGTTTGCGGTTATCGACCCGCATTCCGGCCAACCGGAGAGCAAACAGGTCGCGGTCGCGATAGCCCCCTGGCTCCCGGCCTGGAAAGGGGAGCTTTTTTCTCGCCAGCCGGTTCCTCTGCCCGCATCAATACACTGGCGACGACGTGCCTTAGCGGGTATTACGCATCTGTCTCTGGCGGGGGATATCCACGCCCGTGAATGGCTTGTCGCCTGGTGCAGGCAGCAGGGATGGCAGATGCAGGTCGCCGAAGGCGGCAAGGTCTGGAATCTGCTGGCATGGCAAGAGGGCGAGCTGATGCTCGGCTGGTGGAGCGATGGGCATGAACCGTCCATCGACGCCGAATGGATTAGCGCCGCGTTTCGCACGCCGCCGCAAGATGCCGCCCAGCGTCATGCGTTATTGAGCGGTAGAAAGGGCGGGGATAGCGTGCCTCGCGGGCGTATTATTTGTAGCTGTTTTAGCGTCGGGGAACGGACGATAAATGAAGCTATCGCCGACGGCTGTCATACGCTTAACGGACTGGGCGCCAAACTGAAATGTGGCACCAATTGCGGTTCCTGTATTCCGGAGCTGAAGACGTTGCTGGCGGAAAATCTGGCGCGAACGTGAGATGAGCGTGATGACTCTCCAGCCTCTGGGGGGAGGCGCGGTTCCGTCGGGCGGCTACCGGCATGCGCAGGCTGCCCGCAATCAGCGATTCAGCATATTCCTGAAATCATCCTGAAAGCTGCGTAGGGTGACAAAAGACGATAGACTGCCGGTTTGTTGTCACCCTTCGTGAGTAGATGTAACCGATTTGATCGCTTTGTTGTTCCGCATAACCCCATATTTGTCATTTCTCCTGCTGCTGACAGGTACCGTCGCGCGCGCGCAGCAGAATAACCAGCCGGACGTCAGTGCAGCGGATACGTTGCCGGACCTTGGTCTGGCGCCGCAGGTGGATGATGACGCAAAGCACTTTGCCGAGATGGTAAAAAAATTTGGCGAAGCCAGTATGAGTGATAAAGAGATGACCGCTGGCGAGCAGGCGCGGGTATTCGCCATCGACAAACTGGGGGATGAGGTCAGTCAGCAACTGGAGGACTGGCTCTCGCCATGGGGCAACACCAGTGTCGATCTGTTGATTGATAAAGAGGGGCATTTTACCGGCAGCAAGGGAAGCTGGTTTGTCCCCTTACAGGATAACGGTGACTTTCTCACCTGGAATCAATACTCGGTCACACAGCGTGACAGCGGACTGGTGGGGAATATTGGCCTCGGTCAGCGCTGGAGAATGGGCAACTGGCTGTTGGGCTATAACACGTTCTACGATCAGGCGCTGGATGACCACCTGGCGCGCGGCAGTATTGGCGCGGAAGCCTGGGGCGAGTCGATGCGTTTGTCCGCTAATTACTATCATCCGATTGGTGGCTGGCAGCAGGGAAGTCGCCTGACTCAACTGCAGCGTATGGCGAGTGGCTACGATGTGACGGCTCAGGCGCGGCTGCCATTTTATCAGTACGTTAATACCAGCGTTAGCGTGGAACAATATTTTGGCGACAACGTCGATCTGTTCGATTCGGGAACCGGATATCATAATCCGATAGCGTTGTCGGTCGGCCTGAATTACACGCCTTTTCCGCTGGTCACGGTCACCGCCAAACATAAGCAAGGTGAGAGCGGTATCAGTCAAAACGATGTGGGGTTGAAACTCAATTATCGCTTTGGCGTCCCGTTAAAACAGCAACTGGCGGCTGATGAAGTCGCCGTCAGACGCGCGCTGCGCGGAAGCCGCTACGATCCTCCGGAACGGGATAACCTGCCGGTGATGGAGTATCGTCAGCGCAAAACCCTGGCGGTTTATCTGGCCACGCCTCCCTGGGATCTTCGGCCGGGAGAGACGGTACAACTGAAGCTACAAATTCGTAGCCTGCACGGTATTAAGTCTCTGAGCTGGCAGGGAGATACCCAGGCGTTAAGTCTGACTTCGCCGATAGAGGCCAGTAGTCCGGATGGCTGGAGCGTGATTATGCCACGCTGGAACAGCGACGCTGGCGCGGGCAATCTCTGGCATCTTTCCGTGGTGGTAGAGGATAAAAAAGGTCAGCGCGTCTCATCCAATGAGATCACCCTGGCGCTGACGGAGCCACTGGAGAGCTTACCTGCAGATGGCGTTTCGTGGCAGCAGACGCCCTAGAGCACGCGTTCCTGATGGACCCAAACCGCCGCTTCTACCCGCGATTTTAATTTCATTTTCTTCAGCATATGTTTGACGTGCACCTTGACGGTGCTTTCGGTGATATCCAGGCGGCGGGCGATCATTTTGTTCGGCAGACCCTGAGCAATCAGCTTAAGAATGTCGCGCTCGCGCGGTGTTAACTGGCTAATGTCGCGCTCGGAGGTGGCGCGATTAGCCCGTAGGCTGGCTGCCAGCACCGGCGTTAATGCTTCGCTGAGCACCATTTCGCCCGCCGCCGCCTGTTGCAGTGCTTTCAGCAGATCTTCCGGCTCCATATCTTTCAACAGGTAGCCGTCGGCGCCGCGTTTCAACGCGGTCACGACATCTTCTTCATGGTTGGAAACGCTAAATACCACCACGCGACCGGAAAGCGCTTTTTCGCGCAGCTTGTCCAGAGTTTCGAGGCCGTTCATCCCCGGCATATTGAGATCCAGCAGAATCAAATCCGGGTCCAGGGACTCCGCCATCGCGATACCCTGTTCGCCGTTACTGGCTTCACCAATCACCTGAATATCCGGTGCCATACTGATAAGCTGTTTGACGCCGGTACGCAGCATCGGGTGATCGTCAATGAGAAGGATGGTTGCTCGTTCCTGTTGACTCATAGCGTTCTCCTTATTGGATTGAAAACGATTTTTCAGGGATAAAGGTGACCACCACTTCCGTGCCGCCGGTTTTCCGACGCTGCACCTGACAGTCTCCGCGTAGGCTCTGAGCGCGATCGCGCATAATGATTAAGCCGTAATGGTTGCTGCGTTCCGCATTCTCCGGTACCCCGCGGCCGTTATCGGCCACCACCAGTCGGACCTGATTATCCTTTAGCGTTACCGTAACGCTGACTTCTGTGGCATTGGCATGCTTGAGGGCATTGCTTAGCGCCTCGCGGGCGATTTGCAGCAGGTGGATAGCCTGGTGCGAGGGCACAAAACGCGGCGGTAGTTGATAATCCAGTCGCACTGTAAAGCCGAAATGGGCGCTGTACTCCTGACAACTGGCTTCCAGCGCCGGGCGCAGACCGGTGTCGGTTAACTGCAGACGGAAGGTTGTCAGCAGTTCCCGCAGCTGTGCCCATGAGGTATTCAGTTCATTACGGATTTGCCCCAAAAGCTGGCGACTCTCTTCCGGTAGCCTGTCACCCTGCATCTGCAGGCAACTGACCTGCATTTTCATACAGGAGAGCGATTGGGCGATGGAGTCATGCAGTTCGCGGGCGATAGTCGCACGTTCCTCCATTACGATAAGCTGCTGCTGGCGCTCCTGATGCCGATCGAGGGCCAGGGTCCCGGCGATCTGCTCAACTAACGTATCGACCAGTTGCTGCTGATCGTGGCTCAGGTGAAGACCGGTAGGGAGGGTAGACAGCAGAATACCATATTGATTATGGGCATCCGACAGTCGCCATTTTAATGTGGTGCCGACATTGGGCAACGCCGGCAGGTCGCGCGGGCAGAGATAGCAGCCTCGGTCATCGCACTGAATGTCGGAGTGGCAGGAAAACTCCTGATGGTTATCTTCATCTTCGAGATCGTAAACCCGGACTTCAATATCGCGCAGCGGGGTTAACCCTTGCAAACCGTTAAGCACGGGCGAGATACGTTCGCAGAGTGGGGCGTTCGAATGCAGACGGCGGTTGGCTTGCCACAGGAATGCGAGGATCTCATTTTTTTGTTCAAGTCCGGCGGTTTTTTCCTGTACCCGCCGTTCAAGCACCGAATAGCTCTCGGCCAGTTCTTCCGACATATTATTCAGCGCCATACCCAGCGTCGCCATTTCGTTGCGTCCGCCAATTTGCGCACGCTGGGTAAAATCGCGCTGGCTCACCGCGCGGGCCATCGCCAGCAGCTGTTTCCAGGGGCGTAACAACCGGGCGCGTAGCCAGACGATAGTGAACGCCAGCAGCAGCGCCATGCCGACAGCCATCAAACGCTGGGTCCAGACAACCTGCTTTATCCGCTCTTCGGTGGTGTGATCGAAAGCGGTGACCAACTGATCTATGCGGTTGACAAAACCGGCAACGTTCGCCGCTACCGTCGCCTGATGCTGCGCACGGCGCATTTCCGGCGCCAGCTCCAGTTGCCAGTAGCGCTGTAAAGCCTGAAGCTGTTGCTGCTGATCGTCATGGCGCGCGGCGTACTGCAGTTCCGGACTGAAGACCGTCGCCGTCATTTCATCCAGCAGTTTTTGGTCATCGGCGTGCAACGGTACCGCCGCCAGCAGGCGATAGCTCTGCATACGTAGCGAACCGGCTTTATTAATGGCGTGCGCGCTGCCCTGAACGCCGTGCACCAGGCGAGAGGAAATCGCCATTCCGGCAACACCTATCACCGCAACCAATAAAACGATCAACGCGAGCTGATTCACCAGCGTTAGCGGCGTAAAAAGACGTTTCAACATGGCTAAATGGCTCCTGATCGGCCAGTCATCCGGGCGTGTGGCTTATTCTCGGACATCCTCTGGAGTATACCCATACCCCAAAAGGATTACTCCTTAATTGTCAGTCTTCGATAGCCTGGTGGCACGCATTTGTGGAATGACAGCAGCCGTGTGATAAAACACACTTTTTTGCGCAGAAATAGCTACTCATTAGGGAGGATGTGCTTTTTTTAGCGAATTTCTCGCCCGCTTTTGCTTTGATTTATATCAACTTACCGCCGCCGGTAACCCATAAGGTAGCCAGGGTTAATATGAATCATCAGAGGTGTCTATGAGTCACTCTTCAATCCCGGAGAAGACTAACAGCCCAGTCATTAGCGACTGGCGTCCTGAAGATCCTGAGTTCTGGCAGCAGCGTGGTCATCGTGTCGCCAGCCGCAATCTGTGGATCTCCGTTCCCTGTCTTTTACTGGCATTCTGCGTCTGGATGTTGTTCAGCGCCGTCGCCGTCAATCTGAATAAAGTCGGTTTTCAGTTTTCAACCGATCAGTTATTTATGCTGACCGCGCTACCCGCGTTGTCCGGCGCGCTTCTGCGCGTGCCCTATGCTTTTATGGTCCCGCTGTTCGGCGGCCGTCGCTGGACTGCATTTAGTACCGGGATCATGATCGTCCCCTGCGTATGGCTGGGCTTCGCGGTACAGGATACCGCGACACCCTTTAGCGTATTTGTGATTATCTCCCTGTTGTGTGGCTTTGCGGGGGCGAACTTTGCTTCCAGTATGGCCAATATCAGCTTCTTTTTTCCGAAACAGAAGCAGGGCGGCGCGTTGGGTATCAACGGCGGCCTCGGCAATATGGGGGTCAGCGTGATGCAACTGGTCGCTCCTCTGGTGGTATCTCTGTCGATTTTCGCCATCTTTGGCGGGAGGGGCAGCGAATTACCGGATGGATCAACGCTGTATCTGGAAAACGCGGCGTGGATTTGGGTACCGTTTCTGATTATCTTCACCCTCGCGGCATGGTTCTTTATGAACGATCTGTCGGCGTCGAAGGCTTCTCTTCGCGAACAGCTCCCGGTGCTGAAGCGTGCGCATCTGTGGATTATGGCACTGCTCTATCTGGCGACCTTCGGTTCATTTATCGGCTTCTCCGCAGGCTTCGCGATGTTGTCGAAGACCCAGTTTCCTGATGTTCAGATCCTTCATTACGCCTTCTTTGGGCCGTTTATTGGTGCGCTGGCGCGTTCCTGCGGCGGCGCGATCTCCGACCGTCTGGGTGGAACCCGCGTGACGCTGGTGAACTTTGTGTTGATGGCAATCTTCTGCGGCCTGTTATTCCTGACGCTGCCATCTCACGGCGAGGGCGGTAATTTTATTGCCTTCTTCGCGGTATTTATGGTGCTGTTCCTGACCGCCGGGCTGGGAAGCGCCTCTACCTTCCAGATGATCTCGGTTATCTTCCGTAAAATGACCATGGATCGCGTGAAAGAGCAGGGCGGCAGCGACGCGCAGGCGATGCGTGAAGCGGCCACCGACACGGCGGCAGCGTTAGGCTTTATCTCGGCGATTGGCGCTATCGGCGGCTTCTTTATCCCGAAAGCGTTTGGTATTTCACTGGATCTCACCGGTTCTCCGGCCGGAGCGATGAAAGTCTTCCTGGTGTTCTATATTGCCTGCGTGGTGATTACCTGGGCCGCTTATGGGCGGAAGCAGAAATAATTTTTTGCCTATGTTCATTCAAGAGCGCAGAAATATTTGCGCTCTTTTTTTGAGGTATTAATTAGTTACAACATACTATTTGTTTTGAATTATTTTATACCGTACTTAAATCACAAAGAAATTACCCACTATGACATCTACCACTTAATACCCAGAGGAATAATAAACCTCTATTGATAGCAATGTTTTTAAATAAAAAGCTATATTAATCATATAGATAAAAAATATAAATAGATACTACTTTGGTGGTAATGGTTATTTTTGACCATCTTTATAAGCTATTCCGCCTTGATCGTTATCAATTCCCAACCGCCTTCATAGCGTTACCGTCGCAGCTAATTCAGCAATGTCGATTTATCAGAGAGCCATCAGGCTCCACACAGGAGAAACCCGATGAGTAAATTCCTGGACCGGTTTCGCTACTTCAAACAGAAGGGCGAAACCTTTGCCAATGGGCACGGCCAGCTTCTCGAAACAAACCGGGACTGGGAGGATGGATACCGCCAGCGTTGGCAGCATGACAAAGTCGTGCGTTCAACCCACGGGGTAAACTGTACCGGCTCTTGCAGCTGGAAAATTTATGTGAAAAACGGTCTGGTCACCTGGGAAACCCAGCAGACAGACTACCCGCGCACCCGCCCGGATATGCCGAACCATGAACCTCGCGGCTGCCCGCGCGGCGCGAGCTACTCCTGGTATCTCTACAGCGCAAACCGCCTGAAATATCCGCTGATGCGTAAGCGCCTGATGAAAATGTGGCGTGATGCGAAAAAACTGCACAGCGATCCGGTAGACGCCTGGGCTTCCATCATCGAAGACGCCGATAAAGCAAAAAGCTTCAAACAAGCGCGTGGTCGTGGTGGCTTCGTTCGTTCTTCCTGGCAGGAAGTGAACGAACTGATTGCGGCATCCAACGTTTATACCATCAAAAATTACGGTCCCGATCGCGTAGCGGGCTTCTCGCCGATTCCGGCGATGTCGATGGTCTCTTACGCATCCGGCGCGCGTTACCTGTCTCTGATCGGCGGGACTTGCCTGAGCTTCTACGACTGGTACTGCGACCTGCCGCCTGCGTCTCCGCAGACCTGGGGCGAGCAGACGGACGTACCGGAATCCGCTGACTGGTACAATTCCAGCTACATCATCGCCTGGGGCTCTAACGTTCCGCAGACCCGTACCCCGGATGCCCACTTCTTTACTGAAGTGCGTTACAAAGGCACCAAAACGGTTGCCGTTACGCCTGACTACGCTGAAATCGCCAAACTGTGCGACCTGTGGCTGGCGCCGAAGCAGGGGACTGACGCCGCGATGGCGCTGGCGATGGGCCACGTCATGCTGCGTGAATTCCACCTTGATAACCCGAGCCAGTATTTCACCGATTACGTCCGTCGCTATACCGACATGCCGATGCTGGTGATGCTTGAAGAACGCGACGGTTACTATGCCGCTGGCCGTATGCTGCGTGCCGCCGATCTTATTGACGCGCTGGGTCAGGAAAACAACCCGGAATGGAAAACCGTTGCCATCAACACCCGCGGCGATATGGTTGCGCCGAACGGTTCTATCGGCTTCCGCTGGGGCGAGAAAGGCAAATGGAACCTCGAACAGCGTGACGGTACGTCAGGCGAGGAAACCGAACTGCAACTCAGCCTGCTGGGTAGCCTGGACGATATCGCAGAAGTGGGCTTCCCGTACTTTGGCGGTGAAGGCACTGAACACTTCAACAAAGTCGAGCTGCAAAACGTTCTGCTGCACAAGCTGCCAGTGAAACGCCTGCAACTGGCGGACGGAACCACCGCACTGGTGACTACCGTTTACGATCTGACGATGGCGAACTATGGCCTGGAACGCGGTCTGAACGACGAAAACTGCGCAACCAGCTACGACGACATTAAAGCCTATACTCCGGCGTGGGCAGAGCAGATAACCGGCGTACCGCGTGCGCAAATCACCCGTATCGCCCGTGAATTTGCGGATAACGCCGATAAGACGCATGGCCGTTCAATGATCATTGTTGGCGCCGGTCTGAACCACTGGTATCACCTCGATATGAACTATCGCGGGCTTATCAACATGCTGGTGTTCTGCGGCTGTATCGGTCAGAGCGGCGGCGGCTGGGCGCACTATGTCGGCCAGGAAAAACTGCGTCCGCAGACCGGCTGGCAGCCACTGGCGTTTGCTCTTGACTGGCAGCGTCCGGCGCGTCACATGAACAGCACCTCCTGGTTCTATAACCACTCCAGCCAGTGGCGCTACGAGACGGTTACCGCGCAGGAACTGCTGTCGCCAATGGCGGATAAATCCCGCTACAGCGGCAGTCTTATCGACTTCAACGTGCGTGCTGAACGCATGGGCTGGCTGCCGTCTGCGCCGCAGTTGGGCACCAACCCGCTGTACATCGCGCGTGAAGCGGAAAAAGCCGGGATGACGGCGGTGGATTACACCGTGAAATCGCTGAAAGAAGGCTCGATTCGTTTTGCGGCGGAACAGCCGGAAAACGGGAAAAACCACCCGCGTAACCTGTTTATCTGGCGCTCGAACCTGCTGGGTTCATCCGGTAAAGGGCATGAGTACATGCTGAAGTACCTGCTGGGTACGGAAAACGGTATTCAGGGCAAAGATCTGGGTATGCAGGGCGGCGTGAAGCCGGAAGAAGTGGAATGGCAGGATAACGGTCTTGACGGCAAGCTGGACCTGGTGGTGACGCTGGATTTCCGTCTGTCGAGCACCTGCCTGTACTCCGACATCGTACTGCCGACCGCCACCTGGTATGAAAAAGACGACATGAATACTTCGGATATGCATCCGTTTATTCACCCGTTGTCTGCCGCCGTTGACCCGGCCTGGGAATCGAAAAGCGACTGGGAAATCTATAAAGGCATCGCGAAGAAATTCTCTGAAGTCTGCGTGGGACACCTTGGCAAAGAAACCGATGTGGTGACGCTGCCGATTCAGCACGACTCCGCTGCCGAACTGGCGCAGCCGCTGGACGTGAAAGACTGGAAAAAAGGCGAATGCGACCTGATCCCAGGTAAAACCGCGCCGCACATCATTCCGGTGGAACGCGACTACCCGGCGACGTATGAGCGCTTTACCTCTATCGGCCCGCTGATGGAGAAAATCGGCAACGGTGGCAAAGGCATCGCCTGGAACACTCAGAGCGAAATGGATTTGCTGCGCAAGCTCAATTACACCAAAGCTGAAGGCCCGGCAAAAGGCCAGCCGATGCTGAATACCGCGATTGATGCCGCCGAGATGATCCTCACGCTGGCGCCGGAAACTAACGGCCACGTAGCGGTGAAAGCCTGGGCGGCGCTGAGTGAGTTCACCGGTCGCGACCATACGCATCTGGCGACCAATAAAGAAGAAGAAAAAATTCGCTTCCGCGATATTCAGGCGCAGCCGCGTAAGATTATCTCCAGCCCGACCTGGTCTGGCCTGGAAGATGAACACGTCTCTTACAACGCCGGTTATACCAACGTTCACGAGCTGATTCCGTGGCGTACGCTGTCTGGTCGCCAGTCTCTGTATCAGGATCATCAATGGATGCGTGACTTTGGCGAAAGCCTGCTGGTTTACCGTCCGCCAATCGACACGCGTTCAGTGAAAGCGGTGATGGGTGAGAAATCTAACGGCAACCCGGAAAAAGCGCTCAACTTCCTGACGCCGCACCAGAAGTGGGGTATCCACTCCACCTACAGCGACAACCTGCTGATGCTGACGCTGTCGCGCGGTGGGCCGATTGTCTGGATGAGCGAAACCGATGCTAAAGATCTGGGTATTGAAGATAACGACTGGATCGAGGTCTTTAACAGCAACGGTGCGCTGACGGCACGCGCGGTGGTAAGCCAGCGTGTTCCGGCCGGGATGACCATGATGTACCACGCGCAGGAACGTATCGTTAACCTGCCGGGTTCAGAAATTACCCAGCAGCGCGGCGGTATTCACAACTCGGTAACCCGTATCACGCCGAAGCCGACCCACATGATCGGCGGCTATGCGCAGCTGGCCTACGGCTTTAACTACTACGGTACGGTCGGTTCAAACCGCGATGAGTTTGTTGTGGTGCGTAAGATGAAGAACATTAACTGGTTGGATGGCGAAGGCAATGACCAGGTACAGGAGAGCGTAAAATGAAAATTCGTTCACAAGTCGGCATGGTGCTGAATCTCGATAAATGCATCGGCTGCCACACCTGTTCAGTGACCTGTAAAAACGTCTGGACCAGCCGTGAAGGTATGGAATACGCCTGGTTCAATAACGTGGAAAGTAAGCCAGGCGTCGGTTTCCCGAACGACTGGGAAAATCAGGAAAAATGGAAAGGCGGCTGGGTCCGTAAAATTAACGGCAAACTGCAACCTCGCATGGGCAACCGCGCGATGCTGCTGGGTAAAATCTTCGCTAACCCGCATCTGCCGGGCATTGATGATTACTACGAGCCGTTTGATTACGACTACCAGAACCTGCATACCGCGCCGGAAAGCAAGCATCAGCCGATTGCGCGCCCGCGCTCGCTGATCACCGGTCAGCGGATGAACAAAATTACCAGCGGTCCGAACTGGGAAGAAATTCTGGGCGGCGAATTTGAAAAACGCGCCAAAGACCAGAACTTCGAAAACATGCAGAAGGCGATGTACGGGCAGTTCGAAAACACCTTCATGATGTATCTGCCGCGCCTGTGCGAGCACTGCCTCAACCCGGCGTGCGTGGCGACCTGCCCGAGCGGCGCGATTTATAAGCGTGAAGAGGACGGCATCGTCCTGATTGATCAGGACAAATGCCGCGGCTGGCGTATGTGCATCACCGGTTGTCCGTACAAGAAGATCTACTTCAACTGGAAGAGTGGGAAGTCCGAGAAGTGTATTTTCTGTTATCCGCGTATTGAAGCGGGTCAACCGACCGTATGCTCCGAAACCTGCGTGGGTCGTATCCGTTACCTTGGCGTGCTGCTGTATGACGCCGATGCGATTGAAAGCGCAGCCAGCACGGAGAACGAGAAAGATCTGTATCAGCGCCAACTGGATGTGTTCCTCGACCCGAACGATCCGGCGGTCATTGAACAAGCGCTGAAAGACGGCGTTCCGCAAAGCGTTATCGATGCGGCGCAGCAGTCCCCGGTTTACAAAATGGCGATGGACTGGAAGCTGGCGCTGCCGCTGCACCCGGAATACCGTACGCTGCCGATGGTCTGGTACGTGCCGCCGCTGTCGCCGATTCAGTCTGCGGCGGACGCTGGCGAACTGGGCAGCAATGGCATCCTGCCGGACGTGGAAAGCCTGCGTATCCCGGTTCAGTACCTGGCGAACCTGCTGACTGCAGGCGATACCCAGCCGGTACTGCTGGCGCTGAAACGTATGCTAGCGATGCGTCACTACAAACGTGCGGAAACCGTTGACGGTAAACTGGATACCCGCGCGCTGGAAGAGGTGGGTCTGAGCGAAGCGCAGGCGCAGGAAATGTACCGTTACCTGGCAATTGCGAACTATGAAGATCGTTTCGTTATCCCGAGCAGCCATCGTGAGCTGGCGCGTGAGGCGTTCCCGGAGAAAAGCGGTTGCGGTTTCACGTTCGGCGATGGTTGCCACGGTTCAGATACCAAATTCAACCTGTTCAACAGCCGCCGCATTGATGCCATCGATGTGAGCAGCAAAACGGAGCCGCACCAATGATTGAACTCGTCATTGTTTCGCGTCTGCTCGAGTACCCGGATGCTGCCTTATGGCAGCATCAACAGGAACTTTTCGATGCACTCGCGTCATCTGAAAACCTGGATAAAGAAGATGCCCAGAGTCTGGCGGTTTTCCTGCGCGATCTCACTGCGCAGGAGATGCTGGATGTACAGGCAAGCTACAGCGAACTGTTTGATCGCGGTCGCGCCACGTCGCTGTTGCTGTTTGAGCATGTTCATGGCGAATCCCGCGATCGCGGCCAGGCAATGGTCGATTTGATGGCGCAGTACGATCAGCACGGCCTGCAACTCGACAGTCGTGAGTTGCCTGACCATCTGCCGCTGTATCTGGAGTATCTGGCGCAGTTGCCGAAAAACGACGCGCTTGGCGGCTTGCAGGACATCGCGCCGATTCTGGCGTTGCTGGGCGCACGTCTGCAACAGCGGGAAAGTCGCTATGCGGTGCTGTTCGATCTGCTGCTGAAGCTGGCTAATACCGTTATCGACAGCGACAAAGTGGCAGAGAAAATTGCGGATGAAGTCCGTGACGATACCCCGCAAGCACTGGATGCCGTCTGGGAAGAAGAACAGGTGAAATTCTTTGCTGAGCAGGGTTGCGGCGAGTCGGAGATTTCCGCTCACCAGCGTCGTTTTGCCGGGGCTGTCGCTCCGCAATATTTGAATATCACCACCGGAGGACAGCAATAATGCACTTCCTGAATATGTTCTTCTTTGATATCTACCCGTACATTGCCGGATCAGTGTTCCTGATTGGCAGCTGGCTGCGCTATGACTACGGTCAGTACACCTGGCGTGCGGCTTCCAGCCAGATGCTGGATCGCAAAGGGATGAACCTGGCTTCGAACCTGTTCCACATAGGTATTCTGGGGATCTTCGCGGGTCACTTCCTGGGGATGCTGACACCGCATTGGATGTACGAAGCGTTTCTGCCGATTGAAGTAAAGCAAAAATTGGCGATGATTGCAGGCGGCGCCTGTGGCGTGATGACGCTGGTCGGCGGCGTACTGCTGCTCAAACGCCGTCTGTTCAGCCCACGCGTGCGCGCAACGACCACGGGAGCGGATATTTTGATCCTTTCTCTGCTGGTGATTCAGTGCGCGCTGGGACTGCTGACTATTCCGTTCTCTGCGCAACATATGGACGGTAGCGAAATGATGAAACTGGTGGGATGGGCGCAGTCAGTAGTGACCTTCCACGGCGGCGCGTCTGAGCATTTAGAGGGCGTAGCGTTCATTTTCCGCCTGCACCTGGTGCTGGGGATGACGTTGTTCCTGCTGTTCCCGTTCTCGCGCCTGGTTCACATCTGGAGCGCGCCGGTCGAGTACCTGACGCGTAAATACCAGGTCGTGCGCGCCCGTCGCTGATACGGCTTTGCGTGCGGCTAAACCCTGCTTCGGCAGGGTTTTTTTATGCCTGTCTGCCGGATGGCGGCTGCGCCTTATCCGGCCTACGATCGGACGTCATCATGCGGTTATGCGATCATCCAGGCCAGGTAAACCGAGTGCCACCGGGCAAAACATAGAGCACAGGAATTTAATTTGGCTGGGGTGCAACAGACAAGTAATGGTGGTGGGGGAAGGACGACTCAGCGCGTTGCGCCTCGCCCTTCGGGTCGTTGCCTGCGGCAACGCTTTCTCGCTTGCGCTCGAATCGAACCTTAGTCGAAGCTTCTCATCCTTCCCCGTGAGGGCGGAATATGGGAGTAGAGGAATTTAATTTGGCTGGGGTGCAACAGACAAGTAATGGTGGTGGGGGAAGGATGACTCGGCGCGTTGCGCCTCGCCCTCGGGTCGTTGCCTTCGGCAACGCTTTCTCGCTTGCGCTCGAATCGAACCTTAGTCGAAGTTTCTCATCCTTCCCCGTGAGGGCAGAATATGGGAGTAGAGGAATTTAATTTGGCTGGGGTGCAACAGACAAGTAATGGTGGTGGGGGAAGGATGACTCAGCGCGTTGCGCCTCGCCCTTCGGGTCGTTGCCTGCGGCAACGCTTTCTCGCTTGCGCTCGAATCGAACCTTAGTCGAAGCTTCTCATCCTTCCCCGTGAGGGCAGAATATGGGGCAAGGTTATTAAAAGTAGTTTGTGTGCTTTCAGGAAATAATGGTGGTGGGGGAAGGATTCGAACCTTCGAAGTCGATGACGGCAGATTTACAGTCTGCTCCCTTTGGCCGCTCGGGAACCCCACCAGGGGTAATTCAATATGCTGCAAGTATTCAATAGCAGGGAAGGATTATTCGGAGCTAAAGCTCCTCACCCTTCGGGCCGTTGCCTGTGGCAACGTTGTCTCGCTTGCGCTCGACTCGAACCCTGGTCGAAGGTTCTCACCCTTCCCGACGAGTGCAAACTTTGCTAACGCTCATCGGTGTGACCACATCACTGTGGTGAAAAATGGTGGTGGGGGAAGGATTCGAACCTTCGAAGTCGATGACGGCAGATTTACAGTCTGCTCCCTTTGGCCGCTCGGGAACCCCACCACGGGGTAATGCTTTGTACTGGCCTGCTTCCTGTTGGGAAGCGGGGCGCATCATACCAAATGATGCGCCCCTGTAAAGTATTCCTTTACTTAAAATGAACCGTTTGCGTACTTTTCATCCGTAACGAAGTAAAGCTAATCAATTCATATCGTTGATGCTTACAGAATGATAGTGCGATTCCCATAAACAAATACGCGCTGGGCCAGTACTTTATACAATGCCCGGCTTAACACATTTTTTTCAACATCACGGCCTGCACGCATCATATCCTCAGCCGTGTAGGTGTGATCAACATGAATCACGTCCTGCATAATGATTGGGCCTTCGTCCAGATTATCGTTCACGTAGTGCGCGGTCGCACCGATAATTTTCACGCCGCGCTCATAAGCCTGATGGTAAGGACGCGCGCCGATAAATGCTGGCAGGAACGAATGGTGAATATTGATAATCTTATTCGGGAAGCGGGAAACGAATTCCGGCGTCAGGACGCGCATATATTTCGCCAGCACAACATAATCCGGCTCAAACGCGGCAATGGCGTCACCCATCTGCATATCGTGTTCTTCACGGGTTAATCCCTCATGGCTTACCAACTGGAAAGGGATATCAAACCGTTCCACCAGCGGACGTAATGTGTCATGGTTGCCGATAACGGCAGCAATTTCTACATCCAGTCCGCCATAGTTGGCTTTCATCAGCAGATCGCCAAGACAGTGCGCCTCTTTGGTGACCAGGATCACTATTCGGCGACGACCAGCCGGGGTCAGTTCGCGAATTGAGCCATCCGGCAGTGCGCTGTCGAGATCGGCCAGTAGAATGGAATCATTGAAAATGCCTTCGAGCTCGGTGCGCATAAAGAAACGGCCGGTTCGATGATCGACGAACTCGTTGTTCTGCACGATGTTCAGTTCGTGCTTGTAGCAGATATTAGTGATACGCGCGATGAGGCCTTTCTGATCAGGGCAAATGGTGCGTAGTACTTTACGTTGTAGTGAATGCATCGCGGGGAAAATCCTGTAGTGTTTGCTATTTCTGCTGCTGGCTTACTGGCCGCAGCATTTTTTAAATTTTTTACCTGAACCACAAGGGCAGAGGTCGTTACGGCCGATAAGCGGTCGTGTACCGTCGATATAGTACCACTGTCCGTTTTCTTTTAAGAATCTGGATCGTTCAATAATAACGCCGGAGTGGCTATCGTCGCTAAAACGCGCGATAAAACTGACAAAACCCTCATCTGGGCTGCGACCCTCCTCGCTAGCAAAAACGGTTAAGCCTCGCCATAGAGTGCGAGTAAAACCGCTTTCAAGGTCAGCACGAAACTGTTGTGCCTGACAAGAAGAGTGCCAGGTTTTAATCAGATACTCGGCATCCTTCATGACAAATGCGCTGTAGCGCGACCGCATCAGTTGTGACGGATCTGGCGCATGCTGCGCGCCAGACAGATAACGCTGACAACATGAGCTATACTCCAGAGCGCTGCCACAGGGGCATAATGGCGACAAAATGGCCTCCATGAAGATTAAGAAAGACGGCGCAGCAACGCCAAAGCGCATTATGTTAACTGAGGTGCGGCAATGATGCTATGCCTCGAATGGAAGGATATTGTTCAGTAATAATGAGAAAACTTAAGATCGGCCTGGCTCTGGGGGCAGGCGCGGCACGCGGATGGTCACATATTGGTGTGATTAACGCACTACAAAAGGCGGGTATCGATGTTGATGTTATCGCCGGCTGTTCCATCGGCTCGCTGGTGGGCGCTGCCTATGCCTGCAATCGACTTCCGGCGCTGGAGAAATGGGTCTGTTCCTTTAGCAACTGGGACGTTCTGAAGTTAATGGACCTCTCCTGGCAGCGTGGAGGTTTATTGCGCGGAGAACGGGTGTTCAGCCACTATCGGCGGATTATGCCCATCACGGAAATTGAATCTTGCGAGCGGCGCTTTGCTGCGGTCACAACCAATTTAAGCACCGGTCGTGAATTGTGGTTTATGGAAGGGGATCTGCATATGGCGATCCGCGCGTCTTGCAGTATGCCAGGTCTGATGTCGCCGGTGAGGCATAACGGTTACTGGCTGGTGGATGGCGCGGTAGTTAATCCGGTTCCTGTGTCTCTGGCTCGCGCAATGGGAGCCGATATTGTGATTGCCGTTGACTTACAGCACGATGCACATCTGATGCAGCAGGATTTGTTATCCCTTGAGGTGCCGCGACCGGAGGCCGGGGAAAATTACTCGTGGCATTCCCGGCTGCGTTCCCGTCTGGCGCGAATGACTTCGCGTCGGGCGGCGGTAGCGCCAACGGCTATGGAGATTATGTCCACTTCGATTCAGGTTCTGGAAAATCGTCTTAAGCGAAACCGTATGGCGGGCGATCCGCCTGATATCCTGATACAACCCTTTTGCCCGCAAATCTCCACTCTTGATTTTCATCGGGCCGGTGA
The DNA here is from genome assembly GCF_005860775.1 of Klebsiella indica. Lineage (GTDB taxonomy): Bacteria > Pseudomonadota > Gammaproteobacteria > Enterobacterales > Enterobacteriaceae > Klebsiella > Klebsiella indica. The sequence continues at coordinate 174,734 of NZ_VCHQ01000009.1, forward strand.
AGCCATCGCGGCTGGACATCTGGCGGTTGAAAAGAAAACGGACGAGCTATTACCTTTGGTGCGCACTTCCGCGTAGTGCATTTGGCAAAGACTTAAATAAATTTCTGACAGGCGATAGCGCGAATAGCATGCCACTATTAAGTTATCGTCAGCCAGGGGAGAGATCATGACGCAGCCATTGGCGGGAAAACAGATTCTGATAGTTGAAGACGAGCCCGTTTTCCGCTCTCTTATGCACAGTTGGTTAACGTCGCTAGGTGCGACTATCGTGCAGGCAGAAGATGGCGTGGATGCCCTGCAAAAAATGTCTGAGTCAACACCGGATTTGATGATTTGTGATATTTCGATGCCGCGCATGAACGGCCTGCAACTGGTAGAACATGTGCGCAATCAAGGTCAGCAGTTGCCGATTCTGATGATTTCAGCGACGGAAAATATGGCGGATATCGCCAAAGCGCTGCGTCTTGGCGTGCAGGATATTTTGCTAAAGCCGGTAAAAGATTTCGACCGTCTGCGAGAAACAGTCTATGCCTGCCTCTATCCGAATATGTTTAATTCGCGAGTTGAGGAGGAAGAGCGCTTGTTTGAAGACTGGGATGCGCTGGTCAGCGATCCCAAAGCCGCGTCAAGGCTATTGCAGGAGCTTCAGCCGCCGGTTCAACAGGAGATGTCCCGTTGCCGTATTCATTATCGTCAACTGGTTTCGGCTGATAAGTCCGGATTAGTGCTTGATATTGCGCCATTATCAGAAAACGATCTGGCGTTTTATTGTCTGGATGTTACGCGTGCCGGCGATAATGGGGTCCTCGCCGCCTTATTATTACGCGCGCTGTTCAATGGGTTGTTGCAGGAGCAGCTTGCACATCAGGGACAACGCCTGCCAGAGATGGGAAACCTGCTAAAGCAGGTTAATCAATTGCTGCGCCAGGCTAACTTACTGGGGCAATTCCCATTACTGGTAGGGTATTACCACAGCGGTTTGAAAAATTTAATTTTAGTCTCCGCTGGGTTGAATGGCACATTGAATACAGGGGAACACCAGATTCAGATTAGTAATGGCGTTCCGTTAGGGACATTGGGCAATGCTTATCTCAACCAAATTAGCCAGCGCTGTACATCCTGGCAGTGCCAAATTTGGGGGGCTGGCGGGCGTTTACGCCTTATGTTGTCTGCGGTATAAGCAGTTGTGTTTATTTTTACACAGGTGGGATTATCGCGCATTCTTTTGCGGTGGTACTATCACTGTGTTTAATAGGTAAAAATCCTAATTCGAAGATATCTAAACCTTTTCGGACGAGATTTGCCTGAGCAGGCTGATATACTCGATAGCATAATTATTAACGGAAAGTTTAAAAAACGAACAGTCCAGGAGATTTCAATGGCTGCCTTTAATTCAAAAGTGAGAAAAGCTGTCATCCCGGTTGCGGGATTAGGCACCAGGATGTTGCCTGCTACCAAGGCTATCCCTAAAGAAATGTTGCCGTTGGTAGATAAGCCTTTAATTCAATATGTTGTTAACGAATGTATCGCCGCCGGGATTACTGAAATTGTTCTGGTTACGCACTCTTCAAAAAATTCTATCGAAAACCATTTTGATACCAGTTTTGAGCTGGAGGCGATGCTCGAAAAACGTGTAAAACGCCAGTTGCTGGAAGAGGTGCAATCTATTTGTCCGCCGCATGTGACTATTATGCAGGTTCGTCAGGGGCTGGCTAAAGGTTTGGGACATGCAGTGCTTTGCGCGCACCCGGTTGTCGGTGATGAGCCGGTTGCGGTTATTTTACCGGACGTTATCCTGGATGAATATGAATCCGATCTGTCCCGCGATAATCTTGCGGAAATGATCGCGCGTTTTGATGAGACGGGCGCCAGCCAGATAATGGTTGAACCGGTTGCGGATGTCACCGCATATGGCGTTGTTGATTGTAAAGGCCAGTCTCTGGCGCCGGGAGAAAGCGTACCTATGGTTGGCGTAGTTGAGAAGCCTAAAGCAGACGTTGCGCCATCCAATCTTGCGGTCGTAGGGCGATATGTGCTGAGCGCGGATATCTGGCCTCTGCTGGCAAAAACCCCTCCGGGAGCCGGGGATGAAATTCAACTGACAGACGCCATTGATATGCTGATCGAAAAAGAAACAGTTGAAGCCTATCATATGAAAGGCAAAAGCCATGATTGCGGTAATAAATTGGGCTATATGCAGGCTTTTGTTGAATATGGCATACGCCACAAATCACTGGGCGCGGAATTTAAAGCCTGGCTGGAAAAAGCAGTAGCGAAGTAATCGGTTACTACAGGATGACGGGCCGGGGGCGAGATTCGTTTCCCGGTTTTTTTATGTCCGCGTCGCTCAGGTCTGGTTTATTGAAAAAACTTGCCTGGACGAAGGTATTGATCGCATTCCGTGGGGAATAGCAACGGCACCTTAATGTCTCAGGATTTGAATCGTGCGGGGCAGGCAACGCCTTTCAGGGTTTTTTTAAGCCACCGGGAGCGGTGTTAATGCACGAATAAAAATAATCCCGCCGAAGCGGGATTTCTGCGCGGGATGCGATAGCTTATTACAGCAGGAAATCGTCCAGAGTTTTACCTTGCTCATCCATCGCTTTTTTGATGACGGCTGGCGTACGCCCCTGACCAGTCCAGGTTTTAGTTTCGCCATTTTCGTCAACGTAGCTATATTTAGCCGGACGCGCAGCGCGTTTGGTTTTCGTTCCCGATTTAACGGAAGTCATGCTGCTCAGCAGTTCATTTGGGTCAATACCGTCAGCAATCAGCATTTCACGATATTGTTGCAGTTTGCGAGTACGCTCTTCAATTTCTGCCGCAGCCGCGCTTTCTTCTTCACGACGTTCGTTAACGACAACTTCTAATTTTTCCAGCATTTCTTCGAGCGTTTCAAGGGTGCATTCTCTTGCCTGCGCACGAAGAGTACGGATGTTGTTCAAAATTTTAAGTGCTTCGCTCATTGTAGTAATCTCAAACTTATATTGTGGGGTGGTTTGTTGGTCTAATAATAGAGCGATAAATTCAGATGTGCAATAGGGGAGAATGTAAGGAAGTCAAAATAACTTGTTATTTGTCGCGGAAATTAATTCATTTAACTTAAATTTTATGTGTGGGTTCACATCTTTCCCGCTTATAGTTCGGCGGACAACATAAGCTAACACTCTGAGAGCATATGCTTTTTCTGATGCACAGAGAGAAAAATTATACTTTGCATGGATAAATATCTTTGCCTGTATTAGCCCGGTAGCGGTGATGATGGTTAATATAAAACCCTTGTCCGGTGCGGTTATAGCGGCAGAAAAATGTCCGTTGAAGCGTAACCGGACAATAGCGGCGTAAGCGTCCGGCGCCAGAGTGTACGAATTGCAGCCAACTCCATTCAATAAGTTATTTAATATTTTTTACCCGTCATACCGCTGATTACAGGCGGACGGGCAATAATTCAGCCCGCGTGTAGGCTTTGCACTAACAGTTCAGCATCTCGCGTCGTCTGGGGCGAGGCTGATGTTTTTTCCCTTGTCAGCTCTCACGGGATATCTGGAATGATTTTGCACCCAGGTCTTCGCAGACTGAGCATTCCCCGTAATACGCACGCTGCAGGGCCGATAGTTGAAGAAAATATATGATACAATTTTGCGGCGATAAAACACATTGATTGGGGTTACGCAGCCAATGGCACAACTTTATTTCTATTACTCTGCAATGAACGCGGGTAAGTCGACCGCTCTGTTACAGTCCTCTTACAATTACCAGGAGCGCGGGATGCGTACGGTAGTTTATACGGCGGAGATCGATGACCGTTTTGGCTCCGGAAAGGTGAGTTCAAGGATTGGTCTCTCATCTCCAGCTCGACTGTATAATACGCAAACTGACTTATTCTCGGATATCGCAGACGAGCATACCCGTCAGCCAGTTCATTGTGTATTAGTTGATGAGAGCCAGTTTTTGACGCGTGAGCAGGTGCTCGCGCTATCTGAAGTGGTGGACCAGCTTGATATTCCCGTGCTGTGTTATGGGCTGCGTACTGATTTTCGCGGTGAACTGTTTACTGGCAGTCAATATTTACTGGCGTGGGCCGATAAGCTGGTTGAATTAAAAACTATCTGTTTCTGTGGCCGTAAGGCGAGTATGGTTTTGCGTCTCGATCAGGAAGGGCGACCTTACAATGAAGGGGAACAGGTTGTGATAGGCGGCAATGAACGGTATGTCTCCGTTTGTCGTAAGCATTATAAAGAGGCCCTGAAGGAAGGCTCTTTGACCTTTGTGCAGAGCAAACAACACGCAGGCTAATATATTTGCCGCGCATTCTTCCTCTGGCGCGTTTGCAGCGCCTTATTGGCCCTCACAAGGGACATTATAACTCGCTGCGACGGTCTGCCAGAGACTTGCGCGGCAGATATAAAAAAGCCCCAAAATGGGGCTTATATTCGCTTTTTTTGCTGCGTTCAAATTAAGCAGGCTGCGTTCAAATTAAGCAGATTTCTTCGCTTTCTTGTCAGCTTTCGGCGCGGCAGCGTCTTTCTTCGCAGCAACTTCACCTTCAGTGAATTCACGGCCGTAGTAGGTATCCAGCAGAATCTGTTTCAGCTCGGAGATCAGCGGGTAACGCGGGTTAGCGCCGGTGCACTGGTCATCGAATGCGTCTTCAGACAGCTTGTCTACATGTGCCAGGAAGTCCGCTTCCTGTACGCCAGCTTCACGGATAGACTTAGGAATACCCAGTTCCGCTTTCACGCTTTCCAGCCATGCCAGCAGTTTCTCGATCTTAGCGGCAGTACGGTCGCCCGGTGCGCTCAGACCCAGATGGTCAGCGATTTCTGCATAGCGACGGCGAGCCTGAGGACGGTCATACTGGCTGAACGCCGTCTGCTTGGTCGGGTTGTCGTTCGCGTTATAACGGATAACGTTACAAATCAGCAGGGCGTTTGCCAGACCGTGCGGAATATGGAACTGAGAACCCAGTTTATGCGCCATAGAGTGGCACACACCCAGGAAGGCGTTGGCAAAGGCGATACCAGCGATAGTCGCTGCACTGTGAACGCGTTCGCGCGCTACCGGGTTTTTCGACCCTTCATGATAAGAAGCCGGCAGATACTCTTTCAGCAGTTTCAGTGCCTGCAGCGCCTGGCCATCGGAGAACTCAGATGCCAGTACGGAAACGTAGGCTTCCAGCGCGTGCGTGACGGCATCCAGACCACCGAAAGCACACAGGGACTTCGGCATGTCCATTACCAGATTCGCATCGACAATCGCCATATCCGGCGTCAGCGCATAGTCCGCCAGCGGATATTTCTGACCGGTCGCATCGTCGGTAACAACAGCAAACGGCGTTACTTCAGAACCGGTACCGGAAGTGGTAGTGATGGCGATCATTTTCGCTTTCACGCCCATTTTCGGGAACTTGTAGATACGTTTACGGATGTCCATAAAGCGCAGCGCCAGTTCTTCGAAGTGGGTTTCTGGATGTTCGTACATAACCCACATGATTTTCGCCGCATCCATTGGGGAGCCGCCGCCCAGCGCGATGATCACGTCTGGTTTGAAGGAGTTCGCCAGCTCTGCGCCCTTACGAACGATAGTCAGCGTCGGGTCTGCTTCAACTTCAAAGAAAACTTCAGTTTCAACGCCAGCCGCTTTCAGCACGGAGGTGATCTGGTCAGCATAGCCATTGTTGAACAGGAAACGGTCAGTCACGATGAGCGCACGTTTGTGGCCATCGGTAATCACTTCATCCAGCGCGATGGGCAGAGAGCCACGGCGGAAGTAGATAGATTTCGGAAGTTTGTGCCACAACATGTTTTCAGCTCGCTTAGCAACGGTTTTCTTGTTGATCAGGTGTTTCGGACCAACGTTTTCAGAGATGGAGTTACCACCCCAGGAACCACAACCCAGAGTCAGGGAAGGTGCGAGTTTGAAGTTATACAGGTCACCGATACCACCCTGAGAAGCCGGGGTGTTAATCAGGATACGCGCGGTTTTCATCATTTGACCGAAGTAAGCAACGCGTGCTGGCTGGTTGTCCTGGTCGGTGTACAGGCAGGATGTGTGGCCGATACCGCCCATTGCTACCAGTTTTTCAGCTTTATCAACCGCGTCTTCGAAGTCTTTCGCGCGATACATTGCCAGCGTCGGAGACAGTTTTTCATGAGCAAACGGTTCGCTGTCATCAACAACCGTCACTTCGCCGATCAGAATCTTAGTGGTTTCTGGTACGGTGAAGCCTGCCAGTTCAGCAATTTTATAGGCCGGTTGACCCACAATAGCCGCGTTCAGCGCGCCATTTTTCAGAATAACATCCTGAACGGCTTTCAGCTCTTTGCCCTGCAGCAGATAGCCGCCGTGGCTGGCGAAACGTTCGCGAACGGCATCATAAACGGAGTCAACAACAACAACGGACTGTTCAGATGCACAGATTACGCCGTTATCGAAGGTTTTGGACATCAGTACGGAAGCCACCGCACGTTTGATATCGGCTGTTTCATCGATAACAACCGGCGTGTTACCCGCACCAACGCCGATAGCTGGTTTACCGGAACTGTATGCGGCTTTCACCATGCCAGGGCCGCCTGTCGCCAGGATCAGGTTGATGTCAGGGTGGTGCATCAGCGCGTTAGACAGTTCAACGGAAGGTTGATCGATCCAGCCAATCAGGTCTTTTGGCGCGCCCGCAGCGATCGCCGCCTGCAGAACGATATCAGCCGCCTTGTTGGTGGCGTCTTTGGCGCGCGGATGTGGAGAAAAAATGATGGCGTTACGGGTTTTCAGGCTGATCAGAGATTTAAAAATAGCGGTTGAGGTTGGGTTAGTTGTCGGGACGATACCGCAGATGATGCCAATTGGTTCAGCAATGGTGATAGTGCCGAAAGTGTCGTCTTCAGACAGCACACCACAGGTTTTTTCATCTTTATAGGCGTTATAGATGTATTCGGAAGCGAAGTGGTTTTTAATCACTTTATCTTCGATGATACCCATACCGGATTCGGCAACGGCCATCTTCGCGAGAGGGATTCGGGCATCAGCTGCGGCCAGAGCGGCGGCACGGAAGATTTTGTCGACTTGTTCTTGAGTGAAACTGGCATATTCACGCTGGGCTTTTTTCACGCGCTCGACGAGTGCGTTCAGTTCAGCGATATTAGTAACAGCCATAAATGCTCTCCTGATAATGTTAAACTTTTTTAGTAAATCAGTAGCTCAATCCGACAGTATAGACAGAGTGTTAACAGGCTGCATTTTAATGTTAACAAAAAGAATTTTGTGCTGCTGGCTCCACCGATTGACTAAAAAAGCTGTTATTTTTCCTCTCAGGTATCGCTGCTTTCCCTCCTTGCTGTGTGTCACAAAGATTACTCACTTCTGGGTACAATTTATGTGATCTAAATCAATAATTGTCAAAGCTGATACCTTTCAGCAGGCCGATTTTTGACCTTTTTGATCAAGAGTAATGATTTATTATGCTAATTAAATGAATAAATAGTATTAAGATCTATCCCGTCAGGACGATGTCGCCTGCCATTTTGCCCCGCAAGGTAAGCGAATAATTGTCACGTACAATGTCTACGCTTCGCGCTGTACGCGTTATCCGTATCCGGAGGATGGCTACGCGAATTACGCCAGGCAGGCCCGCGCTAAATATATAAATAAAACAATGTCCGAGCTTTATTGTGACTTTATGCATAATTTAGATGAATTATGCTATTAAAAGGCGTATCTTCTCGCGGATATTTCATGCTGGTAACTGGAAACAGCCATTTTTAATGATGCTGCGGAGTTCATTGTGATTCAACCGTTGTTTGATTTTTCAGCTTATTTTAAATTTTTCATTGGATTATTTGCGCTGGTAAACCCGGTTGGCATTATTCCGGTCTTCATTAGTATGACCAGTTACCAGACGGCGGCGGCACGTAACAAAACCAATCTGACAGCTAACCTCTCTGTGGCCATTATTCTGTTGACCTCGCTGTTTCTCGGCGACGCGATTTTGCAGGTCTTCGGCATTTCCATTGATTCCTTTCGTATTGCCGGTGGGATTCTGGTCGTCACTATTGCCATGTCTATGATTAGCGGCAAACTTGGTGAGGATAAACAGAACAAACAAGAAAAATCAGAAACGGCAATTCGCGAGAGTATTGGCGTAGTACCGTTAGCATTGCCTCTGATGGCAGGGCCTGGCGCCATCAGCTCAACTATTGTCTGGGGAACGCGTTATCATACTATCGCTCATTTTTTGGGGTTTTCGATTGCCATTGCGCTTTTTGCGCTGTGCTGCTGGGGGATTTTTCGTATGGCGCCCTGGCTGGTGCGTTTGCTCGGGCAAACGGGGATTAACGTGATTACCCGTATTATGGGGTTGCTGCTGATGGCGTTAGGGATCGAATTTATTGTCACCGGGATAAAGGCGTTGTTTCCCGGACTGGTGAATTAACTCGCGCCTCCAGGCGCGGGAACATCGTTCAGTATTTGCTCATCATGTGAAAAACATATTACAAAGCCTGATTTTCCGGTCTGTGATATTATTTTGCAATGATTTGATATTCTTATTTATTATCAATTAGTTATATTTATTTGGCGTATAATCCTGTCCCGTTACTCACATTAAACAGCGTTATTTTCTTCACATCATTCTCTGATGCTTGCCGTCAGTTAATTGAAATGATATTAGTAATTTCGCTAATGAAGCAGATGAATGTGCTAAATAATGAGCGATTGTTAATGATTTGTGTAAAAAATAGCCTTTTTAGCGATATTTAGTATAAAAAATAAGCATCTTATTGTATCTATATGATAAAAATCGATTTATATCTCTGTTGTTTGCCCGGCGAGTTGGCGGTTTTATCCACGGGAAGACGACAAAAGAGAATTCGGTAACATATTTGCAAATTCCATTGGCGGACAATAACGGGTTTTGATACTTTCCGCCGTGATCGTTAACTGAACTGATATGAGAATGAGAATTTTTATTAAATAGATCATTGCAAATTAACATTACCCCGGACAGGGGAAGAATCGACGTTAAGGTTGCCATTTGAGCTGCCGTAATAAATAAGTCGGTGATAGCAAGCAGTACTCTCTGACAGCAGCATAAACTCCTGCACTGTTCAGAATCCAGAAAGAGAAAACAGGCTGGTTAAATAGCCAGTAATTATAATGAGTGGAGTAATAACACAATGACCATCATCACGAAAAAAAGCCTGGTAGCCGCAGCGGTCTTCTCTGCGTTAATTACCGCCAACGCTGCCATGGCAGCAGATGTGCCAGCAGGGGTTCAACTGGCGGAACAACAAACGCTGGTGCGTAACAATGGCTCGGAAGTTCAGTCCCTTGACCCGCACAAAATTGAAGGTGTGCCGGAGTCTAATATTAGCCGTGATTTATTCGAAGGATTATTGGTGAGTGACCTTGATGGTCATCCGGTCGCAGGCGTTGCGGAAAAATGGGAAAATAAGGATTTTAAAGTCTGGACCTTCCATCTACGTAAAGATGCGAAGTGGTCAGATGGTTCACCGGTAACCGCGCAAGATTTCGTTTATAGCTGGCAGCGTCTGGTCGATCCGAAAACCGCTTCGCCTTATGCAAGCTATCTGCAGTATGGTCATGTGGCCAACGTTGATGACATTATCAGCGGCAAAAAACCGATTACTGATCTGGGCGTAAAAGCGCTGGACGATCACACTTTTCAAGTGACGCTCAGCGAGCCGGTACCATACTTTTATAAACTTCTGGTTCACTCGTCTCTTTCACCCGTACCGAAATCCGTTATTGATAAATTTGGTGAGAAGTGGACTCAACCGGCCAATATTGTCAGTAACGGCGCATATAAATTAAAAGATTGGGTGGTTAACGAACGTATTGTGCTGGTGCGTAATACGAATTACTGGAATAACGCCAAAACCGTTATTAATCAGGTCACTTATCTGCCGATCTCTTCAGAAGTCACCGACGTCAACCGCTATCGCAGCGGTGAAATCGATATGACCTATAACAACATGCCGATTGAATTGTTCCAGAAACTGAAAAAAGAGATCCCGAAAGAAGTTCACGTCGATCCCTATCTGTGCACCTATTACTATGAAATTAACAACCAGAAAGCGCCGTTTACCGATGTTCGCGTACGTACCGCGCTGAAACTGGCGCTGGATCGCGACATTATTGTCAACAAAGTGAAAAACCAGGGCGATCTGCCGGCCTATAGCTACACGCCTCCTTACACTGACGGTATGAAACTGATTAAGCCGGAGTGGTTCAAGTGGTCACAGGAAAAACGTAACGAAGAAGCAAAAAAATTACTGGCTGAAGCCGGTTATACCGCCAGTAAACCGCTGACGTTCAACTTACTCTATAACACTTCCGATCTGCATAAAAAACTGGCGATCGCCGTGGCGTCTATCTGGAAGAAAAACATTGGCGCAAATGTGAAGCTGGAGAATCAGGAATGGAAAACCTTCCTTGATAATCGCCACCAGGGAACCTTTGATGTTGCGCGCGCTGGCTGGTGTGCGGACTACAATGAACCGACTTCTTTCCTCAATACCATGTTAAGCGACAGCTCAAACAATACCTCACACTATAAGAGCCCGGCCTTCGACAAAATTATTGCTGAAACCCTGCAAACCAACGATGAAGCACAACGCGCAGATCTCTATGCCAGGGCTGAGCAACAGCTGGATAAAGACTCTGTCATCGTACCGGTCTTTTATTACGTTAACGCTCGCCTGGTTAAGCCGTGGGTAGGGGGGTATACCGGCAAAGATCCGCTGGATAATACGTATACAAGAAACATGTACATTGTGAAGCACTAATGGCAATACGTGGGGTGGGTATTTTTGCCCGCCCCGCGGTGTCTTATTTGATCGCACTATTGAAGGCACACTCGCCAGAAGGTATGGGCAATGTTGAAATTTATCTTACGTCGCTGTCTTGAAGCGATTCCGACGCTTTTTATTCTAATTACAATCTCGTTCTTCATGATGCGTCTCGCACCGGGTAGTCCGTTTACCGGTGAACGCACGTTACCGCCGGAAGTGATGGCGAATATTGAAGCAAAATATCATTTAAACGACCCTATCATGACCCAGTACTTCAATTATCTGAAGCAACTGGCGCATGGCGATTTCGGTCCTTCGTTTAAATATAAAGATTATTCGGTAAACGATCTGGTCGCTGCCAGTTTCCCGGTATCGGCTAAGTTAGGCTTCGCCGCGTTTGCTCTGGCGGTTCTGCTTGGCGTCACTGCCGGGGTTATTGCCGCCCTGAAGCAAAATACGAAATGGGATTTTGCTGTGATGGGCATCGCGATGACCGGGGTGGTGATACCCAGTTTTGTAGTCGCGCCGTTATTGGTAATGATATTCGCTATTACGCTGCACTGGCTGCCGGGCGGCGGCTGGAACGGGGGAGCCATACAATATATGATCCTGCCGATGGTCGCGCTTTCACTGGCCTATATTGCCAGCATCGCACGTATCACCCGCGGCTCCATGATTGAGGTTCTGCACTCTAACTTTATTCGTACCGCACGGGCGAAAGGCTTGCCGATGCGCACGATCGTCTTGCGCCACGCATTAAAGCCTGCGCTACTGCCGGTGCTTTCTTATATGGGACCCGCCTTCGTCGGCATTATTACCGGCTCGATGGTTATCGAAACCATTTATGGCCTGCCGGGAATCGGTCAACTGTTCGTCAACGGCGCGCTGAACCGCGATTACTCGCTGGTACTCAGCCTGACCATTCTGGTTGGCGCATTGACCATTCTGTTTAACGCGATCGTTGATGTGCTGTATGCCGTTATCGATCCGAAAATTCGTTACTGACGCTGGGGTTCGCCATAATGTTAAGTAAGAAAAACAGCGAGGCGCTGGAAAACTTCAGTGAAAAACTGGAAGTCGAGGGACGTAGCCTCTGGCAGGATGCTCGCCGCCGCTTTATGCATAACCGCGCAGCAGTCGCCAGCCTGATTGTGCTGGTGCTCATTGCGTTGTTTGTCATCATTGCGCCGATGGTATCGCCATTTTCCTATTACGATACCGACTGGGGCATGATGTCCAGTGCGCCTGATATCGCATCGGGCCACTACTTTGGCACCGATTCGTCCGGCCGCGACCTGCTGGTGCGGGTGGCGATCGGTGGACGTATTTCATTAATGGTCGGCGTTGCTGCTGCGCTGGTGGCGGTAATTCTGGGGACGCTGTACGGTTCGCTTTCCGGTTATCTGGGCGGGAAAGTGGATTCGGTGATGATGCGCCTGCTGGAAATCCTCAACTCCTTCCCGTTTATGTTCTTCGTTATTTTGCTGGTGACCTTCTTTGGCCAGAATATCCTGCTGATTTTCGTCGCCATTGGTATGGTGTCCTGGCTGGATATGGCGCGTATCGTTCGCGGCCAGACCCTGAGCCTGAAGCGCAAAGAGTTTATTGAAGCCGCGCAGGTTGGCGGGGTGTCAACGGGCAATATTGTGATCCGCCATATTGTACCTAACGTTCTTGGCGTGGTGGTGGTGTATGCCTCGTTGCTGGTTCCGAGCATGATTCTGTTTGAGTCATTTTTAAGCTTCCTCGGTCTGGGTACTCAGGAACCGCTAAGTAGCTGGGGCGCTCTGCTCAGCGATGGTGCGAACTCAATGGAAGTCTCGCCGTGGCTGCTACTGTTTCCTGCCGGTTTCCTGGTGGTAACGTTGTTTTGTTTTAACTTTATCGGCGATGGCCTGCGTGATGCCCTCGACCCGAAAGACCGCTAAGGAGCGCCGTCATGAGCACGATTGAAACGGCAAAAACGCCGCAGGCAGCATCACATTCCGGGCTGCTGCTGGATGTGAAAGATCTGCGCGTCACCTTTGGCACGCCCGATGGCGATGTGACCGCAGTCAACGACCTCAACTTTACGCTGCAAGCTGGGGAAACCTTAGGCATTGTCGGCGAGTCTGGTTCCGGTAAGTCGCAAACGGCTTTTGCGCTGATGGGACTGCTGGCGGCAAACGGTCGCATCGGCGGTTCAGCAACCTTTAACGGCGAGCAGATCCTGAATCTTCCTGAGCACGAACTGAATAAACTGCGCGCGAAGCAGATTTCAATGATTTTCCAGGATCCGATGACATCACTCAATCCGTATATGCGGGTCGGCGAACAGTTGATGGAAGTCCTGATGCTGCATAACGCGATGAGCAAAGCCGAAGCATTTGAAGAGTCGGTGAAAATGCTGGATGCGGTAAAAATGCCGGAGGCGCGCAAACGGATGAAAATGTATCCGCATGAATTCTCCGGTGGGATGCGTCAGCGCGTCATGATCGCGATGGCGCTGTTGTGTCGGCCTAAACTGCTGATTGCGGATGAACCGACAACCGCGCTGGACGTGACCGTACAGGCGCAAATAATGACGCTTCTGAATGAGCTTAAGCACGAGTTCAATACCGCAATCATCATGATTACCCACGATCTCGGCGTTGTTGCCGGGATCTGCGACAAGGTACTGGTGATGTATGCCGGACGAACTATGGAATATGGTCTGGCGCGAGACGTCTTTTATCACCCGTCGCATCCATACTCTATTGGTCTGCTCAATGCGGTTCCGCGACTGGATGCGGAAGGCGATGCCTTGTTAACGATTCCGGGCAACCCGCCAAACCTGCTGCGTTTACCGAAGGGCTGCCCGTTCCAGCCGCGTTGCCCGCATGCGACGGAGATTTGTAATAACGCTCCGCCTCTGGAGGCGTTTGCACCAGGCCGCTTGCGTGCCTGCTTTCAACCGGTGGGGGATTTGCTATGAACGCCGTGACGGAACAAAGAAAAGTCCTGCTCGAAATTGCCGATCTGAAAGTGCATTTTGATATTAAAGACGGCAAACAGTGGTTCTGGCAACCGTCGAAAACGCTGAAAGCGGTCGATGGTGTCACCCTGCGCCTTTATGAAGGTGAAACGCTCGGCGTCGTCGGGGAGTCTGGCTGTGGGAAATCAACCTTTGCGCGGGCGATTATTGGTCTTGTAAAGGCTACTGGCGGCAAAGTCGCCTGGCTGGGTAAAGATTTATTGGGATTAAAAGCGGAAGAATTACGTGCTGTGCGCAGCGATATTCAGATGATATTCCAGGATCCGCTGGCGTCATTGAATCCGCGTATGACGATCGGGGAAATTATTGCCGAGCCGTTGCGTACCTACCATCCCAGAATGCCACGTCAGGAAGTTCGTGATCGCGTTAAAGCGATGATGATGAAAGTGGGTTTGCTACCGAACCTGATTAACCGCTATCCGCACGAATTTTCTGGTGGCCAGTGCCAGCGTATCGGTATTGCACGTGCCCTGATCCTTGAGCCGAAGTTGATTATCTGCGATGAACCGGTTTCGGCGCTGGATGTATCGATTCAGGCACAGGTGGTGAACCTGTTGCAGCAGTTGCAGCGGGAGATGGGATTATCGCTGATTTTTATTGCCCACGATCTGGCGGTGGTCAAGCATATCTCTGACCGGGTACTGGTCATGTACCTGGGGCATGCTGTAGAACTGGGAACCTACGACGAGGTGTACCATAATCCACTGCATCCTTATACAAAAGCGTTAATGTCGGCAGTGCCGGTTCCGGACCCGGATATCGAAAGGAATAAAACGATCCAACTGCTGGAAGGGGAATTGCCCTCGCCGATAAACCCGCCATCGGGATGCGTATTTCGTACGCGTTGTCCACTGGCCGGACCGGAGTGCGCAAAAACGCGACCGGTTCTGGAGGGAAGTTTCCGACACGCCGTTTCCTGCCTGAAGGTAGACCCGCTATAATCTCCGGGGCTGGCGTGAGTCAGCCCTTTTCTTTTGCGAGGTGAACGTGGCGTTGAACATCTGTACCGCTCGTCTGCGGCTGTATCATCTACTCTTCGATCAAAATCGGCGTTCCGGCCGGCATTTTGAGGGGTTATGCGGTGTTTTTGCACTGCTTAGCGTGCTGGTGATATTTATCGAGTCCGGACTGGGGACGCAATATCATCTGACGTCAGATGAATGGCATATTTTCGTCTGGCTTGAGATTATCGTTACTGTGGTTTTTACCCTTGAATATCTGCTGCGCCTGATCACTTGGCCGAATCCAGTGAAATATGTTTGCAGCTTCTGGGGAATAATTGATTTAGCGACGATTTTGCCGCTGTACGTTATGTGGCTATGGCCAGAGATTAGTCTTGAATATGTTTTTGCGTGGCGGGCGATGCGCGCGATTCGTGCGTTGCGTATTCTTAAACTACTGCGTTTTATGCCGTCGTTGAATATTTTCTGGGCCGCGATTGTTAGTGCTCGTCATCAACTGATCCTGTTTTACTCATTTATTGCCATCGTAATGGTGATTTTTGGTGCGCTGATGTACCTGATTGAGGGACCGCAGTACGGTTTTACTACACTAAATGCGTCAGTTTATTGGGCGATTGTGACAATAACCACGGTGGGGTATGGCGATATTACGCCGCATACGCCGCTGGGGCGCATTCTGGCCTCAATACTTATTTTAATTGGCTACTCGATTATTGCGATTCCGACCGGCCTGATTACAACGCATATGACACTGGCGTTTCAGAATCGTCGAACTCAGCGTCGGTGTTCGAATTGCCAGCATAATATGCACGATAAAAGCGCGCGTTACTGTAACGCCTGCGGAAGTGAACTGCCGAAGTAGACAGGCAAACCAGCATATCTACGTAAACGACCTGCTGCAGGTGGAGGGCAGGGGGTGGTTTCACTCACCCCCACGCATTATATATGGCTACTGGCTGGTGAAAGAACTTATTCGCGCCATAGAATATGGCAAAGCTTGTGGCTTTTTTCGCGGCACAGCAGCACCCGGGCAAAAATATCGTTAATCTCGCCACCATCTTCATCTGCCAGCCCAATAACCACTTCAGCAAAAAAGTCAGGATTGAGATCAAAATCAACGTGTTCTTCCCAGTCGGGTGCCGGGTCAAACAGTTCAGCGCCGCCGCGTTCTTCAAACTGTAAATTAAACAGAATGACATCTGCCGGATCGAGGTTGTCGACAGCCAGCTCAAGGAAGATGTCGTAAGCCTGTTCAAGTGTTTCGTCTTCGGTCAGGCGGTTGTTTAAATCCATATCCATGATTGCTACCCAATAAACATCTGATTGGCATGTTTTACAGTAACGGACTGAAGAAGTAAAACAGTCGCTCGGCGATCCGCTGCCAGAGAGGACGTTTTAACCACAATCTGGCGTCAAGCAGGCGCGAGCGGGAGATATAATCGTCCTGTACCGCGGCCAGGTCGCCACCAAACCCGACATCATCAATCACCAGCGTAATTTCGAAGTTAAGCCACAGGCTACGCATATCAAGGTTAACGGTTCCAACCAGACTGAGCTCGCCGTCAACCAGCACACTTTTGGTATGCAACAGGCCGCCTTCAAATTGATAGATTTTCACGCCGGCAGCCAGCAGTTCGGTAAAGAAGGCGCGGCTGGCCCAACCCACAAGCAACGAATCGTTCTTACGCGGCAAAATGATGCTGACATCAACGCCGCGTTGGGCTGCGGTGCAGATGGCATGCAGCAGATCGTCGCTGGGCACAAAGTAGGGGGTTGTCATGATCAAGTGCTCTTTAGCCGCATAAGCGGCGGTGAGCAGTGCCTGGTGGATCAAGTCTTCAGGGAAGCCGGGTCCTGAGGCGATGGTGTGAATAGTATGCCCGCTGGCCTCTTCGAACGGCATGATATTAACATCTGGCGGCGGCGGTAAAATGCGCTTTCCGGTTTCAATTTCCCAGTCGCAGGAATAGACAATTCCCATGGCTGTCGCTACCGGGCCTTCCATTCTCGCCATCAGATCAATCCACTGGCCGACGCCGGAGTCCTGTTTAAAGAAGCGTGGATCAACCAGATTCATACTGCCGGTATAGGCAATATAATTGTCGATCATAACCATCTTGCGATGCTGACGCAGATCCATACGACGCAGAAAGACACGCATCAGATTAACTTTCAGCGCCTCAACAACGTCGATTCCCGCATTACGCATCATAGCGGCCCAGGGACTGCGGAAAAAGGCAACGCTCCCGGCAGAGTCGAGCAT
Source organism: Klebsiella indica (assembly GCF_005860775.1). Classification (GTDB taxonomy): domain Bacteria; phylum Pseudomonadota; class Gammaproteobacteria; order Enterobacterales; family Enterobacteriaceae; genus Klebsiella; species Klebsiella indica. The sequence continues at coordinate 191,780 of NZ_VCHQ01000009.1, forward strand.
TAACCGGCAGTGTACGCCGCGTCTTGCCGCCGCCATTAATGACTCCGCGACTTTATCGGCCATACCGCCAGGCTGCCAGATATAGAACACCATCTCAATATTGTGACGCGCGAGCTGAATGTCGCGAATTAAGGCCTGCATGACATCATCGGATTCGGTGAGTAGCTGGAGCTGATTGCCCTTAACACCGGCAATTCCCTGGCGGTGTTCGCAGAGCTTAAATAATGATTCGGCGACCGGGCTATTCTCATCAGCAAAGATATGTTTACAGGCTTTGAGATCCTTTAACCATTTCGCCGTCGACGGCCACATTGCGCTTGCGCGTTCGGCCCGGCGCTTGCCCAGATGCAGTTCGCCAAACGACAGATAAGCAATAATCCCCACCAGAGGTAGAATATAGATGATAAGTAGCCACGCCATTGCTGACGGGACTGCGCGTCTTTTCATTAATATACGTAATGTTACACCAGCGATCAGTAGCCAGTATCCGAGTATGACCAGCCAGTTAACCACCGTGTAAAAGGTTGTCATAGATGAAAAATCCTTTTGAATGACTTTATGTCATGAGTTTACGCATCAGCATCCATCTGGCAAATAAAAACGCAGCGAAAGCGTTGGTCACCCGGATTCATGGGTCTATAATGCAGGCTGTTTTTCACTCGTAGAGTAGTAGCAATGAAGCGTAGTAGAACGGAAGTAGGGCGCTGGCGCATGCTAAGACAGGTGAGTCGCCGTAAAACACGCTGGCTGGAAGGCCAATCGCGCCGGAATATGCGTATCCTCGCCATCAGAAAAGAGCTGGTTAAACGGCAGCGTCACTCTTTGCTGTTCACCTTCTCTGAGTTTTGAAAGGCGAAACAAAAGGCACCGCTTGCGGTGCCTGCATCGGTAGATTATTGACCAGATAATGGTCAGAAAGGCCCTGACTGAAAATGGGCCTTACTGTATTACCGAGGACCGGGTCCTTGGGAGTGACCGCCGCCAGGTCCTCCTGGAGGGAGAATACACCCGGAAAGCGACACCGCTCCGCAAAGCACAAAAACTAACAGCACAATTTTTTTCATAAAAACTCCTTAATCAGGGATATTAATTCCAAATCATAAATGTGAATATTTTATGGAGAAGCCATAATTATCTCGCGTCAGGTGCATCTAATAGGACTAATCCGTGATAAAACTGACCGGGAAAGGCACCAACAACGATAACCAGGGTAATCGCGGGGCGGGCTGCAAAACTCAGGAATGGATTTAGAGTGGCCGGGAATTTCTGACTGGCGCTTTTGCGCTGACAGACAGCCTCATGGTCGACAGGCCGGGTCGTCAATCCGTCGGGACAGAGTGCTAAACTCGCGTGACATAATCACAACATGATGCGGCACGATGCTTGCCCGGTGATGTGCGTCAGAAAAAGAAGTGGGCGCAGTGTGACATGTATCTAAACGCGCCCTTTCAATTGCATGCGTAGATGAAATCTGCGCCAGGTCTCTGATCGTTATTGTTTTCCTGGATTATCAAAATACCTTTTTGTAAGGCTTAACAGAGACTTTCTGATAAACACCGGCCGCGATATACGGGTCGTCATTGGCCCAGGATTGCGCCGCCTCCAGTGATTCAAACTCCGCGATCACGGTTGAACCGGTAAAGCCAGCCGCACCGGGCTCATTACTGTCTACAGCAGGCATTGGGCCGGCGGTCAGCAAACGCCCCTCATCATGTAACAGTTGCAAACGCGCCAGGTGGGCGGGGCGTACCGATGTTCTTTTTTCCAGAGAGTCGGCAATATCTTCAGCGTAGATAACGTAAAGCACGGCATGGCTCCTTATCAATAAATTGGCGAGTTACGTTAAGTTAAACCGGCGTTGACTGCAATGCAAAGATACGCGTATGCCTCAGAATGCCATGTTCTGGGGATTTTTTCAGAAAAGCGGGCAAATTTTAACGCAAGTTAGCAACCCTGGTTGAATATGATTACTATTTGCATTTAAAATCGGAACATCATTTTTCAACAGAAACAATTATGAGCGCAATGACCTTTGATTTACCTCGTCGCTTTCCGTGGCCCACGCTACTGTCCGTGGCTATCCATGGCGGTGTTGTCGCGGCGTTGCTTTATACATCGGTACATCAGGTTATTGAACGGCCTTCGCCATCACAGCCTATCGAGATTACGATGGTGGCTCCGGCAGATCTGGAGCCGCCCGCGGCCGCCCAGCCGGTAGTTGAACCCGTTGTGGAGCCAGAACCTGAACCCGAACCCGAAGTGATGCCGGAACCGCCTAAAGAGGCGCCGGTTGTTATCCATAAACCCAAGCCGAAACCAAAGCCAAAACCGAAACCGAAACCGGAAAAAAAGGTCGAACAGCCTAAGCGTGATGTGAAGCCTGCGGAAACCCGTTCGGCCTCGCCCTTTGAGAGCCAAAATACGGCACCTGCGCGTACTGCGCCGAGTACGTCTACAGCGGCGGCGAAGCCCACCGTAACGGCGCCAACCGGCCCTCAGGCATTACGCCGGGGTAAACCTGTATACCCTCCGCGCGCTCAGGCACTGCGTATCGAGGGATCGGTGAGGGTTAAGTTTGATGTTACGGCAGATGGTCGCGTGGATAACGTGCAGATCCTTTCCGCTCAACCCGCCAATATGTTTGAACGTGAAGTGAAAAACGCTTTACGTAAATGGCGTTATCAAGCGGGTAAACCGGGTACCGGAATCACCATGACCATTCAGTTCCGTCTCAAAGGCGTGGACATGAATTAATGGTGTGAAATCAGGCCACCCTCAGGAAATAAGGGAGGCCTGTCAACCTGTACTAATAAATCATTTGCTGATCCTTGAGACGTGGTGACATGTCTGGCAAGCAGGCTGAGAGATCACATTGAGCAGGTACACAATCAGCAACCGCAAACGCTGGGCCTCTTTTTGTTGACCGTTCACCCCCGGTGTGACACAGGGCGCGGCGTTACGGCGCCTTCTCCATCAATACCTCATCCAGCGCTTTCTGTGCGGTCACCAGATGTTGCCCGCCAAACAGAATCGCGCGATTCAGCAAGGTATAGAGCTGATAAAGGGGTTGACGTTCAAGGAACCCGGACGGCAGTGGTGAAACGGATTGGTAGCCATCATAAATTTGGGCCGGCTGTTCAGGATGTAGCGGCAGCATTGCCAGATCGCACTCTCTATCCCCCCAATAGCAGGCTGGATCGAAAATATAAGGCCCGTTTGGCCCGAGCGCGCAGTTACCGGACCATAAATCACCGTGGAGCAATGATGGCTGAGGTTGATGATTACTCAGCCGCTGTTGGACGGCGTTGACGAGGCTATCAATATTGCCAAAACGTAGGCCTTTTTCGGCAGCCAGTTCCAGTTGCCAGCCGATACGCTGCTCGGCGAAGAAGGTGGACCAGCGGCGCTGCCAGGCATTTGGTTGGGGAGTGGTGGAAAGGTGGTTATCGAAATCCAGGCCAAACTGGGGTTGATCGCTCCATTGATGTAAACGTGCAATTTGCTGGCCTAACAGGAAAGCGTTATGCGCATCCAGAGGGCGAGGCGGGAGATATTCCATGACCAGGAAACTGTAATCCCGATCGCTGCCAACAGCAAAAACCTGGGGCACATTAACGGTTTTACTGCGCGACAAGAGCTCGAGTTGATCGGCCTCGGCGGTAAATATGGGCAAAAGCTCCCGTTCGTCGCATTTTACGAAGTAATCCCGCCCGCCGAAGCGTAAATGCCAGGCTGCGTGAATCTCCCCCCCTGGTAGTTCACTGCGCAGTTCGATTTCAGCTGCTTCGCTGTGCCAGTCGCGTAACAAATTGCTGATAGCTTGCCACATGCTGTCTCTCCCCATGTTTTCCAACATTTCATAAGGTTAGCGCATAATCCGAGTGTAAAATTCGAACTGACGCACAACTGAACGTTTTCTGTTGCGCTAATCGCACTTATTGATCTTGTACCCACGCTAAACGTGAAAGCAGGCCAAAAGCATTGATCCCGGATATGTGAAGATTTTCGTCATCTTCATATAAGGCAACGTTAGTCTGGCGAAAAATACGACGACTTATCCTGCCAATGTAATGATTATTTATATCCGTAACAGTGGCGAAATACGTAATAATTGTGCTCCTTACTTTTAGCACGGTGTTATCCATGGATTTTTTAGCATAGACCATCGTGATGATTTGGCGACTCCCGCCGACGTGACAGCGGGAATCAAGAGACTAACGACCGCGCAGGTAGTCGTAGATTTTTTGCGTATTTTCCAGCGAGCAAAGTCGGGTACCCTGATTTATTGTTGCGGCGCTCCCCGCTGCAACACCAAAGCGAACCATATCTTCGAGCGAGGCGTTTTCCGCCAGCCGTAAGGTCATTGCGCCGACCATACTGTCCCCGGCGCCGACGGTACTCTGGCTTTTCATTGGCGGCGGTACGACCTGGACGCAGCCGTCCGCATCAACGCCTAAAGCCCCCTGCGGACCCAGTGAAACGACGACCCGATGGGCTTTTCCCGAGTCGATTAACTGTTGTGCGGCCTTGCGCACATCATCAGGCTGGCTGAGATCGCGTTGCACAAGGGCGCTAAGTTCTTTCTGATTCGGTTTTACCAGTTCAATATTGCCGACTTCAAGGGCCGCGGCGAGCGCCTCACCGGAGCTATCCACAATGCAGCGCAAGCCATGCTGTTGCGCATTTTTGACTAACTGCCGCAGGTTATCGACGCTAATCCCTGGGGGCAGGCTCCCGCTGATGACTAACAGTGAGCCGGGCGTGAGCATGAGAACTTTTTCCTCAAGCAGATGGAACTCCTCCTTAGTTAATGCTGCGCCCGGCATCACGAAACGATACTGCTCACCGCTGGCGTTGACATGTACATGAAGATTCTGCCGTGTCCAGTCTGCCGCTTCTACCGTGTCCACCGGGACATGCTCACCCATCAGCAGTGTCGTCAGGTGTTCACCGGTGGCGCCGCCGACCGGGAAGATCGCGGTAGCGCTGCCGCCAAGAAAGGTAATCGCCCGCGCGACATTAATGCCGCCACCGCCAGGCTCAAACACAGGGGCGCTACAGCGTAACTTGCCTTCAGGATACATTTGCGGTGTTTGCGTAGCGCTGTCGAGAGAGGGGGCGAGCGTGAGCGTATAGATTTTGGTCATCCGATTTCCTCCATAATACGGGACTGCCACACTGTTTTTAAACCATAGCCGTCAACAGGGGCGAGAGAAGTCAATGTTAAGGATATGCATAAACGTTGCTGTTTTTATCTTTATGAACGAAAAATTGTTTTGAGAAGCGTCTTATACAAAAAATGAAATAGTAATTGATTGCTAAGTTAATCGTGCTTTTTTATAATTTACTCCCTTTCTTAGGGTCGACAATCAACGATCCTCGCGAAAGTTTCCGGGACCTTTCGAGTCTCCTTTTATGTGTACGGACTTTAAATTAAATGAAGCTTTTAAAGACAGTACCCGCAGCAGTCATGCTGGCGGGAGGGCTTTTTGCGTCTGCATGCGCAATCGCCGATGATTCCGTTTTTACTGTCATGGATGACCCTTCCACAGCCAAAAAACCTTTCGAAGGTACTGTTAATGCCGGCTATCTGGCGCAGTCCGGCAATACGAAAAGTTCCTCGATGACCGCGGACTCCACTTTGACCTGGTATGGTGGCACCACTGCATGGTCGTTGTGGGGGAATGCCAGCAATACCTCTTCAAACGATGAGCGTTCTTCAGAAAAGTACGCGGTTGGTGGGCGTAGCCGTTATAATCTGACTGACCAGAATTATCTTTTTGGTCAGGCAAGCTGGCTGACGGATCGTTATAACGGTTATCAGCAACGTGATGTGCTAACCGCAGGTTATGGTCGACAGGTTCTGAATGGCCCGATTTATAGTTTGCGTGTTGAATTTGGTCCTGGCGTACGTTATGACGAGTATACCGATGGCGATGACAAAACCCGGCCGCTGGGCTACGCATCAGGAACATGGGCGTGGCAGATGACGGATAACACCAAATTTACGCAGGGTGTCTCGGTATTCGGATCTGACGATACGACGCTGAACTCAGAAAGCGCATTAAACGTTGCTATCAATGCACATTTTGCTCTCAAAGTGGCCTATAACCTGACGTGGAACTCTCAGCCTCCTTCTTCAGCTCCGGAACATACTGACCGGCGCACGACAGTGTCGCTTGGATATAAAATGTAGTATTTTCAGGCCGGATTTTCCGGCCTGATCGTTTTAACATATAGCAATGTATAGTGTTATTATTTCTGGTCTCTTGTTTTGTCTTTTATAAAAAGAACGGGCCTGTATGCATTCCACGTAATCATTTTTTGCTAACCAATGCAGAGTTAATTTGACACAAAAAGACAACTATTTCCTCGGACAAAAATGTGATTTGGATCTATACTGGACAACAGTGGAGAAGCGGTTTTTTCCATGTTATTACCTGTAATAAATAAGAGAATAACTATCATGAGAAATAGCAAAATCGCACTGGCGGCAACAATGTTGTGCATGATATCTTTCGGCGCATTCGCTGCCACCCCGTTGCCCCAACCGGATGACAATCACCATACGCCAATCGGTATCGCTAAAGCCACCGATGTTGAAGCGGGCTCCAATATTGCGCCGGGTTCGCAATCAACCGGTCAGTCAATGAATGATGCATTTGATGTGCATAAGCTTGTAGCGGGTGAATGGTCCTGATATTCGACGGTAATCTATTTTATATTTGCGTATTTTTTCTGGCGATAAGCAGGTTAAAGATGTAGCCGCAGGCTTTTCGCATTTTTAATGTCAGATATTTATAGTGTCTATTGCTATTTTTTTTGCGATTGGGATTGTGTGCTATTATTCTCTTGATGGCGCAATGTTAACATAATTATCCAGCAATTTTTATTTCTCAATCAATAATAGCTATTGATACTCTAAATGATTCGAGTTTCAGAACAAAACGGTTAACCGTTTTGGACCCGCACTTGCGCGGGCCCTGCCTGTCGCGGGCCGGGGATGGGGCGAGTATTGCCAACGCACCGCAGCTTGAAATATGACGGGGATGACCTCACGTGACTTTAATCACACAGTAATGATGTGTAAACTAACCGTTGGTGTTATCAACGAGCGGCTGCAGGTGGGGGCGAATCGGGAAACGGTCGCAAACATACTTTCGCAGAGTGAAGCGGGAACTGGGTCTGAACTTGTTGATAATTATGATTATATTGTTTTGTATGTGCTCTTTCGTGTGGGGCACCACTGCAAATAAGGACATGAAATGCCTGTAATTACGCTTCCTGATGGCAGCCAACGCCATTTTGATCATGCTGTGAGCCCGATGGATGTTGCTCTGGATATCGGTCCGGGTCTGGCGAAAGCCACGATTGCTGGCCGTGTCAACGGCGAGCTGGTTGACGCCTGTGATCCCATTGAAAACGACGCAACGTTATCTATCATCACCGCTAAAGATGAAGATGGTCTTGAGATTATTCGTCACTCCTGCGCACACCTTTTGGGGCATGCGATTAAACAGCTGTGGCCAAATACCAGGATGGCGATCGGTCCGGTTGTCGACAATGGTTTCTATTATGATGTCGATCTGGACCATACCCTGACCCAGGAAGATATCGATGCGCTCGAAAAACGTATGCACGAGCTCGCCGAGAAAAACTATGATGTCATCAAGAAGAAAGTCAGCTGGCACGAAGCGCGTGAAACCTTTGTGAATCGCGGTGAGAGCTATAAAGTCTCTATTCTTGATGAAAATATTGCGCATGATGACAAACCTGGTTTGTATCATCACGAAGAATATATCGACATGTGCCGCGGGCCGCACGTGCCGAATATGCGTTTCTGTCATCATTTCAAATTAATGAAGACCGCGGGAGCGTACTGGCGCGGCGACAGCAACAATAAAATGCTGCAGCGTATCTACGGCACCGCCTGGGCAGATAAAAAATCGCTGAACGCCTATCTGCAGCGTCTTGAAGAAGCTGCAAAGCGTGATCACCGTAAAATCGGTAAGCAGCTTGACCTGTATCATATGCAGGAAGAGGCCCCGGGCATGGTGTTCTGGCACAATGACGGCTGGACTATCTTCCGTGAACTGGAAACGTTCGTGCGTTCTAAGCTGAAAGAGTACCAGTATCAGGAAGTTAAAGGCCCGTTTATGATGGACCGTGTGCTATGGGAAAAAACCGGCCACTGGGACAACTATAAAGATGCGATGTTCACCACGTCTTCTGAGAACCGTGAATATTGCATCAAGCCGATGAACTGTCCGGGGCACGTACAGATTTTCAACCAGGGGCTGAAATCCTACCGCGATCTGCCATTGCGTATGGCTGAATTCGGGAGTTGCCATCGTAACGAGCCTTCAGGCGCGCTGCATGGTCTGATGCGCGTACGTGGCTTTACTCAGGATGATGCGCATATCTTCTGTACGGAAGATCAGGTGCGTGATGAAGTGAACGCCTGTATTCGTATGGTCTACGATATGTACAGTACCTTTGGCTTCGATAAGATCGTCGTCAAACTGTCAACGCGTCCGGAAAAACGTATCGGTAGCGATGAAACATGGGATCGCGCTGAAGCGGATCTGGCGGTGGCGCTGGAAGAAAATAACATCCCGTTTGAATATCAACTGGGTGAGGGCGCATTTTATGGCCCGAAAATTGAATTTACGCTGTATGATTGCCTCGATCGTGCCTGGCAGTGCGGTACTGTACAGCTGGACTTCTCCCTGCCGCAGCGTTTAAGCGCCTCTTATGTTGGTGAAAATAACGAACGACAGGTTCCTGTAATGATTCACCGCGCTATTCTTGGTTCTCTGGAGCGTTTTATCGGCATCCTGACCGAAGAATTTGCGGGCTTCTTCCCAAGCTGGCTTGCGCCAGTCCAGGTCGTGGTCATGAATATTACGGATTCTCAGGCTGAATACGTTAACGAATTGACGCGTAAACTACAAAATGCGGGCATTCGCGTAAAAGCGGACTTGAGAAATGAGAAGATAGGCTTTAAAATCCGCGAGCATACTTTACGTCGTGTCCCGTATATGTTGGTCTGTGGCGACAAAGAAGTCGAAGCCGGCAAAGTGGCCGTGCGCACACGTCGCGGGAAAGACCTCGGCAGCATGGACGTAAATGAAATGATTGAGAAGCTGCAACAAGAAATTCGCAGCCGCAGTCTTCAACAACTGGAGGAATAAGGTATTAAAGGCGGAAAACGAGTTCAAACGGCACGTCCGAATCGTATTAATGGCGAGATTCGCGCCCAGGAAGTTCGCTTAACAGGTCTGGAAGGTGAGCAACTGGGTATTGTGAGTCTGAGAGAAGCTATCGAAAAGGCTGAAGAGGCTGGAGTAGACTTAGTTGAAATCAGCCCTAACGCCGAACCGCCAGTTTGTCGTATAATGGACTACGGCAAGTTCCTTTATGAAAAGAGTAAGTCTTCCAAGGAACAGAAGAAAAAGCAAAAAGTTATTCAGGTTAAGGAAATCAAATTCCGACCTGGCACCGATGATGGCGATTACCAGGTAAAACTCCGCAGCCTGGTTCGCTTTCTGGAAGATGGCGATAAGGCCAAAATCACACTGCGTTTTCGTGGTCGTGAAATGGCCCACCAACAGATCGGTATGGAAGTGCTTAACCGCGTCCGTGACGATCTGAGTGAACTGGCAGTAGTCGAATCCTTCCCAACGAAGATCGAAGGCCGCCAGATGATCATGGTGCTCGCTCCTAAGAAGAAACAGTAAGGCCTTCAAGTAGCAATACCCGTGGTGCCTGTTATGGGTTCCGCGGGCGTTGTTCGCCTCAGTTTCGTTAATTAACAATGCGAAGTGGAAGTTATTAAAATGCCAAAAATTAAGACCGTACGCGGTGCTGCTAAGCGCTTCAAAAAAACCGGTAAAGGTGGTTTTAAGCACAAGCACGCTAACCTGCGTCATATTCTGACTAAAAAAGCTACTAAGCGTAAACGTCATCTGCGTCCGAAAGCCATGGTATCCAAAGGCGATCTGGGCCTGGTCATCGCGTGCCTGCCGTACGCATAAGTCGTTAACCCTTTTAACTTTTTAATTAGAATAGATACAGGAGAGCACATATGGCTCGCGTAAAACGTGGTGTAGTTGCCCGTGCACGTCACAAGAAAATTTTGAAACAAGCTAAAGGCTACTACGGTGCGCGTTCTCGCGTATACCGCGTTGCCTTCCAGGCTGTTATCAAAGCAGGTCAGTATGCTTACCGTGACCGTCGTCAACGTAAGCGTCAGTTCCGTCAACTGTGGATTGCGCGTATCAACGCAGCAGCACGTCAGAACGGTATTTCTTACAGCAAATTCATCAACGGCCTGAAAAAAGCCTCTGTTGAAATCGACCGTAAGATCCTGGCTGATATCGCCGTGTTCGACAAATTAGCGTTCTCCGCGCTGGTCGAAAAAGCGAAAGCAGCACTGGCATAAGCCAGTTGAAAGAGGGGGCTAGTCTCCCTCTTTTCGTTTCAGGAGTAGCAATACATTGACTTTTATAACCGTAAGCCTTTCAATACGGCCTTACGTTTCTTACCAGACAAGGTAACGCAAGCATGAATGCTGCTATTTTCCGTTTCTTTTTTTACTTTAGCACCTGAACGCAGGAGGCTAGCGCGTGAAAGAAGAAACGGAAAACAGCGCCCTGAAGCCTCCCAAGTGGAGGCTTTTTTTTACTCGTCGTATTCCAGGTTGCAAATGCGTTGCTGGCGATCGTTCACCCCGATCATGTGGTTATTATGTCAATGTCCGGGGGCGCACTCCTTCGCCGCTTGCCTGCAACTCGAACGACAGAGTAATGGTGTACAGCACAGATAAATTTAGTCCAACGAACCGGTGTCTGCACCGACACAATGAGGAAAACCATGTCACATCTCGCAGAGCTGGTTGCCAGTGCGAAGGCAGCCATTAACGAGGCATCAGATGTTGCTACGCTGGATAATGTCCGCGTGGAATACCTGGGGAAGAAAGGGCAGTTAACCCTTCAGATGACAACCCTGCGTGAGCTGCCTGCTGAAGAGCGTCCGGCAGCCGGTGCGGTTATCAACGAAGCCAAAGAGCAGGTTCAGCAGGCGCTAAATGCGCGTAAAGCTGAGCTCGAAAGCGCGGCGCTCAATGCCCGTCTGGCCGCTGAGACTATCGATATCTCTCTGCCAGGACGTCGTATCGAAAACGGCGGTCTGCATCCGGTTACCCGTACCATCGACCGCATTGAAAGTTTCTTCGGTGAGCTTGGCTTTACCGTTGCGACCGGCCCGGAAATTGAAGATGATTACCACAACTTCGATGCCTTAAACATTCCCGGTCACCATCCGGCACGCGCTGACCACGACACTTTCTGGTTTGATGCCACCCGCCTTCTGCGCACGCAGACATCAGGCGTGCAGATTCGCACCATGGCTAACCAACAGCCGCCGATCCGCATTATTGCGCCTGGCCGCGTGTATCGTAACGACTACGATCAAACTCACACCCCAATGTTCCACCAAATGGAAGGACTGATCGTTGATACGAATATCAGCTTCACCAACCTGAAGGGAACGCTGCACGATTTTTTGCGTAACTTCTTTGAAGAAGATCTGCAAATTCGTTTTCGTCCGTCCTATTTCCCGTTTACTGAACCGTCTGCCGAAGTGGATGTCATGGGTAAAAATGGTAAATGGCTGGAAGTGCTCGGCTGCGGCATGGTGCATCCGAATGTACTACGCAATGTCGGTATTGATCCAGAAATCTACTCTGGCTTTGCTTTCGGCATGGGCATGGAGCGGTTGACGATGCTGCGCTACGGCGTAACCGACTTACGCGCATTCTTCGAAAACGATCTGCGTTTCCTCAAACAGTTTAAATAAGGGCAGGACAGAACAATGAAATTCAGTGAACTGTGGTTACGCGAGTGGGTGAACCCGGCTATCGATAGCGCAGCGCTTGCAGAACAGATAACCATGGCCGGGCTCGAAGTGGATGGCGTAGAGCCCGTAGCGGGAAGCTTTAATGGCGTTGTTGTGGGGGAGGTGGTTGAATGCGCGCAGCACCCCAATGCCGATAAACTGCGGGTAACGAAAATCAACATCGGTGGCGAACGTCTGCTGGACATCGTTTGCGGCGCGCCAAACTGCCGTCAGGGCCTGAAGGTCGCCGTTGCGACCATTGGCGCGGTTCTGCCGGGCGATTTCAAAATTAAAGCAGCTAAACTACGCGGTGAGCCGTCAGAAGGAATGCTGTGCTCGTTCTCCGAACTGGGGATTTCCGACGACCATAGCGGCATCATCGAGTTGCCTGCCGATGCGCCGCTGGGGACCGACATCCGCGAATACCTGAAGCTGGACGATAACGCCATCGAAATCAGCGTGACGCCGAACCGCGCGGACTGTCTGGGGATTATCGGCGTGGCACGCGATGTGGCGGTACTTAACAAAGCACCGCTGAATATGCCAGAAATCACGCCGGTTGCGGCGACCATTGATGATGTTCTGCCCATTCAGGTTGAAGCCACGGATGCATGTCCGCGCTATCTGGGGCGCGTAGTAAAAGGTATTAATGTCAGCGCGCCGACGCCGCTGTGGATGAAAGAGAAACTGCGCCGTTGTGGTATCCGCTCTATTGACGCAGTGGTTGATGTGACCAACTATGTGCTACTCGAACTGGGCCAGCCGATGCACGCATTCGACAAAGATCGCATTGAAGGCGGGATTGTCGTACGTATGGCGCATGCAGGAGAAACCCTGGTGCTGCTGGACGGTTCCGAGGCGACGCTGGATACCGACACCCTGGTTATTGCTGACCATCAGAAAGCGCTGGCAATGGGCGGGATCTTCGGCGGTGAGCATTCCGGTGTGAATGGGGAAACGCAAAACGTTCTGCTGGAATGTGCTTTCTTTAGCCCACTGTCTATTACCGGTCGTGCGCGTCGCCACGGTCTGCATACGGATGCTTCCCACCGCTATGAACGCGGTGTGGACCCGGCGTTGCAGTACAAAGCAATGGAGCGCGCCACCCGTTTGTTGATCGATATTTGCGGTGGTGAAGCCGGTCCGGTTATCGACGTTACAAATGAGGCGACGCTGCCTGAACGGGCGCGCATTACATTGCGCCGTAGCAAGCTGGATCGTCTGATCGGGCATCACATTTCGGATGAGCTGGTGGGTGATATTCTGCGCCGTCTTGGCTGTGAAGTGGCAGAAGGTCAGGATGAGTGGAAAGCGGTTGCGCCGAGCTGGCGTTTCGACATGGAGATTGAAGAAGACCTGGTCGAAGAAGTGGCGCGCGTGTATGGCTACAATAACATTCCTGACAAGCCGATTCAGGCAGGTTTAATCATGGGTAGCCATCGTGAAGCCAGCTTGTCGCTGAAACGTGTGAAAACCATGCTTAATGACAAAGGTTATCAGGAAGTGATCACCTATAGCTTTGTCGATCCGAAGGTTCAGCAACTGTTACATCCGGGGGAAGAGGCGCTGATTCTACCAAGCCCGATCTCCATAGAGATGTCGGCCATGCGTCTTTCACTGTGGACCGGTCTGTTGTCAACCGTGGTCTATAACCAGAACCGGCAGCAGAATCGTGTGCGCATCTTCGAAACCGGTCTGCGTTTTGTGCCGGATACCCAGGCATATCTGGGTATTCGTCAGGATCTGATGCTGGCGGGCGTCATTTGCGGCAACCGCTATGAAGAACACTGGAATCTGGCGAAAGAGACCGTTGATTTTTATGATCTGAAAGGCGATCTGGAGGCGGTGCTGGAACTCACCGGTAAACTGGCCGACATTCAGTTCAGGGCGGAAGCGAATCCGGCACTGCATCCAGGCCAGTCGGCAGCGATTTATCTGAAAGGTGAACGCATTGGTTTTATTGGGGTTGTTCATCCCGAACTGGAACGTAAACTGGATCTGAACGGTCGCACTTTGGTATTTGAACTGGAGTGGAACAAGCTTGCAGACCGCGTGGTGCCTCAGGCGCGCGAGATTTCTCGCTTCCCGGCTAACCGTCGTGACATCGCTGTTGTTGTGGCGGAAAATGTGCCGGCAGCCGATGTTTTAGCCGAGTGTAAGAAAGTTGGCGTAAATCAGGTAGTTGGCGTAAACTTATTTGACGTGTACCGCGGTAAAGGTGTGGCGGAAGGCTTTAAGAGTCTTGCGATTAGCCTAATCCTCCAGGATACCAGCCGTACACTCGAAGAAGAGGAGATTGCCGCTACCGTCGCCAAATGTGTAGAGGCATTGAAAGAGCGATTCCAGGCATCATTGAGGGATTGAACCTATGGCGCTTACAAAAGCTGAAATGTCAGAATATCTGTTTGATAAGCTTGGGCTTAGCAAGCGGGATGCTAAAGAGCTGGTAGAGTTGTTTTTCGAAGAGGTCCGTCGCGCTCTGGAAAACGGTGAGCAGGTAAAACTCTCCGGGTTCGGCAACTTCGATTTGCGTGATAAGAACCAACGCCCGGGTCGTAATCCGAAAACGGGAGAGGATATTCCAATCACAGCCCGGCGAGTTGTGACGTTCAGACCCGGTCAGAAGCTAAAAAGCCGTGTCGAAAATGCGTCACCCAGAGACAAATAATCTGAACTAACCAAAAAGGCCGCTATGCGGCCTTTTTTCTTTTCTTTGCTGAATACAGTAAAATCAATCACATTCCTGTTGTGGATTTCGGAATCTATGCTGATTTTTGCTCAAATTCAACGGCGTCATAACTGGCGATGGCTTGCCGGATTAACGCTGTTGTTGTTGATAACGTCAATCATCAGCCTGTGCGCAGGCGACCAGTGGATAGGCCCTGGCGAATGGTTCAGCGCCAAAGGCGAGCTTTTTATCTGGCAGATCCGTCTGCCGCGGACGCTGGCTGTTTTGCTGGTCGGCGCCGCGCTGGCGCTTTCGGGGGCGGTTATGCAGGCGTTGTTTGAAAACCCGCTGGCCGAACCAGGGCTGCTGGGGGTTTCCAACGGTGCCGGGGTGGGCTTGATTGCAGCCGTTTTGTTGGGCAAAGGGTGGCTGCCCGACTGGGCTCTGGGGCTGTGCGCGATCATGGGGGCGCTGATCATCACCTTTATTTTACTGCGCTTCGCCAGGCGGCATTTATCAACCAGTCGTCTGCTGCTGGCGGGCGTTGCGCTCGGCATTATTTGTAGCGCGCTGATGACCTGGGCGGTCTATTTTTCCACGTCGTTTGATCTTCGCCAACTGATGTACTGGATGATGGGCGGTTTTGGCGGCGTTGACTGGCAACAGCTATGGTTGATGCTGGCGTTATTACCGGTGTTGGCCTGGGTGTGCCTGCAATCGCAGCCGCTGAATTTATTGGCGCTGGGGGAGGTTTCTGCTCGCCAGTTGGGATTGCCGCTGGCGCTGTGGCGTAACCTGCTGGTAATCACCACGGGCTGGCTGGTGGGCGTCAGCGTGGCGCTGGCCGGGGCAATTGGTTTTATCGGTCTGGTTATTCCGCATATTCTGCGTTTATGCGGTTTGAGCGATCATCGCGTGCTGCTCCCGGCCTGTCTGTTAGCGGGAGCCAGCGCACTGCTGGTGGCCGACATTGTCGCGCGTCTGGCGCTGCCGGCGGCGGAGTTACCTATCGGTGTGGTCACCGCTACGCTGGGGGCGCCGGTGTTTGTCTGGTTATTATTGAAATCTGCGCGTCCGCAATGATAGGTCAACGCTTCCCCCGCAGGCGCTGCGCCTGTGGGGGAAAAACGTGTTACCAGCCTTTAATGGCATCGCCTTTGTAGACTTCCGCAGCTTTGTCGGCAACATCCTGGGTCTGGAACGCATTTTTCAGTTCCTGAACCTTCTTGCTGTCTTTATTATCCTGACGGGAAACGATGGCGTTGACGTACGGAGAGTCCGGGCCTTCCATAAATAAACCATCGCGGGCAGCGGACAAACCCGCCTGGGCGGAGAAGTTAGTATTAATAATCGACAGCGCAACGTTTGGGTCATCCAGCGTGCGGGTCAACTGCGGCGTATCGACTTCGACAATTTTCAGTTGTTTGGGATTGTTGATAATATCCAGTGTTGTCGGCAGGTAACCCACGCCCTCCTTCAGCTTGATTAAACCCTGGGCCTGCAGCAGCAACAGGCTGCGTCCCAGCGTCGTGGCTTCATTTGACAGAGTAATTGTCGCACCATCTGGCAATTCACTGATATTTTTGATTTTCTTAGAGTAAGCCGCAATCGGGAAAACAAAAGTTTTACCGACAATAGCAAATTTATAGCCGCGTTCTTTTGACTGCGCGTCAAGATACGGTAGCGTCTGGAAAGCGTTAACATCGACGTCTTTATTGTTTAAGGCTTCGTTAGGCAGCACGTAATCATTAAACGAGATCACTTCGACATTAAGGTTGTATTTTTCTTTAGCCACATGTTCTACGACTTTCCAGATAGCTTCATCCGGCCCGGTGTTAATTGCTACTTTAATCTTATTATCTTCATCCGGCGAGCAGGCTGATAACAGCGTGACGGAAGCCGCAATTAACACTGCGCTAAATATCTTTTTCATCAATAAAACTCTCTTAAATTAACAAACTGCGAGATAGTATTATACCCTAAATTATTCGAGTTGCAGGAAGGCGGCGACGCAGTGAATCCCCGGGAGCGTACTCCAGTACGTGACTGGGGTGAACGAGGAAAGCCAACGCACATGCAACTTGAAGTATGACGGGTATATATCCATTTACCTCTGTACACTGAATTACTCGGGCCGCTGTTGCGGCCAATGTATGTCGCGCGCTTTGTTACATCAAGAGACACTCCTGGGCGATTCAAAGTAGAATGACATGGCCTGAATCCGCTACAGTAGATAAGGATCACCTGACGCAGAAACCGTTTTATTCACTGAGGGAAGGCTATGCAACACGATATTCTTAATACTGAAGTCACCACCATTGATGGTGAGAAAACAACGCTTCTGCCCTATGCCGGCAAGGTGTTGTTGATCGTTAACGTCGCCTCGAAATGTGGCCTGACCCCGCAATATGCGCAGTTAGAAGCACTGCAAAAAGATCTCGAAAGCGAAGGTTTTAGCGTACTTGGCTTCCCGTGTAATCAGTTCCTCGGACAGGAGCCAGGCAGTGAGGAGGAGATTAAAACGTTCTGTAGCACGACCTATGGCGTGACTTTCCCCATGTTCAGCAAAATTGATGTCAATGGCGAACATCGTGCGCCTTTGTATCAGAAGCTGGTTGATTCCGCGCCGCAGGCGGTGGCGCCTGAAGGCAGTGGCTTCTATGAGCGCATGGCCAGTAAAGGTCGGGCACCGCTGTATGTGGATGATATTTTGTGGAACTTCGAAAAATTCCTGATTGGCCGTGACGGTCAGGTCATCTGCCGGTTCTCCCCGGATATGACGCCGGACGATCCGCAACTGGCAGCAGCCATTAAAGAGGCATTAGCGAAATAATGCCGTTTTTAATGCAGTTACAGGATGTTGAGGAAACGGGGCGTCTGGCGCCGTTTTCTGCAGATGTCCGACAAGGTGAAATTATTCACCTTGTGGGGCCGAACGGCGCGGGAAAGAGCACGCTGTTAGCGCGAATGGCGGGTCTCGCGACGGGACCTGGGCGGGTCATGCTGAACGAGCGGCCGTTAAGCGACTGGCCGGCACAGGCTCTGGCGCATCATCGCGCCTGGCTGTGTCAACATCAGATGCCGCCCTTCGCGATGCCGGTCTGGCATTATCTGTCACTGCATTTGCAGAACGGTATGCACAACGCGCTACTGGAGAATGTCGCCGGGACGCTGGGTCTTAGCGATAAACTTGAGCGTCAGGTAAACCACATTTCTGGCGGAGAATGGCAGCGGGTGCGCCTGGCGGCGGTAATATTGCAAATCCATCCTCAGGCCAATCCATCCGGGCAATTATTACTGCTGGATGAGCCAATGAACAGCCTTGATGTGGCGCAGCAGGCTGCGCTCGATCGGCTATTAAGCGAACTTAGCGCTTCAGGGGTCGCTATCGTGATGAGCAGCCACGACCTCAATCATACTCTCCGGCATGCCCATCATTCCTGGCTTATCTGTCAGGGGAAAACAATCGCCTGTGGCCGGACGTGTGAAGTACTGAGCGAAGAAAACTTAACCGCTGCCTATGCCATGGCTTTCCGAAGAGTGGAGGTGGCAGGCCATCTTATGCTCGTTGCATCACAGTAGCACGCCGTTACCTTGTCAGTAGGTTGATAAACAGGCTAGATTATCCTGGTAATTAAACAGGGAACAGAGGGTTCGTCTGAGATGCGTTACTGGTTCATTTTGTTCGTTGCGCTCTTTTTGGCGGGCTGTAGCAGCCATCGGGCACCGCCGCCTGACCCGCGGCTTGCCGATCCTATTGTCGTGGTCGCCAACCTGAACGAGCAGTTACAAAACTGGCGTGGCGCGCCGTACCGCTATGGCGGAATGTCGCCTCGCGGCGTTGATTGTTCGGGATTCGTGGTGATGACTTTCCGCGATAAATTCTCGATGCAACTGCCACGGGAAACCCGTGAGCAGGCGGAAATCGGCACGGAAATCGATAAGAGCGAACTGCAACCCGGTGACCTGGTCTTTTTCAAGACCGGTTCTGGCGAGAGCGGTCTGCACGTGGGGATTTACGATACCAATAACCAGTTTATCCACGCGTCAACCAGTCAGGGCGTGACGCGTTCATCGTTAAATAATGTCTACTGGCATAAAAAATTCTGGCAGGCGAGAAGGATCTAGCATCGAACAATTATCCGGAGGGAGGCGACGCTCTTGCCTTTTTAGCCAATATCCCTGAAATCGCTCCGTGTTAATAGTTTGTTGAAAGCACTACACTGAAGACAGGAGGAACCATGACCCTGTCTTTTACAACCCACTGGCATGATGAACTGCCGGATTTTTACACCGCTCTGGCCCCAACGCCGTTAGAGAATGCCCGACTTGCCTGGCACAATGCGTCGCTGGCGCACACGCTGGGTATTCCCGAAACGCTATTCCGTCCACAGCAGGGAGCAGGCGTCTGGGGAGGCGAAACGTTGCTGCCCGGTATGTCGCCGCTGGCGCAGGTTTACAGCGGTCACCAGTTCGGCGCGTGGGCCGGTCAGCTTGGCGATGGGCGCGGCATTCTGCTCGGCGAACAGCAGCTATCCGATGGTCGTCGTTTTGACTGGCATCTCAAGGGGGCTGGGTTGACGCCCTATTCACGCATGGGCGACGGGCGGGCAGTACTGCGTTCGACGATTCGTGAAGCTCTGGCGTCGGAAGCGATGCATGCGCTCGGTATCCCCACCACGCGTGCGCTGGCTATGGTGACCAGCGATACCCCGGTGTACCGTGAAACCGTCGAGAGCGGAGCGATGCTGATGCGTCTTGCCGAAAGCCATGTCCGCTTTGGCCATTTTGAGCATTTTTACTATCGCCGTGAGCCGCAAAAGGTCCAACAACTGGCGGACTATGTGATCCGTCATCACTGGCCACATCTGCAGAACGAAGCGGATAAGTATATTTTGTGGTTCAGTGACGTTGTCACGCGGACGGCGGAAATGATTGCCGGCTGGCAGACGATCGGCTTCGCGCATGGGGTAATGAATACCGATAATATGTCGATTCTGGGGCTGACAATGGACTACGGTCCATATGGTTTCCTCGATGATTTCCAGCCAGGCTTTATCTGTAACCACTCTGATTATCAGGGGCGCTACAGCTTTGACAATCAGCCTGCTGTCGGGCTGTGGAATTTACAGCGGCTGGCGCAATCATTGTCACCGTTTATCAACGCGGAGGCATTGAATTGCGCTCTGGATAGTTACCAGTACAAACTACTGACGGCTTATGGTCAGCGTATGCGCGATAAACTGGGGCTGTTAACCCAACAGAAAGGGGATAATGAGCTACTGAATGGCCTGTTTTCCCTGATGGAACGTGAAGGCAGCGACTACACGCGAACGTTCCGGATGTTGAGCGAGAGTGAACAGGCCAGCGCCGCTTCGCCATTGCGCGATGAATTTATTGACCGTGCCGCCTTTGATAGCTGGTTTGCTGGTTACCGTTCGCGCCTGTGCGATGAGCAGATTGATGATGCGTGGCGACAGGCGCATATGCGGAGCGTGAATCCGGCGATCGTATTGCGCAACTGGCTGGCGCAACGGGCGATTGAGCAGGCGGAACAAGGGGATATGAGTGAACTGGCGCGTCTGCACAACGCATTATCTCAGCCTTTTGCCGATCGGTCGGACGATTATACCCATCGCCCGCCGGAATGGGGGAAACGTCTTGAAGTGAGCTGTTCCAGTTAGGTTTGTCCATCCCCGTCGCGCAAATGGCGGGGATCATTATTTAGTCAGGATCAGCTTACCGGCATGGGTCTGGCGGAGTAAATAACGCTGACCGCTGTGTTCAATGACCACTCGCCCTTCAGGGCCTAATAATTCAAGGCTGCTTATCACTCTGTCAGAGGGGACAGGATAGGGAGTATTGTCTTTTGTTATTTCTGCTGTGGCAGCGTTATCCATATGCGTCAAAGCACCCAAAATCAAATCAACAATGATAATCATTATCAATAATGTTGTTTTTCATCGCAAGGATTATTTAACCCGTGATGCCAGTTGGCCGGTGACAGACCGGAAATCAATGCGAGGGACTCCCCACCGCGGTGTCGGTGGGGGGAAGGGCTACAGGCGGCTGGCGGTTGCGTCGGCTAATTCATCAAGCAATCGTTCGCTATCTTCCCAGCTCAGACAAGGGTCGGTGATTGATTGGCCCCAGGTCAACGGCCGGCCGGGAATCACCTTCTGTGTCCCTTCTTGCAGGAAACTTTCGGCCATGATCCCGGCAATGGCGGTCGATCCTGCGCGGATCTGCTGGCAAATATCGGCGCAAACCTCCAGTTGGCGGCGGTGCTGCTTCTGGCAGTTGCCATGGCTGAAATCGACGACCAGTTGTTCCGGGAGGTCGAATTCCGCCAGCGCCCTTCCGGCGGCGGCAATATCATCAGCGTGATAATTCGGGTTTTTACCACCGCGCATAATGATATGACCGTAAGGGTTGCCGCTGGTCTGGTAGATAGTCATCTGCCCTTGCTTGTCCGGCGACAGGAACATATGGCTGGCGCGAGAAGCGCGAATGGCATCAATGGCGATACGTGTATTACCATCGGTGCCGTTCTTAAAACCTACCGGACAGGAGAGCGCGGAGGCCATTTCACGGTGGATTTGGCTCTCAGTGGTGCGTGCGCCAATCGCGCCCCAGCTTATCAGGTCGGCAATAAACTGCCCGGTCACCATATCGAGAAACTCGGTGGCGGTCGGTACGCCCAGCTCGTTCACTTGTAACAGCAGGCTCCGTGCCAGCTCAATACCGTGATTAACCCGGTAACTGCCGTTCAGGTCAGGGTCCGAGATGAGCCCCTTCCAGCCGACTACCGTACGAGGCTTCTCAAAGTAGGTGCGCATAACGATTTCCAGTTGTGGCTGATAGCGTCTGCGCATCCCTTGCAGGCGGCGAGCATATTCCATCGCCGCATCTGTATCGTGAATGGAACATGGACCGATCACCACCAGCAGGCGGCGATCTTCACCGGTGAGGATTTTCTCGATTCGGCGGCGTGTTGCGGAAACATGTGCTGCAACGGCGGCGGATATAGGGTGCCGTTGCGCCAGTTCCGCGGGCGTGACCAGGCCTTCAAGGCGCGCGGTACGCAATTCGTCTGTTTTATTCATTCGGGGGTCTCAAAAATCTGTTTCTTCCTCGGCGAAAATACCAGGAAGTGATGCGTATCACGATAAAGCAATCCCTGTTTATTGCAAGAGCAGGGCATAATCCTGTATAGGGTGCAAGTGATAGCATAAACAAATTTATAATATCGTACTAGTCTATTAGTACATTTTACGACTTAGACCCATAATGTCCATAATTTTGGTGGCGATCTCTTCCACGGAATAATTGGTACTGTTCAGGCAAGGAATTTTGTTTTTGCGGTACAGCGCTTCGACTTCGGTGACCTCCATGCGGCACTGGCGCAAAGAAGCATAGCGACTATTTTCCCGCCGCTCCTCGCGGATGGCCGCCAGGCGCTCCGCATTGATTGTTAAACCGAAAAGTTTGTGCTGCAGCGGCTTTAACGATGCAGGAAGAATCAGATTGTCCATATCATCGGCGATAAATGGATAGTTAGCGGCGCGGATACCATACTGCATCGCCAGATACAGACTGGTGGGCGTCTTTCCACAGCGTGAGACGCCAAGAAGGATCACCTGAGCCTGATCAAGATTACGCAACGAGATCCCGTCATCGTGAGCAAGGGTGTAATCAATCGCTGCGATACGCGCGTCGTATTTGTTCAGATTGCCCGGCGTCAGGCCATGAGTGCGATGGGCGATGGGCGTCGGGTCAAGGCGTAGCTCCTGCTGTAACGGTGCCACCAGCGCCTGGACAATATCCTGACAAAAGCCTTCGCTTTGCACGATGATGTCGCGGATTTCCGGAAGTACAATGGAATAGAAAACCAGTGGCCGAATACCGGTTTGTTCAAAAATGGCGTCAATTTGCTCTTTCACGGCCCGTGCACGGCTGATATTTTCAACAAAGGGCAGGGTCACGCTGCTGGTGGTAACCGGGAATTGCGACATGACCGCATGCCCTAAAACTTCTGCCGTAATGGCGGTTCCATCGGAAATATAAAACACGTGGCGATCGACAACACTTTCCATTTTGACCATCCGGTATAACACGATTAATTGTTTGAAAGTTGATATTAAATTTAAGCATATCGTGCCACTCTTTGTCTCAATTTTAAAAAATGAAATGCTATTTTTATTTTTAATGAAAAGGTGAGTTCATTTTTATTATTGGTCTGGCTTTGGTATTAAATCTCACCAGATTCCCAAAGAATCATGGAGTTATGTATAACCGGCAAAGAATCCTAAAAATGAAAAAATAATTTGCTTGAACGATTCACCGTTTTTTTCAGACGCATAAATATGTCAGGATAAATCCGGTAGTTGATCGTGAATTATTTATACACAACACCATTCAGAATGCCGTCTGGCGGCGAGCGATGGAATCCCCGAGCGCGGTGATAACGCGGCGACAGGGATTCAATGCGCCGTTAACGGGAAAACAGTCTGAAAGGGCGTGTATATCACTGGTATTAAATCACAAAAGGATTGTCTCAATGTCCAACAATGGCTCGTCACCGCTGGTGCTTTGGTATAACCAACTCGGCATGAATGATGTAGACAGGGTTGGGGGCAAAAATGCCTCCCTTGGTGAAATGATTACAAATCTGTCAGGTATGGGCGTTTCCGTACCGAACGGGTTTGCCACTACCGCTGATGCGTTTAATCAGTTTTTGGACCAAAGTGGTGTAAACCAGCGTATTTATGAACTGCTGGATGCAACCGACATTGACGACGTTTCCGCATTAGCGAACGCCGGCGCGCAGATCCGTCAGTGGATCATCGATACGCCGTTCCAGAGCGAGCTGGAAAACGCGATTCGCGACGCGTATACCCGATTGTCCGCCGACAATGCTGAGGCCTCCTTTGCTGTGCGCTCTTCCGCGACGGCGGAAGATATGCCGGACGCCTCCTTCGCCGGGCAGCAAGAGACATTTCTTAACGTACAGGGCTTTGATGCGGTTCTGGTTGCCGTTAAGCACGTATTTGCATCGTTGTTTAACGATCGCGCAATTTCCTACCGCGTGCATCAGGGCTACGATCATCGCGGCGTGGCGCTCTCCGCCGGGGTGCAGAGGATGGTGCGTTCCGATCTCGCATCGTCCGGCGTCATGTTCTCCATCGACACCGAATCCGGTTTTGATCAGGTGGTGTTTATCACTTCCGCCTGGGGGCTCGGCGAGATGGTGGTGCAGGGGGCGGTAAACCCGGATGAGTTTTACGTTCATAAGCCCACGCTTGCGGCGGGTCGCCCGGCTATCGTGCGCCGCACGATGGGGTCGAAAAAGATCCGCATGGTTTATGCCGCAACCCAGGAACATGGGAAACAGGTGCGTATCGAAGATGTTCCGCAGGCGCAACGCGATGTTTTCTCCCTGACCGACGCCGAAGTGCAGGCACTGGCGAAACAAGCGGTGCAAATCGAGAAGCACTACAACCGTCCGATGGATATCGAATGGGCGAAAGATGGTCATACTGGTGAGTTGTTCATCGTGCAGGCGCGTCCGGAAACGGTCCGTTCCCGCGGCCAGGTGATGGAGCGTTACACCCTGCATGCGCAAGGGCAGATTATTTCTGAGGGGCGCGCTATCGGTCATCGCATCGGTGCCGGGCCGGTAAAAGTTATTCATGATATCAGTGAAATGAACCGCATTGAGCCCGGCGATGTGCTGGTCACTGATATGACCGACCCGGACTGGGAACCGATCATGAAGAAAGCGGCGGCGATTGTGACTAACCGCGGCGGGCGTACCTGTCATGCGGCGATTATCGCTCGCGAACTGGGGATCCCGGCGGTGGTTGGCTGCGGCAATGCGACCGATCGCATCCAGGAAAATCAGAACGTGACCGTCTCCTGCGCCGAAGGCGATACCGGCTACGTGTATGCCGAAATACTCGACTTTAGCGTGAAGAGCTCCTGCGTTGGCGACATGCCGGATCTGCCGCTGAAGATCATGATGAACGTCGGTAACCCGGATCGCGCCTTTGATTTTGCCTGCCTGCCAAACGAAGGCGTGGGCCTTGCGCGTCTGGAGTTTATTATCAACCGCATGATCGGCGTACACCCCCGCGCCTTGCTGGAGTTTGACGATCAGGAACCGGCATTGCAGGGCGAAATCCGCGAGTTGATGAAGGGTTATGATTCACCCAGAGAGTTCTATGTCGGTCGCCTGACGGAGGGGATTTCAACCCTTGGTGCGGCTTTCTTCCCGAAACGGGTGATTGTGCGTCTTTCTGACTTTAAATCTAACGAGTACGCGAATCTGGTCGGCGGCGAGCGTTACGAGCCGGAAGAAGAGAACCCGATGCTGGGTTTCCGCGGTGCCGGTCGTTATGTTTCCGAAAGCTTCCGTGACTGCTTTGCGCTGGAGTGTGAGGCGGTTAAGCGGGTGCGTAACGACATGGGGCTGACTAACGTCGAAATCATGGTGCCGTTTGTCCGGACCGTCGCACAGGCAAAAGCTGTGGTCGAAGAGCTCGCGCGTCAGGGGCTTAAGCGTGGCGAGAATGGCCTGAAGCTCATTATGATGTGTGAAATCCCATCGAATGCGCTACTGGCGGAGCAGTTCCTCGAATACTTTGACGGCTTCTCAATCGGTTCCAACGACATGACGCAACTGGCGTTGGGTCTGGATCGTGATTCCGGCGTGGTTTCTGAGCTGTTTGATGAGCGCAACGATGCGGTAAAAGCGCTGCTGTCGATGGCTATTCGTGCGGCGAAGAAACAGGGTAAATACGTGGGTATTTGCGGTCAGGGGCCATCCGATCACGAAGACTTCGCTGCCTGGCTGATGGAGGAGGGGATTGATAGCCTTTCCCTGAATCCTGATACCGTCGTGCAAACCTGGCTAGGCCTGGCGGAGCTGAATAAGTAAGCTGTTGATATACACTATTCCCGTCCAATGGCGTAATACTGGTCAGAGGCTTTCAGTTAAAGAGGTGGCTTTGGCGAAAATGGCGCATTTTTCGTTTTCGCCGGGTTTGGGTCGGTGAACTGTTCTGTTCACTGTCCATCCGAGGATATGGGTCATCTCCACAGCCTGTGAACGGCATAGGGGCGTTTCGCTCGCCCCCATAACCCGGCATTGCGCTGAAAACCTGCCGCTACGCGGTCAGTTCCACTCCGACTTCATCTGACGGCCAGTCCTGGATGCGTACCTGCGTTCTCGCCAGGTTTCCCTGATGCGCCCAACCCCCATGCGATGATCCCGCACTCAGTCAGCGGCTATCCGGGTGCTGAATGCCATGAAAAAACAGGCAATATATACCCAATAAACCTCAAGACACAGATTTGAGCACCTGAAAATTATCGTTAATTCGGGACGTCAGAGAACCCACTATCTCCGGTAACGTATGGCTGAAAAATTCAGATATTGCATCCCTGAACTCCCTGCTGTTGCTGAAGTAGCGGTTATTCCGGGCATGTTCGTTCATTAATTTCCACATTCGTTCTATTGGATTCAGGTTTGGACTGTACGGCGGGAGATAATGGAGTTTTATATTCACCACTTCCGCCCAGTCTTTCACTAAAAGTGAACGGTGATAACCAGCACCATCCAGAATAACATGCACTTTCTGGTGATAATC
>NZ_VCHQ01000061.1 GCF_005860775.1 Klebsiella indica
GGCGTAAACCCAGTGCCGTATGTAGCCATTAAGCCAGTGCTGGTAACTTAGACGCCCACCTGTTACAGACGGACATCTAAGTATGAAATCCCAGTCCTGGCGAAAAGAACCCCGTAAAAATTATTCGAATGACTTCAAGCTTCGCATGGTTGAACTGGCCTCCCGTCCCGGGGCCTGTGTCGCTCAGATTGCCCGCGAAAACGGCGTCAATGATAACGTCATCTTCAAATGGCTACGGCTCTGGCAGGATGAAGGTCGTATATCACGCCGTCTTCCGGCCACAGTCGAATCTTCATCATTACCGACTATGCTGCCTGTCGAGGTGATACCTGATCCAGCACCAACAGATGTGACGGACACAGACCCGGGTCAGCTCCTGGCGCTGAATGCTTCCTCCTGTTGCGTTGAGTTCCGCTACGGCAAAATGACGCTTGAGAACCCGTCACCAGAGTTGCTGGCTGTACTGCTGCGTGAGCTTACCGGGAGAGTGCCGGGATGATTAATCTTCCGTCAGGTGCCCGTATCTGGCTGGTTGCCGGGGTCACCGATATGCGTAAGTCCTTCAATGGTCTGGGCGAGCTGGTCCAGCATGTTCTTGATGATAATCCGTTCTCCGGCCATCTGTTCATCTTCCGCGGGCGTCGCGGTGATACGGTGAAAATACTCTGGGCGGATGCAGACGGTCTGTGCCTGTTCACCAAACGACTGGAAGATGGCCAGTTCCTCTGGCCCGCCGTTCGCGACGGAAAGGTGGGTATTACCCGCTCACAACTCGCCATGCTCCTCGATAAGCTGGACTGGCGTCAGCCAAAAGCAGCCCGCTTTAACTC
>NZ_VCHQ01000069.1 GCF_005860775.1 Klebsiella indica
TCAATCCATATGTTTTGAATTTCTCCAATACGACTGTCATAGATTCATCGTCTAATGTAGGAACGGGATCAACAATCATTAATGTCTGTAAGGGCTTTGTTGAATAAATCGAACTTTTGCCAAGCGGCAGGATCAGATCACGCATTATCCTGATAATACAGACAACAYCGTGGCAAAGCAGAAGTACAAAATYACCAACTGGAAGGCCTATAACAAGGCCCTCATTCATCGCGGCTCCGTCACTTTCTGGCTGGACGACGAAGCCATTCAGGCGTGGTACGAATCAGCAACGCCCTCATCACGAGGCAGACCTCTGCGTTATTCAGACCTTGCCATCACTACCGTTCTGGTCGTTAAGCGCGTTTTCCGGCTGACCCTGCGGGCTGCACAGGGCTTTATTKATTCCATTTTTGCCCTGATGGGCATTCCTTTGCGCTGCCCGGATTACACCAGTGTCAGCAAACGAGCGAAGTCGGTTGATGTCAGCTTTAAGACACCCAGCCGGGGTGAAATAGCGCATCTGGTGATTGATTCCACAGGCCTGAAAGTCTTCGGTGAAGGCGAGTGGAAAGTGAAAAAGCACGGCAAGGAGCGGCGTCGTATCTGGCGAAAACTGCATCTGGCCGTTGATGCAAAAACACATGAAATCATCTGTGCAGACCTGTCGCTGAACAATGTGACCGATGCCGAAGCTTTCCCGACTCTTATCCGACAGACACACCGGAAAATAAAGTCTGCGGCGGCAGACGGGGCTTACGATACACGGTTATGCCACGACGAACTGCGTCGGAAGAAAATCAGTGCACTTATCCCTCCCCGGAAAGGCGCGGGTTACTGGCCGGGTGAATATGCGGACCGAAACCGTGCAGTGGCAAATCAACGGCTGAGCGGGAGCAATGCCCGGTGGAAATRGACGACAGATTATAATCGTCGCTCAATAGCCGAAACGGCAATGTACAGGGTAAAGCAGTTGTTAGGCGGTTCGCTGGCGCTACGGGACTACGACGGTCAGGTTGCAGAGGCTTTGGCGCTGGTGCGTGCACTGAACAAAATGACGAAGGCGGGTATGCCAGAAAGCGTGCGCATTGCCTGAACAGTGAGCTGTTACAGGAAGACTCGCCTCAAATCTGATTTATTCAACAAAGCCGCTGTTGATTTGACTGTATGTCTGATTTTTTCTATCTAATGAACGGAGGCCAGGCTAATGATGGAGTGTGGGGATTGAAAGAAAAATATTTATTCATCTGCAGTCAGGCGATAGG
>NZ_VCHQ01000070.1 GCF_005860775.1 Klebsiella indica
GTTAGTGGAAGCGTCTGGAAAGTCGCACGGTACAGGGTGAAAGTCCCGTACACGAAAACGCACAGGCTGTGAGCTCGATGAGTAGGGCGGGACACGTGGTATCCTGTCTGAATATGGGGGGACCATCCTCCAAGGCTAAATACTCCTGACTGACCGATAGTGAACCAGTACCGTGAGGGAAAGGCGAAAAGAACCCCGGCGAGGGGAGTGAAAAAGAACCTGAAACCGTGTACGTACAAGCAGTGGGAGCCTCTTTTATGGGGTGACTGCGTACCTTTTGTATAATGGGTCAGCGACTTATATTCTGTAGCAAGGTTAACCGTATAGGGGAGCCGMAGGGAAACCGAGTCTTAACTGGGCGTTAAGTTGCAGGGTATAGACCCGAAACCCGGTGATCTAGCCATGGGCAGGTTGAAGGTTGGGTAACACTAACTGGAGGACCGAACCGACTAATGTTGAAAAATTAGCGGATGACCTGTGGCTGGGGGTGAAAGGCCAATCAAACCGGGAGATAGCTGGTTCTCCCCGAAAGCTATTTAGGTAGCGCCTCGTGAATTCATCTCCGGGGGTAGAGCACTGTTTCGGCYAGGGGGCCATCCCGGCTTACCAACCCGATGCAAACTGCGAATACCGGAGAATGTTATCACGGGAGACACACGGCGGGTGCTAACGTCCGTCGTGAAGAGGGAAACAACCCAGACCGCCAGCTAAGGTCCCAAAGTCATGGTTAAGTGGGAAACGATGTGGGAAGGCCCAGACAGCCAGGATGTTGGCTTAGAAGCAGCCATCATTTAAAGAAAGCGTAATAGCTCACTGGTCGAGTCGGCCTGCGCGGAAGATGTAACGGGGCTAAACCATGCACCGAAGCTGCGGCAGCGAACGTATCACTTAAAWCGATTTACAGGCTTAACGATTGACGGAGCGGAGCGACGTCAAAGCGTTTTACAAAGTCGAGTCGGTTTAAGGATACGTTCGTTGGGTAGGGGAGCGTTCTGTAAGCCGTWGAAGGTGKSCTGTGAGGSWTGCTGGAGGTATCAGAAGTGCGAATGCTGACATAAGTAACGATAAAGCGGGTGAAAAGCCCGCTCGCCGGAAGACCAAGGGTTCCTGTCCAACGTTAATCGGGGCAGGGTGAGTCGACCCCTAAGGCGAGGCCGAAAGGCGTAGTCGATGGGAAACAGGTTAATATTCCTGTACTGTGTGTCACTGCGAAGGGGGGACGGAGAAGGCTATGTTGGCCGGGCGACGGTTGTCCCGGTTTAAGCGTGCAGGTGTGTGGACCAGGCAAATCCGGTTCACTTTAACACTGAGGCGTGATGACGAGGCACTACGGTGCTGAAGCAATAAATGCCCTGCTTCCAGGAAAAGCCTCTAAGCATCAGGTGACACGTAATCGTACCCCAAACCGACACAGGTGGTCAGGTAGAGAATACCAAGGCGCTTGAGAGAACCCGGGTGAAGGAACTAGGCAAAATGGTGCCGTAACTTCGGGAGAAGGCACGCTGATATGTAGGTGAAGTGATTTACTCATGGAGCTGAAATCAGTCGAAGATACCAGCTGGCTGCAACTGTTTATTAAAAACACAGCACTGTGCAAACACGAAAGTGGACGTATACGGTGTGACGCCTGCCCGGTGCCGGAAGGTTAATTGATGGGGTTATCCTCGCGGAGAAGCTCTTGATCGAAGCCCCGGTAAACGGCGGCCGTAACTATAACGGTCCTAAGGTAGCGAAATTCCTTGTCGGGTAAGTTCCGACCTGCACGAATGGCGTAATGATGGCCAGGCTGTCTCCACCCGGGACTCAGTGAAATTGAACTCGCTGTGAAGATGCAGTGTACCCGCGGCAAGACGGAAAGACCCCGTGAACCTTTACTATAGCTTGACACTGAACACTGGTCCTTGATGTGCAGGATAGGTGGGAGGCTTTGAAGTGTGGACGCCAGTCTGCACGGAGCCGTCCTTGAAATACCACCCTTTAATGGCTGGTGTTCTAACGTGGGCCCGTRATCCGGGTTGCGGACAGTGTCTGGTGGGTAGTTTGACTGGGGCGGTCTCCTCCTAAAGAGTAACGGAGGAGCACGAAGGTTGGCTAATCCTGGTCGGACATCAGGAGGTTAGTGCAATGGCATAAGCCAGCTTGACTGCGAGCGTGACGGCGCGAGCAGGTGCGAAAGCAGGTCATAGTGATCCGGTGGTTCTGAATGGAAGGGCCATCGCTCAACGGATAAAAGGTACTCCGGGGATAACAGGCTGATACCGCCCAAGAGTTCATATCGACGGCGGTGTTTGGCACCTCGATGTCGGCTCATCACATCCTGGGGCTGAAGTAGGTCCCAAGGGTATGGCTGTTCGCCATTTAAAGTGGTACGCGAGCTGGGTTTAGAACGTCGTGAGACAGTTCGGTCCCTATCTGCCGTGGGCGCTGGAGAACTGAGGGGGGCTGCTCCTAGTACGAGAGGACCGGAGTGGACGCATCACTGGTGTTCGGGTTGTCATGCCAATGGCACTGCCCGGTAGCTAAATGCGGAAGAGATAAGTGCTGAAAGCATCTAAGCACGAAACTTGCCCCGAGATGAGTTCTCCCTGACTCCTTGAGAGTCCTGAAGGAACGTTGAAGACGACGACGTTGATAGGCCGGGTGTGTAAGCGCAGCGATGCGTTGAGCTAACCGGTACTAATGAACCGTGAGGCTTAACCTTACAACGCCGAAGATGTTTTGGCGATTTGAGAGACAATATTCAGCATTGATACCGGATTGTAGTACGCAATAGTTTGCGCAGCGGCAAGGCGGCAAGCGCAGGAAAGGAAGGAGCATACAAGAGTAT
>NZ_VCHQ01000071.1 GCF_005860775.1 Klebsiella indica
CCACCGCGCCACATCTCTACTCTACCAGGCTCTGCCAGACCATCATCGCAGTAGTAGCACAGCGCATCCCACTGGTTCAGTGCATAAGCGAACGCCTCGCCCAGTCGGGATTTCTTTGACAGCGTCGTGCTTTTTTCCACCAACCACTCATGCAGGTAAGCCAGCAGCGGTTTGCTCCGGGATTGTCTGGCTGCCAGACGCTCTGCTGTCGTGAGGCCGCGTATTTCCTCTTCTATCGCGTACAGCTCACCGATGCGTTTCAGGGCTTCTTCTGCTGTCGCCGTTTGAGTGCTTATATAGACGTCATGGATTTTGCGGCGCGCATGGGCCCAGCATGCGGCTTCTGTCAGCGGCCCTCCTTCACGTTCCGGACGGAACAACCTGTCATAACCTGCGAAGGCGTCCGCCTGCAGCACACCATGATAGTGGCGAAGATGTTGTTGGGGATGTTTCCCCTGCCTGTCTGGCGAGAAGGCGAACCACGCTGCAGGTGGGTCTGACGATCCCGCGCTCCTGTCATCGCGTACATACGTCCAGATGCGCCCGGTTTTCGTCTTCTTTCTGCCCGGCGCCAGTACCGGCACCGGAGTATCGTCCGTATGCAGTTTGCGGCAGTCCATCACGTACTGGCAAAGAGCTTCATCCAGCGGTGCCATTAACCGGCAACAGGCATCCACCCAGTTGGAGAGCAGCGCACGACTCAGCCCCACGCCCTGACGGGCAAAGATTTCAGTCTGACGATACAGCGGCAGATGTTCGCAGTATTTCGCGGTCAACACCCGTGCCAGCAGACCCGGCCCGGCGATACCGCGATCGATGGGACGTGATGGCGCAGCCGCTTCAACGATGCAGTCGCATCGGGTGCAGGCCTTTTTCACCCTGACCGTGCGGATCACTTTCAGGGCGCTGGAGACCAGTTCCAGTTGTTCCGCGCTGACTTCGCTGAGGTACTCCATATCGTTGCCGCATTCCGGGCAGCAGGTTTCAGCGGGCTCCAGCCGGTGTATTTCGCGG
>NZ_VCHQ01000072.1 GCF_005860775.1 Klebsiella indica
ACGGTGAACGGAACAGCCCTCTGAACCGGAATGTGAAGCGGGTTTGAGCGTGATGCCAAATCTGCATGAGATATTGCGTCCGCATTTTTGCCGGGTGGCGGCTGACGCCTTACCCGGCCTACTCACTCTGAGCGCCCGTAGCCCCGGTAAGCGCAGCGCCACCGGGGGATGAGAGGCCGGTTTTAGCTACCATGCCTGCATTCTTGTCAGGTGGCGGCTGACGCCTTACCTGACCTGGAAAACCATAAATACAGGCCCTGCGCCACGGGTTCCGTTCACCGTAATCCCGCAGAAAATGGATGACCGTCGCCCGTGAACGGGTAAAGGGGGAGAAAACCGTCTCCCCTTTACAATCCCCGCGGTCCCGCAAAGAAACCGGTGCTGCGCACTGCGCTCACCTCCCGACCCTCAGCCTGCGGTCGGCTCAACTCGACGGCCTGTCTCGATTCGCCTCTGTCCGCCATCCCTGGCGTCCAGCCCTTGTCTTCGGGTCTCCGGTTCGCCGGTTTCAGCGGGCACCAGGGCATCGCTGTGGGTTTTGTGGTTTCAGCAGGGTATTCGTCGCTGTCGGTCTTTCAGATGAGGGCGGTATTTTCCCCAGTTTTTTATCACTTTCAGCGGTCAGGCAGTTGCAGGTTTACTGCGGGCTCACCGCCGGGGGGTTGGGCGCATCAGGGAAACCTGGCGGGAACGCAGGCGCACATCCAGGACTGGCGGCCAGGAC
>NZ_VCHQ01000073.1 GCF_005860775.1 Klebsiella indica
GGTATGTTGCCTGGTTGATGTGGTGATATCACCGATTTATCCGTGTCTTAGAGGGACAATCGATGTCTAAAGAAAAATTTGAACGTACAAAACCGCACGTCAACGTCGGTACTATCGGCCACGTTGACCATGGTAAAACTACCCTGACTGCTGCCATCACTACCGTACTGGCTAAAACCTACGGCGGTGCCGCTCGTGCTTTCGACCAGATCGATAACGCGCCGGAAGAAAAAGCACGTGGTATCACCATCAACACTTCTCACGTTGAATATGACACCCCGACTCGCCACTACGCGCACGTAGACTGCCCGGGCCACGCCGACTATGTTAAAAACATGATCACCGGTGCTGCGCAGATGGACGGCGCGATCCTGGTTGTTGCTGCGACTGACGGCCCGATGCCGCAGACCCGTGAGCACATCCTGCTGGGTCGTCAGGTAGGCGTTCCGTACATCATCGTGTTCCTGAACAAATGCGACATGGTTGATGACGAAGAGCTGCTGGAACTGGTTGAGATGGAAGTGCGTGAGCTGCTGTCTCAGTACGATTTCCCGGGCGACGACACGCCGATCGTTCGTGGTTCTGCTCTGAAAGCGCTGGAAGGCGATGCAGAGTGGGAAGCGAAAATCATCGAACTGGCTGGCTACCTGGATTCTTACATCCCGGAACCAGAGCGTGCGATTGACAAGCCGTTCCTGCTGCCGATCGAAGACGTATTCTCCATCTCCGGTCGTGGTACCGTTGTTACCGGTCGTGTAGAGCGCGGTATCATCAAAGTAGGTGAAGAAGTTGAGATCGTTGGTATCAAAGACACGCAGAAATCAACCTGTACTGGCGTAGAAATGTTCCGCAAACTGCTGGACGAAGGCCGTGCCGGTGAGAACGTTGGTGTTCTGCTGCGTGGTATCAAACGTGAAGAAATCGAACGTGGTCAGGTTCTGGCTAAGCCGGGCTCAATCAAGCCGCACACCAAGTTCGAATCTGAAGTGTACATTCTGTCCAAAGACGAAGGCGGCCGTCATACTCCGTTCTTCAAAGGCTACCGTCCAC
>NZ_VCHQ01000074.1 GCF_005860775.1 Klebsiella indica
GGCCTCCACCCCGTCAATAAACTTCACGCCGTCGGCGGTACGTAACCAGCGTGGAGCAGTGATTTCATCAGAGAAATAGTGGATCAGGGTAGGCGTAAACCCAGTGCCGTATGTAGCCATTAAGCCAGTGCTGGTAACTTAGACGCCCACCTGTTACAGACGGACATCTAAGTATGAAATCCCAGTCCTGGCGAAAAGAACCCCGTAAAAATTATTCGAATGACTTCAAGCTTCGCATGGTTGAACTGGCCTCCCGTCCCGGGGCCTGTGTCGCTCAGATTGCCCGCGAAAACGGCGTCAATGATAACGTCATCTTCAAATGGCTACGGCTCTGGCAGGATGAAGGTCGTATATCACGCCGTCTTCCGGCCACAGTCGAATCTTCATCATTACCGACTATGCTGCCTGTCGAGGTGATACCTGATCCAGCACCAACAGATGTGACGGACACAGACCCGGGTCAGCTCCTGGCGCTGAATGCTTCCTCCTGTTGCGTTGAGTTCCGCTACGGCAAAATGACGCTTGAGAACCCGTCACCAGAGTTGCTGGCTGTACTGCTGCGTGAGCTTACCGGGAGAGTGCCGGGATGATTAATCTTCCGTCAGGTGCCCGTATCTGGCTGGTTGCCGGGGTCACCGATATGCGTAAGTCCTTCAATGGTCTGGGCGAGCTGGTCCAGCATGTTCTTGATGATAATCCGTTCTCCGGCCATCTGTTCATCTTCCGCGGGCGTCGCGGTGATACGGTGAAAATACTCTGGGCGGATGCAGACGGTCTGTGCCTGTTCACCAAACGACTGGAAGATGGCCAGTTCCTCTGGCCCGCCGTTCGCGACGGAAAGGTGGGTATTACCCGCTCACAACTCGCCATGCTCCTCGATAAGCTGGACTGGCGTCAGCCAAAAGCAGCCCGCTTTAACTCACTGACAATGTTGTAAAAAGAACATGACCGCATTATAAATGGGGTCATGAGTCAGGACTATCTCGCCCGTATCGCCACGCTGGAAGATGCGCTTCGCCAGAAAGACAGCCAGCTCAGCCTCGTTGCAGAGGCTGAGTCGTTCCTGCGCTCAGCGCTGGCCCGCGCTGAAGAGAAAATAGAGAACGAAGAGCGCGAAATAGAGCACCTGCGGGCACAGATAGAAAAACTGCGCCGGATGCTGTTCGGTACCCGCTCAGAAAAGCTGCGCCGGCAGGTTGAAGAAGCCGAAGCTCTGCTGAAACAGCAGGAGCAGCAAAGCGATCGCTACAACGGGCGGGAAGACGATCCACTGGTACCTCGTCAGTTGCGGCAGTCCCGCCATCGTCGCCCCTTACCGGAAAACCTTCCCCGCGAAATACACCGGCTGGAGCCCGCTGAAACCTGCTGCCCGGAATGCGGCAACGATATGGAGTACCTCAGCGAAGTCAGCGCGGAACAACTGGAACTGGTCTCCAGCGCCCTGAAAGTGATCCGCACGGTCAGGGTGAAAAAGGCCTGCACCCGATG
>NZ_VCHQ01000075.1 GCF_005860775.1 Klebsiella indica
CTCAGGGGGAACTCAGTCCGGTTTATGCGATCTGATCAATCGCTGAATATCCCAAATCACCAACCGGACTGAGCGATGCCGATCATAGCCCCAATACCCCGTGGCGAACGACGCCTGATGCAGAAAGCTATCCATAAAACTCGCGATAAAAATCATGCCCGCAGGCTAACGGCTATGCTGATGCTTCATCGGGGTGAACGGGTCAGCGATGTTGCCAGAACACTCTGTTGTGCCCGTTCATCCGTTGGTCGCTGGATTAACTGGTTTACGCACTCAGGTATTGAAGGCCTGAAATCCTTACCCGCAGGACGCTCCCGACGCTGGCCGTTCGAGCATATTTGTGCATTGCTGCGTGAGCTCGTTAAGCATTCTCCCGGCGATTTTGGTTATCAGCGTTCCCGCTGGAGTACCGAACTGCTGGCGATAAAAATCCGTGATGTCACCGGTTGTCCGCTACATGCTTCAACCATCCGGCGATGGTTACCTGCTGCCGGACTGGTATGGTGCAGAGCAGCGCCAACACTGCGTATCCGGGACCCGAATAAGGAAGAAAAAATGGCAGCGATTAATGTGGCGTTAGCCAGCTGTAGCACAGAACACCCGGTGTTTTACGAAGATGAAGTGGATATCCACCTCAATCCCAAAATCGGCGCTGACTGGCAGTTACGCGGGCAGCAAAAACGCGTTGTCACGCCGGGGCAGAATGAAAAGTACTATCTTGCCGGTGCGCTGCACAGTGGTACGGGCAAAGT
>NZ_VCHQ01000076.1 GCF_005860775.1 Klebsiella indica
GCATGTGTGTTAGTGGAAGCGTCTGGAAAGGCGCACGGTACAGGGTGAAAGTCCCGTACACAAAAATGCAGATGCTGTGAACTCGAAGAGTAGGGCGGGACACGTGTTATCCTGTCTGAATATGGGGGGACCATCCTCCAAGGCTAAATACTCCTGACTGACCGATAGTGAACCAGTACCGTGAGGGAAAGGCGAAAAGAACCCCGGCGAGGGGAGTGAAAAAGAACCTGAAACCGTGTACGTACAAGCAGTGGGAGCCCCACCACCAAAGCGTTTCGCTTTGTGTGGTGCACAAAGAAGCGTAACGACAGCACTGAATGACGGTTAACGGCGCGTAAGCGACGTTCAACACAAAAATCAGGCAGTGGAGCGCTTTGGGGTGGGGTGACTGCGTACCTTTTGTATAATGGGTCAGCGACTTATATTCTGTAGCAAGGTTAACCGTATAGGGGAGCCGCAGGGAAACCGAGTCTTAACTGGGCGTTAAGTTGCAGGGTATAGACCCGAAACCCGGTGATCTAGCCATGGGCAGGTTGAAGGTTGGGTAACA
>NZ_VCHQ01000077.1 GCF_005860775.1 Klebsiella indica
TTCTTTCAATGCTGCAAAGCTACGTTCTACTACATTGCGCTTTTTATATAAGTGGATATCCAGTTTTCGGCGTCCATCACGGCTGGCTTTCTCATTACTTTTAAAAGGAATAACTGCCTTGATTCCCTTCAATTTCAAACTAGTACGAAATTTTTTACTTGAATAACCTTTATCCGCCAGCACTGCTTTTGCCCGGGATTTCAGGCACCCACTTTGACGAATAATGCCGACCCGGTTGAGCAGAACTTGTGCATACTGGCTCTCGTGGGCTTGTCCACCACTCAGGCAGAAGCTTAATGGCAATCCTGTCCCGTCTGTCGCCAAATGGATTTTGGTGCCAAAGCCGCCGCGAGAGCGACCCAGCCCATGGTCGTTGATGTCATCGGGATGTTTTTTTTCGCACCTGCCGCTGCTTTCAGGGCCCTGATATTACTGCCATCAAGTGCAATAACATCCCAGTCAACCAACTTTTTTTCATCCAGAATCTGGAGTAATTTATTGAAAATACTGTTCATTATTCCAGCCTTAGACCATCGGTTAAAGCGGTTATAAACCGTCTTCCAGTGACCGTAACGTTCAGGCAAATCTCTCCAGGGAGCGCCGGAACAAAGCACCCAAAATATGCCATTCATGACATGTCTGTGCGCGAAGTAAGGACGGCCACCTTTGGAGGACCCGCTTTCAGCAGGCAACATGGGAGAAATTATCGCCCATGCATCATCAGGGAAATCGTAACGAGCCATGTTAAAGGTACTTTTGTGGTCAAAACAGGTGCCTGATTGTACAAAAAACAGTTACGGGACACACCCTAGATAAAGCTTTTGCTGAAGCCAGTATCGGCCGGTTT
>NZ_VCHQ01000078.1 GCF_005860775.1 Klebsiella indica
TTCCGGCACCGGGCAGGCGTCACACCGTATACGTCCACTTTCGTGTTTGCACAGTGCTGTGTTTTTAATAAACAGTTGCAACCAGCTGGTATCTTCGACTGATTTCAGCTCCATGAGTAAATCACTTCACCTACATATCAGCGTGCCTTCTCCCGAAGTTACGGCACCATTTTGCCTAGTTCCTTCACCCGGGTTCTCTCAAGCGCCTTGGTATTCTCTACCTGACCACCTGTGTCGGTTTGGGGTACGATTACGTGTCACCTGATGCTTAGAGGCTTTTCCTGGAAGCAGGGCATTTGTCACTTCAGCACCGTAGTGCCTCGTCATCACACCTCAGCGTTTAATAAGGTACCGGATTTACCTGGAACCTCCGCCTACATGCTTAAACCGGGACAACCGTCGCCCGGCCGACATAGCCTTCTCCGTCCCCCCTTCGCAGTAACACCAAGTACAGGAATATTAACCTGTTTCCCATCGACTACGCCTTTCGGCCTCGCCTTAGGGGTCGACTCACCCTGCCCCGATTAACGTTGGACAGGAACCCTTGGTCTTCCGGCGAGCGGGCTTTTCACCCGCTTTATCGTTACTTATGTCAGCATTCGCACTTCTGATACCTCCAGCAGCCCTCACAGGCCACCTTCTACGGCTTACAGAACGCTCCCCTACCCAACGAACGTATCCTTAAACCGACTCGACTTTGTAA
>NZ_VCHQ01000079.1 GCF_005860775.1 Klebsiella indica
CCTGATGGAGCACATCAGCCTGGAAAATAACGTGCTGTTCCCGCGTGCCCTCGCAGGAAACTAAATAAAAAGGCGCCCTCAGGCGCAATGTCGTTCACTTAAGCAAATCATCGGTGTTGTCTTTTGTTTTATTTGCCTGTGGCAATCGCATTATCGGTGGTTTAAACGAAAATCTGATTCGGTTGATTCACTAACTGAGCTGATACGGGCTGAAATATAAAGGATATAACTTTTTTATGACTTTCAGCCTCTGAAAAGCCACTGACGAATAACGGACTCACCGCATGGGGGTTGGGCGCATCAAGGAAACCTGGCGGGAACGCAGGCGCGCATCCAGGACTGGCCGCCAGGACGGCGGCCAGAGGGCGGGTCGAGACAGGGACAAAATTGCCGGGAGCAATTTTGAACAGCGCTTGCGCTGGCCCTGGAAGGGCGAGTCCCAGGGATGGGACGAGTAGCGTCGAGTCCCGCCCGGTCCGCCAGATGAAGCCGGAGTGGAGCGGACCGCGCAGCGGCAGGTTTTCAGCGCAATGCCGGGGGTGCAGGGGGACGGGCGAAACGTCCCCCTGCCCGTTCACACGCTGTGGATATAACGAATATCCGCGTATTTATAGTGAACGGAACAGGCCACTAAGCCAAACCAGGTGAAAACGAAAAATGCCATTTTCGCCAGAACCACCGATTGACAGAACCGCTCAGCCAGCCATAAATACAACTGACACCCCTTAACTGACCAGCATTACGC
>NZ_VCHQ01000080.1 GCF_005860775.1 Klebsiella indica
TTTCAGCTTGATCCAGATTTTTAAAGAGCAAATATCTCAAACGTCACCCGAAGATGAGTTTTGAGATATCGTCGGTTGTGCCTTTCACTCACGAACCAGCAAGTGGCGTCCCCTAGGGGATTCGAACCCCTGTTGCCGCCGTGAAAGGGCGGAGTCCTAACCGCTAGACGAAGGGGACACAAAGTGTCTCGACTTCGCAGCCGTCTTGCTTCTTACTTTTCATCAGACAATCTGTGTGAGCACTGCAAAGGCAGGTTCTTTAAGGTAAGGAGGTGATCCAACCGCAGGTTCCCCTACGGTTACCTTGTTACGACTTCACCCCAGTCATGAATCACAAAGTGGTAAGCGCCCTCCCGAAGGTTAAGCTACCTACTTCTTTTGCAACCCACTCCCATGGTGTGACGGGCGGTGTGTACAAGGCCCGGGAACGTATTCACCGTGGCATTCTGATCCACGATTACTAGCGATTCCGACTTCGTGGAGTCGAGTTGCAGACTCCAGTCCGGACTACGACGCACTTTATGAGGTCCGCTTGCTCTCGCGAGATCGCTTCTCTTTGTATGCGCCATTGTAGCACGTGTGTAGCCCTGGTCGTAAGGGCCATGATGACTTGACGTCATCCCCACCTTCCTCCAGTTTATCACTGGCAGTCTCCTTTGAGTTCCCGGCCGGACCGCTGGCAACAAAGGATAAGGGTTGCGCTCGTTGCGGGACTTAACCCAACATTTCACAACACGAGCTGACGACAGCCATGCAGCACCTGTCTCACAGTTCCCGAAGGCACGTTCTCATCTCTGAAAACTTCTGTGGATGTCAAGACCAGGTAAGGTTCTTCGCGTTGCATCGAATTAAACCACATGCTCCACCGCTTGTGCGGGCCCCCGTCAATTCATTTGAGTTTTAACCTTGCGGCCGTACTCCCCAGGCGGTCGACTTAACGCGTTAGCTCCGGAAGCCACGCCTCAAGGGCACAACCTCCAAGTCGACATCGTTTACAGCGTGGACTACCAGGGTATCTAATCCTGTTTGCTCCCCACGCTTTCGCACCTGAGCGTCAGTCTTTGTCCAGGGGGCCGCCTTCGCCACCGGTATTCCTCCAGATCTCTAC
>NZ_VCHQ01000081.1 GCF_005860775.1 Klebsiella indica
GTCATGCCAATGGCACTGCCCGGTAGCTAAATGCGGAAGAGATAAGTGCTGAAAGCATCTAAGCACGAAACTTGCCCCGAGATGAGTTCTCCCTGACTCCTTGAGAGTCCTGAAGGAACGTTGAAGACGACGACGTTGATAGGCCGGGTGTGTAAGCGCAGCGATGCGTTGAGCTAACCGGTACTAATGAACCGTGAGGCTTAACCTTACAACGCCGAAGATGTTTTGGCGATTTGAGAGACAATATTCAGCTTAGATTCAGAGTCCGAAGGATTTTGCGCTGAGACAAGGCGGCAAACGCAGCGACGGAAGGAGCATACACAGGTATGTGACTGACGTTCGCCAGAGCAGCCAACGCAGTATCAGCGCAAAAGACACAGGACAGAGCACAAAGAATTTGCCTGGCGGCCGTAGCGCGGTGGTCCCACCTGACCCCATGCCGAACTCAGAAGTGAAACGCCGTAGCGCCGATGGTAGTGTGGGGTCTCCCCATGCGAGAGTAGGGAACTGCCAGGCATCAAATWAAGCAGTCACACCGGGGCATAAAACCGGTGGTTGCAGAAGTATTCGGTGGAGCGGTAGTTCAGTCGGTTAGAATACCTGCCTGTCACGCAGGGGGTCGCGGGTTCGAGTCCCGTCCGTTCCGCCACTTATTAGAAAATTAAGCCTGCTATTTAGCAGGCTTAATGATAAGAAATTTAGGGGCGTAGCTCAGTTGGTAGAGCACCGGTCTCCAAAACCGGG
>NZ_VCHQ01000083.1 GCF_005860775.1 Klebsiella indica
ACCCTGCGGGCTGCACAGGGCTTTATTGATTCCATTTTTGCCCTGATGGGCATTCCTTTGCGCTGCCCGGATTACACCAGTGTCAGCAAACGAGCGAAGTCGGTTGATGTCAGCTTTAAGACACCCAGCCGGGGTGAAATAGCGCATCTGGTGATTGATTCCACAGGCCTGAAAGTCTTCGGTGAAGGCGAGTGGAAAGTGAAAAAGCACGGCAAGGAGCGGCGTCGTATCTGGCGAAAACTGCATCAGGCCGTTGATGCAAAAACACATGAAATCATCTGTGCAGACCTGTCGCTGAACAATGTGACCGATGCCGAAGCTTTCCCGACTCTTATCCGACAGACACACCGGAAAATAAAGTCTGCGGCGGCAGACGGGGCTTACGATACACGGTTATGCCACGACGAACTGCGTCGGATGAAAATCAGTGCACTTATCCCTCCCCGGAAAGGCGCGGGTTACTGGCCGGGTGAATATGCGGACCGAAACCGTGCAGTGGCAAATCAACGGCTGAGCGGGAGCAATGCCCGGTGGAAATGGACGACAGATTATAATCGTCGCTCAATAGCCGAAACGGCAATGTACAGGGTAAAGCAGTTGTTAGGCGGTTCGCTGGCGCTACGGGACTACGACGGTCAGGTTGCAGAGGCTTTGGCGCTGGTGCGTGCACTGAACAAAATGACGAAGGCGGGTATGCCAGAAAGCGTGCGCATTGCCTGAACAGTGAGCTGTTACAGGAAGACTCGCCTCAAATCTGATTTATTCAACAAAGCCTACTGCAGGCATAACCACCACAACGTCAATCTCTCTTTTTTTACCTGCAGCCACCCAGCCTCAAAACAACGATACACGGG
>NZ_VCHQ01000084.1 GCF_005860775.1 Klebsiella indica
CCCTAGGGGACGCCAGCGTTCAACTGATGAGGTCAGACCTCCCAGGGGACGCCACTTGCTGGGTGTGAGTGAAAGGCACAACCGATGATATCTCAAAACTCATCTTCGGGTGACGTTTGAGATATTTGCTCTTTAAAAATCTGGATCAAGCTGAAAATTGAAACGACACACTGAATAAGTGTGTTCGGGTCTCTCAAATTATCGCAATCAGAAGATGACACTGTAAAAGGTGATGTGAGCGATGTGAAGACAAGGCGTACCGCACGCAGCGAGCGCAGTGGACTGAATGTCCATGAGCATCGCGAGTACGGAACAACGCAGTATTCACGACGCGCAACAAGCCGGACAGAATAAAACATCTTCGGGTTGTGAGGTTAAGCGACCAAGCGTACACGGTGGATGCCCTGGCAGTCAGAGGCGATGAAGGACGTGCTAATCTGCGAAAAGCGCCGGCGAGGTGATATGAACCCTTGACCCGGCGATGTCCGAATGGGGAAACCCGGTGCATTACGGTGCATCATCGTTTGATGAATACATAGTCAAACGAGGCGAACCGGGGGAACTGAAA
>NZ_VCHQ01000086.1 GCF_005860775.1 Klebsiella indica
CATCACTGGTGTTCGGGTTGTCATGCCAATGGCACTGCCCGGTAGCTAAATGCGGAAGAGATAAGTGCTGAAAGCATCTAAGCACGAAACTTGCCCCGAGATGAGTTCTCCCTGAGACTTAGAGTCTCCTGAAGGAACGTTAAAGACGATGACGTTGATAGGCCGGGTGTGTAAGCGCAGCGATGCGTTGAGCTAACCGGTACTAATGAACCGTGAGGCTTAACCTTACAACGCCGAAGATGTTTTGGCGATTTGAGAGACAATATTCAGCTTAGATTCAGAGTCCGAAGGATTTTGCGCTGAGACAAGGCGGCAAACGCAGCGACGGAAGGAGCATACACGGGTATGTGACTGACGTTCGCCAGAGCAGCCAACGCAGTATCAGCGCAAAAGACACAGGACAGAGCACAAAGAATTTGCCTGGCGGCCGTAGCGCGGTGGTCCCACCTGACCCCATGCCGAACTCAGAAGTGAAACGCCGTAGCGCCGATGGTAGTGTGGGGTCTCCCCATGCGAGAGTAGGGAACTGCCAGGCATCAAATAAAGCAAAGGGCTCAGTCGAAAGACTGGGCCTTTTGCTTTATTTGTTGTTTGTCGGTGAGCGCTCTCCTGAGGAGGACAAATCCGCCGGGAGCGGATTTGAACGTTGCGGAGCAACGGCCCGGAGGG
>NZ_VCHQ01000062.1 GCF_005860775.1 Klebsiella indica
GTTCGGCATGGGGTCAGGTGGGACCACCGCGCTACGGCCGCCAGGCAAATTCTTTGTGCTCTGTCCTGTGTCTTTTGTGCTGATACTGCGTTGGCTGCTCTGGCGAACGTCAGTCACATACCCGTGTATGCTCCTTCCGTCGCTGCGTTTGCCGCCTTGTCTCAGCGCAAAATCCTTCGGACTCTGAATCTAAGCTGAATATTGTCTCTGTCTCTCACCGCCAAAACATCTTCGGCGTTGTAAGGTTAAGCCTCACGGTTCATTAGTACCGGTTAGCTCAACGCATCGCTGCGCTTACACACCCGGCCTATCAACGTCATCGTCTTTAACGTTCCTTCAGGAGACTCTAAGTCTCAGGGAGAACTCATCTCGGGGCAAGTTTCGTGCTTAGATGCTTTCAGCACTTATCTCTTCCGCATTTAGCTACCGGGCAGTGCCATTGGCATGACAACCCGAACACCAGTGATGCGTCCACTCCGGTCCTCTCGTACTAGGAGCAGCCCCCCTCAGTTCTCCAGCGCCCACGGCAGATAGGGACCGAACTGTCTCACGACGTTCTAAACCCAGCTCGCGTACCACTTTAAATGGCGAACAGCCATACCCTTGGGACCTACTTCAGCCCCAGGATGTGATGAGCCGACATCGAGGTGCCAAACACCGCCGTCGATATGAACTCTTGGGCGGTATCAGCCTGTTATCCCCGGAGTACCTTTTATCCGTTGAGCGATGGCCCTTCCATTCAGAACCACCGGATCACTATGACCTGCTTTCGCACCTGCTCGCGCCGTCACGCTCGCAGTCAAGCCAGCTTATGCCATTGCACTAACCTCCTGATGTCCGACCAGGATTAGCTGACCTTCGTGCTCCTCCGTTACTCTTTAGGAGGAGACCGCCCCAGTCAAACTACCCACCAGACACTGTCCGCAACCCGGATTACGGGCCCACGTTAGAACACCAGCCATTAAAGGGTGGTATTTCAAGGGCGGCTCCATGCAGACTGGCGTCCACACTTCAAAGCCTCCCACCTATCCTGCACATCAAGGACCAGTGTTCAGTGTCAAGCTATAGTAAAGGTTCACGGGGTCTTTCCGTCTTGCCGCGGGTACACTGCATCTTCACAGCGAGTTCAATTTCACTGAGTCTCGGGTGGAGACAGCCTGGCCATCATTACGCCATTCGTGCAGGTCGGAACTTACCCGACAAGGAATTTCGCTACCTTAGGACCGTTATAGTTACG
The DNA here is from genome assembly GCF_005860775.1 of Klebsiella indica. Lineage (GTDB taxonomy): Bacteria > Pseudomonadota > Gammaproteobacteria > Enterobacterales > Enterobacteriaceae > Klebsiella > Klebsiella indica. The sequence continues at coordinate 1,238 of NZ_VCHQ01000062.1, forward strand.
GCCGCCGTTTACCGGGGCTTCGATCAAGAGCTTCTCCCGAGGGATAACCCCATCAATTAACCTTCCGGCACCGGGCAGGCGTCACACCGTATACGTCCACTTTCGTGTTTGCACAGTGCTGTGTTTTTAATAAACAGTTGCAGCCAGCTGGTATCTTCGACTGATTTCAGCTCCATGAGTAAATCACTTCACCTACATATCAGCGTGCCTTCTCCCGAAGTTACGGCACCATTTTGCCTAGTTCCTTCACCCGAGTTCTCTCAAGCGCCTTGGTATTCTCTACCTGACCACCTGTGTCGGTTTGGGGTACGATTTCGTGTTACCTGATGCTTAGAGGCTTTTCCTGGAAGCAGGGCATTTGTCACTTCAGCACCGTAGTGCCTCGTCATCACGCCTCAGTGTTAAAGTGCACCGGATTTGCCTGGAGCACACACCTGCACGCTTAAACCGGGACAACCGTCGCCCGGCCGACATAGCCTTCTCCGTCCCCCCTTCGCAGTAACACCAAGTACAGGAA
>NZ_VCHQ01000063.1 GCF_005860775.1 Klebsiella indica
CAGCACCGTAGTGCCTCGTCATCACGCCTCAGTGTTAAAGTGCACCGGATTTGCCTGGAGCACACACCTGCAYGCTTAAACCGGGACAACCGTCGCCCGGCCGACATAGCCTTCTCCGTCCCCCCTTCGCAGTAACACCAAGTACAGGAATATTAACCTGTTTCCCATCGACTACGCCTTTCGGCCTCGCCTTAGGGGTCGACTCACCCTGCCCCGATTAACGTTGGACAGGAACCCTTGGTCTTCCGGCGAGCGGGCTTTTCACCCGCTTTATCGTTACTTATGTCAGCATTCGCACTTCTGATACCTCCAGCADSCCTCACAGSMCACCTTCWACGGCTTACAGAACGCTCCCCTACCCAACGAASDBATMCGTGTCGCTGCCGCAGCTTCGGTGCATGGTTTAGCCCCGTTACATCTTCCGCGCAGGCCGACTCGACCAGTGAGCTATTACGCTTTCTTTAAATGATGGCTGCTTCTAAGCCAACATCCTGGCTGTCTGGGCCTTCCCACATCGTTTCCCACTTAACCATGACTTTGGGACCTTAGCTGGCGGTCTGGGTTGTTTCCCTCTTCACGACGGACGTTAGCACCCGCCGTGTGTCTCCCGTGATAACATTCTCCGGTATTCGCAGTTTGCATCGGGTTGGTAAGCCGGGATGGCCCCCTRGCCGAAACAGTGCTCTACCCCCGGAGATGAATTCACGAGGCGCTACCTAAATAGCTTTCGGGGAGAACCAGCTATCTCCCGGTTTGATTGGCCTTTCACCCCCAGCCACAGGTCATCCGCTAATTTTTCAACATTAGTCGGTTCGGTCCTCCAGTTAGTGTTACCCAACCTTCAACCTGCCCATGGCTAGATCACCGGGTTTCGGGTCTATACCCTGCAACTTAACGCCCGGTTAAGACTCGGTTTCCCTTCGGCTCCCCTATACGGTTAACCTTGCTACAGAATATAAGTCGCTGACCCATTATACAAAAGGTACGCAGTCACCCCACCCCAAAGCATTCACCGCTTGTTTTGTGTGTTGGGCGTCGCATACGACGCTCCGCCACCGCGATGCTGCTCTGCAGGGCCTTCAACACCAGAGAATGCTTTGGTGGTGGGGCTCCCACTGCTTGTACGTACACGGTTTCAGGTTCTTTTTCACTCCCCTCGCCGGGGTTCTTTTCGCCTTTCCCTCACGGTACTGGTTCACTATCGGTCAGTCAGGAGTATTTAGCCTTGGAGGATGGTCCCCCCATATTCAGACAGGATAACACGTGTCCCGCCCTACTCTTCGAGTTCACAGCACCTGCATTTTTGTGTACGGGACTTTCACCCTGTACCGTGCGCCTTTCCAGACGCTTCCACTAACACACATGCTGATTCAGACTCCGGGCTCCTCCCCGTTCGCTCGCCGCTACTGGGGGAATCTCGGTTGATTTCTTTTCCTCGGGGTACTGAGATGTTTCAGTTCCCCCGGTTCGCCTCGTTAGCCTATGTATTCAGCTAACGATAGTGTGACGAATYRCACTGGGTTTCCCCATTCGGACATCGCCGGTTATAACGGTTCATATCACCTTACCGRCGCTTTTCGCAGATTAGCACGTCCTTCATCGCCTCTGACTGCCAGGGCATCCACCGTGTACGCTTAGTCGCTTAACCTCACAACCCGAAGATGTTTTATTCTGTCCGGCTTGTTGCGCGACGTGAATACTGCGTTGTTCCGTACTCGCGATGCTCATGGACATTCAGTCCACTGCGCTCGCTGCGTGCGGTACGCCTTGTCTTCACATCGCTCACATCACCTTTTACAGTGTCATCTTCTGATTGCGATAATTTGAGAGACCCGAACACACTTATTCAGTGTGTCGTTTCAATTTTCAGCTTGATCCAGATTTTTAAAGAGCAAAACTTCGCAGCATACCTTTTCAGGTACACTCTGAAGTTTTCTTGATACCGTCTACAGTATGGTGGAGCTATGCGGGATCGAACCGCAGACCTCCTGCGTGCAAAGCAGGCGCTCTCCCAGCTGAGCTATAGCCCCATACAGTACAGTCAGAACCTCTTACCGATGATTTTTCCTGAGACAAGGCGTGGAATGACGAAGCATACTTAAAGTATGTGAGTCATTTCACAACGCAGTATTCAGGGAAAATCTGGTAGGCCTGAGTGGACTTGAACCACCGACCTCACCCTTATCAGGGGTGCGCTCTAACCACCTGAGCTACAAGCCTGTAGAGGTTTTTACTGCTCGTTTTTCATCAGACAATCTGTGTGAGCACTGCAAAGGCAGGTTCTTTAAGGTAAGGAGGTGATCCAACCGCAGGTTCCCCTACGGTTACCTTGTTACGACTTCACCCCAGTCATGAATCACAAAGTGGTAAGCGCCCTCCCGAAGGTTAAGCTACCTACTTCTTTTGCAACCCACTCCCATGGTGTGACGGGCGGTGTGTACAAGGCCCGGGAACGTATTCACCGTGGCATTCTGATCCACGATTACTAGCGATTCCGACTTCGTGGAGTCGAGTTGCAGACTCCAGTCCGGACTACGACATACTTTATGAGGTCCGCTTGCTCTCGCGAGGTCGCTTCTCTTTGTATATGCCATTGTAGCACGTGTGTAGCCCTGGTCGTAAGG
>NZ_VCHQ01000064.1 GCF_005860775.1 Klebsiella indica
ACCTTATTGACTGCAGAGAGTGGCGCACCAGTCAGCAGAGTTGTTTTGATAACGCCATTAAAGAAGAAGAACTCATCGTGCGCAACGATTCAGGTTAGTAAGCGTAAAGTGAGTGCCGTATTGACGGCTATTTATTGGTGAGATCTACGTTCCATGGCAGAAGTTCTGCCACTTTGTTCGATGGCCACTCTGGCAGCACGCTCAGGATATATCTGAGGTAGGCTTCCGGATCGATGCCATTCAGTCTGCACGTTCCGATCAGACCATACAGCAGGGCCCCACGCTCGCCACCATGATCGCTGCCGAAGAAGATATAGTTTTTCTTGCCAAGACAGACCGCTCGTAGCGCGCGCTCAGCTRYGTTATTRTGTGTGCCTTGCAAGGCACGATCTTTCCGTCGGTGAAAGTCCGACCCGGCTAACTCTCGCTCCGGCCGGAAGTACAGGGGGCGGTCCAGGAGGTAACAAATGGGCTGAAGCTCTCCCTGAAACGGCTTCTTAAGGAAGTCAACGGGTTATGCGGGCCGTAACGTGAGTGAACACTGAGCAGGCCTCGAAATGCCGTCGTGGGTGCCGACACGCCATAATAACGGGGAAGGCCGACGATGACCGAGAAGAGAGTGAGAAAAGCACCGGTCATACCCACCGGGGTAGTGGTGACAGCACGCATAACGATTGATCGATCGTGCAACAAGGGAAGTCCATAACGATGTTCGTCCGGCAGACGGGCAACGACGCCTCGTGAGGGGCTGAGTCGGTCGTTATGGATGGCGGATGGGGGCGTAGTAGTTATGATACTGAGTAATGTCAGAGGAGCGAAGGCCCCCTGTTGCAGTACCAGTGTACCAAGCAGGAAGAGCCCGGGGATTGGCATCAGCCTAACAACTCCGCTCGAATCGGTTCAGAACCTGCAGAAGACACTACAGGCGAAAGCAAAGAGTAACGCAACGGCTAAATTCCACAGTCTGTGGGATAAGGTTTGCCGCCCGGATGTTCTCGTGGAGGCTTACAGGCGATGCCGTCTAAACCGGGGAGCCCCCGGCGCGGACGGTGCGTCCTTCGCCACCATCGAACAACAGGGTTTAGGACAGTGGCTGCGAAGATTAAAGCAGGAGCTAAGCACTAAACAGTACCAGTGCTCGCCCCTGTTGCGTGTATGGATCCCCAAAGCCAACGGCGGACAACGCCCGTTGAGTATCCCGACAATAAAGGACAGAGTGGTTCAGACGGCGGTGTTGCTCGTTATTAACCCCGTTTTCGACACCGATCTGCCCCCACGGCAGTACGGCTTCAGAAGTCACATCGACGCAAAAATGGCGATACGCAGAGTCTACTTTAGCATCTCTGAACGCTTCGCCAGAGAAGTCGTTGATGCGGATTTATCTGACTACTTCAGTACGATCCCTCATGGGCAACTGATGAAATGCATCGCCCGGAGGATAACTGACGGAAGCGTACTTGGGATAATCCGCCAGTGGCTCAGAGCCCCGGTAGTGGAACGGACCAGACAGGGTGTCGAAATCCGGACCACAGTTGCCCGTAACACTCATCGTGGAACAGCACAGGGCTCGCCAATAAGTCCGTTGCTGGGAAACCTCTATTTCAGGCGATTTATTCTGGCATGGAATAGCGGGACTCCTTTCTGGGAGAAGAACAGCGAAATCGTCAATTATGCCGACGATCTGGTGATATTGTGTAAAAGGGGAACCGGAGAACAGGCCATGACAAGGATGAAGCGCCTGATGGAACGGCTGGGGCTGATCGTTAACGAAAGTAAAACCCGGCTGGTCGTTCTACCTGAAGGGAATTTTGATTTTCTCGGATATACCATTGGCCGATTTTATGGCAAAGGTGGGCGCCCCTACTGGGGAACCGCAATATCCCGAAAAGCGATCAAACGGCTCAAACAGGAAATACACGCCCAGACTACGTCACGCTGGAACTGTACCCCCATAGCTGAAAGAGCTGAAAGGTTAAACCCGCTTCTCAGGGGTTGGGCCAGTTATTTCAATCAGGGACCAGTGTTACAGATTTACCGTGACATTGATATCTATACGGCGAGACGGGTCAGGATCTGGTTACAGAGAAGAAAAGGTCAGCGGGGAACGGGATATCGCCAGTATCCCGACCAGTACCTGTACGAGCAGTTAGGACTGATACGCCTGCTGGATCTCCCCCGTAACCGCCCGAACGCGAAGGTCTGATGTGCTGCAAGAGAGCCGGATGCGGGAAATCCGCAAGTCCGGTTCGATGAGAGGGATGTGGAAACGGAGTCACGCTCAGGACAGTAAGGCACCACCAATCGAAAGAGGTGGATTAACAGATATGCCTGAACTAAAACCACCGCGCCACATCTCTACTCTACCCGCTTCAGCCCAGCCGTTGTCTGCGTAGTACATCAACGCTTGCCACTGATTCAGGGCATAAGCGAACGCCTTCGCCAGTTCTGAGTGTCGCGACAGGGTTTTCATCTTTTCACGCAGCCAGTTTTCCAGTGATTTAAGAAGCGCTTTCGTTTTCAACTGGCGTTCGGCAACCCGCTGTTCTGCTGGCATTCCCCTTATATCCGCTTCGATAGCATACAACTCGCCGATCCGTTTCAGCGCTTCTTCCGTCAGGGCCGACGGAGTGCGGATATGCACATCATGGATCTTTCGGCGGGCATGGGCCCAGCAGCCCGCTTCCTTTATATGACCTTCGCGGTAG
>NZ_VCHQ01000065.1 GCF_005860775.1 Klebsiella indica
GGCATGTAGGTAGTTGAAACAGAATATTAGTTAATACTATCAATATGATAGTGTGTATTAGTCGCGACTTGATCTGACACATGGCCTTGAAAGGTTGAGAGTTACCGGTTTTGATATGGGTGTCGAATCCTTATACAAAACACGAGGTAACTCTCATGCTTCATACTACCAATCCCGTTATCAAACACAAAGCCGGTTTGCTCAATCTGGCTGAAGAACTCAGCAACGTGTCGAAGGCCTGCAAAATCATGGGCGTCTCCCGCGATACGTTTTATCGTTATCGTGAGCTGGCCGATAAAGGTGGCGTGGATGCGTTGATAAATCGTAGCCGTCGCGCTCCTAACCTTAAAAACCGAACCGATGAGGCCACTGAGCGGGCTGTTGTTGATTATGCTGTGGCATTCCCGGCTCACGGCCAGCACAGGAGCAGTAACGAGCTGCGTAAACAGGGCATTTTTATCTCCGGCAGTGGTGTCCGTTCTGTCTGGTTACGTCATAACCTTGAGAACTGTAWWARCTCAGACCTGATCTGACAGTTACCGGTTATTTATACAGGTATCTGTCAGATTACATCTGGCTTAAATTTTTCTCAGCCCAGATGCGTTTTCCATCAAGTAACGTTTCTATTGGCGTCCGGCCGCAACACATTTTCCCCTGATGGGTTCGCTCATTATTATAGTGAGCCAGCCATTCATCAAGATCCGATTGTAATGCTTCAAGATCGCCATATAACTTTTTGCGGAACGTCACCTGATAAAACTCGTTCAGTATCGTTTTATGGAACCGCTCGCAGATGCCGTTGGTCTGCGGTGACATTGCCTTCGTTTTCGTATGCTCAATGTCATTTATCGCCAGATAAAGCTGGTAATCATGCTGCTCCACTTTGCCGCAGAACTCAGTGCCTCTGTCGGTCAGTATCCTCAACATCGGCAGACCCTGATACTCATAAAATGGCAGCACACGATCATTCAGTAAATCAGCCGCTGTAATCGGTGTTTTAGTGACGTAGAGCTTGCAGTGAGCCACTTTCGAGTATGTATCAACGAATGTCTGCTGATAGATACGCCCGACGCCTTTCAGGTTGCCCACATAGAACGTGTCCTGTGAACCCAGATAACCCGGATGAGCGGTTTCAATCTCACCACAGGCTTCGTCATCACTGGCTTTACGCTCCAGTGCGGCGATCTGGCTGTCAGTCAGTTCAATGCCATCGCGGGCCACTTTCTCTTCCAGTGCTTTCAGGCGTTTTTTGAAGTTCTCAAGGTTATGACGTAACCAGACAGAACGGACACCACTGCCGGAGATAAAAATGCCCTGTTTACGCAGCTCGTTACTGCTCCTGTGCTGGCCGTGAGCCGGGAATGCCACAGCATAATCAACAACAGCCCGCTCAGTGGCCTCATCGGTTCGGTTTTTAAGGTTAGGAGCGCGACGGCTACGATTTATCAACGCATCCACGCCACCTTTATCGGCCAGCTCACGAT
>NZ_VCHQ01000066.1 GCF_005860775.1 Klebsiella indica
GAACAACGGCACGCAAGCCGCCGGGTCAGCGGGGTTAAGCGGTGAAAAGTCACCGTAAAAGCCGACAGGGAAAAGCAAAAATTAACGCTTGACTCTGAATGAGGAAAGCGTATAATACGCCACCTCGCGACAGAGCGCTGAAGCGCGTCGCAACTGCTCTTTAACAATTTATCAGACAATCTGTGTGGGCACTCAAAGTGACATGGATTCTTAAYGTCTTCGGACAATAAATGAATACCAAGTCTCTGAGTGAACACGTAATTCATTACGAAGTTTAATTCACGAGCATCAAACTTAAATTGAAGAGTTTGATCATGGCTCAGATTGAACGCTGGCGGCAGGCCTAACACATGCAAGTCGAACGGTAGCACAGAGAGCTTGCTCTCGGGTGACGAGTGGCGGACGGGTGAGTAATGTCTGGGRAACTGCCCGATGGAGGGGGATAACTACTGGAAACGGTAGCTAATACCGCATAAYGTCGCAAGACCAAAGAGGGGGACCTTAGGGCCTCTTGCCATCGGATGTGCCCAGATGGGATTAGCTTGTTGGTGRGGTAACGGCTCACCAAGGCGACGATCCCTAGCTGGTCTGAGAGGATGACCAGCCACACTGGAACTGAGACACGGTCCAGACTCCTACGGGAGGCAGCAGTGGGGAATATTGCACAATGGGCGCAAGCCTGATGCAGCCATGCCGCGTGTATGAAGAAGGCCTTCGGGTTGTAAAGTACTTTCAGCGGGGAGGAAGGCGGTGAGGTTAATAACCTTACTGATTGACGTTACCCGCAGAAGAAGCACCGGCTAACTCCGTGCCAGCAGCCGCGGTAATACGGAGGGTGCAAGCGTTAATCGGAATTACTGGGCGTAAAGCGCACGCAGGCGGTCTGACAAGTCGGATGTGAAATCCCCGGGCTCAACCCGGGAACTGCATTCGAAACTGTCAGGCTGGAGTCTTGTAGAGGGGGGTAGAATTCCAGGTGTAGCGGTGAAATGCGTAGAGATCTGGAGGAATACCGGTGGCGAAGGCGGCCCCCTGGACAAAGACTGACGCTCAGGTGCGAAAGCGTGGGGAGCAAACAGGATTAGATACCCTGGTAGTCCACGCTGTAAACGATGTCGACTTGGAGGTTGTGCCCTTGAGGCGTGGCTTCCGGAGCTAACGCGTTAAGTCGACCGCCTGGGGAGTACGGCCGCAAGGTTAAAACTCAAATGAATTGACGGGGGCCCGCACAAGCGGTGGAGCATGTGGTTTAATTCGATGCAACGCGAAGAACCTTACCTGGTCTTGACATCCACAGAAGTTTTCAGAGATGAGAATGTGCCTTCGGGAACTGTGAGACAGGTGCTGCATGGCTGTCGTCAGCTCGTGTTGTGAAATGTTGGGTTAAGTCCCGCAACGAGCGCAACCCTTATCCTTTGTTGCCAGCGGTYMGGCCGGGAACTCAAAGGAGACTGCCAGTGATAAACTGGAGGAAGGTGGGGATGACGTCAAGTCATCATGGCCCTTACGACCAGGGCTACACACGTGCTACAATGGCGCATACAAAGAGAAGCGACCTCGCGAGAGCAAGCGGACCTCATAAAGTGCGTCGTAGTCCGGACTGGAGTCTGCAACTCGACTCCACGAAGTCGGAATCGCTAGTAATCGTGGATCAGAATGCCACGGTGAATACGTTCCCGGGCCTTGTACACACCGCCCGTCACACCATGGGAGTGGGTTGCAAAAGAAGTAGGTAGCTTAACCTTCGGGAGGGCGCTTACCACTTTGTGATTCATGACTGGGGTGAAGTCGTAACAAGGTAACCGTAGGGGAACCTGCGGTTGGATCACCTCCTTACCTGAAGAACCTGCCTTTGCAGTGCTCACACAGATTGTCTGATGAAAAGTAAGAAGCAAGACGGCTGCGAAGTCGAGACACTTTGTGTCCCCTTCGTCTAGCGGTTAGGACTCCGCCCTTTCACGGCGGCAACAGGGGTTCGAATCCCCTAGGGGACGCCACTTGCTGGTTCGTGAGTGAAAGGCACAACCGATGATATCTCAAAACTCATCTTCGGGTGACGTTTGAGATATTTGCTCTTTAAAAATCTGGATCAAGCTGAAAATTGAAACGACACACTGAATAAGTGTGTTCGGGTCTCTCAAATTATCGCAATCAGAAGATGACACTGTAAAAGGTGATGTGAGCGATGTGAAGACAAGGCGTACCGCACGCAGCGAGCACAGTGGACTGAATGTCCATGAGCATCGCGAGTACGGAACAACGC
>NZ_VCHQ01000067.1 GCF_005860775.1 Klebsiella indica
CATGGGAGTATTTTGCTCAATCTTCGAACGGGGTGGAGATTGTAGCAGAAAGCGGGGACGAAGGAGCAACAGGCTGCCCTTTCAGGCAGCCACAGATTGCTGACGAACCCCATATTTTTGCATGGGGTTCTTCTTTTGTAGCGACCACAGGTCGCGATCGCGATTTTTTTCGCTTATCACCCCATCATGGCGTTTTGCCATCCTGATGACGTTACGGGTCTTCCTGACTGCCCTTTCTGCACCATTAACAGCCAGTAAAAAAGCGCCAGAAGCGCCAACTTCTTCATATTCTGCGCTGTCGCCGCCAGCAGACACTGCATCTGCACTTTCATCAGGCCACGGAACCGTGCATACCGGTGACCGTGATGCTGTTTCGCGTCCGCGAAGCTTCTCTCCACCGTTTCCTTGCGCCTCGCGTACACTTTTTTACCCCATTTCGTCAGCCGCAGCGCGTTCGCTTTCTCTTTCGCCTCTTCCCACACGTGCCGCGTTATCGTTTTCTGCATCTGTCTGTTTGTTGTGCATTTAGCCCGACATGGGCACTCCGCGCACACCGCTTTGTCCGACCGGTAATGCCGGTACCCGTTACGGTCTGTCGTGCCGTAGTTCAGTTCCTCTCCTGCCGGACACACATACACATCCTTCTGTGGGTCATACGTAAACTGCTTTTTCTGGTATTCATTCTGTCCTTTATTTGGCCTCCGGTACCCCGGCACCAGCGCGATGCCCGTCTCCTGCGTCAGATGACACACCGCTGCCGTGAAGTACCCTGCGTCCACGCCCACCGCCACCGTCTCCAGTCCGAACCGCTCCGTCTGGCGCTTCAGCCGCCCGATGAACGGCTGGCTGTCGTGCACATTACCCGGCGTCACGTGCGTGTCCATAATGATGCCGTGTTTCCCGTCCACCGTCCGGTGGTCCAGCCAGAAGAACCCCTTCGGCTTGCCTTCCCGGTGCATGAAGCCGCTTTCCGGGTCGGTGGTGCTCACTTTGGTGTTCTTAACGACGGCTGCGCTTCCGGGCGTCTTTTTTACGCCGGGCAGCGGCTTTTTTTCGTGCTGTTTCCTGTCGGCCTCCACCGCGGCGTTCAGCTCCGCGAAGTATTCGCTGACGCCCTCCGGGCGCAGTTCATTCACTGCTTTACGCGGATTAGCATCTGCCTTCAGATGGGTGCTGTCGGTATAGAGGACCCGGCCATTAGCCATCCCCTGACCCAGCGCCTGCTCCACGATATGGTCAAAAATCTGCCGGAAGACATCGCTGCCGTTAAAGCGGCGGATACGGTTCTGACTGAGGGTGGAAGCATCCGGGACTTTCTCCGTCAGGCCCATACGCAGGAACCAGCGGTAGGCCACGTTGACCTGGATTTCTTTGACCAGGCGACGCTCAGAGGGGATACCGAAGAGGTAGCCCAGCAGCATCATCTTAATCAGGCGGACGGGGTCAATGGCGGGCCTGCCATTATCGGGGCAGTAGAGATGAGCCACAGCATCGCGAATAAATTCAAAGTCGATGACGGCATCGATTTTGCGGACCAGATGGTCCCCGGGAACGAGTTCGTCGAGGGTGATGGTTTCAAACTGGTACTGCTGTGGGGAGGGTTCTCTGAGCATGGCGGTCAGTCCGTTTATTGCACTGACCTTATTAGATCAAAGTCCTGACTTTTCAGCCAGGACTTTGTCAGCAGTCTGACGTACCAGGTACGGGCTCTTTTTTGTATATCGCACACGCCGGGGGGGATGAGAAGCCCCGACC
>NZ_VCHQ01000068.1 GCF_005860775.1 Klebsiella indica
CGCTTGCACCCTCCGTATTACCGCGGCTGCTGGCACGGAGTTAGCCGGTGCTTCTTCTGCGGGTAACGTCAATGGCTAAGGTTATTAACCTTAACCCCTTCCTCCCCGCTGAAAGTACTTTACAACCCGAAGGCCTTCTTCATACACGCGGCATGGCTGCATCAGGCTTGCGCCCATTGTGCAATATTCCCCACTGCTGCCTCCCGTAGGAGTCTGGACCGTGTCTCAGTTCCAGTGTGGCTGGTCATCCTCTCAGACCAGCTAGGGATCGTCGCCTTGGTGAGCCGTTACCTCACCAACAAGCTAATCCCATCTGGGCACATCCGATGGCAAGAGGCCCTAAGGTCCCCCTCTTTGGTCTTGCGACGTTATGCGGTATTAGCTACCGTTTCCAGTAGTTATCCCCCTCCATCGGGCAGTTTCCCAGACATTACTCACCCGTCCGCCACTCGTCACCCGAGAGCAAGCTCTCTGTGCTACCGTTCGACTTGCATGTGTTAGGCCTGCCGCCAGCGTTCAATCTGAGCCATGATCAAACTCTTCAATTTAAGTTTGATGCTCGTGAATTAAACTTCGTAATGAATTACGTGTTCACTCAGAGACTTGGTGTTCATTTATTGTCCGAAGACATTAAGAATCCATGTCACTTTGAGTGCCCACACAGATTGTCTGATAAATTGTTAAAGAGCAGTTGCGACGCGCTTCAGCGC